>JAHBXO010000038.1 GCA_019636445.1 Gemmataceae bacterium | reverse complement strand
AGTGTCGTCGTCATTCGTCTTCCCCCCGCGCCGTCGTACATTGTTCGCAATCGCGCCCGACGGCAGAGCGTGAATGCGTGAGTCGTTCGTCGCATCGTCCTAAGCCCGGCACGGCACCGGTATTACGTCGTATTTGTTGCGGTATCACCAAGTAAAACAAACTCAGTCTAATAGTTTGACCGTTCCCGATGGCCCTCGCTCGTGAGGTCGGCGCGGAGAACCTTTGGATTTACGTTTGAGCGTCGCCATCCGTGCCCCCGGTCGGCGCGTCGGTCCGGTAGTCGATCTTCGCCATCTGCATGTTCATCGAGGTCGCTGTGAGCGCAATGGTCCCATGCCTTCCCCGCTGCATTTGTTTTGCGCTCGCAATCCTGAGCGAATGCTCAGGTGGCCCTCGCCATCGTTGGCGATTCCCAACCGCACTTCTGCGGTATCCTCAGCGCGTTCCCGTTGTCCTTTCGCAACAGGTCACGAGCTACGACTTGTATCTCGTGCGTTCGGCGTTGTGTGTGGTTCCCGTCAGCCCCCGGCCCCGCACCGGATGTACTGCGTTGACGCATGGCCAAGCCCGATAGGGTTGCCCCATCACGAGCCTATAGGCTTTCCAAGCCATTGGGGCGCGGCGGTCGCGCCCTCCGAGGTCATCGGTACAGGTGTTTGGTGCGCTTACGCTCCGGCATCGCCGGCACTGGCACACTCACCCGACTACCATGCATCGAGGCTGTACCGTTTTGGCGCGGGGTTCTCCCGGCACAATCGAGTCGGTACATTCTGGAACTCGGCAGCCGATGCATTCGGAGCATTACCCGCTCGGCCGCGTGGACGGGTGAGAAAGTGAATCTAGGTTCACTTTCTCGCGAACCATTCACTCACTTCCCGCTTTTCGAGGCGCTCGACCTCGTGAATCCGTGCCCACTCGTCGAGGTCAACATGGGACTCGATAGCCGCCTCAACACGTCGTCGGAGTTCCGTCGGCGCGATGGCATCCACTTCGGCGCATCGGTCGCCGTGAGTTTCGCGAAAGGCGCGGGCGCGCTTATCCGAATCCTTGACCGGCAATTCGATCAGGTCGAAGTCGTCGAAGTCTGATTCGCGAACGGCCAGCCGTGTCCAATGGAACGTGCGGCCGCTATAGCGTCGGAGTTTCTCTTTCAAATCGCGCTCGATATCGAAGCCGGACGGGTCATAGTCGCCGAGATAGTAGGCGTGGATTGGCTTCTCAATCCGTCTCCAATTTGATGCGATTCCGCCAACGAACGACAACGATCCGTATCCACGGCAGACTTGCAAGGCCACGTCGAATACGTCATAAGTGATCGGTTGAATGGTCCCGGCGATGGCATCCTTTTCCACGAACACTTCGACATGGTGTAGCTGGCGCGCCCAAAAGTCCTTTCTGTACACACGTCGAACGGTCTCGCCAAAATCCTCAAGGCCACTCCACGAGCTTGGCTTGATCGTGGAGCGGATGTTATCGACCATCCACTCAAACGGGACCTCGCCGGACTCACGCACGCGCGTCATCACTTGCCCAAGCCGCTTGTACTCCGTCTGCTTGTTCTGTAAGAGTCCGGCCGACACGCATCGATAGAAGAGTTGCCGCAAGGTCATCGGCTTTTCGATTTCGAGAATCTCAACCGCCGCCTTGCTCAACGATTTGTTTTTCGTCCTGAATGTCGCTACCATACCTATGTCGTCCTCCGTTGCGTCCCGCCGCCAAGCAAAGACGCGACACGATTCGCCCACTGGCACCACACCGGTGGGCGTTGTCGTTTACGCGCCCATTTCGATGAGCTTCCGCTCCGCCCGCTCCACCGCCTTGCGACGCGCCGCCGGCGTCCGCGGGGCGGGAGTCGGATCGGTCGAGTAGCCGGCGGTAGTCGCCATCACGAACCGCTCCAGCGCCGGCCCGCTTGTGATGAGCCGCCGGCCGACCCGAACGGCTTCCAGCTTGATGCGCGCGCCGGTCGTCGTTTTGACGCCAGAGGTGGCCCACCGGAACAGCGTGGACGGGTCGCAGCTTCCGCCGCCGACGCCCGGCATCATGCGCGCCGCCTGCGCCATGCCGAGCGCGTGCCCGTCGCGGATTTCCTGTAAGACTTGCGGAGTCGAGTCGGACATTGCAAAAGCCCTCGCGAATAGATCGTGAGGGCTTTCAATGAATCGCGAAAATGATTTGTTGGGGGCGATAGTTGGGGAGTTTTTCCCAATTATCCACCCCAGTATCTTTGTTCACTATCTCAGTTCAGTGCGTAGCCGCGTCCCTTGTTGCGCCGACCCGGCATGTCGATGAGAGGATAGCCGTCGCCGAGTTTGTTGAAATCTGTGATGTAGCCGTGTGCGTCCTGCCCTGCCACGGCTTGCAATTCCGCAAGCGATAGCCGCTTGCCCGTTTCGCGAGCGTCGGCCAGTTTGCGGAGTAGCTTCCACGTCGGTTTTCTAACCCTACGGCCGACGCCGAAGATGGTCACGTTGTCGCCCGCATTCGGGTGTTCTTTTGGCACGACAACGACATAATCGGGCCGACGCGAAATCGTTCCCCTATCCTCGCCGAAGTCCCACCCTTCGCACCAGACTGCGAATTTATCGAACGTCGGACGGATTTCTTTTATCATGTTGCCGATGATGCCGAGGGAGTTCCGGCGATCTTCATTCGTTTCAAAGTTGAATGACACTCCTTCGAGGTCCACTTTCGACAGGAATGATTCGAGTTCCTCTAACGGCCCCCCGTAAGCAGCGAAAAGGTATCGGCATGATGACTTCGCATCGTAGATTCCGTGCCGATAGTCCATTAACGCGCGTCGACAATTCCCCGCTCCAACGTTAGAGATAGTTTCACGACTTCCCGGCAGTCCGATTTCGTGTTCGATTGAAACGACGAGTCCCGCGATTGATTGGCGAATTCTCTGGAATGGATTGTGCTGGTAGGAAAAATCATTGTGAAGTGCGATGTTCATAACCGCCTCGCGTTTGAAAAGTGAGACGGCCGCGACGACGCCAGTAGAACGCGAGAACTACTAACGTCGTCGTCGGCCTTCGCCGGGTAGCTACCCCCGGCGTCTCAGTGTCTATTCTACCCGACTTCGGCCGCGACTTTCGCCGCGAGCGCTTCGTTTCGTTCGGCGTAAACTTGCGTCACGTCGGCCCGGCTGTGTCCGAGTAGCACCTGTGCCGCTTCGAGGCCGTGCGACTTGCGAACGCGAGTTGCGAAAGTGTGACGCAACCGGTACGGGTTCCAGTTTTCGATGAGGTCCGCGTCGGTGATCGTCCGGCCTTCCGCCTTCGCTTTCGCCCGTCGCCGATCGTTCTCCGCTTTGATCGCTTTCGTAACGGCGTGGGATATGGCTTCCGGCGTGTAGTGCGTGCCGGGTTCCCGCTTCGGCTTCGCCTTCCGTTTCTTCGCGTTGCGTGTCAGATGCGATTCCCAGCGCGGCGTCTTTCGCTTCGCGGACCGTTCGGCCATGCGTTCGGCGTGCGCCCGCTTCGGTGAAAAGACCGGTTCATTGGGATCGAGGATTTGCGTGCCCAGGAACGCGGTGAGGATTTCTTTGCCGCGTGGTCCGAGCGGTATCGTTCGCGACTTGCCGACGTGAGAGGTTTTGTGCCGTTGCGGCCGGTAGGTCCAGACGGCCGAGCCGCGTTCGATTTGGTTCAAGGTCATGGTGCAGACTTCGCCCGGCCGCATCCCCGTGCAGGCGAGCAATTCCACCATCGGCCGGACGTGCTTCGGCAAGAGCGGAAGCGTCTCGTGGATCGTGGATTCGGACACGGGGCGGACGGGATCGCCTTCGACGGCGTTGGTCCGCCCGGCCCGCAATCCGGGAAGGGAGCGGAGAGCATCGAAGACGTGCGGCGGAACGAGTTCCTCCGAGGTTGCCCAACGGAAGGCGCGGACGATTCGGCCGATGCGTTTGTTGATTTGAACCCGCCGGATGCCGTCCTTGATGAGTTGCTCGCGGACCACTTTCAACTTCAACGGTCCGAAGTCTTTCGCGGGCGTGTCGCCGTAGAGCAGGCGAGCGGATCGGATCGCAAGCAGCACGTTTTTCAATTCGTTCGTCGGCTTGCCGTCCGGCGTCCGGTAGTAGGTCGTCGCGAAGTCGGCGTAGGACGCGAGCAATTCCGTAACGGTTATGGCGTCGGATTCCGTTACCTGCGTCGCCGGTGCGAGTGTGGGACTGGCCGCGACTTCGGCGATGAGACGAGCGAAAGCATTCTTGGATTCGAGGGAGTCGAACGGACCCGGTAGAAGTTTGAACCGTCGTTTTCCGCTCGCGTCAGTCCAGATTGCACGGGCTTGATTTCGTTGCCCGTGCTTGTGATAGGTGGGGATCGAATTTCGCTTCACCGGTCGCACCTCCGGGAACCGTGCAACTGTTGCACGGTTCCAGCGTTTCGGAGTTGCGTTCGGCGAAGGCCGAAGTAAGCGAAAATCGCTTCAACTACTAGGGTTTTCTGAAACTCCTCCGGTAGGATTCGAACCTACGACCCGCCGGTTAACAGCCGGCTGCTCTACCGCTGAGCTACAGAGGAATATCCACCGACAACGGATTTATAGGCAAGAACTGGTCCGGCAGCAAGAGGAGTCATTCAATAGCCCATCCACCCCACTCCGGAGCGATTCTCCCATGCGATTGGCCACCATTCAAACCCCAAACGGAATCCGCGCGGCACTCGCCGTCGGCGATCACTTCATCGACATCCACGCGTCCGATCCCGGACTGCCAAGCTGCGTGAAGAATATCCTCGCGGCGTCCGCGGCGACGCGGCAGGCCGTGGCCAATCTCGCGACGTGCACCAAGTCCGTGAAATACGCCGCCAACGCGGTCGCGATCCTGCCGCCCGTGCCAAAGCCGAGCAAGATCGTTTGCGTTGGTCTCAACTACCGCGACCACGCCATCGAAGGGGGCAAAGCGATCCCGACCGAACCGGTGATCTTTGCGAAGTTCCCAAACACGATCATCGCACACGGCCAGCCGATCAAGCTGCCTAAAGTTGCGGAAAAGGTCGATTACGAGGCCGAACTCGTCATCGTCATCGGCAAGACAGCCAAGAACGTGCCGAACGACGCGTCGGCGTTCCAGTATGTCGGCGGCTACACCTGCGGGCACGACGTATCGGCGCGGGACTGGCAGTTCCGCGGCGAAGAGAAGCAATGGACCATTGGCAAAACGTTTGACACCTTCGCGCCGATCGGGCCGTGGATTGTGACATCGGACGAGAAATTCGATCCGCACAACGCCCGGATCCAGTTGCGTTTGAACGGCCAAACGATGCAGAATTCGAGCACGAAGGAATTCATCTTCCAGGTGCCTGCGATGCTGGCGTTTATCACGCAGGTCATCACGCTGGAGCCGGGCGACCTGATCTTCACCGGTACGCCGCCGGGCGTGGGCATCGCGCGGAAACCGCCTGTCTTGCTCAAGGCCGGCGATGTTTGTGAAGTGGAAATCGAAGGGATCGGCACACTGAAGAATCCGGTCGTTGCGGACTCCTGATATCGTGACCGTTTTGAGGCTGGTCGGGTTGTACCAATCGGGCAACCCGGCCACTTGGCCTCCGCCATCCATCTTTGCGGGCATTTCATTGGCGTTTCAAGCGGAACTGGTTTATCCTGCATGAAACCTTTCTTTGATTCCCGTTCCAACTGGAGTGGGAGATGCACGATTCGATCGTTTCCGAGGCCCATCGACCTTTCGATCTTGCACGCTTGGAACTGGCGCGGCTTGGTCCGGACCAATCCCTGGAGATTTGCTTTCGCCGCATTTGTGAAATCGCTTCCGAAACACTCAACGTCAATCGGGTGGGAATCTGGTTTTTCATCGCGCATCGGACGGCGTTGCGATGTGCGAACCTGTACGAACGCGATTCGGGCGAGCATTCCACCGGTGTGACGTTGCAGGTCGAGGATTTTCCGGCATATTTCGCGGCACTCGAACGACGGCGTTCCATTCCGGCGGAGGTCGCGACGGAAGATCCCCGCACGAATCAACTCTCAGATCGGTACCTCCAGCCGCTCGGCATTTCGTCCCTGCTGGACGCACCAATCTACCGCGATGGGAAGGTCATCGGCGTCGTCTGCCACGAGCACACCGGGACGTTGCGCGAATGGTCGACCGAGGAGCGGGATTTCGTTTCGTCGATCGCGGACTTCGTGACCTTGAAACTGAAATCCGCGGACCTGTCGGAAGCCCGCACGGTGTTGCGGCAGACGGACGACGTACTGTTTTCGTTGGAACGGGCGGAGTCGATGACGCGGATTGTGACGGAAGCGGCCCACGACTTCAAAAACATCCTCACCGTCGTCATCGGCTTTGCGAACGAGTTGACCCATGCGAACGACATGCCCGGCCACTTGCGCGAGATGGCGGCGCACATTCTGAAAGCCGGCGAACGCGGTTCGGAACTGGTTCGTCAGATGACGGCGTACGGCCACACCGAATCGAACGAACTCGAGGCCATTTCGGTAGGCGATGCGGTCCGCCGGATGTTGCCGTTGTTGCGGACTGCGACCGGTTCTTCTTGCCGGTTGAACGTGGAGATCGAATCCGATTCGGGCCGGGTGTTTCTTGATCCGTCGCAACTGGAGCGTGTGGTCTGCAATTTGGTGATGAACGCACGGGACGCGATGCCGGCGGGTGGGGCTGTGCAGTTGCGGGTCTCGACCGAGGAGTTGGGGGAAGCCCATCATGCCGCGAGCAAGTTCGCGACGTTAACCGTATCGGATTCGGGGGCCGGGATGGACCAGGCCACGCAGGCGAAGATCTTCGAACCGTTCTTTACGACCAAACCGCGTGGGCAGGGAACGGGTCTGGGGCTGGCGATCGTTCAGCGGATCGTCGAGCGAGCCGGGGGGTTCATCCGCATCGAGAGCGAGCCGGAGCGCGGGACGAAGGTGCGCGTGTACTTCCCTTTTGTGTCACGCCTCTGAAGGCGCGGCGATCTATGCCCGGACTGCTATAGTGTTTGTCATGTCCACCGTGAAACCCCGATCGAACGAGCCGCGGAGGGATCGCTGGGCGTCGCTGTTTCAACAATCGACACGAGCGATCTTCGTGCTCTACCGCTCCCGGCGCATCCATTACGTCAATGCCGCCTGGGAATCGTTGACGAACTACCCGGCCGCGGATGCGATCGGCCGGGCGTGTGTGCGGTCCGGTCGCGTGGAACCACTGTTCCGAACGCTCGCGCCGCCGGCGGAGGCGAAGGACGGCGCGATCACGCGAACGCGGCGACCGGGTCCGGGAGCGAAGGGTGGCCCGCCGTGGTGGGATCTCACGTTCGTACCCCTGATCGCTTCGGACGGTGTCGCGGGCTATCTAGGAACCATCGACATCGTTCAACCGGTGGCACCGATCGTCCCTCGGAAGACGCCGGCGGCGGTCGGCGAGATTCGCGAACGACAGGCGTCCCGTTATTCCCTGGATCTGTTTGGCGGAGAAACCGCGGAACTCCGGCGATTTCAATCGCAAGTCCGATTGGCGGCCCGCTCGACCGAACCGGTCTGGATCGTTGGCGAATCGGGAAGCGGCCGGGAGACGCTCGCTCGGGTGATCCATCACCATTCACCCGTTCGGGAAAAGGCATTCGTCGCCTGCGAGTGCCGGGGCGTTCAACCCTACTTGTTGGATGGATTGTTGTTCGGCATCGCCGGGATCGCAACGGCGGGGCAGGTCGGCACGCTTTTTCTGAAGCATCCGGCCACACTGCCGCGCGACGCCCAACAGCGCATTCTCGATTGGCTCCGCATCGCACCGCACCCGCCGCGCCTCATCTGTGCTTCCACGGAATCGGCCGCCGCCGGCGCGCGGTCCGGTGCGTTGCTCGAGGAATTCCAGGCCGAACAGTCCACCATCGAATTGCAGTTGCCGCCTCTTCGGAATCGATGGGACGATTTGGGCTCCATCCTTGCCCGGATGGGATTCTTGCTGGCCGACGATTCTCCGGTGGTCCTTGCGGCCCACTACTGGCCCGGCAACCTGCGGGAGTTGCACGAAATCCTGTCCGATGCGGTGCAGCATGCCGGAACAAACCCGATTGCGGCCGAGCACTTGCCACGCTACCTGAAGGAACGCGCCCGCCTCGTGGTGGCGATGCCTCCCGTCGAGCGGACGATGCCGCTCGACGAATTGCTCGAAGCCGTGGAGCGTCGCGCGATCGAATCGGCCCTCCGGAAGACCAACGGGAATCAAACGGAAGCGGCGGCCCGTCTCGGCATCTTCCGCACGAGACTTGGCCGCCGCATCGAAGCGCTCAAGATTCCGACCTGACTCACTTCTTCGCCCGCACGTCGTAGCGGTGAAGCAGGTCGCCGTTGCGGATATAGTACTGCCCGTCGCTCACCACCGGGTGCGCCCAGAGTTGTCCATTCTTCTTGGCCAGGTTGATTTCGCCGACTTCCTTGTAGGCCTTGGGCGACGCCTCCGCCAGCACGGCCACGCCGTTCTGGTAGTGCATGTAGAGCCGGTTGTCCGCGTACATGATCGCGACCGATCCGCTGCCGGCACCCCCCTTGGATCGCTTCCATAGCACTTTGCCGGTTTTGACCTCGGCGCAGAAGGGCTGGCCGGAATCGTCGGTGTCGCCGTAGACGTAATCGCCGACGAGCACGACGCCGCCGTGCTTGTTGGTGAGTTCGCGCTTGAAGTAGACCTCCTGGGCCGAGACCGACTTGCCGGAGGCCATGAGCTTCATGAGGGACGCGCCGCGGCCATAGCCGATGCTGCTGAAGATCTGATCGCCCAGGACGATCGGTGTGGGGACGTTCGCGGTGTTGTCGCCGAGTTTCTCGTGCGTCCAGAGTACCTTGCCGTCTGTGCTGACGCCGACAAGGCCGCCATTGAAGAGCTGGACGTAGTGTTTCACGTTGCCGACCTTCGAGACGACGATGGACGAATAGCCGGCTTCGCTCTTGCGGGTTTTGATCGGGCATTTCCATACGGTCGCGCCGGTCTTTTTGTCGAGCGCGAGCATGGTCGCCTCGCGGCCGCCGGGCGTGACGATGAGGTTGTCGCCATCGACGAGCGGCGATTCGCAGTAGTTCCAGCCGCCCTTTTCGCCGCCGAACTCGGAGAGCAGGTTGTGCTTCCAGATTTCCTTCCCGTCCTTGTCGACACAGACGAGATCGCCCTGCTGGCCGAGTGCGTAAATCCGGTCGCCGTCGACCGTCGGCGTACAACCGAGGCTGCCGCCCGTGGCACCGATCGGGGCGGTCCAGAGGACTTCGCCCTTTTCGCGATCGAGCGCGACGAGGTGGGACTTGTTCCCCTTGTCGCCGAGGGTGTAGATGCGGTCGCCGACGACACTGACGGTGGAATAGCCGCCGCCAAGACCCTTGGCGGTCCAGTCGAGGGGCGGCCCGTCGGCGGGCCAGCTCTGGAGCAGGCCTTTCTCCTTGGACACGCCGTCGCGATTCGGGCCGCGGAATTGCGGCCAGTCGGCGGCGAGGAACGCCGGCAGGAGGGCGGCGAGCAGACTAATTCGACGCATGGAGAGTCTCCGGGAAATGGTGCTTCGATGATATGCGATCGTGCATCGGTACGCACGCGGAAACAGTTCAATCAAGGTGGAGGAATTCGTTCGCGTTGAGCAGTGCGCGGGCGAGAGCGGCGAGGCCGTGGTCGCGGACGAGCGAGTCGGCGGCGGTGCGTTCGGGGATCGTCGGATCGCGTTGGAACGCCAGGCGGAAGAGTTGGCGCGTCGGGTCCGCGTCGGTCCGCGCGCGATCAGCGAGGTAGCCGGCTTGTTGCAGGAGGAACGGCCCGTTCATCAGGTTCAAGGATTGCAGGGGCGTGGTCGAGCGGTTCCGCTTCGGAGCGATCTGGCCGCCGTCGGGGCAGTCGAATACGCCGAAGGTGCTGTCGAGTTGCATGCGGGGCTTCGCCCAGTAGACCATCCGTCGGAAGTCCTCCGGGCCGAACGATTGCTTGGCCGAGTAGACCTTCACATAGTTGCCGTTCGGCTCGAAGAGGTCGAACCCCGGCCCGCCGGCGCGCAGGTCCAGCTTGCCGGACACGGCTAGGATCGCGTCGCGCACGGCCTCGGCTTCGAGCCGGTGCGGCTGGTAACGCCAGAGAAGCCGCGTCTGGGCATCCTTCGCGCGGCCCGCCTCGGTCGCGCGGGACGACTGTCGATAGGTCTTCGACAGCACAATCAACCGGTGAATGTGCTTTTGCGACCATCCGTTGTCGACGAATTCGCGGGCGAGCCAGTCAAGCAGTTCGGGGTGGCTTGGCACGCCGCCGTTGCGGCCGAAATCGCTTGGGGTGTCGACAAGCCCGACGCCGAAGTGCCCATGCCAGAGCCGATTGACGAGGACGCGTGCGGTAAGTGGGTTGCGCCGATCGACGATCCAATCGGCGAGCGCCGCGCGACGCTCGGCTTCCGGGGCCGAGGCGGGGATCGCGAGTTTCGGTTCGATGGAATCGATCGCGCCCGGGCCGACGGCTTCGCGTGGTGCCATCGGATCGCCGCGATGCAACCGATACGTCGGATCGGGCGTGCCGAAGGTGCCGGCGTAGACTCGATTCGAGCGTGACATTTCGGTGATCGTCGACTTGAGGTTCGCGATGCGCGACGCCGCCATGCGCCAAGTTCGCTTCTCGATTGCGGTCAGACCTGGTGGCATCGCGGGCGCGTCCTTCGCGGGTTCCGAACGGTCGTCCGACGACGCGACGACGGTCCAGTCGCGTCCGTCGAGCGACACGTCGATCCGGTAGCGCGTGGCGAGTCGATCCGAGAATTGGCCTTCGCGGTCGCGGCCCCAGACGACGCGATCGATCGCGACCGGTTTTGCGAAGGCGATCTCGACGCGGCCGCGGCCGATGTCACGCGCGATCCAACTCCGCGAATTGCCGTATCGGCCGTCGATGACATGTTCGAGCTTATGCTTCTCGGAGGGCGGGTAGTTGCCGGCGGAGTTCACACTCGCCCCCGCCGACGCGAGCGCGATGTTGCGCGGGGTCGGTTCGGCCGACCATGCTTCGATCTCGTCCAGACACGGTTCGGCCTGATTGGTGGCGAACACGATGAAGCGCAGGTACTTTGCATTTACGGGTGCGAACCGTTCGATGTTTCGTCGCGCATTCACGGGTGCCCGCCGTGCCGTGAACGCACCGGGATCGGCGATCGGCTCGAGGGTCTCCAATTGTGATTGCAAATCCGACATCGCTCGACGCAGGTGTTCGATGCGGAGCGCGATTGCCTCGGATTCCGGCGTACGCCAGTCCCGTTCCCCGTGACGGACACCGGCGAAGACCGCCTTAAGCCGGTAATAGTCGAGATGGGAAATCGGGTCGAACTTATGGGCATGGCAGCGGGCACAGCCGACCGTCAGCCCGAGAAAGGTCGAACCGACGGTGCCGACGATGTCGTGCAGTTCGTCGGCACGTTGTTGCGCGGTCAATACGGGATCGGGGCTTTTCACCTGGTCCCACGGCCCGGCGACGAGGAAGCCCGTGGCCGCGTCGTCGCCCGTGCGATCCCCAACGAGTTGCGCCCGTACGAACCGATCGTACGGCAGATCCGCGTTCAGGCTTGCGATCACCCAGTCGCGGTAAGGCCAGGCGTTCGGCCGCGGCTGGTTGGTCTCGAATCCGTTGCTCTCGGCGAAGCGGACGGCATCGAGCCAGTGCCGTGCCCAGCGTTCACCGTAGTGTGGGGAGGCAAGGTATTCGTCGACGCGGCGCTCATACGCATCCGGCGCGCGGTCGTTCGCGAACGCTTCGACTTCCTCGTAGGTCGGCGGCAGGCCGACCAGGTCGAACTTCAGCCGGCGGAGCAGCGTGCGGCGGTCGGCTTCGGGGGATCGTGTCAGCCCCGCCTTAGTCAGTTTCGCGTCGATGAATTCGTCGATCGACTTCGGACCCGGACCTTTCGGTGGGACGGGTTTCAACGACCACCAACGTTCCGCCGTCGGTTCCGTTGGAACGGTCAGGTCGCGATCCCAAGAGGCTCCGGATGCGATCCAGCTCTTGAGGATTTCCTTCTGCTTGGCGTCAAGGGGCTTCTTCGGAGGCATTTCGTCGGTTACGACGCGCTTCCAAAGTGGGCTATCCTCCGGCTTGCCGGGAGCGATTGCCGGACCGGATGCACCGCCATCGATCGCCGATTTCCGCGATGTCAGGTCGAGTTCCCCTTTCGCGGTCGCGGTCGAGTGGCATTTCAGACAGGTCGCCAAGACCGGTGCCACGTCCCGTGTGAAGTCCGGGGGCGCGGCCGAGGCCGGCAGTACGAAAAAGAGCAGGGGGGCGAACCAAACCGGAATTCGCGACATGCCGCACCCGGAACGTCGTCTCTTGTGGCGGGAGTGTGAGTTTATCAAAACCGTCCACCGGTTTGGCTGCAATCGGGATTTGTCGGAAAAACGGAACAGCGGGAAAATCGCTGTTGCAAGTTCAGACAATTTGTCTTACCTTGAGGATCATTCAGTGATACGGAACGGACGATTCCCATGGCCGAGCGCGATCATCCCGACGTGACGGACGCCGAACTCGGAGTGCTGCAAGCGCTCTGGGAGAACGGCCCGTCGACGATTCGCCAGTTGACCGACCACCTGTACCCGAAGGGCGGCACAAGCCACTATGCGACCGTGCAGAAATTGCTGGAACGATTGGAATCGAAAGGGTGCGTGGCAAGGAATCGGTCATCGATGACGCACGTCTTCGCGGCGGGGATCAACCGCGAGGCGTTCGTAGGCGGCCAGTTGCGTGCAGTGGCCGAGCGACTGTGTGGCGGTTCGATCGCCCCAGTGCTGACGCATCTTTTGAAGACCGAGACGTTGAGCGAAGCCGACCGGAAGGAACTGCGCAATCTGTTGAACGCCACGCTGCCGAAATGACTCGGGACCGCCGGAGGCTGTGATGTCCGCCGTGCCGTTTGATGCTCTGGCCAGCAACATTATCGTCGCAGCGGCGATCGCGGCCGTAGCGTTTGCCTGCGGCCGTTGGGCGGGTCGACCGGCCTTGGCGCACGCGCTCTGGCTCCTGGTGCTGCTGAAGCTCGCGACGCCGCCGCTGTTCGCGCTGCCCATCCGCGTCCTCCCCGCCGAGTCGGCCGTAACGGTATCGACTCCGGAACCGACCCTCGAGCCGGCGATCGCATCGGGGATTCCGGAAATCGCCCCCGCGCCCTCGCCGATCGCTTCGTTGCCTATGACCGTCGAACCGATCCCGAAAATCACCGCCGTGCAGTCGCCGCGAACCGCAGTTTCCTGGCGGACGACGCTGACAACGATCTGGCTCGCCGGCGCCGCAACCTGGATCGGTCTGACATTTTTGCACATCCGGCGATTCCATCGTTACCTGCGATTTGCCATATCGGCACCGGAAGAATTCATCCGCGAAGTCGCTGCCATCGCCGAACGATTGAACATCCCCGTACCGCGGGTCAAACTCCTACCGGGCGAAGTGGCGCCGTTCGTCTGGTCGTTCGGCCGCACGACGCTGTACTTCCCGGCGAACCTGCGGGACCGGCTGACGCCGAACCAGCGGGCCACTGTGATCGCTCATGAACTGGCGCACATCTGGCGGAGGGACCATCAGGTGCGCTGGATCGAGTTGCTCGCCGGTGCCGCGTTTTGGTGGCTTCCTTTGGCGTGGATCGCCCGTCGCGAGTTGCGCCGGCTCGAGGAGGATTGCTGCGACGCCGTGGTGGTAGCGAACTTTCCGGAGGAGAAGGGGGGTTACGCGTCGGCGATCCTGGACACGATCGACTTCCTCGCCGGTTCGCGGCCGATGCCTCGCCTGGCCAGCCCGATGGGCGATGCGACTTCGCTGCGCCGGCGTCTGTCGCGTATATTGGACGGCTCTCCGCCGCGGTTGCTGTCGCGACCGGTTCGCATCCTATTGTTCGGCCTCGCGGTCGTGCTGATCGCCATCGCACCAAGACTGGCCCGTGCGACGGCGGTCTCCCTCGTGGGGGAAGCCTCGAACGCGATTCCGGCGAACGCTGCCCAAAAGGCCTCCTCGCTTACTGAAGCGGTGCAGTATCTCCCCACTCCGATCCGGTTCGCGTTGCCGGATGCGACCGGGCGCTTTTCGTCTGCCGCACTGTCCTCCGACGGTTCGCGCATCGCTTTTGCCAACGACGCGGACGTGATCGTATGGGACCTGCGTGAACACCGCATCGCCTGCCGCTATCGGGGGCACGTGTCGACCGTGAGCGCAGTGGCGTTCTCGCCGGACGGAAGCGTCGTCGCCTCTGCGGGCAACGACGCGGTCGTGCGCGTCTGGTCGGCGGCCGACGGTACCGATCATCGCACCTTTGACGGCCACACGAATTGGATACTCTGTTTGGCGTTCTCGCCCGACGGTGCGACGCTCGCCTCGGCCGGGTACGACCGACAAATCCGCCTGTGGAATGTCCCTCGCGGCGAATTCGTGCGGGCGCTGGCGGGGCACGACGCCGCCGTGCGGGCTATCGGGTTTGCGACCGGGGGCCGGCACCTTGTCTCCGCCGGAGGCGATGGCCGGCTCGCCATCTGGGATGCCGACACCGGAAACTTGACGCGGAGCATCGCGGCGTTCCGCGGCGCGATCCGCGCGATCGCCATCGATCCCGACGGCACGCGCGTCGCCGCCGGCGGCGACGATCGCTTCGTTCGAATCTATCCCATCAACGACGGCGCGGCCTCGCCGCCGATCCCGATGGCGGAGACGATCACGGCGCTGCGATTCTCGCCCGGCGGTTCGGTCTTGTTGGCCGGCATGCTCGATGGCCGGATCGCGAACATTCGCCCGCGCACGGCGACCGTTCGCGGCCCCGTCGGCCCGGCGAAACCGGTGCACGCCGACGCCGTTGTCGCGTTGCTGCCGTCGCCGAACGGGCAATCGCTCCTGAGCTTGTCGCACGACGGCACGATCTACGCTTGGCCGAGCGCGGGCCTGCCCGAAACGCCGCGGCGAAATTCCCTCGACCACGCGCAGCCCGTCACGTGCATGGCCACCTCCCTCGACGGCCGCTGGATCGCCACCGGCGCCGCCGACGGCACCGTCCGCATCTGGAACGTCGCGGAGCCGCGTGATCCCCGGCGCATCGCCGCGCACGTCGGCGGCGCCATCGCGATGGCGTTCGTCGGGAACCACCGATTGCTCACGGTCGGGCGCGACGAACACGTACGCATCTGGGAACTGGCGGGCGGACGCGAAGTCCGGCACCTTGCGCTGCCGACCGCCGACGTACGCATCGCGCTGTCGCCGGACGCCCGGCACCTCGCCGTCGTCGGGCCAAAGATCGCCGGCGCGTTGGTGTGGGACGTGGAGACCGGCCGCGTCGCGAAGCGCTTCGGCCCGCGGCTCGGCGAATTCACCGCCGTCGCCTTCGGGCCGGACGAGCGCCGCCTCTTCGTCGGTACGCCGTCCGGCGACCTGATTGCCTTCGACAGCGGGACCGGCAAAGAGGAATTCCGAGCCGATCTGTCCAACGAAGCGGGTATCGTCCGCATCGCGTTCTCGCGGTTGGGCGAGCGCGCCGCGATCGTGTTGAAGCACCGCGACGACGCGGAACGAGTCGGCGCGCACGAACTCGCGATCTGGAACGTCGGATCGCGGTCGATCGTGGAATGGCCGAAACCGTTGATCGCCGACGGGCCGATTGCGGCGCTTTCGTTCCACCGCGACGGCGCAACGCTGCTGACGGCCGGCCACGACGGATTCCTGGTGGAATGGGACGCGGCCGCCGGCCGCCGGCTGCGCTCCCTCCACGCGCACCTCGAAGAGGCGCACAGCCTGCAATCGCTTGCCGGGGACTCGGTCGTTTCGGCCGGGGACCGGCTGGCGAAGTTCTGGGATTGGCCGGGGGAGAATCGACCATGACCCGCCTCGCGCTCGCGATCCTGTTCGCACTGCCGGCGCTCGCCCGCGCCGGCGATCCGGCCGCGGCCCTCGCCTCGACGATCGACCGGCACGTCGCGGCCAAGCTCGCCGAGGGCCAGGTGCCCACCGCGCCGCGTGCCGACGACGCCACCTACTTCCGCCGCATCCACCTCGCGCTCGGCGGCCGCATCCCGACCGCCTCCGAGGTTCGGCAGTTCCTCGAAAGCGCCGACCCCGACAAGCGCGCCAAGGCGCTCGACCGCCTGCTGGCGTCCGCCGCCTACGCGAACCACCTCACCACCGTGATTCGCGGCTGGCTGCTGCCCGAAGCGATCGCGAATCCGGAGGTCGCGGGCGCGGTGCCGGGCTTCGAAGCCTGGCTCCGGCACCGCGTGCAGACGAACCAGCCCTACGACAAGTTCGTGCAGGAACTCATCACCTTCCCGCTCGACGCGCGCCAGGCGAACCCCCGCGCGATGGCGGACGACGGCCCGACCGGCACGCCGGTCGCCTTCTACAACGCGAAGGAGGGCAAGCCCGAGAATCTCGCCGCCGCGACCTCGCGACTCTTTCTCGGCGTTCAACTCGAATGCGCCCAGTGCCACAACCATCCGTTCGCGAAATGGAACCGCGAGCAGTTCTGGGGCCTCGCCGCGTTCTTCGGCGGCGTCACGCGGCAGGACGGCGGATTGCGCGAACTGCCCAACCGCCGCGAGATGGGCATCCCAAACACCGATCGCACCGTACCCGCCACGTTCCTCGACGACAAGGAACCGTCCTGGCAGTTCCGCAAGAGTCCGCGCGTCACGCTCGCAAATTGGATCGTCGAGAAGGACAATCCGTTCTTCGCGAAGGCCACGGTCAACCGGCTCTGGGGGCACCTGTTCGGCGCCGGCATCGTCGACCCCGTGGACGACTTCCACGAGCAGAACCCGCCGAGCCACCCGGAACTTCTCGCCGCACTCGCCGCGGCGTTCGCCGACTCCGGCTACGATGTCAAGTTCCTGCTCCGCGCCATCTGCCTGAGTGAGACCTTCAGCCGCTCGAGCGCGACCTCGCACGCGGGGCAGCGGAACGTCCGCCTCTTCGCCGCGTTCCCGGTGCAGGGCCTCACGCCGGAGCAGCTCTTCGACAGCCTCTCCGTCGTCGCCGGCACGCCGCTCGAAGGCCCCGGCGGCAACTACCTCGCGAACGGTTCGCCCAAGCGCCAGTTCGTCGAGACCTTCAACCGGATGGGCAAGCCGACCGAGACCCAAACGACGATCATCCAGGCGCTCTCGCTCATGAACGGCAGCCTCGTCGGGCAGGCGTCGGACGCGAAGGCGGGCCGCACGCTCGCGGCGATCCTCGAACTGCCGGGCCTGACGCCGACGGAGCGGATCGAATCGATCTACCTGACGATCCTCGGCCGCAAGCCGAAGTCGATCGAACTCGATCGCACGCTGAAGCATGCGGCCGATGGCAAGTCCGAACGCTATTCCGACGTGTTCTGGGCACTGCTCAACGGCGTCGAGTTCCGCACGAACCACTGACCCCGACTTCCGAAGTCCGGCTTCGACTTCGGAAGTCGATTGTCGTAGGGTGCGAATCATGACGAAACAAACTTGCACCGATTGCGGAACGGCGCCGTGCGAATTCCATGAACGATTTTGCTCGAAGGAGCGATGCCCTTTCTGCCTTGGTCAACTGGTCTCGTGTGGTTGCATCTTGAAGGTACTTGAATTGAACGAAGTAGAGCGGGCGGCGGTCGAAGACTACATCGACGATTCAGTCGAGCCATTATTGGGGATCAACGAACGTTGGGTGGCGGCATTGGATTTGAAAGGGCGGATTCCACACGGATCGGACGAATAGTCCATTGCGCCGGATTTGTAGTCTCGGGCCGATGCTTAATGAGGCCCGACACGCCTTCAGACGACGCACTGGACCGTTTCCGAAGTCCGGCTTCGACTTCGGAAAGTCGAATCTTGGGAATGGCCGAAAGAGGATGTCCAAAGCAACGGAACAAAGCGACTTCCGAAGTCGAAACCGGACTTCGGAAGTCGGACCCGAACACCGAACCACTGACCGGAGGAGTTCCATGTCCCGCATCGATTCGCTGTTCTCGCGCCGCGACGCGCTCCGGCTCGCGACCGCCGCGTCCGTCTCCGGCTGGCTCGCGCCCCTGGCGCGCGCGGCCGCCAACCAAAAGCCCAAACGGTCCTGCATCCTCCTCTGGATGTCCGGCGGGCCGGCCACCATCGACCTCTTCGACCTGAAGCCCGGCCACGCCAACGGCGGCCCTTACAAGGAGATCGCCACCGCCGCGCCGGGCCTGAAGTTCGGCGAACACCTGCCGAAGTTCGCCGAACACGCGAAGTCGGTGGCCGTCCTCCGCGGCATGTCCACGAAGGAAGGGGACCACGGACGCGCCACCTACCTCATGCGCACCGGCACGCTGCCGCAGGGTGCCATCGACTTCCCGGCCCTCGGTGCGCTCGTGGCGAAGGAACTCCGCCGCGAAGGCGTGGACCTGCCGCCGTTCGTGAGCATCGCTCCGCAGCGATTCCTCGCGCAGAACGCCTTCGGCCCCGGCTTCCTCGGTCCGCAGTTCTCGCCGCTGATCGTGGCGGACGGGCAGGCCGCCCGCGTCGGCGCCGGCAACGGCCCCGACAACGCCGACGCGCTCCTGCGGGTGCAGAACCTCGGCCGGCACGCCGGCGTCGACGGCGATCAGGCCGGAAAGCGCCTGGACCTGCTCAACGACCTCGAAGCCGGCTTCGTCGGTGATCGGCCCGGCATCGCCACCGAGAGCCACAAAAACGCCTACGAAGCCGCCGTGCGTCTCATGAAGCCCGAGACCGCGAAGGCGTTCGACCTCGGCGACGAGAAGAAGGAACTCCGCGACCAATATGGCCGAAACCTCTTCGGCCAGGGCTGCCTCCTCGCCCGCCGGCTCGTCGAGCGCGGCGTGCCGTTCGTCGAAGTCACCCTCGACGGCTGGGACACTCACGCCCAGAACTTCGACGCCGTCAAGAACCTCTGCGGCGTGCTCGACCCTGCGTGGGCCACCTTGATGGCGGACCTGAAGAATCGAGGCCTGTTGGACACCACCACCGTCGTCTGGATGGGCGAGTTCGGCCGCACGCCGAAGATCAACGCCCAGCGCGGCCGCGATCACTTCCCGGATGCCTGGTCCGCCGTGCTCGCCGGCGGCGGAATCCAAGGCGGGCAAGCCGTCGGCAAGACGAATGCCGGCGGAACCAAAGTGGAGGAACGCCCCACCGCCGTGCCCGACCTGCTCGCCACGCTGTGCAAGGCGCTCGGCATCGATTTCACCAAGCAGAACATGTCGAACGTCAACCGCCCGATCCGCATCGTCGATCAGGCCGCCGTGCCCGTCACCGAGGTGCTGGCATGAACCATTTCGTCGCGTTCGCCGCGATCGCGGGGATGGGATGCGCGTTGTCGTCGGCTCGCGCCGAAGACGTCGCGCGCTTCGCTTACTTCGCCGCCGGCGCGCCGGGCGTCGTCGAGTTGCGCCCCACCTTCGATGGCAAACCGGTCGGACCTGTCTGGACCGCCGCCGTCGACAAGTTCTTCGACTACCTCGACCGCGACGGGAATGGCAAGCTCGACGAGAAGGAACGCGCCGTGCTGGGCCAGCAGTCGGGCCGGCGGCGCAACGATCCGGCCGCGGCGTTCGCCGAGTCGGACCTCGCCGGTCGATTGAAGTTCGAGCGCGACGCCGACGCCGTCGACAAGGCGGCGTTCGCCGCGGCGCTCAAGACCGCCGGGTTCGGACCGGTCGAAGTCTCGTTCCAGGCCGCGCGGGACGACGCGGCCGCGCTGACGAATGCCCTCTTCAAACACCTCGACGCCGACGGCGACGGGAAACTCTCCCCCGCCGAACTCGGCGCCGCGCGCGACCGCCTCGCCATTCTCGACGTCAATGAGGACGAATGGCTGACCGCCGCGGAACTGACGTCCCGCAGCATTCCGCCCGCACGCCCGTTCGCGCAGCCCGGCCGGCGGCCCGCGCCCGAACCGGTCGAAGCCAACTCGGCCGATTTCCTGCTCCTTACCGGCGTCGGCTTGCCTGCCGTCAAGCAACTCCTCGCCGCGCGAGGCAAGCCGAAGGCCACCACGCTTTCGCGAGCCGAACTCGGCATGGGCGAGAAGCCGTTCGCCGAATTCGACCGCGACGCCAACGACTCGCTCGACACCGACGAACTCCTCGCCTGGCTTGCCGCAAAGCCGCTCTTCGCCGTCGACGTTCGGCTTGCCATCGACCCGACGAAATCCACCGCGTACCCAACCGGCGCCACCGCCGTCGGTGGAACGCGCTTCGACGTCGCCGCCCCCACCGGCGCGGGCGTCGGCGAATGGACCGCCACCGCCTACCAGATCCGCGCCGGTTTCAAGGCCCTCGCGAAGGACGGCCGCGTCGCCAAGGCGAGCCTCAAGGACCAGCCCGCCCTCGCCGGCGCCTTCGCCTTCCTCGACCGCGACGGCGACGACGCGCTGACTGAGAAGGAACTCGAGGCGTCGCTCGCGGTGCTTACGGCGCTCGCCAACTGCCGTGCCGCCTTCGCGGTGGTCGATCGCGGACGTGGCCTCTTTGAACTGGTCGACGCAAACAACGACGGACAACTCTCGCCGCGCGAACTGGCGACCTTGCCGGCGATCGCGAAATCGATCGTCGGACCCGACGGCGCGCTCGCCAAGGCCGACGTGCCCCGCCTCCTCGCGATCCAATCGACTTCCTCCGGCCTCCGCATGTTCGCGAACCCGGAGTCACCCCGCGGCTTCGTCGAAACGATGGCTGCCCCGCCGACCCGCGCCGCGCCTGCCGAAGGGCCGGCCTGGTTCGTCAAAATGGATCGCAACGGTGATGGCGACGTGTCCCGCAGGGAATTCCTCGGCCCACTCGAACTCTTCCGGAAACTCGACACCGACGGCGACGGGCTGATTTCCCCCACCGAAGCCAAGGCGAAGTGACACGTCGATCATCCTCCCTGTAAGGGATGACGGGATGCAGGGCTATGCCTTCGTATGTACAATGCCGTCGCCCGGACGGTTCGTCGAAGCATTCCCGGAACGCCTATCATGTTGTCCCGTTCGCTCCTCGTCCTGCTGTTCGCCGCGCTGCCGGCCTTCGCCCAGAAGCTGCCGAAGCGATTCGAGGAGGTTGCCGACATCACAACAAAGGTCGAACCGGCCAAGGCGAAGCCGGGTGACACGGTGACGGTGTCGATGACCGTCTCGCCGAAGGAAGGGGCTTGGACGTACACCTCCGCGAAGAACAACTTCCGCCTGCCGGATTCGGGCGAACTCGTCTTCGACCCGATGTACGACGACCCGCCGGGCGCGATCGAGGGCGTGGACGAGGAAGGAATGCCGGCGGAGAAATATCTCGCGGCGACGACCTGGATGTTCAAGGCGAAAGTGGCACCGACCGCGAAGCCGGGAAAGAAGACAATCGATCTCTCGAAATCGAGCATTCAGGTTTGCGTACCGGGGCTTTGTCTGAAGTCGAAGAAGACTTCGATCCCGATCGTGGAACTGGAAGTGGTCGCCGGCGGCGTTTCGGCACCCACGCCGGCGCCGAGTCCGCGAGCCTCCCCGCCGAACTCCGCGCCGGAGAAGGTCGAAAAGAGCGACGAACCGAAGGCGGAACCGGCGCGGACCGGACTGGTGAAAAAGGTCGGACTTCCGATCGAAGAGTACAAGGCGAAGCTCGACGCCGTCCTCGCCACGCTCGAACGCGGCGAGTCGAAGCTGCCGACGACGGAAATCTGGGGCTTCCTCGCCACCGCCGCCGTGTGGGGCTGGATTTCGCTCGTCACTCCCTGCGTCTTTCCGATGATCCCGATCACGGTGAGCCTGTTCCTGAAGCAGGGGAACAAGTCGCCGCGCGAGGTGCTCAAGCTCGCTGCGGTCTACTCGCTCACGATCGTCGTCGTCATCGGCGTGGCGGCGCTCTTCGTGCTCCAGGTCTTCCGCGACCTCTCCGTGAATCCGTGGATGAACATCGGCCTCGGCGCACTGCTGATCTTCTTCGCACTCTCGCTATTCGGCATGTACGACATCGCGCTGCCCGGCTTCCTGCTCCGCTACACCGAGAAGCGGCGCGGCGCCGGCGGCCTCGTCGGCACCGTCTTCGGCGCGCTCGCGTTCAGCATCGTCAGCTTCACGTGCGTCGCACCGTTCCTCGGCGGGTTCGCGGGGTTCGCCGCCTCCGGCCAGTTCGGCACGGCGCAGCTCGCGCTCGGCGCGTTCGCCTTCTCGGCCGCGTTCGCTTCGCCGTTCTTCCTGCTCGCCCTCTTCCCGGCGCTCATCCGCAAGCTGCCAAAGTCCGGCGGCTGGCTGGACACGATCAAGGCCGTCATGGGCTTCGTCGAGGTCGCCGCGGCCCTGAAGTTCTTCCGAACCGCCGAACTGCGCTTGCTCTCGCCGACACAGTATTTCACGTTCGACGTCTGCCTCGCGGGCACCATCGTCGCCGCGATCGTCTGCGGTCTGTACCTCTTGAACGTCTTCCGCCTGCCGCACGACGAGGAGAAGCCGACGATCGGCGTCGGCCGGCTGATGTGGGCACTCGTGTTCTTCTGGCTGGCCATGCACCTCGCACCGGGCTTGTTCAAGACGAACGAAGGCCAGAACCAGCGGCCGACGAGCGTCGTCTACGCGTGGATCGAATCCTTTTTGCTGCCGGAATCGTCCTCCGGGGGCGGAAAGGACCTCCCGTGGTCCAGCGACCTTCCCGGCGCGATCGAGGCGGCCCGCAAGGGGACCGACGGCCGCTCGCTCGTTTTCGTCGACTTCACGGGCAAGACCTGCACGAACTGCCGGTTGAACGAACACAACGTCTTTCCCATCAGAGAGATCGACGCGACCCTCCGGCGGTATTCCCTCGCTCAACTCTACACGGACGAAGTGCCCGGCGAATTCTTTACGATCCCACGAACGCTCGCGCAACGCGAAGATGAGGCCCGCGTGAACCAGGACTTCCAGCGGGCGTCCACCGGCGGCGACGAACGGCTTCCGCTGTACATGATCCTCGAACCACTACCGAACGGCCGGACGCGAGTCGTGGACATCTACGAGGAGAGCAAGATCAACGACCCGGCCGCGTTCGCCGCGTTCCTGCGGAAGCCGCTGGCGAAGTGATTCATTCGGCGATCGCGATCGCCTCGTCGGGTCCACCGGCGCGGGTGGCGAGAGCAAAGAGCACCCTCGGTTCGATCCGTTCGTTCAGGAAGCGTGCGCCGCCGTCGGCGAAGCCGAACCAAGCGCCGCCGATGTGTATTCCGCCGAATTGCGCATTTGTGCCGATGACGGGCAAGTCACGATCCAGACCGCGTACGGTCGACGGGCCGCCGCGGATCCACGGGCCGAGTTCGCGGTTCGTCTCGCCGAAGAGCAGGGTGTTGCTGGTGCCGTCCGGGAACGCGCCGAGCGGCGTGGCGCCGTCGTAGCGGAAGCTGCCGGCGAGCGGAGAATCGAAGGGAAGGGCGGCCGCGTCCGCGCCGACGCCCGCGATGCCGACGATCTGCGTGACGACCGGCTCGTCGTCGCGAAACTCCGGCGGCGCGGCCGGACAGAGCAGCACGCGCAGCCGCGTCTTCGCCGCCTCGGCGTTCCCCCCGTCGTTCCAGGCGAGGTTGGGATCGATGAGCTTGATCAATCCGTCGGTCTTCTGCCGCTTCTGATCGAGGAACGGCAGCATCGCTACGGCCCAACTCAATCGTTCGTCGGGCGGGAACTTCGATGGCAACACCGTCGCTGGCGGGACGACGGCGATCTCCGGCAACTTCTTCTTGCCGGCCTCCGCCTCGTGATAGCGCGCGGCGAACTGGCCGAGTTCCATCAGGTTGCGCTTCACCGTCTCCTTGTCGGCGTCGGCGCGTTGGCGCACGAGCGCCGTGACGAGCAGGCCGAAGCCGACGACGAGGAAGCCGGCGGCGAGGAGGACGCCGAGAATGCGCCGCGTCATGCCGCGCCGGCCTCGCGCGCTTCCCGTGCCTTGCGCGCCGCGATGAACGAGCGCACGCACAGCGCCACGAAGACGGCGCAGACGGCCGCCATCGCCAGTCCGGCGACGGCGGCGGGCGCAGCGAGATTCAAATCCTTGCCGGTGGCGAGTTGGCGGATCGGCGGTGCGAATCCGCCAAGGAAGCCAAGCACGCCGAGCATGGCGGCGAAGTGCATCACGTGCTTGCGAAGCCCATCCTTGAATGCCAGTGCACCGCAAATGAGGATTAGCAGGCCGATCACGGCCGGGATCAGCGCCGTCGGGCTGACCTTTCCCTCGGCGTTCGGTGTCGCGTTCAGGTAGCCGTAGCTCCCGATTGCGGTCAGAATCAGACCGGTGATGATCGTCGGAATGGCCATCATGTCGATCGGTACTCCCATTTACTTCGACTTCAGATGTTTATCGAAGAACGCCATCAACGCCTTCTCGGCCGTTTCGGCGTCTTTTCCCTTGAATCCGTGGCCGGCGCCGTCAAGCGTCAGCAACTCGGCCTCGACACCCGCGGACTTCAAACGGTCCACGATCCACATGGCCTGTTCGTGGGCCACATACTTGTCCTCGGTGCCGTGGATGCACAGCGTGGGCGCGGCATTTGGCGTCACCCAGTTCAGCGGGCTGGATCGGATATGGGCTTTCTTCGCCGTTTCGAGGTTGCCTCCCAGGAACAGCGGCAGGACTTCGGCGGCGTCCACGGACTTACCGTAGGACTTCGTGAAATCGCTGGGGCCGTAGACGTTGACGACGCACTTCACGCGGCTGGACCGGTCGGCGTGGCCGCCATCGCCTTCGAATTCCTTCACGCCGGCGGTGACGCCGAGGAACTGCGCGAGGTGCCCGCCGGCGGAGCCGCCGGTCGTGCCGATCCGCTCTGGGTCCACCTTGTATTTCGCGGCGTTGGCGCGGAGCCAGCGGACGGCGGCCTTCACGTCGTGGACGGCGGCGGGAAACTGGTATTTCGGAGCCAGCCGATAGCTGACCGTGACGGCGACATAACCATTCTGCGCGAGTTTGAGGCAGAGCGCGTCGTAGCCCTCGCGCTTACCGGCACGGAATCCGCCGCCGTGGATGCAGACAACGGCGGGGAAGGGGCCTTCGCCCGCCTTGGGCAGCGCGAGGTTCAGTTGCAGGTGCTGTCCGTCGGCGTTCGAGTATTCGATCCCCGTTTCGAATACCACCGAGTCCGGCACCGTCGGCGGCTTCTGGGCGAAGGCCGGAACGACGCCGATCGACAAGAACAGCGCGAGCGGGAGAAGCGTTCGCATGGGAATGTCCGAAACGGGGGAGGGAACCGACTACCACATCAACTTCCGAAGTCCGGCTTCGACTTCGGAAGTCGATCGATCCGCGGGACTTCCGAAGTCGAAGCCGGTCTTCGGAAGTTGGCAATATTACTTCTTCACCGTCGTCAGTTCGTCGACCTTCGGGAAGGTCTCCAGCACGAGTCCTTTCCAGTGGAGTTCCTGGGGACCGTTCAGGGAGTGCAGTTGCAGGCCGATCGGGCCTTCCTTGATCCGGTCCGGTTGCGGGTCGCGCCAGTCGACCACGGCGGCGCCGTTGACGGCGACGCGAACGCGGTTGCCCTGCGCCAGCACTTCGATCTCGTTCCAGTCGTGCTGCTTGTTCACCTTGAGCGCGGGCTTATTGTCGACGCCGAGGCCGTTGCGGCCGAACAGGTCGTACATGCCGTAGCCCGATGGGAACATAACGAGGTGGCCCTTGTAGGTGTACTCGCTGCGGTCGGTCTTCACGTCAACCACTTTGCCATCGGCCTTCGGCCACACTTCGCCCCAGAACGACACGCCCGAGTGCATTTCGGAACCGGGCAGCAGCTTGCATGCGAAGGTGATGCGGAAGTCGCTGAACTTTTTCTTCGTGAGGAGGTATGTGCTGTATTTCAGCGGCTTGGTGTTCTTGGACACGATTACGCCGTCCTTGACGCTCCAGAGGTCTTCGTAGCCCTCCCATCCTTCGAGCGTTTTGCCGTCGAAGAGTTTGATCGTTTCGCTTTCGCCCGTCTTGGGGGGCACGACCGGCGCGGCCTTCGGCGCCGCCTTCTTGGGTTCGGCTTTCTTCGGGTCGGCCGGTTTCTTCTCCTGCCCGACGGCGACGCCGGCGGCAAGGAAACAGATGACGAACAGCACGCGACGCATGGGGAGGCTCCGAGGGGAACGAACGGCGGGTCCTACCTAGCGATGATACGGGAACGGACCGCGACCGCCCCGGAGCGGGAAGACAAAAACCCCGGCACAATATGCCGGGGTTTCGCGCGAACCGGGATCGTTCACTTCCGGACGAAGAGCTTGTCGATGGCTTCGTCGCTCAACTCGTCGACGCCGTCGTTCGGGTCGATGGCGAGGGCGTCGCCGTTGGGGGCGACCCAGACGACGAAGTTGCCGAGCTTGTAAACCTCCTTCATCTTCGACTGCTTTTCGAGGATGCGGAAGTACGCCTTGCCCTGCGCGCGGATGGTGACGAGTTTCATTTTGGCGTCGTACTGGTCATCGATCCAGACGCCGCCGATCTCGACGCAGTTGCGACCGTAGGCGGCGCGGTTGGCCGTCTGCGTCAGCCGCGACTGATTCCGCAGTTCGTTGGACGCGACGGCGAGGTCGACGCCCTGCCGGCCGATCTGGTTGGCGGCCAGGTTGCCCTTGTAGTTCTTGTCGGCCTCCGCGAGGACGGTCTGGTCCTTCTTGGCTTTTTCGAGCGCGTCGGCGTAGGCACCCTTGCGGTCTTCGGGTTTTAACTGCTTCAAAGCTTCGTCGATTTGCTTGTTTTGCACGGCCCCGCGACCGGCCGCAAGACCGCCGGATTTCCCTTCGGCCTGTTCGCGCCGCGCTTGTCCGGCCGCCTCCTTGGCGACCTCGCTCGCTTTCGGCAACGCGCCACCCGGTGCCGTTGGCATCGGGGGCAGGAAGCCCGCGCCCGCGCCGCCGCCGAATCCGCCGCTGCCGAATCCGCTACCGGGACGATTGCCGGGAAGCGCACCGAACGAACGTCCCGGCGCGGAGACCGGCATCGGGCCGTCCGGCACTACGAGATAGCTCGTGTAGGGCGTCGCGATGCCGTACCGCTTGGCGAGGTCCGTCACTTCGTCCACCAGTTCCTTCCGCTCGCCGTTGATGCGGATCTGATCGAGGATGTAGCCGACTTTCCGCCGTGCCCAGAGGTGCTCCACGAATTCCTTTCCTTCCGTCGTGCGTTCCGGGAAGGTGAATTCCTCGACCAGTTCGCGCGTCTCGCCGCCGACGAGTCCGCTGAGCTTGACGCTGCCGGGGCCGTGGCCGGAGAAGCGGCCGAAGACGACGAGTTGGCTGCCGTGGAAGAGGTCGGGCAGTTGGACGGGGTAGACTTCGTGCAGGCGCACGCCGGTGGAGGAAAGCTTCACGTTCGTCATGACCGGGTGGCTGATGCGGGCGTGCAGACCGCTGACCTTCGCCTCGATATCTTCCTGAGGGCGCACGTAGGTGCTGACCGCGCGGGTCGCCTCCGACAGTTGGTCGAGCATCGCGGCGTTCACGTCGTCTCCGACGCCGAACGTGAAGATGCGCGTGCTGGCGGAGTTCCGCGACTTGATCGCGTTGACGATCCGATCGGGGTTCGTTTCGTCGACCGTCGGCACGCCGTCGGTGAAGAAGACAACGGTGAAGGACCGTCCGGTGTCGGTCTTCGGCCGCATGTCCATCGCGGCGTTCAGGGCAGGCAGGATCGCCGTGCCGCCGCTCTGGCGCAGGTCGTCCAACCACTTCTCGGCGCGTTCGAGGTTGTCCTTCGATGCGCTCTTAAGGCTGTCCTCGAAGTTGCTCACGATCGTGGCGAAACTGACGAGGCCGAAGCGGTCTTCCGGGTTCAGGCTGTTCAGGCAGAACTTGAGCGCTTTGCGGGCCTGAGCCATCTTCGCGTCGCTCATGCTGCCGGACTTGTCGAGCACGAGCACCACGTCGCGTGGGACGCGCTGGTTCTTGGCGGCTTCCGTTGCCGGGGACACCATGAGCATGAAATAGCCGTCCTGGCTGGAAACGGGGCGGTACAGGATCGGCGAGATGCCGATCGGGTTCGCGTTCGTCGCATAGAAGAGTTGGAAATCCTTGTCGAGCAAGGCCTGGTACTTTTCAAAGTCGACGATTGCCTCGCGATCGGACTTGCGCTGGATCGAAACGGCGTGCGTGGGGCTGTAGATCGATTGGATTGCGGTCTTAGATTTCAGCGTGATCCGCATGGAGAAGGCGTCCAGCGTGCGGGTGGCGCGGCCGTCGGTCTTGGCGGGGTAGAGGAACTCGACGAGGCCCGACTCCTTCGGCGCGACGTGCGTGTAGGAAACTTTTACCTTAACGTCGCCATTGGCGGGCACGGGGAAGACTCGCATGCGCAGAAGGTCGTTGCCGAGATATTCGAGCAGGCCGGGGTCCTGTGTGCGGCGGACGATTTCGGTGTAGATGGCGTGGGCCTTCTTCGCGTCCATCAGTTCGCCGGCGGTCTCGCGGCCGTCGATCCACATCGAGAATTTGTTGACGCTCGCGCCGCGCGGCACCGGGAAGAGGTACGTCGCCTCGAGCGGTCGGCTCGTGTGGTTGCGGAAGGTTTGTTCGACGGTGGTAACGGCGACCTGTTCGTCGATGACGGCGTCGACCTTGTGGGCGACCATGGCGAGCGGCGGGAGTCCGCGTTCGGACGGGACAAGTAGTCCGTTGCCACGGGCGGCCTGCCCGGCAACGAACAGCACGAAGACGAAAAGAATTCGGGAACTCATGGCAACCTCGCGGGTCGGGGAGCGGGATAGTCCCACACACCGATGATAACGTGCGAGGCGATGGAAAATTAAGGGGGAAGGTGCCGGGCGTTACGGCCGGGTTACACGGTCAACCGACGAGAAAGCCGTTCGCGGCGAGCATGGCGAGGTTGCGATCCAGTCCGACGCGGAAGTCGGCCGGCGAGGGCCGATGCTCCGGCGGGAACATCGGCAATAGTTCCGCCGCGATCCGTTCGACCGTACGGGTGCCATCGAGCAGTTGCACCAGCATGCGGCTTGGCGCGTCCTCGAACTGCACAGTCGTATGCAGCAGACTCGTCGCCATCGGGCCGGAGCGAAGCTGGGCGCGGGCGAGGGGGCTGGCGACCGGTCGATCCGAGATCGTTTTGGACCAGCGGGGCTGGAATCCCTTGAGGAGCAAGCCGCCGGCGTTCCATGCGGTCGTCAGCTCCCCGATCAGTTCCTCGACTTCGTTCGATTCGGCCGTCGTCCGTCCCAGTTTCGTCAGGGCCGTCGCAAGTAATTCGTCGAACGTCAGTCGGTCGGGTTGGTGTTCCCCGAGTACGACCAAAGCGGCCTTCGTCAGCGGGGTGCGAATCGTGAACGCCGTGTCATCCACGCGAAAGGTCATCGGGGCGCCGGGCGCGAGGTCGACGGAGTCGGGCCGGGCAATCCCGCCCACCAGCAGCTCGCGGATGTTCCAGGCGATCGGCTCCGCGGCCGGGGTGCGGTCCGCGCGGACGACGAGCGACTGCCGGAAGCGCCGCAAGGTCGCGAAGTCCACGTACTGCTCGCGTTTGATCGGATCGCTGCCGGCGAACGCGCGGATCTTCTCACGTACCGCTGCCGGCAGCGTCGTGAATCCCATCGATTGCGGCATGGCCTCCGAAACGAATCGTAGCCCGTGATCGGCGACGTGACGGGCGAACTTGTGGACGTAGGTCGGCTCGTTCACCGGCGAGAGTTCGTCATGGAAGAGGATGTTTCGGACCCGTTTGTTCAGCACATTGTCGACGTCCCGGTCGAAGAGGTCGTGCTTGCCGAGAGTTGTCTTCCGTCGACAGACGCGGACAAAGTCGGCCATGCGCAGGGCTTCGTCGATCTGGCGTTCCGGCTCGTTAATGCCGCGGACGTGATATTTCATCATCTCCCAGAGCATCTTCCGCGTGTAACAGCCGGGGAACACGTTGTAGCTGAAGAAGGCGACGCCATTGGGCGCGATGGATCGGGATGTCAGGGCGACGAGGGCGTCGCGGACCGGCGCGGGGATCCAGGAATAGATACCGTCGGCAATGATGTAATCGAACGGTTCGCCGCCGGCGTCCCAGTTGGTGATGTCGCCAACCTCGATGCGGGCATTCGCAAGCCCGGCGTCACGCGCGATCGCTTGTCCGCGTGCCACGGCTTCGGCGGAAAGGTCGAAACCGACGAATGTCGCGGTCGGCATGGCCGCGGCGCACGCCAGAAGGTGCCCGCCGTCCCCGCAACCGATCTCGAGAACGCGTGCGGTTGCCACCGGCGCGGGGTTCAGGCCGAACATCCGGGCGACCGCGAAGAGGTGCCCCGGATGTGCGAGCGCCCGCGGGACGGTCGGATACGAAACGGCATCGTAGGTGGTGGTCATGTCCGGCTCGATGGGGTTCGTCAGGCGACGAGCAGGCCGCTCAGCGCCAACATACGCAGGTTCGCTACCAGACCCTTGCGGAATTCGGCTTCGCCCGGCCATTTGTCGGCGGGCACGATGGGTTTCAACTCGCGGACAAGATCGTCCAGCGTGCGCGTGCCGTCGAGCAGTTGCACAAGTTTTCGCCCCGGTGCATCGTCAAAGCGCAATGCCAGGTGAAGCAGACTCGTGGCATTCGGCTCGCGACGGAGCTGGTCGCGTGCGAAAGGGCTGGCGACAGGACGTTCGGAGATTTCGGTCGCATAGCGCGGGACGAACGCCTTGAGCAGCACGAGACCGCTAGTCCACGCGATCGCGAGGTCCGCGGCCAGTTCGTCCGCCTCCGTGTCGGTGATGGCGTCGCGGCCGAGTTTCTTCGCCGTCGCGGAGAGCAGTTCGGGAAAGGACAGCCGGCGCGGGCGGGTTTCCACCAGCACCACCATGGCGGCCTTGGCGATCGGCCCGATCACGTCGATTGCCGTGGTGCCCGCCGCGAACGTCATCGGCTTGTCGGAGTGGAAATCGATCGCGTCGGTGCCGCAGTTGCCCGTGAGGTACAGGCCGCGGATGGCGGCGGGGTCCGGCACGCCCTTGGGTTCGTGCGGCTCGCGCGTCACCAGCGTCTGTCGGAATCGACGCAGGCAGGCGAAGTCGAAGTATTGTTCGCGCCGCTCCGGATTCACGCGCGAGAGCGTGCGCAACAGTTCGTCGATCTCCCTCGGCATGTCCGCGTTCGCCATGACGTGCGGTTCCAGTTCGGAAACGAACCGCAATCCGTGCCGGCGCGCATCGTCGGCGAACTCGTGAAAGTGAACCTGGTGGTTCGTCGGGGACAACTCGTCGTGGAACAGGACGTTCCGGAATTGTTTGTTGATCACGATATCGACGTCGTTGTCGAACAGTTCCAGTTCAACGTCCGGCTCCTTGGGCCGGCAGAACTGGATGAACCGCGCCAGTTCGAGCGCCTTCTCGATCATCTCGTCGGGGTCGGTCCGCTCGCCGATGTGATACTTCATCATCTCCCAGAGCATCTGTCGCGTGTAACCGGCGGGGTAGCAGTTGTAGCTGATGCAGGCGACGCCGGTCGGCGCGAGCGACTTCGCAACAAGCGTCATCAGCGATTCGCGGACGAAATCGGGAATCCAGGAATAGATGCCATGGACGAGGATGTAATCGAAGGGGGCGTCGGGTTGCCAGGTCGTGATATCGCCGACTTCGAGTCGGATGTTTTTCAAACCGACCCGTTCGACGAGTTGCCGGCCGCGGGCGATGGCGTCGGCGGCGAGATCGAAGCCGACAAACGTGGCGTCCGGCATGGTCACCGCGCAGGACGCGAGGTGGGCACCGTCGCCGCACCCGATCTCGAGGACGCGGCACCGTTCAACCGGGGGGGCGGCCACCCCGAACATCCGCGCCACGGCCGCGATGTGGCTGGGGTGCCCCAGAATGCGGGGCAGGGTGGGGTATTCGACCGCGTCGTAAGTTGTGGCCATGGTGCGCGCCTGGGCGGTGGCGGTCAACGTACCTCAAATCGAATACGGTCGAAACGATAAACCGGATTCACGGTTCGAGGGTGACCGGGGGCGGTTTCGGCGCATCCAGATCGCTGGCGTCCAGCCGGCCTTCGGCGTGCAGTTGCCGGAAGATCGCCACGGTCTCGCGGATGCCGTCGTCGAGCGAGGTCTTCGGCATTGGCCCCAGGTCTTTTTGCAATCCGTCATCGCTCAGGTCGTAGGCGATGGCGATCTGCGTGGTGCCGAAGGTGACAAGTTTCGCGGCCTCGGGAAGGACGCGCACAAGGGCGGCATGGAAGTCCTTCATCGGCACGACCTGACCGCGGAGGTTGTAGCTCTTCGCACCGGAATAGGGGCGCTCGAGGCTGTTCACGAAGGTCTTGGCGACGTCGTCGACGTATTGGAAATCGGTCATGCCGCCGAAGCTGATCGAGTAGGGGCGTCCGAGGACGACGGCCTTGATGGCCTTCGTTGGCTCGCTGGTCATGCCAAGATCGCGGCCGACGCCATAAACGGTCCACGGGCGCAGGCCGACGCTCGACACGCCGTTGTCCTGGAAGTAGATGCGGGCGTTTCCTTCGTTGCAGCACTTGAAGACGCCGTAGTGTGTGCTGGGCACGAGGGGCACGTCGTCACCGAGGGAGGTATTCGCCGGATATTTGTCCGGCCCGCCGAAGACGGCCGCGGAACTGGCGTAGACGAGTCGCTTCACTTGGTTGCCGGTGGCGCGGATCGCCTCGAAGAGGGCGAGCGTGCCAAGGACGTTCACTTTCGCGCCGAGCATCGGGTCGGCGCGGCACGTCGGAACCTGCAAGCCGGCGAGGTGGATGATGTGAGTGATGCGTTCGTCGGTGATCGCCTGTGTGACGGCCGGCAGGTCGGTCACGTCGCCGGCGCGGAACCGCACCTTTTTCACTTCGAATTCGGGCAGGATCAGGCGCAAGCGGCGGGGGTCTTCCTTGAGATCGAAGACGACGACCTCGGCCCCCTTTGCCAGGAGATTGCGGGCGATCCAGGCGCCGATGAAGCCATAGCCGCCGGTGATGAGGACGCGCATTGTTGCTCCAAAGATTTTCACTGCAGAGATCGTGGGGATCGCTGAGAGAAGAACGAAATGATTTCTCTCTGCGATCTCCGCGTCCTCCGCGGTGAATACGGTTTTATTCTTGGGGAGAGTCCACCGCGACTTCGCCGACGTTTTCCTGGGCCACCTTGGCGAGCGTCACGAGTTTGTCGTTCTCGTTGAGGTTCATGACGCGCACGCCCTGAGTATTGCGGCCGACGATGCGGATGTCCTCGACCTTGCTGCGTGTGACCATGCCGTCCTTGGAGATCAGCATGATTTCGTCGCCGTCACGCACCGCAACGATCGCGACGACCCGGCCGTTGCGCTCGCTGGTCTTGATGTCGCGCAGGCCCTTGCCGGCACGGCGCTGCTTGCGGTACCGCATGGCGCTGGGCGAGGTTTCCGATTCACCGTCCGTCGGCTCGGCCGGCGTCTCCTCCGGCTCCTCGTCGACGGCGTCGCCGGCGGTGTTCGGCCCGAACGGCGTCCGCTTGCCGTAGCCGTTCTCGCAGACGGTGAGCAAATAGCCGACGGGGTCGGCGACGACCATGCCGACGACCTCGTCGTCCTTGCCGAGGTTGATCCCCTTGACACCCTTCGAATTGCGTCCGACTTCGCGGGCGTCGGCTTCGTCGAAGCGGATCGCCATGCCGTTGCGGGTGCTGAGGATCAGTTCGTCGCCCGCACGGGTGAGGGCGACGTCCATGAGCGTGTCGCCCTCTTCGAGGTTGATGCCGATGATGCCGCCGGCGCGGGGGCGGCTGTAGTCCGCCAGCGGCGTCTTCTTCACGAGGCCGCGCTTTGTCGCCATGGTCAACGAGAAATTCCCGTCGAAGTTCTTGACGGGGATCAGACTCGTGATCTTCTCGTCATCCTTCAGTTGCAGGACGTTCGCGATGGAACGCCCGGCCGAAGTGCGGCTGGCAGTCGGGATGTTGAACACCCGCAGCCAGTAGCATTGGCCCTTGTCGGTGAAGCAAAGGAGATAGTCCTTGGTCGACGCGACGAAGAAATGCTCGACGAAGTCGTTCTCGCGTGTGCCGCCCTGGACCCCCTTGCCGCCCCGACCCTGCACGCGGTAGGTGTCCATCGGCATGCGCTTCAGGAATCCCTCGTGGGTCATCGTGACGACGTTCGGCTCGTCGACGATCAGGTCTTCGAGGTCGACGGTGCCGCCGTCGTCGGAGATTTCCGTACGGCGGTCGTTGCCGTATTTGTCCCGCATCTCGGCGAGATCGGTGCGGATGATCGTGTAGATCTTCGATTCGTCGGCGAGCAATTCCTCATATTCGCGGATCTGTCCGCGCAACGTCTTGAATTCCTTGAGGATTTCGTCGCGTTCGAGGTTGGCGAGCTGGCCGAGTTGCAACCGCACGACGGCTTCGGCCTGCTGCTCGGTCATGCGGTACGAATCGGTAATGCCGAGTTCGCGCTGAAGCGTGCCGAATCCATCCTCGCCCAGGGCGCGTTCGAGGATGCTCGCCGCCACGACCATGCCCTGCAACTCGATCTTCGCCTGCGCCCGGCTCGGCGCGGCGCGGATGATTCGGATGACCTCGTCCAAAGACGACAGCGCGATGAGCTGGCCTTCGAGCACGTGGCTGCGCCGCTTGGCTTCGCGGAGCAGGAACTGCGTCCGGCGGCGAATCACGACGACGCGGTGGTCCAGGAACTTCCGCATCATCTCCCAGAGGGAGAGCATCTCGGCCTTGCCGTCGACGAGGGCGAGCAGGCCGATCGAGACGGTCGATTGCAGCGGCGAGAACTGGTAGAGCTGGTTCAGAACGAGATGCGGATCGGTGCCCTTCTTCAACTCCACCACGATGCGGACCGGTTCGCCGGTGCGGGCGCTGGATTCGTCGCGGATGCCGGTGATGCCGGGGATGCGGTCGGCTTTCACGAGTTCGCCGATATCCGACATCAGCTTGTTACGGGTGACCGCGTAGGGGACTTCACGGATGAGGATGCTGGGCGTTTTCCCCTTGGCTTCCTCGAAGATCTCGGCGCGGGCGCGGAGGTGGATGCGCGAGCGACGCCCGCTATAGCCGTCGACGATCCCCTGCCGGCCCATGATGACGCCGCCGGTGGGGAAGTCGGGTCCGGGGATGATTTCGAGCAGCGCCTGCGGGGAGACGTCGGGCTCGTCGATCATGCGGATGAGGCCGTCGCAGATTTCGCGGAGGTTGTGCGGAGGGATGTCGGTGGCCATGCCGACGGCGATACCGTCGGAGCCGTTGACGAGCAGGTTCGGAAACTTGCTGGGCAGGACGAGGGGTTCGCGGTATTTACCGTCGTAATTGTCTATGAAATCGACCGTGTCGAGATCGAGGTCGGCGAGGAGTTCGGCGGCGACGTTCGAGAGTCGGGCTTCGGTGTAGCGGTGGGCGGCAGGGGGCAGGCCGGCGATGGAGCCGAAGTTCCCCTGCCCGTGGATGAGCTTGGAGCGCATCACCCAGTCCTGCGCCATGCGGACGAGGGTGGCGTAGATGGAGAGGTCGCCGTGCGGGTGGTACCGCTTCATCGTCTCGCCGATGATGCCGGCACACTTGCTGGTGGCGGAGTTCGGGTTCAGCCCGAGGTCGAGCATGGCCACCAGAATGCGACGTTGCGAGGGCTTGAGACCGTCGCGGACATCGGGGAGCGCGCGGCTGACCATGACCGATTGCGCATACGCCAGATAGCTGGACTGGAGTTCGTCGGCAATGTCGATGGGCAGGATGGGAACTTCGGGGACCGGAGCCGCCGGGGGCGTGCCGTCGGGGGGAGCGGGGGGCTGGTTGTCCTTGGCCAACGGGGTGTCTCCGCGTGTCCGTTTCGAGCTGATTTTCTACGGATTCCCCCTTCGATCAACCACCGGAAAACGCGAAGAAACCCCCGGCATTTCCGGGCGAATTCGATTCCCACGCCAGCGTCAGACGATGCCGCGCAATGCGTCCAGTGCCGCGCCGATGTCCGGGGACCGCATGAGCGATTCCCCCACCAGCACGGCTCGCGCACCGGCGGTTCGCAACCGGTCCAGATCCGCCCTCGTTTTGATCCCACTTTCGCTCACGACGAGCACGTTCGACGGGATCTTCGGCAGCAAGTCCAGCGTGTGCTCGAGCCGCGTCTGGAAGGTCCGCAGGTCACGGTTATTGATGCCAACAAGCACTGCCCCGCTGTCCAACACGCGGGACAATTCCTGTGCGTCGTGCAGTTCGACGAGTACATGCAATCCGAGATCCCGCGCTTGCGAGTGCAATTCCTTCAGCCGCGAACCGGGAAGGATCTCCGCGATCAGCAACACGGCATCCGCCCCGGCCAAACGGGCCTCCAGAAGCTGGTAACGGTCGAGGATGAACTCCTTGCGGAGCAGGGGGGTCGGCACCGCGGCGCGAATGGCCGTCAGGTATTCGAGTTTGCCCTGGAAATACTGTTCGTCCGTGAGCACGCTGATGCAAGCGGCACCATGGTCGGTGTAGGACCGCGCGATTCGAACTGCATCAAAGTCGGAGCGGATGACTCCGGCGGAAGGCGACGCCTTCTTCACTTCGGCAATGACGCGGATTTCTCCCGGACGATCCAAGGCCGCGACGAAATCCCGCACTGGCGGTGCGTCGGCCAACGCCTGTTCCAGCTCTCGCTCGGATCGCCGCGCTTTGGCTTCCGCGATCTCGCGCCATTTCGTTTCGACGATCCGATCCAAAATCGTGGGCATCTTCAAGACACTCATCCTTTTAAGAGCTTTTCGTTTTACATTTTGCATTGGTCATTTTGAATTGATCCGAACACAAACGGACCAAAGTATTTCCAAGACCAATGGATTCCAATTTTTCACTCGTATTTCCGGCTCCGTTCTGCAAAGCTAGGTCATCCCGCCTGACGGTTTCGACCGTGAATTCGAACCTGACTTTGCTCCGACGCCGGTTTCTCCAACTCTCCGCAGGCTCGCTTGGGCTTTCGCTCGGCGGGCTGTGGCGGGCGCAGGCGGCCGCGCCATCGATACCCGCGAAGTCGATCCGCGCCTGCATCCTCGTGTTCTATTATGGCGGCCCGAGCCATATCGACTCGTTCGATCCAAAACCGAACGCCCCGGCCGAGGTCCGCGGTGAGTTCAAGACCGTGCGCACCACCGTGCCCGGAACCGTCTTCTCCGAACACGTGCCGAACCTGGCCCGGATCGCTCACAAGATCGCCGTCGTTCGAAGTGTGACCCACGCGGCGCGCCTGCACGACTCGGCTTCGATCCACGCACTCACCGGCCGGCCCCTCGACGGACCCGACCGCGAACTGTTCGCTCCGTTGCCACAATTTTACCCGAGCTACGGCAGCGCTGTGGCGCACTGCAAGGGCGGTCGCGAGATTCCATTCGCCTCGCTGCCGTTCACGTTTCGCAACGTGCACCCGGTGCCATGCCAGGGGGCGGGCATCCTCGGCCCCGCCCACGATCCATTGCACGTGATCGCGGAGCCGAATTCGCGTACCTATCGCGTGGAGAGTCTTCAGCCCAATGCAGAGGTTGACACCGGGCGCGAGCAATCGCGAAAGTTGCTACTCGAATCGCTAGACCGCACGGGGGCCGAGAGTCCGTTCCGAGACCTCTATTCCCGTGCGTACCGCCTCATGGAATCGGAGGCCATTCGGGGTGCGGTGGACATCGCTCGGGAACCCGAAAAGGTCCGCGCGAAGTACGGTGCCGCTTCCAATATCGCGAACGCCAGCACGATGCGCGGGCAGAACCTGCTGATTGCTCGCCGGCTCGTCGAGGCCGGGGCACAATTCGTCAACGTCTACGATTTCCAACAACAAGGCCAGAACTGGGACAGTCACGCGAACAACTTCCAGCAACTCCGCGAACACCTGCTCCCGCCCGCCGACCGTTCACTCGCCGCGCTCATCGAAGACCTGGACGCCCGCGGCCTGCTCGACAGCACCCTTGTTGTCGCGATGGGCGAGTTTGGCCGGACTCCCAGGGTCAACGGCACCGCCGGCCGGGACCATTGGCCCGATTGCTATTCCGTCCTTCTCGCCGGAGGCGGCATCGTCGGCGGAGCCGTCTACGGGTCCAGCGACAAGTTCGGCGCCCTCCCGGCGACCGACCCGGTCACGCCCGGCGACCTCGCCGCGACCATCTTCCAGCGATTCGGCATCGATCCCGGAACGGAAATCCGCGACCCGACGGCCCGCCCGCACCGCCTCGCCACCGGCGAACCGATCAACCGGCTTTTCCGCGGTTGAGTCGATCTTTCCACCTCCGCCGATACTCGGTATCGTTTCGTCCTTCAATCGAGGAACGGCCATGCTTCGGGTATTCGTCGCGATCGTCTTCCTCGCGGCACCAGTGTCCGCTGCCGAACCGCTGCGGTTCCTTTGGAAGGCCGGCGAAAAGCACGCGTATACCGTCTCTCACTCCACGACCGTTGCGGAAACCGCTGCGATCGAGGCTGGTGGGAAGCCCCAGACGACGGTGTATTCGACCAAACTGACCTTGGCGAAACGCTGGGAAGTGAAGGAGGTCGACGCGGCCGGCGTGGGTACGCTGACCCTCACCATCACGGCGATGAAGCAGGAGATCACGAAACCGGTGGTTGGAAAGGGGGGCAAGATCGCCGCCGAAACCATCGTGATGGACTCCGCGACGCCGGAGGGCGCCAAGGAGATGGCCGCGTTTCTGAACGTGCCGATCGTAACGGCCAAGGTGGACAACCGCGGCGGCGTAGTCGAGGCGAAATCGACCGGTGGAGAATCGGCGGTGAACCGACTCCAGGCCGAACTGCCGTTTCGGGTGCTGTTACCGGAGAAAGCCGCCGAGGTGAACGCCGCCTGGGACCGTACGTTCGCTGTGAAGCTCGATCCGCCTTTGGGTACGGGTGAATCCCACGCGGCGAAGCAAACGTACAAACTGCGGGCGATTCAAAATGGGCACGCCGTGATCGGTGTGTCGACGGCGTTCGAAAATCCGCCGGCTGCCGCCGCCGACCTGCAACCGTTGCTGCCGTGGCTTTGGGAAGGGGATGTCTTCGTGACCGCCGACACGGGCCGATATGCCGGTGCGAAACTCAAGGTGGCGAAGACGATCTCCAATCATCAGGGGGAGGGGACCAAGTTCGAGTTCGCCAGCGAATACGTGGAGGCCGTTGCGGGGAAGTGAGCAAAATCCGGCGAGAACTCCCCTTGATTCCGTCGACGGGGGCCGTAATATTTTGATCGACACAGGCGGGTGTAACTCAGTGGTAGAGTACCTCGTTGCCAACGAGGTTGTCGTGGGTTCAAGTCCCATCACCCGCTCTTGCGAAATGTCTTGAAAACCAAGCGAAAAGCTTACTTTCCGACGGTCGGGAGTGAGGTTCAAAACGGGGAGTTATCCGGTGGTCTACCGGAAAACCCGGAGAACCCATACGCCGGTCTCTCAATTCCATCCCCACGCTCCGCCGATACAATTCCAGCGGGCAAGCGATTGTAACGGTTCGACTCTCCAGCGGCCGCACGAAAGATTTCTACGTCGGCAGGTCTGGCACCAAGCAAGCGAAAACCGAATACGCTCGTATCGTCGCCGTTCTCGCGGCCAACGACGTCATCTACCCTGATGCCGACTCCGCAACCGAAACCACGCTCAACGAAGCCATCAAGCGATTCTCCCCGGCACGCTGAAAAGTATTACCGCGACGCCGACGGGAACCTGCTCCCCTCAATCGAAAACCTCAAGGTGGCCGTCGGCTACGTCCGCCGGCTCATTGGCACAACCCCCATCGCGGAATTCGACCCGCTATCCCGCATCTTTCACTGAGATTTCACTTGCAGTCGGTGCGGGATCGTTGACCGGTTTGCGGCCTTCGATTCCGCGGAACGGCGTGCCGTCGGAACCGCCCCCTTTCCCCCAGGGTTGACCGGGGCACTCCCACTCGATCTCGCGGCCCGCTACGAACTCCCGACGAACCGAGGTCCCGATAGCCGACGGGCCACCGACGCGAACAGATCGGCCCACGGATAACCGCCCGACATCCGCACCACCCAGCGACGCGCCGACTTCTGCACCCATGCCCCCCACCTTCATCAGCTTCAACCGGATCGTCTGCACCGTCGCCGTCGCGTGCTCGGTGCCCGCCAGGCCGACCCGACGCAGGTGCGACACCAGCACGTACGCCGCCGCCGCCAGCAAGACCCGGAACTGGTTGGCCACGAACCTGTGGCAACTCGTCCGGTCGGCGAAGAGCATCAACTGCTGCTCCTTGATCCGGTTCTCGGCCTCGCCCCGCCGGCAGTAAACGTTCCCGTAGAGATGTTGCGGTTCGCCTTCGAGATTGGTGACGACGTAGCGCGGGTTGGCCTTGCCGTCGTCGCCGCCGACTTCGGGGTGTTCGGTGGCGAGTTGCCAGAGGGGATCGTCGCGGAGGTGTTGGTGGTCGTTGAGGTCTTCGCAGCCGGCGGCGAGGGCAAAGATGCGTTGGGCGAGCAGTCCGCGTTGGGGGTGGGTGATGAGGCCGGGGTTGCGGGGGTCGGGGATGGCGTCGTTGAGGGCGTCGATCAGTCCGAGTTGTTTGTCGGCCTCGCGGAGGAGGAGGGCGTCGGCGTCGGAGGTGATTTGTCCGGCGGAGAAGTCGGCGTGGATTTCGCGTCGTCGGAGGCTGGCAAACGGGAGTGGGGTTGTAGTACACTCTGTCATTGTGACGGCTCCGGCGTGGGAACGAGGTTGGGTGTGGTAACCTCCTCTTGTACCAACACTTGAGCCGTCGCGCTATTCTTACCCGCTCAGACTGTGTGAAATATGCGGGGTAGTCGCATTGAAACACAAATCTTGTTCCTCGAAGCAGATCAGTCTCGTTTCTGGATTAGCCAACAGCTCCTTCGCTGCGATTTCCGCCAAATGGCGTCGCTTCCAACACGATCACGGGTACGCCGTTCGGCGAGAGGCTCGCTCCGGAATAGCCAATCACGCGCGAGCCGACATGGGCGACCAGATCGTAGTGGCCATCGTTGTCGAGGTTCTTGGCGGTGAGGCGGACGCCGTCACGGGCGGTCGGGTCGCCGGCGAAGAAATTGGCGAGGACGGAATAGGAGTTGGTGAGAAGACTTCGACCGGACAACGCCAGGACGCGCGGTCCGCCGCCGGGACCGCCGCCCGCGACGAGATCGGCGAATCCATCGGCGTCGAGATCGGCGACGGCGAGGAAGACGCCGTTGCGGAGCGTCTCCTCGAAGGTAAAGAAGTCGCCGAAGAGCCGTTCGGTCCGGCCGGCGGCCAGGGCCGAACCGTTGTAGCCGGCGACACGGGGGCCGCCGGCGAAACCGGCCGCGACGATCAGATCGCCGACGCCATCGTTGTTCAGATCGCCGATGGCGGCGCGGGCACCGCCGCGGAACGCGGGGTCGTCGATCCCGAAGAAGTCGGCGACGGGGGCGAACGAGGCGCCGTCGAACGCGCGGACGCGCGGGCCCCCACCTTCGTCGGGCGTGACGACGAGATCGGCCCGTCCATCGCCGGTTAGGTCCCCGAGCGCGACGTAGACGCCGCCCAGGAAGGTCGATTCGAACGGCGCGAAGTCGAAGAGGATGCCGCGCGTCCGACCGTCGAAGAGGGCAACGCGGCTGGCGGAGCCGGGACCGGTGCCGACCAGGATGTCCGCGATGCCGTCGTTGTTGGCGTCGGCCTCCGCGACGCGGAGCGGACCGGAGTAGTCCATGAAGGGGTTGAACGAGAATCGTTCCGTGCCGTCGGGGTTCAGCGAACGGACGGTGCCTGCGGACGCGGCCGCGGTCGTGCGCGCGGGCGGCGGCGCCAGCGGGCGCAGGCGCAAGGTCGGGGCGATCGGCTGATCGGTCGGCGGAATCAGGAGAATGTTCGGCGCGGTCGGCGCGACGGGCACCGTCGGCGTGGCGGGGCGTGGCGGAGCGACGACGATCGGCGGCGGCACGACGGGCGGCGGGTTCGTTCCCGGCTCGACCGCCTGCGGACCGATCGGGTCGGACAGCGTCAGGCCTTCGACGACATAGCGGATCGTCGGCATTGGTCCGCCGTCGGTCGCGCCGCCGCCCACGAGGAGCGTATAGACGCCTGGGGGCAGAAAGATGTTCGCGCTCGCGGCGTCGCCCGCGGCGGTCTGTCGCGTGTCGATCGTTCGATTCTGCCCGTCAAAAATGGAGAACCGTGCGGCGGCCGGTGTCGGAGTCGATTCGAGCTTCAGCACGAGGTGCAGGATGCGGCCGGTTTCGACGGTCAGTTCGTTGAGGATCGCGGGCGCCGCCGGCGTCAGTTCGCCAGTCGCGTAGGTTTCGAGCGGAACGAGCGATCCGCCGAAGTCGATGCCGAGCGAGTAGTTCCCGGCCGGTCCGGTGGAGTTGCGGCCGTGACGCACCGCGACGAAATAATCCCGATTGCCGACGGCGTTCGGGAGTTGCACGGCCGTTTCGCCTCCGTCGCGCGTGACAATCACGATGGATTGCAACGCACCGAGTTCGTCGAGGATTTCAACGATCGGATCGATCGTCGCAGTGGTGGCCACGACGCTGACGGAGAGCGCGCCGGCCGGCGTTCCCGACGGCAGCGCGGATCGGACGCGATAGAAGTCCACATCGGTCGCCGTGCTGAGGCTGGCGGCCACGAAGAAGTTCTGCCGGGTTCCATCAAGCGACGGCAACCGTTCGAGGGAATCGGACGTCTCCGGAGTGTCGTCTTCGCCCACTTCGTCGTCGTCGAGTTCGTCGTCGTCGTCGTCGATGATCTCGGGTCGCAATTCCAAGGCGTATCGGCCGACCGAGAACACCGGATCGGAGGCGACCACGCGGGCGAAGTAGGTTTCGCCTTTTTCGAGGTTGTCGAGCACGAGAGCGATGTCGCCTCGGCCGGGACTGGCACCGGTTCCCGTGGCCAGCACGGTTCCGGTCGCATCCAGGATTTCAAGCCTCGGCACGACCAGACTGACGCCGGCGGTTCGGAGCGTGGCCAGGAACGCGCCGCCTTCCAGATCGTCGACTTCGAATTCGTAGACGTCGGCATCGCCGGGTGCGCCGAGGTCGGCCGAGATGTCGATGAATTCGGCGCCGTTCTCCGGTCGCAACTGGCTCGCCATCGCGATCGTCGAGTTGCCGAAGGAGCCTTCGAACGCATCGGGCAGACGCGGCCCGTAGAGCATCCTCATTGCGGAGATATCGGCGGCGTTCGGGCCGGTCCGCACGCGGTCGGCGATCTGAAACATCGCGGAGGTCGGATCGGCGCTGCCGGCGAGGCCGAAGACGTGACCGGCTTCGTGCAGCGCCACGGAGAACAGGTCGAATCCGCCGACCGGACCGATCGCGAAGGGGAGCGCGGAATTGAACATCACGTCGCCGGAGCGGGTGCCGGCGGCGAAATCGTAGGGGAGTGCAAGCGCGACGTTGTCGGCGGAGAGCGGAACCGCGCCGATGCGGATGTCGCCAAAGCGGGGATCGTTGAAGGCCGTTCCGGCCGCGCCGAACGGCTGGCCGGCATCCGTGACCAGTCCGATGTTCACGTTGGCGACGGCGACCCAGGCCTGAAAGGCTCGCAGGATTTCGTTCGTTCGCATCTCGGCCGGGATATTCGCAAGCGCCGTATCGAACCGACTGGGGACGCCGTTGATCGAGGTGCCGTCCGGCGCGAACGAGAGCGTCAGGTTCGGGTCGGGCCACGGATTGCCGAACACGGCGGGGCAGTCGCGCCGATCGAGCGATTCCAAGTTCAGCCGACGCCGTTTCCGCATTCGATTCTCGTTTCCAGCACCATATTCGGAGTCGAAATCCAATCCGCGATCCGCCACTGAATCCTACGGCTTGTTCGTCCGGAGAGTTTGGGCCGATTCGAGCAAGCGCTGGAATTCGGGCTGTCCGTGCAGCGGTTTCAAGTCAGGATCAATGGCGAGAAGATCCCAGCCGTAGCCGTCGCGCAGGGCACCGCGCATCAATTCGTAAGCCTTCGCCGCATCGTTCGCCACCGATTTCGAGGTCAGCGCGAAGACGCCGGCGAGTTGATAGCGGACTTCGCGGGGTGGATCGCGTTGGAGGCAAATCTCCGCTTCCGCCAACGCCCGTTCGCGGTCGCCGGTGCGCGCCAGCAGAACGGCTTTGCCGGCGCGGGGCGGGAGCGCGTGCGGGTGGTGCTTGAGCAATGCGTCGAGCGTTCGGATCGCGTCCGCCTCGCGATGGAGCTTTTCGTCCTGGAGATTGGCGAGATTCATGAGCGCCGAGTAGGACGCCGGGTTGAGTTTGCGGGCCTCGTCGTAGTCGGCCATCGCGCCGGTCACGTCGCCGGTTCGAGCGCGATAGAGACCGCGCGTGACCCAGCTTTGTTCGTCGGTCGGGGTTCGATGTAGCCCTTCATTGCGATCGCGTGAAGCCCCATCCACGTTCCCGTTCGCCATTCGGGCATCGGCACGGAGGAAGTACAGCCGCGTTTCCTTTGAACCGCTCTCGATCGCAGCCGTGAAGTCGGCGTCCGCTTTGTTCCATGTCCGATTGGCGGCATGGGATTGACCGCGCGCGAGCAACACCTTGGCCGGCTCGGCTCCCCGTTCCAAAGCCGATGTGAAATCGAGTACGGCCTCGTCGAATCGGCTTAGCCGGTGCCGGCACAGACCGCGATTGTAATAGGCCATGGCGAGTTCCGGCTTAAGTGCAATGCAGGCGTCGAAGCAACCCTCCGCGCGGTCGTCCTGGCCGATCCGGGTCCGAGCATCGCCCAGCAAGAGCCACGACCAATAGTGGCGCGAGTCGGACGCGACGGCTTGTTCGAAGAGGGCGGCCGCTTCCATCCACTCGCCGGAATCGCGGGCGGCCAACCCCGAGAGATACCAGTCGCGCGCGCGGGGGTCGGTCGCCAAGGCGCGGTCGTGCGCCTCGCGGGCTTCCCGTTCGCGGCCGCGGCGAGCTTCGATCGTGTGCCGGTCCTGCCACACCGAGCGCGGCACGTCGCCGGACAATCGAAAGGTGCGTTCGGCCCGTTCGTTCCATTCGAGCGCGTCTTCGGGTTTCGCCTGTCGGCGGGATTTCAGCAGCATCAGCTCGCCGAGTGTATCGATCCATTCCGCTCGATCGGCCGCCGCGAGGTGGCGGGACTGTGCGAGATCGCCGGAACGGTCGAGCAAGGCGTTGATCCGTTCGTCGGCGATCGAGTGGGTTCCGAACGCGGCCGCGTCGTAGGCCGCCGGCAGCGATTGGCGAAACTCGGTCCATTGCTGGTGCGCCGCTCGCTGGTCGCTCAGCTCGCGAACGTGGCGATCCCGTTCCACGATCGTGATGACGAGCAGGGCAACGATGCCGATGGCCAACGCGGCGAGGCTGCCGGTGGACGCCAGCACGGGGTGCCGTCGCCGCCACTTGGCGACCCGTTCCGGCACGGACGGCTCGGTGGTGGCCAGCAGCGGGCGGTGCGTCAATTGCCGATGCAGATCATCCGCCAGCGCATGCGCGTCCGGGTACCGGTCGGCCGGGTTCGGCTGTAGACACTTGCGGACGATCGCCTCGGTGCTGGGGGAAACGCTGGCGTTGCGTTTGCGGAGGTCGCCTTCGGTCCCGACTTCGTGCGACGGTGTTCGACCCGCCAGCAACTCGGCCAGGACCAACCCGAGCGAGTAAAGGTCCGCACGGGCGTCCACGGTGCCCGACCCGGATTCCATCGCCGCGCGCTGCTCCGGAGCCATGTAGCCCGGTGTTCCGCCCAATTCGCGGGCCTGTTCGGCCCGGGCATCGCTCGCGAGGTTGAAATCGAGCAGCATCGGCTCGCCGTCGTCCGCGAGCAGCACGTTTGCGGGCTTGATGTCCCGGTGGAGAATTCCGCGATCGTGGGCGTGCGCCAGGGCGTCGGCGAGCTTCCAGCCGATCCAGAGCACTGCTTCGGGATGCGAGAACTTCCGAAACTGTTCGAGCGGTAGGTTCGACCGTGGCCGGGGCGTCGGCGCACCGGCGCGGGAAACGCCGTCGACCTTCGTGCGGCTGGCGCGTCCGGCGATCGTGTTTGCCAACACCGTTCCGGTCGCGGGCCACGTTGCGATCCGGTGCAGCTCTTCGATCACGTCGGCCAGCGTCGTCGAGCCGAGGAACGGCATCACGATCACGCGAGCCGAGCCGATGCGCTGCGTCGAGTAGATCGGCACGATATTCGTGTGCTGCAGCCGCGCGAGCGTCTCCGGTTCGGCCACGTCGCCGCGGGACGTGACTTTCAAGGCGACGCGACGGCCGGCCAGGTCGGTCTGTTCGGCGAGGTACACGCGGCCGAACGATCCCCGGCCGAGTTCCTCGAGAATGCGATAGGTTCCGACGATGTCGCCGACCTGCGGGAACGCGAACCCGGAGAGCGAATCCGGAACCGGCCAATCGGACACGTCGATGCCGAACTCGATGGCGTATTCATCCGGCTTTCGGGTTTCGCCGAGCGCCAGCCGTTGTCGGTACTCCTCGAATGCCAGTTCCGCCAGCCACTCGGCATTCCCAAACAGGTCCGGAGCCAGGTGGCGGTGATCGAGCAGACGGGGCGATTCGCCTCGCGAGCCGCGACATTCGAGATCGACACGAATCAGTTCGGCGAGGATGCGCGGGAATTCGGGATGATCGCGCGGCGGGAGGAACCGGGCGGGATCGGCACGGCCGCCTTCACTCCACGCCGCTTCGAAGGCCGCGACGCGGGATTCCAAGTCGTTCTCAGGGAGCAGGATCGTGCCCATCATCGCCCATCGGTTTCAGTTCGTTGGCCAGTTGCGTACGGAATTCCTGGAGCACTCGCTCCACCGTCCGTTTCGACCGGCCCGTCCGCTCGGCGATCTCGGCGACTTCGTGGTTCTCGATCCGCAGTCGCACGATGTCGCGGACCGATTCCGGCCGGCTTTCGAGGAGTTCGTCGACCACGATTCTCAAAAGGTCGAAGGCGGACTGGTCGTCGGCCGGTACTCGGAATCGCTCGACATCCGCTCCGTCGTCGTTGCGGGTCCGACGCACGTCTCGCTTGGCGGCCCGATGGTGCGCGCCTTGGGCGCGGATCTTGTTGAGCGCGATGACGAGGAAGAGGCCCCAGAGTTCCTCGCCGTCGGGGGCGGAGTAGAGGCCGCGCTTCGCCCCGCGGAAGAAGCTGCCGAAGACCGATTGCACGATATCCTCGGCGTCCAGCCGCGCCCGCAAATCGGAACCGGCCCGGGCGCGGGCCAGGGCCAGTAGACGATCGGCGTACCGACGATGCAGTTCGCCGGCCGCCCCTTCGCTGCCCGTCCGAACGCGCCGAAGGAGCGAACGATCCGTCGTCGGCGTCGATTCGTCCATCGGGGTTTCCCGGCGGGTCTGGAAATGACAGACAGTCATTGTACCCGCCGGGTCCGGGCTGTCACAGTTGCACCGCTTCGATCTTCGTGGCGAACCCGTCCGTGCCCACATCGGCTTCGCCGAAGTCGCCGACCTGGAACGCCGCCAGAGTCGTGTGAGCGTCGTTCCGCTCGATCTTCGTCGTCGAATTCGCCGTCACGAGCACCTCCGTGCCGCTGCGGGAGCGGATGCTCACCGTGCCAGCGGACGGATCGACGGCGACGATGATTCCTTCCACTTCGACGTCATTGTCGTCGTCGTTCGAACCGTCATCGTCATTGGAACCGTCATCGTTCGAGTCGTCGTCGCGGCCGCTCTGGCCTTCCTGGAACGCCGGGGATTTTGCCTCGATCTCCCAGGCGATGGCGTTCGGCCCAATCAGGGCCTCCACTTTGTCGCCGATCACGAAAGCGGCCAAACCGACGCGGAGCTTGTCGCGTTTGATCTCGGTCCCCGGGCCGGCTTGCGCCGTAGCGGTCGTGCCGTTCCGAAGTTGGATCGTGGCCGTGCCCGCTGTCGCATCGACGGAGACGAGTGTTCCCTCGATGTAGGTGGCCACGCCGGACACTACGCCGCTTCCGCTGCCGGGGAGCAGATCGTTCGGCGAGGGGTTGTCGTCCACGACCCGGCTGATGGAGCGGAGGAACGAACCGGTCGCGCCGTCGAAGAACCGGAGGGCGTCGTCGTTGCCGATGCGGACGCGAGCGATGACGTCGTCGTCGCCGTCGCCGTCCACGTCGCGGGCATCGACGCGCACGCCGCCCCGGAACGAGGAATCGTCCGCGAAGAGCGAGGAGAGTTCCCGGCCGTCGTCGCCGCTGAGCACGCGGACGACCGGTCCGCCGCCGGGGCCGGTGCCGCAGATGATGTCGTCGCGGCCGTCGTTGTTCGTGTCGCCGGTCGCCACGAGCACGCCGCCGCGGAACGAATCTTCGTAGGCGAACTCGTTGCGGAGCACGCGGTCGTCGACGCCGGAGAAGACCTGGACGCGCGGCCCGCCGCCGATGCCCGTGCCGGTGACGATGTCGTCGCGGCCGTCGCCGTTCGTATCGCCGGACGACACGAGCACGCCGCCGCGGAACGAATCCTCGTAGGCGAAGAAGTCCTTGAGGACATCGTTACCCAAAGTCGCGCCGTCGAGGACGCGGACACGCGGGCCGCCGCCCTTGCCGGTGCCGGTGATGATGTCGTCGCGGCCGTCGCCATCGATGTCGCCGAGGGAAACCGAAATGCCCCCGGTGAAACTCGGCTCGTAGACAAAGAAGTCGTTGAGCGTCTTGCCGGATTGGCCATCCACGATGCGGATCCGCGGCCCGCCGCCGGCACCCGGCGCGATCACGACATCGCGGATGCCATCGCCGGTGACATCGCCGAGCGCGACACGGACGCCGCCCCGGAAGGCGTCTTCGTAGGCCTGGATTTCGCCGATGTCCTCGCCGGTGTTCGAATCGACGATCTTCACTTTCGGGATTCCGCCGTCGTCCGGGCTGATGGCGACCGCGCCGGCCGAAAGCGGGAAGACCGCCGGCACCACGCGCGATTCGAAGGCTTCACACGTCAAACGGGCTCGATTGCGTTCATTGGTTCGTTTCATGATTCGCTCCTCTGTGGTGGAATTGGCCCACAGAGTGAGGAGTTGAAACGAGAGCGGACATCCGCCACTATTCGAGTTTTTTCAGCGAGAAAGACTTCGTGCCGGAGGAGGCGGACATGGTTCGATCGCCAGGACTTTTTCCCGTAGCAGAAGCCGGCTTGGGTAGGTTCACATTACGAACGTGAATGGTGAGCTGACCATTACAGAAATGAAGTGACGTACAAACCGGAAACGCGAGCGACGCGGTCGCGGCCAATCCGGTGTTAGACCGTGGTGCGGTAGTAGCTTTTGAGCAGCCCGCCGAGCTGCTTCCGGCACCGCACGCGACTGGCCGGAAACTGTGGTGGACTCCATTTTCTGGGCGCGGAAACAGCGGGATTATTGTGAGGCATTGGCGGCCGGACGGCGACATCGGCTACTGATTCGAGCGTAAGCAAAGCTATTGCATGGCTATCCGGGAGCGGTTATCAGCCTGTGTATGAGAAGCCAAGGATCGGCGTCCGCCCTCGAGGCGATTCGGCGACAGGCGGTCGCCCGGGTCTTGAACGGCCAAACGCAGGCGGCCATCGCCCAGGCGCTCGGCGTCCACCCCGTGACGGTGGCCAAATGGATGGCCCGCCATCGGGCCCACGGCGAGGCCGGCCTCGCCGCTCAGCCCACGCCGGGGCGGCCCCGCTACCTGACCCCGGATCAGGAGCAACAGGTGAAAGCGTGGCTCGCCCAGAAGCCGACGGCCCACGGCTTTCGCACCGACCTCTGGAGCGCCCGCCGACTCGTCGAACTGATCCGGCGGCACTTCGACGTGACGTTCCACCCCGCCTCGTTGCGGCGATGGCTCCGCGACCGCGGCTACACGCCCCAGCGACCCGCGAAGAAGGTCCGTCAACGCAACGACGACGCCATCGCCGACTGGGTGAAGACCGATTGGCCGCGCATCCAAAAAAAGCGCAGGAGACCCACGCCCACCTCGTCCTGATCGACGAATCGGGCTTGTTCCTCAATCCGCTGGTGCGTCGCACCTGGGCGCTCCAAGGCCGAACGCCCGTGCTCGCGGCCGACGGCGGCCATCGCAAGAAGGTGTCGGTGATCGGCGGCATCAGCGTCTCGCCGGGCACTCGGCGGTTGGGGTTCTACTTCGCCACGGAGCCCGACGGGTTCTTCACGGCGGAGAAGGTCGTGGACTACCTCCGCGATTTGCTCAAGCATTTGCGGGGTCCGGTGATCGTGGTTTGGGATCGCGGTCCGAACCACAAGGGCCCCGTGATCCGGGAGTTCCTGCGGAAGAACCGCCGGCTGTGGCTGGAGATGCTGCCGCCGTGGGCGCCGGACCACAATCCGGTGGAGGCGGTCTGGTCGTAGTTGAAGTACGGGGAGTTGGCGAACTTCGCGCCGGGCGACCTCGAGGAACTCGACGAGGAGATCGTGAATCGACTGGTCGAGTTGAAGTTCGCTCCCGGCCTATTGTGGTCGCTTTGGGATCGCAGCGAATTGCCGTTTCCCGGCGAGGAGGTTCAATAGCTTTACTTGCGCTCGGATCAGTAATCTACCAGCTTTGTCAGGAAAAACGCCTTGTTCATTTTCGAATCGGCGGGCGCGGTCGGCGCGGTCGATTGCTGATCGACGAATCCGATCTGACGACCTTCCTGGCAGCACAGCGGGTCGCCGCGTCTCCCATTCATCAGGATGGATTGAAACACATCAAGTCTTGAGTCGATGCTCGGGTGGGCCGGAAGGCTCGCGCCATCGTCCCCCGCCCGTTGCCGCGGGCGGGGGATATTTCTTCGTGACATCATTGATCGATTGATTGATTGATCACGGAGATTCATCGAGCGATTCAATCTTCGATTTTGAAAGCAAGTCAATCGGACGTGGCTTTTGCAGCGGCCTCACACATGTGCCCGACATGGGCTCCGAGCTTGGCGTAGTGCCGCATCACCATGTCGGTCGACGTGTGCCCAAGCAGTTCGGCGACCTGGGCAACACCTACTCCCTTCACCAGTGCGTCGGTGGTGAAGGCGTGCCGGTACAGGTAGCTCGTCACCGGCCCCAGGTCGGGCAGTTTGTCCCGCAGGCGGCGGAACCG
>JAHBXO010000037.1 GCA_019636445.1 Gemmataceae bacterium | reverse complement strand
CGAGGAGGCTTTGCGACGACGCCCTGGGTTTCACGGGAATCAACGCCCAGCCTGAAAGGCTGAGACAAGACGTTTCTCGTTCAAGTCACTGTCGCAATCCTTCAGACTGCATGGGGTGCCGGCCGTAACCCAGGGCGTCGCCGAAGCGGCTCGCCCTGGGCTGAGCACTCCCAGTCCTTCGGACTGAAGAATATCAGACTTCCAAGCCTTCGGACTGAAGAGGGCCGGCGAAGTCGGCGAATGCCCCACCAACAAAGGGAACGCACACTTGGAAGCGGACGATCAGCGGCCGGCCGGGGTCATCCATTTCTCCGTCGGCGTCGGTGGCCGCCAGTCGTTCAATGCGTCCAGCAACGCGGTCTCGTCGGTTCGCACGATGAGCAAATCCCGATGTTTCGGTTTGAGGAGGCCGGCACTGACGATCTGGTCCAGCCACGCCAGAAGCGGGGTGTAGAAGCCGGCGACATCCAGCAGGCCGACCGGCTTGGCGTGAATGCCGAGCTGCGCCCAGGTGAGAATCTCGAAGAGTTCCTCGAGCGTGCCGAAGCCGCCGGGGAGGGCGATGAAGGCGTCGGCGCGGTCGGCCATGATGGCCTTGCGCGTGTGCATGGTGTTCACGACGATCAACTCGGAGGCGTCGTCGTAAGCGATCTCCTTGGCGGCGAGGCGTTCGGGGATGACGCCGACGACGGTGCCGCCGGCGGCTTTGGCGGCGACGGCGACTTCGCCCATGAGGCCGATACGGCCGCCGCCGTAGACGAGCGCGAGACCGCGGCGCGCCAGTTCCGTGCCCAGCGCCCGCGCCGTTTCGGCGAAGACCGGATTCCCGCCCGAGGCGGAACCGCAGAAGACGCAAACGGAACGCATACGGCACCTCGCAGATCAACTTGCCGATCAATGACCCGATTATGGCGGTCGCGGGGATTGTCGGTGATTGCTTTTTGACCCAGAAATCGTCGCAAGTCGTTATCGGGCTATGGCGCTTCCGGAATTCGGGCGTCGTTCCGCCGGAGGGTGGCGCGGTGGCGGCGGAAAGACGAACCGGGTTCGCGCCGGTACCGTTTAGTCGCCCCGCGCGTCCGGCTGCACCATCCGCAGGAACAACTCTTCGAGCGTTTCATCGTCGGGCAGGATGGCGCGGACGATGGCGTCGGCGGCGCGGGCCAATTCGAAGAATTGGCGGTTCGTCCAGCCGGCCGGCACCTGCACGCGCCATTCACCGTGGCCATTGTCGGCGACGATCGCGACCGCGTCGGCTTCCAGCGCCGCGCGGTAGCGCGCGAGGTCGCCGGCGACGCGCAGGCGCACGCGGTCGGCGCGGACGGCGCAGAGTTCCGTGACCGTGCCGAGGCCGCGCACGCGACCCCCGGCCACGATCACCACGCGCTCGCACACCGCCTGCACGTCCGCCAGCAGGTGCGTCGAGAGAATCACGGACTTCCCGTGGTCGCGGCCCAGCTCGGCGATCAACTTCAGCATCGCGTCGCGACCGGCGGGGTCGAGACCGCTCGTCGGCTCGTCCAGGAGCAGCAGCGGCGGGTCGTGGATGAGCGCCTGCGCGAGTTTGACGCGCTGCTTCATGCCGGCGGAGTATTCTTCGACACGCCGGTAGCGGGCCTCTTCGAGCTGGATGTAGCCGAGGATCTCGTGCGCCCGGCGTTGCGATTGGCGTCGGCCGAGTCCGCAGAGTTCGCCGGCGAGGGTGACGTATTCCACGCCCGTGAGGCCCGGGACGAGCGCTTCGGCTTCGGGCATGAAACCGATGAGCCGGCGGAGCCGCCAGTTGTTGGCGGAGTCGCAGTCGCCGCCGAGGGGTTCGCCGAGGACGGCACCGGTGCCGGCGGTGGGAGCGATCAGGCCCAGCAGAATCTTCAGGAGCGTGGACTTGCCCGCGCCGTTGGGGCCGAGCAGGCCGATGCGCCCGGGCGGCAGCTCGAAGGTGAGGTCGTGCAGCGCCGTGAAATCGCCGAATTCGCGGCGGAGGCCGTCGAGTTTCAGGAGCGGCGTCACGTCGTGTAGTCCGCGTTCAACGAGACGTATTCGTGCGTCAGGTCGCAGGTGTGGAAAGTGCAACGGCCCGAACCAAGCGTCAAGGTCAGGTCGAATGGGATATCGCGATTCGCCTTCAGGTAGGCCGAGACGGCCGCGGCATCGAACGGCAGCGGAGTACCCTTCTCGTACAGCAGGTATGGCCCGACTTTCAGGGACAAATCCCGTTCCTCGAACGGCACGCCCGAATAGCCCGCCGCCGACACGATACGCCCCCAGTTCGGGTCGGCGCCGAACACAGCCGTCTTCACGAGCGCGCTTTCGGCAATCGCCTTCGCGATCGTCCGTGCCTCGGCGTCGGTGCGCGTACCGACCACATTGATGGTGATGAGGTGATTCGCTCCCTCCGCGTCGGCCGCGATCTGTTTCGCGAGGTCCCCGCAGACAGCGAGCACGTCGGCGGCGAAGGCGTCGAGCGCCGCGCCGGCGAGATGCGCCCCGGTCCCGTTCGCCAGCAGGAAAACCGTGTCGTTCGTGCTGGTGTGCCCCTCGACGCTGATGCAGTTGAAGGTCGGTTCGACGGCGGCCTTCAGGATGCGATGCAGGTCGGCGGGGGCGACGGGAGCATCGGTCATCACGAAGCCGAGCATGGTGGCCATGTTCGGGCCGATCATCGCGGCCCCTTTCGCAAAGCCGGTGAGGGCGTGGCCACCGGACCGGCGCGACGAAAGTTTGACTTTCGTATCGGTGGTGAGGATCGCATGTGCGGCGTCGTCCAGCGCGGCCGCGCCGGGCGTCGCGGCCGCGACGGCCTTCGGTATCCCCGCCTCCAGAATCGGCATCGGCAACGGCCGGCCGATCACGCCCGTGCTCGCCACCAGCACCTGCTCCGGCAAACAGCCGAGGTCCATCGCCACCAATTCCGCCATCCGCCGCGCGTCGGCCAGGCCTTGCTCGCCCGTGCAGGCGTTCGCGTTCCCGGAGCAGACGACGACGGCGCGAGCGTCCGTGCGCGGCAGGCGGGCCCGGCTGACCTGCACCGGCGCGGCACAGACCTGGTTCTGCGTGAACACCCCGGCTGCAGCGGCAGGGCGATCCGATACGATCACCGCGAGGTCCCGTCGATTCGGCTCGCTTCGGAGGCCGCTCACGATGCCCGCGTATCGATAGCCGTCGGCAAGAATTCCGTTACTCATGCTGCAATCGTATGGAACCGTGCGGCGCGGCAATGTCCGGTGGGCTTCGTCTTGCCCCGACGAATCGATTTTGAGTACATCTGTGCGTCCGCTTCGCGCGCGAAGGAGTCGCGCCGGCCGGGCCGGGATGCCGCCATGTTTCGAATCGCCCTCGCATCATTCGCGTTCGCCGGGTTGGTGCTCGCCGCCGAACCGACACCCCTCGACAAGACGCTCGCGATCCAGCGGGCGATGGCCGAGGCGAAGGCGCATCTCGCGGCGGGACAACCTGCGGACGCCACGGCGGCCCTTGAAGGTGTTCTCGCGAAGATCAACGGCGACGCCGATTTTCTGACGATGCTTCGGCAAGCCTACGGCGAGGAGTTGAAGAAGCAGAAGCTCGCGCGAACGCCGGACGCCAAGCGCATCGCCGACCTGGAGTCGAAGCTGGCGATCCTGAACAAATCCAACCCCACGCCGGAGGCGAAGGCCGCAGCGGATCCGGTGCCGGCACCGACGATCGAGGAGGCGAAACCGCGCGAGCCGACGGACACGCTGAAAAAGGCCGGGGAGCTATTCCAGGCCGCGAGCCGAGTCCCGAAGAACTACGCGGAGGCGGCGATGCTGTTTCGCCGCGCGCACGAGGCGAAGGAGCCGTTTACGGCGGATCAGTTCGCAGCGTGGGCATACTGCCGCGTGAAACTCGCGGCGGACGGTTGGAACCAGTCGACGCGGGACGCCGCCGCGACGGCGGTCGCCGTCGCGGAGATCGAGGACGCACTCGCACTCGCGCCGGAACACGCCGAGTTGCAAGCCGCCGGGCGGAAGTTGATTCAGGACGTCGGCGGACGACCGTCCCCGGCGAAGCCGAAGTCGCCGGAAATCGCCGAGAGCCGCTGGACCGCGATCGATTCCGAGAACTTCCGGATCCGATTCCAGGGCACGCCGGACCTCGCCCGCGACCTGCTCGCCAAGGCCGAGGCGGCGCGGCTGGCGATCTTCACGCGCTGGGCGTCGCCGAAGGTGTCCGCGTGGGCGGCGAAGTGCGATCTCGTATTGCACCCGACCGCGGCCGAGTTCGCGGCGTCCACGAAGCAGCCGGCCGAGGCCACCGGGCACGCGTTCATTAAGTTCGAGGCAAAGCAGGTACGCGATCGGCGGATCGACCTGCGTGCCGACGATGCGACTGCCGGTGACGATGCCTTGCCGCGCGAGCTGACGCACGTGATCCTCGCGGACCTCTTCCCGGACCGCGCGCCGCCCGCGTGGGCCGCGATCGGCATGGCCGTGCTCGCGACGACGTCGGAATCGGAGCGCTGCCAGCGTACGCTGGAGCGCTGCCACCGCGCCGGCGAGTTGTATTCCGTTTCGGCGTTCCTGGATCTGACTGGCCCGCCGAAACCGGAGGCCGTGACCGCGTACTACGTCGAGAGTGCCTCGCTCGTCGAACACCTCGTGAAGCGGAAAGACGCGAACACCTTCCGCATCTTCCTGATGGACGCGTCCCGCTACGGCCTGGAGAAGGCGCTGGATCGGCAGTACGGTTATTCGTCGATCAAGGCGCTGGACGACGACTGGCGCCGTGCGACCCTGTCCACGGCACGCGGCCAGAAGCCGTGAGCGATGCATGCGGGAGCAGTCGTCGAAACGCACCCTTGCTTTCCGCACGTTCCGATCGAAGTGGACGGGCAGTTTGATTTTCTCAAATTAACATTTTTGGCGCGGCCGCGCGGGGCGGCGGCGTGAACTATGCTTCGGCACCCCTTTCGCGAGGTGCCATGTCGCCGACCGACCGACCCCGCCCCGACGCGACGCAGCGCTGCCGCCCGGCGAATGTCGCCGAATCGTCGTCAAACATCCACGATCTTCCGGCCCCGGCGCACACGCCACCTCCGGTCGGGGCGTTGCCGCGCTCGACGGTCCTGCCACAGGTGCCGGGCTATCGCGTGCTGGAAGAAGTCGGTCGGGGTGGAATGGGCGTCGTTTACAAGGCCGTTCACGAAGGACTGAAACGGACCGTCGCGCTCAAGATGATACCGCCGGATGTGCCCACAGACGCGATCGAGGTAGTACGGTTCTATGCCGAGGCGGAGGTGGTCGCGGCGATCCAGCACCCCAATGTCGTGCAGGTCTTCGAATTCTCGCAGGTGGATGGTCGGCCCTACATGGCGATGGAGTACCTACCCGGCGGTACTTTGTCGTCGCGGTTGACGACTCCGACGAGCGTGGTGGATGCGGCGGCGCTGGTGGAACTGCTGGCGCGGGCGGTGCAGGCGGCGCACGAGCAGGGCGTGGTGCACCGGGACTTGAAGCCAGGTAACGTTCTGTTCGACGCCGAGGGCCAACCGCGGATCACCGACTTCGGCCTGGCGAAGCGCGTGGCGTCGAACCTGACGCGAACGCAGGCGGTGATGGGTACGCCGGCGTACATGGCGCCGGAGCAGGCGAGCGGGCGCACGAAGTATGCCGGCCCAGCCGCGGACATCTACGCGCTCGGCGTGATCCTGTACGAGTGCCTGGTCGGCGAACCGCCGTGCGGCCGCGACGGCGATAGCTGGGAAATCATCAACCGCGTGCTGTTCCACCCGGTACCGCCGCCGCGAACACTTCGGGCGAATATTCCCGCGGACCTCGAGCGTGTCTGTTTGAAGTGCCTGGAGAAAGATCCGGCGTTCCGCTACACGACGGCGGCGGCACTGGCGGACGACCTGCTGCGGTTTCTGCGGCACGAGCCGGTGTCGGTGCGGCCGCCGGGGCGGATCGAGCGAGCCGCGCGCTGGGCGAAGCGCCGACCGGCGGTCGCGACCGCGTACGCCCTCGGCACCGCGGTCTTCGCCCTCGTGGTCGTCGGCTCCGTCGTCACGTCGCTCTGGTGGAAGGCCGTGGAATCCCAGCGCAAGACCGAAACGGCGAACGCGGCACTGATGGAAGAACAAACGAACACCGATCGCGCCCGACGCGAGGCGGTACAGGCGCGCGACCAACTCGCCGGGGCGCTCGCGAACGAAACACAGGCACGCGAGCAACTCGCCGGCACACAGAAGCAACTCGTCGAAACCAAGTATTTCCACGAGGTCTCGTTGGCGTACCGCGAGGCGATCGACCGCAATACGATGCGCGCCGATCGACTCCTCAAACAATGCCCCGAATCATTGCGAGGCTGGGCATGGTGGCACACCTACCGCACGATTCATCCCGAAATTGCCCGGTTCACGATTCCGGAATGCCATAAAGTCGGCTTCTCGACCGACCCGCAACAACTCGTCACACTCGACCTTGGCCGTGCCGTCATTCTCCGCGACGCGACCAACGGGCGCGTCATTTCCGAACCCGGCGCGCCCCGGCTCCATTTCAAGGCGAACAACCTGGAAATGTTCGCCATCTCAACCGATGGTACCCGCATCCTGGAAACGTCCCCGAATCCCGATCACGAATTCGATCCGAACCGCAAATCCTTCGTCAAACACGGCACCGCCCGACTCTGGGACCGGACGACCGGCAAACTGCTCGGCCGGTGGAACGAGTTCTCCGGCATGTTCTTCGAAGGCCACCTCTCGCTCGATCATTCGACCGCGATCGTCCACGGCGACGGGCAGGACGCGAAAACCACCGCCCTCGACCTCAAGAACGGCAAGGTCCTCAAGGATTTGCCCCTCCGCACACCGGGGATTCCGAGCCTCTCGCTCTCGGCCGACGGTCGGCTCGCCCTCGTCATGACCACCGACGCCGACAACTACATCCAGTTTACGGTGTGGGAACCGTATACCGGCACGGTTCGCGGGCACTTCAAGCCGCGGAATCTGCCGGCAATCCTCACGCATAATCAGGGTATCCTGTCGCCAGACGGTCGCTCGGCCGCGTTCATCCGCAATGGCGGCGACGTCGTCTTCTGGACTGTCGGGCAGGACGAATCGACCGCGCGCGTTCATACCGCCGTCCACACCGGCTTGTTCTTCCAAATGGCGTATTCGCCGGATAGCCGGTACCTTGCCACGGTCGGCGAAGGGGGCGAAATCTCGCTGTGGAGCCAAGGCGAACTCGTCCGGCGATACCACGGCCATCGGACCATCATCCAGCAATTGCTCTTCGACCCGGCGAGCGAGCGCCTGCTCGCAATCGACAAGGCCGGTGAAGTGATCATTTGGTCGCTCAGGAAAGAAGGCCCGATTCGGCACTACCCATTGCCGAGGGCTAGCCTCGTTCCCGGTGCCGTGAGCGACGACGGAGGCCGCATGGCACTCGCATCATCGAGCAATCCGATCGGGCTGTCCATCCACGATCGCGAGACGAACACGTTTCAAGCCCCCATGCTCAATGTCGACGGGCAGATTTCGGACATCTGCTTTCAGCCCGGCGGAAAGCTCGTCGCCGTATCGGTTTCCGATGAAAATGGCTCGGTGGAACTGCGCGACGGGCAGACCGGCGATTTCATCCGCAAGCTCCCGATCCCTCGCGTCCTGCGGTTCAGCACGTCCTTCTCGCAGGACGGCCGACGCTTCGTCGCTGTGCAACCGACCGGAGATGTCAAATGCGATGTCGTGATCTGCGATGTCGAATCCGGCGAAATCGTGCGGCGCATCCCGTTCCAGCACCAGGCGATGGCCGCGCTGTCCGGCGACGGAAAGCGTGTCGCGATCGGCAACGGAATCTTCGCGATGAAGATCTACGATGTGGACAGCGGACGGGAGATCGCCGTGATGCCCACGCAGCACACGCCGCACGTGATGATCCGACCCCTCGCGCTCAACCACGACGGCAGCCAGGTCGCGCACGCGATCGGCTCGTGGCAGATCCAACTCGCGAACGTGCCTAAGACGATCGGCGAGAAGCCGGTCCGCCTCGTGCCGCACCACGAACTCGCGGCCCATTCCGCCGGCGTCACGTCGCTGGCGTTCAATGCCGCCGGCGACCGACTCGTGAGCGGTAGCGAGAACAGCGCCGTCAAGGTTTGGGATGTACGGACCGGTCTGGAGGCGATCGGCTTGAAACTCCCGCACAAAGAGCCGGTGCACCGCGTGCGATTCAGCACCGACGGCCAGCGCATCATCGCCGTCGGATCGCATTCCGGCGCCACCGTCTTCGACGGATCGCCGCGGCGCTGACCCGCATCAGGTCCACGGCCGCACGTCCAGTTGGCGAATCTCGCCGAGTGGTATCTCCTCCTCGCCTAACCATAACAGTTTTGCGCCGACCGCGCGGGGAGGACCCGCGTCAGTCGATACGAAATCGGTATCGAGGCCGAGGCGCTGCCAGTCCTCGTCGGCGCCGGCGTAGACGAGTGGTAGGACGGCGGCGAGTTCGTCGCCGCTGGCGAGCCGGAGGTGCGCGGGGCGGAATGCGCTTTCGAAGATGCGGTTCGCGGGTGCGAGTTCGATTCGGCGCACATCTTCCCACGGCAGCCAGCAATAACTGGAATCGACGAATACTTCGAGGACGGAGGCGAGGCGATCGTCGGCATCGCGGAGGCCATCGAACTCGCGGCCGTCGACGTGGCCGACGAGATGCGGTGCCGCAGCGTCGGCACGATCGATGGCGGCGAGCGCGCGCGCGGGATCGCGGGCGCGGAGGCGGTATCGGGCGTGCCGGGGGATTTCGCCCAAAAAGGCCGGTCGTTGCGTCCGATGGCGGCGGTACGCGGCGCGAACGAGATGGCGATACCATCGGCGGGCGGCGGGCCAGTCGGCGCTGGCGCTGGCGATCCGGCCGAGGGTATCCCAGGCGTCACGGTGCCGTTCGGCAAGGAGTTGCAATTCGAAGAGCAGGAGGAACGCAGCGGGATCGCCGGATTCCGCGACGGTGAGTTGTAGTGCGAGGGCGTCGGCGAGGCGGCCGTCGGCGAGGGCGGAGTGCGGCGTCACGACAGGCCCCGGCGGGAACTTGAGGAAAAACGGCACGCGACCGCCGGAATCACCGCCACTGGAGCGGTTCCGGCGCTACGACTGCGGGAATCGCCGGGACAGGTTCAAGCCCCGCGGTCGGGGCGAAGCGTGCAACTGCTCCGCCGCGTGGGGGCCGACCGGATTTTTCGCCCTACGCGGGGATTCCGTCGCAGTCCGATCCGTTCCATCGGTTAGAGTCTATCGACGCAGTCCGTCGCCGACGGGAGAACGCGCGCGAATCGCGCGTAAAAGGGGGCTGGCGGCCAATCCGCCGACCCTGCGGAACCGTCTAAATGCGCGACGGACGTTCACCGTACAGTACTCGTTTCGAAGTCGTCCAAGAGGATCGAACCATGGGTTCTCGGTTCGCCCGGTTTCGCGGGATTACGCGGCGGTTGTTTGGTCACGGAGCGGCGGAAGCCCGGCCGAGTGCCAAAACCCGGACCGTGCCGCAGTTCGTCCAGCTCGAAGACCGTTCCGTTCCGGCGACGTTCGTCGTGACGAACATCTTGGACAGCGTGACCGACCAGGGGGGCGGTTTGTCGTTGCGTCAGGCCATCTTGGCGGCCAACAACAACCCCGGCCACGACGACATTGTCTTCAACATTCCGATCAGTCCGTCGCTGCCGACGTTGCCAAACGATCCGACGGTGCAGTATTTCCCGATCATTCTCGCAACGACGCTGCCCGACCTCACCGACCCGCAAGGCGTGACGATCGACGCGACGACACAGCCACGCGTCGACGTGACCAGCACGCGGCCGCTCGTGCAACTTCTCCCGAACCCGAACAAAGGCGCGTTCCCGAACGAGATCGGCGCCTTCAACGTCAGCGGCCAGAACAACGTCATTCGAGGCTTCGTCATCACCGGGTTCCCCGGTTCGGCAATCAACCTCGTCGGGGTGAACGCCAAGAACAACATGATCCTGGGGAACTGGATCAACACCGACATCACGGGCACGCTGAGCTGGAACAAGGACCCAATCATTCTGCAGGCTCGGCCACCGGGCACTCCGGACGAACTGACGAACGCCGGTCCGGTGCCCAATAGCGGCGACGCGAAGCACGTCATCAGCGGCATCACGCTCATCGGCGGGGCGAGTAACAACATCATCGGGGGTACGACGGACGCCGCGGGCGTCCCGCTGGTGGATGGCGGCGGCCGGCTCATCGGCGCGGGTGGAAGCATTATCCGCTTCAACAACGCCAACCCGCCCGGCGGCATCCCGATCACGATGGACATCAACCGGAACGTCATTTCCGGAACGCCCGAATATCGCAAGGACTTCATCCTCGCGCCGGATGGCGGCGGCCGCGAACGCGACCTTACCGGCGCCGCAGTCGGCCCCGGCATTCGCATCATGGACCCGGGCACATCCAAGAACCTCGTGCAAGGAAACTTCATCGGGACGGACGTCACCGGCGAGAAGGCGATTCCGAACCACAACGGCATCGAAATTTTCAACGGTGCGTTCAGCAACATCATCGGCAACCCGCTCACCCCGGACAGCGCGAACCTGATCCGATTCAACGTGCACGACGGCGTGCGCATCGGCGAGACGCCGAACCCGTCGAAGACCGACTTCCGCCCCAATCCGACGCCGCGTGGCGAAGCCGGCGACTTCGTCGTCCCAATCTTTTACGACCACTACTCGCCGAACTACTTCATCGGCGGCGTGGCGGGCGGCGGCATCAGCATCGTGGACCTCGGCGCCACCGCGCCGCGCCGCGACTCGGCCGGCAACTTCAAGAACCTCTCCGGTATCGATCCCGACGATTACGGGGCATCACCGACGACTGTCCGTGGCGCGGAAGTTCAAGTTGGTACCACGCTCACCCTTCGCGGTCGTAACCTTCTCGGCACGACGGCCGTCTCGTTCTTCGCGACGGAAGACGGTACTTCGCTCGTCCAGGGCAAGTTCAAGATCATCGACGACGCCACCGTGCAAGTCACGGTACCCGAAGGGGCCGTCACCGGCACGATTCAGGTCAGCTCCGCCGGTGGGGTTTTCCCACCGTCGGGTACGATCAACAACGCGCTCCAAGTGGTCATCCTGCCGACCCCGCAGCCGATTCTCGAAAATACCTCGACCTTCACCCCAAGTTCGGGAACGACGGGTCAGCTGGTGACCATCTCCGGCAAGAATTTCGGGGGTACGCTCCAGGTCCTCTTCAACGGACAACCCACCAGCAAATTCACCGTGCTGGATGTCGGCACGCCGAGCGAACGGATTGAAGCCTTCGTACCGCTGGATGCCACGACGGGTCCGATCACAATCCAGAACCCCGCGGGTTCGGATGTGACTGTCCGCAACTTCGTCGTCGTCACCGAACCGCCGCCATCGATCGACAACCTGTTGACGACCAGTGGCGTGCCGGGCCAGGAGATCATCCTCTCCGGTTCGGGCTTCACCAGCATGAGCCTCGTGCGATTCGGCGTGGTGAATGGTTCTTCGGGCTTCGCGACGGCGGATTTCACCATCGACAGCCCGACGCAGGTGCGCGTCCGTGTGCCGGCAAACGCCAACCCGGTCCTGGGTCAGATTCAGGTCACCACGGCCGGCGGCACGGCGCTTTCGCCGCAGTCGTTCCAGATCCTGCCTGCGGCCGTACCATCGGTGACTTCGCTCTCCACCAACAACGCCGTGGTCGGCACGACGATCACGATTACCGGTACGAACCTGCAATCGACCTTGCAGGTGCTGGTGGGCGGCGTCGCTTCGCCCCGTGTTCGCATCCTCGATAACAACACGATTACCGCCGTGATTCCGCAGTTGTCGCAGGGCGCTTACCAACTCGTGGTGCAATCGCTGGGTGGTTCGGCCACCCCGCAAGGCTTCACCGTCGCCCCCTCGCCGTTCCCCACGGTCGACCCGATCTCGGGCGTGTTCCGCAACAGTCAGGTCGTCATCACGGGGACCGGGCTGCTCGGCACGAGCAAGATTCTCTTCGGAGACCCACGCGACGGCTTCGGCGTGCGCGTCACCCAGTTCGAAGTCCTCAGCAACACTCAGATCCGGATGACCATCCCGGTCGGCGCGTCGAGCGGACCGTTCTTCGTGTTCACTCCGGGCGGTCAAGCCTCGAATGCGGCGACGATCCTTGCGAGTGGCGTGCCCAACATCAGCGAAGCCGCGCTGCCCAACCCCGTGTCCGGCATCGTCGGTTCGGTTGTTCAACTGCAAGGCAACGGCTTGATCGGCACGCAAGACGTCTTCTTCCCTGCCATCGCCGGCGGCATGATCCCGGCCGCATCGTTCAAGGTCGTGAGCGATACGCTCGTGACCGCCGTCGTGCCTGCCGGTGCCAAGACCGGCGGCATCCAGATCCAGGTACCGTCACGACTCACCGGCGGTGCCCGCCAGACCGTGACCTCGGCTCCGTTCACCGTCCTCGCGTCGCAAGGCCCGATCCTCAATCAAATCTCCACGACTAGCGGCCCGATCGGCACCTTCGTCACGCTCACAGGCAGCGGTTTCACCGGCGCCCAACAAGTCGTCGTCGGCGGTATCCCACAAACGGATTTCACCGTTCTCAGTGATAACCAGATTCAATTCCGGATCCCAAATCTGGCGCAGGACGGATCGATCGCGGTCGTCACCGCTGCAGGCGTGGCCACCAACGGCCTCGCACTCGCCGGGATCCTTCCGGCTCCCGGCACGCTGATCACCGTCACCGGCACCGGATTCTCCGGAGCCACCAGCGTGACGATCGGCGGCGTGGCTGTCGGCTCGTTGAACATCGTCGCCGATACGCGCATCACCTTCACGATGCCGGCGGGTGCCGCGAACGGCACCATCGTCGTCACGAAGCCGACCGGCAGCCCGGCCGCCATGGGGACCACGTTCGACGTAACGCCCTCGGCCTTCCCGCAAATCACCTTCAGTTCACCGGGCACCGTCCGCAACGCGCAGATCACCATTCAGGGCACCGCGCTTTCCGGTACGACCCAGGTGCTCTTCAACGACATCCCGGCCGAATTCACGGTCGTGTCCGACGCACAGCTCAATGCCGTCGTCCCCGATGCGGCCGGTCCGGGCACCATCAAGGTCGTCACGCCCGGCGGCTTCGCGATCAGCCCGAACGACTTCCGCATCACCTCCGCCGCGCCGCCGCAACTCTTCGACATCCAGGGGGTCGGCCCGGCCATCACTTCCCCGGACATCGGCATCATCGGATCGCAGTTCTTCCTGAACGGAAGCGGACTCGGCAGCATCTTCCGCGTAGAAATGACGCCGATCGACGCCCAAGGCAACGTCATCGGCAATCCCACGGAAGCCAAACTCCGGGAAAGCGATCTGTCCTTTACGATCCCGACGGTGGCACCAGGCCTCTACAGCGTGGAAGTCTACGCCAGCACCAAGACGCTCGGGACGGCCGCGGTCGGAGCCGTCAGCGACTTCGGCTCGAACGGCGACACCACGATCCGCACGGCCAGAAATATCCTTGGTCAGCGATTTGTTTACGGCGACATGATCGAGGTCATCCAGAACGCCCAGCCCGTCGTCGATCGGATCGTGTCCAAGGCGAAGGATCCCGATGTCAGCGTAGTTAATGACGAAGATCGTCTGCTCCGTGGCGTCCCAATCAGCATCTTCGGCAGTGGTTTCACCGGCGCGAACTTTGTTTCGATCGGCGGCACGACGCTGAGTGCCAGCAACGGTGATTTCTTCGTGCTGTCGGACGAGGAGATCTCGACGAACATTCCGAATACCGGGGGGCTTTTCTCAGGCGTGAACGCCATCACCGGCGCCAAAGTGACCGTGTCGGTACCCACGTTCACCACGCTCGGTTCCAAGACCTTCCAGTCGACACTCGATTCGCAGGAAGACGTTCGCATCGACATTGCGGCCACGCCGCCGCTCGTCTTCAGCGCGCCGGACGGCGGCGGATTGCTGCCCGGGACTGAAATCACGCTGACCGCCGCCGCCGGCAGCACCTTCTACGGTGTCCGAAACATCCGTTTCAGCGGCATCGCCATTGACAACAACAAGGCTGTCGTATCGCTCGGAGCCGACGATGCTCCGTTCTACCGCGACGCCGCCGCCCCCCCGCCGTTCGTCAACTTCGACTTCCCGAACCTCAACACGGTCGTCGAAGGTAACGGCAAGACGATTCGCGTCCAGATTCCGACTGGTCTGAACAAGATCCCCGATCCGCCGGCCGGCGGGGCCAAAGTCGGTTTCCTCACGGTCACGGCGTTCAACAACGAAACCGGCCTTGGCATCGCCGGGACCGGAACACCGACGATCATTCCGAACGAGACCCCGAACATCGCTGGTGTCCAAGGGAGCACTTACAACCGCACGATCATCCTTCAGGCTCCGGCCCCGGGATCGAAGGACCGGCTCTCACTCATCAGCGTGGATTCCGTCGTCTTCACCACCGAAACCCCGGTCGGCCCCGGCACGATCACCGTCACGCGGGACAACATCCGCCGCGTTTCCGACGGCACCGGTGCCCTCGTCAACCTCGAAGTCGAATTGCCGACCGGCAGTGTCTTCCGCTTCAACGATGGATCGCTCGGCACCCACAACGGCACCGACACCTTCTCTTGGCCTACGGGAGCTATCAAGGCCGTTGCCGCCGATGGCAACGGCAGTGGAAACTTCACCCGCGGCGATCAGCCGATCCCGCAGCTCTTCGAGTTCCTGCCGACCCCGCGCGCACCACAGGACAACCGCATCCTCGCGCAACCGATCTACGAGAACGGTGCCCAGATCAATCAGGGAATCGGCGGCGGACTCGTCGACGATCTCGCTGCCCAGCTGACCAACGGCAACGCCGGCATCGACTTCATCACGCGCACGCCGGGCGGGACCGACCTGATTTCCCGAACGTACCGCTTCGGATACAACCGCCAGGAACTGAACGGCAACCACGGCCGGGGTGGTCCGAACGATGGCCTCTCCGGGTCGTTCGCCCTCAACCCCGGCTCGCCGAACGGCAACGGCGCCATCAACACGTTCAACAACGTGGTCGGCGGCCGCTTCTACGGGCCGAACCTCCTGCAAAACTTCCCGCTGCTGCAGGTCGTGCAATCGTCCCTCGACCGCTCGTCGTTCAACACCGCCCTCATCGCCAAGCCGTTCCGCTCCTACCGGATCGACTACTACTACAACCCTGGTTTCAACGATCAGGACCCGACCGCGCTCCAGACTTCGGTCGCCGGCTACGGCGAGATCTTCCTCGGCTCGAAGATCATCAACACCGACTTCCAAGGGAACGGTTCGATCCTTTTCTCGGTCGGCGTCAAGCAGCCCGACGCCGACGGAAACGTCGTCTTCGCCCCCGGCGAGTTCCGTCTGCCGAACAACATGCCGCTGCCCGATCAGGTCGCGAATCCGGGGGCCGGTGTCGTTGTCGCGACCGCGACCGACCTCACCGCGCCCGGCGAATTCGGCCCGACGGTCAACAACGGCCCGGACGGCACTTCCCGCTATAGCTTCTTCCGCCGCGTCGACGCCTCCACCGGCGCGATCAGCGGGCAGGTGATCTTCGACAAGAACGGCAACGGCAAACAGGACAGCAACGAAGGCGGCGTCGGCAGCGCCACCGTCGAACTCTTCCTCCGCCAGGTCGATGGCAGTCTGCCCGCCAAGGCAAACGTCACCCTCATCACCGATGATGGCGGGGCCTTCACCTTCGATCAAAGCTCGACCCTCGCCGGTCTCGGTCTGCCGAACGGCACGCACCAGATCCGCATCACGCTGCCCACCGGCAAGGACTTCACCTTCTCGGTGCCGGCCGACGGCATCCTGAACCCGACCATCGTGGCCGGGGAAACCGTCACGGGCGTGAACTTCTTCGTCACCGGTACCGGTGCCGCGATCCCGACCGGCAAGATCGGTGGTACGGTTGTCTTCGATCAGGACGCCGACGGCATCATCGACGCTGGCGAACCTGGCATCGCCGGCGCCTCGATCGGATTGTTCCTGCGCCAGCCCGACGGCACCTTCGCGACCACGCCGATCCAGACGTTCACCACCGATACGACGGGCACCTACCTTTTCGGCTCACCGCCCGCCGGGACGCCGTTGGCCATCGGAACCTACCAACTGCGGCTGACACTCCCGAACGGTAAGGACTTCCAGTTCAGCGTGCCGAGCAACGGCATCATCACCCAGGCGATCGCCATGGGCGAGACGGTGACGGGTGTGAACTTCCTCGCGACAGGAACCGGGACATCCGTACCGCCGGTTCCGCCGCCTCCCCCGCCCCCGCCCCCGCCTCCGCCCCCGCCTCCGCCGATCACCCCCGGCCAGAGCATCCTCGCGATTGGCGCCGACGCCGGCGGCGGTCCATCGGTCGGCATCTACGATCAACTGGGGACGTTCCTCTACCAGTTCAACGCCTACGACCCTCGCTTCACCGGCGGCGTCCGCGTGGCCACCGGCGACGTCACCGGCGATGGCAAGGCCGACGTTGTCACCGCACCCGGCGTTGGCATGCCCGGTCTCGTGAAGGTCTACGACGGCACCACAGGCCTGCAAATCTCGCAGTTCCAACCATACGAAGATTCCTTCACCGGCGGCGTCTACGTCGCCCTCGGCGACATCGATGGCGACGGCAAGGACGACATCGTCACGGGCACCGGCTTCGGCGGCGGCCCCCGCGTCCAGGTCTTCCGCGGTGGAAGCTTCGACAGCATCGTCAACTTCTTCCCCTACGAAGACACCTTCCGCGGGGGCGTGCTCGTGGCCGCCGGCGACGTCAACGGCGACGGCCGCGCCGACATCGTCACCGGCACCGGCATCGGCGGTGGACCCCGCGTCCAGGTCTTCTCCGGTACCGACTTCGCGGTCCTCGCCAACTTCTTCGCCTACGAGTCCACCTTCCGCGGCGGGGTCTTCGCCTCCGTCGGCGATCTCACCGGCGACGGCAAAGCGGAGGTCCTCACCGGCACCGGCGTCGGCGGCGGTCCCGTGGTCAAAGCGTTCTCCCAAGCCGCCCTTGCGACCTTCAACCCGACGCCCAACGCCCTCCAGTCGTTCTTCGCGTTCGACCCGGGCTTCCGCGGCGGCGTCCGCGTCGATTCGATCGACGGCAACAACGACGGCCGTCTTGATTACGTCGTCTCGGCCGGGCCGGGCGAAAATCCGCTCGTTCGCGTCATCGATTTCGCCACGCTCCAGGACATCTACCGAATCCAGGCGTTCGATCCGAGCTTCCTCGGCGGCGTCTTCGTCGGCGGCACGCACTGAGCCGGCGGTTTGAATCCACCCATGGCCCGCGGACTCGCGTCCGCGGGCTTTTCATTTCCGGGTTCATCGCCCCTTGGTCTGGAATCGACCGCGCGGGCGATTAACATAGCGGCACGCCGACGCGCTTCGATCGTTCGGCGCATTCCTGGGAATCACCACCGATGGCGTTCGATCTGTTCAACCTCTCCGGCGAAGTAGCGGCGGTGTTCGGGGGCACGGGCGTGCTTGGGGGTGCGATGGCGGACGCGCTCGCGGCGGCCGGCGCCAAGGTCGCCGTCATTGGCCGCAGCGCCGAGCGCGGTCATGAGGCCGTCCGGCGCATCGAAGCTGCTGGCGGCACGGCGATGTTCGTCGCCGCCGACGCCATGAGCAAGGATTCTATCGCCGCGGCACGCGACGCCATCCTTGCGAAATGGGGCGCGGTCACCGTGCTCGTCAACGGCGCCGGCGGCAACAAGCCCGAAGCCACGATCCCGCCCGGCGGCGACTTCTGCCAACTGCCGATCGAGGGCTGGGCCGCCGTCTTCGATCTCAACCTCGTCGGCGGCACGCTGCTGCCGTGTCAGGTGTTCGGCGAGACGATGGTGAAGGCCGGCAAAGGCAGCATCATCAACATCGCGTCGATCGCCTCGATCCTGCCGCTGTCGCGCGTGGTGGCTTACTCCGCCTCGAAGGCCGCCGTCCTGAACCTGACGCAATGGCTGGCGCGCGAATGGGCGACAAAGGGCGTGCGCGTGAACGCCATCACGCCCGGCTTCTTCCCCGCCGAGCAGAACCGGCGGATGCTGATGAAAGAGGACGGCACGTACACCGAACGCGGCCAGGCGATCATTGGCCACACACCGATGGGCCGCTTCGGCCAGGCGCACGAACTCGCCGGCGTCACCGTCTGGCTCGCCTCGCCGAAGGCGGCCTCTTTCGTCACCGGTCAGAACCTTGTCGTCGATGGCGGTTTCTCGTCCGTTACGATCTGAACCCGTAGCCTCCGACGGAACGTGGAAAATGGGTCCGCCGTCCGAGCGCCACCCTCCGGCGGACCCAAACCCAATTGGCGGACCCAATTATCTCGTTGGTGGACAAAGAGTTGCATTGATTCGATTTCGGCCATAATACTCGGTGTGCTCGTCCGATCACTTCTTCGGCTTGTCCTTCGCCGCAGCCGCCCGCTTGGCCTCCAACTCGGCGGCGGCCTTCACCGCCTTAATCTCGTCCTTCGACAGCACCGTCGCGAGCTTCTCCTGGAACCCCTCGCGGATCGCTTCCGCTTGCCGCTCGCGGATCCGTTTCGTCTCCTCGTCGTTCCCCTTCGCGTCGATGAAATCGCCCTGGAACTCCTTCGCGGTCGCCGCCAGCACTTCTGCATAAAGGGCGTTGATCGTCTCGATCTTCTTCTTTTGCTCGGCCGTGAGGATCTCGGCCACGAGTTGGTGCGCCTTCTCGACGGCCTTGCCGCCGCTCCCTTTGACGCGCGCTTCGGGCTGGTCGATCGTCTCGCGGCAAGCGGCTTCGATCTTCTCGGCCTGATCCGTCGTGATGCCGAGGACGGCGTTCAACCCCGGCACGAACGCGCGGGCGTGCGGCTGCTTCGGCGCACTCCAGAACGGGAAGTCGCGCAGGGCTGCGGGTTTCTTGTCGGCGGCCGACGCCGTGGGAACGACGAGCGCCGCGACGGCGATGAGGAGAACGCGCGCATTCATGGAAGAGGCTCCGAAAGAGAGGAGGGAGATCGGCGGATCAAGTCCACACGTCATGCTAACCGAGTGGACCGAGAAATGCGAATAATCGTCGGTACAAGACGGGCGATCGAACGAGGGCCACACTCACCCCGTCCGCGCCCAGTCCTTCCGCTGGCGGCTCGACGGGATGTTCATCGCCTCGCGGTACTTCGTGACGGTGCGGCGGGCGACCGTCAGGCCGAAGGCCTTGAACTTCTCCACGATCTCCTCGTCGGAGAGCGGCTTGGCCTTGTCCTCGGCCGAGATGATCTCCTGAAGCTTCTGCTTGATCGTCTCCCACGCCACGTCCTCGCCGGTCTGGGCGTTCTTCGTGCCGCCGCCGAAGAACCGCCGCAAGGGGAAGACGCCGCGCGGCGTCTCCACCCACTTGTCGTCGACGGCGCGGCTCACGGTCGTCACGTGCACGCCGACCTTCTCCGCGATCTGCTCCATCTTGAGCGGCTGAATGTGGTCCGGCCCCTTCTCCAGGAAACCGCGCTGGTACGACATGATCTCGCGGATGACCTTGGTCAGCGTGTTCCGCCGCTGCTCGATCGCCTCGACGAGCCAGTTGGCCATGCGGTATTTCTTGATCAACTCCTCGCGCACCTTCGCGTCGACCGATTTGTCCTTGAGCTGACTGGCGAACTTCGAATTCACCCGCACGTTCGGCGTCCAATCCTTCGTCAGCTTGATCTCGAATTCGCCGTCGTCGTCCCAGGTGACGACGGCATCGGGGACGACGAACTGCGTTCCTTCGGAAACGAATCGCGCCCCGGGGCGCGGGTCGAGCCGCTTGAGCTCGTCGATCGCTTCCTGAATGGTCTCGATGTCGGCGCCGGTGCGGCGTTGGATGGCGGGGAGGCGGTTGTGCGCCACATCCTCCAGGTGATGCTGGATGATGGCGGCGACGAGGTCGGCGTGCTCGATGTCGTCGTCGACCTGCAGCAGCAGGCACTCCTTGGTGTCGCGGGCGCCGACGCCGGCGGGTTCGAGCTTGTGGACGACGTGCAGCGCCTCCTCGACGGCGGCGAGCGTGACGGCGCGGCCGGTCATCGTCTCGAACGACACGGCCAGTTCGTCGAACGGGATCGGTCGGGGCGTGCGGCGCTCCGGGTCGTGGTGCAGCAGGTAGCCGTTCTCGTCGAGGTGCGAGATGACGAATTCGACGAGTTCGTGTTGCTCGGGCGAGAGGTCGAGGATGCCGAGTTGTTCGGTCAGGTGTTCCTGCAGGGACTGCGGCGCGTCGGCGACGTTCTGCATCGCTTCGAGTTTCTTGTCGCCAAGTTCGTCGCGCAGGGAGCGGCTGGGGCGGTGCTCTTCGTTGAAGTGATCGCCCCAGTCGCGGTTGATTTCGTCCATGCGGGCGAATTCGATGTCCCCGGTCTCGTCGTGCTTGAGCGGCGCGTCGGCGTTGAACTCCCCCTCCGGCGCGGCGTCGGCCGAGGTGTGCTTTTCGCGCACTTCGAGGAAGGGGTTCTCTTGCAGTTCGGTCGTCAGCTTCTCCTGGAGTTGCATGACCGAGAGTTGGAGGACTTCCATGGACTGGATCATGCGGGGCGCGAGGTGCATCCCCATCGTCTGCTTCTGGTGCAGACCCATGCCCAGGTTCATGCCACTCATCGGGAACCTCCGGTTCCAGTGCGGAGTGCGGAGTGCGGAGTGCGGAGTGCGGAGCCGTTCCGAGTGCGGAGTGCGGAGTGCGGAGTGCGGAGTGGAAAACCAAAGACCCTCCGCACGCGACGGTCCGGTCGCTCCTCAACGAGATCAAAAATCGAGTCAGGTATTTTCTTCATGTCTTTCACTCCGCACTCCGCACTCCGCACTTTTCAAAAGGCTTTCCGTCCATCCAAGGCGTCGGCCAATATCTGGGAGTTCACCAGTTCGAGGGAAGCCCCGGAGGGGATACCACGGGCGAGGCGGGTCACGGCGACGCCGGTACCGGCGAGCAGGTTGGATGCCAAGAGGGCGGTGCCGTCGCCTTCGAGCGTGGGGCTGGTGGCGAGGATCACTTCCTTGACGCCGCCGCGGCGGACCCGTCCGACGAGCTGCGCGAGCGTCAGGTTTTCGGGGCCGACGTTTTCGAGCGGGGCCAGGCGCCCGCCGAGCACGTGGTAGACGCCTCGATAGGTTCCGGCCTTCTCGAAGAGACCGACATCGCGGGGCGTCTCGACAACGCAGATCTGCCCGGCATCGCGGCCCCGGTTCGAACAGATCGGACAAAGCTCGCCGTCGGTCAGATTGAAGCACTCCCGGCAGGGATGGACCTTTTCCACCACGGCCCGGAGCGCCGCGGCCAGCCCGGCGGCGACTTTCCGGTCCCCGGCGAGGAGGAAATGGGCGATGCGTTCGGCGCTCTTCGGGCCGATGCCGGGGAGTTTCTCCAGCTCGTCGAGTAAGCTCTGAATCGCGGGTACCGATTCCGTCATGGGAAATCCATTTTTCGCCACAGATCAAGACAGAAGAAAACAGATCAAACCAAACTCAGAATTCAATTCATGTTTTCATTCAGATCTGTCTTTATCCGTGTTTATCTGTGGCTCAATTCTCTTAACCCCCGAGTCCACCGAGCATGCTCGGCGGCAGGCCGAGGGAGCCGGCCATCTTGGCCGTTTCGGCGGCGACCTGTTCGCGGCACTTCGCCATGGCGGCGTTCACGGCCGAGACGATCAGGTCTTCGAGCATTTCGCGATCGTTCAACTGCATGGCGGCGTCGGACAATTTCACGCCGAGAAGTTCCATCCGGCCGCTGACTTTCGCGGTCACCAGCCCGCCACCGGAAGCCGCCTCGGCGGTTATTTTGCCGATCGACTCCTGAAATTTTTGCATCTCCTCCTGGATCTTGCCTTTGTTGCCGAGGAGGCTCATCATCGAGCCGAGTTCCTTGAACATTCTCACTCCTCCTCGTCGGTCGGAAGTTCGAGGGTGGCGGTCGGAGCCGTTTCGGGTTCGGCGACGGGCATCGCCTGCGGATTGAATCCCGGATCGACTTTGACGATCTGGGCACCGAGAGCTTCGGCTGCCGCCTTGAACAGCGGCAATTCCATGAGGTCCTTGTTGCGGAGCGGCGACGGCTCGTTCGATTTTGGCGTGTCGGTCGCAACTGGTTTTGGGGCCGGATCTTTCGACTTTTCGACCCGAACGGACCACTCCTGCCCTGTCAGTTTGTTTAAGTGTTGGCGAACGGATTCGAGAGTCGTTTCCGTCGCCAGTGAATCATACGCGGAATTATACTCTTCGGGGACGCGAATTGCCAGTGCATTTGGCCCCAAAATTGCAGGCAAACCGGCTTGACGAAGGTGATTTCCTCGAATCGGACCCAGCTTTTCGATCAACCGCGACCACAGTTCGGGCAAGGAAAGCTCGCCATTTGCCGCTGGCGGCTCCTCAACGGCCGTCAGAGGTTTTTTTTTTGCCGCCTCCGCCAAGGTTGCCGGTGCCTTCGCCGCCGGCAGCGAACCCTGCCCCATGACGGCGGCCGCCAGTTGGCCGACCGAAAGCAACTCCCCCAAGCGCGCCAGCCGAACCACCGCCATCTCGATGAGGACCGCGCCGTGGGTGCTGGCGCGGAGTTTCTGTTTGGTGGCGGCGAGGATGTCCAGACCAGCGAGGACGGTGTCGAGTGTGGTGCCGGCGGCGTGGCCCTTCATTTTGGCGAGCAGGGCCGGGGTCGCTTCGATCTCCCCGTAGTCCGGCCCGGCGGTGATCAGGAGCATGAGGCCGCGCCAATAGTCGACGAGCTGGTCGAGCAGTTCGCCGAGTTGCATCCCGCGCGCGGCCGCGTCGTGGATGATCTTGAGCCCAACCTTGGCGTCGCCGGCGAAGATGGCGTCGGCGAGCGCGGCCACGCGGTCGTCGCCGGCGGTGCCGAAGACGGCGTGCAGCTTCTCGGCCGTCAGGTGCCCTTCGCTGAACGCCATCATCTGGTCGAGCAGCGATTGCGAGTCGCGCATCGAACCGGCGGCGCGCTTGGCGAGGATGTGCAGCGCCTCGTCGTCGGCCTTGAGGCCTTCCTTCGCGACGACGTTCTTCAGGGCGGCGAAGATCTTGGCGGTGGAGACGTGGGCGAAGTCGAACCGCTGGCAGCGCGAGAGGATCGTGATCGGGATCTTCTGCGCCTCGGTGGTCGCGAAGATGAACTTGACGTGCGGCGGCGGTTCTTCGAGCGTCTTGAGCAGCGCGTTGAACGCCGGCGTCGTGAGCATGTGGACTTCGTCGATGATGTAGATCTTGTAGCGGGCGCGGGCGGGGCGGAAGCCGACGTTGCCGCGAAGGTCGCGGATCTCCTCCACTTTGTTGTTGCTGGCGCCGTCGATCTCGATGGTGTCGAGGTCTTCGCCGACGGCGATGGCCTTGCAGATGTCGCACTGGTCGCACGGCGTGGCGGTCGGCCCTTTCTCGCAGTTGAGCGCCTTGGCGAGGATGCGGGCGCTGGAGGTCTTGCCGACGCCGCGGGCGCCGGTGAAGAGGTAGGCGTGGGCGACGCGGCCGGAGTTCAGCGCGTTGACGAGCGCATTCGCGACATGTTCCTGGCCGATCAGGTCCGCGAATTGCTGCGGTCGATAACGCCGCGCGACGACGGTGTACTCGGTCGGCGGAGGGGGTGCCGCGTCGGCGGGCTTGGATTTCGCTTTGGCCATCGTCGGGAAATTGTATGCGCCAAGGAGAATCAAATATAACGTTCCGCATGACCCTGACCCGCCGCGAATGGCTCGCCGCGACCGCCGTCGCAGGTATCGTTCCCCCGGTCCCCGCCGCGCCGACGCCGGCGGTCATCGACACGCACACGCACTTCTACGACCCGACGCGCCCCGGCGGCGTGCCGTGGCCGGGGAAGGACGACAAAGTCCTCTACCGCCCCGTGCTGCCGGCCGAATACCACAAGATGGCGGCGCCGCTCGGCGTCACCGGCACCGTCGTCGTCGAGGCGTCGCCGCTCGTCGAAGACAACCAGTGGCTGCTCGACCTCGCGAAGGACGAGCCGTTCCTGCTCGGCATCGTCGGCCGATTGATCCCGACCGACGCCGACTTCGCGAAGAACCTCGACCGCTTCGCGAAGAACCCGCTCTTTCGCGGCATCCGGAACGCGCACGCCGAGGTGAAGAAGGCCCTCGCGGACGACGCCGTGCTGAAGAACGTCGCGCGTCTCGCGGAGAAGGACCTCGCGCTGGACGTGAACGGCGGGCCGGAACTCCTGGCGGACGTGGCCAAACTCGCCGCGAAGTTGCCGAAGCTTCGCATCGTCGTGAACCACATGGCCAACCCGACGATCGACGGGAAGAAGCCGGCCGACGAGTACGTGGCGAACCTGAAGGCGGCGGCGCGGCCGAACGTCTGGTGCAAGCTGTCGGCGCTCGTCGAGGGGTCGCGGAAGCGCGGTGCGGCGCCGAAGGAATTGGACTATTACCGGCCGACGGTCGACGCGGTCTGGAACGCGTTCGGCGCGGATCGAGTCGTGTTCGGTTCGAACTGGCCGGTGAGCGACCACTACGCGAGTTTCGATACGGTGTTCTCGCTGGCGAAACGCTACCTGACGGAAAAGGGGGCGGCGGACAAGGTGTTCGGCGCGAACGCCGTCGCCGCGTACAAGCTGACCCGGAAATGAAACGGAGCCGGACTTCGCGTCCGGCTCCCCGGGAAACCCATCGCTGTTACTCCGCCCGCAGGCCGGCGGATTCCGTGATGCGATCGAACGACGCCCGCGTGGTGACGTAGCTGATCAGTTGCACCACGTCGCGCGGGCCGGCGAGCTTTACCGCCGCCGTCACGTCATCGTCTGTCAGCACCACCGGCGAGGCCGCCAGCTTCTTTGCGACCGTGAACATCGCTTGCTCGGTCGGCGTGAAACCTTTCCAGTCGCCGTCGAGCACGTAGATCTGGTCGTCGGTCTGCCCGAGTGCTTGAAGACGCTTCTTGGCTTCCGCCGTGGCGTACCACGCGCGGTCCTGGCGGGCGATGATCCAACTTACCTGCGCCTTGAGCAGCGGATTCAAGTCGCCACGCGTTTCGGCCGAGATCTGGCTGGCGACACGCGACTTCGCCTGTTCCGGGAAGGTCGCCAGCAGCCGGATCCATTGCGGCAGCTCGCCCTTAGGATAGTCGGCCGGCACGACCTCGCGCGCCTTGGCGTCGTCCACGAGCGGCAGACGCGGCGTCCGCTTCGCCGCCGCGGCGAGTGCGGCCTCCGTTTCGGAACGGCTCTCAAGCGCCGGGCGCTTGCAGACCGTCGCGCGCGACGGGCCGCCGGTCTTCGGATCGATCTCCAACGGCGACACCTTCGTGACGGCGCTCTTGTACTTGTCCGCCGTCGGTGTCAGGTACGTGTGCTTCTCCGTCGTCGCCGGGCGCTCACCACCAGCGCGGCCGATTCCGAAACCACCACTGCCTTCGTTCTGCGGCACGCCGGTGCCTTCCTTCCAGCGATTGATCGAGTTGTTCCCGGCCATCGACAGGATCATTTCCAGAATCTTCTCGTTGGAGTAGTGCTTGCGAAGCCCCTCGATGTCGGCATCGTTGAGCAGGTGCGGGTTGTTCGTGAACTTCACGGCGAAAGCGAATGCGACCTTCTGCGCTTCGCCGAAGGCGTTCCAGTCGCTGTCGAGCGCGGCGATCTCGTCTTCCTTCATGCCGGCGCGGAGCAGCTTGCTCTCCTGGTGGCCCTGGCAGTACTGGCAGTTGTTGGCGCGGGAGACGAGCCAGAACAGTTGCACCTTGAAGGTGTTGTCGAGCGTGGCTTCGGTCCCCGACGGTCCGAAGCTGAATCCGCTTCCCCCACGGCCGCCGGCGCCGCGTCCTTCGCCCGACTGCGGCATGTAATGGTAGCGCAGTCGGCCTTCGTAACTGCCGCCGCGCTCGCCGAGCTTCGCCTTGTCCTCCTCGGTGAGTTCCGGCAGCGGGATGCGCGGCTTCCGCGCCTTCATGTCTTCGAGGTACTGCTTCATCTCTGGCCGCGTCAGCGGCGTCGGTCGGGGTTCGTTGGTCGGCAGGTCGGCACCGAATGCGGCGTTTGCCGCCAGCGCGCCAAGGAAACTCAGGAGGTACTTCTTCACGGCAGACTCCGGGAAAGGAATGAAATCGGGATCAGATCGAATGGGAATCGACGACGATCGGCGCGTCGCACACGAAGTCGGTGGCGACATCAGCGGCAAAGTGGTCGGCGAGCTCGTCGCAGAGCGCCGCATCGGCCGGCGCACTGCCGAAGCCGTCGACATAGCGATTGATCATGCTGAACGCCGCCGCCACGAACACGGCGTCGTGCACCGCGCGGTCGTCCGCGCCGGCCGCGAGCGCCGCTGCCACGGTGTCCGCATCCAGCGAGCGGTTCGCGCGAATCCGCTCCGCAATCGCCAGCAGTGCGCGGAATCGCGGTTCGAGCGACTCCGGATTCGCAAGGGCGGCATCCACGATCGAGGCGCGATCACCGAATAGCCGGCGTGCGGTCGCGGCGTGGACGGTGGCACAGAAACCACAACCGTTGCGCATCGACACGAATGCCGCGATCAACTCGCGCTCCGCGGGGTCGAGCGACGATGGGCCGCGCAGCACGGCGCGGGCGAGGCCGTTGATCGCCTCTTCCGCGTCCGGGAACGCGAAGAGCAACGACGATTTCGAATCTGTCATAAGTCGACCGGAAACCCGAGGGAAAGGCGAACGGGAACGATGACCCGGCGGCATACCGCCGGGTGAATTCCAGGATCAGTCGAGCGGCAACCGCGCCGTTTCGGTCACGCGGTTCAGGAACGCCGCGTTGCAGACGTTGTGCACGATCTCGGCGACTTCCTTGTCCTTGAAATGCTTGCGCAGGCCTTCGACGTCCGTATCGCTCACGGTCGCCGGTGCCATGGAAAGCTTGCGGGCGAACGCGATCGCGAGCCGTTCCGATTCCGGCAGGTCTTTCGCGTCGCCGTCGAGGGCGAAGATCTGGTCGTCGGTGAAGCCGAGCGCCTTCAAGCGAGCCTTGGCGACGGCGAGCGCGTACCACGCACGGTCGACACGCGCCGCGGTCCAGGCGATCTCCGCCTGCACGCGCGCCGGCAGCAACCCCTTCTCGGCGGCATTCTTCATCCCGGACACGCGCGTTTCGCCGGATCGCGGAAACACAGCCAGCAGGCGCACCCACTGCGGGGCCGCGCCGTCCGCCTTCCACAGTTCCGCCGCCGCCTTCGCGTCCGCCACCGGCAGCACGGCCTGGCGGTCCTTCGCCGCTTTCAAGTGCGCCTCCACGGTCGCACGGTCCTCGAGCGCCGGCCGTGCCGGCCACACCGGCGGCGAACCCTTCACGCACTTCTCCGGCAGCGGCGCCACCAGCGAAACGATGTCCTTGAACTTCGCGCTCGTCGGCGTCGTGAACTTGCTCAGGTCCGGCCCCTCCTTGCCGTCCTCGCGGCGGAACTGGCCTGACGCCTCCGCCGGGATGTTCAATCCATCCGTCCAGCGGTTCGTCGCGTTGTACCCGGCGACCGTGACGACGATTTCCAGCACCTCGTTCGGCTTGTAGTGCTTCTTCATCGCGGCGAGGTCGGCGTCGCCGATCAGGTGCGGCGTCTGAGTCAGTTTCTTCGTGAAGGCGAATGCGGTCTTCTCGGCTTCGGTGAAGCGGGACCAGTCTGTATCGAGCGCCGCGATTTCGTCGTCGGCGACGCCGGCGACCGCGAGCTTCTGCTCCTGGTGGCCGAGGCAGTAGTAGCAGTTGTTGGCGCGGGACGCGATCCAGAAGAGCTTGACCTTGAAGGTGTTGTCGAGCGTCATGGACGGGTCGCGGCCGGCGCCGGTCCGGTTGCCGCCGGCGCCGCCGGTGCCCGTCCCGGTGCCGAAGCCGCCGCCGAGGTGGCCGAGGTAGTACTGGCGGAAACGGGCGTTGTTGACACCGCGGCCTTCGCTTTCGGGCGGCGCGGGCAGGCGCGGACGCGCTTTCTTGTGCGCTTCCATCGCCTCTTTTTCTTCGACGCGAGTCGCGGGCACGAGCTTCGGCGCCTCCGCCGGCGGGGTGTCGCCCGATACGAACAAAAGCGTGGAGAGGATCAGCGGGGTCATGTCAATCGTCCTCGCGGGAGATCGCGGTGTTGGGTTCGGTGACGACGCGATAGGCGACCTTTTTCGCGCCTTTGCCGCCATCGATGGTGAGAGAAACGTCGTAGCGGAAGCCGGTGCCGTGGGGCTTGCCATCGCCTTCGACCTTGTAATCCACGAGTTTGGCGCCGCGTTTGAAATCCGCGTCGATCAGGTAGACTGGCGGCGATTGGCCCTTCAATTCGGCCTCGGTTTTTCCCGCCTTCCAGCCGCCGAGCGCGGCGTCGAGCGCCGGACGCGACTTCTCGGCCGTGGTCGCCATCGAAAGAGGATCGGAAGAATAACAGCCGGCCAAAGCAAGCGCCAGACACGGAACGAGTAAGCGAAGCATGTCGGGAATCCGTTGGGGGTGATGTCCGCGCGCGGCCCGACCGGACCGCGCGCCGGGGAACGCTTACTCGATGATGGTTTCGCCGCCGTCGCGGGACCCCATCGCACGCCACGCCACGATGTTGATCGAGTTCGGCACGAAACGGATCGAGCCATCCATCATCCCAACCATGACGCCGCCGGAGTGCTGGCTCTTCGCGGTGGTCGCGATGCGGCCGGGCGGGTACATGCACGACCGCGTGTTCGGCAGCGAAACGTGATAGTACTTCGTGGTCGAGTGATAGCCGCGCAGCCACGGCGCGCCGACGTCCGACACGCCTTGCATGCTCAGGTTGTTCGGATCGACCGCGCTGCACATCGCCACCGATTCGTCCGCGGTGTTCGGGTAGGTACCGGGCTGGAATGTGTCGGTGAAGGTCGACTGGCCCTGGTTGAAGTCGCCCTTGAGGTGCTCGCTCCAGCCGGCCGTATTGCTCAGACCATCGGTGATCGAAGCGAACCGCGTCGTGATGACCTGCGGGACGAACGGACCGTTCGGCCGCGGCATCGTCGAGTTCGCGCCGGTGGTCGACGGCTGGCCGTTCAACAGCGTATCGCCGGAATTCGTCCGGTAGTTGTTGCCGGCCCAACCGGCCGGAACCTGCGTCACCGGGTCGGACGGGCAGAGGAACGTCTTGATGTTCTGCGCCCGCGCGTTCGCGTTGTTGGCATGGTTGTGGCTCACGGTGAGATCGATCAATCGGAAGATGTTGTCCTGCTCGATGTGCGGCAGGAGGTAGGCGTGCGCCGAGATGCCGGTCGACGGCGCGTCGGACGCGGGCAGGTGGCCGTTCACGTCGTGGAAGTTGTGCGTGGCGAGGCCGAGTTGCTTGAGGTTGTTCGTGCATTGCGATCGGGCGGCGGCTTCGCGCACCTTCTGCACCGCCGGCAGCAGAAGACCGATCAGGATCGCGATGATCGCGATAACGACCAGCAGTTCGATGAGGGTGAACCCCTTGCGGGAACGTGTGACCATGGAAACACCTGGATGAAAGAATGAAACGGAACGAGAACGTACGCGGACCCAATCGGATACGCGGGAACCATCCGCGCGGACGCAAAGCGGCCGCGCGATCGTCGGGAACAAATCGTGGCGCGGACGCGGAGTCCGGCCGTCAACGAAGGGAACGGAGGTGCACGGAACGTGCGCAAACGCGAACGACCAACGCGATGACTGCAGGGTAGCACTGCGCGGAATCTCCGCGCGAGCGCCGGCGCGCACTCACCGGCCGGCCATCAGATGGATCGTGGCGGATGGAACGGAACGGAGGACCGGCGGACAGGCCGGCCGAAGGAATCGGGAATCGATTGGAAGGGATCGGCACGGAACGGTGAGAATTTCAAAACGCTCGAGAGCGCGCAAGCTTCCTGCGAGGTGTGCAGTTTCGTCGGCATCGACGGGGGGAGGACGGGCGGCGCGGTCGGCCGTTCGGAACAATGCGGGCCGGTGCAAGGAGTCTTCGGTCGATCCGGCGAGGTATCGTCATGAGCGCCGTGACCGCCGAGGGTCAGCATCGGTTCGCCGCAACCCGCGACAGCTTTCCCTTCGCTCGAGACGAACGCGAACGCGAGCAGGACACCTGCCACGGCGAATCGGATCGAAGATGGGAGTCGAACGGAGAACATGAAGTCATCCAGCGATCAATGCCGATGCTAACCTTGTCCAAGAGTCAAGTCAACAAATTCCTGCAAGATTCTTTTCCGTGAGTTACGATTTCAGACATTCGAAAGGTCGGAATCGGGCAGCTTTTCCCCTGGTTTTAGGCCACTCGGCCATCGGGAATCGGACGATTCCACTTTTCAAGACGATCGGGATGTTGGCGCGGCGAGTGCGGAAAGACGTTGTGCCGATTCCCCGATTCGGGAGTCCGTCCGGGTCCGGAACCGGATAATAAATCCGCATGCCACCCCCGACACGCGACGAACTTGCTTCCCGCTACCTCGACCAACTGCCGTACCCGCCGTATCCGGTGCAGGAGGACGCGCTTCTCGCATGGTTCACCTCCGAACAGGGCGTGCTCGTCTGCGCGCCGACGGGCACCGGCAAGACGCTCATCGCGCAGGCGGCGCTGTACGAGGCACTCCACACGGGCACCGTCGCCTATTACACCACGCCGCTCATCGCGCTGACCGATCAGAAGTTCCAGGAGATGCAGGCCGCCGCCGAGCGCTGGGGCTTCCCGAAGGAGTCGATCGGCCTCGTGACGGGCAACCGCAAGGTGAACCCGGGCGCGAAGGTGCTCGTCGTCGTCGCCGAGATTCTCTTGAACCGGTTGCTGCACCCCGAGGGGTTCGACTTCCACAACGTCTCGGCCGTGGTGATGGACGAGTTCCACAGCTTCGCCGACCCCGAGCGCGGCATCGTGTGGGAACTGTCGCTGGCGCTGCTTCCCAAGCATATCCGCCTGTTGCTGCTCTCCGCGACGGTCGGGAACTCGGTCGAGTTCCTCAACTGGCTGGAGCGCTGCCACGGGCGCAAGCTGGAGTTGGCCGAGGGCCGCGAGCGCAAGATTCCGCTGACGTACCACTGGGCGCCCGACGAGTACCTCAACGATCTGCTCGTGGAGATGGCGAAGGGGGACGATGCGACGCGCAAGACGCCGGCGCTGGTGTTCGCGTTCAACCGGGACGAGTGCTGGTCGATCGCGGAACAGTTGAAGGGGCTGGACCTGCTGAACCCGGCACAGAAGTCGGCGTTGAATCAGGAGGTGGACAAGCTGGAATGGCCGCACGGCGTGGGGCCGAAGCTCAAGCAGATGCTGCGTCGGGGGGTCGGCGTGCACCACGCGGGCCTCTTGCCGAAGTACCGGCGCGTCGTCGAGAGGCTGTTCGAGCAGAAGCTCCTGAGCGTGGCGCTCTGCACCGAGACGCTCGCGGCCGGGATCAACCTGCCGGCGCGGTCGGTGGTGCTGACGGCGCTCGTGAAGGGGCCGTTCGGCAAGGAGAAGCTGATCGACCCGAGCACGGCGCACCAGATCTTCGGCCGCGCCGGCCGGCCGCAGTTCGACACCGAAGGCCACGTCTACGCCGGGCCGCACGAGGACGACATCCGCATCGCGAAGTGGAAGAAGCAGTACGATCAGATCCCGGAGACGACGAAGGACCCGGGGTTGATCAAAGCGAAGAAGGCGCTTCTTAAGAAGAAGCCGACACGGAACTCGACGAAGAAGTACTGGACCGAAACGGACTTCGACAAGCTGAAGGCCGCCCCGCCGGCGCGGCTCTATAGCAAGGGTCCGCTGCCGTGGCGGCTACTGGCGTACCTGCTCAAGGTCTCGCCGGAGGTGGACCTCATTCGGAATGTCGTGCGGAAGCGGTTGCTGGATCAGCCACGGATCGAAGCGGGGATGAAGCAGCTCGACCGGATGCTGATGACCCTGCACGAGCGGGGCTTCGTGGCGCTGGAGCCGGAGCCGCCGAAGGAAGCCCCCCCCACCCTAACCCTCCCCCTCAAGGGGGGAGGGGACAAGACGCTTTCTCCCTCCCCCTCGAAGGGGGAGGGCCGGGGTGGGGGTGACGGAGAGCGCAGTGGCTTCGTCATCGACGGTACACCCCCCACCCTAACCCTCCCCCTCAAGGGGGGAGGGGACAAGACGCGGGGATCGGAAAACCTGATAGTTCCCGCACCCGAGCCTCGCTACCAGGCCACGCGTGCCGTGCCGACGGCGGAGCTGGACAAGCTGCTCGTCTTCCGTGCCTGCCATCCGATCTACGGCGCGTTCCTCGTCGATCTCCTCGGCAAGGCGAATCCCGACGAGCGCATCCAACTGCTGGAATCGGTGCTGGAGATTCCGCGGCCGCTCCTCAAGTTCGTCCACATTCCTGGTGACATTCCCCCGGGGCCGCTCGCCACCGAGATGCTCGACCCGGAGCTGATCGCGCGGGGGCTGATCCAGGCGAAGCCGCCGAAGGTCGAGGGCGAAGAGGAGGAAGACGAGGAATTCGAGGAACGCCCGCCGACGCTCGCCGAGAAGGCGAAGATGCTCTTCGACGCGAAGTTCCCGGACCTGGCGGACGTGAGCGTGCAATCGGTGTGGGCGGCCGGCGAAGTGCTGCGCTACGGCGGCAACTTCAACCAGTACGTCACGTCGAACGACCTGACGAAGCAGGAAGGGATCATTTTCCGTCACCTGCTGCGCTTCATCCTCTTGATCGAAGAGTTCGTGCAACTGACACCGCCGGGGATCGACCCGGCACAGTGGCAGACGGAGCTGCGCGACCTCGCCGACAAGCTTACGGAGGCGTGCCGGAAGGTGGATCCGACAAGCACGGAGGAGACGATCGCGAAGGCGCACGCCGCCGACGTGGTGGAAGGGGAGGAGCACGCGAAGCCGGCGACGGAGGCTGTGGAACCGGCGTTCGGCGCGGGGCTGCTGGATTGAGGCGGCCCGGAATCGACGTGGGGGTGGCCCCGTGCGGTGCGCATCGTGTAACATGACACGCGGTCTCGATTCGATTCCGTCCCTCCCGAAGCGGCCGAGCGATGCCCCACCTCGACGAACCTACGCCGGCGTACGAACGGACGCAGGCGGCCGGCGCGGACCAGCAAACCCTCTCGGCGGCGCTGTCCGGCACGGCCGCGCCGGCGGGCTACGATTTGCGTGAGGAAATCGGCCGTGGCGGCATGGGACTCGTCTACCGCGCGCTCGACCTGAGTTTGAATCGCGAAGTGGCGGTCAAGCTGCTCCAGGACCAGTTCGCGGCCGTTGGTACAACGGCGGCGCGCTTCCTGGACGAGGCCCGCATCACGGCGCAGCTGCAGCATCCCGGCATCCCGGCGGTTCACCAGGTGGGGATGATGCCGAACGGCCGGCCGTTCCTCGCCATGAAGCTGATCAAGGGGGAGACACTCGATCGGCTGTTAAAGGCGCGGCCCGATCCGGCGGCGGAGCGCGGGCACTTCCTGCAAATCTTCGAGGCGATTGCTCAGGCACTGGGGTACGCCCACAGCCGGCGCGTCATCCATCGCGACCTGAAGCCGGCGAACGTAATGGTCGGCGCGTTCGGCGAAACACAGGTGATGGACTGGGGTTTGGCGAAGGTGCTGGGCGAAACCGCGATTCAACGGTCGGATTCGGACGAGACCACGAAGATCCGATCGGATCGGGACTCCAACTCCGACGCGAGCACGCAATACGGGCAGTTCATGGGCACGCCGGCGTTCATGCCGCCGGAGCAGGCGATCGGGGCCGTGGACCGGATTGATGAACGGTCGGACGTGTTCGGTCTGGGCGCGATCCTGTGCGTGATCCTGACGGGGAAACCGCCGTTCGTCGGCAGCGACGCGGAGACGACGCGCCAGTTGGCGGCGCGGGGGAAGGTCGAGGAGGCGTTCTCCCGGCTGGACGCGTGCGGGGCCGATCCGGAGTTGATCGCGCTGACCAAGCGTTGCCTCGCGGTGGAACCGGCGGACCGGCCGACGAACGCGGGAGAGCTGGCAGCGGCGCTCGCCGCCTACCGGACGGGTGCGGAGGAGCGGGTGCGGCGCACGGAGTTGGCGCGCGCGGCCGGGGATGCGCGCCGCCGGACGACGACGCGCGCCGCGGTCGCGCTCGTGGCCGTGCTGGGCGCGGGCGTGGCCGCGGCGACGTGGCAGGCGATCCGCGCGACCGACGCCGAGGCGAACACGGCGCGCCAGTTGAAGCTGACACAGGACGCGGAGGCGAAAGAGCGCGAAGCGCGCGAGGAGGCGGACCGGCAGAAAGCCCAGGCGATCGAGGACCGCGAGACCGCACGCAAGCAGGAGCGCATCGCCGACGAGCGACGTCTGGATTCCGTTCGTCAACAACTCAAGACCGAGACGGTCATGCAGTTCCTGCTCGGCGTGCTGGGGCAATCGAACCCGTGGGACCAGATCGACGCGGGCCACAAGGCCGACCCGAACCTGACGATCCGCGAAGCCCTCGACCGTTCGGCGAAGAAGATGGACGCGCGCTACACCGACAGCCGCGAGATCGAGGCACGCATCCGCGAGGCGGTCGGCACGGCGTATTATGGGATTGGTCTGTACGCCGAGGCCGAGAAACATCTCCGCCGCGCCATCGAACGCCTTACGGACGACTATTCCACGGTCGACCTCGATCGCGACGGCATCACGCTCTCGCTCGCGAATTCGCTCAGTAAACAGGGGAAGTTTGCCGAGGCCGAACCGCTTTTCACCCGTATTCTCGCTGCGCGACAAGCGGCGTCCGGCCCCGACAACCTCGTCACGCTCCGCGTACTCGAGAACCACGCCGGTATGCGGCTGGCGGAAGGAAAACCGGCCGAAGCGGAGGCGATGCTCCGCCGCGTGGCGACGACGCTGGACAAGACCCACGGCCCCGATGCGCAGGTAACGCTGACCGCCTGGATGCAAGTGGCCGACTGCCTGCGCCCGCAGGACCGCAATGCCGAAGCCGTGCCGATCTACGACCGCGTCCTCGCCGGCCTGGTGAAGCTCAACGGAGAGGATCATCCGTCCACGCTCTTCGCTGTCAACAATCTCGCACTCGTACACGAGGAATTGGGGAACGCTGAAAAGGCCGAAGTTCTCTATCGCCGCGCGATTGCGGGACTGGAACGACGCTTCGGCCCCGACCATGACGAGACGTTGATCGCTCAGTTGAACCTCGCGTCGTTGCTCCGAAATTACGGCCGGCTGGACGTGGCGGAGAAATTGGCGACCGACATTTACGATCGGCGGATGAAGCTGTTCGGGCCGAAGTTTCCGAACACGTTGTTCGCGGCCAATCAGTTGGCGCTGATTCTGAAGGATCGCGGTCAGGCCGACCGCGCCGAGCCGCTCATGAAACGCGCCATCGCGGGGCTGGCGGAAGTAATGGGTGAAAGCCACCCCGAGACGGCCGAGTGTCGCTCGAACCTCGCGGAGCTGTATCGGATGCAGGATCGGCTGGCGGAGGCGGAGCCGCTTTACCTGGCCGTGGTCGCCGGGCGCGAAAAGCACTTCGGACCCGACCATACGAAAACGATGCACGCGCTGAATAACCTCGGCACGCTCCGCGAGGCGCAGGGCCGCTACGCGGAGGCAGAAGCGTTGTTCCGGCGCGTCATCGCCGCGCACGAGAAGACACTCGGCCCGAAACACCGCGAAACGTTGATGAGCCAATTCAACTTGGGCTATGTCTTCATGAGCCAGAATCGGAACGCGGACGCGGAACCGTGGCTGCGCAAGAGCTACGAGGGCCGACGCGAGACGCTCGGCGACGACAACCTGCAGACGCAGTTCTCGCTCAACTGGCTGGTGATGGCGCTCGAGTCACAAGAGAAGTTCGCACAGGCCGAGCCACTGCTCCGCCGCATCCTCGCCATCCGCGAGCGGCAGGACAAGACCTCGTGGCTGACGGCGAACACACGCTCGCGTCTCGGCCGCGCCGTGCTGGCGTATCAGGACTACGACGAGGCGAGGAAACTGCTGGAACCGGCCTTCGAGGAACTGAAGGCGAAATCGAACCAGATCCACCCCATGTGGCGCGGAATTCGATTGCGCGAGGCCGCCGGACGCGTCGCCTTGTTGCACGAGCTTTCCGGCCGCGCCGAGGACGCCGCCCGATGGCGCGCGATCGAGTCGCAGTATCGCGAGCAGGCTCCGGCCGCGCGCGTGCGATAAAAGTAAAGCCCGCGGACGAACGTCCGCGGGCTTCGCCCGATTTCAACTCAACTTAAACTCAGTCCATGTGGTCGTCGCCGCCGGCGGCGGCCTTGTCCTTCTTCGGGACGTCGGCCACCAGGGCGTCGCTCGTCAGCAGCAACGTGCTCACGCTCGCGGCGTTCTGGAGGGCGCTGCGGACCACCTTCGTCGGGTCGATCACGCCTTCCTTCACCATGTCGACATACTTGTCGGTGCGGGCGTTGAAGCCGAAGTTCGCGTCCTTGTTCTTCAGCACTTCGTTCGCCACGACGTTGCCGTCGCTGCCGGCGTTCTCGGCGATCTGCTTGATCGGCGCCTTGCACGCCCGGACGACGATGTTGTAGCCGACCTCCTCGTCCGCCGTCAGGTCCTTCGGCTTGAGGCCTTCGGACGCGCGGAGCAGCGCCGTGCCGCCGCCGGGGAGGATGCCTTCCTGGAACGCCGCGCGGGTCGCGTGCATCGCATCCTCGACGCGCATCTTCTTTTCCTTCACTTCGCTCTCGGTCGCGCCGCCGACGTTGATCTTCGCGACGCCGCCGGAGAGCTTGGCGATGCGCTCGCCGAGCTTTTCCTTGTCGTAATCGCTGGTGCTCTTCTCCAGTTCCTTCTGGATCTGGGCGACGCGGGCCTTGATGGCGTCCTTCTTGCCGGCGCCGTCGATGACGATGGTGTTGTCCTTGTCGACCTTCACCTTCTTGGCCTTGCCGAGGTGTTCGAGTTCGACGGACTCGAGCTTGATGCCGAGGTCTTCGAAGATCGCGGTGCCACCGGTGAGGATGGCGATGTCTTCGAGCATGGCCTTGCGGCGGTCGCCGTAGCCGGGGGCCTTCACGGCGCAGACCTTGAAGCTCGGGTTCCGCATCTTGTTCACGACGAGCGTCGCGAGGGCTTCCCCTTCGACTTCCTCGCTGATGATGAGGATCGGCTTGCCCTTGCCGAGGACCTTCTCGAGCACCGGCACGAGGTCGCGATTCGTGCTGATCTTCTTCTCGAAGATGAGGATGTACGGCTCGTCGAGGTCGCACTCCATCGTCTCGAGGTCGGTGACGAAGTACGGCGACAGGTAGCCGCGGTCGAACTGCATGCCTTCGACGAACTCGTGGTCGGTGTCGATGGTCTTGCCTTCGTCGACGGTGATGACGCCGTCCTTGCCGACCTTGTGCATCGCCTCGGCGATGATCTTGCCGATCTTCTCGTCGCCGTTGGCGGCGACGGTGGCGACGTTCTCGAGATCCGCCTTGCCCTTAACGGGGATGCTGGCCTTCTTGACCTTCTCGACGATGTCTTCGACAGCCTTCTCCATGCCGCGCTTCATGAGCATCGGGTTGGTGCCGGCGGTGACGGCCTTGAGGCCTTCGTTGAAGATCGCCTCGGCGAGGACGGTCGCGGTCGTGGTGCCGTCGCCGGCGACGTCGGACGTCTTGCTGGCGACTTCCTTCACCATCCGGGCGCCCATGTTTTCGTAATGGTCGGGCAGCTCGATTTCCTTGGCGACGGTGACGCCGTCCTTGGTGACGGTCGGGCTGCCGAACGACTTCTGGATGATGACGTTGCGCCCCTTCGGCCCGAGCGTGACCTTCACGGCCTTCGCGAGCTTGGCGATGCCCTTCTTCATGGCTTCGCGGGCTTCCTGGTCGAATGCGATCTGTTTGGCGGACATGGACTGACGCTCCACTTTCTGCATCGCGAACGATGCCAATTAGGCTACGGCCGGGTACAAGCTCAACACGAGTTCAAGCCCTGCCGCAGCAGTGATTTATCGTGGTCTTGGATTTCGGTTTTACTCACCTGACTTCCGAAGTCCGGCTTCGACTTCGGAAGTCGATCGGAGCCAGAACCTCGTCGTCAATGGCTTTGCAATCGTTTGGACTTCCGAAGTCGAAACCGGACTTCGGAAGTCGGTGTTTACTCGATCACGGCGAGCACGTCGCTCTCGTGCATGACGAGGACTTCGTCCTTGTTCTTCTTGTCCTTGAATTCGTCTCCGGCCCAGGAGGTGAAGAGGACCTTGTCGCCGGCCTTGAGTTGGAGCGGGGTGCGGGTGCCGTCCTTGTTGAGCTTGCCGGGTCCGACGGCGACGATGGTGCCGGTCTGCGGCTTCTTCTGCGCCGCGTCGGGCAGGATGATGCCGCCCTTGGTCTTGGCTTCCGATTCTTCTCGTTTGACGATGATCCGATCGCCGATCGGTTGCAGGGCCATCGCGGGTCTCTCCGGCTGTGGGAATAGCGGTCCGTGGCCGTGGATATGCAATCGCCGTGCCTGCGCGGAATAATGTCGATAAAGCACTGTAAAGACTGGAATTGCGACGAATCGTCATCCCTGCGGAGCGCGTGCCAAGATTGCGCGTCGCTGTCGGAATGGCAGCCAGACCGCGACGCACCGGCCCACCGCTATCGAGTTGGCAACAGCAACAGGTACGCCTCGGCTTCGCTCGCCGTGCGGACGCGCGGACCGCAGCCGACGAGCACGCTCTTCCCGTCCGCCGTCAGGTCGATCGCGTAGATCGGCCCGAACGGCACGTCCACGGCACCCTTCAATTTGCCGTCGGCGATATTCCAAACGGCGAGCGTTCCCTGATTACGCGGGGCGGTCCCGGCCGTCACGAGCGCTTGCCCGTCGGCCGTGAAGCGCACCGCATGCACGAACCCCGCGTGCGACGGCACGGGCTGCCCCGGCCCCGGCGACTTGAGCGTCGGATGCGGGAAGTCGCGCACGAGGTTACCGCTCGCCACGTCCCAGAGCTTTACGGTGCGGTCGCTGGAGCCGGACGCGAGCAGTTTGCCGTCCTTCGAGAATGCGAGGCAGAAGACCTGATCGCGGTGCCCCGGCGGCACCGGCTGACCGGCGGCCGGCGGAGGCTCAGGGAAGCCCTTGATCTCGCGCACGAGGTTCCCGCTCGTGGCGTCCCAGAGCTTGATACTCTTGTCGAAGCTGCCGGAGGCGAGCTGCTTCCCGTCGGGGCTCCACGCGACGACGTACACCGGGTGCGGCAACGGCATCGCCGTGTGCGCCTTGATGTCCTTGAGCAGCGCCGGCGTCGGCTTCGTGAGGTCGTAGATGCGCACGCCGCCATCGTGGCACGCCGTCGCCAGCTGCGTGCCATCCTTGTTGAACGCGACGCAGTCGACGAGGTTCGGGTGTTGGATCGACTTGGGCTGATCGGACGCGACGGTCCAGACGCGGGCGATGCCGTCGTCGGCACCGGTAAGCAGTTGCGATTCGCTCAGGTAAACGAACGAGGCGACGGCGGCGGGGTGCGGGAACGTCTGCACGACGGTACCGAACTCCGGCGGTAACGGCTGACCGGGGTTGAACAGCGTGTTCCAGACGGTCACGGTCTTGTCGGCGAGGCTCGCAGCGAGGGACTGACCGTTCGGATGGAAGGACAAATCACTCACCTTCGCCGACGCTTTGAACGATCCGGCGAGCTGGCCGTTGTTGAGCGTGTAGACCTGCACCGTGTTGGCCGCATCGACGGCGGCGAGAAGCTGGCCATTCCTCGAAATCGCGATCGCCGTCGGCGGGCCGGCAAGTTCCAACGGGCCTTCCTTCTGGAAATTCCCGGCGTTCCAGCGCCCGAGCGCCTTCGTGGTGCCGATTGAAAAGAGCGAGTTCGTATTGGGGATCGGCGTCAGGCCGCGGGCGAAGTCGGCGTCCTTCGCGACGCGCACCGCCGGGATCGGCGTGGCGACGATAGCCGCGTTGTCGACCGTCGTCACGGTCGGCTGGTTGGGATGGAACCACGTGGCCACGGGATTCGCCCCCGTCGGCACGAACGCGACCGGCAGCCCGGTGGCGATCGCGAAGACCGTCGCGGTCTTGTCGGCGGTGCCGACGACGAGCGATTGGCGATCGCCGCTGAAGGCGAGCGACGTGACATCATTGGCAAGTGCCGGGAAGGGAAGTTCCTTGCCGTCGGCGGTCTGCCAGAGCTTCACGGTCTTCCCGGCCGCGACGGCGAGCACGGCACCGTCCCGCGAGAGGGCGACCGCCTTCGGCACGTCGGGCAGCGCGCCGTAGTTCTTCGTCTCCTTCCCCGATCCGAGGTCCCATGTCTTCACGGCCTTACTGGCACCGAGCACGAGCGCCGGACCGCTGGGTAGTTGGAATGCGAACTTCACAGCCCCGGCATCCGTCGGCAACGCCTTCGGCGTCGGCGGCTTTTTGGGATCGATCGGCAGCTTCCAAAGGTTCAGTTTCCCGTCGTCGCCGGCGGTGAGCAGGTCGGTTTTCGTCGTGAGGAACGAGACGGCTCGCACGGCCTTCGGATCGGCGGCGACTTCGCCGCGCGTCTTGCCGTCGGCGCCCCAGAGGTGCACCTTGCCGCCGGCGGCGACGGCAAGCGTGGCGTTGTCGCCGTTCCAGGCGATCGCTTCGATGGCGGCGGGCGCGGCCGGGATCGTCGCCGTCGTTTGCCCGTTGCCGAGATTCACGAGGCGGACGGACTTGTCCGGCAGCGCGGCCGCGAGGAGGTTGCCGTCGGCGGTGACCGCGGTGAGCGTCGCACCGGCGATATCGGCGATCTTCTTCGCCGGAGTCAGGGCGTTCGGCCAGGCGCGGACGGTGCCGTCGGCGGCTGTGCCGTAGAGGCTGCCGCCGAGAGCGAAGAGGTTCGTCACATCGCTGGCGCCGATCGCGCCGAGCGGCTTACCGTCGACCGTGTTCCAGTAGCGGACGACGCGATCGGCGCCGACGGTCGCGAGTGTGGTCGTGTTCGGGATGAAGGCGAGGCTCCGCACCGCTCCGCCGCCGGTCGGCACTTCCACCGTTTGCTTTCCGTCGGTGGTCGCGAAGACTCGCACCTTGCCGTCAGCGCTTCCGACGGCGTAGGCCTTCCCGTCGGTGGCCACGGCGGTCTTCGGTCCCGCTCCGCCCACTGCGACTTCGCGGATCGGCTTCGTGCTGGGCACGTCCCATATCTTCGCGAAGTTGTCCGCCCCGCCGCTGGCGAGCCGGTCGCCGGTTGGAGCGAACGCGATGGATAGCACGAGGCTCTGGTGCCCCTGCGGCCCGGCGAACGTGCGCAATTCCTTGCCGTCGGCCGCGTTCCACAATTTGATAGTCTTGTCGAAGCTCCCCGTGCCCACGAGCTTGCCGTCCGGCGAGTACGCGACGGCGTACACCGGATCGGTGTGACCTTTGAAGGTCAGGAGCGGTTTCGGTTCGGCGGGCGGCTGGGCAACGAGCCAACCAGCGGCGAGCAAGACGACGAGTGCGGAGAGAGGTCGGGACATCGCGAGGCCTCGGAAGGGGCGAACCGGCGGGAAGGGCAGTTTCGCAGGTTCGGGCGCGGGAGTCAACGAGGGGCAGCGGATGGATTTCCACAATCCGGTCAGTTCGTACAGCCACCTCTTCGCGGCGTTCTGGATGGTGTTCGTCGGGCTGTACCTGCTGCGCCTCGCGGCGCACCACCCGCTCGGCCATCGACTCAGCCTGGTGGCCTTCGCCATCAGCGGCGTCACACTCTACTCGTTCAGCGGCCTCTTCCACGGCATCCGCCACGATTCGGAAGATACGAAGCGCATTTGGCAGCTCCTGGATCAATCGGCCATCTTCTGGCTCATCGTCGGTTCGAACGTCCCGATCGCCGTGTATCTGCTCTCACCACGATCCCGGAACCTCCTGCTTGGCGGCATGGTGGCGCTCGCCGCCGCGGGCACCGCGTGCCTCTGGCTGCTGCCGAAGCCGCCTTATCTGCTCCTGATCGGCCTCTACGTCGGCCTCGGCATCATCAGCCTCATCCCGTTGCGGGCGTATTTTCGCCTGCTCGGCTGGGGCGGCCTGTTTTGGATCATTGCCTTGGCGGCGGGCTATATCGGCGGTGCCGCGTGCGAGGCGATGAAATGGCCGACCTTCCTGCGCGACGACGCCGGCCTGCCCATCGTGGGACCACACGAGATGCTGCACTTCGGCGATCTGTTCGGCACGCTCGCGCACCTGACGCTGGTGGTGAAGTACGTACTGCCCCACTACGAAGCCTTGCGCGGCGTGCCGGCAGACGGTTAGCGCGGTTGGCGTTCCGAGTCCCGCCGCGTATCCTTGCCGTCACCCACCCCCCGGCCGTCCGGCCACCCTTTCCTCATTGGGACGCACTCCATGTTTCTCCGTGCTTGTACGCTCGCGGTATTGCTGCTCGTCGTACCATTCGCCGTCCGCGCCGCCGATCCGCCCCCGGGATTCACCGCGCTCTTCAATGGCAAGGACCTCGCCGGCTGGCACGGTTGGGCCATCCATTCCAAGGGTGCCTCCCCCGTCGACCTCGCCAAGCTGTCCCCTGCCGAACGCGCCGCCAAGATCGAAGCTTTCACCGAGGACGCCAAGAAGCACTGGTCCGTCCAGAACGGCGAACTCGTCAACGATGGCCATGGCGCGTACCTGGCCACCGACAAGGAACTCGGCGACTACGAGCTGCACATCGAATACAAGACCGTCCCCAAGGCCGACTCCGGCATCTACCTCAAGGGCCAGCCCCAGGTGCAGATCTGGGATTCCACCGAAGCCGATCCGACCGGCCTCGGCAAGAAGTTCGGCAGCGGTGGCCTCTGGAACAACACCAAGTACAAGGAAGGCAAGGACCCGCTCGTCCTCGCCGACAAGCCGCTCGGCGAGTGGAACAAGTTCCGCATCATCCAGGTCGGCGCCCGTACCAGCGTCTGGCTCAACGACAAACTCGTCGTCGACCACGCCCTCATGGAGAACTTCTTCCAAAAGGACCAGCCGTTCCCGAAGCTCGGCAAAGTCCTGCTCCAGACCCACGGCGGCGAAATCCGCTGGCGGAACATCTTCGTGAAGGAACTGAATGCGACCGAGGCGAACGCCTATCTCGCCGAGAAGTACAAGGATGGCTACAAGCCGCTCTTCGACGGCAAGTCGCTCGACGGCTGGGCCGGCGCGGTCGAAAACTATGAAGTGGTCGACGGCGCCATCGTCTGCAAGCCGAAGAAGGGCGGCGTCCTTCGCACGAAGGACGAGTATTCGGACTTCGAAGTGTTCCTCGAATTCAAGCTGCCCAAGAACGGCAACAACGGCCTCGCCATCCGCTACCCCGGCCAGGGCGACACCGCCTACGTCGGCATGTGCGAACTCCAAGTGCTCGACGACGACTACAAGGGGATCGACCCCCGCCAGGCGCACGGCTCCGCCTACGGCATGGCTGCCGCCAAGCGCGGCTTCCACCACCCCATCGGCGAATGGAACTTCCAACATGTCGTCGTGAAAGGCTCCACCATCCGCGTCGAGCTGAACGGCAACCTGATCCTCGACACCGATCTGTCGAAGATCACCGAGTACATGGCCAACTCGCCGCACCCCGGCAAGGAACGCACGACCGGCTTCTTCGGCTTCGCCGGCCACAGCGACCCGGTCGCGTTCAAGAACGTGGCGATCAAGGCACTGAAGTAACCACTCGACCGCCCGCGGACGTTCGTCCGCGGGCTTCGCCCATCTCCCAATTCAAGGACATTGGACCATGAAGAAAATCACCCGCCGTTCCGCCCTGAAAGCCGCCGCCGCCGGCATCGCCGCGCCGATGGTCTTCCGCCATCACGCCACCGCCGCCCCGAGCGAGACGCTCTACCACGCCAGCTTCGCCGCCGATGGCATGGGCGCCTCCGACTGGGGCGCGCTCACGGCCAGCCCGCACGTCAAGCTCGTCGCCGTCGCGGAAGTCGACGCCAACCGGATCGCCAAGGTGAAGACGCGCTTCCCGGACGTGAAGGTCTACACCGACTGGCGCGAACTACTCGACAAGGAGAAGAACCTCAACAGCGCGAACATCAGCACGCCCGACCACATGCACGCGTCGATCAGCCTGCGCGCGATGCGCCAGGGGATCAACGTTTACACGCAAAAGCCCCTGACGCAGACGATCGCCGAGTCACGGCTGATGGCGAAGGTCGCCGCCGAGATGAAAGTCGTCACGCAGATGGGCATCCAGGTCCACGCCGACAAGAAGCACCGCACCTGCGTCGCGCTCATCCAGTCCGGCGCCATCGGCAAGGTGAAGGAAGTGCATAGCTGGAGCGGCAAGACGTGGGGCGACGACAAGCCGCGACCGGATCGCAAGGACGAGGTTCCCGCGACGTTCGACTGGGACAAGTGGCTCGGCGTCGCCGCCGAACGCCCCTTCATCAAGGGCTACTACCACCCCGGCGAGTGGCGCAAGCGCCTCGACTTCGGCACCGGCACCTTCGGCGACATGGGCTGCCACATCCTCGATCCGGTCTTCAGCTCGCTCGCCCTCACCGCACCGAAGACGGTGAAATCCTCCGGCGAGGAGGCCCACGCCGACAGCTGGGGCCTCGAGACCGCCGTCACCTTCGTGTTCCCCGAGACGAAGTACACGACCGACAACGTGACGCTGTACTGGACGAACGGCAAGCGCCGGCCGCCGGCGGAAGTCGTCAAGCACCTCGGCGATCACAAACTGGAGTTCCAGGGGAGCATCTACATCGGCACCGAGGGTGTGCTGTACTCGCCGTACGACGGCGGACGGATGCCGATCCTGCTGCCGGAGGAGAAGTATAAGGAGCGCAAGGACCTGCCGTCGCTGCCGAGCGAGAACCACTACCTGCAGTTCGTGGACGCCTGCCGCGGCGTCGGCAAGACCGGCGCGCCGTTCTCCTTCGCCGGCCCGATGACGGAGTCGATCCTGCTCGGCTGCCTGTCGACGCGCTTCCCCGGCAAGGCGCTGGAGTGGGACGCCGCAAAGATGTTGATCACGAACGAGGGTGCCGCCAACAAGTTCGTGAGCCGCGAGTACCGCAAGGGCTGGGAAGTGGCGGGGGTGTAACTGTTCGGATCGCGGTCCCCAGAACGACGATCGACGTTGGCCGGGGCCGCCAATCTTGGGAGCGTTTGTACGGCTGGTGCCGGCCCCGGTCTTCAAAACCTGTGGACCCCGTGAACAACGGGGTCAGAGGGTTCGATTCCCTTACACTTCCGCTCGCTCTCGCCAAGTCAAGGCGAGAGCCGCCCTTGTGTCGAGAGAAGCCCGCCGGAAAGCCTCAAAAGGGCCTTCCTGCGGGCTTCTGGCGTTCTGGTCGGGCGTGCGGCCACCGCTTCGAGCGTGGTCCGGTTTAGTCTCACTTGGACCATCCACGGCTTGGCGTTAGGCATATCCACAGGCATATCCGGGCATATCCGAAACCCCGTCGCCCTTCGGCAGCCGAGACTGGAAGACTTCTGATGGGGAATGACGTGGGCGGGCGAATGGGGCTGCCAAAGTATTGCGACGTGCGAGCGGAAGAATGAGGAAGAGGCGAGCGGCCCGGCTGCGCCGGGCCGTCAGGAGGGCAGGTCAAGGAGCCGCGTCTTGGCAGATGGTGCCGACTTGGATGCCGTGGTATCGCACCACATACCCGCCACCTGCCGCAACAAGCTCGATGCCCTCCTCGTCGTCCGGGTGGTCCAGTCCGGCGTTCACGGCCAGTCTCCGGGCCTGTTGGTCTGCCGCCCGGAACGCGGCCCGTGGCGTGTCGCCGTGGCCGACCGCCGTGCCGCCCCCATCGGACAGGGTACAGGTCCACGCCGGGCCATCCGGTCGCACGTTCGCGTATCCGACGGCCGCTGCCGCCCGGTTCCAGGCGGCGTGTTGGGCCGAAGTCATGCGGCGGGCGTCGGCCGACTCGATCACCCGCGTCCACTCGGCCACTTCGGGGATGTCTTCGCAGGTGGCGAGCGTGACCTCGTAGCCCGGCTCCCCCCGCCGCTCGATCACCAGCTTCGCCCCCATCTGCGGACCGAAATGAACTCTGCTGCCGTCGGACAGGATCGCCGTTCCACCGTCGATGCCCGACGGGTCGCGGTGGAGCAGCACCGGCGTCCGCTTGCGGGGCGGCTTGGTGATCCGGACGGGCACGAGGACGGTCTCGCCGGTGGCGGTGTCCTGCGTGAGGATGTGGGGGATGCCATGGACGTAGGCGGCGTGGCCATGCTTGCGGGCGATAGTCCACTGCTGCCGGGTGACGGTGCGTGCTGCGGCCATGATGAACCTCGGTTCGGGTCGTTCCGCCGAGTCGCGGAGAACTCCGAACCCAAAAAATCATGGCCTTGCCAGCGACACAATTTTGGTCGGCACAAGGGCAGCGTTCCGCCCACGCTGTCCCGAAGAGTGGCGGCCGGGCAACGGCCGTCCCGTTCGTCCCTCCCTGGTTCCTGTGGCTTTCGTCGGAGGCGGCTAAAAGTTGGTCCAGACGCACTCTTCCATCCGACGCTTGGTTTCGCCGCCGGCCGCGTGGTTCGGCAAGTCGAACGAATGGCAAGTCCAGCCCCATTTCTCCGCGGCCCTCATGTACACCAGGTTGGCGTACCCACTCAGCAGAAACTTGCCCTTGATCCTGGCGAGGGCCTTGAGCAGCCGAACGTGGTCTTCGCCGGACATTTCGCAGCGGTAAACCGCCGGAGCCGCTCGGCTGCTGGGAAAGTACGGCGGGTCGCAATAGAACAGGGTGTCCGGCCCGTCCTGGCTCTTGATTGCGGCCACCGCGTCACGGCGAAGCACGGCCACCCGGCGAAGCCGCGCGTGAACGGCCGGCAGGCCGTCCACGGCTGCAGCCCAGGCCGACGCTTGCTCGTTCATGCCCCGCCGGGTGCGGGTGCGGCTGAGTGGGGCGAAGGCGTGCATCCGCCCGGCCAAACTCTGCCGGCACCGGACGAAGAAGGCGACCGCCTGCCGCACCGGGTCGGGGTCGTCCAGTCCGGTGTCAGCGTCCTCCCACTCGGCTTCGCTGAACGGGATCGCTTGAGCGAGCCGGCAGAACCGGCTGAATGTGGCTTCGTCTCGGAGAACCCGCCAGAAGTTCGTCAGCCCGCCGTCCAGGTCGTTCACGGCCTCGGAGACGCCCTCGGCTGGCTTGGCGAGCAGCACGGCCAGCCCGCCGGCGAACGGCTCGCAATAATGGGTGTGCGGCGGCATCAGGGCCACGATCTTGGCCGCGAGGTAGTGCTTGCCGCCGTGCCACTTCAACGGCGGGGTAAGTGCGGTCATGGCTCGTCCTGCGATCTGGCTGGGGCGACGGCGGTTCGTGCCCACGGGGAGGGACGGTAGGGACGGCCGGCGACTGGTTCCCACCGTCGCGGCGGGCGGTTCGGCTCGCCGCTGGGCGTCCCTGCCGTCCCTTCTGCACCGCCGCTTAGCCTGCCAACCCATCTTAGATGCTACCGGGTATATTTACGATACCCCTTTTGCCTTCTCGGCCCGTGCGAGAACACGGCGGACCTGGACGCCGTTCCAAGCCTTGCCTGTCCGCGTCGTCTGCCCCCGGCGGCCGAGTTCGCGGCCGATCTCCCGGTACGACTGCCCGGCCCGGCGAAGCTCGGCCATCAGCGGCAGGAGGTCGGCGTAGGCGGCTTGGGCACGATCGCGGTTGCGGGCGGTGCCGGCCTGCTGGCCCTTGCGGCTGGCCTCCGGCCCGATGGCGCGGCCCCGCGGGTGCCGCGAGCCGAGCCGCCCGCCGCGGGTCTTGTACGCGGCGAGGGCGGCCTTCGTCCGCTCGGAGATGCGGCGGGCCTCGTCCTCGGCGACAGCGGCGAGGATGTGGACGGTCAGCCGGTTGGCGTGCGGGTTGTCACACGCCACGAAGTCCACATGGGCTTCCATCAAGGACGAGACGAAGGCGACGTTCCGGGCCAGCCGGTCGAGCTTCGCAATCACCAGCGTGGCCCTGCAACGCTTGGCATGGGCGAGGGCCTTCGCGAGTTGCGGGCGGTCGGCCTTCTTGCCGCTCTCGATCTCCACGTACTCGCCTACCAACTCGCCGTGGCCGGCCACGAATGCCGTGACGGCCGCCCGCTGTGCGTCCAGTCCCAGGCCCGATTCCCCCTGCCGGGTAGTCGAAACGCGGTAGTAGCTGACGTAGCGGCGGGCTTCGACGAGCATCATGGCCGGTTCCTTGTGTGCCTCGGTGGGCAGCAAAAAAGCCCGCGGCGTGGGCCGCGGGCGGTTCCGAACGGGGTTGTGACATGTTTCGGGATGTCCGTCCCGAAACATGTCACGCCATTAAAACAGGCTCGGACGGCGGGCACAATTTGTACGCCCGTGAATTGGCACAAGCGACTACTGAGGGGTAGGCCCCCCTCCCCCCCTCGCCCGCGGGACGAGTTCACAGACGCCTGGTGGGTTCGCGTTGGCTGCTGGAAGGGGCTTGTGGGGAAGGGTTTGCACCGCCGACATCATTCTATCATCGGTGCGATGTTCGCCGCGGCGATCTCGGAATGTAAGTAGTGGGCCGGGGGAAGACACCCCGGCCGCGAGCAACAGCCGACCGGGGTAGTCGCACACCACAGTCGGGACGCTTTCGCGTGTTGTCGGGTTGGTACATAACCAGAGCGACTACCCCGCCCCTGGCACCGGCCGGTAACGGTACGGACCGGGGGTGTGGTTTATCCACACAAGGGTAGTCGCATCATGTCAGACCAGACCAAGCAGATCGAGCAGGCGGCCGACGAGTTGTTCGGCACGCTCCGCGTCCTCTTCCCGGCAACGGATGAGGTTGCGGAACTTCGGCTGCTCCGCCGCGACCGCAAGGGCGGGATGAGCGGGTTCTACGCCACGACCGACGACGGGCTGCGGACGATGGCCGTGCACGCAGCCGTAGCCGACGCTGACGGGACCGGCGACCTGTACTTCGGGCTGAACCCCCGCGACCCCAGCGTACTCGCGTTGGCGGATCACAGCCTGTCGTCGTTCAAGGGCGGCACCGACAAGACGACGGCCCGGCGGCGGTGGCTGCTGGTGGACGCCGACCCGAAGCGGGCCGTGAAGGGCGGGATGGCCACCGCCGACGAGAAGAAGGCGGCCAAGCAGGTCATGCAAGCGGCCGTCGCGTGGCTGTGCCGGGAGCGCGGCTGGCCGGCCCCCGCGGTGCTGGCGGACAGCGGCAACGGGTATCACTGCCTCTGGGCCGTGGACTTGGAGCCGGACAACACCCTGGTCGCCGCCTGCCTGCAAGCCCTGGCCGCCCGGTGCGACACCCCGGAGGCCACGGTGGACGTGCGGCTGGGGGACGCCGCCCGCATCTGCCGGCTGTACGGCTGCATGAACCGGAAGGGGGAGGACACGCCGGATCGTCCGCACCGGCGGTCGAAGCTGAAGGAGTCAGGGGAACGGGTCGTCGTGTCGCCGTCTCTGCTCGTGGCTTTGGCGAACGAAGCTCCGTCGGCCAAGCCAGTCGTGGCGGTCGAACCGCGGGCCGGTAGTACGCGGCGGGCGGACGCTCCCACCTGCCAACCCCAGCCGGGCAACGGGGCCGACGCCGTACAACTGGCCCGTGCGTGGGCGGCGGCGCAGCCGCCGGCGGTCGAAGGCGAGGACGGCTCCGGCCGGTGCTTCGCCGTCGCCTGCGGGCTGCTCCGGGATTGGGGGCTGTCGCGGGAGGACGCTCGCCCGTTGATGGACGAGTTCTCCGCCCGGTGCCTGCCGCCCTGGTCGGATCAGGAGATCGAACACAAGCTCGACGACGCCGAGAAGAAGGCGGCGGCCGAACCGGACCGGGTAGGTTGGCGGCTCCGGCAGGTGGCCGATGCGGAGTCCGGCAAGGGCAGCAAACGGGCGTCCGACGCCGACCGGCTGGCCGAGCTTATCGCCGAACACACGACCCTTTGGCACGCCACCGACCAGACGGCCTACGCCACCATTCGCCACGAGGACGGCCACGAGGAGAACTACCCCGTCACCGCCAAGGCGTTCCAGGGCTGGTTGACCGGGACGTTCTACCGGACCCACGAGGCCATCGCGAAGAAGACGGCTCTGGCCGATGCCGTCCACACGGCGACCGGGCTGGCCCTGCACGGCGGGGATCAGCACGACGTGTTCGTTCGCATCGCCGGCAGCGGCGGCCGGCTGTACCTCGACCTGGGCAACCGGCGGTGGGAGGCCGTCGAGATCGACGCCGCCGGCTGGCGAGTCGTGTCCAAAATGCCGGTCAAGTTCCGCCGGCCGAACGGACAACTCCACCTGCCGCACCCCGCCCGCGGCGGGAGCATCGAGGAGCTTCGCCCGTTCGTGCCGGTGGCGAGCGAGAAGGATTTCGTCCTGCTGGTGGCGTTCCTGGTCGCCGCCCTCCGGCCGGTCGGCCCGTACCCGGTGCTGGTCCTCACCGGCCGGCAGGGGGCGGGCAAGTCCACCCTGTCGCGGGTGGTCCGGGATCTGCTCGACCCGAACGACGTGGCGTTGCGGCAGGTGCCGCGGAGCGAACAGGACTTCGCCATCGAGGCCGCCGGCAACTCCCTGGTCGTGTTCGACAACCTGTCGTCGATGCCGTCGTGGTTGTCGGACGCGATCTGCCGGCTGGCCACGGGCGGCGGGTACGCGGCCCGCACCCTGTACACCGATGCCGACCAGACGATCCTCAAGTTCTGCCGGCCGGCGGTGCTCAACGGCATCACCGACTTGGCCACGCGGGGCGACCTGTTGGAGCGGTCCATCCTGGTCGAACTGGCCGGCGTGCAGAAGCGGAAGGACGAAGCGGAGTTCTGGCAGGAGTTCGAGGCCGCGAAGCCGCGGGTGCTGGGGGCACTGCTCGACGGCGTGGCGACGGCGCTGGCCAACCTGCCCGGCGTCCGGCTGGACAACCCGCCCCGGATGGCCGACTTCGCGAAGTGGGCCGTGGCCGCCGGCCCGTCGTTCGGGTGGTCGGACGGGGAGTTCCTGACCGCGTACACCGAGAACGTCGGCAAGGGGACGACACTCGCCCTGGAGCAATACCCGTTCGTCGTCTACCTGCGGCAGTTCGCCGCCCAGAAAGCCCCGTGGCAGGGGTCCGCGACCGACCTGCTCAAGGAGTTGAACCGGCTGGCTCAGGGCAGCCAAGACCGGCTGTCACGGTCGTGGCCGTCGCACGCCTCCTTCCTGTCGAACACGCTCATCCGGTTGGCCCCGGCGTTGAAGGCGGCGGGTGTCGTCATCGACCGGGGGCGGGATTTCGGTGGCCAACGAGAGCGGTATCTCACTGTCGATGTGCTGCCCGGTCAGTAACGGCGGCAGAAGGGACGGCAGGGACGGGGGAGGGACGGCGGTATCGTCCCTCCCCCGTCCGTTTCAATCGACGGCTCGGAACGCTGCGGCGAAGAGTTGTGACCAGGGGAGGGACGGCAGGGACGGCCTCTCTTCTCCTTTGGAGAAGAAGGCGGGCGTCGGGACGAACGCCACGGACGGAGCAAGAACGGCACGCCCGCAGCGAGCGAAAGGGGTTGCGAAAAACCGTCCCTGCCGTCCCTTCCCCTGCTTCGGTTCGCCGGCGAGTAGGGACGGCAGGGACGGCGGTCGGCCGGGCTGCGAAAGCGAGCGGTCCACAGGGCCAGTGTCCGGTAGGTGGGGGAGCGTCCGGTTGTCGCAGGCGACCGACTCAACCGGCCACCTGCGCCGCTTCCCGTCGGAGCTTGCGGGCCGAGGCCGCGTACCGCTCGGCCATCTTCGCCGGGTACTGCTCGTCGCCGCGGGCCTCGTGCGGGAAGAACCGGAGGAAGGTCGGGCAGTTGACGCCGCAAGGGGTACTCAGGGCCTTGAGCAACGCCCCGACGAAC
>JAHBXO010000036.1 GCA_019636445.1 Gemmataceae bacterium | reverse complement strand
GCCGATCCTTCCCCGCATCCTGCTCGTCGTCGACGAGTTCCAGGAGTTCTTCGTCGAGGACGACAAGCTCGCCCAGGAAGCCTCGCTCCTGCTGGACCGCCTCGTCCGCCAGGGTCGCGCGTTTGGCCTCCACGTCCTCCTCGGCTCGCAGACACTCGGCGGTGCCTACTCCCTCGCCCGCAGCACCATCGACCAGATGGCGGTCCGCATCGCCCTGCAATGCTCCGATGCCGACGCCCAGCTCATCCTCAGCAAGGACAACTCCGCCGCCCGTCTGCTCTCCCGCCCCGGCGAGGCGATCTACAACGACGCCAACGGCCTGCTCGAAGGCAACGATCCGTTCCAGGTCGTCTGGCTCGACGAAGACCATCGCGAACAGCTCCTCGCCGACCTCCGCGCCCGCGCCGGGGACAAGTACCCTCCACCCCTCGTCTTCGAGGGTAACGTCGCCGCCGACCTCGCGAAGAACACCGCTCTCGCCACACTACGCACCAAGCCGGTCGAGGCGAAGTCGCCGGTCGTCTGGCTCGGCGATGCTGTCGCCATCAAGGACCCGACGAACGCCGTCTTCCGCGCCCAATCGGGTTCCAATCTCCTGCTCATCGGCTCGTCCGAAGAGTCGGCGATGGCGATCCTCGCCTCGTCGATGGCGGCGATCGCAGTTCAAGTCAAGGCGGAGGGGGTTCGCCCCGTCACGCTGCTCGACGGCACGCCGGACGACGCCGAGCACGCCGAGTACCTGCGGAAGGCCGCCGCCGCCCTCGGCTTCGCGAACGCCAACGTCGAACGCTTTGAAATCCAGGGCGCCCTCGCGGAAATTGCCTCCGAACTGGCGCGCCGGCAATCGGGTGAATCGGCCGACCGCGCCCCGCGCTTCGTGCTCGTGCAGGGCCTGCAACGCTTCCGCGAACTCCGCAAGCCGGAAGACGACTTCGGCTTCGGCCGCAAGGGCGACGCCCCGAAGTCCCCCGGCGAACTGTTCGCGTCGATCCTCCGCGACGGCCCCGCCGTGGGTATTCACGCCATCGTCTGGTGCGATTCGCTCACGAACCTCACGCGAGCCCTCGATCGCCAGGCGCTGAAGGAGTTCACGCAGCGCGTCCTGTTCCAAATGAGCGCGCAGGACAGTAGCACGCTGATCGACACGCCGGTGGCGAGCCGCCTCGGCCGTACGCGGGCGCTCTTCGTGCAGGAAGAATTGGAACGCCCGGAGAAGTTCCGCCCTTATGGTTTGCCGGATCTTGCCTGGCTCGCCAATCGGATCATCGCGAAATGACCGAGAGCGGTTCCCAAGTTGATGGAGCGGATCTTGCCAGGTCCCTGTTCGCCCGACGCGCCAGCGAGGGAGATCTTACGGGGAGCGGACTCGCCCTCGCTGGCGCGTCGGGCTAACCGGAATTTGCGACACCGACTCGGAGCCGCTCGAGACAGTACCGACAAGCCGGTCGGATGAAGTGTCACTGCCGGTGGAATCGGGCAGAGTATTCAGTGATTGATGATCGTCACATGCTGAATGTCCGCAGAACACGATCGCCGGGTTACTCCTCCGCAGGCAGCACGATCTGGCAACAGCCGAGGTTGAGCGCATCCTTCGGCACGCCGGCTTCCGTCATTTCCTTCAGCACACCGTCGCAGAGCGAATAGTTCACGAACCGGCCGCTCTTCTTCCCCTCGATGAGGTGCGCGTGCTTCAAGACGTTCAGGTGGTGCGACACGTTGAGCGGCGGGATCTTCAGAACTTCGATGATCTCCGAGACGTTGTGCGAACGCTCGGCGAGCAGGCGCACGATCTTCAGGCGTTCCGGTGCCGCAAGCGCCGAGAGCAGCACGGCGCAGCGTTCGGGTTGGAGCAGGTCCTTCTTGGCCACGGGGCACCTGAATGCGAGTCGTCGGTTCCACTTCAATCTTACAGGATCGTGAGAGGCGGGAAAACTTCGAACCAATATCTTGTCGATAGGGCAGATGTCATTAAGTTGAACTCGCCCTCCCGGTCCGATCGCCTCATCGCGGAGACACCTCAGATGCAACCCCGGCGCGCCGGTTTTACGCTCATCGAACTGCTCGTGGTCATCGCCATCATTGCCATCCTCATCGGTTTGCTGCTCCCGGCCGTGCAGAAGGTGCGGGAAGCGGCGGCGCGGATGAAGTGCCAGAACAACCTCAAGCAGATCGGCCTGGCCCTGCACAACTACGAGGGTGCCATCGGCAAGCTGCCGCCGCTCTACCCGTACACGGCACCGAACAGCACCGTCGAGAACTACCGGTACACCTGGAGCGTGCTCGCGCAGTTGAATCCGTACCTCGAACAGACAAATATCTACAACGCGATGGACCTGACCCAGCCGATCTACACCGGTTCGCCGGCGCTCGTCACGGCGGCGAACCAGTTCGCGGTCGTCCAGAAGGTACCGATCTTTCTCTGCCCGTCGGACCTCGGCAATCCGGTGAGCAGCGCCTACGGTGTGACCGACATGGGGCCGACGAACTACGTCGCCAACCACGGTTCGGGCACCAGCGGCGGCGGCTACGGTTCGCCAGTAAACTCCGATGGCATCTTCACCACCAAGCGAGGCTTCGCCCTCCTCGACATCAAGGACGGTACCTCAAACACGGCTGCTTTCTCCGAGAGCCTCCTCGGACAGGGCGCGGAAGGTAGTTCCACCCAGCCGACGGACGAGCGGTTCTCGTACAAGTACACAGGATTCTCGGGCACACTACCGAGCGACTCGAACTGTGCCGGAGCGCCCTTCAGCTGGAACGGTTACAATCGCCGCGGCTTCATGTGGGCGTCCGGCGAAGCCCGCTGCGTCAGCTACAACCACTACTACGGGCCGAACAGCAAGAGCTTCGATTGCATCGCCAACGACCCGACGGCGGCGAACTTCACCTACACGGCCGTCGGCTACCGCGCGGCGCGGAGCAACCACACCGGCGGCGTGAACGTGATGATGGGCGACGGCAGCGTCCGCTTCGTTCGGGACGGGGTGGACATCGTGTCGTGGCGGGCGCTCTCGACGCGCCATGGCGGCGAAACCATCGCGAACGACTTGTAACCATGACGAATCGCCCTTATCTCGCGGCCGGGATCGCGGCCCTCGCGATGGTGGCCACGCTGCCCGGCCGTTCGCACGGGCTGGGCCTCGTCACGGAGCCGCTGATCGGCGACCTCGCCGTCGATCGCGTCGCGTTTGCCACCATCGGTTTTTGGGCCACGCTCGCCGGCGCGGCGTTCTGCCTCCCGTGCGGCTGGCTGATCGATCGGCTCGGCGTGCGCGCCATGCTCGCCGTCGTGATGATCCCGCTTGGGCTGTGCGTCCTGGCCATCGCGACGCTGCAACCCGGGTCGGCCACAATCGGCCTGCCCGACACGGAAGCGATCGCGGCCGGACGCTGGGCCGCGCTGCCGGTGCCGGCCGAGTTATTTTGGCTCGTGCTGCTAACGCGCGGCCTCGGGCAGAGCGCGCTCTCGGTCGTCAGCCTCGCGCTCATCGGCAAGGTGGCGGGCGGCAAGGCCGGGCCGGTGATGGGCACTTATTCATTCGTCACCAGCATCGGCTTCATGGCCGCGTTTGCCGGGATCAAGGCGCTCTTCGAACAGGGCGGCGCCGACTGGCGCACCGTCTGGTCAAGCATTGGAGGAACCGTTCTGGTCCTGGGGTTCCTCGTCGGCGCGTTCGTTCGCAATCCCGCGCAGCCGGTCGCAGTGAGCGGGGAATCGAAACCGATCGGCCACACGCTCGGTTTCGCCATGCGTTCGTTGGCGTTTTGGGTTTTCGCCATCGCCACCTCGCTCTACGGCCTGATCTCGGCCGGCGTATCGCTGTTCAACCAGTCGATCCTTGAAGATCGCGGCTTCGATCGATCCGTGTTCCTGAACATCACGATTGTCGGCCCCCTCGTGGGATTGGCCGCGAACCTGCTCACCGGCTGGCTGGCCGGGCGCATCCGCCTCGGCCTCCTGCTCGCCGTGGCGTTGGGCATCCTCGCGGCGTCGCTCTTCGCGTTCCCCTTCGTGACGACGCTCGGCCAGGTCTACGCCTATGCCGTAACGATGGGCGTCGCCGGCGGGATGATCACGGTGCTGTTCTTCACCGTCTGGGGCCAGGCGTTCGGAACGGCGCACCTCGGCACGATTCAGGGGGCCGCGCAACTGCTGACTGTGCTTGCGTCGGCGAGCGGCCCGCTGCTCTTCGCCATCGCCAAGCGTGAAGCCGAGTCGTACCTGCCGGTGTTCCAGTGGCTGGCTTGGGTCTCGGTCGGGTTCGCCGTCCTCGCGGCCGTGACGCGATTGCCTCGGAGGCCGGTATGAGTTTCCGACTGGATTACGAACAGGACGGCTTCGTCATCGCCCGCGGATTATTCTCCAAGTCCGAGATCGCGGCCGCCCTCGCCGATGCCGAGCGCGTTGAGCGTGAGTTCGCCCACCTGAAGGACACGAAGAACCGCCGCTGCCGCTGGCAGGACAATGCCTTCACCGGCGACTGCCAGTTCGACGCCTTCGACCCGATCATCGACCTGTCGCCCGTCATCGCGAAGCTCGCGCGCGATCCTCGCCTCTTGGAGTTCGTCGGATCGCTCTACGGCGAGCCGGCGTGCCTGTTCAAGGATAAGCTGATCTTCAAGCACCCCGGCGCGAAGGGGTACGCCCTGCACCAGGACTGGATCGCGTGGGAGCGGTTCCCGCGCAGCTTCAACTCGCTGCTCGTGCCGCTCGATCCAGCCGACGAGGCGAACGGCTGTACGATCGTTTACCCCGGCTACCACCGTGACGGTCCGCTGACGCCGCCGGATGGATCGTATCGGGAACTGCCGGCGGACACAGTAGACGAATCCAAGGCCATGGCGCTGGTTTTGGAACCTGGGGACATCGCGATCTTCAGCGGGTTCACGCCGCACCGCTCGAACGCGAACCTGTCGGATCGGCCGCGCCGGCAGTTGTACTTCAGCTACACGAAATACTCCGACGGCGGCGACCTGCGCGAGCAGCACTACGCCGACTTCCAGGAATGGCTCATCAAGAAGTACGACGAATACGGCAAGAAAGGAACCTACTTCGCATGACTCGCTTCCACCTCTCATTGAACGTCGCCGACCTGTCCAAGTCGGTCGAATTCTACAAGGCTCTCTTCGGCATCGAGCCGGCCAAGCTGCGGTCGGATTACGCCAAGTTCGAGCCAGACGACCCGCCGCTCGTGCTCTCGCTGGAGCCGACGCCGCGCCCGGCCGGCGGGCCGCTCAATCACCTCGGCTTCCGCTACGCGGACGAGAAGACGCTCGTCGCGGCGCAGGCCCGGCTCGAAGCCGCCGGCCTCCGCTCGCAGCGCGAGGAGGGCGTCGAGTGCTGCTACGCCAAGCAGACGAAGTTCTGGCTGCACGACCCCGACGGCACGCTCTGGGAGTTCTACACGCTCGACGGCGACCTCGAGCACCGCGGCATGGGCCAGGCGGAAGAAGTCGTGTTGGGTACGTCGCGGACTCCCACGATCGAGTCCGTCGTCTACGAACATCGGATGAACAGTCCGATTCCCGAATCGATCCCGCTGGAGGCCGGCTCGGCCGACGAGGTGCGCCTGCGCGGCACCTTCAACCTGCCGATCGGCGCCGCGGAGCGGGCCTCGGTACTGAAGGAATCATTGCGTGTGCTCAAGCCCGGCGGCCGGCTGTTCATTCACGTCCTCACCGGTGAGCGGCCCGTCGATTCCCCCGACCTGCCCGGCCCCGCATCCGTCGTGCGCCATGTCCCGGAAACGCAGGAGATCGTCGGCGCGCTCGAAACCGCCGGCCTCGTGAAACTGAAGATGCTGAAGTTCGGCGACAAACCCTGTTTCGTGCGCAATAACGTCGCGATGCGCGAAACGCAGATCGAAGCCTTCAAGCCATAGTCCGGCTTGCCGTCGGGGCCGGACTCACCGTACCATCCCGGCAAGGTCGACCCGACACCGCTTTTCCGCTCCGAGAACTGTACCGATGCCCGGCCGGCCGCTCATCGGCATTCCCCTCCAGACCTACCCGGCCGTGCCCGGCGAGCGCCCGGCGCTCTGGGGCATCGGTCGCAGCTACCTCGAAGCGCTCGCCCGCCACGGGGCCGTGCCTCTGCCGATCCCCCCGTTGGCGAGCGACCCGGAACTCGCGGTGCTTTATGCGGAGCGGATCGACGGCCTGCTCCTCGCCGGCGGGTCGGACATTGCCCCGGCGCGCTACGGCGAACCGGTGCGCGCCCAGTGCGGCGCGATCGACCCCGAACGCGACGCCGTGGAACTGGAACTCGTGCGGCTCGTGCGCGACGCCCGCAAGCCGGTCTTCGGCATCTGCCGCGGCATGCAACTCCTCAACGTCGCTTGCGGCGGCACCCTTTATCAGGACATCCCTTCACAGGTGCCGGCCGCGCTCAAACACGACTACACCGCGAGGCAGGGCCACACCGACCGCACCGACTCGCCGCACGACGTGACGGTGAAGCCGGGCACGAAACTCTCCGCGATCCTCGGTTCGACGTTGCACGCGGTGAATAGCATTCACCATCAGGCCGTGAAGGACCTCGGCCGCGATCTCATCACCAGCGCCTTCGCCCCCGACGGCATTGTGGAGGGAATCGAAACGCCGGGGCCGGAGTTCGTGCTCGGCGTGCAGTGGCACCCGGAAGACCTGCTGGAATCGCAGCCCGCGATGGGCCGCCTCTTCGCGGCGTTCTTGGCCGCGGTGCGGGGTCGAATTTGAATTGCCACAAAGAGTCACGAAAAGACACAAAATGAAAACCGGCGAACAATCACAAATCAATGCGACTTGCGGATGAACTCTTCTTCTTTTTTTCGTGCCTTATCGTGCCTTTTTGTGGCCATTAATCCACCTCGTGATTGCGGCCCAAATGCTTTGGCGGTAGAATGACTTCGATCCCTCCTGCCGGGCCGCTCCCCGTCCGGCGAACCGCCGTTCTTGTTCGTTCGGAGTCGCGTTCGATGCCGATACTCCGCCTGTTCGCCTTCGCGATATTGTTTGCCGTTCCCAGCGTGCGCGCGGCGGACGATCCGAAGGCGGTCGAGTTCTTTGAATCGAAGATCCGGCCGGTGCTGATCGAGAAGTGCGTGAAGTGTCATTCGGACAAGGCCGAAGCGGCGGGGAAGCTGCGCGGCGGGCTGAAGCTCGATACGCGAGCCGGGCTGATGAAGGGCGGGGAGACAGGTGCTGCCGTCGTGGCCGGCAAGCCGAACGAGGGGAGCCTGATCAAGTCGTTGAAATACGACGGTGAGATTCAAATGCCGCCGGACGGCAAGCTGGCGGATTCGGTGATTGCCGATTTCACGAAGTGGATTCAGGACGGGGCGGTCGACCCGCGGGATGGAACCGTGGAGAAGAAGGCCGTCGGGATCGATCTGGAGAAGGGGAAACAATTCTGGTCGTTCCAGCCGCCGAAGGCGAGTCCGGTGCCGGCGGGGACGGCGATCGTTGATCATTTCCTCGGGGCGAAATGGAAGAAGCAGGGCCTGTCGCCGGCGGCGCTGGCGGATCGCCGCACGCTGATCCGTCGGGTGTCGTTCGACCTGCTGGGCCTGCCGCCGACGGCGGAGGAGGTCGAGGCGTTCGCGAAGGATGACTCGCCGGACGCGTGGCCGAAGCTCGTCGATCGGCTGCTGGCATCGCCGCACTACGGCGAGCGCTGGGCGCGGCACTGGCTGGACGTCGCCCGCTACTCCGAGGATCAGGCGCACACCTTCGCAGTGACTCCGAAGAAGAACGCGTACCTCTACCGCGATTGGGTCATCCAAGCGTTCAACGCCGACATGCCGTACGACCGGTTCGTGAAGCTGCAGATCGCCGGGGATCAGATGCCGGAATCGGCGGGCGACAAGTTCACGCGGCTGGCCGGGCTGGGCCTGATGGGGTTGGGGGCGGAGTACTACAAGAACACCGCCCGCGAGCAGGCCATCGCGGAGGAACTGGACGATCGCGTCGACACGCTGACGCGGGGCTTCCTTGGCCTGACGGTGGCGTGCGCCCGCTGCCACGACCACAAGTTCGACCCGATCCCGACGAAGGATTACTACGCGATCGCCGGCATCTACAACGGGGCGAACCTGAGCAGCGCGCCGCTGGTGCCGGACGCGGAGGTGAAGGCGTACGACGCGGCTCAAGCGAAGGTGAAGGCGGCGGAGGCGGCGCTGAACGCGTACCTCGGCGACGTCGGCAAGGGCGCGGCAAAGGCGGCCGTGGCGCTGACGGCGAAGTACCTCGCGGCCGCGTGGGAAGCCCGGACGAAGAAGGAACGGCTTTCGGAACTGGCGAAACGGGACGGATTGAATCGCTATTTCCTCGACCGCTGGATGAAGTTCCTGGACCCGGCGAACGCGGGCAAGGCACCGCCGGCGTTCAAGGACTGGTTCGCCCTGAAGCCCGACGCGGCCGCGAAGGACGTGCAGGCTTTGGCTGAGTCGATTCAATCGAAGCTTGCGAGTCTGGAACTGCCGGATGCACCGCCGATGAAGGGGGCCAAGAACGGGAACAAGAACACCGACCCGCTGGCGAAGGCGATGTTCCTCGATGCGAACGCGCCGCTGTTCGTGTCGCCGGCGGACGCGGAGAAGCAGTTCCTGACGGAGGACGCGAAGCCGAAGCTGGCGGCGCTGCGGAGCGAAGTGGACGCGGTGAAAAAGGCGTCGCCGCCGGCACCACTGCAAGCGCATATCGTGTCGGGCGGCGGGCAGACGATGAACGTGTACATCCGCGGGAACCCGGCGACGAAGGGGGAGAAGGCCCCACGGGCGTTCCTGCAAGTGATCGCGAAGCCGGCGACTCAGGAGTATTCCCGGTTGGACCTCGCGAACGCGATCGCCGCGCCGGACAACCCGCTGACGGCACGCGTGATCGTCAATCGTGTGTGGGCGTGGCACTTCGGGCGGGGGATCGTGAATACGCCGAGCAACTTCGGCGCGCTGGGCGATAAACCGAGCCACCCGGAACTGCTCGATACACTCGCCGTCGAGTTCATGAAGAACGGCTGGAGCCTCAAGTGGCTGCACCGGCAGATCCTGAATTCGACGGCATATCGCTTGAAGGCCGGAAAGCCCGACGCGAAGGACGCAGCGAACGTTTACCTCGCACGCGGAACCCGCAAGCGGCTGGACGTGGAAGCGTGGCGCGATTCGCTGTTGTTCACGAGTGGCTCGCTCGACTCGGCACAGGGCGGGCCGACGTTCGACCTGCGCGACCCGAACGCGAAGCGCCGCACCGTCTATGCGAAGGTCAGCCGGCACGAACTCGACGGCCTGTTGCGGTTGTTCGATTTTCCGGACGCGAACGTGACGGCCGACAAGCGGACGAGCACGACGGTGCCGCAACAGCAACTCTTCGCCCTCAACAGCGAGTTCGTGGTGAACCAGGCCAAGGCGTTCGCGGCGCGGATCGAGAAACTCGGCCAGAGCGACGGCGAACGGATCGCCGCCGCGTACAGGCTGGCGTTCCAGCGATTGCCGGAGCCGCGTGAGGTGGCGATCGCCGAACGGTTCCTGACGATGCCGGCGAAACCGGATGACAAACTGACCCGCTGGCAGCAGTACGCCCAGGCGCTTCTCGCCAGCAACGAATTCCAGCACGTGGATTGACCCGGCCATGGCGCGCTCCCGCCGATCCCGTTCCCGTCGCCGATCCGGTCCACCGGTCGGATTGATCGTGGGATTGGCGATCGGTGGCGTCGTGGTGCTGCTCGTCGGCGGCCTCGCTCTGATGCGCACGTTCGGGAAGCCAGGGCAGGCAGGCCTGCCGGTCTTCGGCGGCGGGGGCGGCGGTATCTTCGAAGCGCCGAATCCGGCCGTGACGGAGGCGAACTACCATCGCATCGAGGACGGCATGACGCCGCAACAGGTGGAGGCGATCCTCGGCCCGGGGCGACTACCGACGACGCCCGATTTCGACGCGATCTTCGGCGAGTACATCAAGGAACTGGCACGTTTGCCATCCATGCAGAACCGGAAAGTGTGGGAGGAGAACAGCCTCGCCGGCCGCGTACGGGTCTGGGCCAACGCGCCGCGGTACATGATGGTCGCGTATGTCGAGATTCCCAACCGTGGGCAACGGGTGGTGGCGGCGCTTTACAAGGAAGCCGACGGCTCGACCCTGATGATGCAGGGGACGGGCGTGCCGTACGTGCCGCCGAAGGCCGAGCCGAAACCGGAGGCGATGAAGAAACCACCCCCGGCTCCGAAACCCGGCGACCCGATGCCGAGCGTGACGGTGGAGGAACTGCTTGCCGACTATGCGAAGGATCGCGCGGCCGCCGACGCGAAATACCGCAATCGGAAGGTGAAGGTGAGCGGCACGATCGACTCGGTGCTGGTGACGATGGTAACGTTCCGCACGACCGGCCCGCGGTTGCAGGCCCGCCTCGACGGCGTCGCCTATGGCCAGATCGGCAAGAAGAAGCCGGGCGACGCGCTCACGGTGATCGGCCGCGTGCAGGCCGTATTCCCGCCGACCGCGCGGACAACTCTGCTCGTGTTGCTGGAAGACTGTTCCATCGAGGAATAATCATCGCGGCTTCCAGACCGGCCGCCCGCCTTCGACGTACGCTTCGTCCGACACGATCGCCTTCGCATTGCCCCCGTCCGCGTCCATCACCTGGATCGTCCCCTTTTGCCCGCGCGGCAGCGAGACGTACGCGATCTTCTTCCCGTCCGGGGACCAACTTGGATAAAGGCACAGCCCCGCACCGATTTTCGTGATCGGCTTTGGGTTCGAGCCGTCGGCTCCGACGGCGTGCAATTCGAGGTTGTTGTTCACGCCGTGGCTCCAGAGGATCGTCTTGCCGTCGGGCGACCAGGTCGGGTAGGCGTTGCCGAAGTTGTTCCCCTTGGGGAACAGGCACTTCGCGTCCTTGCCGTCGGCGGTCATGCGATGGAGGCGGAAGCCGTCGCCGTCGCGCAGGCTGACGAAGGCGAGGGATTTGCCGTCCGGGGACCAGGCCGGGTCCCACGCGTCGCCGTCGAGGGCCTTGATCGCGCCGCCGTCGGCGGGGATGACGCAGATGTTCGAGCCGCCGTTCGGGTTGCTCCGGCAGAAGGCGATCGACTTGCCGTCCGGCGACCACGCCGGTACGCGGCATTGCAGGCCGCCGGTCGTCAGCGCCTTCACGTTCTTGCCGTCGGCGTCCATGGTGTAGATGTGCAGCGGTCCGCCGGCGCGATTGGAGCAGAAGGCGATCTTCGTGCCGTCGGGCGACCAGGCCGGATACGAGTTGTGGAATTTGTCGTTCGTCAACGGTGTCGCGTTCCTGCCGTCGTCATCGACGAGAATCAACCCGGCGCTGCCGGAGCGCATCGACACGATCAGCAACTTGCGTTTGATCCCCTTGGGCACGGGGGCCGCGAGGGCGGTGGACGCGAAGGCGAGCAGGATTACGGCGGAGAGGACGCGGCGCATGGGGGCACCCCGGAACGGGACGGGCGACGCCGTCGAGTATAGCGATCGCGGCCGTTCGACGCGAGCGGTCGTACCGTAACCCGATCCACCGCGGGGCGAGCGCATGGCGAAGCCGGTACCGAAGACGTGCCTGATCCTGGATGCCGCGCCGGCCGCGCGGGCGGGGGCGATCGCTTTGGCGTTCGCTCCCATCGCGGCGAAGATGGGGCTGGCGTGGCGCGCCGTGCCACGGGCGTACGACGAGGCGACGCCGGACGAGGCGGCCACCGCGCAGCGCATTGTCTGGGTCGGGCCGTCGGAATTCCGGCCGCTCGTCGAATCGCGATTCCCGGGCGTGACGGAGCGGATCGAAGCCTGGCCGGCGTCGCGTTCCGCGGAGGATGGCGCGAACGCCCTCGTGGCGTCGATCCTCGGCGGCGGCTGGCTCGAAGCCGCACCGGCGGTGCCGCCCCCGCCCCCGGTACCGCCCAAGCGTGGCACCGCGAAGGTCGGCCGCGAGACCGCCGGCCGGCGCGGCAAGGGCGTCACCGTCGCGTGGGAACTGGGGCTGAAGGAAACGGAACTTCAGGAACTGGCGGCGAAGCTGAAGGCGAAGTGCGGGACCGGCGGCACCGCGAAGGACGGGCGCATCGAGATCCAGGGCGATCACCGCGACCGCGTCGCGGCGGAACTGGAGGCGCTGGGCTGGAAGGTGAAGCGGGCCGGTGGATGACCGCGGTTACGAGAGGATTTCCTTCACGACATGCCCGTGGACGTCGGTGATGCGGCGATCGATGCCGTCGTGGCGGACGGTCAGCTTCTCGTGGTCGAGGCCGAGCAGGTGCAGGATCGTGGCGTGCACGTCATAGCAGTAGAGCTTCCCCTCGGCGGCGCGCCACGACCACGGATCGGATTCGCCGAAGGCGACGCCGCCCTTCACGCCCGCACCAGCGAACCACGCGACGGACGTACCCTGGTTGTGATCCCGTCCCGTGGCCCCCTGCGTGAACGGCTGCCGGCCGAACTCCGTGCTGAAGACGACGAGCGTGTCGGACAGCATGCCCCGCTGCTTCAAATCCGCGAGCAACGCCGCGGTCGGTTGGTCCACCTGCCGGGCGATCGCGGGCAGTTCCCTGATGATGTCGGTGTGGTTGTCCCAATTATTGGACGGTCCGCCCGCTCCGCTCCAGACCTGCACGAAGCGAACGCCGCGTTCGAGCAGCCGTCGGGCGAGCAGACAGCGCCGGCCGAAGTCGCCGGTGATCGGATCGTCCGCGCCGTAGAGGTCGCGCACGACCTTCGATTCCTTCGCGAGGTCGAGGGCCTCCGGCGCGTGCCGCTGGAGGTTGGCCGCGAGTTCGTAACTTGCAATGCGGGCATCGAGTCGTGAGTCGCCGGCGCGTTCGTCGGCGTGGGCGCGGTTCAACTTCGCGAGGAGCTCGCGGCCGTCGGCGTCGGCTTCCGGCGTCGCGAACGAATACTTGCCCGACGGCTGCAAATCCGGGATCGGCGGGTTGGCGGACGCATTCAGGATCGTCGCGCCGTGCGCGGCCGGGAGGAAGCCGTTCGAGAAGTTTCCCTTCTGGTTGTAGGGCAGGCCGCGGGCGTCCGGCAGCACCACGAACGTCGGCAGGTTGTCCGAGAGCCGGCCGAGACCGTACGAGAGCCAGGACCCGAGCGACGGGAAACCGGGCCGGGTGAAGCCGGTGTTCATCATGTAGCTGGCGGGGCCGTGGACATTCGTCTTCGACGCGACGGCCATCAGGAACGCGAGGTCGTCCACGCGTTTCGCGAGGTGCGGGAAGACGGTACTGACCCAGCGTCCGCATTGGCCGTGCTGGCGGAACGGGAACGGGGACTTCATCAGCTTCCCCGGCACGCTGGTGACGCCTTCGACTTTCTCCTTCGTGCCGGGGTCGAACGGCTGGTCGTGGTTCTTCTCCAGCTCCGGCTTGTAGTCGAAGGTGTCCGGCTGGCTCATGCCCCCGTTGAGGAAGATCTGAACGACCCGCTTCGCTTTCGGCGCGTGGTGCGTCGCGCCGTCGGCGAGGAGTTGAGCGAGCGCAACCCCGCCGAGGCCGCCGCCGAATCGCCAGAGGAAATCACGCCGAGAGGTCATCGGTTCAATCCACGAACAGGAACTCGTTCGAGTTCATCAGCGTCCGGCAGAGGTTCGCCATGCCGTGTTTCTTCGCGTAGGCGGCGAGGATCGTCCGTTCCGCCTCGGTCGGCGCGCGGCCCCAAAGCCGGCGGCAGGCACCGTCCACGTCGGTCGCTTTCGCCATCGCCATGGCGCACGAGAGGACGAAATCGTTGTTGAGCAACGCGAGCGATTGCGGCGCCGTCACCGATTCGTTCCGCTTCGGCGTCGGCTGCGAGGCGTCGGCGCCATCGAGGCAATCGACGAGCGGATCGGGCAGCGTGCGGAACAGGAACCGGTACACGCTGCGGCGATGGCCTTCGGGGCGGTCCCAATCGAAGGCTCCGTAGTCGACCGTCGGCGTGACGTGGATGCCGGGCCTCATGCTGAACTGCTGGTCGGACGGCCCGCCGCGGCGAGCGTCGAGTCTACCGCTCGCCAGCAGGATCGCGTCTCTCACTTGCTCGGCGTCGAGCTTTGTCCGCGTCATCCGGCCGAGGAGTCTGTTGTCGGGATCCTTCGCGTGCGGGGCGGTCGACGCCTGCCGGTACGTCGCGCTCGTGACGAGGAGCTTGTGCAGCTTTTTGAGCGAGCCTTTCGCTTCGTCGCGGAACCAGACTGCGAGCCAGTCGAGGAGTTCCGGGTGCGTCGGCGTTCCACCCATCTTGCCGAAGTCGTTGGGAGTATCGACGATTCCCCGGCCGAAGTGCTGCTGCCAGACGCGGTTGACGATCGACCGCCAGACGAGTGGGTTCTTCGAATCGCTCAGCCACTTCGCGAGGGCCGCGCGGCGGGCACCTTCGGTGTGGTTCGCGTCGAGAGAAAACTCGCCAGGCAGCTCCGGCAGGCACGAGAGCGTGCCGGGATCCATCTCGTCGCCGGGTTTGCGGATGTCGCCGCGCTTGAGCAGGTGGACGGTGCGGGGCTTCGCGAGCGGCTTGTGCCCTCCGTCGGCTTCGAAGGTGGCCGCTGCGGCGAAGACGAATTGCTGAGCCGGCAGGCTGGCGAGCTCCTTCGTCAGGTTCAGCCGGTAGACGTGTCGACGGAGTTCGTTCGTCTGCTTCCCGGTCCGTTTCTCTTCCGCCGTCTTCAACGTCTCGGCGATGGATGGCGGCAGCGGCTGCGTGAGGCCGGCGTTCACTTCAGTGGTCGCGCTCAGGCGGAAACGGCCGATGAGGTGCCCGCCGCCGTGGAGCTGTTCGAGCCGCACGGTGAACGACTCGCCGCCGATCGGCTTCGCGAATGGGAAGACCGCCTCGTGCGGCATGCCGACTTTCGGGTAGATCCCCCACGCGGTGGCCGGATTGCCGTCGGTCGCGTGGCGGACGGCCCAGCCTTCCTGATCCCAATCGCTCGTCGGCGTGCCGAGCGCGACCGGTTCCTTGCCGTGGACGATTTTGACTTCGCTCAGGTGGAGATTGCCGTTGTCCTGCAGGCCGGGGCCGCGATGAGGGAAGGAATCGTCGGTGAGCAGTTCGAGCCGCAGGGCTGCGACGCGCAGTAGCTTCGAGCGAAAGGTCACGACGTAGACCTCGCGCTCCGGCCGCTTGGCGTGCGTCGAGCGGTGCGAACCGTCCGGCATCGCCGTCAGCGTCGAGCCTTGCTCTGCGATGGCGGATACGACCTCCACCGCCTGCCACGGGTTCGCCTTCGCGGTCTGCTCGGCTTCCCACTGTTTCAAGGAACGATCGAATTCCGGCGTGGCGATCCGTTTCAAGTATTCCGAATCGTTCGCGTCGAGCGCCTTCAACCCCCGCTGGAGTTCCGCTCTTCGAACCGTCGTCTTCGGATCGAGATCGAACGCGACATTCCCCCGGCCGACGCCGGCGAACACCGCCTGCAAGCGGTAGTAGTCCTCGATCGGAATCGGATCGAACTTGTGGTCGTGGCAGCGGGCGCAGCCGACCGTCAGGCTCGTGAACGTGCCCATCGCCGTCGCAATCATGTCGTCGCGGTCGAGGTAGCGGCCGACTTCGCGGTCGATGGTGTCCTCGCGGATGTCGCGGAGCGAACTCTCGTCCCACGGCCCGGCCGCAAGGAATCCCAGAGCCGGCATTAACTGCGGTTCGTTCGGGAACAGGACGTCGGCCGCGATCTGTTCCTGCACGAACCGCGCGTACGGCCGGTCGGCGTTGAAGGCGTCGATGAGGTAGTCGCGGTACCGCCACGCGTTCGGGCGGACGCGGTCCTGATCGTGGCCGTGCGTCTCGGCGAAGTGGGAGACGTCCATCCAATTACGCGCTTGCCGCTCGCCGTAGGCCGGCGACGCGAGCAGGCGATCGACGAGCTTCTCGTAGGCGTTCGGCGACGCGTCCTTGAGGAAGGCATCGATCTCCTCCGGCGTCGGCGGCAGGCCGGTGAGGTCGAACGTGAGTCGACGGATCAGCGTGTGCCGATCCGCTTCGGGTGAGGGTGACAGTCCCTTGTCAGTCAACTTCGTTCGAATGAACGCATCAACGGGATGGGCCGCAGTCAACTTCGGAACGAGAGGTGATTTCAGCGGCGTGAACGCCCACCAACGTTCTGCTGAATGCTCCGCCCGCGCGAGGATCGCGAGTGAGAGGACGGCGATTGCGAGGGAGAGGATTCGCATTTCGGAAGCAGATCAGTGGATTCGAAGGAGTTTACACGTCTCCTCGTAGCTCGTTTCGAGCGGGAGAAGGATGCTCAATTCCGGTTCCAGCCAAATCGGCAAAGTCGGCAACGGCTGGCCGAGCGTCATGGGATAATGCCAGAGATCGAGCCGGGTTTTCCCGAAGGCGGGTTTTCGTGTCTTCACTTTCCGGCCGCGGAGCGTGACGGAATACAACGGTGGCGGCGTTGGCCCCAGCGACGGATCGGATCGATCCAACGATTCGAGCAACTCGGCGTAGAGGTTGGATTGCCGGTTCGTGACGAGATCCACGATCGAGACGCAAATGCCCTGTTGCAGCAGCCCTGCGACCTTGCCCACGAACGCCTGCCGGCTGGTGGGGCGGTCCTTGTTCCGTGGGCTGACCAGTTCGATTGCGGCGACCAGTTCCCGGCCCAATCGCGTATCGTAGATACGGACTTCGTACTCGTCCTCTTCGGGGAGTTCCGTTTCGAGAGTCAGCGTCGGTTGCGGCGCGATGGCCGTGACCGTCGCCGTCGCCATCGCAATGCCCCCCTCACCCTCGTTCGTGTCGAATCCGCCCGGCGACGAATCGTATTCCTCGCTCACGCCGATGTCGATTTCATAATCCGAGCTGAGGTGCACGCCTGGCGCGGCAACGAAACCTTCGGGAAGGATTCGATACAGTTGCTGGACGATCATCGCCGGCCACATGGCATGGAGTTCATTCCACGCGTGCCTGTCGTCGATCGGCGGATGGAAATGGTCAAGCAACGGCATCTCGGTCGCTCCGAAGTCCTCCATATCCTACTTCATTTCTCCTGCAATCGCTGCCACGCCAGGCCAGGCTTGTCCACGCGAAAGCTCACGAGCCGGGTGTGGTCGACTTCCGTCACGTATACCGTGCGGCCGTCGGGGCCGCCGAAGCAGAGGTTGCTCGGCTTCGTGCCCAGCACGTCGATCTCCTTGAGGATCTCGCCGGCCGGCGTCATCTTCACGACGGTGCCCTTGCCGTGGCGCGTGATGTAGAGGTTGCCGTCCACGTCCACGCGCATGCCGTCGAAGCCGTGGTCATCGAATTTGCGGATCAGCTTCTTCTCGCCGAGCGACTTGTCCGTGTTGATCGGGAAGGCCCAGACGTTCCGCTGGCGGGACTCGTTGACGTAGAGTGTCTTGCCGTCGGGGCTGAGGTCGATGCCGTTGGTTGTGCCCATCTTCTCGGCGAGGCGCGTCGTCTTGCCATTCGTGTCGATGCGCCAGAGCTGGCCCGTCATGTTCGTCCAGTCCGGATCGCTGGCGTAGAGTGTGCCGTCCTTCGCGATCGCGAGGTCGTTCGGCTGGTTCATCTTCGGCTCGTGGGCAAAGACGCTGACCGCCTTCGTCTTCGGATCGACTTTCAGGACGTTATGCTCGACGTAGTCGGCGATGTACATGAAGCCGGCTTTATCGAAGACGATGCCGTTGCCGGTGCTCGTCTTGGGAAGCGTGACGTAGACCTCGGCCTTGCCCGCCGGGGTCACGCGGCCGATGGTTTGCTGCTTCTGGTAGTTGACGACAAAGATGTCGCCGTTCTTGTCGCAGCAGGGCCCCTCGATGCCGGGGGTGAAGCCGCCGGTGAAGGCCTTCGCGACGAAGAGCGGCTCGTCGGCGCGGACGGCGGGGGAGACGAGAAGAAGGATGAGGGCGAATCGGTACATGGTGGGTCCTGTGCAAACGATCGTGACGCGATCGGTTCCGAAGACTCCGCCTCGCGGCTAAACGGTCAGATATTGCGAAATAACACGTCCATCGGCTTGCCGGCGTTGATGGCGGTCGGGCGGTTCTGCGGGTCGCGGATTTCGGAATCGGGCGGCACCCCGAGCGCCTGATAGATCGTCGCGCCGATGTCGAATGGCGTGTAACTGGTGCTGACCGGATAGGCGCCGATCTTGTCCGACTTGCCGATGACGCGGCCGCCAACGACGCCGGCGCCGGCGAACAGGCCGGAGTAACAGTGCGCCCAGTGGTCGCGGCCGGGAATCGGTTGGCCGGGCAGGTTGGAAATCTTGGGCGTGCGGCCGAACTCGCCGACGACGGCGACGAAGGTTTCGCCGAGCCGGCCTTCGTCGTGCAGGTCGTCGATCAGAGCCGACACGGCGCGGTCGAGCCACGGGAGGAGGCGGTTCTTCAGCCGGCCCCAGTTGTCGTGGTGGGTGTCCCAGCTTTGCACGATGCCCATGTTCGCCTGCACGATCGGCACGCCGGACTGCACGAGCCGACGGGCGAGCAGGAGTGATTGACCGAACTGGTTGCGGCCGTAACGGTCGCGCACGGTCACCGGTTCACGGTCGAGCTGGAACGCTCCGGCGACTTTCCCGGAGCTGAGCAGTTCGAAGGCACGGTGCTGATGGCCGCGGAAGGTCGGGTCGGTCGCGCCGGGCGATTCGAGCTGATCGAGCAGCGTCCGGCGAGTCGAGACGCGAGGCGGATCAACGCCTTCGGCGAGGGTAAAGGTGTCCATTCGGAACTTCGGCGAGTTCGGGTCCTGCGTGACCAGCATCGGGTCGTGGTGCTGCCCCATGAAGCCGGCGTGCTGGCCGGGCCAGGTCAGCGCGCCTTCGATGAGCGAGTGGGGGAGGGTGACGCCGTTCGGGATGCCGTCGTGGCGGGGCCGGAGGTAATTCAACCCGGCAGCGTAGCAGGGCCAGTCGCGGCGGGAAAGGACGTTGTCGAGGTCCGTATTGCGTTGCAGCGGCATCGTCGCGCCGGTGAGGAGGCGGTGCGTGCCGGGCAGGTGGCCGTTCTCGCGGTGGGCAAGGGAGCGGACGAGGGCGAAGTGGTGCATCCGCTTCGCGAGCAGCGGCAGGTGTTCGGTGATTTGGATTCCGGTGATATTTGTGGCGGCCGGTTGAAACTCGCCGCGGATCTCGGCCGGGGCCTCCGGCTTCATGTCGAGTGCGTCGATGTGGCTCATACCGCCGGTGAGGTTCACGAGGATGACCGAGTTCGAACGGCGGCCGGTCGGCGCGGCGGCGCGGGCGGCGGTGAGTTCGGCGAGGCCGAGACCCAATGCGGCACTGGAGCCGACCTGGACGAACTCGCGGCGCGAGGGTGTGGAAGCGAACGGCATGCGAAGAGTTCCGACGGTGGGATACTAACGTTCTACCCGATGGTGGCTGCAAACGCCAGCGCAAGAATGCTTGAACTTGCGCCGAATCCTTTCGTCAGGCGAGGGCGGACGCTTATAATGACGACACTTGGTCGGACCGGATGTCGGAGCAACCGCCGTGAACAATCTACCGATATTCGTGGCGCCGCCGAACCTGAGGCTACCGGAGGTGCCGCCACCCCACCCGGTCACCGGTGAAACGACCGAACTGCTGCGGCAGTTGGTGGAGTTGCAGCGGGAACAGATCGCGCTGGCGCGGACTGCCGCGACCGCCGCCGATCATCAGGCACGCTGGCGGAATTTCCTCGGCCGTTGGAAGGACGAGTTCCCGGATGTGGGCGCGGCGTGCAAGGATGTGCTCCCGATCATCGAGCGCACGTACCTCCGCATTATTCAGGAACTGACGGACCGTCTGCGGGGCGACGACCCCGACGATCTGGAAAATGAATATGTTCTCGCCGAATTCCTGGACAAGTACGGCATGCGGTTGAGCCAACTCGGCACGATCGTCGGCCAGTTGTCGCCGATCGCGGACGCCGCCCCGCCGCCGCCCGAGCCGGCCGCCGAAGAGTCGGAACCCCAGTAACCGTCCGAATTCCGCCCCGAGTGCGCGTATCGGCTATGGAAATTCCCGTCACGGATCTCGGTCCCATCCGGGAACTGTACGCGCAAGGCCGATACCGCCAGGCACTGGATCGTTCTGCCGCCTTCGGGCCGCTGGCGAGTTGGACGAACACGCCCGCCCGATTGCTGGCGGGCCGGCTTGCGATGCAACTCGGCGCGCCCCTCCTCGGTCGCAAACTTCACGCGGCCGCCTTTCGCAGCACGCCATCCAACCTCGAAGCCGTTTATTACCACGCCCGCTACCGGTTCGAGAAATTCGGTCCGCTGGCCGCGTGGCGCTTCATGGCGAAGCAGGACGATTGGTCCGACGCATCGCCGGACCTGCGGGCCGACTGGCACGCGTTCGGGGCGTTCGTCCTCGCGCGGCTCCGGGACTTCGATCGGGCCATGCGGGGCCTGGATCGAGCGGAAGAACTGGCACCACGGCGCGCCTGGATTCAAGTCGAGCGCGCCGCCGTACTCGAAGCCGCGGACCGCGCGGACGATTCGCTCGCGGCGGCTCGGCGGGCACTGGAGCTTCAGCCGTGGTTCCGTCCGGCCGTGCAGGCGGTGGCCCACCTACTCCAAAAGTCCGGGCAGGAGGTCGAAGCCGCCGAATTCCTGCAGGGCGCATTGCCGCATCTCGAGAGCGGCATCGTGTGGGCGCACCTCGCGAGTCTGCAATTGGAACTGGCTCGTCCGGAATCGGCCTTGCAAAGCCTCGAACAGTACGAGCGGCATTCGCCGCTGTTGGAGGCTGAAGGGAGGAAATGGCTCGCGGCCCGTCGGGCCGATGCCCATTACGCTTTGGGGAACCGTCCGGAAGCTGTCCGGCATGCCGCCGAACTCGATGACGACTTCCATCGGCGCTTCGCTGGCAACCTGCGCGAGACACCGGCCGGGCGCCGTTCGCCGGTCCGGATCGCCATTCCATCGCCGACCCCCGGCGAGCCGCCGAGCGTGTCGGAGTTGCTCTCGCTTCACTGGAACCACCCGTTCCCGCCGGCGCCTCCGGACGCGCCGCCGCCACAGGACGGCCTGCCCGACGCCGCCGAGCGGAGTCGCGCCGAAGAGGCCGGTTGGGTCTGCCGAGAATTCACATTCACGAGCGATAGCGCCGCCGATCTGCTCGCGGCCGGTCTGCCGTTCTTCCTGGCGCTCGTCGAAGTTGGTGTTACCCAAACCCGGCTGGTGGTCGGTCACGATCCGGTTCGCGAAAGCGTGTACTTGCGCGATGGCCACGAACTCCGAACGGCCGAGGCGCCGATCTCCGTCATTCTGAATCGCTATGCCGCGACCGGTCCGCGGGCGATGGTGGCCGTTCCCGAAGCCGAACGCCATCGGCTGGACGAGTTCGTCGACCTGCCGGATGCCGATGGTTACGACCGACTGTACCGGATTCATCAACTGATGGGTGAGGGCCGACAGTCGGATGCGAAAGCCGAATCCGATGCGTTCATCGCCGAATACGCCGGGCATCGGCTGGCGAAAGTGGCGGCCCTCCAGTGGGCGCGACTGACGGCGCACCCGGTACTGGCGCTGGAAGCGATCCAGGCCTTGCTCGGCTTGTACCCGGACGATTCCACGCTGGTGCTGGCGAAGGCCGGCGTGCTGCGCGAACTGGGTCGGACGGTCGAACGGCGCGCCACGCTCGCCGCAGCCGCCGCGAAGCCCGACGCCGACCCGCTGATTTTGCAGTCCTATGCCCAGATCCTGCTGCCCGACCACCGGAAGCAAGCCGAAGCGGAACGGCTGCTGCGCCGGTCCATCCGGGCGCGACCGCAAGCTGCGGCCGGGTATTTTCTCCTTGCGTCGCAAGCCTGGGAACACGGCGATCGTGCCGAGGCGATCGACCTGTACCGCTTCGCCTGTTGCCTCGACGATCGCGAAGAACAGTTCGCGGAGGCCTACTTCCGCGTCGCCAAGATCCGCGGACAGGCGCCGGAGGCGATCCGGTTGTTCCAGCGACGCGCGACGCGCGGCGAAATGCCGTTCCCGCCCGCGGTCCGCTCGCTCGTGAGCGCCCTGAACGAGCGCGAGGAACCGGAGCAGGCGAACGCGGCGTTGGATGCCGCCATCGATCGATTGTCGGCTCCGCGAGTCGAACCGCATCTGGCCCGGCCCCGCGGGCCTGCCGCGAAGATCGAATCGACGCTGGCGGACCTTCTGCTGTTTCGGGCGGAAGCCCGTGCCCGCGTCCGGGATTTCTCCTCGGCGACGGCCGATCTCGACCGCGCCCGCCCGATCGCGTCGGTCGCCGCGTGGCATCGCACGGCCGCCCGCATCGCGAGGATGAAATTCGACCCCGGAGAAACCCTCGACCACCTCAAAGCCGCGCTCGATGCCGATCCGGGCTGGATGGAAGGCCATCGCATGGCCGTCGGCGCTTACGTCGAATCGTACGGGATGATCGCGGCTCGGGCGTACGTCGGCGAGCTCGCCAATCGCCGGCCGTTCACCTATCCGATCGTGCGCTTGCGTGCGGAGTTGCTTTCGCCCTTGCCCGAAGATGCCGCCATTCGGAGCGTTCAGAACGTCGTTGAACTCTGCCCGAACGACGCCTGGGCGCGTCGGCAGCTGGCGCTCGTTTTCGCGGACCGCCACCGCGATTCCGAGGCGCTCGAACAGATCCACGCGGCCGGCGATAGCGAGCCGGAACACCCCTCGCACTTTGCGGTGCTCGGCCACGTTCACCGCCGCGCCGATCGGATCGACGACGCGATGGAGACCTACCGCGAGGCTCTGCGCCGCGACGCCGATCACGAACTCGCGGCGAGCGAGTTGGTGCGTCTGGCGCGCGGCCGTGTCGAACGCAACGAGAATCTCCAGTTCATCGTCGATCGCCTCCACGAAAGCCCCCACACCGGCGACGGGCTGGTCGCCTACCGCGATCTCGTTCTCGCTATCGCCGCGGAGGAGGAGGAAAACGACGAACTCATCGAGGACCTCCACCACGAACTGGAGCGGGTGCTGGACGAGCGCCCCGACCTGTGGCAGGCCTGGTCCCTCATGATCCAACAACTCGGGCTGATGCAGCGGCTGGAGGAAGCCCGCGCGCTGGCCGAAGATGCCGTCGATCGCTTCCCCCTGATCGCTCAACTCTGGAGCGATCTGGCGCGCGTGTACGGCGCGGCCGATGAACCCGACGCACGGATCGAAGCCCTGCAATCGGCGATCGCGGTCGCGCCCGACTTCCCTCCCGTCGCCCTCGAACTGGCCGAGGCACTGGCGGAGACGGGCGAAGAGGACGAGGCGATCGCGGTGCTCGAGCGGGCCGCCGTGAGAAGCCCGCTGGACGCGAACGCCCACGCGGCGCTCGCCGACCGCCTTTGGAACGCCGGCCGGTCCGACGAGGCCATCGACCGCGCCAAGATCGCCGTGCGCATCGAGCCGGGCTTCGAGGCCGCCTGGCGCATGGTCCTGCACTGGACCGATCGCATGGATCGCTCCGGTGAAGTCGTCGAACTCGCCCGCGAACTCACCCGGACCCGCCCCGGCGATGCCCGCGGCTGGCTGAAATTGTCCCGCCTCCTGCACGAACCGGAGCAGAATGCCGAGGCGCTGGCCGCACTCGAAACGGTCATCCGGATCGATCCGCTGAACGTCGAGGCGCACGATCAGAAGGCCGAACGCCTCGCGGACATGGGCCGCTTCGACGAAGCCATCGAGGCCGCGCACCCCGGGGAATTGGCGGAAGACCTGCCGTTCGTCCTCCAGGGGCGGGCCGCCTGGGTGGAAGCCAAGCGCGGCAACTACTCCCGCGCCATTCCGCCCATGCAGCGGCTCGTCTCCGTCGAACCCGAATACTTCTGGGGCTGGCAGCAACTCGCCGAATGGTACAACGAGACCGACCGCAAGGATGAATACCTGAACGCCACGGGCGAACTCGTCCGGCTCAAGCCGGACCACCCCATGCCGCTGACGATGCGCGGCGAGGCGAAACTGAAAACGCAGGACCGCGCCGGGGGCAAAGCCGACCTTCGGGATGCCTTGCGACTCGCGCCGCAATATGCGCCGGCCGCGGCCATTCTGTTCGACGCCTGCCTGGCCGACGGCGAACTGCGCGACGCCCGCATGGCCCTCGCCGTGCTGCAAGAGCATGCCGCCGGTCCGGAAGTCCTGGTCAAGCAGGTTCAACTCGCCTGCCGCACCGAAGATGCCGAAGCCGCCCTGCGGACCCTCGCCGAACTGGCCGCGACGCCCGGCGAAGGCCCGCCCGTCGCCATGCAACTGGCGCTCACCGAAATCGAAGCCTCCGGCTGGGAAGATCGCGCGTCCCGCGTCTTGCGCGATGCGTTCGGCTCGGGTGACGAACCGTTCAACCCCTGGGCGCCGCTCTTCTGGATCGACACCTCGGCTGGGGAAGAAGCCGGATTCGACGAACGGCTCGCCGCCGTCGATGTCGCGATCCAGCACCACCCCACCTTCGCCCCCGCGCACGATCGCCGCGCGGAATTGCTTGCCTCCGTCGGGCGCTTCGACGAGGCGGCCGCCAGTTGTCACGCCCCCGCACTCGGCGACCCGCCCCCGCTGACGCTGCGCGGGCGCGCCGCCTGGGTAGAGGCCAAGCGCGGCCATCGGCCCAAGGCGATCGCGCTCATGAAGGAAGTCGTCGCGACGGATCCCAGTTACCTCTGGGGCTGGCGCAACCTCGCCCAGTGGTACGACGCCGAGGGCCGTAAGAAGGAATGCCTCGAAGCCGCCGAGCAGATGGTCCGCCTGGCTCCGGACGATCCCGTCGCCTACGGATACCGCGGCGAAGCGCGCAAGGCGCTCGGCGATCGACCCGGCGCCAAATCGGATTTCGCCAAGGCGTTCGACCTCGATCCCCGGTTCGATGCCGCCGGCCTTCACTTGATCGCCGAACAGCTCGACGCGAACGAAATCGCCGCCGCCGACCGCACGTTGGCCCGGGTGCGCGAAAACGCCGATGGGCCGCTCGTCAAACTCCGCGCCGTGGAGGTCGCCGCCAAACAGGGCGACCTCGCGGCGGCGCGATCCCGGTTCCGCGCGTTGGCGTCCGACACCGCCGCCCCCGCCGCGCTGTTGCGGGATGCCGCCGCCGCCCTCGACCGCCAGGGCTGGACGGCGGAAACCGACGAGGAACTGGACGCGATCGCCCGCGGAGTCGGCAGCACATCCGCAGCCGCGGCCCTCTGGGCGGAACGCCGCATTGCCCGCGGACACGAGGCCGATGTCCTCGAATCGTTGGCCGAAATCTTCGCTCGAAACCCCGACGCCGGTCGCGAGGCGACACTCGGCTATGCGATCGCGATGGCGGCGCACGGCCAACCCGAAAAGACCGCCACCACCGTTCACCGCTACGCCGACCAACTCCGCGCCGACCTCGATACCTGGGCCAAGGCCGGGGCCGCGCTCGCCGACGCCCGGCTCCACGCCCTCGCCGCGTCCTGGCTCGCCGACTGGAACCACCGCGACGGCGTCGACGCCGGCATGCTCCGCGCGCTGGCCGAGTCCCTCCGCGCCCAGGACCGGGACGGCGAAGCCGCCGACGTGGCCCGCGCCGCCCTCAACCTGCCCGGTCCTCCGGCCGCCAAGGCCGACCACCGCGCCTGGCTCGCCCTCGACGCCGCCCTCGCCGGCCACGCCGAAGATGCCGCCGCCCTCCTTGGCGCCATCGATCGTGTCGGGCTGCCCGATCGCGTCCGGCTCGTCGTCGCCGTCGCCGAGGCGATCGTCATGGTCCGCCGCGCCGGACCCGACGCAAAAGCCTCCGCGTTCGCCGAAGCGAAGGACCACCTCGCGGCCGCCGCCGGAGCATGTGCACCGGGCGAAGTCCCACCCGGTCTGGCACGCCGCTACCGGATGGCCGTCAAACGGATCGCCGCCGATGCGGGCGGCATCGCCCCCAAAATGTGGGCCTGGTGGCAGCAGACACGCCCCTGGGTAAAGTGACGAACCTCGATCGCGTCGGCCCCGTCCCGTAAAACGACGACATTCTTCCCCTCCGAGCACGAGCATGACGACGAAGCCCAAGTGGTTCCAGACGACCGCCATCGACTACCCGAACAGCCGGCCGCACATCGGCACGGCCTTCGAGAAACTCGGCGCCGACGTGCAGGCCCGCTACCGCCGCATGGAGGGCTACGACGTCTTCTTCCTCATGGGCAACGACGAGAACACGCTCAAGGTGGCCGACCGCGCCAAGGAACTCGGCCAGGAGCCGCAGGCCTACTGCGACGACATGGCCCGCCAGTTCCGCGAAGTGTGGGACGCCCTCGACATCAGCTACGACATTTTCATCCAGACGAGCCATGAACGGCATAAGGAGTGTTGCCGGAAGTTCATCCAGAAGGTGTACGACAACGGGTACATCTACAAGGGGGCCTACGAGGGCTGGTTCTGCCCCGGCTGCGAGGAGTTCAAGAGCGACAAGGTCCACGCCGAGAACGCGGGCCAATGCCCGAACCACAAACGGCCGCTCGTGCGCCGATCGGAGCCGTGCTACTACTTCAAGCTGAGCGCGTTCCAGGATCGGCTGTTGAAGCACCTGAAGGAGAACCCTGACTTCGTGCAGCCGGAGAGCCGTCGGAACGAGATGATTGGCTTCATCGAAGCCGAGGGGTTGCAGGACCTCAACATCTCGCGAGCCGGGGAGCAGTGGGGGATCCGGATGCCGTTCGATCCGGAGTTCACGATCTACGTCTGGTTCGACGCGCTGCTGACGTACGTCACCGGCATCGGCTACGGCGATGACGAGGCGACGTTCCGCAAGCACTGGCCGTGCGACACACACTTCATCGGCAAGGACATCACGCGCTTCCACACGCACATCTGGCCGGCAATGCTCTGGGCGGCGGGCGAGGAGGCACCGACAAAGGTGTTCAGCCACGGGTTCGTTTATCGCCGTGACGAGAAGACGGGCGAAAAGGTGAAAGAGAGCAAGACGCTCGGCAACGTCACTGATCCGATGGACCTGATTACGAAGTTCAGCGCGGAAGGGTTCCGCTATTACTTCATGCGAGAATGTCCTTTCCCCTCGGATGGCGATTTCAGCTTTGGTCGATTCGCGGAGGTGTACGACACCGATCTGGCGAACACGCTCGGCAACTTGAACAGCCGGCTCATCACGATACCGATGAAGAGCCTGAACGGCATCCTCTCTGGTTCGGCGAACCGCAAGCCGGAAACGGTCACGCCCGAATTCGACGCCGCGAAGCTCGTCGCCGAAGTGCGGACGCGCGTGGAAGCCTGCGAATACAGCCAGGCCTTACAGGCGATCATGACTCAGCTGCTGTATCCGACGAACAAGTACATCGGCGACAAGGAGCCGTGGAAGGTCGTGAAGGTCGACGCAAACGCGGCCTCGTTGATCCTTCACAACGTCGTCGAATCCCTCCGCATCGCCAGCATCCTCCTCAAGCCCTTCATCCCCCGCTCGGCCGAGGCGATCTACAAGAGCTTCAATTTCCCGAAGCCGTGGGAACAAGTGACGTACGCCGACGCGGCGGAATTGTCGGCCCAGCCGGACGATCTGCGCGTGACGGCGGAACTGGTCGACGGCAAGGTGAAGCCGCTCTTCCCGCGCATCGCGTGAGGTGCCATGAGTCGCCCCAAGAAGCCGAAAGCGGTCGTCGTCGGCAGTGTTGAGCCGCTGTACGGCCGCATCCAGGCGATCCTTGCCGAGGCGCGATCGCAGGCGTGGCGGGCCGTCAACTCCGCGATGGTCGTTGCGTACTGGGAGGTCGGCCGCGCCATCGTCGAGGACGAACAGCACGGCCGCGGCCGCGCCGAGTACGGCGCCGACCTCATCAACGAACTATCCACACGGCTTACCCGCGAGTTCGGCAAGGGATTCGACCGGACGAACTTGCAGTTCATGCGGGTCTTCTATCAGCTTTTCCCGAATTGCGACGCACTGCGTCGCGAATTGAGTTGGACCCACTACCGCCTGCTGCTGAAGGTCGAGCGAACGGATGCCCGCGGATTCTACGAAGCCGAGGCGGTCGCGGCTCGATGGTCCACGCGGGAGCTCGAACGGCAAATCCATTCGCTCCTCTTCGAGCGACTGACCCTCAGCAAGGACAAGAAGAAAGTCCTCGCGCTGGCCAAGAAGGGGCACGAAATCGAAGAGCCGACCGACTTGCTGAAAGACCCGTACGTGCTGGAATTCGCCGGCCTGAAACCCTCCGTCGCGTTGCGGGAATCGGACCTCGAACAATCGCTCATCGACAACCTCAGCGGCTTCCTGTTGGAACTCGGCAAGGGATTCACCTTCGTCGGCCGGCAACAACGCATCACGCTGGACGGGCAACACTTCTTCATCGATCTCGTTTTCTACAACCGCCTGGCCCGCTGCTTCGTGCTGATCGACCTGAAGGTCGGCAAGTTGACGCACCAGGACCTCGGTCAGATGCAAATGTACGTGAACTACTACCATCGCTGCGAGACGGCGGCCGACGAGAACCCTCCACTAGGCATTGTGCTTTGCACGGACAAGAACGAAGCCGTCGTCCGGTTCACGTTGCCGGAGGGAAACAAGCGGATCGTCGCGGCGAAGTATAAGCTGCACCTGCCGACCGAGGCCGAGCTGGCCGCCGAAATCCAACGCGAACGGGCGGCCATCGAACGGCAACTGCGATGGAAGAGTCCATAAAAAAGGCCCGTGGACCACGACCAGCGATTCAAGGCGATGCTGCGGGAGTTCTTCGCGGACTTCCTCCGGCTCTTCTTTCCGGTCTGGGCCGCGCGCTTCGACCTGTCGAATCCCGAATGACTGGAACAGGAACTGCTGCCGAATCCGCCCGACGGCGAACGACACGTACTCGACCTCGTCGCCAAGCTGCGCACGACCGTGCCGTTGACCGACGAATTCGGTGAGACGCCCGACTCATGGCTCGGCTCGTCCACGTCGAGATCGAAGCCCCGGACCGGACCGCACGCCTGAAACCCCGCCTGCCAGCGTATTGGTTCCACCTCCGCCAACACCATGGCCTGCCGGTGCTGCCAGTCGTCCTCTACCTCCAGGTGGGCCTCGACGGCATCGGTGTCGATACCGTCGAAGAACGGATCGCGGATTTCCCCGTGCTTACGTTCCGCTATCTGTATGTTGGCTTGCCGTCACTCGATGCGGTAGAATACAGTCGCGGGGCGAACTGGCTTGGCGTCGCTCTCTCTTCCCTGATGAAGGCGCCGCAGGACCAATGGCCCCAACTGGGCTTGATGCGCTGCAGCGATTGTGGGCCGCGCCGCTCAACGATTTCCAGCGGTTCCTTCTCAGCGATTGCGTGCAGGCCTACTTGCCGCTCGACGAGGAGGGTCGGCAACTATTCGAGACCATGACCATGGCCGCTCCGTTCTCCAAACTCGTCGCCCGCAATAAGACGCCGTACGATCGGGGACTCGAAGAAGGCATCGAGAAGGGTATCGAAAAGGGCATCGAAAAGGGCGAGGAGAAATCCGCCCGCGACATCGCGACCGCGCTGCTCGAGAACCGGTTCCGTTCCCTGCCCGAAACCGTCGCGGTTCGATTGCAATCCATGAACGCGACACAACTGCGAGAATTGATCCTCAAGGTGTCGAACGCGGCGTCGCTAGAAGAACTGTTTCCGGCCCCTTGATCCCGAGTTCGCCCATGGGCCGACGTCGCAAGAAACCGAAATACCAGATTTCGACTCGCTCGGCCATCATCCTGTCGGGGTCGATCGTCGCGGTTGTCTTCGTGATTCTGTTATTCATCGTCATCCGCAGCAGCTTTCCGTCTCGCAATCGAGTTTGGGACGATCCCCGCGGCTTCCGCGACATCCGCCCGGCCCCGCTTGTGCGGAGTACCGACGAGGCGTGGAAAATGCTGAAGGGGAAATGGGGCCGGACCGATCGCATCGGCAACGATGTCGCGACAATCGAATACGAATTCACCGACGACCGCCGCGTGATCTTCCGCAGTTCGCTCGCTGGCGGCGTCTTGCAGCAGCCGCAAACGAGCGACATCACGAGACGGGTCGTCGCCCTCGAACTGGACGAGGGCGACATCCTGTTGTCGCTCGATGGCGGCCACGGCGAAATGCTACTCTGGTTCGAGTCGCCGACCGAGCTTATCGTGGACGGCGAGGACTTTCGACGCCGCGAGTGATCACTCGCAAGCTTGTTCGGCCAACTCCTTCGCCTTCGCCAGCATCTCCGGCAGTTTCGCCGCGTCCTTGCCGCCGGCCTGGGCGAAGTCGGGCTTGCCGCCGCCCTTGCCGCCGATCAGCTCCGCGAGCGGCTTGATCAATTCGCCGGCCTTCAACCCCTTCTTCACGAGGTCTGGCGTCAGCGCCACGACCAGCGGCACCTTGTCCCCTTCGTCCCAGCCGAAGACGACGAACGCAGACTTCGCCTTCTGCTTGATCCGGTCCAGCTGCGCCCGCACGGCTTCCGATCCCGCCGGGGGCAGTTGGCCGACGACGACCTTAGTGCCGTTCACCGTGGGCGCCGCGTCGAGCAGGCCGTCGATCGTCAGCGCGAGTGCCCGCTTGAGATGCTCTTGAAGCCTCTTGATCTCATCGTCCAACCCGCCGACACGGACGGGCAGTTCCTCCGGCTTGCACTGGAAGCGATCGGTCAGCGCCGTCACCGTCGTCGAGAGCTGCGTCATCGCCTCGGCGGCGGCGCGCCCGGTCACGGCCGTCACGCGGCGGACCCCCTTCGCCACCGGCTCCTGCGACTGGATCTTGAAGTAGCCGATCGTCCCGGTCCGCGGCACGTGCGTCCCGCCGCAGAACTCCACAGAGTCGTCGAACGTCGCCGCCTCCGGCTTTTCCGGACCGATGAGTACCACGCGCACCGGATCCGGGTACTTCTCGCCGAACACTGCCCGCACGCCGGCGACGCCCTTTGCCTGCTCCAGCGGCAACTCGAACGCCGACACCGGCAGGTCCCGCCCGATGCGATCGTTCACGAACGATTCGATTCGCCGCACATCTTCGGCGGAAAGCGGCTTGTCGTGGCTGAAGTCGAAGCGGGTCTTGGCGTCGTCGACGAGCGAACCCTTTTGCTCGACGTGGCCACCGAGGACGGTGCGCAGGCCGAGATTGAGTAAGTGCGTCGCGGTGTGGTTCCGCATGACGTCGATGCGGCGGAGCGTGCCCTGCATGAGCGAAACGGTGTCGCCGACTTTCAATCCGCCGCCGAGCATCGTGCCGAAGTGGAGAACCGTGTCGCCGAGCCGTTGCGTGTCTTCAACCTGGAACTCGACACCGGGGGTCGCCGGGTTGTCGATGGTGCCGGTGTCGCCGACCTGCCCGCCCTGCTCGGCATAGAAGTTCGTGCGATCCAGCACCAGCGCCGCGCTCTCGCCGGCACCGAGCGTTCCGCTCGTAATCATCGCATTGTCGACGACCCAGCCGAGGACCTTCGCTTCGATCGTCTCGACATCGTACTTCGGCGAGTCGTCGGTCTTCGGCAACTCGCCCTTCACGGCCGTGACAACGAACTTCTTGCCGCCCTTGCGCGCCAACTCCTTCGCGGCTTCCATCTCCTTTTCGTAGCCGGTCGCGTCGACGGTCAAGCCCTGCTCGCCCGCCATCTGCTCGGTGATGTCGATGTAGAGACCGTAGGTGTCGTAGAGCTTGAAGGCGTCCGCTCCGCTGATGACGGTGGATTTCGCCGCCTTCGTCTTCTCCGCGATGCCCATGAAGAGTTTCAGGCCGCGGTCCAAGTTGCGGAGGAATGCAACCTCCTCTTCGTAGATCTGCCCGCGGACCTTTTCCGGGTTGCGCTTCAATTCCGGGAACGGGGTGCCGAGTTGCTCCACGACCGTCGGCACGAGTTTGTGCAGGAATGGCCCGTCGGTGCCGAGGCATTGCCGGCCGTAGCGTTCCGCCCGGCGGAGGATGCGCTTGAGTACGTAGTCGCGGCCGAGGTTGCCGATGGTCGCGCCGTCGGTGAGCGCGAACGTCAGCGTGCGGATGTGATCCGCGATCACGCGGTACGCGATGTCCTTCAGGTCGTCGAGCTTGCCTTCATAGGGGGCCGCGTTCGTCGTCGCGCGGATCGCCTCGAAGAGCGGGGCGAAGATGTCGGTGTCGTAGTTGCTGCTCTTGCCTTGCAGCACCTTCGTGATGCGTTCGAAGCCCATCCCGGTGTCAACGTGCTTCGCCGGCAGCGGCGTCAGGCTCTTGTCCGGATTGCGGTTGAACTGGATGAAGACGTTGTTCCAGATCTCGACAACCTTGTCCGACCCGCCGTTGACGAGCTTCGCTCCCGACAGGTCCGGCGTCGCGTCGTAGTGGATCTCGGTGCACGGCCCGCACGGCCCGGTGTCGCCCATCTCCCAGAAGTTGTCCTTCTTGTTGCCGAGGTGGATGTGCCCCGGCTGGACGCCCACGCTCTTCCAGATGTCGGCCGCCTCGTCGTCGCGCGGGATGCCGTTCGCGGGATCGCCTTCGAAGACCGTGACGTGCAGCCGTTTCGGGTCGATCGCCCAGACGCCCGTCAGCAACTCCCAAGCCCACGCGATTGCGTCCGGCTTGAAGTAGTCGCCGAAGCTCCAGTTGCCGAGCATCTCGAAAAAGGTGTGGTGGTAGGTGTCCTTGCCGACGTCGTCGAGGTCGTTGTGCTTGCCGCCGGCGCGGATGCACTTTTGGGTATTCGCCACTCGCGTGTGCTTCGGCTTCTCGGTGCCGAGGAAGTACGGTTTGAACTGGTTCATCCCGGCGTTCGCGAAGAGCAGCGTCGGGTCGTCCAGCGGCACGACGGGGCTGGACGCCACGAACGTATGCCCGTGCTTCTGGCAGAAGAAATCGATGAACTGCTGGCGAATTTCGCTCGACGTCGGCATGGTTCTCTCGGCGCTGCGGAGGAAAGTTCCGTATCGGGAATAGACACGGAAACGCGCCGAAAGTTCAAGGGGCGACCGCCATGTCGGGTTTCAGCGGGTCAGCGTCAACAAAATTGGTAGAAGCTTGGTTCCGTCCGCGTATCTTCAGTCTGAAGGACTGGGAGTGCTCAGCCCAGGGCGAGGAGGCTTGGCGACGACGCCCTGGGTCGCACGGAGGAACATGGTCAGCCTGAAAGGCTGAGACAAAGACTCGATCAAAGTCGCAGTTGTCGCAGTCCTTCGGACTGCCTTGATTTTCAACGGTATCCCAGGGCGTCGCCGAAACGGCTCGCCCCGGGCTATGCACTCCCAGTCCTTCGGACTGAAGAGGGCCGGCGAAGTCGACCAATGTCCCATCAACAAATGTGACGCACACTCGGGTTCAACGGCCGAGTACGCGGAGGTAGAGCCGTTCGTAGTCGCCGGCGCTGCGGTTCCACGACCAATCCTGGCGCATCGCGGTGCGCACGACCTGTTGGAAATCCTTCGGCCGATCACGATAGAGCGTCACGGCCCACTTGATCGTCTGGTAGAGCGCGTTGGCGGTGTATTCTCCGAAGCTGAACCCGGTGGCGGTGCCGGCGGCGAGCGTTTCCTGCGTGGCGCCGACGACGCTATCCGCGAGGCCGCCCGTGCTGCGCACCACCGGCGGCGTACCGTACTTCATCGAATAGAGTTGGTTCAGCCCGCTCGGTTCGTAGCGGCTGGGCATCAGGAACAGGTCCGCCCCGGCCTCGACCTGGTGGGCGAGGCTCTCGTCGTAGCCAAGGAAGATGCCCACCTGCCTGGGGTGCTTGTCGCGGAACTGAATCAGTTCGTTGTGGTATTCGGGGTCGCCTTCGCCAAGAAAGACCATCTGACAACCCATGTCCAGGAATCCCGGCGCGGCGCTGAGGATCAGGTCGATCCCCTTCTGGCTGACGAGCCGGGCGACCACGCCGAGCAGGGGCTTGTCGGGTTCGATCGGTAGCTTGTAGCGCGCCTGGAGGGCGGCCTTGAGCTTGGGCTTGACGTCGAAGACGGTCGCGTCGTCGTAGTTCGCCGCGATGTGCTTATCGGTGGCGGGGTTCCAGGCGTCGTAGTCGACGCCGTTCATGATGCCGAAGAGCTTCATGCGGTTGACGCGCAGGAGGCCTTCAAGGCCACAGCCGTACTCCGGGGTCTGGATTTCGCGGGAATAGGTGGGGCTGACGGTGTTGACGACGTCCGCGAAAACGAGGCCGGCCTTGAGGAAGTTGAAGCGTCCGTGGAATTCGAGTTGGGCGTGGTTGAACAGCCAGCCGGGGAGCGTGGTGAGGTTCATCACATCCGGGCCGAACATCCCCTGGTAGGCGATGTTGTGGATGGTGAAGATGCTGCGGGTGTTCTCGTATTGCGGCCGGGTGCGGAAGACTTCGTTGAGGTAAACCGGTACGAGTCCGGTCTGCCAGTCGTTGGCGTGGATGACGTCGGGGATGAAGGACATCGAGTGCGCCGTTTCGAGCACGGCTCGGCTGAAGAAGACGAAGCGCTCGGCATTGTCGGGGTAGTCGGCCTTGTATCCGCCCGGCATGTTCTGCTGGTAAAGCCCTTTGCCGGCGGCAGCGTCGTCGCGGTCGAAGTATTCGGGTTGGTCGATGAAGTAGATGGGCACCTGGGAATCGGGGAGCGTCGCGCGGTAGAGGCGGCAGGCGAGGGTGCGCAGGCCGACCGGTACGGGAATGACGTGATGGGTGCGCTCGATCGGGATGCGGCCGAGGCGCACGCAGCGGTAATAGGGCATGACGACGGCGACCTGGTGGCCGCGCGCCGCGAGCGCCCGGGGCAGCGAGCCGGCGACGTCGGCCAGCCCGCCGGTCTTCGCGAAACCTACCACCTCCGAGGCCGCGATCAAAATTTTCAAGCTCACGCCAGCTCTCCGGATCGTTGGCATTATCGTACCGGCGGCGGGTACTTTTGTCGCAGGCGTTCGAACGCCGGTTTGCGGAGGAGCGGCCCGATATCCGGATCGGAGTACCAGATGGTAGGGTTGAACGGGCCTGCGGAGTCGAATTGTTCCAACACGCCGTCGACATCGCCCTTGGCGGCGGTGACCAACACCGGGAGCACAAGCCCGCGGCCGAACAGGTCGCCGGCCTCGTCGAGCGCCTCGGCGGCTTCGTCCGGCCGGTTCAACCGCACGAGACACCGGATCATCCGTTCGTGGATGCGGAGCAAGTGCCGGTTGTCCAGGCCGGACTTGTCGCGGTATTCGCGGTAGAGTTTGAGGGCGGTCTCGTTCTCGCGCTTCAGGTAGGCGAGTTCGGCCCGCCAGGCGACGAGTTCGAGGTCGTCGGGGCGCGCCGCCGCGTGCCTTTCGAGCAACCCGGCCAGCGCGAATTCGTCGCGCTCCGTGGCGAGATGGCTCGCCAGTTGGTCGAATGTGTCGACGGCCGGCACGACCTCCGCATAGGCGGTCTGCCAGCGGCCCCGGCGTGCGAGCCGGTCGACGCGCAGGGCACGGAGCGGTTCGCGCTCGTCGTCGAATCGTTTCGCCTGTTCCGCGAGCGAAAGGCGATCGGTCCGCGCGATGGGCAGCTTGGCAAGCCCGGCGGCGAGTTCGGTGTCGGCCTTGTCGTGCTCGTCGGCGGCGATCAAGATCGCCGCTTCGGCATAGTGCAGTTGCGCATCGTTCGGGTCGGCGGCCCGGTGCAAGGCGATCAGCGATTTCAAGTGTTGGGCCCTTCGAGCGCGATCGGCCGGCGGCAGGTTTCCATGAACGAGTTGATTTCCGATCGTCTGCGCGATCCGGCGGAATGCGAGCTTGCCTTCGCCAGCACCCGCCAAGGTGGTGAAGATTTCGTCCGGCGACGCGGCGAATGTCGCCCGCCGAATCAGATCGTTCGCGATGTCCTTCCTCAGGCCCTCGGGCACGCGCTTCAAGAGGTCGGTCGCGGCCTTCGTCTGACCGACCGCGAGTTTCGCCGTCACGCCGATGCTCAGAGCGATCCCGTCGTTCGGCTGCGCCTTCAACCAGCCGGTACACAGCGAGTCGAGGATCGTGGGGAATTGCTTCTCGAAGAGCGTCGCGGCCGTGAGCAGCAGTTCGGGCTTGGCGGACTTCGCCAGTTCCTCGCCGAACCCGGCGCGGTCCTCGGCCGGCAGGCGGCGCGCCAGTTCCATTGCGAGGGAAGCATCGCCGGGGAATTCCTTCAGCCCCGCGCGCAGCACGGCGACGCCCGCGCCCGCGCCGTCCAGCGCCGCGGCGGCCTTGGCGTCCTCCAGCACCGCGATCGGGTCGTCGCCGACCAATTCGCGATAGGCGCGGATCGCCGCGCGGACCTCGGCGGGCTTCTTGCGGGCGTTGGCGATCACGGCTTGGGCGAAGCGGACATGCGCCGCCGTCGCGAGGGAATCCGGGATGCCGACGAGGGCGGCCTGGGCCTTGGCGGCGTCGCCCCGCAGCGCGAACTGCCGCGCCCGCAGCACGCGCCGGGCCGCCTGCACGTCCGGCAACATTGGCACCGCATCGATCGACTCGGCCCACAGCGCGGAGTTCGCCCCGGCCGGGTCGGTCGCCGAACCGGCCAGTTGCAGCCAGCCGAACGCGTTCTGATACCGGAAATAGGCGTCCACGTCCGGCGCGTTCGGGTAGGCATTGCGGTTCGGCCCCGCGCCCGCATGATCGCGCACCGGCGCGTTCAACAGATAGTTCCGCACTGCGAGGAACCGGAGCCGCGTATCGGGGAAATCGAAATCGTAGACACGCCAGCCTATCGGACGGCGTAGCATCCACCACCGGGTCCATCGGGTTCCAGCGGTCGGCTCCATGTGCTTCGCGAGCACGATCGCCTCCGCGCCGTCCCGGCTCCACATCACCTGCCGGATTTCGATGCGGCCGGGCGGGAACGTATCGGGGTGATCGCTCACGAGGGTCGTCAGGTCGGCGAGGATATCCGCGCCCGACTGATCGACCACGGATCGCTGTGGTGTCTGTCCGAAGAAATCGTACAACCCGAGGGCGACCTCTTCCTCGGCCATGCGCGGCGTGTCGAAGATATCGTTGATATGGAACGGCGTGCGATTCTTCGCCCGGCTCGCGAGATCGTTGAGGACGTTCGTGAATCCCGCGGACTCGGGGAACGAGGGCTTGCGCGGCGGCAGAAACACGGTCGTATTCCGCCGGACGATCGGCGGAGGAGGGGGCGGGGCGGGCACGAACCGACCGTAATTGGGGCTGCGCGGACCGATGGAGGCGGTGAGGACCCAGCCGAAGACCGACGACGCGGCGAAGAGCGCAAAGGCGATCGCGGCCCAGATTCCGAATCGTCGTTGCATGGTGATCGCCCGCGGGAGAAAGCGTCTTCTCGATTTTCGCGGATCGCCGGCGGTGATTTCAAGCGCCATCCAAAAAAGAACCCCCGCGAATCTCGCGGGGGTCGTGGAAACCGGAGCGGTTACTTGTCGCTCGTCTTGCCTTCGGGGTCCGTCAGAATGCGGCGGAGGGACGGCCGCATCTGCTGCTGGAGCTGGGCCGGTGCCTTTTCGAGTGCCTGTTCGGCATAATTCCGAGCGGTCACCTTTTCGCCGGCGTTGTAGTACGCCATCGAAAGCTGATACATGAAGATCGGCTTCGCGGCTTCCGGCGCGTCTTCGAGAGCTTCCTTCGCGTATTGATCGCCGGTCTTCTTGTCCTCAGCACCAAGGTAGATCCGGGCGAGCGTCAGCTTGGTGCTCGGCTTCGTTGCGGACGTCGACGCGTCCAACGCCTTCTTGGCGTATTCGGCGCCGGTCGCGGCGTCCTTGGCTTCCACGAAGAATCCGGCGGCGTCCGCCAGGATCATGGCGTCCGTCGGGGCACGGAAACGGCTCTTCGTTTCGATGTAGTGCTTGTTGAGGTCTTTCGCGAGTTTCAGGCCCTGCTCGATGAAGGCGATGCCCGTGGCTTTGTCTTTCGCTTCAATCGCCGAGTTGGCAGCCTGCATCGCGGTGGAGGACTTGCTCCGGATTTCGGCTGCGGCGATCGCCTTGTCCGCGAACGCCTTGCCGCGGGCCATATCGCCCGCGATGTAACTCGTCTGGGCGACGCTCAGCAACGCGCGGGAATCGTTCTCCCCGAGCAGTTTGAGGGCCTCGTCCGCAGACTTGAGAGCCAGTTCCATCAGGGCCGGCTGACCGCGGCCTTCCGGCGAGCGCAGCGACCGCGACACGGTGGAATACAGCGTGTCGTCGTCGTTCTTCTTCGCCTTCGCCATCAGGTTGCGGGCGAACAGCTTCGCGTCGTCGTACTTCTTGAGCTTGAGCATTGCGGCCATGCGGGCCGGCTGGAAATACGGCGCCTGCGCGATGGTCGGGTGCTTCTTTTCGAAGTCCGCGAACGTCGCCAGTACCGTCTCCGGCTTGCCATTGAGCGCACCAAAGAGCGTGTTCACTTCCTTCTCGATGCCGTCGATCGCCACGGCGTCGGCCAGCGTCCACTTGCCTTCGGCCACCTTCGGCAGCACGAGGTCCAGGTACATCGGGTGGCCCATGAACGCGATCTTCGTGTCGCGGTCGATCACGTAGCAGCACGGGATGCCGCCGTTGCCCGACGCCGTCATGAACGATTCGTAGACATCGGGTTCTTCGCCGAAGCAGAACGTGTAGCCGAGCTTCGGCCCCCGGCGTTTGACGAATGCTTCCACCTTTTCGAGGGTGTTGTTATCGTCCTGCTTCGAATAGCCGATGAACGTGACGCCTTTGTCCTTGTATTCGGCTTGCAGGTGGGACATGTGCGGCATCATGACGATGCACGGCCCGCACCAGGTCGCCCAGAACTCGACGACGTAGATCTTACCCTTCTCGTAGCCCTTGTGCTCGGGGCCTTGCAGCCAGCGATCGGCCGTGAGCGGCGGGGGGGCATCGCCGACTTTCAGGGTCGGCTCCTGCTTGGCCTTGCGGGCCGGCGCCGGCTTGGCTTCCGGTTTCTTCACGTCCGCCGGCTTCTTCGCATCGGCCGGTTTCGGGTCTTGTGCGACAACGGCGAACGCCGCCGACGCCAGCGCGATGCTGGCCAGGATCTTCCGCATGAACGGGACTCCGCTTGTGAAGGATCAGAGGGAAAAAAAAAACGTCACTGGGGGACTGATGATTCTAGTGGCGTCCCAACCGATGGGAACGGAGAACGAGACGAATAAACGACGAAAAACCAACAATTCGCGTCGTTGGTCCGTGCCCGCCTTCGGAATAGAGTGAACGCGTTCCCTTCCGAGGCATTGGAATCATGTCCGACGCGGCGGCGAGGCAGTTCATCGATCTCGCGGAGTCGACCGGTGGCTTCATCCACGACATGAAGAACCATCTCGGCACGGTACTGCTCAACCTCCAACTCCTCGGCGAGGACTTTGAAAACCCGGAAACCCAGCGTGAACGTCGCGCCCTGGAACGGATCCAACTCATGATCGAGGAGTGCCGCCGGCTCGTCGATCTCTCCAACGATTTCCTCCGGTTCGCCCGCGTCGAACAACTCGAATTTTCGCCGACGCGCCTCGACGAGGTCGTCGGCCGGATGGTCGACTTCCTGGCACCGACCGCCAAACTTCAAAACGTGACCGTCCACTGGTACCCCGCGCCGGACCTGCCGGAAGTCTCGCTCGACCGAGACATGTTCGAGAAAGCCCTGCTGAATCTGCTTCTGAACGCCGAGGACGCGATGCCCAACGGCGGCACGCTGACGCTGCAAGCGCGTCTGACGGCGGACGGGTATGTCGAACTCGACGTGATCGACACCGGCGTCGGCATCTCGCCGGAGGCGCAAAAGAAACTCTTCCAGCCGTTCCACACGACAAAGGAGAACGGGAACGGTTTGGGCCTGGCGACGGCGCGAAAGGTCGTCGCGGCCCACGGCGGGACGATGACCGTGCAGAGCGAGGTCGGCCGCGGGACGAAATTCACGATCCGGCTGCCGGTCGCCGCGAATTGATTGACGTTCGATTTCCTGATTTAAAAAACGGTCCTCCGATTTGCCGCCCCAACGGGGCGACCGGAAATAGCCAGGGGTGGAGCGCAGCGCAACCCCTGGAAACGCGCGGGAAGAAAAGCGTAGCCCCAACGGGGCGACCTGCGTTTTCAAGGTCGCCCCGTTGGGGCTACGGAATTGTCGCGGATCTTTTCCAGGGGTTCCGTCGCTTCGCTCCGTCACACCTGGCTATTGTCGGTGGCCCCGTTGGGCCAAGAATTGCTCGCATTCGTCTTGCATTCCATCCATCGGATTTGGGAGTTCGCATCCGGTCAGTCCGGGTTGGTCGTCAGTTCGCCCACCGGCTTGCCGGCGGAGTCCCAGACGCGGACCTTGCCGGTGAAATCGCCGACGAAGACGCGGGCGCCGTCGTGCGAGAAGGCGACCTTCGTCGGGATGTCGGCGAACCCTTCGAGCTTCGCCACCTGCCCGCCGTCCGGCCGCCAGATGCGGGCGGATTTGTCCCGGCCGCAGGTGAGGATGTTGCCGTTCCTGGCGTAATCGACGGCCAGCACGCCCACGGGCTTGTTGCTGCGGGTGCGGCTATCGGCCTGCGCCGTGATCTGCCGCGTCGGGAAGCCGTCCTCGGCGTACCAGAGGATCGCGCGGCCGTCCTCGCTCACGGTCGCGAGCATGCCGGAATCCGCACGCCAGCTCATGTCCGTGATCGAATCCCGGTGGTCGCCGAGCGTGAAGACGATCCCGCCGGTCTCGGCCTCCCAGACGTACGCCCCGCCGTTGCGGTCGCCGCTGGCGAGCATCTCGCCGTTGGGGCTGAAGGCGATCGCCGTCACCCAGTCGGTGTGCTTCTTGATCTTGTGCTTGAGTTCGCCGGTGGCCGTGTCGTAGATCTTCACGAGCTTGCCGGGGCCGCCGAGCGCCACGAACTTGTGGTTGGGGCTGATATCCGCGGCGAGCACGCTGTCGGCTTCGTCGCCGATCTCGGTGACGCGCTTGCCGGTGGTCACATCCCAGATGACGACCTTGCCGGAGGACGCGCCGCGTCCGCCGGCGGCGAGGAGCCACTTGCCGTTGCGGCTGAACTTGAGGACGAGCGGGATGCGTTCGGGGAAGGCGAGCGTGCCGACGAGTTTGAGCGTGTCCGAGTTGTAGAGCAGCACGCGTTCGTGGCCGGCGACGGCGACGAGCGGCGCCCACGGGCTGGACGCGAGAGCCGTGACGGCGTGGGCGCGTTCGGTCTTCGGCAGCGTCACGCTCGCCCAGTTCGTCGGCATCGGCGGCGGACCGGCGGGCTTGCCCTGCGAGAGCGCCACCGGGTCGATGTCCACCTTGCGCGAGGCGCTCTTCGCCGCGCCGACGGCCGTCTCGGGTGCCCCGCCTTCGATCCACTTCTTGAGCACGGCGATGTCGGCGTCGGGAATCTTGCCCCCCTTCGGCGGCATCTTCGGTTCGACTTCGTGGTTCGTCACGCGAAAAAGCAGGCTCTGCCCGGCGTTGCCGGCCTTCACCGCTTCGCCGCTCGACCCGCCGGCCATCAGCGCCTGGAACGTGCTCACGTCCAGGTCCGCGGACGACTTGTCGGCGTTGTGGCAGTTCAGGCAGTGCTTCTGGAGGATCGGCTTGACGTGGTCCTTGTACGTGACCGCCTCCACCTTGGGTGCCTGCGCGGCCGCGAACGCCGGAAACACCATCATCACCAGAACGGAACGCAACATGTCGAAACCCATTTTGGGACCACGAATAACACGAATCAGACGAATGAAATCAGAGATCAGTAATCACAGATCATTCTTGTCTTGATTCGTCTTATTCGTGTTATTCGTGGTCCTGATCTTTAGTGGTTGAACGTGAACTCCGTGGAGTTGAACAGACTCCACAGGATGTCGCCGTAGACGGCCACGGCGGCGTTGGTCGCGTAGCGGGCTTCGATCGACGCGATCTGGCCCTCGAAGTTCTTGATCTGCCGCTCGGCGGCCGCGAGGTCCTTGCTCCCCTTCGGCAGCTTCGCCGCGTCGGCCTTCATCGTCTTCAGGCGGTCGACCATCCGGCCGTACTGAGGGTCGGCCCCGGCTTGCAGGCCCACGATCTCCTTCACTCGCTTCGGGTCGCCCAACTCGCGGTTGACGATCACCATCAGCCGCTTCGTCTCGCCTTCGTTCGGCTTGCGGGCGAGCGTGCGGATGTAAAGCTCCTCCAGAATCTCCTCCGGCTTCTTCGTCTTGTCCGCCACGAGGCCCTGCACCAGCTTGCCCTGCGCCACCTTGTTCGTGATCGTGTCGCCGTTGACGAGGTGCAGCGCCTGCGACAGGTTCGCCTCCTTGTTCACCTCGCAGGAGCAGGGCGTCTCGCGCGGGGCGCGGCCGAACGTCGTGAGGAAGTAGTTCGTCACTTCGCCCGTGTGGATCTGCACGGCTCGCGTGCCGGGCGGCGAGAGCGGGAATCGGTCTTCCGTGCCGGTGATGCGCGAGATGGAATCGAGCAGCACCTCGGCCCGCAGCCGGCGGACGTAGGCGTGCGAGAACTGCGTCTCGTCCAGTTCGTTCGTCGGGTTCGTCGTCGCGGCCAGTTGATACGTCCGCGAGTTGCAGATGTCGCGGACGAGTTTCTTCATGTCGAACTTGTACGAGCCGAGCTTGCCGCCGATGGCTTCGAGCAGTTCCTTGTTGCTCGGCGGATTGCTGATGCGGACGTCGTCGACGGGGTCGACGATGCCGCGGCCGAAGAAGTGCGCCCAGATCATGTTCGCCATCGTCTGCGCGAAGGCGGGGTTGTCGGCGGAGGCGAGCCACTTGGCGAGTGCCGGGCGCGGGTCCTGGCCGTCGACCTCCGGGGCGTCGCCGCCGAGGAACTTCGGCTTCATGCGCCGGCCGTCGACCGGGTGCGCGACCGTGGTGTTGTTCGTGTTGTAGGCGACGATGACCTCGCGGCCCTCGATGCCCCGCTTCAGGTTCAACCCGGCGAAGAAGGCCGAGAAGCCGTAGTAGTCGTCCATCGTCCAGCGGTCGAACGGGTGGTTGTGGCACTGGGCGCACTGGATGCGCGTGCCGAGGAAGACCTGGGCAATGTCCTCGGCCGTCTTCTCGGGGGTGATCCGGTCGGACGAGGTGTAGAGGTTCGACGTCGGCCGCTTGATGTTGCTGCCGGTCCCGACGAGCAGGTCGGCGACGAACTCGTCGAGCGGGCGGTTCTGCTTCACCTGCTCCTTCACCCACTGCGAGAAGGCGTACATCGCCTTGGCGTCGCGGCCGTACTGCGGGTTCTGGTTGTTCGCCCGGACGCGGAGCAGTTCGCCCCATTTCATGGTCCACATGTCGGCGAATTCGGGTCGCTCGATCAGCGCGTCTATCAGCTTGGCGCGTTTGTCGGTGGCCTTGTCGGCGAGGAAGGCGTCGTATTCCTCCCGCGAGGGGGGCAGGCCGACGAGGTCGAGATACACGCGGCGGAGGAACGCTTCGTCGCTCGCCAGTTCGGACGGGGCGATGTGGAGTTTCTTGAGTTTGTCGAAGACGAGCGTGTCGATGTAGTTCGATTCCTTCGGGTTCGGCCACTCGAACTTGTCGTTGGTCGGCAGCACGATCGTCTCGGAGCCGACGGTGAACTTGCTGAAGCGGGCGAAGACGAACGCGGCGCCGCGTCCGCCGGCCTTCACGACGCCGGTCTTGTCGATGGCGGCGATGGCTTCGTTGTTCGTCATGTAGAGGGCGAGGTTGGTCACATCGCGAACCGTGCCATCGGAGTATTTCGCGAGGACGACGGTCTTTTGCGTGCGGTCGCCACCGGGGAAGACGATCTTGGAGGGGAGGAGTTCGATGCCGACCGGTTCCGGCGTACCGGAGGCATCGTCCGGGGCGCCGGCCTTGAGCCAGGCAAGGATCGTTTTGTAGTCGTCGTGCTTCTCGTCGAAGAGTTTGCCGCCGGTGTGGGGCACGGCGCCGGTGACCTTCTCCAGCAGCAGGCTCTTGGCGGGCACGGCGAGGTCGACGCGCCGGCCGACGATGGCGCGGGTGAGGCGGTGGTAGTCGCCGGCCGGATCGTAGCCGAAGAGGGACAGCATGAAACCGTCCTTCCCCTTGGCGGCGCCGTGGCAGCTCCCGTTGTTGCAGCCGTGCTTCATGAAGACCGGCATCACGTCGAGGCGGAAGCTGACGGCTCGCTGGGCAGTCGCGTTCGCTACGCTGACTTCGGCTTCGGCGGTAAGGTTGCCGCTGGTGACGACAAGTTTCGTCGCGCCGTCTTTCGCCGGCAGCAGCTGCGTGCCGGCGAGCTTCGCGACGGAGCCGTCGGCGATCGTGATTTTGGCGGTCGCGGTCACGTCCTTCGTGAGTCCGCCGGCGTCGACTTCCTGCACGACGAGGCCGACGCGGTCGCCCTGGCCGTTGAGGGAAATCTTCGGCGGGAAGACCTTCAGCGCCGGCTTCCCGTCGGCAAGCGCGACGGCGGGGACCGCGAGCAAGAGACAAACGAGCAGTGGAATTCGGTATTTCATCGTGGAACCTGTCGGTGTTATCGAAGGCCTTCTTGTCTTGTTCCCTCCCCCCTCTGAGGGGGAGGGTTAGGGTGGGGGGTGGCGAGACCAATAGTTTGCCGCAATCCCCGTCACCCCGGCCCTACCCATTCGAGGGGGAGGGAGGAAATCAATTCTTCGGTTTCGCACCGCGTTCGGTGTCAATGCGGAGTTGGCCGTAGCCGGTCAGTTGGCGGATCTTCTGGCCCTTGTCCATGACGGTGATGTCGAGCGTCACACCCTGGTAGTTGCCAACGAGGGCTTCGCTGGTGGCCCGCAGGGTGAAGCTCACTTCCTTGTCCTTGGCGGTGATCTCGCGGATCGGCTCGACGAGTTCGACGCCGCGGGGCAGGCGGGCAAGCGTGGCCTCGGCCTTGCCCTCGAAGGCTTGGAGGTGGTTCAGCTTGCAGACGATCGTGGCCGTCTTGCCGCGTTCGATGGACGTGCGCGCGATTCGGGCTTCGACATGCGGTTCGGCGATGGTGAGGGCGAATGGCTTCGACGCGACATAGGTGCGGTCGGTCCCGTCGTTGTTCCGGCGAATCCGGCCGCCGGAGCCGCTCACGGCCGTCAACGCGATTTGATACTTCCCGGCTGTCGCGTTGCGGCTGGCACCAAGGAGGTATTCGCCTTCCGTTTTGCTCGCCGGCACGGTCACTGGCGTCGCCGTGTTGATCCCGCTCGGCCGCCAGTCCATTTGCACCGTCACGGCGCCGTCGTACCCTTCACGGCGGACGACCTTGAACTTCACGAGCATCTCACCGTTCTGCACAAGAGCCGACTTCGGCTCCTCCACCTCGACGCGGAAGGGTGCCGGCTCCGTGACCGTGAGAGCGAGCTTCGCGACCGGCACGTGGAGGTAGTAGTCGTTGTTGCCGTATGCGTTCAGCATGATCGTCTGCCGATAGCCGGTGTCGAACTTCGCGTCCCCCTTGACCGGCCGCAGAGCGAGGTCGATAAGCGCCGCTTGCGGCTTCGCATCGGCGCTGGCCTCGAAGACGACCGGAATGCGCGTCATCCCCGGCGTCAGCTTCGGCGCGGAGATCGTCACGCCCTTCGGCAGGTTCACGCCAACGAGTTCGAGCTCGCCGTTGAACGGCCGGCCGGTGGCGAAGATGCCGATCTGCGAGGTCCAGCGATTGCCCGGCGCCACGACGATCGCCTGGCGGAGCTGCGGGGCGTTCTGGTTCTCGGGTTCCGGGGCAATGTAGGTGTACACGCCGTTGGTCTCGGGGGCCGCCTCGATGCGGTAGACGAAATCCGCTCCGCCATCCCCGCGTTCGTCCTCGACACCGAGGACGTAATCGCCATCGGCTGGGGCTGTGAACTCAAGGATCGGGTCGTGCGTCTCGCGGATCAGTCCGTTCGCGGGGGCGTAGCCGAGTTGGTTCGGCCGGCAGTCGGCGGCCCGCTGGATCGCGTTCGCCCGCCCGTTGAGTGGCTTGATCCAGATTGCGGCGTCGACCGGCGAACCGAGCGCCTGCGCGAGGCAGTGGAAGCGGAACGATTCGCCTTTGCGGGCCTTGAAGACGAAACAGTCGACGTCGCCGGGCTTGTCGATGATGCCGTTGAAGGCGACCGGCAGCGACGGGGCGTTTGCGGCGTTGAGCGAAGCCGGGTTGTCGTTAGGCTCCGCTTCCAGGACGTTCGGGAACGGCGAGACGCGCAGGCGGTTCGGCGACGGGCAGGTTCCTCCGGCGTCGGTCGCGACGAACGGGAAGTCGCCCGGCGTCGCCGGCAGTTTCACGGATTGGTTCCACTTCCCGCGCGGGTCGCCGAGGATCGCGATCTTCAACTCCTCGCCAGCAGGTCCGCCGGCGGGGTAGATCGCGGTCGGCCGGCTGAACGTGCCGACGTGCAGTCGGTATTGTTCGCCGGTGCCATTGTACATCCCGTGACGGACTTCCACGTGGTAGGTGCCGGCCTTCGGCACGACGATCGATAGCACCGGGTCTTGGACGAACAGGGCCGTATCGTCGACCGCGGCGAGCTTCGTCCCGGCGGCGTCGTAGAAGGCGAGGTGGAGGTCGGGCAGGCCGCGATCGACGCCGAGGCGGAACGCTTCGACTTCCGCGGAAAGGCGGTCGCCGGCCTTCAGTTCGATCGCGTAATTGTCCACATCGGCGGCTTCGCCGATGCGGCCGAAGACGGTGGTATTGACAGGGATGGCCTTGGCGCCGTCGCGCTTGTCGTTGCGGAAGACGGTCGATTCGTTTTCTTCGACGACCGGGAAGGGGCCGACGAAGAAGCGGACGTATTCGGTGAGTCCGTCGGCGGTGCGGAGCCGCAGGCCGTGGGCGCCGAGCGGACAGTCGGCGGCGATCTGGAACTTGACACGGATGCGCGTGCCGGCGTCGGCGGGCACGGTGCGGCCGTTGAGCGTCGTCGTCTCGACCTTTTCGATAGCTGTGGCGGTGATCCCGGATTCGTAGAAGAGGACTTCTTTCGGCTCGTCCAGGTAGCGGCCGATGAATTCGACGGTCGCTTCGGTGCCTCGCGTGCCACCCGGGGGCGTGACACGAGCGAGGCGAGGCGTGCCGGCGAGGGCGAACGAACCCAATAAACACACGGAAACCGCGAGGAAATACTTTTTCATGGAGGGAGCAACCCGGCGTCGGAATCGGATTCGTTCGGGAGGGCGTCGGCAGGCGGGACGGTCGGCGAACAAGTCGATCGAGGAAGACTTTTCTTGGCAAACCAGCACTCGGAACTCACAACTCGTTTTCAAAAAAAGGATTGTGAGTTCCGAGTCAAAAAGCAATCAACCCAGCAGGCCCTTCACGACTTCGCCGCCGTCGATGATTTCGATCGGGCGGTTGCCGGGCGCCATCAGTTCCTTGTCGGCGTTGATGCCGAGTTGGTGGTAGACGGTCGTGAGCACATCCTCGACGCGGACCGGGTTTTCCTCCGGCTCGCTGGCGGTGGAGTTGGACGAGCCGTAGACCTGGCCCTGCTTGAACCCGCCACCGGCGACGGCGAACGAGAAGACGCGCGGGAAGTGGTCCCGCCCGGCCGAAGCGTTGATCTTCGGCGTACGGCCGAACTCGCTGGTGACGAGGACGATAGTACTGGCGAGCAAACCGCGGTCGTCGAGGTCGCGGATCAGTCCGGCGAGCGCGCCGTCGAGGCCGGGCGCCTGGCGGCGCATGGCGTTTTCGATGCCGGCGTGCATGTCCCAGCCGCCGTAGGAGACGGTCACGAACCGCACCCCGGCTTCGACGAGTCGACGGGCGAGCAGGAAGCGCGGGCCGGCATCGGTGTTGCCGTACTTCGCGCGGGTCGCGGCGGTTTCCTTGCTGATGTCGAACGCGGCGCGGGCTTCCGGCGACGAGATCATCGCGTAGGCGCGGCGGTAGAACTCGTCCATCGCGTCGAGCGCTTCGGCCTTACCGGCCTGATAGCGGAAGTGGTCGTCGACCACGTCGCGCATCTCGCGGCGGGTGTTGAAGCGGCGGTCGTCCACGCCGCTCGGCAGGCTCAGGTCGCGCACCTGATAGCCGCTTCGGGCGGGGTCGGTGCCGAGGCCGAACGGGCCGAATTGCGAGCCGAGGTAGCCGGTGCCGCCGTATTCGTTGGCGTTCGGCACGGCGACGTACGGGGGCAAGTCCTTGCGGGGGCCGAACTCGTGCGAGACGACCGTACCCATCGCCGGGTGCTCGATCGCGGGGCTTTTGCGATAGCCCGTGAACATCGTGTAGCTGGCGCGGCCGTGGTCCGCTTCCTTGCCGGCGATGGAGCGGATGACCGTCATCTTGTCCGCGACCTGCGCGAGGTTGCGGAAGTTCTCGCTGAAGACGACGCCGGGGAGCTTGGTCTTGGCGACACCGAACGGGCCGCGGTATTCGAGCGGGGCCTCGGGCTTCGGGTCCCACGATTCCTGGTGCGCCATGCCGCCGGGCAGCACGATCTGGATCACGCTCTTCGCAACGCCTTCCTTGCTGACGTAGTGCTTCTGCTCCGCGCGGGCTTCGTGGGCCAGCATGTCACCAAGCGTCAGGCCCAGGGAGCCGACAACGCCCACTCGAAGGAATTCCCGCCGCGAGTTCGCGGCTTTCGAAGAGTTCGACATGGTCCGGCACCTTTCGGAGCAAAAAAGGATGGTCGGCGGGTTCGGTCGGAGGGAAGGCCAATCTGCCTTACGTCGTTCTAGCATGGGGATTGCCGCGCCGCAACGCAAGCACAATCCGCTTCCTGTTTTGAACCCGCCGCGTCCGAAAAGGTTCCGCGGAATCCACACGATTCACAATCCTTACGAAGCCAGTCAATTTTTCATTTTCTCTTCATAGCCGCCTGCTTACACTCGAAAATGACCTCTTCTTTTTCCCAAACCCACCGCCATCGCCATGCGCAGCATCCTTTCGATATTCCTGCTCGCGGCCCCGATCGTGGCCCAGGAGGCCGCTCCCAAGAAACGCGAAGCAGCCCCCTCGGTTCGCCCCGCCATCAATCTTAAGGGCTATCGCACGGTCGCCGAGGCGATCCCCGGCGATCCGAAGAAGTTCAACTTCGTCGAGACGCCACCCCCGGCCGGCTATCTGGGCATCGAGGTGGATGAGGAAGCCCCCGGCCGCCCCCGCATCTCCGATGTGCAAATTGATTCCCCGGCCGACGAAGCGGGCCTCAAGCCCGGCGATATCGTCCGCACCATCGACGGCAAGGCGGTGACGACGGCGCGGGAACTGCGGGATGCCCTCCGCGGCCGCAACGCCGAGGATGAACTGCCGATCGCCTTCGAACGCGAAGGAAAGACGGAGGAAGTGACCGCGAAACTGCGGGCGCTCAGCAAACCCTTCAAGCCCGCCACGACTGCGGATCGGCCGATCCTCGGCATCCAACTCGCTCCGGCCAAGGACGGCGGCGTTGAGATCACATCCGTCACACCCGGCGGGGGCGCCGACCGCGCCGGACTGAAGGCCGGCGACATTATCCGGAAGATCAACAAGGAGCCGGTCGCCAACGATGTCGATTTCCGCGACATCCTCGGAAAGAACCGGGTCGGCGACACCGTCACGTTGCTCGTGAAGAAGGCCAAAGAGGAGATCGACGTCCGCGCGACGCTCGGCAGCGACCAGCAGGGTCGCCGCGTGTCGGGGTGGGACGACCGCCTCCCGCGTGCGTGGGGCAAGGACACCTACAAGCTCGCGATCATCGGCATCGAGTACGCCGACGTGAAACACAACCCGAAGATCGGCGAATCCGATTGGAACAACTCGATGTTCAGCCTCGGTCGCTATTCCGTCGATAACTCGCTCGGCCAGCGCGTCTATGGCAGCATGCACGACTACTACAAGGAAATCTCCTACGGCAAGCTGACGATCTCCGGCGAATTCGTCGGCTGGGTCGAAGTCTCCAAGAAGCGCAGCGAATACTCGACTGGTTCCGGTTCGAGCACCGGCGAAAAGGTCGGCCTTTTCAACGAGACCTTCGACAAGCTCCTCGCCAAGAAGGGCAAGAATGCCCTCGACGGCTATGATGGCGTCTTCTTCCTCTACGCCGGCGAACGGGTGAACACCACGCGTGGCGGCCTCTACTGGCCCCACCGCGCCAACTTCCGCTACCAGAACAAGAACTGGCCATACTTCATCGTGCAGGAAGGCGGCCGGCGCATGACGGACATCTCCGTCTTCTGCCACGAGTTCGGCCACATGCTCGGCCTGCCCGACCTCTACGCCCGACCGGAAGTGCCGGGCCAGGAAGGCGTCGGAAGCTGGTGCGCCATGTCCCAGCAGAACGGCAACGGCCGGCCTCAGCACTTCTCCGCCTGGTGCAAGCAGGAACTCGGCTGGATCAAGCCGAAGCTGATCGACCCCCGCGTCAAGCAGAAGATCATCCTCGCGCCGATCGAAGATAATCCGACCGACTGCCTCAAGATCCCGATCCGCCCCGACGGCAGCGAATACCTGCTGCTAGAGAACCGGAGGCGAACGGGCTTCGATCGGGACCTTCCCGCCGAAGGCCTGCTCATCTGGCGCGTCGTGCCGACCGGGCGCGGCAATCAGCCAGTGTTCCTTGAAGAGTCGCACGGCATCCAGGATGCGAGCGGCCCACGCAGCTTCACCGGCGCCGTGCCTTACCCCAGCCCGGCGAACAACTCGTTCACGCCGTTCACCACACCGAGCAGCAAGAGCCAGCTCGGCGGCGGCTTCGATGTCTGGATTACGAACATCCAACGTCTCCACGACGGCCGAATTGCTTTGCAGGTCGGCTACGAGTTCCAGTAACGGGAAAGGTTGTCGGAACCGTTCGCGGGGGTAAGGCCGATCCCGACCGATTGGCAACACGGGGAACGTATTGGTCCATTGAAATACGCTGTACGATGTCGAGGAGTTTATTTTCTTGACATCGTTCGGTGTACCGAAGAAATTGCACTCGTTCTGGTTGCGAACAAACAGGCGGAGCAAGTTCCATGGCCAGTTGCACCTCATGCAATCACAGTAGCGCCAGCATGGTGGAATCGCCGGGATCATCGGCGATCGTGTGCGTGCCATGCTTTCAATCGAAGTTTCCCGGCCGGAATCCAATGCCGGTCGGCTCGTCGAACTTCAACGCAAATCGAGCCAACGGGAGGTACATCTCGAATCTCATTGGCCAAGAAGTGAGACGCTCCCGCGAGAACGGTTTGTCGAGTCAAATACGAAACGCACGGCGCTGACGAGACTCACGGACAACTCGAATTCCCTTTCAGAGCCGCGTCGCGAGCCACTCGCGACGCGGCTTTTGCCGCATTCGCATTTCCCTCGCATAACTCCGCCAGTACCGTTAAACTTCCTGCATTAAGAACTTCGGAATTCCCCCGATGACGCCTCTGCCCGAACGCTTCAAGACCGGTACGGAAGACGGTACGCGCGTGCAATCCGACTTGCCGCCCCAGACCCTGGAGTTCGCGGTCGACTCCACGAATCCATCGTTCGGCACGTTGCCGCCGGGGGGCGTGCCGGATTACCCGTTCCTGTCGCCGCCGCAGGCCGCCGACGAGATCGGCCGGCTCGGCGAATATCGGATCCTGAAAAAGCTCGGCGAAGGCGGCATGGGGTTCGTCTTCCGCGGAGAGGACCCTGCCTTGAAGCGATTCATCGCGCTCAAGGTGATGCGGCCGGAGGTGGCGGCCAAGCCGATGGCGACCGATCGCTTCCTGCGGGAGGGTCGCGCCGCGGCCGGGTTGAAGAGCGATCACATCATCACGATCTACCAGGTCGGCCAGGCCAACGGCGTGCCGTTCCTCGCGATGGAGTTCCTGGAAGGCTTACCCCTCGACGAGTGGTTCAAGCTCCAAAAGAAGGCGATCCCGCTGCCGCACGTCCTGCGTGTGGTGCGCGATACGCTCCGCGGCCTCGCCATCGCGCACGACAAGGGCCTCATCCATCGCGACATCAAGCCCGCGAACCTCTGGCTCGAGAAGGGCACTTCGCGCATCAAGCTGCTCGACTTCGGCCTGACGCGCGGCAACGAAGCCGACATGCAACTGACTCAGGAAGGTGCCGTCGTCGGCACGCCGGCGTTCATGGCGCCCGAACAGGCCTCCGGCAAGCCGGTCGACCCGCGCGCCGACCTCTTCAGCGTCGGCGTCGTGATGTATACGCTCCTCGCGGGCAAGAACCCGTTTGCCCGCGGCAGCCTCATGGAAACGCTTGGCGCCGTCGGCTTCGAGACGCAAGCGCCGGTGACGACCGTTCGGCCGGACGTGCCGAAGGAGTATTCGGATTTCCTCGACCGCCTGTTGGCGAAGACGCCCGACGCTCGCCCGGCGAACGCGAAGGCGGCGCTCTCGGAACTCGTCGCCATCGAGAAGGCCCTGCAGGAGGGGAACCGCACGCTGGCACCGTCGGGCCAATCTGTAGTGGTCGTCCCGCTTTCGGCGCCGGCTCCGCAAGTGTGGGATGAATTGACGGACCTCGACGATTCTCCGCCGGCGCGACCGACGCGCACGAAGGATGGCGGGCCGCCGAAGCCGCCGACGAACAAGAAGTTGCTCTACGGCGGCGGCCTCTTCGCGTTTCTCGCCGTGTTCGGCGGCATCATCATTATCATCACGAACAAGGACGGCACACAAACGAAGGTGGAAGTGCCCGATGGCGCAAAGGTGGAGGTGAAGGACAAAGGCAAGACGGTCGCGACCGTCGGCGGGAAGAAGGAGCCGCCGAAAAGGGTGGTCATGGACGCCGATCGCAAGGCGGCCGAGATGATACGGTTACGGGGCGGAGCAGTCCGAATCGGTGAGATTTGGGTGGCGCACAATGAAAACTTGCCGGAGGGGCCATTCAAACTGAATGATGCGTCCATCGTCAGTGGCGATACAGGTCTAACCGATTCCGATCTCGATCTGATTGTCCCGCTCACCGAGTTGAAAAACCTGACCCTTTCGGGTCCGATAACCGATGCCGGGCTTGCGAAGATCGCCGCGAGCACCTGGGCGCCGCAGTTGGCGTCTTTGAGCCTCCGCTTCAGCCGAATAACAGATGACGGGTTGAAAGTACTACCGAAGTTCATCGCGTTGAATTATCTCGACCTCGGGAAGTCGGCGGGAATCACCGGCACAGGGCTTCGCCATCTCAAAGATTTGCAAATCCAAAGTCTCAACTTGAACGGTGTGCCCATCAAAGCCGAAGAGTACATCCACCTGGCAGGGTTTCCCCAACTGCAAGCGTTGGATGTGATCAACAGCGGATTGACTGACAACGGCATCAAAAACATCGTCGCCGCGGTTCCCCGGCTCCAACAACTCCAAATTCAGATCAACGCGCCGCTCACGGACGCCGGGATCAAGCACTTGGAGAAACATCCAACCCTCGAAATGCTGAATATTGGCGGCCTCGAATCGGGAGTCGGCCTGACGCCCGCGTCGCTGGAAAGCCTCCGCACGATCCCGAACCTCCGCGCGATGGAATATGTGTGGTTTGGCACCGGAGGATGGACGGACGCGGATCTCAAACGAATGGCCGGGTTCGACAAGCTTGAATCGCTCAGTGCCGATTTCAAACTCGTGACCGATGAGGGACTCAAGACCCTGACACAATTGAAGTCGCTGAAGACCTTGAACATGAAAGGCTCGAAGGTGACAACCGACGGGGTCGCCGCGTTCCGCAAGGCGCGGCCGGACGTGACGCTGACGAGCGATTTCGACGTCGACCCCGAGCGGCGCGCGGCGGAGTTCGTCATCAGTCGGGGTGGGTCGTTGGACATCACCGGCCACGGGACTGTTGCGGAGGCCGCGAAGTTGCCGGTCGAGTCGTTCGTCATCAGCCAAATCGTAACCGTTCACAGTCCGTCGGATTGATCTTGCGCTTGTCCGGGACTTGGGCGATAAC
>JAHBXO010000035.1 GCA_019636445.1 Gemmataceae bacterium | reverse complement strand
CGTAAAGACCGCCAGAGCCGCCAGCGCCAGCGGACGAAGAACCTGACCCGCCACCACCACCACCGCCGCCCGCGCCGGCAGTCCCGCCTACGGTCGCGGTGTACGTAGCGCCCGCGCCACCCGCGCTTCCGGGGCTTGCCGCCCCAGAGCCGTTTCCGTTGCCACCTGTGCCGCCTGCGCCGGAGGATGATGCGCCGCTGCCACCCGCTGCTCCCGTGCTGTTCGTAGCAGTCGAACCCGCTGTGCCGTTGTTCGACCCGCCGCCGCCGCCGCCGCCCACGAAGTTGCCGCCCGCGCCCCCGGCCAGACCCGGCGCGCCGCCGGTACCGCCGTTGTTGCCGCCCTGACCGCCCGTGCCCGTGCCGACGCCGCCGTTCGCGAAGCCGCGCCCGCCGTTACCGCCGATCGCCTGGTTGCCGATGAATGTGGAATTCGAGACGGAACCCGTGCCTTGGTTGCCGAGCGCTCCTCCCGCTCCGGCCCCACCGCCGCCCCCGCCTCCGCCACCCGTCGCGCTCCCGTCCGCGCCATTCCCGCCGATCGCAATATTACCAGTGAATAATGATCGGGTGATCGTGACCGTATCAAAGGAATAAATCGCACCGCCACTCCGCGAAGTGTTGGCATCGAACACCATCGAATCGAACGAGATGTTGCCCCCGCTCAGAACGGCACCGCCCAAGTCGAGTGGGGCACTTCCGTTCCTCAGCGTCAGACCGCTGAAGTTGGCCGTGACTCCGACATTCACTTGGAATATTCGGGTCGCGTTATTCCCGCTCACGCCGATGCGCTCCGCCCCTGGCCCGATGATCGTTGTCGCGCCCGACTTATCCGTAATCGTCAATTGGCTCGCCAGCGTGATCGTGCCGGTCAGCCCGGCTTGGAAGTTGATCGTGTCGGCCCCAGCGGTCGAATTCGCCGACGCGATCGCATCCCGTAACGAGCCGGCGCCGGCGTCGTTCAGGTTCGACACCGTGAAGGTCGCCGGCGTCAGGCGATCTTCCAACGCGACAAGGCCCAATCGGGTCGGGCGAACGGCAGCGGAGCGGTGGAACGGGCGGCGATTCATGGGGGCGAACTCGATCGAAGGGATTGGGGGATCGCAGAGTGTATCCGATCCGCTTCGCCGGGGCATAGAAGATTCCCGACATTTGAATCTATCCGAAATCACTACCTTATTTCCCATGCGCTGGTTCCTCGGCATTGTCGCGCTGCTCGGTTTGGCCCTCGCGTTGCAGGCTGGTCTCGTCGCGTTTGCCGGCTACGTACTGCTTGGCGTCTTTCTCCTCAGCCGATATCTCGCGAAGGCGTGGATCGTCGACATCGAGGCCGAGCGCTTCGTCGCCACGCATCCGCGCGAGATTGGCGAGACCGCCGACGTGCGCGTCGTCGTGCGGAACAAGGGGAAGATCCGCATCGCGTGGCTGCTCGCCGAGGATATGATCCCGGAATCGGCGGCACTCCAACGCCGATTGTCGCTCAAAGGCGCCAGACTCAAAGTTCTTGCCATCCGCGTCGACGGCGAGGATGAGATCAAATACAAGCTCACCTTCCACATTCGCGGTTACTATCAGATTGGCCCGCTCTTCGTCGAAACCGGCGACGTCTTCGGACTCCACCGCCGGCACCGCGTCCTCACCGAGCCGGAGTTCATCCTCGTCTACCCGAAGGTGCTGCCGATCACGAAATTCGATTTCTCCTCGACGCGGCCGATCGGTGAGATCCGCCTCGCGAACCGGCTCTTCGAAGATCCGACGCGTACCGCCGGCGTACGGCCGTACCAGATGGGCGACCCCCTGCAGCGCATCCATTGGCGGGCGACGGCGCGCACGGGGCAACTGCACAGCCGCGTCTACGAGCCGACGAGCCTCGCCGGCGCGACGATCCTGATCGACTTCCACTCGGCCGGCTACTTCAAGAACGGCGAGCCAATTCGGAGCGAGCTGGCGATCACGGCGGCGATGTCGATCGCGAACGCCGTGACCGTGTTGAACCAACAGATCGGCGTGGCCAGCAACGGCCGCGATGCGACCGACCGGATTCGCGAAGAGGCACTGACGAAACCCGAAGCGAAGCCGGACGACGAAGGGTTCGCAAGCCGCTACGACGCCCGCGCCCGGTTCGAAGAGAAGGAGCAATCGGACCGGCTGCGACCCGTCGTCGTCGAGACGCGGCGCGGTTTCGACCAGTTCCAGCAGATTCGCGAAATGCTCGCGCGGCTGGAATTGACGGATGGTCGAACGTTCGCGGAGTTCGCCATCGAGATGGGCCAGCGGATGCCGCGCGATGCCACCGTGATCGCGATCCTGCCGCGCGTGCCGGTGGAGACGTCGGTGGCGCTCGGGCAACTCAAGCGGCAGGGGTTTGCCGTGTCGGCCGTGCTCATCGGACTGGCGGACGACGGGAGCGATACTCGCGCCGTGGCGGCCGGGCGCTTGATCGCGGAGGGCATTCGCGACGTACGCTATGTGAATGCCGAGTCCGATATCATGGGGCTGGGCGACCGCAACGCGGTACCATCGCCGGCGGAATATGGTGTGAATGTGGAACTGGCTTGAACTATTCTTCGCCGAACAGGCTTGGCCCCACCGGTTTCTTTTTCCTTGGTCCTTCGGGCGGGATCGTTTCGACCGGCGGCTTGACGCTCCGCCGCGAGCGCACCAATTTTGTTTCGGTTGGCACCGGCTTCGATTCGAGCACGGCGAGCACCTCCTCCGCCCGCGCCAACACGTCTTCCGGTACGCCGGCCAGCCGCGCGACATGGATGCCGTAGCTCTTGTCCGCGTTCCCCGGCCCGATCTTGTGCAGGAAGATCACTTCCTTCTCCAGTTCCCGCACCTGCACGTTGTAGTTGCGCAGGCGGGGCAGGGTGCCGGCGAGCGTGGCCAGTTCGTGATAGTGAGTGGCGAAGAGTGTGCGGCACCCCACGACGGAATGCAGGTGCTCGGTGATGGCCCAGGCGAGCGACACGCCGTCGTAGGTGCTGGTGCCGCGGCCGATCTCGTCGAGGATCACGAGACTGCGTTCCGTCGCGTTATTGAGGATGTTCGCGGCTTCGGTCATTTCGACCATGAAGGTGCTCTGCCCGCGATTGAGTTCGTCGCTGGCGCCGACGCGCGTGAAGATGCGGTCGATCCGCCCGACGGTGGCAGCCGATGCCGGGACGAAACTACCGACGTGCGCAAGCAGGCCGATGAGCGCGACCTGACGGATGAACGTGGATTTGCCGGCCATGTTCGGACCGGTGATGAGCCAGAAGAATCCGGCCGCGTCGCCGAAGGCGACGTCGTTGGGCACGAAGGTGCCGGGCGGCAGCGATTGATCCAGCACCGGGTGCCGGCCATTGCGAATGTCGAGCACCGGTTCCTCGACGATCCGAGGTCGAATGTAGTTCCGCGCCGCCGCCACCTCCGCGAGTGATTGCAGCAGGTCGATCGTGGCGAGTGTCTCGGCCGTCGTAAGTAGTCGGTGCGCCTCGGCCGCGACGCGGTCACGGATCGCGTTGAACAACTCCAGTTCGAGCGCCTTCGCCTTGTCATCGGCGGAGAGGATCTTCTCCTCGTACTCGCGAAGTTCAGCGGTGAAGTAGCGCTTCGCGCCTTTCAGTGTTTTTTGATGGCGATAGTTTTCCGGGACGCGGCTCTCGTTCGCGTTGGTGATCTCGAGGTAGTAGCCGTCGATCTGGTTGTAGCCGACCTTGAGACTGGCAATGCCGGAGCGTGTCACTTCGGTGGATTGATAATTCAGGATCCAATCCTTGCCGGATTTCGCAAGGGCTCGGAGTTCGTCGAGTTCGGGGCGGTGGCCGTCGCGAATGAGTCCACCGTCTTTGGCATTAGCCGGGAGTTCGTCGGCGAGCGCGGCGTCGAGGAGTTCGCGCAGGTCGGGGCAAAGTTCGAGACGGTTGTTCAACTCCGCCAGCAGCGGGGATCGTCGGGCAGAGAGTTTCGCCTTGATTTTCGGAAGCAATCGCAGCGTTCGGCCGATGGCGCCGAGGTCGCGCGGCGTCGCGCGGCCGGTTGCGGCTCGCGTCGTCAACCGTTGCAGGTCCGACGCCGGCTCCAACAGTTCCCGCACTTCATTCCGCAGGGCGTGGTCGCGGAGCAGTTCTTCGACGGCGTCGAGTCGGGCCTCGATCGCGGTCGATTCGCCGAGCGGCGCGAGCAGGGCATCGTGCAGGAACCGCGCCCCCATCGGCGTGACAGTACGATCCATTACCGACAGCAGCGAACCCTCGCGGCCGTTGTCGCGCAGCGTGCGCGTCAGTTCGAGGCTGCGTCGCGTCACCTCATCCAGCACGAGGTGCGACTCCGTCCGGTAGCGCACGATTCGGCGCAGGTGGCCGAGGCTCGCCCGCAATGTTTCGCGAAGGTAATGGACGATCGCACCGGCGGCGACAAGACACGGTTGCGCATCCTCGAATCCGAAACCCGCGAACGTCGAAACGGCGAACTGCTCCCGGAGCATTGCCGCGGCCGTGACCGGGTCGAACGCCCAGTCGGGACGGGGCGTCGTGGACTTGGGCGGCGCCGCGGCCACGAGGCCGACGATCCGTTCGAGGTCCGATTCCGGCAGGAGGCACTCGGCGACGGCGATGCGGGCGATCTCGTCCGCGAGGCGATCCTCCGGCACATCGCAGGCGAAGAACTCGCCGGTGGACGGGTCGGCCCAGGCGAGACCGAAGACGCCCGGTTTCCCACTCGCGACTGCGGCGAGGTAGTTGGCACGGCGGGCGTCGAGGAGTTCGTCCTCGGTGATCGTGCCGGCCGTGATCACTCGGTTCACTTCGCGTCGGATGATTTTCTTGCCCGGCCCTGGCTCCTCCATCTGCTCGCAGACGGCGACGCGGTGCCCGGCGCGGATGAGTTGGCCGAGGTAGTGGTCGAGTTTCTCGACCGGGACGCCGGCCATGGGCGTCTTCTCGTCCCGCTTCGTGAGGCGGATGCCGAGGACGCGCGAGCCGGTGACGGCGTCGTCTTCAAAGAGTTCGTAGAAATCGCCGTTGCGGAACATCACGAGCGCGCCGGGATGCGCTCGCTGCGCGTCCCGGTACTGCTGCATCATCGGCGTGAGTGGAGCGTCGGACATGTCAGGCGGATTGTTTTAGCAACGATTTTGAGATGTGAAGTCGGACAGCGAACGGATTCGGGATTCGGTCCGGCGAATCGGGTCGATTATTCGTCGGCGTCGGGCGGGGACTTTTGTTTGCGCATGGTCACGATGTTGCCACGACCGTGATAGACGACCTCGTTCATGAAGCTGCGGATCATGTAAAGCCCGCGGCCACAGGCTCGCTCGAGGTTTTCGGGCATCGTCGGGTCGGGCACGTCGTCCGGGTTGAAGCCGGCACCCTGATCTTCGATGCGGACGTCGAAGAATTCGGGAGTGATCGTGTACTGGAGGCGAACGAACTTGTCGGAGTCGAGTTGATTGCCATGCTTCATGGCGTTGACAAGGGCTTCCTCCATCGCCAGTTCGATGTGAAACATGTCGCGTTCGCCGAAGCCGTGCGCCTGAAGCCCGTCCTTGATGTCGGATTGAACGCGGCGAACCTCGGCCAACACGGTCGGCAGCGATTCATCGAATGAAAAATCACTCGGGGGCATGGCGGCAGCCCGTAACCGGACGGAACGACGGGGGAAGAGTAGCCGTCGACCGGACCTTAGAAGGAATTCAGCCCTGTTGCCTCGTCTTTCACGATCTTGAGCATCTTGTCAAGTTTCGTGAGTACGAAGATTTCCATGATTGCCTTGGAAATGTTGCAAAGGATCAGCTTGCCCTGCACCTGCGCCAGACGTTGGTGCAGGCGGATGAGCTTGCCGAGCGCGGCCGAAGACATGAATTCGACGTTCGAGAAATTGAGCAGCAATTTGCGGCGCCCGAGTTCGTCCACGAGGCGGAACAGGTCGTCGCCGATCATCTGGATGTTCTGTTCGTCCAGGATTTTCTTGTCGACAAAGTTGACGACCGTGACATCACCGATGTCTTCGACGACGAGTCGCTGGCGGCGCGGTTGGGACGACATGGCGTGCACTCCGGGGAACGGGCGATCGCGGTGGCGACCGCGCGCGGGCTGTTGGTGATTGTTGAAGAACGCCGCGGGGCTGTCAAGTCACGGGCGGGCTTTTCCGCCCCGTGAACGGTCACGATGCGACTGTCAGCGCGACTCGGTGGGATGTTGCGGATGGCGGAGGCGTGTGTTCGGCGGCCAGCCGATCCAGTTCCGCTACCAGTTCGTCACCGAAATAATACCGCACTTCGTCTCGCGAGGCTTCGTAGAGCGTCGGTCCCGGTCCTTGGCAGATCAGGTCGTTGATCTCGAATTCGATCGCCGGCCGCAGTTCTCCCTCGCCGTGACAGAGCGGAAAGAACAGGCAGACCATTGGCTTGATGTCGTGGACGTCGATGCCGCGTTCGAGTGCGAATCGGTGGATCCGGCAACCGCGACCGACCGGATCGAGAAAGACGCAGGCCTCTTTGTTGTGCGAAGAACGGCCATCGGGCAGCGGAGCGACCGCGGTGCGCGTGTAGGCGCCGCCGGGGTATTCGGGTTCGTCCAGGATACCGAGGTCGTCTTCGCCATCGCCGTCAAGGAACCAGCGTTCGCGCGGCACGCCGAGGTAGGCCTCCAGTTCGGGCCGCAATGCTTCGAGCGCCCTCAACCGGGGCACCTCGATATCCGCGCCGTACTGACAGCACGAATCGTTGCAGAAGCCGCAATCCATGCAATGCATGTAGTACGTGTAGGTGAAGATTTTCGGATTAACGCGATCAAGCACCGGAGCCCCGTACCGGCAGGCGTACGGGCGGGACAACGGCACGGCCATGGGCTTCCTTTGGAGGATTCTCCGAAAGCGATTTGGAGAGGATCGCTGAAATTTTGCGGTCCGAAATCCAATTGGCAATGGCATTCCGTTCGCATTTTCGCGATCATTCCCGAAAATCCGTCAACGATTCGGAGGTCCGCCATGGCAACTGTCCGATCCTTCGCCTTTTTGATCGTTCTCCTGGGATCGTCGACATGCCTGTGGGCTGCCGAACGGCCGAACGTCATCGTGATTCTGGCCGACGATCAAGGCTGGGGTGATCTGAGTATCAATGGGAATCGAAATCTGAAGACGCCCCAGATCGATTCCCTCGCTCGATCCGGTGCGATGTTCGACCGCTTCTTCGTGCAACCGGTCTGCTCTCCCACCCGCGCCGAGTTCCTCACGGGCCGCTACCACCCGCGTGGGGGCGTCTGGAACGTCAGCACCGGCGGCGAACGGCTCAACCTCGACGAACGCACGCTCGCCGACGAACTCCGAGGCGCTGGCTACGCCACCGGATGCTTCGGCAAGTGGCATAACGGCACGCAGTACCCTTACCATCCGCGCGGGCGCGGATTCGACGAGTTCTACGGTTTCACATCGGGTCACTGGGGCGACTACTTTGATCCCCCGCTCGACCACAATGGAAAGTCCGTGACGGGAAAAGGCTTTCTCCCCGACGACCTGACAGACCGCGCGATTGAGTTCATCGACAAAAGTCGCTCACGGCCCTTCTTCGCCTACCTCGCGTTCAATACGCCCCACTCGCCGATGCAGGTGCCGGACGAGTACTTCAATCGGTTCCGTGCGGCCGAATTGAAGCAGCGAGGGAGCGGAGCGCAAAAGGAGGATATCGAACATACGCGCGCGGCGCTCGCCATGATGGAGAATTTGGACGCGAACGTCGGCCGGGTACTGAAAGCTTTGGACGAGCGGAAGCTGGCGGACGATACGATCATGATCTACTTCAGCGACAACGGACCGAACGGCGCGCGGTGGAATGGCGGGATGAAAGGTCGGAAAGGATCGACCGACGAGGGCGGAGTACGCTCGCCGTTACTCGTGCGCTGGCCGAAGCGGATCCAGCCCGGCACGACGATCAAGGAAATCGCCGGGGCGATCGACCTCGCGCCGACGATCCTCGAACTGACGGGCACCAAGCGAAACGGAACGAAGCCGTTCGACGGCCGGAGCCTCGCGCCGCTGCTGACGGGTAAGGGAAGCAATTGGCCAGACCGCTTGCTCTTTGCCCATTGGAACGGAAAGGTGAGTGCCCGCACACAGCGCTACCGACTCGATGCCGACGGCAAACTCTTCGATATGGTTTCTGACCCCGAACAGAAGCGGGACATCGCGAAGTCCGAGCCGGAGGCGGCCACAAAACTCGCGAAGGCCGTTCGGGATTACCGGGCCGAGATCTTGAAAGACATCCGAAACGATACTCGGCCATTTCCGGTCGGGTACGCGGAGTTCCCGATCGCGCAGTTGCCGGCGCGGGACGGCGTGCCGTCGGGCGGCGTCAAGCGCAGCGCGAACGCGCCGAACTGCTCATTCTTCACCAATTGGACGAAGCCCGACGACGCGATCGCCTGGAAGGTCGAGGTCCGCACGGCCGGCACTTACGACGTGGAACTCGGCTACACATGCCCCAAGGACTCGGTCGGTTCCACCGTCGAGTTGAGCTTGGGCGAGCGGGTGCTCTCAGGAAAAGTGACGGAGCCGCATGACCCGCCGCTGCGCGGCAAGGAGAACGATCGCGTCCCGCGTGTCGGCGAATCGTACGTCAAGGATTTCCGCCCCTTGAAGCTGGGAACGATCGATCTGCCTGCGGGCACCGGGACGTTGAAACTGCGCGCGACGGCGATTCCGGGGCCGATGGTCATGGACCTACGGGGCCTGACTCTGACTCTGAGGAAATGAGTCGGAGGAGTTCCTCGTAGTCCTCCGGCGTATTCGCGTTCCGTAACGAGTGCAGTTCCGGATCAACCGCCCGCAGTTCCGATTCCCCCAGTTGGGCCGCTTCGAGTTCCTCGAAGAGGAACCGCGCCGCCCGCCGGTCCGCATCCAGCAGGTGGCGCGCGGCGGTGCGTGCCGGGGCGACGCGAACGACGGACGAGAGCGGATACAACCGCCCGCCGATATTCGGTATGGCCGCGTCGCAGTTCATGACCCGATCGATCACGGCTTGTACGAATTCGGGTCGGATCAGGGGCACGTCGCACGCGCTGAGGTAAGCGAATTCGGTTTCGATCGCGTTCAGGCCGACGGCGATTCCTTCGAGCGGCCCTTGGTCCGGCCTTGCGTCACGTAATACGAACACCCCATCGGGCAACGGCGGTAATTCCTGACCCGCGGCCGCGACGACGACAACGGGCGACACGACGGTTGCCAGAATGCGCACGACGCGTGCGAGCATCGGCTCGCCCTCGAACGGCAGCCACTCTTTCGGCCGGCCCATCCGGTTCGATTTTCCACCGCAGACCACGATTCCGCCGACCGTCATAGCCCGCATCCGTTGGAGTTCCCGCGCCGCTCGCATACGATGCCTTCGATTCCGGAGGGTGTGCCATGGTCCGGTTCGCGGGAGTCATGCTATTCGCGGCGATGGCGGGTGTGTTGGTTGCGGAGGAGAATCCGAAGCCGGCGGACGCCGCCAAGGCCGAGGCCGAGGCGATCGCCGCGATCGAGAAACTCGGTGGGCGCGTGGTGCAGGACAAGAGTTTGAACGCGCCGCGCGCGGCACCGGGCGAGAAACGCACACGGGCACCGATCATCTCGATCGTCTTCTCAAACGTATCGGTCGCGAAAGTCGATCTCGCGAAGCTCGCCCCCGCATTCCCGCACCTTCGCTATATCGGCCTGGAGGATGCGAAGGATGTCGATGCACTTCTCGGCCAACTCGACCGCGTACCAAAACTCAAGGCGCTGAACCTGACCCGAGTGCAGTTCGCCGCTGCGCAGTTCACCGCCGTCGGCAAACTCGCGGAACTGGAAGAACTGATACTCGATGGCACAGCCCCAAGTGCCGAGTCGCTGCGTTCGCTCGCCAACCTCGCGAAGCTGCACAAGGTTTCGCTCGCCGACGCCGAACTCGACGACGCGGCCGTATCGGAACTGACGGCTCTGCCCGCGCTGAAACGATTGATTCTGACGGATGCGAAAGGCGCGACGCTGTCCGTCGCGAAGGGCTGGGCCAAGGCGGCTTCCCTCGAAGTGCTGGACCTTGCGCGCGTGCCCGTGACGGACGAGGGTTTGAAGGCGATCGCGGCCGCGCCGAAACTCCGGGAGCTGGAACTCGTCGGTGCGAAAGTGACAGACCGCGGGCTGGAAGCTCTCTCCGGCGCGAAAGCACTCCGTCGGCTGGATCTGACCGACGTGGAAATCAAAGGGACCGGGTTGGACCAACTTCCACAGACACTCGATGACCTGTCGGCGGGCGGCGCGGAACTGACGGACGCCGGGCTGCGCCGCGTTGCGACGCTTCGGGGGCTGAGGAAGCTCGCGCTCGTGCGGAGCGGCATGACCGATCAAGGCTTGAAGATTCTTTCTCCGCTGCCGAAGCTCGAAGAACTCTATATCGAATCGGCCGCGGTGACCGATATCGGTCTCGCCGAACTGCACCGGATGAAGACCCTCAAGCGGGTTACGCTGCTGAAAACCAAAGTGACGAAATCGGGTATCGACGCGCTGCGCAAGGCCCTGCCCGACGCGAGCGTCACGCAGGAATAACGCCATGTTGTCTTTGCGGAATCCCCTCGATTCTTAAATCAAGAGTATGAGCAACATCTTGAAACTGGGCATCCCCGCGGGTTCGCTGCAGGAGGCCACGGCCGAATTGTTCCGGAAGGCGGGGTACAAGCTGACCTTCGCCAGCCGGAGTTACTACCCCACGATCGACGACACGGAGATCCACTGCACGCTGATCCGGGCGCAGGAGATGGCTCGCTACGTGCAGAACGGTTCGCTCGATTGCGGCCTCACAGGGCACGACTGGGTTGTCGAGAACGACGCGCAGGTGACGGAGCTGGCGGAACTCGTGTTCAGCAAGGTCAGCCGCCGGCCGGTGCGCTGGGTGCTCGCCGTGCCGAACGATTCCCCCGTGAAGGAACCAAAGGATCTTCAGGGAAAACGGATCGCCACGGAGGTGGTGAACATCACGCGGAAGTGGCTTGCGGGCCATGGCGTGACGGCGAACGTGGAGTTCAGTTGGGGCGCCACTGAGGTGAAACCTCCGAAACTCGCCGACGCCATCGTGGAGGTGACGGAGACGGGGAGCAGCCTGAAGGCGAACAACCTGCGCATCGTCTGCGATATCCTTCAGAGCACGACCCGATTCATCGCGAACCCGGACGCGGCAAAGGATCCGTGGAAGCGTCAGAAGATGGACGACCTGATCCTGATGCTCAAGGGAGCGATGGCGGCCGAGGGGAAGGTCGGGTTGATGATGAACGTGAAGCGTTCTCAGTTGGATTCGGTGCTGGCGATGCTGCCGGCGTTGCAGACGCCGACGATATCGAGTTTGTCCGATCCGACGTGGGTGGACGTGAACACGATCCTGGACGAAGCCGAGGTGCGGAGGATCATCCCGCGGCTGAAGTCGGCGGGCGCGTGCGGGATCGTCGAGTACCCGTTGAACAAGATCATTGATTGATGACCAATGCCCGCGGACGGTCGTCCGCGGGCATTGCTCGATTTTACTTCTTCAGTTGGGCCTTCGCGGCTTCCAGCACCTTCTCGATCGTGAAGCCGAAGTGCTTGGCGAGGTCCTTGAGCGGGGCCGACGCGCCGAAAGAACGCATGCCGATCATGGCACCGCTCGCTCCGACATAGCGTTCCCATCCGAAGGTCGACGCCATCTCGATGCCGACGCGCGCCGTGACCGCCGGCGGCAACACGCCGTCGCGATACTCTTTCGTCTGCTGTTCGAACAATTCCCACGACGGAAGGCTGACGACGCGGGCCTTCACGCCCTCGGCAGTGAGCTTCTCGTAGGCCTCGACCGCCAAAGGCAGTTCGGTACCGGTCGCGATCAGGATCAGTTCGGGCTTGCCGCCGGCAGCGTCGGCGAAGACGTAGCCACCCTTCGCGACGCCGCTGGCCGGGGCGTACTTCGTGCGGTCGTAGGTCGGCACCGCCTGGCGGCTCAGCGCGAGGATGACGGGGTGATGACTCGATTCCATCGCCACCTTGTACGCCTCGGCCACTTCGTTCGCGTCGCCGGGCCGCAACACGATCAGGCCGGGGATCGCCCGCAGGCTGGCCATGTGTTCGATCGGCTGGTGCGTCGGGCCGTCTTCGCCGACACCGATGCTGTCATGGGTGAAGACATAGATCACCGGCTTCTCGATGATCGAACCAAGGCGGATGGCGGCGCGGCCGTAATCGGAGAAGATCATGAACCCGGCGGCGAACGATCGCAGTCCGGAGAGCGCCATGCCGTTGACGACGGCACCCATTCCGTGCTCGCGGACGCCGAAGTGGACGTTGCGGCCGGAGTAGCTGCCAGCCTGGAAATCGCCGGCACCCTCGAACGTCAGCCGGCTCTTGTTCGACTTCGCGAGGTCGGCCGAACCGCCGACCATCCACGGCACCGCCTTCGCCACGGCGTTCAGCACCTTGCCGGAGGAATCGCGCGTCGCCATCCCCTTCGGGTCGGTTGGGAACGTCGGCAGCGACTTTTCCCAGCCGGCTGGCAGCTTTTTGGACTGAATGCTTTCGATCTGCGCCGCGAGGTCGGCATGCTTGGCCTTGTAGTCGGCGAACTTCTTCGCCCACGCCGCGTGCGCCTCCGCTCCGCGCTTGCCGATGTTCTCCTGGAATCGCTCGTAGACGCCGTCCGGCACGTAGAAATTCTTGTCTTCCGGCCAGCCGTAGTTCTTCTTAGCCCCCTTGATTTCGTCTTCGCCGAGAGGCTCGCCGTGGGCATGCTCGCTGTCCTGCTTGTGCGGGGCGCCGTACCCGATCTTCCCCTTCACGACGATGAACGTCGGCTTGCCCTTCGTCGCGGCCGCTTCGTTCATCGCCTTCGCGAGCGCCGGCAGGTCGTTGGCGTCGGCGACTTGCAGAACGTGCCAGCCGTAGGCCTCGAATCGCTTCGCGACGTTTTCGGTGAAGGCGAGCGTGGTGCGGCCGTCGATGGTGATCTGGTTGTCGTCGTAGAGGAGGCAGAGGTTGTCGAGCTTGAGGTGGCCGGCGAGGGAGGAGGCTTCGCTGGCGACGCCCTCCATGAGGCAGCCGTCGCCGCAGATGGCATAGACGCGGTGCTCGAAGAGGTCTTCGTAGCCGGGTTTGCCGTAGTTGGCGGCGATCCACTTCTGCGCGATGGCCATGCCGACGGCGTTGCCGATCCCCTGGCCGAGCGGACCGGTGGTCGTTTCCACGCCGGCGGTCAGGTGGTATTCGGGGTGGCCTGGGGTCGCGCTATCGAACTGGCGAAATCGCTTGATCTCGTCCATCGTCACCTTGCGCTTGCCGTCAACGGCTTCGATGCCCGCGAGGTGGATCATGCTGTAGAGCAGCATGGACGCGTGGCCGTTCGAGAGGACGAATCGATCGCGGTTGAACCAGGTCGGCGATTTAGGGTCGTACCGGAGGAAGCGGTTCCAGACGGTGTAGGCGACCGGAGCGAGACCCATCGGTGCGCCCGGGTGGCCGGAGTTCGCTTTTTGCACCGCGTCCATCGAGAGCGTGCGGATCGTGTTGACGCAGAGTTGGTCCATCGCATCGAAGGTCGCGGTCGCGCTCATCGTGGGCCTCGGGTTGGAAGAGAAAGTGTCCGGCATCGCAGAGAGGATACGGGAACGGCGCGCGGTTGCAACGTCGGGGATTTTTTCGCCAAGGCCAAAAAGGTGCCGAATTTCCGGGATTTTTCGAGCTTTCCATCGATTTTCGCGCTTTTTCGCTGGATTTGCAAGCAAGGATGAATAACCTTGTCGCCGCACCCTTCAAATCAAGGGCTTGCGCGGGGAATTCCCAATCAACTGTCTGGAGTGCGATCCGATGGCCAAGAAGAAGGTGATGACCAAGTCGGCCCTGTTCACCACGCTCGCCGAGAAGACCGAACTGAAGAAGGCGGACGTGACCAAGGTGATGGACGCGCTGGCGGACCTGGCGAAAGCCGAACTCGGCCCGAAAGGCCCCGGCGTCTTCACCCTCCCGGGCATGGCCCGCTTCAAGATCCGCAAGGTCAAGGCGGTCAAGGGCGGCGAGAAGAAGACCAACCCCCTCAACGGCAAAGAATACGTCACGAAGGACCGCCCGGCCCATAACAAGGTCCGCGCGCTTCCGATCAAGGCCTTCTCGGAAGCCCTGAAGTAAAAGTCGATTTCACCACGCATAACACGAATAAGACGAATGAAAACAGACATGATTCTGTTTCCATTCGTCTTATTCGTGTTATTCGAGGTCATCTGTTTTGGAAACAATCATGTTTCGTCTTACCCTCCTCGCTCTCGTGGTTTCAGCCGTCTCCGCCTCGGCGGCCGGGACGTACCACACAACCACCTACGAGGCTTCGACGAAGCCCGGCGAACTCGTCTACGGCGTCACGTATACGATCTGGATTCCCGAAGGCGTCCAAACGATTCGCGGCGTGATCGTGCACCAGCACGGCTGTGGCTCCGGCGCGTGCAAGGGCGGCGCGACGGCCGCCTACGACCTGCACTGGCAGGCATTGGCTAAGAAATGGGACTGCGCCCTCCTCGGCCCGAGCTACCACCAGGAGGATGGCCAGGACTGCCGCAAATGGTGCGACCCGCGCAATGGCTCCGAAAAGACCTTCCTTCGTTGCCTGAAGGAGTTCGCGGCGAAGTCGAAGCATCCCGAATTGGAGACCGTGCCCTGGTGCCTGTGGGGCCACTCCGGCGGAGGATTCTGGGCCAGCCTCATGCAGACGATGCACCCCGAACGGATCGTGGCAATCTGGTTCCGCTCGGGTACGGCGTTCAGCACCTGGGAGAAGGGCGACATCGCCAAGCCGACGATCCCGGAGGCGGCATACGGCATACCGATCGTGCTCAATCCGGGTGCGAAGGAGAAGGACGACAAGCGCTTCGCCGGTGCATGGAACGGATCAATGGCGATGTTCTCCGCGTATCGTAAGAATGGTTCCCCGGCGTGCTTCGCTCCCGATCCGCGCACCGGCCACGAGTGCGGCGACTCGCGTTACCTCGCCATCCCGTTCTTCGACGCCTGCCTCGCGCTGCGCTTGCCGGATTCGGGGGCGAAATTGAAGGCGATCGACGCATCGACCGGTTGGGCGTCCGCGGTGCTGGGGAAGGAAGCGATGCCGGCGGCGAAGTCCGTGGGCAAATCGGAGGAGCGCAACTGGCTGCCGAACGAAGCGGTCGCGAAGGCATGGGCGCAATACGTGGCCACGGGCACGACCGAGGACGCGACTCCTCCTCCGGCACCGACGAACGTGCGCCTCGTCGTCGATGGTGCTGGCGCAATACTCACTTGGGAAGCCGAAGCCGACTTCGAGAGCGGCCTGAAGGGATTCGCAATCCTGAAGGATGGAAAGGAAATCGCCGCGTGGCCCGCCAAGCCGGTCGGTCGCTTTGGTCGACCGCTGTTTCAAACCATGTCCTACCACGACACCCCGGAAAAACCGATGCCGGAGATGAAGTTCGTGGACGCGAAGGCGGACGGCACGGCTCGATACTCCATCGTCGCCGTCAACAGTGTCGGTCTAAAGTCGGTGGCGACGCCCGCAAAACTTTTGAAGTAAAACTCTTCCGATTCCACAATTCAGGCACATCGCGGATTCCGTAACGACGGTCGAGCGTCGTGTTTCCATTTCGACGAGTGATGGAAATTCCGCGCCGGTAGCAATTCGGCTCGGCGCGGCTCTTCCTCATCCCATTCAACGTGCGATTCCGTTCGAATCAAAAATCCCGACCGCAAATGCTGTGCTAAGCCATGACAGCGGATTCCGCGCGCACCGATGCGACTTCGTTCGGTCTCGCGTGGGAATCTGCCCTAGCACTCCCCACGAACAGGCATCGCCCAATGCTTCGCCGTATTCGCCGCGCGCTCATGTCGTCCCCGGTCCGTCGTCGATTCGTATTGTCGCCCGCGCGCCTTGCCGTTTTGGAACTGGAAGACCGCAATCTCATGGCCGTTTCGGCGTCGCTCGCCGGCGGCGTGCTGAGCGTCCAATTCACGGCCGACGACGATACGGCCACCCTCGCTCTCGCTGGCGCCGACCTCACCGTATCGGACGGTTCGACATCCAAATCCTTCGCCGCGGGATCAATCGCGTCGATCGCGCTCGTCGGCACGACGGGTGACAATCAGAGTGTGACAATCGGCGCGAACCTCGGTCTGAGTGGCACGTTCACGTCGAACGGTGTGGAATCGGTGACGTTCGCCAAGAACGTGTTCTTCGGTGCGCGGTCGACCGTGTCGCACGCCATCGCTGTCGTCGGCGCACACTCGATCACAGTCGGGGCCGGGGCGACTCTGTGGACGCGCGCGATCGCGGGAAACGACCCGCTATCGGACGAATCCACGGCGAATTCGGGAAATGTCTCCTTCAGTGCGAAATCGATCGCGGTGGAAGCCGGCGCACGGATCCTCGCGCACGCCACCGGTGGTTTCCAGGCTGGTGACGTGACGATCGCCGCAACCGCGGCGCAACTCGACGCCTACATGACGCCGCTCTTCAACGAGAAGACCGCGGCTGCGAGCGTCACCGTTGGGGATAACGCCGTCATCCGCGGCCGGAACGTGACGTTCTCCACCGACGCCGCGGCGAAACGCTACACCATCTACGACCTCGGCACGCTGGCCACAAAGGCACCAACCCTCGCGAACCAGACCGTCGGCGACGGACTGACATTCACCCCGGGCCGCGACGACGGCTCGACCGGCCCCACCATCACGCGGACCAACGGCACCTGGAGCGGATTCACCGCCGGCGAGACCATCGCCATTTCCGGTACGCCAAACGGCCTGAACGACGGACGCTACGACGTCGAATCCGTCAGCACCGACTCGAAGTCGCTCGTGCTCGTCACGTCCGACGCCCTCCGTCAACAGACGGTGAATACCGGTACGAATGTGACGGTGCGAGCTGTCGACACGAGCCTTCCGGCGGAAAGCGTGCCGTTCGTCGCCGTGGACGAGAACGGTCAGGCGGTTCAACCCCAGTCGACACAAGGGGACGTGACCAAGAACGCCGCGCCACCGGTGGGTTGGAATCCGGTTCTGAGCGCGATCAACGGCTTGCCGCTGCCGGCACAGGTGACGCTGACGACGGCCCACGCCAAGACCACGATCGGCAATGGCGTGGCGATCGCCGCGTCCGGCAACGTCTCGGTCTCCGCGAAGGCCGCCGGGAACACACGATCGCAGCTTCCTTCGCTCGTCTTCGGAATCACGTGGGCCGAGTCGGACGTGCAGGCGATCACGACGATCGGAAACGCGACGATCACGGCGGGTGGATCGTTCAGCGCGACGTCGGACGTGAACAATCAGTTGAAGGCCGTCACAAAGACGCTCGGCGGTACGGTGCAGAATCCGGCAAGTGGGGACGCGATCGCGTTGCCGGGGCCATCAATCTCCGTGGCCGTTGCCCGTGGCATTTCCGTTTCCACAGTGGAGACGGCCGACGGCACGAGCATCACCGCCGCCGGCATAACCATCGGTGCGGCGATGACGAACAAGTTCGCCAACGAATCGTCCGCGACCACCTCGAACGCAAAGTCGTTGGCTGGTTCGGTCGGCGTCGCCATCGCCGATCATTCCGAGACGGCGCGGGCCACGCTCCGCGGCACGGTCGTCTCGACGGGCGACGTGGCCGTTACGGCCGAAGGTACGAACGAAGCCGTCGAGAATCGCACGGAGGCGTCGGTGAACACCGACGACCCGGAACCGGCCAGCCCGATGTTTGGCCTCTTCACCAAGATCTCCGATTTCCTCGGGGACGCGAAAGACAAGCAGGACGACAAATCGAAGAACGACCAGTCGAAGGAGGGCGAATCGGGTACGACACTGCAGATCGCCGGCGCCGTAGTTGTCGCATTCAGCGACTTCTCGGTCGAATCCAGCATCGCCAGGAACGCAATCGTTTCGGTGGAGGGTGGAGCGCTCGAGGTTACTGCGACGGGCGAAAGCGCGCCGCAGGCCTCCGCCGTCGGTTCGGCCGAGGCGAACTCGAAACTCGCCGTCGGCGGCGCGTTCATTTACGGCGACTACTCGATGGATGTGAAGGCGTGGATTGGCGACGGCGCCGTCGTGAACGTCGATCACAGCATCACCGTCTCCGCCGAGAGTTCGCAGATCGGTGGCTTCCCGACGAGTTGGGGCGATTTTGTCGGCGGCATTGTTGGCCTGCGCGATACCGGCCTGCCGTGGGTGAGCGACGGCTCGACGAAAAGCTTTTCGGACGCTGTCTCCAAGAGTGGTGCGTTCCTCGACACGATCGACGACGTCGTGGATCGCGGACAGGCCATTTCGGAAGGGGACTGGTCGTTCCTGCTGCAGGAATTCTCGGTCTCGTTCGTCAGCGCGTCGGCGAGGCCGGGCGAAGTGACGGACAAGGACGGAAACGTCTCGGGGAAGAGCAACGCGGCATCGGGCAACTTCGACATGGTCTTCGCGAAAAGCCACGCGACCGCGTGGATCGGCGAGGGGGTCCAGATCAACCAGACCACGCCGAACGCCGACGCGGACGAACAGTCCGTTTCCGTCAGCGCGACGACGGAGGCGAAGGCACTCTACTTCGGTGGCCTCACCGGGCAGGGAAATCCCTTCGGTTATACCACGGTTGGCGGCAACGGTGCGATCGGCGGAGTATACGCCCACCACGACTACGACATGCTCGCGAAGGCGTACATCGCCGACGGAGCAAAGGTGAAGGCTGCCAAGGATGTCGCGGTCGAAGCCGAAAACAACCTTATCGTCGGCGTCTGGGACTTCGCCGGTTCGTCCGGCAAGAACTTCGCGGTGCAGGGGACCTTTACGGTGACGCCGGTGGACAGCCTGACGTTGGCGTACATCGAGAACAGTGCGATCGTGGACGCCGGCGGCGACGTCGCCATTTCCTCCGCGACCGACCAGCTTTTCATCACCTTCACCGGTGCCATCGCCAAGTCGGACAAGGTCGGCGTCGGCGCCGGCCTCGGCTACTTTGATGTCGATTCCACGACCAAGGCGTTCATCGGCAATGTGACGACGAGCGCGGCTTTTCCGGGCGCGGGCACCATTACCGTCGGCGGCGACCTCGACATCGCGGCCGAGAACAGCATCCTCGGCATCACCGTTGGCATCTCGGCTGCGCTCGCCACCACACCCGACGAACCGCCGCCTCCTCCGCCGCCGACACTTGACGAGATCCTCGACGACGGCGCGACTCTCACCAACCTCTTCGCGCTGCCGGATGAACAGCAGCCCACGAATACGAAACAGGAATCGGAATCGAATCAGAAATCCGAAACGCAGAAACGCACCGGCTTCGGACTTTCGGCGTCGCTCGGCCTGAACCTCTTCGATACCGTGACTTTCGCCGGCATCGATTCCACAACAGTGGCGGCGACAGGAAACGTCTCGGTCGTCGCGAGTTCAGACGAACTCTTCATCGTCGCCACCGGTGCCGCGGCTCTGAACCTGGACACAAAGGCCGATTCTTCGACGGCGCTCGCGGGGGCCCTCTCGTGGAACGACCTCGATCGCGACGTGATCGCGAAGGTGAACAACGCGACGATCACGTCCGCCGATCTCACGGTGAACGCCGAGGCAAGCAGTTTGCTCGTGTCCGTGACGGCCGGCGCGGCGATCACCAGCCCGTCCCAGAAAGGGAAGACGTCCGTCGGCATCGCCGGGTCCGCGAACGTCAACGATCTCGATACCACCGTGTCCGCGACGCTTGCCGGCACGACGAAGGTGACGGCCACCGGCGACGTGTCCGTGACGGCCAACCACGAACTCCTGGTCGTCTCCGTCGCCGGCGGCCTGAGCGTCTCGCAGCGCGCCGGCGTCGGGGCCGCGTTCGACCTCGGTTTCCTCAAGACGACCGTCGCGGCGAAAGTCGGCGACGGTATCGCCATCGACGCCGGCGGCGACGTGTCCGTCGAGGCGTTCGACGACCAGTTCTTCGTCTCCATCGGTGCGAGCGTCGGCGTTGGTACCCAGAAACTCGGCCTGGCCGGGTCGGCGTCCTGGCTCAATATCGCCACCGACGTGACGGCGTCTCTCGGCAACAATGTCAGTGTGACGTCCGGCGGCGACATGAAGGTCACCGCCGACGAGACTCTGTTTGCCTTCGGTCTTGGCGGCGCGGCCGGATTCGGCAAGGATTCCGGCTTCGGTGCGGGCCTCGCCGGCATGAACATCCGTCGAAACGTGAACGCGACGATCGGCACCGGCGGCACGATCGTCGTGGCCGGTACCGCAGCGGCGGGCGATCATGGCTTGTTCGTGAGGGCCTTCACCGAAGACGACCTTTACCTCATCGGTGCCGGGGGAGCGGTCGGCGCCACCAAGGCCGCGCTCGCCGGATCGCTGGCATTGCTCATCGACACGACGACGACAAACGCTTCGATCGGCAAATCGACGACCGTGAGCCAGCCGGCTGGAAAGTCCGGCTCGACGATGTCGGCGATCGTCGAGGCCGATCACGATTCCAACGTACTCGCCGTGGGGGGCGCGTTCTCGATCGGCAAGTCGGCGGCGCTCGGCCTGGGCGTTGTCGTCATGCCGATGACGCACACAACGACGGCGAGCATTGCGGATTCGGCAAACATCTCTGCCAACAACGACATCCGCATCCGGGCGAATCACGCCTTCGACGCGGACAACTTTGCGGTCGCCCTCAGCGGTGGGTTGGGCGGCGTGGGTGCCGCCGGCGCGGGCGTCATCCAACCGCTCACGTTCACGACGACGGCGACGGCCGGCGCATCCTCGACTCTCTTCGCCAACGGCAACATCGTCATCACGGCGGACGCGGAATACGACATGCTCGCCATCGCGGGGCAGGGTGCCATCGGCGTTGGCGGGTCGGGCGTCGGCGTGTCGAATGTCACGACGGTGCGGAACGAGACGGTGCGGGCCGAGGCGGGCAACAACGCGATTCTCACGGCGCTTGGGAACAAGGGAACGTTCGCGGCGTCCGACGACGCGACTTCGAACAAGGCCGTTCGAGGACTCATCATTACGTCCACGCTGGACGACGACGTGGTCGTCGTGGCGGCGGGCGTGGCAGCCGGCACCAGCGGCGCGGGCATCGCCGGATCGGTTGCCGTCACCGTGCAGACCACGAACGTGACCAGCCGGATCGGAACGGGTTCCAAGGTGCTGGCGGATACCGACGATCGCGCGGCGGCGAACGCGGCGCAGGAGACGTACCTCTACGCCGAGCATCTGGCGGACCATGCGGGCGCGGGTGGCGGCGGGGGCTTCGGTTCCAGCGGCGGCTTTGGCGCCGGTGTCGACGTCGGCGCGGTCAATCGCACCACCCGTGCCATCATCGACGATTCCGCGAACGTCTACAGTCGCGGCGACATCTCCGTCCGCGCCATCGCGGGCGGCGATTGGATCTCCGTCGGTGCGTCGGTTGGCGGCGGCGGAACGGCCGGCATCGCCGGCTCCGCCAGCGTGCAGGTTCACACGGTCACCACGCAGGCTCGCATCGGTGCGAACGCCACCGCCTTTAGCGCCGGTAACATCGTCGTCGCAACGCGGGACGAACTCCAGATCGATGGCATCGCCGGACAAATCAGCATCGGCGGCACCGCCGGCGTCGGCGGTTCCGTGCCCGTCGTGGTCGTCACGAAGACGACGGACGCCTCGATCGGCGACGGCGCCGCCGTGGACGCCCTTGGCAACACCTCCGCGTATCAGGCCCAGGTCACTCCGCCATCGGTGACGTTCACTGATCCGCTCTTTTTTGCCAGGTCGGGCGTTAATACCACGAGCAACCAGATCAACCTCGGCTACACGCACGGCTTCCAAACCGGCGACTCCGTCACTTACTGGGCCAACGGTACCGCCATCGGCGGCCTGGAGAACGGCGGAACGTATTACGCGATCGTCGTCGATTCCAAGACGATTCGGCTGGCGACGAACGAGACGAACGCCGACGCCGGCACCGCCATCGACCTGACATCGACGGGCACGAACGATCGGCAATCGATCACCGCCTATGGCGAAGTGGCCGCCCCCTCGGTGAATAACGACGGCGCCACCGGCGACAACCTCTCGAAGCGGCGCACGCTCTCGCTCGGTTCAACCGGTGTGCGCGGAGTCGTCGTGTCCGCGATTTCGCTTGACGAGATCGCCACCTACGGCATCAGCGGCGGCGGCGGCGGCACCGTTGGCGTGCAGATCGTCGCGTCGGTCAGCATCCCGACGATCACCACGACGGCGACGATCGGCGGAAACGCGAAGATCAACCAGAGCGACCTGGGCGCGAACGCCGGGCAATCGGTGACGGTCGCGGCGATCGCCGACTACGATCGACTCGGCATCGGCGGTTCGCTCGCCATCGGTGGCACAGCCGGTATCGCTCCGCTGGCCGACGTGCTGGTATCGAAACATACGACAAAAGCCAGCATCGGAAGTTCCGCGAAAGTCGGTGCCGAGCGGGATATCATCGTGGCTGCCCACGCGGCGGAAGACGTGCGGGCGTTCGTGATCGGCGTCGCCGGCGCGGGCACCGCGGCCGTGGCCGGTTCCGTCGGCGTCATCATCCTGAAAACGCAGACGCAAGCCACGGTCGGCGCCAGTTCGCAGCTCTACGCCCTCGGCAACGCCGTCGTCAGCGCGAACGACGTCACGGATGCGACGGTCGTGGTCGGCGCGGCCGCGCTCGGCATTGGCGCCGCTGGCGTCGGCGCATCCGTCAACGTTTCGGTGATCGAAAAGGACACCCTCGCCCGCATCGCCGACAATGCGACCGTCACGGCGCTCGCCGGAAGGAGCGGCATCAACGCCTATACCGGCGACGGCCTGACGAAGAGTTCCGTCCAGGGCGTGATCGTGCAGGCCGCGTCGGACGAGGACATCTTGAATGTCGTCGTTGCGGGCGGGGCCGGCCTCTACGCCGGCGTCGCCGGGGCGGTGAACGTGAACGTCCTCACGGCGAACACGTCCGCCCAACTCGGCAACAACGTCGTCGTCAACGGGTCCGGCACCGCGGACGCGGATCAGTCTGTGTATGTCGCCGCCATCGACACGCTCGAACTGGACGTGATCGGCGGCGCCGCCGGCCTCGGTGCCGCCGGCGTCGCGGGCGGCGTGGACGTCGGCATCATCCGGAGCAACACGAACGCGACCGTCGGCACGGGTGCGACGGTGAACGCCGCGTCGCACATCGGCATCGGCTCCGCGTCGACGCGCGACGTCGACAGCCTCGTCATCGGCGCAAGCGCCGGAGCCGGAGCGCTGGCCGCCTCCGTGGCCGTCTATTCGCTTTACGCCACGGTCGATACGGCCTCGAAGAATTCGCTCAACGGCAGCGGCGGGAGCAACGGCGCGACCTACGCCGACAGCGCGACCAAGACCAACGTCATTTCCGACGGCCTCGGCAGTTACAACCAGAGCAGTACCTTCGAAGGCGGAAAGCAACTCGCGAACGCCGGGAACAGCGCGAAGTCCTCCGTCGTCGCGAATTCGCCGAGCGGTGTCGCGGCCGGGGCCGTGAACGCCGCACCGACGCCCTCCGGCACGACGACGACCGTGGGGAACGGCGCGAAAATCCTGGCCGGCGGCAACATCTCCATCCTCGCGAGCGACACCGTCGCAATCGAGGCCACGACCGGCAGCGGCGCCGTTGGCGCCGCCGGCATCGGTGCTTCCGTCACGTATGTCACGGTCGGCGGACAATCGCTCGCGTCCGTAGGCGATTCCGTCACGCTCGGCGGCGACACGGTCAAAGTCGGCGCGTCCTATTCCGGCGATGGCGATGCCGAGTCCTATGGCGGCGCGGCCGGCGGATTCGTCGGCATCGGAGCCCAGGTCGCCATCCTTACGGACCAACACAACGAGACCGCAAAGGTCGGCAGCAATGCCACCGTCACCGCCAAAACGAAATTCTCGATCGCGACGAACAGCAACCGAACGCTCGACACGTCCAATGCGGGCGGCGGCGTTTCCCTCGGATTCGCTGCCGGCGCGTCCTACGCGCAGATCGATTCGAAAGGTTCCGCGTCGGCAACGTTGGGCGCAAATGGCGTCGTCAGCGCCGGAGCCGGCGGCGTGGACATCTCCGCGAACTCCAACACCAACACCGACGCGAACGCCGTGGGCGTGGCCGCCGGTGCCGCTGCCATCAATCTCACGCTCGCCGAAGTGAAAGTGTCCGCATCGACGACCGCATCAATCGGTTCCGGAACGGCCGTTACCTCCGCCGGCGACGTGAACGTGAAGGCGACCTATTCCGCCGTCACCGATCTCGACGCCGTCGGCGTCAGCGGCGGCGTCTTCAGCGCCGGCGCGATGGACGTGAAGTACACCGATACCTCGACCGTCTCGGCGAATTTGAATGCCGTCGGCAAGTTCGATGTCATGGGCAGCCTCGCGGTCGAAGCTTCTGCGAACAACGGCGTGGTCCTCGACACCGTCGGCACGTCGGTCGGCGCCGTCGGCGGCAATGGCGCGGTCATCACCGCGACGGCCACGCCTACCGTCACGGCGTCCGTCGGCTCCAGCGGCGGCCTCGTAGCCGCCAACGATCTCTCCGTCATCGCCCGCGCCGGCGCGAACTACGACGCCGAGACCACCGGCGTCTCGGTCGGCGGACTCGCCGTTGGCGTCTCGCGCGTCACACTCGGCTGGTCTCCGACCGTCACGACAACGGTCATGGCCGACACCGATCTCTCCGCGGGCAAGAACCTGACCGTGCGTTCGTTGGTGAACTACGATCGAGCGGGCGCGGAACAGACCACGAACATCATCAAGGTGAAGGTCACCTCGATCAGTGGTTCGCTCGTTGGCGGTAGCGGGGCAAATGTTGATGTCGACTTGAAACCGGTCGCCGGCACGACGGTCGGTGCCGGGGCGAACCTCATCGCGTCCCGCACCCTTCGCATCGGCAGCGACGTCCGCTCGCGCACGAACGTCGATCTCTTCGGCTTGAACGCCGGCGTCCTCACCATCGGCTCGGTCAGCGGCACGGTCGATATCGATACGGCTTCGACCGTCGCGATCGCCGATTCCACCCTTGCGAATCCGACGCGGCTGTCCGGCGGCAACGACCTCATCGTCCGCGCCGCAATGGACCACGGCGGCCGGTCGAACGTCTCGGGTGGCGGCGGCGGCGCCATCGCCTCCTCCGGTGCGAACATGGTCTACACGCTCTCCGGCACCGCCGCCGGTTCCAGCGATGCCGCGAGCGTGTCCGTTTCGATCGGCAAGAACACCGTCGTGCTATCGTCTGGCACCGTCGATCTCGGTACGTTCGTCAAACTCGATTTCGAATCCGACAACTCGCAGACCAACGGCGGATTCTTCGCCAATAACGACACCGACGCCAGCACCGTATCGCGTTACGACGCCAACGTGACCATCGGCGACTCGACGAAGATCGGCACGCGCAACCTCCGCGTCACGACGAACCAGAACGTCCGCAGCGACGTGGATACCGATGCCGCCGCCGTCGGCGTCGGCTTCAACCTCGATACCGATGCCCGCTCGGATGTCTTCGCGAAAAACCGCGTTATCGTGAATGCCGGCACGTCGATCGTTGCCACCGGGTTCGCACTGCTCGAGAACTCCGACGGCAGCGTGTACATTCGGGCCGACTCCTACGGCCGCGGGGCCGCGTTCGCCGCCAACGTCAGCGCCGATTCTCAGGGCACGCGCAGTGTCGACGGCGCGGTGAGCGTTGCGTCCGGGGTCGAGATCGTCTCGCCCACCGTGCGCGTGCAATCGCTTCGGCCGACCGGCGGCCGCGACGTGACCGCCGACTCCACGAACGTCAGCCTCGTCGGCTTCTTCGTCTCGCTCTGGAACGCCATCACCGGCGGCGACGTCGGTCGTACCACCGGCGGCAGCGATAGCTTGGCGAATTCCGTCGCCCTCAACGCCGCGATCACCCTCGGTTCGCCGCGCAACGCCACGCTCACCATCGATGCCAACGGCGGCATCACGAACCAGAATTGGGCCACCGCCACCATCCAGACCGACCGCATCGTCGTCGACGACGTCTACAGCATCCCCGGCGAACGGCTCGACGTGCGTGCGCCCGGCGGTTCCACCTCCGGCACGTCCACCGTTTCGTACGGCGCGATGGAAACCGTTACGATCACGAACGCGTCGCCGAAGATGCTCTTCATCAACAACATCGAAACCTTCATCGACCGCTCGACGACGCCGACCTTCAACCATGAAGCGAGCACGGCCAACTGGTCCTTCACGAAATCCAGCTCGGCCGACGTGAATGGTGAAACGACCAAGGTCGTCATTCGCAATACCGCGATCGGCAGCGGTTACGATGTCGTGCTCGCGGGGCACATCGATGCCCCCGCCGGCAGCGTGGAGATCGCCGCGAACGGTGGCGACGTCTACTCCGCGACGGGCGAAGGCTACGTCAATTCGCGCGTGGTGACGCTCAATGCCACCGCCGGCGCGCTTGGCCGCACGGCGACCCCGATCTTCCTCCGTACACCGGAGCAGAAGAACGCGGCGCTTCCCGTGGGGATCGTGTCCGCCCACGGCCAGACCGGCGGCCACCTCGACGTGACTGCGACATCGCCGACCGCGACGACGTTTACATATCGCGTACAGAACGTCACGAGCGCCACCGGCACGATGAAGGTCGTCGCCCACGAGGGGAGCACGACCGTCCGCTCCACCACGACGCAGATCCGCGTCGTCGATGGTTCGAGCTACCAGGGCACTCTGCTCGGGCCGCTGTCGGTCAACCCCGCCACGGCGTTGAACACCGCGACCGACACCATTACGCTGCCGTACGCCCACCAACTCGCGAACGGCGACCGCGCCCAGTATCAACCGCTCGGCGTCTTCCCGATCGGCGGCGTCGCACCGTTCACCGATCGCCAGGTACGCGTCAGCGGAACGACCGGCCTTCAGTTCAGCGCGAACTTCGCGACCGGCTCCGTCAGCGACGCGAAGGACGCGATCAGCTTCACTGCGCCGCATGGTTACGCGACTGGCGAAGCCGTCGTCTACGATCGCGCGGGCAACACCGCTGTGTCGGGTTACGCCGACGGAACGACCTATTACCCGTGGGTCTACGACGCCAACACCGTCCAACTCTACAATTCGTCGGCCAACGCGAAGGCCACGAGTAACGCGTTCCGCGCCGACGCGGTGCAGACGATCACGAATCCGGCCTACGACGACAAGGCGACCAGCGGCATCGCCACGCTCAAGACACTCACCGTCATCGCCCTCTCCGTTGTGAACCCCTACGCCACCGGCACAAAGATCGCCTACTGGACCTTCGATTCGAATACGATCCAGCAGATGACCGGCGCGAACACCGTCAACGTCGGCAGCCTCAGCTATTTCTACACCGTCACCGTGCCGCTGCCGACGACAAAGAACAAAGACGAAACCGACGCCCAGTTCAACGACCGCGTGAACGCGCACAAAGGCCTCGTGGCCCTCGCCGCAACTGCCGCAGACGCCGCGGACGGCAAGCTCGTCGTCATCTCCAAGCCCGCGACCATCACGCAGGAACCGCACTTCCTCCGTTCCGTCGCCGGCCTCGTGACCGTGAACGCCACGCCGACGACGGGGCAAACCCACTACCTGCGGTCCGACCTTTCCCAGCCGATCCTGCCCGGTCCCGGTTTCCACGTCATCGACACCAATAGCCTTTACATTCAGGACGCGAAGGGGACGATCACTCGCGTATCGCGCGACGACGTTCGCTCCGTCCGCGATGTGATCTCGGAAACTGTTTCCATCGCGGCAAGCGCGAAGACGACGGTGGAAATCGGCACGATCTCGTCGAGCGCCGGAAACGTCCTCGTGGAGGTCGGCACGAACTCCGCCTACGACACCGATGCCCACATCGTGGACACGCTGAGCGCCGTCGCCGGCACGTTCAAGATCGAAGTCGACGGTGGCTCGCTGGTCAACGCCACGACGAATACGAACCTCAACGCCAAGACGGCCGACCTGACGGCGTGGGACAACATCGGTTCCGAATCGAAGCCGATCACCGGCACGGTTCAATACCTGAAGGCACAGGCCGGCCTCTCCGGCTCCGGCGGCATCTGGTTCGAGAACACCGGCAACCTCACGCTTCAGGGCCTCAAGGCCGTCAATGACGTTATGGTCCATGTCGTCGACCGTGCCGGCGCCGCCGACAATCTCACCGTCGAGGCGAACACCAGCGTCGAATCCACCGCCGGCATCGTCTATCTGAAGGCCGGCGACCAGCTCTTCATCCCCGCGTCCGCGAAGGTCTCCGCCCCGAACGGCATCAACTTCTACACGAACTACGGCAACGCCGAAGGCACCTCCGGCCTCATCGATCTCCGCGGCTTCGTCGGCGCCAAGGTCATCAACGTCTACGGCGACGCCAACACCGTCGACACCATCCTCGATTCGAACAACATGAACTTCGAAATCGGGGACAATTACCTGCGGCGCTACAACAACAAGGTTCTCGACACGACGTTCAACCTCTTCAACGTCACCGGGGACCACTTCGACATCACCGGCGGATCGCTCGACAACACCATCAACGTCACCGACTGGACCGGCACCGGGATCTTCGACGGCAAGGCCGGCCTCAATCGCGTCGTCGCCGTCAACGACGTGGATTTCACGCTCGCCGATGATACCCTAAGTCGCTCGGCACACGGCGATATCACGTTCGTGAACGACACCGTTCGCCGCGCGGCCCTCACCGGCGGCGCGGGCGCGAATTCGTTCACCGTCACCGATTGGAGCTACCAGGCCCTGCTCGACGGAGCCGGCGGTACGGACGCGATCATCGACGTCAACGACGTGAATTACGTCCTGGCCGATTCATCGATGGCGCGATCGACCGTCGGCAACTTCGACCTGCGGAACATCGAACACGCCGAGTTGACCTCCGGCTCGCTCGACAACCGCTTCGAGGTGAGCGAGTGGACCGGCACGACGAAACTCGATGGCGGCGCGGGCCTCAACAGCGTCGCCACGGTTCGCGATGGCGACTACGACCTCTCGAACACGAACCTGACGCGAGAGATCGGCGGAACGGTCGCGGGGACCTTCGACCTCGCGAACATCGCCAAGTCGCTACTGATCGGGGGAACGTCCGACAACACGTTCAATCTGACGGGCTGGACCGGTCAGGCCGCCGTCGACGGCACGGCGGGCATCGATCGCATCGCGAACGCCTCGAATTCCGACGCCATCCTGAACGCCGACTTCCTCGGTCGCGCCGACGGAATGCAGGTGCAGGTGGCGAACGTTGAGACCGCCGTCCTGCTCGGGGGAACCGACGCGAATGCGTTCCTCGTCGAAGGCTGGACCGGATCGGTGCTTGTGGACGGGAAGGGGGGCGGCGACAAGCTCATGGTGAACGCCAACACCGACTACACGCTCACAGCCACGTCGATCCAACTCGGCAACGGCACGACCATCGATGTCGCCAACCTGACCAAGGTCACGCTCAACGGCGGCAACGAAGACAACGCCATCGTCGTCGAAGAGCAGCCGGATTTCTACACCGTGATCCGCGCCGGCGGCGGCGACAACTCCGTCCGCGTCAGCGCGGCCGGCGATTTCAACCTCACCGGTTCGTCTCTCGCCATCGATGGCGTCGATCGCTACCTCCTCGAAGGCGTGGATCGCATCAGTCTCGTCGGCACCGCGGCGAACAACGACTTCCTCATCGACGACTGGGTCGGCGGACTCGCCGTGCGCGGCGGTGCCGGCACGGATACCGTTCACGTCGTCGCCGATACGGATTTCGTCCTGACCGCCGGGGAAATCAATCTCGGCACCGGTCGCACGATCGACCTCTTCGAAATCGAAGGCGCGGTCCTGCACGGCGGCGACGCCGACAACCGCTTCGAAATCAATGGCTGGGTGGGTACGGCGACGATCGTCGGCGGACGCGGCATCGACGTCGTGACCGCACTCGCGCCGAGCAATGTCCGCATCACCGATGGACTTCTCGAAGTGCAGGACGGCCCGACGGTCCTACACGATGGCATCGAACGCGCCGTGCTCATCGGCCTGCCGGGCCAGGACCACACTTACGCTATCGAACATTTCTCGGGAGCCGTTTCCATCATCGGCGCGGCGAACGCCTTCGACCGACTCACTGTGCTCTCCGCCGGATCGTTTGATCTGCAAGCCGGGCACCTCGTCCTCGGCACCGGCGGTACGGTCGATTTCTCCGGCATCGACTTCACCGTTCTCCAGGGTTCGCCAGCCTCGCAGAATTTCTTTAACATCGGCGGTGGCACCGGAGCCGTTTCGCTGATCGGCGGAGACTCCGGAATCGATCAGGTCCGCATCGTCGCCGACGCCGACTTCGTTCTGGACGACTCGGTTGCTCGACTCAGTGATGGCACAACCATCCACCTGAACGACATCACCAAGGCCACGCTGATCGGTGGTCCTGGTGACAACGTTTTCGATGTGAGTGGATGGACGGGTTATGCATCGATCGACGGGGCTGGGGGAACGGACACGGTGGTATCCGCCAATGACACGAATTTTGTGCTGACGGCGGATGTACTCCAACGAGCTGACGGAGCGGTTTTTGGTCTGACGGGAATCGAAAAGATTCGACTGACCGGTGGAACGGGCGACAATCGTTTCATCGTGGAAGACTGGTCCGGTCGCGTTGACCTCGATGGTGGAAAGGGCGGAGATGAGTACGTCATTTCGTTGGATGGACAAGGCCATTCGCACATCTCGATCGACGATACGGGAACTGGGGGCAACGATGCGCTCACCGTCGTTTTGCCCCCGGATTCGTCGCCTCTCGTGACGCTCTTGGGAGTCTGGCTGGGCGGCGACGGAGTGGAATTCGAGGGGATTGAGGATTTCGATTTGGTTTAGCCTCAATCGGGCGAAAACGTGTTCTAAAGAGTTAGCGTGTTCCCCCGTGAACACACCCGGCATCGCGGATGACGCTCCATCCGTGATGTGGACATCGCCCCGGTCCGCTCGCATCCCCCTTCGCGAGTGCGGCCGATACCTTCGGGAAGTCTCTTCTCGACGAATCGTCGGAGAATCCGCTTTATGTTGAAGGCTTTTCGCCGCATGTCGGCGTCGAACCCGCGCGCCCGCACCGAATCCCGCTACCGCCGCCTGCCACTTTCGCTCGTCGCGCTCGAAGCGCGTGAGAACCCGTCCTACGCCTTCACCGGCGGCGTCGCCGATGCCACGCTCGACCTGACCGATGCCGCCGGGAACCTCGCCTCCGGTGCGACCGTCGTGCTCGCGCCGAGCCAGTCGAACCCGACCGGTTCCATCGCCCTCGGTGCCAACCGCTTCAACTTCTACGGCACGGAGTACGACACGGTGAACGTGTCGTACAACGGCCTCATCACCTTTACCGGCCCGAACAACCTCGCCGGCAACGCCAACCTCGGGACCACGCTCAGCCTCACCCAGCCGGCCATCGCCCCGCTCTGGGACTCCTGGTTCAGCACCACCAGTTTCAGCTCGAAGGGCGTGGTGGCAAAGCTCGACGGCGCGGCGAACAAGCTGATCGTCCAGTGGGACCGAATGGAGGACAGCAACCCCGGCGAAGACGTGACGTTCCAAGCGATTCTCTCATTGAACAGCGGCATCACGCCGGGTGCCATCCGCTTCAACTACCTCGACGTCGACACCGGCTCCGCGTCCACCGCGAACGGTCAGTCCGCGACCGTTGGCGTGAAGGAGAAGAGCACTGCTTCCCAGCCGGCGGCGCTCTTCACGCAGGTCTCGCACAACGCGCTGAACGCGAACGTCCAAAGCGGTAAGGACATCACTCTCTCGTGGAACAACACCGCGCCTCAGAACCTCCTCCTCGGCCTGTCCGCACCGCAGATCAACGAGAACGGCTCGGTCCTGCTCTCCGGCAGCTTTACCGATCCGAATGTCATCGATACTCACACCGTGACCATCGATTGGGGCGACGGCAGCCCAAACACGACGTTGAACCCGGCCAAGGGGACATACGCCTTCTCCGGCGTGTCGCACCAGTACATGGACAACCCGTCCGGGAAGACGAGCTACACGATCACCGCGACGGTAAAGGACAGCCAGGGAGAATCGTCGCTTGTCACGGCTTCGATCCAGGTGATGAACGTCACACCGACGATCTCGATCGGAGGCGATGCGACCATCAACGAGGGCGGTACGTTCAGCCGCGCCGGCTCATTCGCCGATCCCGGCACGCTCGATGCGACGTGGGTGGCCGAGGTGGATTACGGTGACGGCAGCGCGAAACAGCCGCTGGCGCTCGCTGGTGCGAACTTCAACCTGAGCCACCTCTATGCCGATCAAGGCACGTACACCGTGACGGTGTACGTGAAGGACAAGGACAACGCAACCGGGCAGGCGACGCTCGCCGTCACGGTGAACAACGTGCTCCCGTCGCTCGTGCTCAACGGCGCGCTCGGCTCGCCGACCGTGGCGGAAGGGGCTTCCCTTGTGTTGCCGACCATCGCTACCTACGGGGACGCGGGCACAAACGCCGACGAAATCCAATCCTGGACGATCAACTGGGGTGACGGTTCGTCGGATTCGAAGTCGCTTCCGGGCCACCCCGGCACGATTGGCGGCAGCCACACGTACGCCGACAACGGCACGTATACCGTCACCGTTTCCATACTCGACGACGTTGGACCGGCCGTCAGCAAGTCCTTCCTCGTAACCGTGACGAACGTCGCGCCCGTCGTAACGCTCGACCCGTCCCTGGCAACGCCGCGGCTCGCCACGGAAGGCCAGTCGCTCACGATCAACAACATCGCGACGTTCGTCGATCCGGGCTTTGCCAATGTCAATAACCCGATCAACCAACCCGGTGGAACCAACGAAACGTTTACCTTCGCCGTGAACTGGGGCGACGGTACTTCCTCGACCGTCGGCTCGCCGACGATCACTCAAGAAGGCAGCCCCGGCGTCGCCACCGCCGGCCAGTTCGGCGCGAGCCACGTTTACGCCGACGATGGCGTCTACACCGCCTCCGTGACCGTGTCCGATGACGATGGTGCCGTGTCGATCGTCCGAACCTTCCAGGTCGTCGTCGGGAACGAAGCCCCCGTCGTTACGTCCCCGGTCGTCAACCGCTCCATCGGGGAAGGCACGGTCCTCTCGATCCCTACGCTCGTCACGTTTACCGATCGCGGCTTTTCGAACCCGAGCAACCCGCTCTCGCCACCGAACGGCAGCCAGGAAACGTTCACTTACACGATCAACTGGGGCGACGGCACATCCGTCGATACCGGCTCCGTCACCAATGTTACGCACGGCTCGGCCGGCAAGCTGACAACCGGTGCCATTGAGAACATTACGCACACCTTTGCGGACGACGGCAGCTATACCGTCGTCGTCACGATATTCGACGACAACGGCGGCTCCACACAGCAATCCTTCACCGTGGCCGTCTCGAATCTCAACCCGACCGTCACCCCGATTACGAACCAAATTGTCAACGAAGGGAACCTGCTCTCGCTGGCGACCGCCGCGACGGTGAGCGATCCTGGATTCGACAACTCGACCCTCGGCACTAGCGAAACCTTCAGCTACACGATCAACTGGGGTGATGGCACCAGCCTCGATTCCGGTACCGTCACGAGCCGCGTGTCGGGTAGTGCCGGCACGGCGACGACGGGTGCCGTCGAGAATGTGTCGCATACCTTCGCCGACAATGGCGTCTACACCGTCACCGTCGTCGTCACCGACGATAATGGCGGTATCGCCAGCAACACCTTCACCGTCACGGTGAACAACGTCTCGCCGACAATCAGTTCGATCTCGCCGAACCGGACGGCGAGCGAAGGCGGACTGCTATCGATTTCGAACCTGATTTCGTTCTCCGACCCCGGCTTCCACAACCCTGCGAATCCGAACCAAACCGGCGGCAGCTTCGAATCGTTCAGCTATTCCATCAACTGGGGCGACGGCACGACGAACGACGGTGGACCGGTGACGGCATTCACGTCCGGAGCGGCCGGGGTCGCGACCACCGGACAAGTCCAAAACGTTTCACACACTTATGCCGACAACGGCGTCTATACCGTCACCGTCACCGTCACCGATGACGACGGCGCCGCCGATTCGAAGACGTTCCTCGTCCTGGTGGACAACGCCGCGCCCGTCGTGTCGGTTGTCGGCGGCCAGACGATCGCGGAAGGCGCGACGCTATCGATTCCGAACGTCGCCACGTTCACGGATGCCGGCTTCGACAACCCGAACCGGCCAGGCGGAGCGTCGACGGAGCGCTTCACCTTCTCGATCAACTGGGGCGACGGCACGACCGCCGACACCGGCTCCATTACGAACTTCACGACCGGCTCCATCGGCACGCCCTCGAGCGGCAGCCTGAACGCGTCGCATACCTTCGCCGACGACGGCGTCTACACCGTCACGCTCCGGATCAACGACGACGATGGCGGAACGACGACGCAATCCTTCACCGTCACCGTGACGAACGTCGCCCCGACCGTGGCGGTTGCCGCCAATCAGACCATTGCGGAAGGCTCGAAACTCAGCATTTCTGGTATTGGATCGTTCAGTGATCCCGGCTTCGACAACGCGAACAAGGGCACGGTCGAAAGCTTCACCTACTCGGTGAACTGGGGCGACGGCACCGCGCCCACGACCGGCAGCGTGACGAACGTGATCGCCGGCACCGTCGGCACGCCCACCACCGGCAGCTTCGACTCCGCTCACACCTATGCCGACGACGGGATGTACACCGTTACCGTCACCATCACCGACGACAATGGCGGCGCGACGGCGAAGAACTTCCAAGTCGTTGTGACGAACGTCGCGCCAAGCGTGGCGGTCGCAGGCAACCAGTCGGTCATCGAAGGCGGCCTGCTGACCGTGCCGAACCTCGCGACTTTCAGCGACCCCGGCTTCGACAATGCAAGCAAGGGCACGGTCGAGAACTTCACCTACTCGGTGAACTGGGGCGACGGTACGACTGTCGAAACCGGTTCCGTGCCGACCGGAAACGTAACGGTCGGCGGCGTCGGCGTGCCAACGACCGGCTTCCTGAACGGCTCGCACACCTATGCGGATAATGGTCTCTACACGGTGTCCGTTACCATTACCGACGACAACGGCGGTGCGACCACGAAGAGTTTCCAGGTGGTTGTTGGCAATGCCGCGCCGAATCTGACGGTCGTCGGGAATCAGACGAAGGTGGAAGGTTCGCTCCTGAGTCTCGCGAACATCGCGACGTGGACCGACCCGGGCTTCGACAACCCGGCGAACCCCAACGCGCAGCCGAACGGTTCGCGGGAGTCGTTCACGTTAGCGATCAACTGGGGCGATGGCACGACGGCTGACGCGGGCATCGTACCCTTGGCGAACATCACCCAAGGTTCGCCCGGCACGCCGACGGCGGGTTTCCTGAACGCTGCCCACACTTTCGCCGAGAACGGCGTTTATACCGTATCGGTGACGTTGACCGATGACGACGGCGCAGCCGTCAGCAAGTCGTTCACCGTCACCGTCGACAACGCGGCTCCGGTGCTCTCGAAAGTCGCAGCGGACCAGGTGGCGGTTGAGGGCGGACTCGTCGCGATTTCCACCATCGGCAGCTTCGTCGATCCCGGCTTCGATAACCCGCTGAATCCGAACCAGACCGGCGGCACGGTCGAACGGTACACCTATACGATCAACTGGGGCGACGGCGCGACGGAGACGAAATCGGTCGTCAACTTCCAGAACGGCGGCGTCGGCACGGCCAGCACCGGCTCGTTCGGCGGCAGCCACACGTATGCGGACAATGGCTCCTATACCGTGTCCGCCACCGTGTTGGACGATGACACCGGCCTGTCGAACGTCATCAGCTTCACCGTGACCGTGTCGAATGCCGATCCGGTCTTGAACGTCGCGGCCGCGCAGTCGGTCGTGGAAGGTTCGCCATTGAACCTCGCTCCGATCGCCACCTTTTCGGACACCGGGTTCAGCAACCTCGCCGGCGTACCGTCGACGGCGGAGACGTTCTCGTACATCGTCAACTGGGGCGACGGCTCGGCGAATTCGTCCGGCTCCGCCACCGTCTCGCAGAATGGCTTCCCCGGCAGTCCGACGGTCGGCAGCGTTGCCGCCAGCCACGTCTACGCCGACGACGGCGTCTATACCGTGACCGTCACGCTCACCGACGACGACGGCGGATCGACCACGAAGTCGTTGACCGTGACGGTGCTGAACGCCGCACCGACGCTCTCCGTCGTCGGCCCGCAGACGTTCGCCGAAGGCCAGACCTTCATCCTCCCGACGCTTGGCACGCTCCAGGACGCCGGCTTCGCGAACGATCTGAATCCGAACGGTGCGAGCGAGGAATCGTTCACCTACACCGTGAACTGGGGCGACGGAACCACACCCGAAACGGGCACGGTGACCCTCACGCAGATCGGCTCGCCCGGCGTTCCGACGCTGGGGACCTTCGGGCAAGGTCACACGTACGATCGCGTCGGCACCTTCAACGTCACGGTCCGGGTCACCGACGACAACGGCGGCTTCGACGAGAAGACCCTCCCGATCACCGTCACGAACGTCGCGCCGACTCTGGCGCTCGCCACCGGCAACCTCGTGGCGACGGAGGGCGCGACAGTATCCATCGCCACCGTCGGGACGTTCACCGACCCCGGATTCAGCTTGAGCGAAACCTACTCGTACACGATCGCGTGGGGGGATGGCGCGGTGTCGAAGGGGGCGGCGACGGTCGACGCGCTCGGATCGATCGGCGTGCCGACGACGGGTTCGTTCGGTTCGTCGCACGCCTACGCCGATAACGGCTTGTACACCGTGTCGGTCACGATCGCGGACAGCAATGGCGGCACATCAACGGGGACTTTCAGCATTCAGGTGACGAACGTCGCTCCGACGCTGACGCTGGCGGTGCCGGCGGTCGTGACGGTGTCGGAAGGCGCACAGCTTTCGCTTCCAACGCTCGCGAACTTCTCCGACCCGGGCTTCGGACTCGGCGAGACCTTCACCTATTCCGTGAACTGGGGCGACGGTACCAGTTCCGGCGGTAAGGCGTCGGTCTTCCAGGTCGGCGGGCCGGATTCGCCTTCGCTCGGGAAGTTCGGTGAAGCCCACACCTACGCGAAGAACGGCGACTACGGCGTGACCGTTTCGCTGACGGACAAGGACGGCGGCACGTCGACGGCGACGTTCACCGTGAAGGCCGTCAACGTCGCGCCGACGAATCTGATCTACTCGATCGATCCGACGCCGCTGGCGGAAGGCTCGGTCCTCGCGCTCACCGGTTCGTTCACCGACCCCGGGCAGTTCGACCCGCACACGGTCGCGATCAACTGGGGCGATGGCTCGGCACCGGTTTCGTTCGACCTACTCCCGGGCGTCACGTTCTTCAATCTGCGAAATGTCGGCGGGAACTTCCTCACGCACACCTACGCCCAGAACAGCACCGGCGCCGGCTATCCGGTGACGGTGACGGTGACCGACGACGCGGGCCTGTTCACGGTCGAACCAACGGTCGCCGTGGTGCAGAACGTCGCACCGAGCGTGACGATCGCCACCCCGCAGAAGGTGACGAAGGATGTGCGATTCGTGGTCACCAGCGACGTGAGCGATCCCGGTGTGCTCGACAAGCTGACGTACGCCTGGACGGTTCGCGACCCGGACGGCAAGGCGGTTTTCACGGCGTCGACGCAGAACCTCGAGTACACCTCGCCAATCACCGGCACGCATTCCGTGTCGCTGACGGTAACGGACGGCGACGGCGGTTCCACGACGAAGACGGCATCGATCCGCGTGCAAAACAGCGAGATCTTCGTGATCGCCGCCGATGCCGGTGGAGGCCCGCGCGTCGCGATCTTCGACGCGAAGACTCAGACGCGCGTTGTCGACTTCTTCGCCTACGAGGAGACCTACCGGGGCGGCGTCCGCGTCGCGGTCGGCGACACGCAGGGGGACGGTTCGGCGGACGTCATCACGGCGACGGGCATCGGTGGCGGGCCGCGCGTCCGCGTGATCGACAGCGAGACGCAGGCGGTGCTCGCCGACTTCTTCGTCTACGAAGAAACCTACCGCGGAGGCATGTTCCTCGCGGTCGGCGACGTGAACGACGACGGGGCGGACGACATCGCGACCGCGCCGGACGTGGGCGGCGGACCGCGCGTAAAGGTGGTTGACGGAAAGACGCAAAAGACGATCTTCGACGACTTCGTCTTCGACCCGGAGCTGCGCAACGGCACGCGCGTGGCGCTCAACGACGTGAACGGCGACGGCTTCGCCGACGTGGTGGTGAGTTCCGGGCCGGGCGGCAACCGCGTTCGCGCCATCGACGTGAAGAACGGCCGCACGATCTTCGACCAGGTCGTCTTCGATACCACGAACACGGGTGGCGTCTTCGTGGCGGCCGGCGACGTGGAGGGGGACGGCCGCGCGGAGATCATCGTCGCGGCCGGGCCGGGCAGCCTGCCGATCGTGCGGGCGTTCGACGCGGTGAGCGGCAAACAAGTGACCGAGTTCCAGGCCTACGAAGAAAGCTACACGGGCGGGGTCCGCGTCGCGGCGTTCGACTATGACGGCGACGGGCGAACCGACATCCTTACCGGCACCGGCTTCGGCGGCGGCCCCGCCCACCGCATCTGGAAGCCCTTTACCAATACGATCCTCGAATCGTTCTATTCCTTCGAAGATACGTTCATCGGCGGGGTCTACGTCGGTGCCGGCGATTGAGTTATTACCGGATCCAAAAGTCTAAGGGCAATCTCCTACGGTTTCGAGGAATACTTTGCCGGTTTATTGTCCCGTTGATCGATTCGTGAACTCCATCCTCAGAACTCAACGCTCAAAAATTGAATATTGAGTTCTGAGGGATGAGTTCTGAGCCAAGAGAAACAACGAGCAGGCCGTCGTTACTGGGCGTCCAACACCTCTCGGATTTTTGCGGCCAAGGATGCCGGGGTGAACGGCTTCTGGAGGAAGGAGACTTCGGCTTCGAGGATGCCATGTCGCACGATGGCGTCGTCGGTGTACCCCGAAAGGAAGAGCACCTTGACTCCGGGGTGCAGCTCGGTCACCCGTTGCGCCACCTCGCGGCCGCCCATCCGCGGCATGACCACGTCCGTCACCAGCAGGTCGATCCGGCCCAGGTGCTCGCTGATCAGCCGCAGCGCCTCGGCCCCTTCCTGAGCCTCCAAGACGGTGTACCCGCAGTTCCGCAGGACGTGACGGGTGAGCGCCCGGACCCCGTCCTCGTCCTCCACCAGGAGGATCGTCTCGCCGCCCCGCGCCAACGGGGATCGGGTCAGGCGCGACCCGCGTGCAGGCGTGAGGTTCTCGGCTTGCGGCAGATAGACTTTGAATGTGGTCCCGCGCCCCAATTCACTGTATACGGCCACGTGGCCCCCGCTCTGCTTGACGATGCCGTGGACCGTGGCCAGTCCCAGTCCGGTACCGTGCTCTCCCTTTGTTGAGAAGAAGGGTTCGAAGATTCGGGAGACCGTCGCCGCGTCCATCCCGCAGCCCGTATCGGCGACCGCGAGCACCACGTACGGCCCGGGCCGGGCATCCGGGTGATCCCGGGTGTACGTCTCGTCCAATTCGACATTGCGCACCTCGATCGTCAGCTTCCCACCGGTCGGCATCGCGTCCCGGGCATTGACAACGAGGTTCAGTAAAACTTGCTCGACATGGCCCTGATCGGCACGCACCGTACCGATCTCCGGGTCGGCCGCGACCGCCAACTGGATGTCCTCGCCGACGACCCGCCGGAGCATCCGCTCGACGTCAGTCACCACGACCTTCAGGTCCAGCAGTTTCGGTTCGATGATGGACTTTCGGCTGAATGCCAGCAGTTGACGGGTCAAACCGGCGGCCCGTTCCCCGGCGGTCACCATTTCCCGGATCAGTTCCCGATTGGGGTCGTTGGGCTGCAGCCCACCCAGAACCAGTTCGCCGTATCCGTTGATAATCGTTAGGAGATTGTTGAAGTCGTGCGCCACACCGCCCGCGAGTCGACCCACCGCCTCCATCTTCTGGCTCTGCCGGAACCGCTCTTCACTTGCCCGCAGTTCCTCTTCCGCCCGCTTCCGGTCTGTCAGGTCGCGTGCCGTGACAATACATGCGGGGCGCCCGTCGAGTTCGATGTCGTGGGCGGTGATCTCGACATCGAACACCGACCCGTCCTTACGGCGATGCCGCCACTCCCCACGGAATTCCAACCCTCCCGGTGACTGATCCAATATCGCCAGGAGGCGGGAAACGTCTTCCGGGGGCCGGATGTCCGCGATTGTCATTTCATACAGCTCTTCCCGGCTGTATCCGTACGACGCGACAGCGGCGTTGTTGGCAGCCAGGTATCGGAGCGTCTCGCGGTCGTATACGAACAGCGGGTCGGGGATGCTGTCCAGCAAGCGGCGGTAGCGCTCTTCGCCAGCTCGTAATGCATCCTCGGCCTCCTTCCGTTCGGTCACGTCCGTCTGGACCCCGACGAAGTGGGTGAGCCGGCCAGTTGGATCGAGGACTGGTGTGATTGATAGCTCGTTCCAAAACGGCCTGCCATTCTTGCGGTAATTCAGGATCTCGACCTGGCACGGCTGCCCGGTCTTGATCGCCTCCCGCATCCGTGCGACTGCGGCCGGGTCCGTGTCCTTTCCCTGAAGGAAGCGGCAATTGCGGCCTATGTACTCGGCCGCCGTGTACCCCGTGATCCGCTCGCATCCGGAATTGGCGAATATGATCGGGTTGTCCGGTTGGTTCGGGTCGGTGATCAGGATGCCCTGTGAGACCGCCTGGATGGCCCGGTTCCGGAGCCGCAGCGTCTCCTCCGCCTGCTTCCGGTCGGTAATGTCGCGGGAGATGCCGATTACGCCCACCACCTCGCCGTTCTCGTCGCGGTACGGCCCCTTGGTCGCGAGGAACGTCCGGACCACCCCCGCCATGGTCAGCACTTCCTCCGACGTTTCCGTCTGCCCGCTCCCCGAGCGAAACACTCTTCGTAACAAACCTCACACTGACGCGCGCGAGAGCATCACTTCGACACGCAGCAAGTGCTGTGATTTCTAGGGTTTCGCCGATCTGACCTGTGGAAGTGCCCGATGCGGCCGCTCTGCGACCGTGTTCCTCTCGTGTCCCAAGATCACGTCTTGCGAACACTCACTCGCGCGCGACCTGTCAACCGGCCAGTGCTCATTCCGCAGATGTGTGACGACCGCCCCGACCGATCCCCTGCGGCTCAGCTGCTCCGCGCCTCGCACCGGGCGCATCCCGCGCCACACGAACCCGGCGCCCGCGTCGCGGCCCGCGCGGCCAGAAAACCGCCTTCGCGCCGGACCCGCCAGCGCTGTACGGATATTGTGTCCCGCCCCCAAAATCGCCGACGCTTCTCCCCATTCGAACAGTTGTCACGCCATGATGCGATTCCTCCAGCCGCTCTGGCTCCTCCTCACCACCAGCAAGGACTCCGACCTCCGGCAGGTGATCGAGTACCTCAAGGAGGAGAACCGCATCCTCCGCTCCAAGCTACCAGAGCGCCTTACCGTCACCGCCCGCGAACGCAATCGACTCGTCAAGTTCGGCTCCAAGATCGGCGGCGCGATCCGCGAACTCATCTCCATCGTTTCCTACCGCACATTCTGCCGCTGGCGTGCCGACGCCGAGCCGAGCAAGGACAAGAAGAAAGCACCGAAGCGCAAGCCGGGACGCCCGCGGACGAAGGAAGAGATCCGCGAGCTGATCCTGAAGCTGGCGCGGGAGAACAACGGCTGGGGCTCGACCCGCGTGCTCGGCGAGCTGAAGAAGCTCGGGATCATGACCGTCGGCCGCACCACCGTCGCCGAGATCATGCGCGAGGCGGGATTGGACCCCGGCCCCAAGCGCGGCGAGGGAAGTTGGGACGAGTTCGTGAAGCGCCACGCGGCGACTCTCTGGGCCGCGGACTTCCTCACGGTCAAGTCGATGACGCTGACGGGCTTCGTGGACCTGCACCTGCTGTTCTTCATCCACATCGGCAGCCGCCGCGTGTTCGTCTCCAGCCCGACAGTGAATCCCGACTCGTCGTGGGTGACGCAGCAGGCGCGGAACGTCTCGATGCAGATGGAGGAGTGGGGGCTGACGGCGCGCATGCTCATCCTCGACCACGACACCAAGTTCACCCGGTCGTTCGACGCGGTGTTCGAAGTGAACGACACCGAAATGAAGCGCGTCGGCCCACGAAGTCCGAACATGAACGCGTACTCGGAGAGGTTCGCACAGACTTTAAGGAAAGAGGCGTTGGATCACTTTGTGGTGTGCGGCGAGAAGCACCTGAACCACATCGTCCGCGAGTTCCTGATCCATTATCACGGGGAGAGGCCTCACCAATCGCGCGGCAACGTGCCGCTCTGCGACGCCGACGCGGAGGAACCGCGCATCCTGAAGTTCCCCTCCGGGGAGGTGAAGTGCCACGAGCGCCTCGGCGGGCTGCTACGGCACTACTACCGCGAGGCTGCGTGAGCGACCGCTGATTCGGTCGATACGACTCGCTTACAAACCGCTGTCACTCACCCCGCAGTGACCGTTACCCACACGCGTTGCGCACACTCGCCGTAGCTGACCCCATTCCGGCCACCCCTGACCCATATTTTAGGACATCCACCTGCGGCTCTGACCTCGTGTGCCGCCTTTCGACGAGGCCATTTCCATGAGGACGAGGTTTTCGCATAAGACGGGGAAACGCGTGCGGGCCCACCCAAAAATGTCGGGTGGGCCCGCTTTGCCAATCCACCACGAGTGTCACTTCAGCCAACCGCGGACAGTCCGGTAGCCGGTTTTCGCCTTCTCCCAAGTCCAGTCGGCACCGTCCGTGACCGCGTACTTCGCGACCACTACTTTCTCGGCCACTGCGTTCCCCGCTTGACGGGCCTTCTCCTGTGCCCAGTCAACTCCGGCCCCGAGCGTCGCCGCAGTCTCGTCGAACAATTCGGGCCCCACCCACTCACGCAGTTGCTCGCGGGTCGCAACTCCGACCCGTTGGCCCTTCTCCTTGAGGTAAGCACAGGCCTTTCGAACCGTCTCGACCCCAGGCTGGAGGTACTCGCCCAACGTGTCGGCCAGGCCGGTCGCCGCCATCACAATCTCGGCGCCGACGCACCCCGCGACCGCACCCACGATGCCGCCCATGACAGTACCCACGCCCGGGCATATGAACGTCCCGATCGTGGCTCCAGTCAGCGCACCGCCGACGGCACCGCCCGCTGTCACGGCGGTGTGTGCGGCGAGCTTGGTTTTCTCAGCGTCGGCCTGCTCACGGGTGAGTTCGCCGCGCTCGCACTTCTGCTCGATCTCCGCCGCCTCAGCGGAGTAAACCACAACCTCGATCACCACCCCGGCCGGGCCCGCCGCCTTGCCGACGAACTTGAACACCTTGCCGCCGGCCTTTACCCACCGCGACTGACCCGGCGCCTTAATGTGCTCGGTCGCCTCCTGCACGGCGCCGCTCACCTGCTTCTCCTCGACCCCAGCCAGTTTCCCCATCTCTCGGGCGAACTCGTCTCCTTTCACGACCCGGGGTTTGACGGCGGTCTGGAGTTGATCGAATTCCGCCAACTGCCCACGGGCGAGCCGGCGGACATCTTCACTCGAGGCGCGCTCGCTCAGGTTCTTGAGTACGTCCGTCACGCGGGCGTTAGCGACCTCGCCCTTGATCGCGGCAGTGGCAGGGTCCACTGCCTTGACGACGTAGCGGTTATCGCCGATCGAGACACCGTGCAGCTCTGCCTTGATCGCCGCGGGGTTCGTGCGGAACTGCTCCAGCGCCTCAGCGGCGGCCTTCCGCGCCTCAGAGTTCGGGTGCTGCGCCGCGGCGGTGGCCAGGCGGTCCTCGATCCACTGTCGGGAGAGCTGCTTGCCGGCCTTCGTGTCGTTGAGCTGGAAATCGGTTCCGTTCTGGAGCGTCTTGACTTCGATCACCCGGTACTCAACCCGTCCGTCTGGCAACTTGGAGCGAACCAATCCGTCGATGCCGTGTTCGCCGACGTTGAGGTTGAACACCTCCTTGCCGCCGGCCCGTTCGAAGTTGCGGACTAGCGACTCGCCGTGCTGGCCGAGCGCCCTGTTCCAGCCGTTGGGGCTCGAACTCCGCTGGACCGGGTGGAGCGCGAGCGGTTCCGACAACCCGGCCGCGGAGTAGAGGCGGCCCGGGACTGCACCGGCGCTATTCGTCCAGACGACGGGCTTGCCGTGCTGGTAGATGACGAGGTTCCCATCGGCCTGACAGGCGAGCGTCGCCCCCGCCCGCCCGGCCGTATTCGATGCCCACACGGCGCAGTGACGGCTGTCGCGGCTGCCATAGATGACGAGGTTCCCGTCGGCCTGCATGTGGCAGACCGCGTCCTTGACGCCAGACGTCCCGGCGTGCCAGACGACCGTGTCGCCCCGCTTCCAGACGAGGTTCCCATCGGCCTGCAGGGTCAGGGTGTACGCCCCGTCGGGAGAGACGAGGCTCTCGCCCTGCTTGAGTGCCGTGCCGGGCACGAACTGCTGCGCACTGGCGACTGGGCCAGAGCAGAAGAACGCCGCCCCGGCGACCGTCGCGACGAGGATAGTTGTGATAGTGTTGATGGTCGAACTCCTGCCTGGTGAGGAAACGACGGAGCACACGAAGCGGGCGTGCTCCGAAAGGGCGCCCGGCGCGACGTACGCCGGGCGATCCGTGAGCCCTGATCGAATCGGGGCAAAGGTGCGTGGTTCAGGTGCCCTGCTGGGCGATCCTGATTTCGAGGAGCGAGGGGTCGCTCGCGACGAACCGGACCCGCAAGCCCGCGCGGGTGACCGAGAAGCCCAGGGCGGCCCCGACGAGGGTGCCCACGGCGCACGCGGCGGCGAAGTAGCACCCCACCTGCGGCACGAGATAACCGAGGCGGCCGAGTACGCCGAGGACGGCCAGACCGATCGCGGCGCCTGTCGGTGCCCCGATAGCGGCGCCGCCGAGGGTCTGGGCCGCATAGTCCACCGCCTCTGGGTCGGACTTGGCCGAGAGAACGAGGCGGACGCCTCCGCGTTCGAGTCCCTCGACGACAAGGGCGAGCAACCAGGCGGCGGACCGGGACAGCACCGCGGTGATGGGCTCCTGTCCGCCGAGGAACCGCTCGACGAAAGCGATCACGTCCGCCGGTTCGCACAGGAAGGGGAACCCGTCGCCGGGTTGGGTGGGTGAGAGGTCCATGTTTAACTGACTCGTTGGGTTAAGGGTGACGACTTCACTTCCGCGGTCGGCCGTGCCGACCGCGTCCCAGTCCAGGCTTGAGACTCCGAAAGTTCCTGTTTCGGTAGACTGTGATCACGGTGCGATCGAGAGAGCAAACGACCTGCACGCCGTTCAGGGCGCTCAGGTCCACGCCGTCGCGGGCGTACTTCTCGACCTCCTTGCGCCCGATGGCGTAGAGGATGGCCCCGCGCGTGTACACGATGCGACCGTAATCGAGCACCGCGGACTGCGACCAGCAGGCCGGTTTCGGCCACGGCCGAGTCCGGGGCGGAGTCCACGGAAGCTGTGGTTGCGATACACGGTGAGGATCGTGCCCTCCGTCGAGCAAACGACCTGGACGCCTTCGCAGTCGGAAAGGTCGATGTCTTCCTGCCGATACCGCTCCACCTCTTTGCGGCCGATGGCATAGATCATGGCCCCTCGCGTGAAAACCACACGCCCGAACTCGATCACCGATTCGATGACCTCGGATGAGATGCTTCGGTGGGCCATCCGGTCAGCCGCGTGCCGGGTCAGTTTCGTTCCGTTGTCTGCATTGCTGAGCATCGCTCATCTCCCTGGGTGTTGACTCAGGTTGACAAAGCGAGCGGCGTACCAAAGCGCCAAGTTGATCTTCCGGCTCTTATAAAACCTCTGATAACAAAGGGTTTGCGAGGGATAATCCTCGGCGATGACTTGTCGGCTGATCGACTAGGTGATACCTTGGTTTATGTGAATTTAACCGGAGTTGTCAGCATGGCTCGTCAACAAGTGCTTGTCTCGTGGATCGGCCACACCGATCTGAACGCGTGGGCCGACGCGAACCCTGGGGCGGCCAAGATTCTTGACGAGCCGGGCAATGCCCTCGTGAAGCGTTTCAAGCGGGAGAAAATCGATGGCGTCGGGCCGCTCAAAACGGCGGCCGAAGCAGGACGGTTCGATGTGATTCACCTGTTGAGCCGAATCCCCGAACTGGATCGCGAACTCGCGAAGTGGCTTGGCACGAAGGCCGAAGTCCACAAAGTGAAACTCGACGATCCCACGGACTACCACGCGGTTTACCTTGAGGCCGACCGGGTCCTGCGTGGTATTGGCGAAGAAAAAGACCTTCATTTCCTGCTGACATCTGGCACACCGACGATGGCGGCAGTGTGGGTACTTCTTGGAAAGACGATCTACCAAGCCACACTTTGGCAGTCATTCCAGGGACGTTTGAACCAGACAGAACTGCCCTTCGACCTCGCGCTATTTGAACGCCAGGCGAGCCAGCGATTGGCAATCGCATATTCACAGGCAGCGGACAGCTTGCCAGAAAGTTTCGATCCGATAATAGGAAGCAGCGCAGCAATCGAAGACGCACGCCGTCGAGCGGCGGTCGTGGCTCGGCACGACGTTTGCGCTCTGCTACTCGGCGAAAGCGGCACCGGCAAAGAGTTGTTCGCGAAAGCAATTCACGAAGCCAGCGAGCGGCGCGATGGCCCGTACCAGGCAGTCAACTGTGCTGCCATCCCAGGTCAATTGCTGGAGTCCGAACTCTTCGGGCACGAGAAGGGGGCGTTTACGGGAGCCGATAAGCAGAAAGACGGTCTGTTCAAGCAAGCCGACGGCGGAACGTTGTTCCTGGATGAAGTGGGCGAATGCGATTTGGGCATGCAGGCGAAGTTGCTGAGGGTTCTTCAGCCTCCGGCAGATGCCCCTTGCCAGCGTGTTTTTCGCAGGGTCGGTGGAAAAGACGATCTGAAATCGGATGTTCGCGTCATCGCGGCGACCAACCGCGACTTGTTGGACATGGTTTCAAAAGGGACATTTCGTGAAGACCTCTATTACCGGCTGGCATCCGTCACGATCCGGTTGCCGCCTTTGAAAGAACGGCAATCCGACATTCCCGACATCGCAAACAAGTTGCTGCAACAGATTCACCGCGTCCTGCGCCCCAAGGCTGCCAAGCAAGTGTTGCGGCTATCGCAAGATGCCATACGGTTCGCTCAGACCCGGCGTTGGAAGGGCAACATTCGACAGCTTTACAACGTCCTGTTGCAGGCTGCGATGTTCGCGACAGGCGATGACATCAGCCGTCATGATTTGGAGGCAGCGTCCATCGACGTGGGCGAAGCGCCCGAATCGACAGGAGGATTTTCGTTTGGGGGCGACAAGACCGTGACCGAGTACCTCGACGGGCAGCGGAATAAGCTGTTCCGAGAAGCATTGCGGCGATCACGGGAGAATCAATCCGAGGCTGCGAAACTGCTTGGCGTGACGCCTGCAGCCGTCAGCAAATTCGTCCGCCAACAGGAAGATGCGTAACGACTCAGGTCACGTTAGTTAGGAAGCAGCGCATTCCCGAGTGAGGCCTTGCATACAGGACACCGACCAGCCTCCGCAACACTCGACCGTTACCGATCCAATTGAATCGGTAGCTCTTGGCGTTTCCCTGCTCGACTCGATCCTGCTCCCTCTGATGCGCGAGCAGCAGCACTTCCTGGAATCGGCCGGTACGGAAGGGGTTGTGTATGCCAACCGAGCGCCGACGTTCGATAAACCACTCTCGCTCAAATTGACGAGATCCGCCGAGCGATGACGATGGACGCGGCGCCCCAGGTCCTCGCCGGGCTGGAGTGGCTACGAAAGCCGCACGAACTCGGGCTACTCCTCGACGCCGCCGAGGGCGGGCGGCTGGTCCTCCGGCTCCGGGACGTTCGGGTCTGGACCTGGTTCACGAGAGCCGCGGATCGTGGGGGCTGACTACCACGTGACCTCGATGTCGGAAGGGCCCAGGTAGCTGTCGAACCTGGAGCGAACTTCCTCCCCGGGGTCGTCCTCCAGCGTGACGTCGAACGAGCCGGGGCGAACGGGGGTGCAGAAGGCCGCGGTCTGCTCGGTCAGAAGCAGGATCTTGTCACGACCCTGATGCTTGTGGCGGGCGACGCGCACGAGCTGCCGCTCGAACGCCTGGCACCACCGGCGCACCCGCTGGTCCACGCTCGGCCCCGGTCGCGGAGGAATACGGAACCTCAACTCCCCTCCCAACCTCTCCCCCTTCTGGCGGCCGTACCGGGCGGCCATCTCGGACTGGGTCGGGTCGCACACGAACTCGAACGCGGCCTCACCGAATAGACGGTCGAGGAAGCCTTCGACGGCCCGCACGAAGTCCGGGCTGGCCGACCAGTAGCCGACCTCGACTCCCCCGTCGAGGCCGTGCTGGGCGTCGAGGTTCGCACTCAACACCAGCGCCTCCCGGCCGTCCGCCACGACCGCCTTCGAGTGGTTCCAGTAATCCCCCACGACTCGCAGGTTCCCGCCGGTCGCCCGGGTGAGCCGATAGCACTGGTCGCGCAGGTCGTCGCGGTGGTTCATCCCGCGCGCGAGCAGTCGGACTGTGTCACAGCGAGCCGCGGCATCGACGAGAGCCGCCCCGACCGGGTGGTCGGTCATCCCCTTGACCACCCAGGTGGAGATGACGAGTTCCCGTTTGGCCGCCCGGGCCATGCGCACCAAGCGGTCGCACAGGCGGGGGTCCTCCGGGGCCGTCCAGAGGACTTCCCCGTCAGTGCCCGGCCTGGGTGGCTCGCGGACGGAGATCCGGGGGTGGCCCGGCTGGATGTCCTCCACCCGGAAGGCCGCCGAACCGGGCGTGACGGCGTAGTTGCACCCGGTCCGCCACATGCTGCGAAAGAAGTTCGCGAGTCGCCGAACCTCGGGGCCGTCGGTCAGTCGGACGCCGTTCTCGGGGTTCGCCTCCCGGCGCGCCCGCCCCGACGCCTCGATGGCCCGGTAGCACGTCGGCACGGCATTCGCGCTCGTCACGACGGCCACCTCGTCGTCGGCGGTCATGAACTTCGCGTGGCAGTCACTCCGGGCCTTCACCACGATCCCGCGGGCGCTCAGCCGCTCGACGCAGGCGATGTGCTCACGAAAATCTCCCCCGTCCTCACCCCCCGCGGCAGAGAAGTCGTCCGTCTTGAGGGTGGTGAGGACGTAGACGTGCCCTTCAAGGCGTGCGGCCGCCGCCAGGAGAGCTTCAACCACATCTGCATCCTGGATCAGGAAATTGGCGAAGAACACGTGCCGGGTCGCGCGGCTGAGGACGTCGAGTACCGCTTCCTTGATGGTCGAGCGCCCGGGGAACGTCGAGAGGTGCCGAAACGCAGGACCGGCCCCGTCCTCGTACCCCGCGGCGGCCGCGGTAGCGGGCACGTCGCGGGGCAGAAAGTATCCGCTCGGCACGCGGCGGTCACCGTAGCGGAACTGATACGTCGGCATCGGCTATGTCCTCGAGTTCGGCGAGAGCGGAGGCTAGGGCGTAGCGCTCGATGCGCCAAGCCAACTCGGAGAGGCTCCGAGGGGAGTACTGCTTTCCGGTTCGGGCGGCCAGTTCCTCGGCCAGTTGGGGAACCGAGGCCGGTGCGCGGGCGCGCTGCTCGTCCATTTCGATGATCTCCCGAACGGTCTGAAGAGCAGTGGCCGCGGCGGGGTCCACGGGTTCAAACCGGACAGGGACGACGAGGTCGGCCCCCTCCACCCGGCACAGCCATGTCTGCTCCCCCCGGTCCGCCTGGGTCGCGAAATTGACCCACGCGAGCACCTGCTCGGCGGTGAGCACGGCCACCAGGGCAGAACCGTCGAACCGAACGACCGCGCGGTCGTGATCCGTGAGTGCGTTGAGGGCTGCCACCTCCGACCACGCAGCGCGGACCGCGTCCGGGGCGGGCGGCTGCAGGAGTTGGGGGAACCCCCGCGAGATCGCTTCGGCACCGCGCAGCACGCAGAAGGGGCGGTCGGCCGGGCCTACGAACTGAGCACGCGGCGAGACCCCGTGTGCGGCCAGCTCGACAGGTGCCCCGGCGGCGTCTCCGGACAGCGCGACGACGCACAGCGCCTCCTGGGCCTTGTCCACGATCAGTGCGGAGTCGGCAGGTGTCTCGACCGGTTGCCCGCCCTCGTCCGACAACACAAGATCGACAACCTCCGGTGGAAAGCCGCGCTCCCGTTTCCAGTCCGGGCTCTGGCGGGCACAGGCCAGCAAGACGCCCCGGTCGAACTCCCATCCCTCACGCGGCGGCACGTCCCTCAGGACACGCCCTTTCGGGTCGGAGACGGGCAAGTACTCCATCGACGGGTGCAGGAAGTGAAACACGCGCCGCTCCTGGCCCGACTCCCGTGTGCGCCCGGTCCGCGCGACCTCTGCCCCCTCGGGGGTGAGTTCGAACCCGCTGCCCGTCTCCCGCACGAGTCCACTCCGCTCCAGGGGACCGAGGAGCTGGCGGATGACCTGGACCTTCAGGTGGAGGACCGAGTCGATCTCCGCCGGGGCGCTCGGTCCGAGGGTGGCGAGGGTCCGCAGGACGAAGTGGTCGAGGGCGTCCGCGCCGGTTTCTCGCTCGACGACCACCCTGGCCTCGACGGCGTGAACCGCAAGCCTGACGACCGCGACCCGGAGGCCGTGAGCCGAGCCCGAAAATCGCTCCCGAAGTAGTCGGAGCGAGGCGGGACTAACCTGTTGGAGCAGCACGTCAGGTCCTCAGTTGGAAGATCTTGAGGTGCTTGCCGCGCTCGGCGACGTACCCGACGAGCTTCATGAAGAACTCGCGCTCCCGTGTCGCCGAACGGGAGTCGGGCTCGCCCGGCGCAGGAATGCGGCGGCTGCGGTTGGTGAGCGTCTGGCTGTCGCCGAACAGGATGAGCTTCTTCTGTGCCCGGCTGAGGGCCACGTTGAGCCGGTTGGCGTCGTCGACGAAGCCGACCATCGCTCGCCGGTTGCTCCGGGTGAAACTGACCAGCATGACCGGGCACTCCTTGCCCTGGAACGCGTCCACCGAGTTCACCGTCACCCGCACGCCCTCGCAGAGCAAGTCTTCCCCCTCCACCGCGGCCTTCAGGGAATCGCTCGCCAGGATCAGTTGCCGGATCAGCGCGACTTGGCCGGCGTAGAAGGCGATGACCCCCACTACGGGTTCCCGCCTTCCCCCTGAATCCTTTGCCTTCTGCTCACCCCGGACGGGGGCCAGGGCAACGAGCCCCTCGAGGGCCGAAACGACGCGACGCGCCTCTTCCAGATTGGCGTACCCCTTGTCTGGCAGGTGCTTTGCCCACGGGGCGAGTGGATGGGAACCGGCAGGCCCCTCCTCCAGGTTCGTCTCGAGACCGTCCCGGAGTTCCCTGGACGGGGCGACCTCCACGAAGGTGACGGGCGTCTCGAAGTACTCAATCGTCAGCGTCTTGTCCGCGACGAAGGCCGGGTCGGGACCGCCGTCCGGAATCGTCGGCGAGCGGTACTCACCCCCATAGAACACGTCAGAGATGAAGACCGCCAGGTCGGGGTGCATTCGCCTCTGTACGGTGAGGGTGACGCACCGATCGGGGCCCGGCGTCGCGTCATCGGACGGTGAGTCGGCGGGCGGTTGCAGCCGCTCACGCAGGCGTTCGAAGCAGCTCTTACGTAGGGCGTCCGCGTCCAGCGGCGGCTGCCCCTGTTCCGCCCGCGCCGCGTCGGCCTGTTTTACCACGGGGTCGAACACCCGGTCGTAGTACGGGGGCAACTGCTTGTGGTCGCCGACGAGCACCCACCGCCGGGCCCGGGTTGCGGCAACGAGGAACTCCAGCTCGGTCACCTTGCCGGCCTCGTCGACGATGAGCAGGTCGAACTCCTTCTCCTCGAACGGCCCGCGGTCGCCGAAGTAGTCGTCGGTCGCGATGCCCATTGTCGTGGAGCAGACGAGGTTCACGTACCGGGCCAGCCGGTCCCGCAGGGCGGGCGCCTCGCGCGAGAGGTGCGCGTCCCACTGCTCGACGAGCGCGAGGCGTGGGCCGATGGCTGACAGCTGATAGGTCAAGGTTGCGGCCGCGACTTGTAGCGAGCCGGGACTCATTTCAGGCAGCGGATCGACAACCCTGCCCAGCGGGGCCCGCATCTCCTGGAACGTTGTTCTCGCGCGCTCTATCCGGATTCCGGTCTCTCCGAGACTCTGCCGAAGCTCTTCCTGGCGTTTGGTCTCGACCGCTCGCACCCGCGACTCGTGCTCGGTGACCGCCGCCTCGCGGATCGCCAGGTCGGCCTCGGCTGCCCGGAGCTGCTTGCCGGCCTCCTCAGTCTCTGTGACCGCGACGGCAAGACGCACTTGCTCCTCGCTCACGATTTGCTCGGTCGTCGCGGCGATCGCCTCCCGGACGGCCCTCTCCCGCATGTGACCGATTCTGTCACACTCGCTCTTGGCCTCGCGGACCGCACGCGAACACTGCTGGACCCGTTCAGCGATCTGTGACTCGGCTTCCTCAAACGCTGGTACGCGGCGGCGGTACTCCTCGTGTTGTTCGGTGCGCGTGCAAGCGGCCACGTCACGTTGTTCGTCCGCGAGTGCCCTCCGCGCCTCGCCCAGTCTGTGTTCGACCACACCTGACTCGCTGGTGTCCCGCTCGATCTGGCCGGTGATGTCCGACTCACGTTGCCGTTCGGCGGCGAGTTCCGAGCCGTAGTCCCGGACGAGGCTCCCCCACCACGCCCCGTACAGGATGCGTGAGTAGAGCGGCCGACCGCTCGCCTCCTGGCGCCTGGCCATGGTCGATTCGAGTTCGCCGGCCCGGGCCCTCGCCGTGGACAGCGCGAGTTGCGCAGCGGCCAGCGACTCTTCGAGGCCTGCAAACTGGTCCGTCAGTTCCTGGACGCGGGGGGCGTGGCGCTGGGTCACCGCGGCGACGGCTTGCGCGACCACCGCGGCGACTTCTGGCGGGGTCCGGCCTGCATCCAGTTCGGCCAGGACCCGGCGCGAGGCCGCAAGTTCGGCCCCGACCGCCTCCGCCTTCCCCTGGGCTCCGGCCAGATCGCTCTCGACTTCGTCCTTCGCGTTGGCGGCCCTGACCACCCGGTCGGCGAACTCGGCCTCCACACGCCGTCGGGCCGCATCCGTCCGCCCGAGATCCTCCCCGGACAGTCGCCCCACGCCCAAGTCGGCAAGCCTCTCATGAAGACTCCGGACCAGGGCTTCGGCCTCAGTCCGGGCGTCCTGGGCTTCCCGGACGAGCCGGCGCCCTTCGTCCCGGCGGGCGTTCAACCGATCCGTTTCAGCCCTGAACTCCGCGGCGACCGAGACTGCGAGGCCCGCCAATCGGTCTTCGAGCGCAGCCGCGGTTTCGGCCTCTTGGTTGTGCTCGCTGGCGAGCTTCCGCAGTCGCTCAACAGTATCGACCGCAGTTAGAAGCGTGGCCTGACGAGTCCGAAGTTCCTTCAGGTCCCGGCCCACTTGCTTCCGGGAGTCCTCGGCAAGGAGCTGCGCGCGGTTCTCGTATGTGAACTCCTGGATGTCCGTCGGTAGTTTGTCCCGTTTCTCCTCCTTCACGCACCGCACCGGGCTCACCTCGTCTTCCAGGCCGATCCGCTCCAGGACGTTATCGACCGCGACGTGACTCGGGGCGACAAGAAGCATCTTCCACCCGCGGCGCGCCCCCTGCCTGACGATCTCCGCGATGACCCGGGTCTTCCCGGTGCCCGGCGGACCCTGGATGAGGCAGACGTCGGGAGTCGCCAGGGCCTTCCGGACCGCCTCCTGCTGCCGCTCGTCGAGCTTCGCGTCCCGGAACTCGATCCGATCCTCGCTCCACGGATTCGCGGCGAGACGCATCTCCTCCCGGGGCCCGAGGAGCGATGCCAGCCGCATCAGGTGGGGACTGCCCCCGCAGTGGGCAAGTCGGACGAGGGCCTCGCGCTGTTTCTCGAGCTGCGACGACTGGCCCGAGTCCATCAAATAGCCCGCGTCTGGCACATCCGCCCCGGTTTCATCTTCCGGCCGGCGGAGCCGCCCTCCAAGCAGTTCCATCGTCCCCGGGAGGCGGTGGCGTTCCTTCCCCTCCCCGCGCTCAACGAGGATTGTCACGCGTTTACTTTTCGCGAGTGGGTCCGGCCGGCCAGCGAGCGCGACCTCGACCTCGTCGCCGCGCGAAACCACGCTGAACGGGACTTGGTTTGCCAGCATCTGGAGCCGCAGGAGGGCCATCAGCCCCTCACAACGCTCGCGGGTTCCTCGAAGGAACCCCGCGTACCGCTTGTTCGTGCTCACCTGCCGGATCAAGCCCGACAAGGCCCGCTCGTCAATCGGCGGGGAAGAACGGTCACCCGGACCCAGTACGGTCCAGGACGTGACCACGTGGGGGTGGAATTCGGGCTCGACCGGTGGGTCGGCAGGGCTCTCGGCGGGAAGATCGACTCCGGGGGGTTCCTCGAGGTCCGCTGGCCCTTCGACAGCGAAGTCATCCGGTTCGGTGTCGAACACCCCCCGCTCCTCGTCGGGCGGCACGACGGCCGTGGCGACGAGGTACGGTTCGCCGGTGCCCCGGTCGCGGTCGAGCTTACAGGGCATCGCGAACTTCCGCGATTCGACCCGGATAGGCATCCCCTTCGCCGTCTCGCGTGTCTGGAACCAGTCCCGGGGCGGCGGCGAGAACCGAACGCCGCGTTCGAGATCGGTTCGGAGTTGCTCGAGCGTATCAATCTGACCGGTCCGCTCGGCAGCCTCCGCGTGAATCCGACGGAACAACTCGTCCGGGTCGAGGGCATCGTTCCTCTTTCGCGATTCCTCACGCTCCAGGCGATAGCGGCGGTAAAACTGGCCCGGGGTGGGCTGGACGGCGTCGAGCAACATCGCCCGGAGTAGGTCGAATGCCGACCGTGACAGCCGGACTGCGAGTGGTTTCTGAAACGTCGGCGCGCGGTTGGCATAGACCACCCCCGCGGCACCCGCGGTGGACAAGAACTCTTTCCGCTGCTCCGGCTCCATGAGGAACAGGATGCTCTCAAGGAGTGTGGCTCCGGAGGGTCTGGGCGTTTTCACCGCGTCGTTCACTCGCACCTCGCCTGCATCGGCCCGGGGATATCGCGTTCGGCACGCCCGCCGTGGTCTGCGGCGAGAAGCACTTGGCCCACATTACCCGCGAGTTCCTGACCCATTACCTCGAAGAACGCCCGCACCAGTCGCGCGGCAACGTGCCGCTCTGCGATGCCGATGCGGAGGAACCTCGCATCCTGAAGTTCCCCTCCGGGGAGGTGAAGTGCCGCGAGCGCCTCGGCGGGCTGCTACGGCACTACTACCGCGAAGCGGCGTGAACCGCTCGCGACCATTTGGATTACTCAACGGCAAGGTTGACCCTCAACTGTTCGAGCATTTCGTTCGGCAACGGCACGTAGTCGGCCCCAGTCGCGTTCCCGAGATCGTCCGGATCCAGCCAACTGGTGTCACCGTCTCGATTCGCAGAGGGGTCGCCGCCGGTCAGGATCTCGAACGTCTGAGCGCGGCTACGCAGCCGGTCGTACATCCGTTCGTCGTAGGTACCGGCCAAGTAGGGCAGCGCGATGTCGAGGCCGGGGAGAGGCGAAGTCACCGCGTTCGAGCCACTGCCACCGTTTCGAGCAGCCAGCGCGAGGTTCCGTTCCCGCATCGCCTTACTCCCGAGTCGGTCGGTTCGCCCGGTGCGCTGTTCGAGCGTCGCGGGGTTCCAGCCGAGGTCGTAGTGGACGACGTGGCGGCAGTGCCGGTGGAGGTCGATCCCTTCCTGGCCGACCTGTGTGCAGACCAGGATATCGGGCAGGAGCGGCGTGTTGAAACCGTTGAATACCGCATCCCGATCGATGCCGCTGTCCCCGGTGACCAGCACTACAGCTTCGGCCTTCGGGTTCATCGCGTAGCGGAGGTGCGCCTCCCGCTCGGTCGGTCCCATCTCAGCCAGCTCGTGCAGGAACTCTTCGACCCGTCCGGCGAGCGGCTCCAACTGGCCGCCACCTGGAGACGCGTGTAAGCCCCGCAGAATGCCTGCCGCCCACGTCTCGTCGGTATCCTGAAAGACATTTCGGGGCAGTCGGAGCAAGA
>JAHBXO010000034.1 GCA_019636445.1 Gemmataceae bacterium | reverse complement strand
GATTATTGAATGCTCCCCCGGCCGCCTGATGGTGAAACAGGACGAAAACGTCATCTCCGGTTATGCGAACGAACCCCGATCCACCGAAGTCGCCGTTGATGTCCACTGGTACGGTAATGTTTACCGTATCTGTCAATTCCAATGAGATCTTGCCGAACTGATCCGCCAAGCCAATGTCGAATTCAATCCAGACGTCGCCCTTGCCCCGGAAGTTCGATTGCTCGACTGCCGCGCGAAGCGACACATTGCCGTTTGCGTCGGATGGCGTGCCGTTATTCAGATCGGCATCGGACGTGTCATCGAGCGTGTTCACCGTGAAAATCACCGGTGTGATTCGAGTCTCTAGCGACACGAGATTGAGCCGGCTCGTTCGATTTTGCGGCGGGGGGGGCTTCGAAGGATTCGTGCCACAGCGCACCTCAGATGGGGAGAGGAAGATGCGGGCGATCGCACATTCTCACGATGATCCCGAACGCAAGCCGTGTCAAGAAAATATTTGAGAAATATTCAATCTATCATCCGGATGATATTCCCAAGTCGCAGGCGGAGTCATTCGACCATTTTCACCGCCGGTCGGCCTGCACCTTTTCGTACAGCAAGCCGACGAACGTCTCCAGACACTGCACGAACTCGGTGCTCGCGAGTTGATGCACCTTGTACACGAGCGCCCGGCGACGCTCCAGGAACTCGACGAAGTGCTCGACGCCGAGTTTCTCCAGCACGCCGCCCGCGTTCTGGTTGTCCAGCAACTCGGAGATCTCGTCGGCGCGCAGGTCGGCGGCACGCTCCTTGTGGCGTTCGAGCCAGTGCACGAGTTCGGGCAGTGTCGCCCGGTCGTGCAGCATCTTGAGCGCCTCCTCGTCCGCCGGCGGCTTGCCGTGCATCCGCGGTAGCAGACGATCGATCGAGAGCGTGCGCAATTCGTTGACGGTGAGGCCCAGCGCCTCGGCACATTGCGATACGGTGGCGTTGCGGAGCCGGCGGTGCTTCGGTCCACCATTGAGGATCTGCCGGACGGTGTGCCGGTTGAGGTTCGAGATGCGGGCGAAGTCTTCCTGATTCCAGCCCCGTTCCTCGACGAGTTTGGAGATCTTGAACGCGAGTTCGCCACCGGCATCGCCCCGGGCGTTGACGCTCATCCGTGCTCTCCCGGCCGCCATCCGAGTGCGGCCCCGATGCGAGTGGTGGGGTGGGCAGGATCAGACTACGAACCCGGCTAGGGGGCGGTGTTCCGTGCGATGCGCCCGTCGACTCGACGCAAGTCGTTATCGGGCATAGGCGCTTCCGGAATGGGGGTGTCTTTCCGCCGGAGGGTGGCGCGGTGACGGCGGAATGAGGATGCCTACGCCACGCGCGCCAGCACGGCGCCTTCGCCGTTGCGGAGAGTGATGCGGTTGATCGGTGCGCCGAGCGTGCCGTCGGCGTTGACGGGGCGGTACCAGCCGTCGAGGACGTGCGTGGTGGCGGTGGCGTCGGCGGTGGTGCCGTTCACGCCGCGGGTGTACGAAAGCGGTTTGTAGAGGACGATCGCGTTGCCGTAGTCGCGGCGGTAGACCTTGTACGTCAGGGCGCGGTTGTTCGGGTCCAGTCCTTCGGCGATGACTCGCATCGCCCCGGTCGGCCGGCCGACGTTGAACTTGATGGCCTCGATCCAGTGGCGCGTCCAGCTTGTATTGGGTTCGTTGCCGCCATTGATCATCATCATTGTCAGGTTCGGGTCGGCGACCATGTAGTACATGGCGAGCGTGGCGAGTTGCACCCGGGGGTTCGTGGCGTCCATGCCTTGCGGGAGGCTGTCGAGGATCTCGTAGGCGGTTCCGCCGGAGAGTTGGCGTCGATAGGCGAGCATCGCCGCGAGATCGTCGAGTTGGACGTGGTTGGCGCTGACGGGCCGCAGGGCGAACTCTTCGAGGGTGGAGACGCCGGCACGGGCGATCGGCTCGCCGGCGGTGCCGGCGCCGGCGGTGTTCGCGATGAGCCACTTCCCGGTACCGAGGCGGCGATTGATGTTCCCGAGCAACGTGCCGTAGTCGTTGGCGTAGGTGGCGATCGATTCCTGCAGGATGGCGGGGTCAACGTCAATCTTGCCGACGGAATTGTCGACGAAGAACCCGTCGGCGAGCGGTTGGGCCTTGATGGCGCGAACGTGGTAGTCCACGGCCCACGCCTGGAACGCAGCGTTGCCGACGTTCGTGGCGAAGCGGTTCGGGCCGTAGGTCGGGTAGAAGAGCCGGGATTCGTGGACGAAGCGCGCGTTGAAGCCGGTGCGGCGTGCGGCCCATTCGCGGTCGTTCAGGTATCCGTCGCCATCCGTGTCGGCGGTGCGGTCGAAGGCGGGGATGACACCGCCTCGCTGGGCGCCGAGGAAATTCGTGTAGTCGCGGCCGGTGATGGTGTTGACGAGCGGGGCGGTGCCGGCGGCGGACGTGCGGATGCGGAGGTAGTACAGTTTGGCGGTGCCGTTGAGGCTGGCGGGCACCCAGTCGCGGGGAGGGTCGAAGGTGACCTGGCCATCGCGCGCCATGCCGGCGGTGGTGTCGGTGATGGTGGCAAGCGTGCTCCAGCGCGTCGGGCGGCCGTTCGCGTCGACGGCCGAAACGTACTCGTACGTCCCCCGCCAGCCGCTGCCGGCGGCGGTCTGCAGGTCGATATTCAATTCACGGAATCGCTCCGGATGGCCGATCGCAACCGACTGATTCACGTCGCCGAGGCGGAACGTCGTGCTGGCCTGCTGGGCATTACTGGTGATGTTCTGCCAGCTCGCATCGGTGCCGCGGTAGAAGCCCCAGAACCGGTCGACCGGTACGCTGGAGGCGCTCAGGCCGATGAACGGCGTCGGTTTCGTCACGTGGTAGAACGCGCTCTCGCGGCCATAACGGTTCCGGTCGGCGTAGTCGAGCCAGTCGGTGTACAGGCCGAGGTAGATGTTCGAGGCGTTCGTGTAGACGAACTGGGGCGTGTTCGGGGCGACTGCTTCGATCTGGCTCAGGTAGATCGAGTTCGGCACGACGAGATCGATGGAATTGCGGAGCAGGTTGTTCTCGAAGGTTCCGAAGGGCGTGCCGTGGTAGGCGAGATTGGCCACGCGGATGTGCGGGTAGTGGCGGGGTACCACGGGCAGGGCCGGATTCGTGGCAACCGGCGGCAACGGCGCGGGCGCCGGCGGGGTCGGCATCGGGGCGGTATCTTCCGGCGGCCGCACGACAGGTGTGCCGGTTTTGTCCAATCCGGTCGGGATGGGTTCGGGTCGAGCGAGGCTCGCAGGAGCCGCGGTCGCGAGCACGTTGTCGACGATGATGGTGCCGGCCGGCCCGGCGCCGCGCACGAGGCCGATCCGTTCTCCCGCCACGATCGATGTATCGGTTTTCGCGATCGCCCACGCCGGCGCGAGGCTCCAGGTTCCATCGGTGTTCAGGTATTGCCCCGAGTCGGAGCGGAAGATCTGCGCCCGTAGTTCGGCCCCTTTCGCGATGATCGACACCTGCACCCACAGGCCGCTGACGTACTCCTTCGATTTCACCGTGCCGAGCACCGTCTCGCGGCCGTTGACGACGGCGACGAGCGCGACGTCCAGCCCGCGTGTGATGGTGACGCCGTAGTAGCTGGGCGCAGTGCCGTGCAGGCTGACGCCGCGCGCCGCGACCGTGATCGGGTTGAGCGAATCGATGTATAGGGAGGACGACGCCTGCACGTCGGGGGGGTAGGCGCGGTTCGGCCAGATGCGGGCGACGGCGTTGCTCGGCGTCGTGATACGCAGGGTGGCGTCGGTCTCGACGCCGATTTTGAACGTGCCGGCCGCCGCGGTGGTCGTCTGGCCCCAACTCGTCGGGATCGCGCCCACGGGTGTGGTCTCGAAGCGTTCCTCCAGGAGGATCGTGCGGGGCACGACGGCGGAAACGGCCGGGCCGATCTTGAGATTATCGAGCGAGATGGAGTCGGCCGTGAACGCCGCACGGGAGAATCCCACGCGTCCGCCGGCGCGGATCGCGCCATCCCGCGCGTCGATCGCGAAGACCACGTTCCGCGACCACTTGCCATCCTCGCCGAGGTACTGGTTTGTATCTCCGCGATGCACCGTGACGCGCAGCGCATCCCCTTCCGCCCGCACGGTCAGTGTCACCCACTGGCCGCTGACCCACTCGACGGATTTGACGGTGGCGAGTACCGTCGACTGGCCGTTCACGACGCGGAGCAGTTGCACTTCACCGCCGCGCACGGCGCTGGCGGCGTAATACGTCGGAGCGATTCCGCCAAGGTTCTGCCCGCGCACGAACAGATGCACCGGCGCGACGGAAGTGAGCAGCACGGCCGCCGACACCTCGATATCGGCGGCGTATTCCTGGGCGAGCCACGCGTGGCCGCCAACGTTGGAACGTCCCGACGAGACGAGCCGACCGGCATCGCCGAGGCCCGCGCCGGCGGCGTCGACCTGAAAGAAACTGGATCCGTCGGTGCTCCACTGGCTCCAACCCGTCGGCAGGCCATTGGCGGCACGCGCCGTGAACGCCTCCGCGAGCCAATCGCCGGCGGCGGGCGTTTCACGCCCTTCGAGGCATTCCAGCGACAAACGGGGCCGCGGAGCGGAAGGCGCGGACATGGAGCGTCCCTGACGGGGGTACGGACGGCTTGAAGACCATACCGTCGTTCTCGACCCTGTCAATCGCATCCAAATCGGTCAGAGCCCGAAGAACGGCACCGGGAGCGAGAAGGCGTGCTGCTCGTAAAGGCTCCAGATTCCGTTCCAAGACGTGTACTGTGCGAAGAAGACGAAGACCACGTACACCGCCGCGACCGGCAGGAACGGCACGCGGCCCGTCCAACGGAAGAACCAGTGCCGCGGCTCGTCCCGCCGGTTCGCCCGCGCCAGCGCCCAGCCGACGAGCAGCCGCGACGGAACCATGAACGCGATGAACACGAGGCTCGGCAGCCAGGCCGCCTCGCGAGGCACCACTTCGATCTTGAGAAGGTACAGGGGCAGCGCGAACAGCACGGTCGAAACGAACGCGAACGCGAACATCCACGGCGCCTTGCGGTAGCGTTGCCGCACGGCGCGCAGTTCGAATGCCGCGCCGAGCCGGCCCGTTTCGCCAAGTCGGGCTTGGAGGAACGGCAGGTACAGGGCCACGAACGCGAGCAGGAATCCGCCGACGAAGCCGATGAAGATCGAACCGGTGAAGGTCGCGCGGCTGATCGCGATGAGCGATACCGGCACGACGAGCCACGCCATCGCCGCGATGAAGCCCTTGAAGCCGAGTTTGAAATAGTACGGCAGCCGGAGCGAAATGAGAGTATCCCACACCGCGTCGCGGGATTGCCGGTAGAACCCGCCGGCGGCGAGCTTCCTGAGAACGAAGATTACGTTGAACGGGCTGACGAAATGCCGGAACTTTCCGCCGTTGGCGATGGCGGTGAGGATGTGGAACGCCGTGAGGCCGATCAGGAAACCAAGACCGATGCGCCATCGCTGGGCGATCGGTCCGCCGGGGTCGATGATGGAGGCGGAGTGGGCGTAGTCGGCGGCGAGGCGAATCGGAATCAGCAGCAGCCAGGAGGCGAAGAGGATACCGCCGAGCCGGGCGGCGAGCCGGATGCCGATGAAGCCTTCGCGGACGTTTCCGGTGCGGGCGATGCGACCGCTGCATTCGAGCAGATAGCCGAGGCTGAGGAACTGCACGATCGGAATGGCGGCGAGGACGGCGAGGCCGACGAGCACCGCCGCGAGGCCGACGAGCCACTCGAACGCGGAACCGATAGCAGCGAACGGCCGGAAGGACGGTTCGGGAAAGCGTCGGCGCTTTCGTCGGACTGGCGGTTCGTCGTCGATCGCCGACACAGGCAGCACGACCGGCACGGCCGACACGGGCCGCGCGATCGGGATGGCTCGCGGAGGATCGTCGAACTCGTTCATGCAATCAGTACCGGCTCGTTCCGACGGCGGTTTCACGAAACCTTATCACGAACCGCGCGGTAAGGTAGAGCAAAGACGAACCGCCAGAGCAAAACATAGACCGGACCTCCGAAGTCCGGCTTCGACTTCGGAGGTCGACCGGCGCAATCGACTTCCGGAGTCGAAGCCGGACTTCGGAAGTCAGCTTCTGACTCGACCGAACGCGGATAGAAATCATGGGCGTGCGCGATTGGTTCTTCTCGTGTCTGGTCGTCGGGGGCGTGGTCGCGCTCGGCGTGAATCTCATGCCGCCGGCGCGAACGAAGCCGCTGGACCGCGCCGCCGTCACGGCACCCGATGACCATTTAAAGGAGACCGTCGAGTCGATCAACGCGAATCTCCGGGCCGAGTGGGCGAAGGCCTCGCTGTCCGCCGCGCCGCCGGCGAACGATCTCCAGGTCGCCCGCCGATTGTCCCTCGCCCTCATGGGCACCGTCCCCTCGCTTGAGGAAATCCGCCAATTCGAAAGTCTACCCGAAGCCGAGCGCCTCGACTGGTGGCTCGAACACGTCCTCCGCGATCGCCGCTCCGCCGACTTCCTCGCCGAACGCGTCGCCCGTGCCGTCGTCGGCACCGAAGACGGCCCGTTCCTCCTCTATCGCCGCCGACGCTTCGTCACCTGGCTCGGTGACGAACTCGCAAAGAATACGCCCTACGACCAAGTCGTCCGGGAGATGATCGCCGGAAACGGGCTCTGGACCGACCATCCATCCACGAACTTCATCACGGTGACGAGCCGACCGGAGGAGGGGAACCAGCCCGATCCGATCCGCCTCGCCGGACGCGTGACGCGCGCCTTCCTCGGCCTCCGGCTCGACTGCGCCCAGTGCCACGACCACCCGTTCGCCTCCTGGACGCAGGACCATTTCGAAGGCTTTGCCGCTTACTTCGGCCAAGCCCGACTCGGCTTCAAAGGCATTCAGGACGGCGACGGGCAGTTCGAACTTGAGGACCGCAAGACGAAGGAGAAGCGCGTAGTGCCGCCGGGCGTCCCGTTCGGTTCGGAGCTGCTGCCGAACCACGGATCGCGGCGCGAACGGCTGGCCGTGTGGGTGACTCATCCGAAGAACCCGTACTTCGCGAGAGCGACGGCGAACCGTGCCTGGGCCATCCTCTTCGGCCGGCCGCTGATCGCCCCCGTCGATAACCTCGAACCGCAGGGCGTGTCCCCGGACAAGGAGAAGACTCTCGCGGACCAGTTGCTCGACATCCTCGCGGACGACTTCCGCCGCCACGGGCACGACCTCCGCCGGCTGTTCCGCGTCATCGCCGCCACCGAGGCGTTCCGCCGCGACAGCGCCGCCGACTTCGATGTCACCGACGCCCACGAGCGAGCCTGGGCCGTGTTCCCGTTGTCGCGCCTTCGCCCCGAGCAGGTGGTCGGCGCGATGCTGCAATCGGCCTCCATTGCCACGATCGACGCCGAGTCGCACATTGTCACGCGCCTCATGCGCTACGGCCAGACGAATGACTTCCTCAAGGCCTACGGCGACACCGGCGACGACGAATTCGACGACCGCGGCGGTACCATCCCCCAGCGGCTCGTGCTGATGAACGGCGACCTCGTGCGCGAGCGGACGAAGGACGGCATCCTGAATGCCAGCTCGCGCATCGCATCGATCGCGCCGTCCGATGCGAAGGCGATCGAACTCGCGTACCTTTGCGTGCTCGGCCGGCGGCCGACGTCGAACGAAACCGAACACTTCACCGCCCGCCTCGCTGACACCGAACGGACCCGCGGCCAGCGGCTCGAAGACCTGTACTGGACCCTGCTGAATTCGACGGAGTTCTCATGGAACCATTGATCTCCCGGCGCACGGCGCTCGGCCTCGCCGGGGCTGCGTGGCTCACGCCGCTCGCGACACAACTGGCCCGCGCCGCCGAGAAGGCCCGCGAACCGGCTCGCTCGCTCATCATCCTCTGGATGCAGGGCGGGCCCAGCCAGCTCGAAACCTTCGACCCGCACCCCGAAAGCCGGAACGCCGGGGGAACCAAGGCGATCCCTACGACGGTGAAGGGGATTCAGCTCGCCGAGGGCCTGCCGCTTCTCGCCGAGCAGATGGAATCGATCGCGCTCGTGCGCTCCATGACCAGCAAGGAAGGCGACCACGAGCGCGGCACCATCACGCTCAAGACCGGCTTCCGGCCCGACCCGACAGTCGTGCACCCCTCCATCGGCGCCATCATCTGTCACGAACTGCCGGCCGCCGGAACGGACATCCCCCGGCACGTCAGCATTCTCTCCTCCCAGTGGCCGGCGCGCGGCGGCTACCTCGGCGACCACCTCGACGCTTTCCTCATGGACGACCCGGCCGGTCCGGTGCCGAACACGAAGAGCTTCCTGCCGCCCAAGCGTGACGAACAGCGCCTCAAGGACCTTGACGTCGTCGAGTCGGTGTTCGCGAAGGGTCGCCGCAAGACGACCGACGGCACGTTGCACCGCCAGACCGTCGCCGATGCACGCAAGATGATGTCGTCCGAACAACTCAAGGCGTTCGATGTGTCGCAGGAGCCGGCGGCCACGCGGAAGATGTACGGCGACACCCCGTTCGGCCGCGGCTGCCTTGCGGCGCGCCGGCTCGTCGAAGTCGGAGTGCGCTGTATCGAAGTGACGCTCGCCGGGTGGGACACGCACGTCGACAATCACAGCTTCTGCAAGGCGCAGAACGCGATTCTCGACCCTGCCTTCGCCGCGCTCATTCGCGACCTGAGGGAACGGAAGTTGCTGGACCGCACGCTCGTCGTCTGCGGCGGCGAGTTCGGCCGCACGCCGTCGATCAACCCGGGTGGCGGCCGCGACCACTGGCCGACGGGGTTCAGCTACGCCCTCGCCGGCGGCGGCGTGAAGGGCGGGCAGGTCGTCGGCGAAACGAACCCCGACGCCGCGTCCGACGATAAGGCCGCGATGCTGATGATGGCCGGGCGCGGCGGCACTGAGAAGTTCGTGAAGGACGAAGTGACGGTGGAGAACCTGAGCGCGACTCTCCTGCACGCGCTCGGCATCGAGTACGACAAGCTCGGTCAGACGCCGATCGGCCGCACTGTGAAGTTCAGCAACGGCCAGCCGGTGAAGAAGCTGCTGGCGAAGGGGTGATTTCCATTTTGCATTTATCATTCATCATTTTGCATTGATTCGATCATGTTCGGACCAATGCAAAATGATGAATGATAAATGCAAAACTCCAGACTCAATGCTTGAGCAGCGCCAGGATCGACTGAGCGTAGAGCCGATGACCAAAGTCGTTCGGGTGGTTCAGGCCATTCCCAGTCAAATCGAGATCGTGCTTGTTCTTCAGCATCCGTTCCCACACGGCCGTCACGTCGGCTAGCGCGACTCCAACGCCGGTGAGCTTCTTCAATTCGTCCCGATACTTCGCAAACATTTCGCGCGGCGTGTGAACCCACTCCTTATTCCCGAGCATCGGTGACACGAGGATGACTTCGATCTCCGGGTTCGCTGCGCGGATGCGGTCGAGGATCGTTTTCGTCTGCTTCGCGAACCAGTCGGGATCCTTGCGGCCAACATCGTTCATTCCGTAGGCCACGATCACGAGGTCGGGCTTCTCCGCGAGCAGCTTGTCGAGGTCGGCGACGCCGTTCGCAACGCTCCAGCCGCCGATGGCGCGGTTCACGAGGCGAACCAAACCGAAGGAGTGCACCTGAAATTGGGCCGCGACGAGGTCCGGGTAACCCGGCTGCTGCGGGAACGCTTTCGAGGTGGCCGAGGCGTCGAGGCCGGTCGAGATGCTGTCGCCGCTGATGCCGATCGTGATTGGCTTCCCAGCTTTCAACCGGGCGAACGTCTTCGGCAGCGAGCCGTGAACTTCGAGTTTCTCCTTCGGCTCCCCGCGTCGGCGATAGGTGATCTCGACGTTACGGTCATGGAACCAGCGACCGGGGCGATAAAGCAGGTTCTGCTCCGGATGGCCGAGGCGGTGCTTGTAGCTATTCGGCGAATCCTTAGGCGGGAACAGGTCTGCGATAGCGATCGGAACGATCGGTCCGGGATTCGGGAACTCGATCGTCAGCCCGTCGGCCGAAAGCTTCGCATCCGGAAAGGCGTATTGTCGGTCGGCCGAGGAGACCTCGATCAGCTCGGCGGCCGGGAAGGCGAGCCGTGCCGTCGCGGGGCCGTCGCCGGATTTCAATAGGACGCTGCTCTCGCGCCGGACGATCGGCGATTCCCACGCCGGTTCGAGGAGTTTCAGTTCGCGCAGCCGGTCGTTGACCGGCTGGGGTGCTGCGATGAGCGACTTGATCGAGGCCAACCACATTTCGGCCGCGCGCTTCTGGCCGATGGCGGAGAAGTGCCGGCGCGAGTTCTTGTCGCCGCGGTTCTCGCCCTTGAGCGAATCGGTATCCGGGCCGGCCCGGAATCCCGGCCGTTTCGTCAACTCGTCGATCGCCTTGCGAATCCGGCCCTCCCCGTCCGGGTCGTTGTAGACCGTCGGATGGTGCGTCGATTTCGCCAGGAGCCAGGTCGCGGTACTCGACGCATCGCGGCGAATCGACCAGACGTTCGTGATGTACTGTTCCATCGCCGTCTTCGCAATGACGTCCGATTCCCCCTGCTGCCAGAGCACGGCCCGATACTGATGCCCCAGTTTCGTGGCCATGACGTTCTGCAAGGCGCCTTGCAACTGGCCGCCCGAAGCCCACTGCGTGGAGGACGTGCCGCCGAAGGCGACGTTCGCGAATCCGATCGGCACGCCGTATTCCTTCACGAGCGCGTCGCCGAGTGGGGGCCAGATCGACCCGCCGTCGGACTTGTCAATCACGGGCTGCGGATCGTTCGCGACGACCCAGGCTTCATCGTTCAAGCTGTACGCCGCCACTCGCGAGTCGGCCGGCTTCAGCTTCTCGTCGTTACAGTTCGTGGCGTACGATTGACCCGCGACGATGAACACTTCTCCTACGCCCACCGGCTCGACGGAACCCGTGTGCGTGATCGCGTCGCCGGTCTTGCCGCGAATCTCAAGACGATACCAGCCGCCGGCCGCGATGCGAACGGAGGTGTTGAAGCGCGTCCATTCGGTCGCCGTGCCGACGGCCTTGTCGAGCAGCACCGTGCGGTATTCCCACGTCGCTCCGGGTGGCCGTTCGAAGCTGACGTAAATGTCCGCGTGCCCGCCGGGCTTCTCGGTCTTGCGCTTTGGGTCGAAGTCGAATCGCTGGCTCACCTGATACGGAATCGGCGATTTGATCTTCACCAGCTCGGCGGCAGAAACGAATCCGCAAGCGAGCAATACGACGGACAGGATGATGCGAAACAAGTGCGACCTCGTATTCATTTCTCATTTTGCATTGGTCCGACTCTGTCCGGACCAATGCAAAACGGAGAATGAGAAATGCAAAATGAGTTACGCCAGGACGCCCTTCACCACGTTCCCGTGCACATCCGTCAGCCGGTAATCGCGGCCCTGGAAGCGGTAGGTCAGCTTCGTGTGGTCGAAGCCGAGGCAGTGCAGGATCGTCGCCTGCAAGTCGTGGATGTGGACCTTGTCCGTCGCGACGCCGAAGCCGAGTTCATCCGTCTCGCCGTGGGTGTGGCCGCGCTTGATGCCACCGCCGCAGAGGAAGAGTGAGTAGCAATCCGGATAGTGGTCGCGGCCGAGGATGTTCCCGCCGGCGGTGCGGCCTTCGCGGAACGGCGTGCGCCCGAACTCGCCGCCGCAGATAATCAATGTGTCGTCGAACAGGCCGAGCCGCTTCAGGTCCTTGATGAGCGCCGCGATCGGCTTGTCGATGGTCGAACACTTCTTCGTCAGCCCGTCGCGGATGTCCTCGCCGGGGCCGGTGCCGTGGAAGTCCCAGCCCCAGTCGAAGAGCTGCACGTACCGTACGCCCTTCTCAACGAGCCGGCGGGCGAGCAGGCAGTTGTTCGCGAAGCTCGCACCGCCCGGCGTCGCGCCGTAGCTCTCGATCACCGGCTTCGTCTCCTTCGATATGTCCATCACCTCCGGCACGCTCATCTGCATCCGGAAGGCCAGCTCGTACTGCGCGATCCGCGTCGCCGTCTCGGGGTGGCCGAGTTCCTTCTCCTGGATTTCGTTCAGGTCCTTGAGCGCGTCGAGGCTCTGCCGGCGCGTCTCGCGGTCCATGCCGGCGGGGTCCGACACGTACAGCACCGGGTCGCCCTTGCTGCGGCACTGCACGCCCTGGTAGACGCTCGGCAGGAAGCCGCTGCCCCAGCAGCCCTGCCCGCCGCTCGGCTGCACGCCGCTGGAGATCAGCACCACGAAGCCCGGCAGGTTCTCGCTCTCGGAGCCGAGGCCGTAGGTCGCCCACGTCCCCAGGCTCGGCCGGCCCTGCCGCGGCGAGCCGGTGTAGAGCAGCAGTTCCGCCGGGGCGTGGTTGAACTGCTCGGTGAAGACGGAGCGGATCACCGTGATGTCGTCGGCGTGTTCGTGCAGCTTCGGAATGGCGTCGCTCATCCAGACGCCGGCCTTGCCGCGCTTCTCGAACTTCCGCGGCGTGCCGAGCAGCTTGGGGACGCCGGAGGTGAAGGCGAACCGCCGGCCCTTGAGGAACGAGTCGGGGCAGTTCTCGCCGGTGCGCTTGACGAGTTCGGGCTTGTAGTCGAAGAGGTCCAGGTGCGGCGGCGCGCCGGAGAGATGGAGGTAGATGACGCGCTTGGCCTTCGCCGCGAAGTGCGGCTTCTTGGGCGCGAGCGGGTTCTCGCCCCCCGGACCGGAGGAAGCTCCGCTGACAGGTCCGGGAACCTTTTCAGCGGCGGGCGCGGTCAGCGACGACAGCGCGAGCGAGCCAAGGCCGAGCGACGACGCCTGCAGGAAGTGGCGGCGCGTGGTGTGCTGGAGCTCTAGTAAATTATCGTTCATATCAAAACTCACTCGTATTGTTTTGGTAGCATCTGTAACAATTATGCCGTGTTTCCAAATGTTCAATTCTTAATTCTCGTCTTCAAATAATCAATTCCACTAATGATTCCTGCTTTTATCTCGTCCAATTTGCCGATTGCCAGGAAGATAGACCTGCCATCAGATACATCAAAAAACGCTCTCTGCTCTTTGGCCGAATGGTAAAATCCAACTCGGCATTTTTCCTTTGTAGAGTATTCGATTTCAGTGTAATCAGTGCAGCTGCTATTCAAACGTGCGGCAGTCTCGTGTATAAAATCAATAGCGGTCACGAATTCGTCTAATTCATCGATGTCTAATAATGTATGATCATCCACTTTACCTTCTCGATCAATCTCTTCTATTCTCAAGCCATGAACCATTTCTGTATTTCCAGCGCGGACGATTGAAATAGTGAGTCCGGTAAACTGCAACTTATTTCCGTGATCCACGTTCACAGTTCGTAGATCACGGTATTGCTTCATAGTCAGTGCGCCTTGCTGTGCAAGAAATGTCCTAACCCTACTTGCTTTCGGTTCCTCATATACAGGAACACGTATTTCCGGGCCTCCAACAGTACTGTTAGCTGTGAGAGATGCAGCCGTATTGCTTTGTTGGATAGTATCTTCCAGTGCCAGAACTTGCCCTGGCACTTGTATAGGTTTTTTGCAAGTTAAGCAGCTGATTTGCTTTCCTTGAAGCTTACTTGGTACATTTAAACGTGCTGAACAGTAAGAGCACACGATGAGCGTAGGCATAATTTATCCAGTATTAAAGTGGCCTATCTGTAATATCACCGCTTCATCAGCATCTCGTCCAGGTTCAGCAGCACGTTCGCCACCACGGTCCACGCGGCCAGTTCGGCGGCGTTCGCGCCCTTCGGCAGCGGACCGATCGGGTCGGTCGCCAGCTTCTCGGCCTTCTTCGCGTCTTTCGCGAAGCCGGCCTTCGCGTCCTCGAACAGCTTCACGATGCGGGCGACCTCCTTCTCGTTCGCCGGTCGCGTCGCCACCTGCCGGATCGCGAACGCGGCTTTCTCGTTCGCCGTCTTGCCTTCGGTTGCGATCTTGCGGGCGAGGGCCTGTGAGGCTTCCACGTAGACGGGGTCGTTGAGCGTCACGAGGGCTTGCAGCGGCGTGTTCGTGCGGGGGCGGCGCACGTTGCACACGTCGCGGTTCGGGGCGTCGAAGGTGCTCATCGACGGGTACGGGTTCGTCCGCCGCCACTCGGTGTAGAGGCCGCGGCGGAACTTGTCCTCGCCGGGGCTGGTCGTCCAGTCCATCGACCGGCCGAACGCGGCGGAGAGACCGAAGTTTGGCTGCGGCGGCTTCACGGAGGGGCCGTACATCTTCGAACTCAGCAGGCCGGACGCGGCAAGCGCCTGGTCGCGGACCATCTCGGCGGTCAGCCGCACGCGCGGACCGCGGGAGAGCCAGCGGTTGTCCGGATCGGCTTCCAAGAGTGCCGGCGTCACCTTCGACGATTGCCGGTAGGCGTCGGTCATCACAAGCAGTTTCACGAACCCCTTCTGGTCCCACTTCGTGCGGTGCAGTTCGGTGGCCAGCCAGTCGAGCAATTCGGGGTGGGATGGGAGTTCGCCCTGCGAGCCGAACTCCTCCGGCGTGCGAACGATGCCGAGGCCGAAGATCTGTTCCCAGTAGCGGTTCGCCAGCACGCGTGCCGTCAGCGGGTTGCGTTCGTCGACAAGCCACTTGGCGAGCGTCAGCCGATTCTTCGGCGCGTCCTTCGGCAGGGCCGAGAGCGCTTCGGGAACATGCTCGGTGACGACGTCGCCGAGGTCCTGGTAGTTGCCGCGGTGCTGGAGCTTCGTCACGCGCCGCTGGTTGCCCGCCAGTTCTTGGAAGATCGGTACGGTTGTGACCGGCTTCAAGGTCGCGCTCGCTTTCTTGAGGGCGTCGACTTGAATCTTCGCGATGCCTTGAATCTCCTTCGGGTACTTCTTCCCGGCGGCGTCGAGCTTGGCCGCAAAGGCATCGATCTCGCCACGGAGTTTCTTCTGCGCCGGTGTGATACCCAGTTCCAGGACGGGGCTTTCGTCGCCCCGGTCGGCGTCGGCGGTGTTGTTGAAGAAGGCGTAAAGGCCGAAATATTCCGTCTGAGCGATCGGGTCATACTTGTGCGTGTGGCACTGGGCGCACGCGATGGAGGTGCCCATCCAAGTGGTCAGCGTCGTGTTCACGCGGTCGACGATGGCGACGCTGCGGAACTCCTCGTCGCTGGTGCCGCCCTCGTTGTTCGTCAGCGTGTTCCGGTGGAACGCCGTCGCGATGAGCTGCTCCTCCGTCGGGTTCGGCAGCAAGTCCCCGGCGATCTGTTCGATCGTGAATTGATCGAACGGCTTGTTCGCGTTGAAGCTCTTGATGACGTAGTCGCGGTAGGCCCAGATGGTGCGGGCCGGGTCGTCGGCGTAGCCGGCGCTGTCCGCGTAGCGTGCGAGGTCCAGCCAGGTCCGCGCCCAGTGCTCGCCATAGGCCGGCTTCGCGATCTGCGCGTCCACGAACTTCTCGTAGGCGTTCGGGGCCTTGTCGTTGACGAACGCTTCAACTTCCTTCCAGCTTGGTGGCAGCCCCGTCAGGTCGAGCGCCACGCGACGGGCCAGCGTGTACCGGTCCGCCTCGGGTTGATAGCCGAGTTTCTTCTTTTTCAGTTCCGCGAGTAGGAACGCATCGACTGGATGCTTCGCTCCCGCCGGCACCATTGGTCGTTTCGGGGCGACGTATGACCAATGCGTTGCGTACTTGGCCCCCTGCTTCACCCACTGCTTCAGCAGCTCGATCTCCTTCTCGGTCAGCGTCTTTCCTGTCTTTTTCGGCGGCATCAGCCCGCCCTGCTTCGTCGTGATGCGCTCGATGAGCGAGCTTTCCTCCGGCTTGCCGGGCACGATGGCGAACTCATGCCCGCCTTCCTGCGTGTCCAATCGCAGGTCCCCCTTGCGTTCCTTCTCGTCCGGCCCATGACACTGGTAACAGGTGTTCGAAAGGATCGGCCGGATGTCCCGGTTGAAGTCGATCGTTTGCCCGGAGGCGGCGGTCGAAATCATCAGGATCGCGAATACGGAAAGTCGACACGGCATGGGAAAGGTCTCGTCGGCGGGAAGTATCAGTTTATCCGATGCATCGTGAGGGGAAAAGAAAAAGCCCGCGGTCGGAACCGCGGGCATTCATCGTTCACCCTTCATCATTCGATTAGTGCCGCTGCACGGCCGTGAACAGATCGCTCATCTTGATGCCGAGCGCGAGGCAGATGCGATAGAGCGTCTCGATCGAGGCGGAGTTCTTGCCCAGTTCGATCTGCGACAGATAGCCGAGGGAGACACCGGTGCGCTCGCTCATGTTCGAGAGCGTGAAACCGAGGCCCTTGCGGCGCTCGCGGATGGTCGCGCCGAGCGATTCCCGCAGGGCTTCTTCGGTCATCCGAAGCAGGCCCTTGCTTTCGAGGCAGCGGATGACGATCTCGCGCAGTTGATCGACCTGGAACGGCTTGGTCAGGTAGTCGTAGGTGCGGGCGCGGAGGCAGTTGAGGGCGCTGTCCACGGACGGGTAGCCGGTGACAACCACGACGTTTGCATCGGGTTGGTGCTCTTTCACCCAGTTGAAGACCTGATCCGGTTCGAGACCGGGGATGACATAGTCCAGAATGATCAGGTGGTATTGGGTCTTCGACGACAGGGCCGACTCGACCATGGTCGGATCGGAGACGGTGTCGATGACGAAGTCGCGGTTCGCGAGCGCGGCCTGAATCACGGAACAGGTCGCGGAATCATCATCCACGATCAGGATGTTGATGTCGCCGCTGCTCTGAAGTTCGTTGATCGGGGCGAGCGACTTGGCCGGGCGCGGCGTCGTGCGCAGGCGGTCTTCGGTGTCGACGAGCATGGGTTAACCTCCGGTGGTGGTTGCGGAAAGGGACGCCGTCGGTGCGACCGCCGGTCGGGCCGAAGCGATGGGAAACACGACGCGGACGAGGGTACCGGGTTCGGGAGGAACGGCCGCGTCGATGCGAATCCCTCCCCGGTGTGCGAACAGAGTGCGATAGACGATCGCGAGGCCCAAGCCGCGATGGCGGACCTTCGTGGTGTAGAACGGTTCGGCGAAGAGTCGCGCCTTCACGTCCGGCTTGATGCCGCTGCCCGTATCGGCCACGGTCACTTCGATGTTCGGGCCAGGTTCGACGCGGCCGAGATAACCTCGCGCTTCCTCCGGTGTCAGATCGACGGCCCGTGCCGTCACTGTCACCGTGGATCCGGCCGGCGAGGCATGGATCGCGTTTTCGATCAGATGACCGAGCACCGTCCCCAGAGGTCCGGCGTCCATCGCGACGGCGGCGAGGTTCGCCGGTACGCGGTTCTCGACCGTCGCGCCATTCGGGTACAGGGCTTTCAGCCGACCGGATTCCTTGGCCACCGTCGAGGAGACCGACCCAGGCATCGGTTTGATCTGCGCGCTGCGGCTCAACTGGTGCAATTGCTGCGTGAAGACGATGCCGCGGGCCCCGACAGAGTTGATTTCACCCAAAAAGCGGGCCAACTGCGAACCGACGGGCGCGAGGGGCATCGAAAGGTCGGTAAAACCCATGATGCCGGTCAGGATGTTATCGAAGTCGTGCGCCATGCGGCCGGCGATGACGGCGGCGTCCTTCAGGCGCTGTTCGAGCCGAGTCGGTTCGAGGATCGGTCCGATGGCTCGCGAAAGGTGCGTCGACTTTTCGATCATCCTCGCCGCGAGAATCAGATAATTGCGGTCGGTATCCGTCCAGGGTTCATGGATGGATCGCTCGGCCCAAATCGCTCCAAAGGCCCGTCCGCTCGGAGCGATTCGCGTGTAGAGGCGTCCGGAGGTGCCCGGGACTTGCCACAACACCGTTGGCGTGCCATTTGCAAGAGTTTTTGCGACTTCCGGCAATTCATGCGGCGGCGTTGCGTTCGTCGTGGCTCGTTCGGCGGTCGCCGTCACGCAAGTCTTGGGATTGCTCTCCAAGGGCCATGCGATCCCCGCTTCCCGCCAGCCGGCAGCTCCGACCCACGACGGTAGCGCCGCCTCCAGCGTGCAAGCGTCGTCGTCCGCCAGCCACCGGGGCAGAAATGCAAGACCGGTCGCTAGTCCGCCGGCGGGGGTCATAAATGGGGTCTCCAAAGGCCAACTCGATTCGATTGCGGCTACGGCCTTTGATCGGGGCTGAAATCCGAATTTTCAAAGCATATCTAGAACGGCCCTATGTGAAGTCAACCGCGAATTGTCGGCGCACCTGAATGCCATTGTCGGGATTTTAAACGGAGGATCGGGACAGCTTGGCCATTTCGTCTAAAACTCCGATATTCTCACCAGGCAGTAACTCTCTACCGGCAATCAGTTAAGACCACTAACGAATACCGATCTGAATCAGCTATAATCGCCTTTGCTCTCGGCACTCCCTGTGCGACGGAATCGAGTTATGGCGAACGCCCTGAAGTGCCCGAATCCCAACTGCCCATTCTTGTTTGATCCGACGCAGGTGCCACCTGGGGCGATCCTCACCTGTCCGCGTTGTGGCATGCGGTTCACACTTGGCCCGGCCGTTCCGCCGCCCGTCGCCCCACCGCCGATGGCGGACCAGTTCGATCTGACGCGTTCGCTCTTTCCACCCGACCGCGGCGATCTTTTGGGGGCCGACGCGCCAACCGCGACGTTTTCCGAACCGCTCCCGCCGGCTCCCGCACCCCCAATGCCGGCAGCCTTACCGCCACCGTCCGTGGAAGTACCGTCGACGGCTCCTGAGCGGCCGCTGGTCCGTGCCCGCCAATACGGGGAGCAGACCTCGTGGAAACCGTTGTTGGGCGTGCTTGCCGTCGTGGCCACGGCCATCGCCATCGGCGTGGCGGTCATTGGAAAGCTCAACTCCGGGGCCGGCGGGCCGTCCGGGACCGTGCAGTTCGAGGAACGAAACGCCGCGTATCGGCTACCCGTGCCGAATTGGGAGCGCGACGATGATGCGAAGGCGCTGTTGGGGGTGAATCTGCTCGGTCTGAAACGGATCGGCGGTACGGCCGTCGTCGCCATCGAAGCCCGAGACTACAGCACGCGGAATCCCCAGCCTGGCGAACTGAAAGAGGGCATCACCGACCGCCTCCGTCCGCTGTTTGACGACCTCGACGCGCACGACGAGGAGGGGGCCGTCTGGGCCGGTCTGCCGGCGCTCAAGACGACATTCCGCGGCACGGCCACGCCAAGACTCGGCAGCGGCGTTCATGTCGGCGAGGCCTACGCCATCGCCCACAAGGGTATCGGATACTGGTTCTTCGCGCTGGCTCCGGAATCGGAAGCCAACCAGATGGCCCCCGACCTCGACGACATTCGGAATCGCCTTTCATTTCTGGCCACCCGCAACGACTGGAAGGAAACCACGTCCGCCAGCGTGCTGCTTGTCGGGGAAGCCGCCGACTACCGGCTCACCGACGGCGACGGCTGGTGGAAGAAACTCCCCGACCCGCGCATCGAAGACCCCAAGGCCGATATCGTGTTCGATGCCGAGTTCGTCTCCCGTGTCAAGCGTGACATCAAGCCCCGCGCCCGGCTGGCCGTGCTGTTGCTCGCGCCGACCAGCGACGAACCGATGGCGGCCTTGCGGGAGTATCTCCGCGAGCAATACGACAAGCTCTACGGCTTGAAGAACTGGCAGGAACTGACCGATCCCCCGTTGGGTGACAGCCCCAACTCCGGCGAGCGTCGCGGGATCGATACCTTGCGATTCAAGGTGAGCGGATCGGATCCGAACCTCACGAAACTGGTCGTGCTCAGCGCGATCAAAATGGATGCGCAGACCCCGGACGGGGTGAAACCCATGGTCATCGGCGCGCACGCTTCGTGCGCTTTCGACTATCAGCAGTTTTGGGAGAAACGGCTCGCCCAACTCGCGGCGACGCTCCGCCCGGCACGGTGATCGGGGCGTCGGATGGCGCGGCGTTCGATCGCTGACGAAATGGATCTGTCCGATTTGTCTTTTTCGGTTCCGTTGCCACCCCTCCGTGGAATCATGCCTCCAAACCGGAATCACAACTGGAGTTGTCGCAAACGATTTTCAGGATGACAGTTACGTGCGGAGCGGCTTGTCCGGAATCGCTCCGCCGATTCCCGGAACGAAAACGGGGAGCCAATCCGCGCGGATTGGCTCCCCGAAATGATTCGTATCCAAATCAGCCCGCGAGCGGCGATTCGTTCGGCTCAGGTGCCGGAGCCGGGATCTGACCATCGAGGACTTTGGCCGTCGTGGCGCAGCCGATGAGGTTCTTCTGCAAGGCCCGGGGCGTCGGTTCGCGCAAGTCCCACACGATTCCCAGCCAGGACAGGACTTTCAAGGACATGTAGGAGATGTCCACTTCGTACCAAGCGAAGCCTTGCCGGGCGCTGCTCTGGTAGTGGTGGTGGTTGTTGTGCCAGCCTTCGCCGAAGGTCAACAGGGCCACCCACCAGTTGTTGCGGCTTTGATCGGTCGTCTCGAAGCGACGATAGCCAAACAGGTGGCAGACGGAGTTCACGCAGAAGGTCACGTGGTAGACCGCGACCGTGCTGAGGACGAAGCCCCAGACGAGCGCCGTCGGTCCGCCGAAGTACCAGCAGCCGACACCGAGCAGCGCGCCGGGAATCCAGTGGAAGCGATCGAGCCACTTGAGTTCGGGAAACTTGTTCCAGTCCTTCATTTCGTGCCAGTCGGTGTCGCCGTTGCCGCGACTGATGATCCAACCGATGTGGGCCCAGAAGACCGATTTCTTGATGGGGCTGTGCGGGTCGCCGTCCTGGTCGGAGTGGCGGTGGTGCTGGCGGTGTTCGCCGGCCCACCACATCGGACCTTTCTGGATCGCGGCCGAGCCGATGGTGGCGATGACGAACTGGAACCAGCGTGAAGTCTTGTAGGCGCGGTGCGCGAAATAGCGGTGGAAGCCGGCGGTCAGCGCCCAGACGCGCAGCGAATAGGTCGTCAGGAAGAGCGGGATGGCCCACCAGTGGAACTCGACGAAGAAAACGGCGATACAGGCTACGTGGATGCCGAGGAACGGCAGGACATTGATCCAGTTGAAAATCGCACCGGCCGCGCGACGCAGGCCGTGGGGTCGGGGAGCGGCGGGAAGCGTCGGCCGCGGAAGTATGGGTTGAATGATGGTACCCTTTCGCAGATCGTCGGAAAACAAGCTCGGCCCCTTCGTCGGCCGGGTGGGAAATAGACTGTCCTGAAGGTATAGGAGAGTAATGTGTCGACTTCTCGCGGTCCAGCAAAAAATTAACGGCATTTTTTCCCGTTTATGAGAAGACGGATCGGTTGCATTCTGGAAATCGGTGAAAATGGTCCGATTTAATGGCGAAGTACGTTTCCCGTATCCGCGAAGCCAAATCGCCGAGCGACTGGCCGACGCGCGCTTTCTGGCCGCCTGCGCGCCTGGCGCCTCCGTGCACGCCGCCGATTCACAGACCGCGAACTGGACGGCACCATCGCGATTTCGATGGGCCGTGGCTCCGATCGAAACAACGTTGACGATGGTCCGAGATCAGTCCGCGGCATCGTTTCAACTGGTGAATCGACTGCCCGGCGCGACGCTGACCGTCGCGGGTCGTTTCGAGTTCACCGACGACGGAATCGGCACGTGCGTCGTCTGGTCGGCGGAAGTCGTCGAGCGGACCGGGTTGATCAAAATGGTGCCGAAGGCCGTGCTGCAGGCTCAGATCGAAGCCGAACTGACGGGCCTTTGGAACGGGGTTCGTCGGAAACTCGATGAAACCCTTGCGGGTTCGTGAGGGATTCCAGTCTGGAAATTCGATTCTTTGTCGATGTCTGGTGATGGCCGTTCCAGAGCCGTGGTGAGGGGCGAAAGCCAGCGCTGCCCGGGTCTACGATGTTGAATCGTTGCGTGGCCCGGGTCGGCCATGAAAGCGCAGTTGCAAGTCGTCATAGTCGATCACGAACTTGCCGCCCGAGGATTCGTATTGTCCCTTGAATTTGTGCAGCAGGTCGAAGATCGCGTGATCGACCGTGCGCAGTTGTTCGAGGTGGACATGCAATTCCTTGCCGCGCGGGACGAGGTCCAGGGCGGACGCCAGTCGGGGCAGGCTGAGGAAGGTACCCGCGCCGCCGAGGTGAAGGTCGACGCGTTTGCCGATGGGGTCGCTCGTTGCCTGGATCTCGATCTGCGAGAAGCGGTGCAGGAGTCGGACGGCCGTGAGGGCGATGCCGAGGAGGACGCCGGCGAGGAGGTCGGCGAGGACGACGCCGAGCGCGGTCGCCAGGAAGATGACGAACTCGGCCCGACTTTCCTTGAGGAGTTTCCGCGCCTCCGAGATTTCAAGGAGTTTCCAGCCGGTGACGACGAGCACGCCGGCGAGGGCGGCGACGGGCACGCGCGTGAGGACGACAGGCAGGAAGACGACGAAGAGCAGGAGCCAGGCACCGTGGAGGATAGCGGAGAGGCGGGTCTTGGCGCCGGCCTCGACGTTGGCGGCACTGCGGACGATGACACCGGTCATGGGCAACACGCCGAGGACGCCACAAATCGCGTTGCCGAGTCCCTGCGCGGCGAGTTCGCGGTCGAAGCGGGTGCGCGGGCCGGTGTGCTTGGCGTCCACGGCCGCGGCGCACAGGAGCGATTCGGCGCTGGCGATCAGCGCGACGGTCACGGCGGCGCCCCAGATCTTCGGGTCCAGGAGGAAGCGTTGCCAGTCGATGAGGTTTAGCAATCGAATACCGTCTTCGAGACGCGAAACCTGCACCTTGGCGACCGTCCAACCGGTGAGTTCGGCGAGCGCCGTGGCGGCGGCAACGGCGACGACGGCGGCGGGCACGACCGACACCGGCTTCGGGGCGAGCGACTTCCAGAGAACCATGACGGCAACTGTCAGCAAGCCGATGAGGCCGGCGGATCGGGCGGAGCCTTCGGACGATTCGATCGCCGCGCGGAGCGTGTCGGGTGCGGCGAGGAAGGCGTCGGCGATCTTCTCGGGGGCGGCGCGGTCGAAGAGGACGTGGAACTGCTTGGCGAGGATGATGAGGCCGATGCCGGCGAGCATGCCGAGGACGACGGCGGGCGAGACGGCGCGGAACCACTGGCCGAGGCGCAGGGCGCCGGCGAGCAATTGCAGGAGGCCACTGAGCAGGACGATCCAGCCGAGCCGCGCGAGTCCATCGGGCGAGTTGACATAGGTGAGCACGAGGACGATCAACCCGGCTGCGGGCCCGCTGACCTGCAGAGGGCTGCCAGCGACGAGGCCGACGACGAGACCGCCGACGATGCCGGTGATGACGCCGGCCTCTGGCGGCAGACCGCACGCTTTCGAGATGGCGACGCACAGCGGCAGCGCCACCATGAAGACCACCAGCGACGCCAGCAAATCGGCCAGGATTGTGCGGGATTTCGATGCGGGCGCGTCCGTCATTGGTCGGTGGTCTCGAACGGGATACGAAGTGGTCGCCAACTGTTGATTTACCCGATCCATCCAAGATTATCCAGATCGACCGCGCGGACGCCGCACGGATGTTCCGCTAAGATTTCTGTTTGCTCGATCGCGAACCTTTGAAGGTTTACCATGCTCGGCCGGCTGTTCACGAAGATCAAATCGGGCCTCGCGAAGACGCGTTCCGTCTTCTCCGGCGTGGTCGACCTGTTCACCGGCCAGCACCGCGTGGACAAGGATTTCCTCGCGAAGCTCGAGGAGCGGCTGCTTCTCGCCGACGTGGGCACGAAGGCCGCGACGACGATCGTGGACGAAGTTCGCAAGGCGTACATCGACCGCGAGGTCGGCGACGACGTGCGCGCGTTCGTGAAGGCCAAACTCCGCGACCTGCTCGCCGATCCGGCCGAGGGCATCCGCACCGCGCCGTCCGGGCCGACGGTCATCATGATCGCGGGCGTGAACGGGTCGGGGAAGACGACCTCGATCGCGAAGCTCGCGAAACGGTTGCAGGGGGAAGGCAAGACGGTGATGCTCGGCGCGTGCGACACGTTCCGCGCCGCGGCCGTCGAGCAACTGACCGTGTGGGCCGGCCGCATCGGGTGCGATATCGTCAAGCAGGGGCAGAACGTCCAACCGGCCGCCGTCGCGCACGACGCCTGCGAGGCGGCGAAGGCGCGAAAGGTGGACGTGCTGATCGTGGATACCGCCGGCCGCCTTCATACGCAGACGCACCTCATGAAGGAGTTGGAGAAGATCCACACCGTCGTCAGCCGGCAGATCCCGGGCGCGCCGCACGAGGTGTTTATGGTGCTGGATGCGACGACGGGCCAAAACGCCGTCGTTCAGGCGGAGCAGTTCAGCAAGTCGGTGAAGTGCACGGGCATCATCCTCTCGAAGCTCGACGGCACCGCAAAGGGCGGCGCCGTCTTCGCCATCAAGCAGAAGGTTGGCCTGCCGGTGAAGTTCGTCGGCGTCGGCGAAGGTATCGACGACCTCGAACCATTCGACCCCGACGGCTTCGTCGCCGCCCTCTTCGAGTAGGCCCGCCATGACGCCGCTGCCGGCCGAACTGCTCGCGAAGATCGACGCCCTCGAACTCGAGGCGCGTCAGGTCGTCGAGGGCCACCTCGCCGGGCGGCACAAGAGTCCGCAGTTCGGCTTCGCCGTCGAGTTCGCCCAGCACCGCGAATACTCGCCCGGCGACGACATCAAGCACATCGACTGGAAGGTCTACGGCCGTACCGAACGCTACCACCTGAAGCAGTACGAACAGGAGACCAACCTCGTCGCGTGGATGCTCGTCGACGCGAGCGAGTCGATGAAGGTACGCAGCGGGGAGCGATCGAAATACGAGACGGCGTGCCGGGCCGCGGCGGCGCTGGCGTTCCTGATTCTCCAACAAACGGACAGCGTCGGCCTCGCGACGTTCGACAAGACGGTGCGCCACTTCCTGCGCCCCTCGGCACGGGCCGGCAACCACTACCGCGAACTTCTCCGCCTGCTGCTTGACGGTCCCACCGATCGGCCCGCCAATACCGGCGCGATGGTGGACGAACTCGCCGGCCGGCTGGGTCGGCGCGGGATTGTCTTCCTTTTCAGTGATCTGCTCGACGACGTGCCGCCGCTCGTCGAAGGCATCCGACACTTGAAGTATCAGAAGCACGAGGTGATTGTGATTCAGGTGCTGGACGCCGCCGAGATGGACTTCCCGTTCCGGCACCCGACTTTGTTCAAGGGCTTGGAAGAGTGGCCGGAACTGAACACCGATCCGCTCTCGGTGCGGGAGGAGTACTTGAAGGGGTTTAACCAGCATCTCGCGGAGATTGAAGCGGCGTGCCGGACGCTGGAGTGCGACTACGTGCGGCTGCGCACGGATGCCGACGTGGGGCAGGAACTGGCGACGTATTTGCGGAAGCGGTTGGAACGATGAAGCCCGCGGACGCTCGTCCGCGGGCTTCTTTCGATTAACCCATCGGGGCGAATTTCACGCAGACGGGGCTGCCGTACTTCACGATCGAATCGGTCGGAGTAGCCAGGCCGTCGTCCTGCATCTTGTAGACCTGCACGGTGTGGCCGTCCTGATTCGCAATCAGCATCCACTTTCCGCTCGGATCGATGTTGAAGTTGCGCGGCGTCTTGATGTCGCCGGTGATGTGGCCGATCGCCTTCAGCTTGCCGCCGTCCAGGACCGCGAAGGCGCCGATGCTGTTCTGGCCGCGATTCGAAACGTAGACGAACTTCCCGTTCGGGTGGATCTTCACTTCGGCCGTGCTGTAGCCCTTCATCGGCTTCCCTTCCGGGACGGTCGAGAGTGATTGAATCACTTCGAATTTGTGGCCCTTCAGATCGAGCTTCACAACATTCACGGTCATGTCCAGTTCGCCGTTGACGTACGCGATCGTTTCGTCGGCGTTGAGGGCGATGTGCCGCGGGCCGCTGCCCTTGGGCATCGCGATGGTGTGCGCCTCCGCCGAGACTTTCCCGGCCGTAGGATCAACCGCATGGACCATGACGGCGTCGAGGCCGAGGTCGACGACGAAGCAGTGCGTGCCCGCCTTGGTGAATGCCGTGCAGTGCGAGTGCGGAGCCTTCTGCCGATTCGGGTCCACGCTGCCACCCTTGTACTGGTGGAAGCCAATCTGCTTATCGAGCCGGCCGTCGGGGTTCACGGCGAAGGCGGTGCTGCTGCCGCCGCCGTAGTTCGCGACGAAGAGCATCTTCCCGCTTCCATCGACGCTGACGTGGCACGGCCCGGAACCGACGCTGTCACCGTCGTTGAGCAGCGTCAGTTTTCCGGACGCCGCGTCGAGCGCGTAGGCGTACACGCCGCCGCCCTTTTTCCCGCTCGCGCCGCCTTCACCGACGGCGTAGAGGAACTTGTTGTTCGCCGAGACGGCCAGGAACGACGGGCTTCCGACTTCCGCCGCGGTCTCTGGCTCGCCGAGTTGGCCGGTCGCAGGGTCGAACGCGCAGCGGCCGATGCCCTTGCTGTCGCCCTTGCCGCCGGTGTAGCAGCCGATGAAGACCCAATGCTTGTTCGCGTTGGCGGCACGGCCGAGCGTCGCGCCGGCGGCGAGAGCGGTGCTGGCCATCAGGAAGGTTCTCCGATCGAGCGACATGGCGGAAACTCCGGGAAGAGGATGCGGGGTGCTGGCATTCCGTCGGACGGAGGAACATAATAGCCGAAACCGACCGCCGGGACTTCTCCCAATTCCGGAGCCGAACATGCGACCGCTGGCCTTGGCCCTCTCGTTCTCGCTTTCGATGGTGGCGTTCGCCGCCGATCCGGCCAAGCCGGCCGCTGGCGACGGCTGGGTCGAACTGCTCAAGACGGGCACCGATTCGCCCTGGCGAAAGGTTGACGCGGGTTGGAAATTCGCGAAGGACGCGGCACTCGACAAGGAGAAACCGAACCGCCTCGCGGCCGAGGGCGAAGGGGCCGTGTGGGTCAACGGCACGACGGGTCGATTGCCGAACCTCGTGACGAAAAAGGACTACAAGGACGTTGAGGTTCATGTCGAGTTCCTTCTCGGGAAGAACTCGAATTCCGGAATCAAGTTCGGCGGTGTCTACGAGATTCAGCTTCGCGACACTGCTGGCAAGAAGGGCGAACTCACCGGCGACGACTGCGGCGGCATCTACCCGCGTGCCGAGGAGAAGCCGAAGTACCACCACATCGACAAGGGCGTTGCTCCGCGGGTGAACGCCGCCAAGCCGGCGGGTGAATGGCAGACGCTGTCGGCGACGTTCCGCGCCCCGCGCTTCAACGACAAGGGCGAGAAGATCATGAACGCGAAGCTGGTGAAGGCGACGCTCAACGGCCAGATGATCCACGAGAACGTGGATTTTCAGACGCCGACCGGCGCGAACTACGTCAGGAAGGAGACGCCGAGCGGCCCGTTCCTGCTGCAGGCCGACCATGGCCCGACCGCGTTCCGCAACGTGAAGATCCGCGAAATCCAATAGCAAATATGAACGATCGATTCAGCACCATCGGAAAGGCCGACCGCGATGTCTTTGGACTCCGCTCAGATTTCTTCGTCGGGATTCGACCTGACGCGACCCTCGGACGATCAGCTCAAGCAACTCATCGCGAAGCTGACCGCCGAGGAACGGCGCGTCCTGCTGCATCAGGGCACCGAGCCGCCGTTCTGCGGCGGTCTGCTCGCGAACAAGGAACCGGGAACCTATCACTGCCGGCTTTGTGATCTTCCGCTCTATCGTTCGACGGCGAAGTTCGATTCGGGCACCGGCTGGCCCAGTTTCTCCGCCCCGTATGATCCCGATCACATCGCGATTCGTCGCGATACCAGCCACGGCATGGTTCGCTCGGAACTCGTCTGCGCCCGATGCGGCGGCCACCTCGGCCACGTCTTTCCGGATGGTCCGAAGCCGACCGGCGAGCGGCACTGCCTGAACTCGATTTCCCTGCGGTTCGTCGCCGACCCGGCGGAGGCTTCCTGATTTCATTCTGGCCATTTCCGCTTCGACGTGCATAACAGCCTCCACCCACCGCCGACAGGCTCGTCCTCTCCATGAAATCGTGGTTGCGCACGGAAGATATTCTGGCCGTGATCCTTGGCCTCCTGATCGTCGCGATGAGCTTGTGCTCGTTGGCTGGCGCCAACGTGCTTGGCTGGGCCGTGTCCGTGAAGGAGTGGGCCGATCCCGCGAAAGCGCTTGTACCGGCTTCGTCGGCATATGCCGGTCTCACCGGACCGGGGGCGCTGGTTGCCACGTTCGTCTTCCTGATCGTCGTGTTGTCGGCCGGCGCGAAATTTCTCTGCTCCGATCCCGCTCGATTTGCCGGCCGGTTCTCCCTGCTCTTCGTCTTCGCGTTCGCCTGTTGGGTGATTGGCCACAATTCCTACATCGCGGCGACGCCGAACCGTCGCCCGCCCGGCGTCGGTTGGTCGCTCGGGCTGACCGGCGAAGCCGGCTACCTGCTCGCGCTGCTCGGTGGGCTTGCGATCGGCAATCTCTTCCCCCGCGTCGCAACCTGGTTCAAGGAGGCTGCCCGTCCGGAACTGTTCATCAAGGCCGGCATCGTCGTCTACGGTGCCGTCCTCGGTGCCAAGGCGGCCGAAGAGGCTGGGCGAACCCACGCCATTCTGTTCCGCGGACTGGCCGCCATTATCGAGGCCTACCTCATCTACTGGGCGCTCGTGTACCTGATCGCCCGCAAGGTTTTCGGTTTCAGCCGCGAATGGTCCGCTCCGCTCGCGTCGGGAATCTCGATCTGCGGCGTGACGGCCGCGATCACGACTGGAGCCGCAATCCGCGCCCGGCCCGTCGTGCCGGTCATGGTATCGTCGCTGGTCGTCGTGTTCGCCGTCATCGAAATGCTCGTCTTGCCGGGCCTCGCTCACTGGCTCTTGCCGAATGATCCGATGGTTGCGGCGGGCTGGATGGGGCTGGCCGTGAAGACCGACGGCGCGGCCTTCTCCAGCGGCGAGATTGTGGCCGCGTTCTACTTTCCCGATCCCGCAGACCCCGGCCGCAAAGCGATGGCTCTGACGACCACGACGGTGAAGGTCTTCATCGACGTGTTCATCGGCGTTTGGGCCGTCGTCCTCTCCGCGATCTGGAGCTGGAAGATCGACAAGCGAGAAGGCGGCAAGCTGCCCTGGCGCGAGATCTGGGAGCGATTTCCGAAGTTCGTCTTCGGTTATGCCCTGACGTTCGGCGCGTTCTTCTTTCTCGGCCAGGCCAGCCCGGAATCAATCGCCGACCTGAAACGCGGAACCGAACAGGCCGACGTGTTCCGACGGATCTTCTTCGTGCTCACGTTCGTCAGCATCGGCCTCGCCACGAACGTCCGCCGCTTGTGGGCCGAAGGGCTGGGCAAGCTGGCACTGGTCTATGTCGTGAGCTTGTTCGGCTTCGTCATCTGGATCGGGCTGGCGATCTCGTGGTTGTTCTTCCACGGCGTGCCGGCGGGAGGTCGTTGACATGGAACCGCCATTGGTCCGACCGAGCGACGCCGAGACGGCGCGGGAACTGGCGAACGTCGTGGCCGAGCCCCTGCTGCCGGCCGAGAAGTGGCTGATCGGCGGTAGCCTAGCACTTGGGGCCGCCCTGCTGGGCTTGCTTCTGTGGATCAGCCGGACGTACTTCCCCGTCGGTTCCTGATCTCGTCGAAGCGGGCACGGCGGATTTTCCCGGTGCCAGCCAAGTCTGCACACCCGTTACAGACTCGAAACAGCATTTCTGGTACGCTATCGGCGTCGAGGTTTCGCCACGTCTACTCTGAACGGGTGCGCCGATGAACCGATTCTCCCTCGGGATCGCCGTCATGATGACGAGTTTCGCCGCTGGATTCGCCGCCGATGTGCCGTTCGCGGAGGACTTCGCGCTGGCCAAGGACCGCGCGGCCGTGCTCAAGCAACTGATTCCGGGCACCGAAGACTATTACTACTACCACTGCCTGCACTTCCTCAACACCGAGCAGTACGAGAAGCTCGATGGCTATCAGAAGCCGTGGCTCGAACGGCACGGGCAGACGCGGCGGTACAACGAGATCGTCACGCGTCACGTGCTGCTCACTTACGAGAAGGACCCGCAGAAGGCGCTGGCATACCTCCGGTCGCGCGTGGGGGTGTCGTTCAATCATCAAAAGGAAACGCTCGGCGTCGCGCCGAATCTGCCGACGAGCCTGAATCCGAAGCTCATCGCCAAGGATACGCTGCTCGTCGATTCGCTGCGCCGCTGGGGGAATACCGACAACTTCGAGGATTCGGCACTGGACTGGCTGGCCGGCGTCGAACTCAACTGGGAGAAGCGCCGACACCTGCTCCAACGGATGACGCGGCCGGATGCGCCGAACCTGCTCAAGCTCATCGACGAGGACTTGAAGTCACAGCACTCCGGCGGGTTCGGCTCCATCGGCATCCACTCGCAACTGACGAAGGCGCAGCTCGAAGAACTGGCCAAGATCCATCCGGCCGTATCCACGACTGCGGCGTATGTGAACGCCTACCTGGTGCGTTTGCAGCCCGGTGCCGACTCCGACTGGAAGCGCGACCGGAAGCAGACGCAGGCGTTCCTGGAATCGCTGCAAGTATTCGTGTCGAAGCTGCCGGTCGCGTTCAACTCGCTCAAAGCGCACGTCCTTTATCATCGTTTGGTCTTCGATCGCGCTGGCGGCACCTACGACAAGGACCGCTTCATGGAGTATCTGAAGTTGCCGCGGTTCCAGGGGTACATGGCGAAGGCGATGCTCGAATCCGAGGAGCTGCGCCGGCACCCGTGCGACCTGAACGCGGAGTATTCTCCGCTGACGCTGATGCCCCGCATCGGTGGCGACGAGGAATTGGTGCGAAGCTATCTCAAACACTTCTTCATCGCGGCGACTTCGACCAAGGAATTCGAACCGTACATCAACGACGTTTATCTCATGCATCTCTTCGCGGAGACGAAGGCCGAGAACGGCCTGGGAGACGCGGAGGAGTGGGCGGCGAAACTGCCTCCGGAACTCTTCCGCGCCATCAAGGATCGCATCGACATCGACTTCGCGGCGACGAACAAGGTCGACTACGCGGTGGATGAGGCGGTGAAGCTGGACCTGTTCGTGAAGAACGTGTCGAGCCTACTGGTTAAGGTCTTCGAGATCAACACGACGAACGTGTACCGGTCGACGCTGCGGGAGATCGACACCGACATCAACCTCGACGGCCTCGTGGCGAACAGCGAGACGGCGCACGCGTATTCGGAGGCGCCGTTGCGGCGGATGGCGCGGACGTTCGAGTTCCCGGAGTTGAAGAAGCCGGGCGTGTACGTGATCGACTTCATCGGCGGCGGGAAGAGCAGCCGGGCGCTGATCCGCAAGGGTCGGCTGCGTCCGGTGGCGACGAATGGCACGGTCGGGCACAACATTCGCGTGATCGACGAGAGCAACAAACCTGTGGCCGGCGCGACGGTCTGGCTCGGCGGTTCGGAGTACACGCCCGACAAGGACGGCGTGGTGACGGTGCCGTACAGCAACGCCCCCGGACGGCATCCGATCGTGCTGCGCAGCGGCGACTTCGCCAGCCTCGACTACCTGGACCATCAAGGGGAAAGCTACCGCCTCACGGCCGGATTCCACCTCGATCGCGAGAGCCTGCTGACGCAGCGGGTGGCAAACCTGATCGTGCGGCCGGGATTGTTCCTCAACGGGATCCCAGTCTCGACGAAACTCCTGACCGAGAACAAGCTGCGCATCACCTCGACGGATCTTTCCGGCATCGCGACGGCGGTGGAAGTCCCCGACTTCAAGCTGTTCGAGGACCGCGAGTCGACACACGAGATTCGCGTGCCGGCGCGCACGGCCTCGATCGCGGTGCAACTCGTGTCGACGGTGAAGAACCTCGCCACCGACAAATCGATCATGATGGCGGCGGGGCAGACCTTCGCGCTCAACGGCATCGACGCGACGGACAAGATCGAGGACCTGCACTTCGCGAAGTTCGGCGAGGAGTACGTGGTCGAGTTGCTGGGCCGCAGCGGCGAGGCGAAGCCGGACCGGGCGGTGCAGGTTCGCATCAAGCACCGGGACTTCAAGGAGCCGGTGAATGTGTCGCTGAAGACCGACGCGATGGGCCGCGTGAAACTCGGCTCGCTTCCGGACATCGCGACCGTGACGGCGACGGGGCCGGAAGGCGTGTCGCATTCGTGGACGCTGGCGACGAATCGGCATACTTACCGTCAGGCGCTGCACGCCAAGGCCGGGGACGTGGTGTCGGTGCCGTACCTCGGTTCGCTCGCGCAGCCGAGCCGGGCGGAGTTGGCACTCTTCGAGGTGAAGGGCGGCACGATCCGCGCCGACAAGTTTGATTCACTGGCAATCGCGAATGGTCGCGTGGAGCTGCGCGGCCTCGCGCCGGGCGACTACGATCTGTACTTGAAATCGCAGAACGAAAAGGTCCGCGTTCGCATCGTCGAAGGCACGACCTTCGCCGGGAGCGTTCTCGGCGCGACGCGGCAGATGCAACTGCCGGCGCTCAAGCCGGTCGCGATCCGCTCGATCCTGCCGGAAGGGGACGACATCGTCATCCGCTTGACGGACGGGTCGAAGTTCGCGCGCGTGCATCTCTTCGCCACGCGGTACCAGCCAGCCTATTCGGCATTCGACAATCTCGCCCAGGTTCGGGATGCGGAGCTCGGCGGCGTCTACCCCGCGTACGCGCCGTCGGTGTACCTGACGGGCCGGAACATCGGCGACGAATACCGCTACGTGTTGGATCGCAAGAACCAGAAGAAGTACCCCGGCAACATGCTGGACCGGCCGCAGATCCTGTTGAATCCGTGGGCGATTCGCTCGACGGAGACGGGCGAGCAACTGGCGGAGGGCGGCCAGGCGTTTGGCGGCCTCGGCGGTATGGCGGCCCCCAAGTCCGAGAGACCCTCGGAACCGATGGCGGCCGGCGGAGGCGGGAACGCGTCGTCGCCCGGCTTCGCGGACCTCGACTTCCTCGCGGACGCGTCGACGGTGGCGGTGAACCTCGTGCCGGACGCCGACGGCGTCATCCGTATCCCGCGTCAGGGGATCGGCCCGCATTCGATGCTCACGGTCGTCGCGGTCGATCCGCTCTCGACCTCGGTGAAGACGGCGACGCTGCCGGAGCAGGCGGCGAAGTTCGCCGACCTGCGACTGGCGAAAGGCCTCGACCCGGCGAAGCACTTCACGCAGCAGAAGCAGGTGAGCGTGCTGGCGCCGAACCAGGAGTTCGCGCTCGCCGACATCGCCGCGAGCCGGTTCGAACTGTTCGACAGCACCGCGAAGGTCTACGCGCTGTACTCGACGCTCTCGAAGGACCCGAAGCTCGCCGAGTTCGCGTTCGTGCTGACGTGGCCCAAGCTGAAGGCCGACGAGAAGCGGACGCTCTACTCGAAGTATTCTTCGCACGAGTTGAACTTCTTCCTGTTCAAGAAGGACCCGGAGTTTTTCGGCGCGGTCGTGAAGCCTTACCTGGCGAACAAGAAGGACAAGACCTTCCTCGACCATTACCTGCTGGATGCGGACCTGTCGCGATATCTGCAACCGTGGAACTACGGGAGATTGAATAGCGTCGAGCGCGTGTTGCTGGCGCAGCGGATCGCGAACGAAAGCGCGAAGACGGGCCGGCATTTCGAGGACATGCTCCGGCTGCTGCCGCCGCGTGCGGACCGGGAGCTGTTCTTGTTCGACACCGCTGTCGCGACCGGTGGCCTCGGTGATGGCGAGTTTCAGAAGGCGCGCGGGGAACAATACCGCAAGGACCTGAAGGAAATGCCGAAGCCGGCGGCGCCGCCACTCGACGCAATGCGGCGAGCCGACGATGCTCCGGCGCTCGCCGGCGCGGCCCCCGCACCCGGTCCGGCGGGCGGCGGCTTCTCGGGCCGCAGCGCCGGCGCTACGGCCGAGAAGGCCAAGCAGATGCCCCAGCGCGATGGAAAGGGCGACCCGGCCCGCCGGCAGATGGATGAAAAGAAGTTGATGGAGCGGGCCAAGGACATGGCCGCGAAGGCTGACGATAAGGCCGGAGAACAGCTCGAAATGCTGAAAAAGGAGGCCGAAGCCGCCGAGTTCTTCGACGAAGATCGTGCCAGGAAACGCGAGGCGATCCGCCTCTTCTTCCGGAAGCTCGAACCCACGATGGAGTGGGCCGAGAACAACTACTATCACCTGCCGATCCAGGTGCAGCTCGCGGACTTGGTACCGGTCAGCCCGTTCTGGCGCGACTACGCTGCCCACGCCGGGAACGGCCCGTTCCTCTCGCGGCACCTTGCGGACGCGTCCCGGAACTTCACCGAGATGATGTTCGCGCTCGCCGTGTTGGACCTGCCCGCCGAGGCCGGTCGGCACGACATGAAGTTCGAAGCCGGCGCGATGACGCTCAAGCCCGCCGGGCACGCCATCGCGTTCCACGAGGAAGTCCGGGGCGCGGATGCCGTCGGCGGCGCGGCACCCATCCTCGTCAGCCAGAACTTCTACCGCAACGGCGACCGCTACCGCGACGAGAATGGCGAGCGATTCGACAAGTTCGTGACCGGTGAGTTCCTCGTCCACACCGTCTACGGCTGCCAGGTCGTTGTCACGAACCCCACCTCCAGCCGGCAGCGACTGACCGCGCTCGTGCAGCTCCCGATCGGCGCGATCGCGGTGAACAATGGACAGTTCACGAAGTCGATCCCGCTCGACCTCGAACCGTACCGCACGGCCACGATCGACTATTTCTTCTACTTCCCGAAGGCCGGCACGTTCCCGCAGTTCCCGGTGCACATCGGCAAGGGGGACAAGTTCCTCGCCTCCCCCGCGGGTGCGACGTTCACCGTCGTCGACCGGCCGACGAAGGTGGACACGACGAACTGGGACTACATTTCGCAGAACGGCACGAACGAAGAGGTACTGGCGTTCCTCAACCGCGAAAACGTGCGGGCGCTCAACCTCGACAAGATCGCCTTCCGCCTGAAGGACCGTGGCTTCTTCGAGGCCGTCACTCGCTTGCTTCACGAGCGGCACCTGTACCACCCGACGACCTGGAGCTACAGCCTGCTGCACGCCGACCTGCCGACGGCCCGCGAGTACCTGCAGCATTTGGATGGCTTCGTCGCCGAAGTCGGCGGGCCGATCGTCAGCCCGCTGCTCGTCGTCGATCCGGTGATTCGCCATCAGTACGAGCACCTGGAATACAAGCCGCTCGTGAACGCCCGCGCCCACGGCCTCGGTGCGCGACGGCAGATCGTCAACGACCGCCTCGCGAACCAGTACGCCGCGACGATGACGATGCTCACCTACCGCCGAGACCTCGACGACGCCGACAAACTCGCCGTCACGCACTACCTGTTGCTGCAAGATCGAATTGAAGAAGCGATGGCCGCGTTCGCCGGCGTGAACCCGGAGAAGGTGCCGACGAAGATGCAGTACGACTATTGCGCCGCCTACCTCGACTTCTACCGTGAAGACGCCGCCCACGCCCGCTCGGTGGCCCTCAAGTACGCGAACCACCCGGTGGACAAGTGGCGCAATCTGTTCGCCTCGATCTCGAACCAGCTCGACGAGGCGGAAGGCAAAGCCAATAAGGTGGCCGATGCCGACAATCGCGACCAGAAGCAGGGGAACCTCGCGGCGACCGAACCGGCGTTCGAGCTGGCCGTGGAGGGGAAGAATCTGAACCTCTCGTGGCAGAACCTCGAATCGGTGGCGGTGAACTACTACGAGATGGATGTGGAACTGCTGTTCAGCCGCAATCCGTTCGTGCAGGGTTCGGGGGGGCAGTTCAACTCGATCCGGCCGAACGCGAGCAAGGTCGTTCAGCTTCCGAAGGGCCAGTCGAAGGGCGCGTTCCCGGTCGATCCGGCATTCGAGAAGAAGAACGTGCTCGTGGAAGTGGTGGCGGCCGGAAAGACCCGCTCGGCGGCCTATTACGCGAACGCGATGGACGTGAAGTGGACGGAGAACTACGGCCAGGTGAAGGTCGCCGACGCCGGCCTGAAGCCGCTCTCCAAGGTCTACGTGAAGGTGTACGCGAAACTGGCGGACGGCACGGTGAAGTTCCACAAGGACGGCTACACCGACCTCCGCGGCCGCTTCGACTACGCGAGCGTGAGCACCCCGGAACGCCAGCCGATCACGAAGTTCGCTGTGCTGGTGCTAGGCGATGGCGGCGCCACGATCCGCGAAGTAAACCCGCCGCAACAGTAAGCCAAGATTTGGGGACCACGAATAAGACGAATACGACGAATGAAAACAAGATTTTCTTGATTCGTTTTATTCGTCTTATTCGTGGTCCCCCTGAATCACTTCTTTCGCACGACCTCGTCGATCGCCTTCCGCCAGTCCCGCAGCGGTTCGGCGGTCTGCACGGCGGTCGCCTTCGGCTTCAGCACGGATACGTCGGTGTCGCGGTACAGTTTGCGGTGGAGTTCCTTGTCGAAGGCCGGGTTCGGCTCGTTCGTTTGGGCGTCCACGCTCTTGAGCCAGGTGTCGAACTGTTGGCGCAAGCCCTGCGCGATCGCCGGGCGAGAGTTGGCAATGTCCCGCGTCTCGCCGGGATCGGCGGCGAGGTTGTAGAGTTCGTTCGAGCCGTCCTCGTAGTTCACGACGAGCTTCCAGCTCGTATTGCCGCTGCGCATCGCGCCGCCGGGGCGGCTCCCCTGATTCGTGTAGTGCGGGATGTGCCAGAAGAGGTTACGTTCTGGAATTTTCTGCCCTTCGAGCGCGGGAAGCAGGCTGACGCCGTCGAGGTCCGTGTCGGGCTTGAGCTTGGCAGCGTTCAGGAATGTTGGCGTCCAGTCGGTGCTGATCGCCGGCACGTCCGAAGTCGTTCCCGGCTTCACCACTCCGGGCCAGCGCACAACCATCGGCACGCGGATGCCGCCTTCGTACACGAAGCCTTTCCCGGCCCGCCACGGCGAGTTGTGCGTCGGCGGGTCGTCCTTCAGTTCCGGCACGTGCAGCCCGCCGTTGTCGGAGGTGAACACCACGATCGTCTTCTCGGTCAGCTTCAACTCGTCCAACTTCGCCAACACGCGGCCCACGCTCGTGTCCATCTCTTCGATAATCGCCGCGTAGACCGGATTGAACGCGTCCTTGTACTTTTCGACGAGCTCCTTCTTCGCCGCGAGCGGGATGTGCGGTGTGTTGTGTGGAAGGTACAGAAAGAACGGCCTGTCCTTGTTCGCGACGATGAACTCGTTCGCCTTCGCCGCCAGGTCGAACTCGCCCTTGCCGCCTTCCGTCTCGCTCGGCATCGTGTTCGGCTTGCCGGCGTGGACAAAGTCGAAGCCCTGTGCCTTCGGGCCGAAGTTCGCGCCGCCGAGGTGCCACTTGCCGATGCACGCCGTCGCGTAGCCGGCGTCCTTGAGGTACTCGGCGAGCGTCTTCACTTCGAGCGGGAGTTGCTGTTTGATCTTCGGATGGAGCAGTTTCTGCGAGGGGGCATCGCCGCGGCCGGGGAGGAACGTGGTGATCCGCAATCGGGCCGGGTGCAGGCCCGTCAGGATCGCGGCCCGCGTCGGCGAGCAGACGGGGCAGGCGGCGTAGGCGTTCGTGAAGCGCATGCCTTCGGCGGCGAGCTTGTCGAGGTGCGGCGTCTTCTGATCCTTGCGGCCGTAGCAGCCGAGGTCGTTGATGCCGAGATCGTCCGCGAGGATGAAGACGATGTTCGGCCGGTCGGCGGCGAACGCGGGCGATGCGAGCGTGACGATGATAAGCGAGAGCCAGCGAGCCATGATTCCTCTCCGATACGTTGGCCCAAGTGTATCCGCGATTCCGCCGGCGGGCACCGTGTCGTTACATCGGGCGAACGTAAATCAACTTCATGCGAATTCTGCTCACCAACGACGACGGCTTCTACGCCCCTGGCCTCCGCGCCCTGCGCAAGGAACTTCAGCAGATCGGCACCGTCACGGTCGTCGCGCCGGCCACGGAGCAAAGCGCGGCGGGGCATTCCGTCACGCTGCTCACGCCGCTGCTCGTCAATGAAGTGCTGGACGACGACGGTAAACCGATCGGCTGGGCCGTCGAGGGCCGCCCGGCCGACTGCGTGAAGCTCGGCTTGCTGGAACTGCTCCGCGAGCCGCCGGACCTGATCGTCAGCGGGTTGAACGCCGGGTCGAACGCCGGCATCAACGTCCTCTACTCGGGCACGGTCGCCGCCGCCATCGAGGGCGCCTTCTACGGCCACACCGCCATCGCCTGCTCGCTGGAGTACGAGAAGAAGATCTACGATTTCCCCACCGCCGCCCGGCAAGCCCGCCACGTCGTCGAACAGATCCTCGCGAACAAACCGGCGAAGGGGAGCCTGTTCAACGTGAACATTCCCGTGCTGGAGAACGGCCCGATCAAGGGCGTGAAGGTGCTGCCGCAAAACGTGACGCGCTACACCGAGAAATTCGATCGACGGGTGAATCCGCGCGGCCGCACGTACTTCTGGACCGGCCCCGATTTCGAATGTCCCTACCCGCACCCCGACACCGATGTGCCGGCGCTCGCCGAGCAGTACATCACCGTGACACCGCTGAAGTTCGACCTGACCGACCACGAGAAACTCGCGGCGATGCAGGGCTGGGAGTGGAGCAACGCGGACTTATAATCCCATCATGAAATACGCGATCGTCATTCCCGATGGCTGTGCCGACGAACCGGTGGACGCGCTCGGCGGCCTCACGCCGCTCCAGGCGGCCAAGATCCCGAACATGGACCGCGTCGCGCGGATGGGCCTCGTCGGCCTGTCGAACAACGTGCCGCCGTCGCTCACGCCGGCATCGGACGTCGCCACGCTCTCGCTGTTCGGCTACGACCCGCTCGAGGTCTACACCGGCCGCGCCCCGCTCGAAACCGCCGCGATGGGCATCGCCCTCGGCCCGAACGACTGGGCGATCCGCTGCAACCTCGTGTACGTCCCTGACGGCCGGATGCGGGACTTCACCGCCGGGCATATCAGCAGCGAGGACGGCGCTCCGCTCATTCAGGCGCTTCAGAAGGAACTCGGCGGGCGCGAGTTGGCCGGCGGCGTCATCGAGTTCCACCCCGGCGTGCAGTACCGGAACATCCTCATCTGGCGAGGGAAGACGCCAACCGCTCCGTTCGTCGGCCTGAAAACCCAGCCGCCGCACGATGTGCCGGACCAGCCCGTCGCGGACCAACTGCCGAAGGGGCCGGGTGCGGAACTGCTCATTGAACTCATGGAGTTGAGCAAGCCGATCCTGGCCGCGCATCCGGTGAACGCGCGGCGGATCGCCGAGGGGAAGAAGCCGGCGACGCAGGCGTGGCTTTGGGGGCAGGGGAAGGCACCCCAGGTGAAGCCGTTCGCGGCGACCTACGGCAAGCGCGGGGCGATCATCTCCGCCGTCGACCTCGTCCGCGGCGTCGGGCAGCTCCTTGGCTGGAAGCGGATCGACGTACCGGGCGCGACCGGCTACCTCGACACCGACTACGCCGCGAAGGGCCGCTACGGCGTCGATGCCCTCAAGGACTTCGACTTGGTTTGCGTCCACGTCGAAGCGCCGGACGAAGCGTCCCACGAAGGCAAGGCGGATGAGAAGGTGAAGGCGCTCGAGCGGATCGACGAACAGATCGTCGGCCCGCTGCTGGAAGCGTTGCCGAAGCACGGCGACTGGCGCATCCTCGTCGAGCCCGACCACCGCACGACGCTGCGCACGCGTGCCCACGCCTACGGCGCCGTCGCGTTCGCCGCCGCAGGTGCCGGGATTACCGCGAGTGGGCAGACGACCTACGACGAAGTTTCCGCCGCCAGTGGCAAGCTCACCTTCGACCCGGGTTGGAAGCTGATGAGCTGGTTCCTGGGGTGAGTCCACCATCCATGGAACTGCGCGATCTCGACGAAGCCCGGCGATACGTTCTCCAGGGGTTCTGGGTCGGCCGGATCGCGCCGCGGGCGGACACGGTCGGACCGGTGCTCGACTGGGCGAACGCGATCCTCGGCAACGGCGACCCGTTGCCGCCGATCGGGTTCGTCGCCGACATCGGCCAGATTGCGCTTGGTCTCGACGCCGGCCGCCAGGATCGCCCGCCATCACCCGGTTGGCCCGCCGCCCTCGCGGACAATTACCTCCACCATGTCCTTGGCAAATTCTACGCCGATCCGGCGTTCGAGCGCGCCGGCCACGCCCTCGCCCGCTATGCCCCGGCGGACCGCCCGCGCGGCCTGGCGTTCCTCCTGCGGCAGTTTCGCGAGCGCGCCGGCCTCGGCGGCGTCGAGTTCTCCAACGCCGTCATCCGCAGTCTCCGGCAAATGAACCCGAACGACTTGCTCGCCGAAGGCGCCGCGAGCCTGGCGCAGGACAGGCCGCACCCGTTGCTGAAATCGCAGATCGAGGAACTCGTCTCGGCCGTGCGACGCCTCCCCGACGTGCTCGGCCCGGAGGACGCCATCGCGCTCGAACAGCGCACCGCCCTCGCGGACCTCAGCCGCTTCATCGCCCACCGGCAGATTCTCGCCCAGACGGCGCGCCTCGAGGCCCATCTCCCGCTGCGGCCGCCGCGACCGCCCGTCGGTCGACGCGAAGTCCCGACCCGCGTGCTGGACGAGGACCAGTACCCGGTCGGTGGTTACACGTCCATTTCCAATCGCGGTAGTATCGAGAGCCTGCTGCAATCGCAGCTCGCTTACATGGAGCCGGAAGAATCGCCGGATTTGTTCGATGTGAAGTTCGTGCGGGATGAACTTTTCTATTATTCGCGCGACGAGAACCAGTTCCTGCGCCGGCGACGGACGTTCCTGTTCGCCTTCGCGCCGGACCTGACCGACGCCCGGCGCAAGGACGAGGAGTTGCCGTGCCAGCGTATCGTGCTGGTCTGCGCCGCGACGCTGGCGATCGTGCGCCGATTGTCCGCGTGGCTCGGCGCCGATGCTCTGCGGTTCGAATTGGTGTTCGTTCGGTCCGGTGCCACGGAACCGCTCGCGTCGGAAGCGGAGCTGTTCTCGATCCTCTTGCAGGAAGCCATCGCGAACGGGACGGCGGCGGTCTCGCACGCGGCGTCCATCGAGGCCGTGGCCGTCGACGCGGAGCGGTCGGCACGCCGGGCGCAGGTGCAGGTGCTGGAGTGGGCAGTGACGCCGTCGATGCCGGAGCCGCCGGGCGCGGTACGGATCGCGTTACGAGTGGCCGACGCCCGGCCGGGGTTGACCGACGGGTTCGGCCGGCCCGTGGAACTCGACGCCGACGATACGCTGGACGCCTGGGACGCCGCCGTGCGGACCGTGCTGGAATTCTGGGTGTGACGCAGTGCGGGAAACTATAATTTCCCGGTCGATTCCCTTGCACTTTCGGAGATTCACCGATGCGATCGTTCGCCGCGTTTTTATTCGCCCTCGCCGTGGCCGGGTTCGCCGGCGCCGAGGACAAGAAGGGCACGTCCGTCGAGCTGGCCGGTATGAAGTCCACGACGCCGGGCGACTGGAAGGAAGAGGCACCGTCCAACACGATGCGCCTGACGCAGTTCAAACTGCCCAAGGCGGACGGGGACAAGGACGACGCCGAACTGGCCGTCTTCTTCTTCCGGGGTGGCGGTGCCGGCTCGGTCGATGCGAACCTCAAGCGCCAGACGGCGAAGTTCCAGCCGGCCGACGGCAAGGAAAAGGTCGAGGAGACCGTCGACAAGAAGTTCAAGGTCGGCTCCATCGACGCAATCTATCAGGACGTGAAGGGCACCTTCATCAAGAAGGCGTTCCCGATGGCCGCGACCGGCACCCCGGTGAAGGGCTACCGCCAGCTCTACGTGCTGTTCGAGACGAAGGACGGCCAGTACTACCTGACCCTCCTCGGCGGAGAGAAGACGGTCGAGAAGCACAAGAAGGGCTTCGACGAGTTCCTCAAGAACTTCAAATAAGTTTGTCGCCCGTTCACTGCCCGCGGACGTTCGTCCGCGGGCTTCTTCGTTTCCCATGCTCTTCTTCGACTACGAACTGCCCGAACGATTGATCGCGCAGCGGCCCGCCGACCGGCGCGATGCGGCGCGCCTGCTCGTCGTGCGCCGCGACGCGCAGGAACTGGAACACCGGCACATTCGCGATCTCCCCGCGATTCTCAACGCTGGCGACCGGATCGTCTTCAACGATACGAAGGTCCTGCCGGCGCGGCTCATCGGCCGGCGCGAATCGACCGGCGGGAAATGGGAAGGCCTCTATCTTCGAACACTCGAATCGGGCGAGTGGGAGCTGATGGCGAAGACGCGGGGCTACCCGAAGCCGGGCGAACGGATCGTGACTGACAACGGACTGTCACTTGTTCTGACGGGTCGCACACCGGACAAACACTGGCTGATGCGTCCGGACGCGGACGGCCCGGCGAACGAGTTGTTGAACCGATACGGCACAATCCCGCTGCCGCCGTACATCCGCAAAGGGCGAGCCGACTCGCCGGACACGGATCGATATCAGACGGTCTACGCGGCCGTGCCGGGGTCGGTGGCGGCACCCACGGCCGGTCTGCACTTTACGCCGGAATTGCTTCAGGAGCTTGAAGCGAAGGGCATCGCGCAGTCGCGAGTGACTCTCCACGTCGGCCTCGGTACTTTCGCGCCGATCCAGAGCGGCGATCCGACGAAACACGATATCCATGCGGAATGGTGCCATGTGTCCCAGGACGCCATCGCCGAGATTGTGGCGACCAAGGCATCCGGAGGACGGGTGATCGCCGTTGGTACCACCAGCGCCCGGTCGCTCGAATCGGCGGCCGCGAGCGGAACACCGCAAGCGTTTTCCGGTGAGACAAAGCTGTTCATCCATCCGCCGTACTCGTTCCGCGCGATCGATGGCCTGCTCACGAACTTCCATCTCCCGCGAACGACGCTGCTGCTGCTCGTGCAGGCGCTCACAGGAAGCGAGTTGCTGCGGCGGGCCTACGAGGAGGCGATCCGGAGCGAGTATCGCTTCTACAGCTATGGCGATGCGATGTTGATTATTTAGGTGACGCGCTCGGCTCCGAAGACTCCGCCTCGCCGCTAAACGGGGCTTGCTTTCTATCGAAACACACCCAATCTAACCGCTCATCCTCTCGATCGATTTTCCCCGCGAGACGCGCCATGTCGTCCGATCCCGTCGATTTCAAACCGTTCGTACAGGCCTCCGAGTCCCCCAAGGAATTCACGCTCACGCCGATCCTCGTCGGCACGTTGCTCGGCATCGTCTTCGGTGCGTCGTCGGTTTATCTGGTGCTCAAGGTTGGGATGACCGTTTCGGCGTCGATCCCCGTCGCCGTGCTGTCCATCACCGTCTTCAAGGCGCTCTCGAAGGCGTTCAAGCTCCGCACGTCGACGATCCTGGAGAACAATATCGCCCAGACGGCCGGCTCGGCCGGCGAGTCGATCGCGTTTGCCGTCGGTCTCGTCATGCCCGCGCTGCTTGTCCTCGGCTTCGATATCGACGTCATCCGCGTGATGACCGTCGGCGTGCTCGGCGGCCTGCTCGGCATCCTGATGATGATCCCGCTCCGCCGCGCGTTCGTCGTGAAGAAACATGGCGAACTCAAGTATCCCGAAGGGACCGCCTGTGCCGAAGTCCTCGTCGCTGGCGAGAATGGCGGTTCGACGGCGCGGATGCTCTTCCTCGGTTTCGGCATGGCGTTCGTGTACCAGTGGCTCATGAAGGCATGCAAACTCTGGAAGGAGGAGGCCGAACACGCGCTTTACGACCCGAAGACCGGCGAAGGGTTCAACGGAGCGTCCGTCGGGTCGGAGATGAACCCGTCCCTTCTCGGCGTCGGGTACATCATCGGGCCGCGCATTGCCAGCATCATGGTGGCCGGCGGCGTGCTGGCGTATCTCGTCTTCGTGCCGACGATCAAGTATTTCGGTGCGGACCTCGACAAACCGGTCGCGCCCGCCATCTCGAAGCTGGACGATAAGGGTGTGGATATCGGCCTCATCAAGAACATGAGTGAGGGTCAGGTCCGCAACTGGTACATCCTGTACATCGGCGCCGGTGCGGTCGCGGCCGGCGGCATCATCAGCATGATCAAGGCGCTGCCGGTGATCTTCGGCTCCGTCGTCGCCGGCTTCCGCGATATGCGATCCGGTGCGGGTGGCGCCTCGGCGGGCGGCAACCGCACCGATCGCGACCTGCCGATGTCCGTCGTATTGTTTGGTAGCCTGGGGTTGATCCTGGCCCTGGCGATCGCGCCCTCCATGGGTCTTGGTTTCAATGTCACCGGGTTCGCCGGAGCGTTCCTCATCCTCCTCTTCGGGTTCCTCTTCGTGACGGTTTCCAGCCGGTTGACGGGCGAAATCGGTTCATCCTCGAACCCGATTTCGGGCATGACGGTCGCCACGCTGTTGCTGACTTGCCTCTTCCTGCTCCTCCTGAACGGCTTTGGCGTGATCGAACTCGGCAAGGGTACGAAGCTCCTGGCTCTAACGATCGCGGGCGTTGTCTGCGTCGCGTGCAGCAATGGCGGTACCACCTCTCAGGCTCTCAAAACCGGCCATCTCGTCGGCGGCACGCCGCTGTACCAGCAGTACGCGATCCTCATTGGTTCGCTCACGTCGGCTGTCGCCATCGGCTTCGTGCTGCTGCTGTTGAACCAGGCAGGGACCGTCTACACAAAAAAGGGGCTGCCCGACGTGACGGTGGACGTGACGAAACTGACGGCTACCGACCGTGTGCGAACCGGCCAGTACGCCGACGATCCGACCGAATACCGCGTGCTGGTGATCGGCAAACGAGAAAAGCCTGACCCTGCGCTCTTCGTCGGCGGCCCCGCCGTGGTCGCGAACATGACGCCGGGCCGGTTCCTCGTCGCGGCCGACGGAAAGATCGCGTACCGCTGCGATCCGGCCGTCAACGGCGATCTTAAGGAACAGGACAACGGCGAGAAGGTCGAGAACAAGTTCGACGCGCCCAAGACCGAACTCATCGCGCTCATCATCGACGGTATTCTGGACCGTAACCTGCCCTGGAACCTCGTCATCCTCGGCGTGCTGATCGCGGTCACGCTCGAACTCGCGGGCGTGCCCTCACTGCCGTTCGCCGTCGGCGTGTATCTGCCACTCTCGGCGTCGGTGCCGGTCTTCCTCGGCGGCATGGTCCGCTGGGCCGCCGATAAGTCCCGAAGGCGTAAGGACGAGGGCGATTCCAGCCCCGGCGTGTTGCTCGGCTCCGGCTACATCGCTGGCGCGGCCATTGCGCAGGTCATCGTGGCGTTCCTGGAATTCTCGCCGTCGATCCTCAAGTCGATGAATTTCGCGGAGTCGATGAAGAACGTAACGGTTCGGGGTGAGCCATGGAATGAGAGCAACCTGCCCAGCATCGTCACCTTCGGGGCATTGGCGGTCGTGCTGTTCGTCGTCGGCACGGAACGGCTGGGTCGGAAGACAAATGGTGCGACCGCGAACTCGGCCAGCGGGTGATGAGCGTGATACCGCGGCCGGAAGTCCGACCCGCGACCTTCGGCGTTTACGCCAGGATGTCGCGGATCACCCGCCCCGTGGGGACGAGGTGCTGCGGTCGGCCGACGCGGTCGGTCATCGTCGTTTCGAGGTCGTAACCGAGCAGGTGGAAGGTCGTCGAGAGTACGTCTTTCGGCGAGATGGGGTAGTCGACGACCGTGCCGCCGATCTTGTCGGTCTTGCCGACGACGCGGCCGCGGGCGGTGCCGCCGCCGGCGAAGAGAGCGGTGTAAGCCTGCGCCCAGTGGTCGCGACCGCCTCCCCGGGCCGAGTTGATCTTGGGCGTGCGGCCGTGTTCGCTGAGGACGATGACGAGCGTATCGTCGAGCATGCCGCGTGCGTGCAGGTCGTTGATCAGGCCGGCGTAGCCGCGATCGAAGCCCGGCATGAGTTCGTTCTTCATGCGCGGGTAGTGTTCCCAGTGGGTATCCCATCCGGAGCCGGCGAGGCCGAACTCGTCCCAGAAGACGGTGACGAAGCGCGAGCCGGCTTCGACGAGCCGGCGGGCCGCCAGGCAGGACTGGCCGAAGAGCGTATGGCCGTACTGGTCGCGCATCGCGGGCGCTTCGCGGCGCACGTCGAGCGCCTTGCGGATCGCCTCACTGCCGATCATCGAATACGCCGACTCGCGGAACGGATCGTGAACATCGATCTTGTCGCGGACCCGCCGCGTCTCGTCGAGTTGTTCCAGCAGGCTCTTCCGCCGGTTCAGCCGGTCGATCGTCATGTCCGCCGGCAGCGTCGTCGCGTCGCCGAGCGTGAAGAACGCGTCCTTGTCGATGCCGACGTACGGCTCGTCGAACTCGATGGTGTTCGTCGTCAGCGTTTTGGTGATCTTCCGGTTCGCCTTGCCGACGAATCGCGTGAAGTGGGGATTGAACTCGTTCCCCAGAAAGGCGGCGTAGGGGCCGGCGCGGGCCACCTCGCCCGTGCGCTGGCTGCTCATCGGCCACGGGAGGAAGACATTGTCCGGCACCGGTTTTTGCTTGGACGATTTCCGCTTCTCCAGCCACGACACGACGGAGCCCATGTACGGCCAGTGGTTCGGGTCGTGCGGGCTGAGTTCCATCTGGACGGTGATATCCTGCACGGCCGAGGTCGCGTAGGCCACGCCGTGGATCGGTTGGTTGTGAGTCAGCGAGCGCGCCACCGTGACGTGGTGCATCACCTTGGCCGTGTTCGGCAGCAGTTCGCAGACCTGGCAGCCGGGCAGCGATGAGTTGATGGAACCGAGTTCCCCGCGAATCTCGACCGGTGCATCGGGCTTCTGGTCGGCGAATTCGAGCTGGCTCGGCGAACCGTAAAGGAACAGCAGGATGCACGACTTCGCTTTTCCGAAGTGCTTGTCCCTTGTCTCCTTCCGTTCCGATTCGGCGCGCAGTTGGTTTGCGAGGGTGTGGCCGAAGAGGCTCAATCCGCCGACCTGGAGCAGGTCGCGGCGCGTGAGGCCGTTGCAAAGGCGTTTTTCGGAACCCAGTACACGGAGCATGAACGCTCCTCGGCAGGCGGGACGAGGCGTGGAGGCAGGTAGTGCCATGATGCCGCGCCGGAGTCGAAAGTGCAACGGAAAAACCGGTCTCCGACGCCCCGACTTGTTCCTATCCTGACCCCATGCTCACTGGCGAAACGATCATCCGCGTCCGCTACGCGGAAACCGACCGCATGGGATTGCTCCACCATGCGAACTATCTCGTGTATTTCGAACAGGCGCGCACCGACTTGCTCCGGCAAGCCGGCGGTAATTACAAGGATCTCGAAGACCGCGGGTATTACCTCGTCGTGTCCAAGATCGAGATCAAATACAAAAGCCCGGCGTATTACGACGATGAACTGCGCATCGTCACGACCGTGACGCGCACGACTCCGGTGCGGCTGGAGCACAAGTACGAGGTGTTCCGCCCCGACGGCACGCGGGTAGCCGAAGGGTCCTCGACGCTCGCCTGCGTCGACGGTGAAGGAAAGATCCAGGCCATGCCCGACTGGCTGGTCGAGGCCAAATAACCCGGAGCAGGCCGTGCGCCGATTCTGGATTCATCACGTCCTGCCGACGGCATTTGCCATCATCCCGCTGCTCGCGGGGCTGCTCGTCTTCGTCGCCATTCCGCCGGACGCCCGCCGGGATTACCTCGCCCGCGTTGCCGAATCGCACATCGACTGGGTCATTCTCGCCCTCGGAGCGGTCCTCTTCGTCACGCAAACCATCCTCGCCTGGCACGCCCTCAAGTGGGCCGAAACCGATTTCGACACGCGACCCGACAAGTGGCTCGGCCACCTGGCTCAGGCGGCCGAGTGGTTCCCGCTCCTCGGCCTCATCGGCACCGTCGCCGCCATCCTCCAGACTTTCAACAGCATTGCCCCCGGCACAACACCCACGGCGCAGGAGATCATCCGCAAATACGCCCCTGCCATCACCGCCACGGGCAGCGGCCTGTTCATGGCGCTCCTGAACATCCTCCCGTCGTGGATGGTCGGCCTCGGCCGCGACCTGATCCGCGGACTCGCCGGCTTCCCGGACTCGCCTCTTGTGCCGCTCACCCCCGCCGCCGAGGAGAAGCCGTGATCCGCGCGCCCAAACGCTCGGTGACGCGCTTCTTCATCCCGCTCATCGACGTGCTCATCCTGCTCTTCTGCATCTTCCTGCTCATGCCCTTCGTCAGCAAACCGGACGACGGCACGAACCCGTCCGAGGTCCCGCCGGCGATGCGCGACCCCTCCATGCCGGACGATATCGAGAAGCTCCAGCAGGAACTCGCCATCGCCCGCCGACGCATCGAAGACCTGAAACGGAAGCAATCGAACCCCGGCGAACGCCTGAGCGTCCGCGTGATCGAGATCGCGAAGGATTCGGGGAAGCTTTACTACTTCGACGCCGACGGTGCCGGGAGATTGGAATTGAAGGACCAGGCGGACGCCGAACGGCTTATCAACCAGACCCGCGCCCGCGCCGGCGCGAAAGAGGCGTTCTTCCTCATCCTGTATCCACGCGAACTAACAGGCTTTCCACTACGGGAGCAAGTCGAAACCTACCGCCGCTGGTTCAAGGACGTGCCCCACGGTTTCGACAACCCATGGAGTCTGGACCCGTCCAAGTAATGGGCGATTCGAGACGAATCCGCATTTATCGGGACTGTCGCAACTGGAACATGAACCGCTCGGCGTGGCGGTTCCACGGCCAGCGGCCGATCACTTCGCCCTCGTAGCCCAGCATCCGCGCGAGCTTCAGGAAGTAGTCCTTGTTCAGTACCATCTCACCGCGGTGCCCGGCACCGCGTTCCACGAGCGGCGACGTGATCACGTCCGCGATGATCGTGCCCGTCGGCTTCAGGAGGCGTTTCGCCTCGGCCATCAGCAGCGCTGTCTCGTCCGGGAAGGTGTGCGTGAAGACGCTGAAGAAGATCGCCATGTCGAACGTGCCGTCGGCATGGAACGGCACGTCGGTCATGCCGCCGCGGCAGAAGGCGAAGTTCGGCTTTTTGAAAGTCCGCTCGCAGAACTCGATCGCTTCGGCACCGATGTCGGTGCCGGCGTAAGCCCCCTTCGGCGAAAGATAGTTCTCGAGCGCCCCCGCCATCTGCCCGGTGCCGCAGCCGATGTCCAGCACGCGGTAGTCCGGCGTCAGCCCGCAGCGCACGAGCATCTCCCGCCGTTCCTGGCTCGAACGTTCGTATTGCTCCTTCGAGTGGTACGCGCCGACGACCCACCAGTGGTTCTGTTCGAGATTCGCCGTGCGGTAGACGGCGTGGTAGTCGATATCCGTGGAACGCGGGCCGACGACGGTGAGCGAAGTCCGGGTATCGGCGAAACTCTGGCCGTTCTGGACGAAGTCGAGGGCGAGCGCGAAATCGCCGACGACGTCCGGCGCGGTCATGCTGAAGGCGAGCGTGCGCGGCTCGCCGGGGTAGAGGTTCGCGGGCAGCGGGACGCTTCGTTCCGGTTGGTCGAACGGTTCGCCGAAGCGAGTGAGCCAGCGGGCGCGGAGGGCGACGGGTTGCGTGCCGCCGGCGGGCCAGGGGACGCCGGCGCGGTTGACGAGTTGGAGTTTCAGGTCGAGGGTCGCGCCGGCTTCGACGGCGGGCGGGGCGTTCGTCCAGAGAATTTGCCCGGTGCGCTGGTCGGCCGGCACGTCGGCGCGGGGCGGCGCGGCGAGGCGTTTCAGGCCGCGCAGCATCCGCCAGGCGATCGTGTTCTTGATGTTCGCGCGCAGCATCGGATTCATGATTCGCCCCGGCGGGAATGCCGGCGGATGCTAACGTGCGGCCGGGCGAAGGGTCAAGGGCAAGGGGTCACAGCCGCGCCTTCTCCAGCGGCACGGGCGTGGCTTCGAGCAGCTTCTTGATGATGTCGTCTGTGGTGATGCCGTCGGCGTCGGCGTGGAAGGTCGTCATGATCCGGTGGCGCAGCACGGGCAGGGCCACGGCCTTGATGTCGTCGGTTGTCACGTGGACGCGGCCGTAGAGGATCGCCCGCGTCTTGCCGCCGAGAATCAGGTACTGGCAGGCGCGCGGGCCGGCACCCCAGCTCACCAGCTCGGGTACCCATTTGGGTGCGTCCTTCTCCTTCGGCCGCGTGCTGCGCACCAGATCCGCGACGTAGGCGAATATATGGTCCGCGACGACGACCTGCCGCACCACCTGCTGGAATCGCATGATCTGCTGGCCGTCGAGCATCGGTGTCAGCTCCGGCTTCCCCGCGCCGGTCGTCGCCTTCATGATCTGGATTTCTTCCACCCGCGACGGATAGTCGACGCGGATGTTGAACATGAAACGGTCCTGCTGCGCTTCCGGCAGCGGATACGTCCCTTCCTGTTCGATCGGGTTTTGCGTGGCCAGAACAAAGAAAGGCTCCGGCAGGCGGTACGTCGTGCCGCCGGCGGTGACGTGGTGCTCCTGCATGGCTTCGAGGAGTGCCGCCTGCGTCTTCGGTGGGGTCCGGTTGATTTCGTCCGCGAGGATCATGTTCGCGAACAGCGGCCCCGGGAGGAACACGAAGCGCCGCCGGCCGGTTTCGGGATCGTCCTGCAGGATGTCCGTGCCGGTGATGTCGGCGGGCATCAGGTCCGGGGTGAACTGCACGCGCTTGAAGGAGAGATGCAGGATCTTAGCGACGGTGGAGACGAGCAGCGTTTTCGCGAGGCCCGGCACGCCGACGAGCAGGCAGTGCCCCCGGCTGAACATGGCCATGAGGAGTTGTTCGACGACGGTCTTCTGCCCGATGATGACCTTGCCGATCTGCTCCGACATCCGTTCGTAGGTGGCCGCGAGTTCCTTGATGAGCTGCGCCTCGACGGGCGCGGCGGACGGAGTCGACTGGGCCATCGGGAATGCCTCGGTGGGGGCCGGTCCACCCAATATAGCGTGGATCAATCCAACTGGTACGGCGAGTTCGGGTCCTTCTCGTGGCGGATCTCGTCGACGGGGTCCTGTTTGAGCCAGCCGGCGTAGAGGCGGTTGGCGCCGTTGAAGACGAGACCATCCTTGTCGCCGACGTTCCGGTAGGCGTGCACGACGCCGGCCGGAACGATGAGCGCGTAGGGCGCGTTTTCCCCGGCGTCTCGCACTTCCTTCGCGCCGAACGTCGGCGAGTCCTTGCGGGCGTCCCAGAGGTAGACGCGGAAGGTCGAGGGGCCGAAGAAGCAGAAGTAGTCGGCCTGGTCGACGTGCTCGTGCGGCCCGCGGGCCACGCCGGGCTTCGTCTGCGAGACGTAGGCCATGACGGGGTGGAAGTTCGGGTCGATGAGGTCGTTGCGGAACAGTTCGACGAGCCAGCCGCGGGCGTCGTTGAAGAACTTCAGGGGGATCCACTTCACGTCATGAATGGCGGACGGTTCGGCGATCTTGGGAAGGCTGACGTTCATGCCTTTCGTTCCCGCTAGGGTTCTGGTTCGGGTGAACGGTATGGAATCGCGGGCGGATTGGACAGCAACCGCAGGTCCGATCGGTTTTGAGGCAAGCGTCGTTTGGTATAGGATGATCATGCCCTTCCTCCCTCCCGGATGGTGCCATGACACGTCCTGCCGACCGCCGATCGTTCCTGACCACCTCCGCCGTGACTCTGGGTGCCTGGAGTGCGTTCGAAGGCCTGCCCCGTGTCCGTGCCGAGGATGCGAAGGTCGATCCGAAGTTGGTTCGCCTGGATTCCGGCATCGAACCACTCGTGACGCTTCTGGAAGAGACGCCGCGCGATCGGCTGCTCGAAGAGGTCGGCGGCCGCGTGAAGAAGGGGCTGGCGTACCGCGACGTACTGGCGGCGCTACTCCTTGCCGGCGTGCGGAACATTCAGCCGCGGCCGGCGGTGGGGTTCAAGTTCCACGCCGTGCTGGCGATCAACGCCGCCCATCAGGCGTCGCTTGCCGGGCCGGACCGCGACCGCTGGCTGCCGATCTTCTGGGCGCTCGACAACTTCAAGGGGGGCCAGGCGCAGAACAAGAAGGAGACCGGCTGGCGCATGAAGCCGGTGGACGAAGCGAACGTGCCGTCGGCGCGGAACGCGCTCAAACTCTTCGCTGAGGCCATGGAACAGTGGGATGAAGCCAAGTCCGACGTGGCCGCGGCGGGTGTCGCCCGGCACTGCACCGAGGGTCAGGCGTTCGACGCCTTCGCGAAGTACGGCTGCCGCGACTACCGCGACATCGGCCACAAGATCATCTTCGTCGCGAACGCCTTTCGCACCTTGCAAACCATTGGCTGGCACCAAGCCGAACCGGTGCTGCGATCGCTCGCGCTCGCCTTGCTCAAACGGGAAGGGAATGCGAAGCCGACGGGCGACCTACCCGCCGATCGCGTCGGCATCCGTAGCGAGGAACTGGCGAAGACGCTTGGAGAGAACTGGAACGAAGGCGCCGCGAAGCCGGACGCCGTGACGGACCTGCTTGCGCTCCTGCGCACCGGAAGCGACGCCGACGTCGGCTCCGCTTTCGCGAAGCGGTTGAACGGCACCGTCTCGCCGCGCACGCTCTGGGACGCGGTCTTCCTGGGGGCGGGCGAACTGCTGATGAAACAACCCGGCATCGTCGGCCTGCACACACTCACGACGGCGAACGCGCTCCGCTACGCCTTCGGCGCGACGGGCGATGACGCCGTGCGGCGCCTCGTGCTACTTCAGGCCGCATCGTTCCTCCCGCTGTTCCGCGGCGCGATGGGCGCAAAGACCGCCAATGTGAAGATCGACACGATCGAAGCGGATGACGGCGCAACCGACGCCGAGGCGATCTTCGGCTCGCTATCGAAGGACAAAGGGAAGGCCGCTCGGCAAGCGCTGAAACTGCTCGGCGAGAGGCCGGACGCCGCAAGCGAACTGATGGATGCCGGCCGACGATTGATCTTCCTGAAGGGCACCGATTCGCACGACTACAAGTTCAGCTCAGCCGTGCTGGAGGATTGCGGGCACGTCTCCGCCCCGTGGCGGAACCGCTTCCTCGCAGCCAGTTTGTTCTGGATGAAAGGCTCCGGCGGCCCCGATTCGGGTCTGGTCCGCCGCACGCGGGAAGCGTTGGCGTAGCCTACTTCTTCGCGTGCTGTTGGAAGAACTTGGCGATGACGGCGGCGCCGTCGGCGGGGAACGCGTGCGTGCCACCGTGGACGAACGCCACCACGGGCGGGCCATCCTTCGATTGGTAGATCGTCCCCTTCTTCTCCCACGGCTCGCCCTTCGCGGCGTCGCAGCCGTTCACCTTCCGGATCACCTCGATCGACGCCTTCTGCCACTCGTACTTCACGAGTTCGTCCTTCTCGCCGGCGAGGTGCATCACGGGGAGCGGTTTGAGGTCCTTCTGCAACCGTCCCGCGCCGGCGGCGGCGGACGGCGCGACGGCCGCGAAGATGTCCCCGCGCTTCGCCCACAGCAGATACGTAAAGCCCCCGCCGTTCGAGTGGCCGGTGCTGTAAATGCGCTTCTCGTCGATGGCGTACTCCTTCTTGAGCCACGCGAGCACGGCGTCGAAGAACTTCAGGTCGCGGTCGGCCTGGTCGCCGGGGGAGTGCTGCCAGCCGGCCTTCTTGCCTTCGGGGTCGGTCAGCCGGCCGGGGGTCGGCAGGCCTTGTAGGTAGACGGCGATGGCGTCGGGCCAGTGCTTCGCCACGTCGAAGGTGCGCGCGGCGTTCCGCATCGATCCGCCGTGCCCGTGGAACGCGAATACAACCGGCGCTCCCTTTGGCTTCGCCGGCAGTGCCACGAGGCCTTCGCGCTTCACGCCGTCGACCGTCCACTCGTGCCGCGTCGGCTCGGCAGCGGCGGCCGGAAGCGCCAACAATACCAACAACAGGGCGCGAACCATCGGAATCTCCCCCCGCGAGTGAACCGAACGCTGTCCGGCCGCGTCGTTTGCACTATAATTGCGGTATTGGGGTCGTAGCTCAGTTGGTAGAGCGCGTCGTTCGCAACGACGAGGTCAGGGGTTCGACTCCCCTCGGCTCCACTGAACACATCCGAACGGCAATTCTTACGCGCCACCGCGTTTCCACGATTTGCAAAAACCCGGATTCGATGGATCGATCGGCCTGTAAGCCGGGTCCTGTTCCACGTTGCCGTGGCGACGATCATTTATCTAGCCCCGCGATTGCTCGCGGGATCGAGCGGCCTACCCGAGGGTCATAACGGACCGGGCCGGTCCTGCCCTCTGCTTGGCCTTGCTTCCGGTGGGGTTTGCCGAGCCGACGGATCGCTCCGCCGCTGGTGCGCTCTTACATTAAGGGCTTTCGCCCCGCACCGTTTCACCCTTACCGGAGCAGTTGGCAGTTGGCAGTTGGCAGTTGGTAGAGTGTACCCGGCTGTCCGGTATCATTTCTACAAACTGCCAACTGCCAACTGCCAACTGCTCGGCGGTTTACTTTCTGTTGCACTGTCCCGCCCGTTGGCGGCCCGCACCGGGATGCGAACCGTTGCCGGGGGTGGGCGTTACCCACCACCGCGCCCTGCGAAGCCCGGACTTTCCTCCCCCGTTTCCGGCGGCGATCGTCCGGCCGACCGATCCATCGAACTCCTACTCTACCCGACGCCGCCGGCGGGGAGAAGGTTCGATCGGCGCGGAACGAATCGGCCAGTCGCCGTTGCTCCCTTGCCGCGCGATCGGCAGAATGGGGCGAACGACGACGATATCTGGTCTTCGGAGCGATCGCCATGAAGCTCGCCGACGCGTTGAAGAAGCTCAAGTCCCTCGGCCACGCGAGCGTCCGCGCCCACAACACCAAGTTCGGCGCCACCGGCGAACAGTTCGGCGTGAAAATGGGCGACATTCGCGCGCTCGCGAAGACCATCAAGACCGACCACGCCCTGGCGCTGGCGCTCTGGAAGACCGGCAACGTCGATGCGCAGTTCCTGGCGGTGCTCGTGATGGTCCCGAAGAACCTCTCGGCCGAAGAACTGGACGCGCTGGTGCGGACCACGAGCTTCGCGCACGTGGCCGACTGGTTCAGTTCGTACGTGCTGAAGGAGCACCCGGAGCGGGAGGAACTGCGCGTGCGATGGATGGCGAGCGACGACCCGTGGGCGGCGCGCGCCGGCTGGGGCCTCACGTCCACGCGCGTGGCGAAGGACCCGAAAGGGCTGGATCTGAAAGCCCTGCTCGACCGGATCGAAGCCGAGATGGGCACGGCTCCCGAGCCGACGCAATGGACGATGAACGCGGTGCTGGCGAACATCGGCATCCATCACCCGAAGTTGCGCAAGCGGGCGCTCGCCATCGGCGAGAAGCTGGGCGTCTATCGGGACTATCCGTGCTCGAAGGGCTGCACGTCGCCGTTCGCCCCGATCTGGATCGCGGAGATGGTGCGCCGGCAGGAGGCGTGAGGAGCCGGCGTGACACCGTCTCCGACCGGAACATTTGTCGATCGTGGGAGACGGAGAATCCGTCATCGATTCGGCGACGGGAACCCGAACGATCGAACCGCCAAGCTCTACCGTGCGACAGGCTCGAAACCGTCGAAGAAGGCCCGCAGGTGCGGATTGCGATTCTCGAGCTTGGCATCGCCACGAACCAGCAAGATGTACACCGTGGATCCCAACATCCCGACCCTGACGAAGAGCCGCGAGTTCTCGCCTTCATACAGCTTGCCTGTCCCGTACCCGTTCCCGGCCGCCCCGGCGGTTTCGACTTCCTTCATATCGGCCGACCGTCGTTCGATAAGCGAAAACATCTCCTCAACCGTCGGTGGAGTGCTGATCGCGGTCCCGCCGGGGGCGCGTGCCCAAACGACGGAGAACTTCATCCCATTTTCGGATCGAGACCAGGCTTCGCAGGAGCGCTTCAGTCCCTTTTGAAACCATTCCATGAGGTCGCGATCGCCCGTCATCGGGCCGGACACCGCCCAAAAGGCATCCGAGTAAAGCGATCGATTCCATCCGGTAGGATAGGTGGGGTTGTCCTTTGTCGGCGGGATTGATTGGGACGAACCGCCGCAGCGGCGACTCCCCAGCCGATCAAAATTGCCACGCCCCAAAGCAAGACGGTTTTCTGTCGGGAGAACTCTGGACCGTCCATGACTGTCCCTCTGCCACCGAACGATAGAAACCAATCCCGCCGTGCGCGCCGGCGACATTCGCTGAGGTCGCTCAATCGCGCATGGTCAATCCACGATCCATTCGGCGCGTCTCCATACTCGCCGTCGAGTTCGGCCAATGCAAGGAGGAAATGCCGTGCGAACGGTGCGACGTGAGTCCGCCGGTCGTGGGGTTGGTGGAGTACCGGCGGGCTGACACCGCGCCGTTCGCCGTGAACCCCTCGCCCCCGCATCGTGAAACACCTTGCCTCGAACTCCGCGAAAAAACATCCTCACTACCGGCACCCGCCGTTGATGCGGAGTGTCTTTCTCGAGTCAGTCGTTGTGCTGAATTGAACGGAATTGGGGATCGGTGTCTGGGGGCGCTGCAACTGCTAGACGACACCCGCCCGAGCGGGGGAGAAAATGGCACTCGGGAAGTCGCTGCGCGGGATCAGCCGCTCGCACAGGTAGCGCCCCTTGGTCCCCGGCGGACTGATCCATACCCGCATCCGCTTGCCCCGGGGGACGTTCACCTCGATCAAGTACTCGTCCTCTGCAGCCCCCTTTTCCGCACGACGGGCCTCGACGAACTCCAGGAACGTGGTGTAGGGAAGGCAGCATATCTCGCGGTCCCCGACGCATACGAGCGCCAGGAACACCTGCGACAGCCGCTTGCTCATCCGCCGCAACTCTGCGAGATTGTCCTGGCTGAACGAGAAGGTGTACACCGGACACCGCTGCCCCTGCGTTTCGGTACGGTAGCGGACATAGACGCCGATGTCCTTGTTGACCCGGAACCCGCACCGCGACGCCCGGCCGTTGATCTTGAAGGCATTGATCGCCGTGAAGTGCGGGTCTTCCGCAATCTGGATCAGGGCCGAGCCGTAGTGCTGGTGGTCGTCGTCGATGTGCATTTGCGCTGCCCCTCCGATTAGTCCTTCGCAGCCAAACAAGTCATTTAGTCGCATACACGCGACGTATCCCGGTTCGATCATAACCACAGCGTTCCGTTTCACAAGGATTTTCAGCCTGTTTCTCTTCCGCACATTTCGTCCGACTGAACACGGGCGCCGGCCGGCGGCATCCGCGAATGTGAGCGTTCTCCTTGTTACTTGACTTTTGTCCACTCGTATCGAAGTCTCCCGCAGAATTGTCTTCCGGAGAATTCCCATGCTCGCTTTCGCACTGCCCCTCCTCAACCGCATCGCCAATCATTTCACTCCCGCGCCAGAGCCGGTGCCCGAAGCACCCAAAGACAAACAAGCCGCCTGGGGCGATGCCGTCCTTGCGGCGGCGATGTTCTACCAGGCACGCCTTGCGCATCCCGACGCCGACGCGGCCGAGCGGGCGGCGCGGGCGATCTTCGATCTGGAGAAGACGCGGCTACGGCACGGACGGGAGGTGGCCGGTCCGCCGGCCACGAAGACGGAAGACACGTCGCGCTCACGCCGCGACGCTCGCGGAACGAGTCGTAGAACGATTGGCGAGATGCCGACGCTGGACAAATACGGGAGCATGGAACCGCTTCCGGACCTGACGCCGATCGAGGAGCCGGGAAGGGATTGCGAGGATGCCGAGGTCGACGACGAGCCGGCGGAGTTCGACGAACGGGAGCGGGCGGCGATCGAGGCGATGGTCCGCCACGAGCGGTATGTGCCGGTGATCGAGGAGCTGCGGGCGAAGCTGGCATCCCGGGGCGTCGAATCGAACGAGGCGCGGCGGCTGGCGACGGAGGCGTTCCGGCAGATGGTGGGCGAGGAGTTGAAGGAGCGCCGGCGCCGTCGGGCGGAACGTGGCGAGCGCACCCAACCCCCGGCGCGGCGCGAAATTCCGTCGGGTTCGGCTTGCCGCGCGGAGTCGGTGCCGTAATATATTCTGCCTTCCTTTATTTCGTGGCTCTGACGGCCGAGGAGGCCGCCGTGAAAGTTCGATCCAGCGTCAAACGCATTTGCGAGAAGTGCAAACTGATCAAGCGGAAGGGCGTCGTCCGCGTGATCTGCGAAGACCCGCGCCACAAGCAACGCCAAGGCTAAGGACCCGCGACATGCCCCGTATTCAAGGCGTCGACATTCCGCCGGAAAAACTCCTGCACATCAGCCTGCGCTACCTTCGCGGCATCGGCCCGACCACGGCGCTCGAACTCTGCGAGAAGACCGGCCTCGATCCGATGCGCCGCGCGAAGTCCCTCACGGACGACGAAGTCGCGAAGCTCGCGACCATCATCGACCGCGACTACCTCGTCGAAGGTGCCCTGCGCCGCTTCGACGGCGGGAACATTCAGCGGCTCAAGGAAATCAAGAGCTACCGCGGCGAACGGCACCGGAAGAACCTGCCGGTCCGCGGCCAGCGCAGCAAGACCAACGCCCGTACCCGCAAGGGCGTCCGCCGCACCGTCGCCGGCAAGAAGGGCGTGAAGGACAAGTAAGCGGGAGTGAAGTGTCAGTGTCAGTGGTTAGTGTCGGGGAAACCTGGACTACTCGCACGGCTGACCGGATTTCCACTGACCACTGGCACCAACAACTGACACTATCTCATGGCAAAGAGCAAGAAGAAGAAGCAGCGTCGCAATGTGAGCCGCGGGCACGCGCACATTCAGTCGACCTTCAACAACACGATCGTGACGATCTCGGACACGAACGGCGACACGCTGTGTTCGGTGTCCGGCGGGATGGTCGGCTTCAAGGGAAGCCGGAAGTCCACGCCGTTCGCCGCCCAACGGGCCGCGGAAGAGTGCGCGAACAAGGCCTCCAAGTTCGGCATGAAGGAAGTGGAAGTGTTCATCAAGGGGCCGGGCGCGGGCCGCGAGTCGGCCGTGACCGCTCTCCAGGCGTCGGGGCTGAACGTCAAGGCGATCGAAGACGTGACGCCGCTGCCGCACAACGGTTGCCGCCCGCCGAAGAAGCGGCGCGTGTAATCGCCAAGGGAAGTGTCAGTTGGCGGTGTCAGTGCCAGTGTGACCATCGGCCTTGCCGCTTTCCTTGTCTCGCCACTCGGGTCGACGCTGGGGTTCCCCGATTGGTTTGCGAACCGCTCTGCGGTTCCCGACCCCATTACTCCTCACTGGCGTCTTCGACCGGCTCCAAAATCCATGGCCCGTTACACCGACCCCGCCTGCAAGCGCTGCCGGCGGGAGCAGATGAAGCTGTTCCTCAAGGGCAGCCGTTGTTTCAGCCCGAAGTGCCCGATCGACCGTGAGGCCCGTCCGCCGGGCATGCACGGGGCGACCCGCACGAAGCAGACTGAATACGGCATCCGCCTCCGCGAAAAGCAGCGGCTCAAGTGGTTTTACGGCTTGCTCGAACGGCAGTTCTCCCGGTATCTGGAGCTGGCGAGCAAGGCGGCCAACACCGGCGATGAGTTGTTGGTCCTGATGGAGCGCCGCCTCGATAATTGCGTTCACCGCCTCGGGTTCGCCCCGAGCCGCAAGGGTGCCCGGCAACTCGTGGCTCACGGGCACGTGATGATCAACGGCCGCAAGTGCGACGTGCCGAGCGTGCTCGTCAAGCCCGGCGACGTGATCAAGGTGAAGCCGGCGAACCGCAGCCTCTCGCTCGCCCGCCTCAGCCTCCAGACTGCCGGTGGCGAGCCGGTGCCCGACTTCCTGGAAGTCGTGAATCGCGACGACCCCGAAGGCAAGATGACCCGTCTGCCGACGCGCGGCGACGTCGATCAGCGCATCGCGGACATCCGCGTGCAGCTCATCATCGAAATCGCGACGCGCTAACGTTCAAGTCGCCGCCGGTCCCGCGAAGGCCGGCGGCGTGTCCCGTTGGTTCTGGTCCTGCTGGTTTCGCGTCTTGCTGTGCCGTTGGCCCCCGGTCGAATCGCACGACCGACCTTCGGCGGAAAGCTGGCGCGGACGGCATTTGAAAGGTCGGTTTCCCATGCGCATTCGATGGCGCGGTCTTGAACTGCCGAACCGGGTCGCCTCCGAGCGGACCTCGCTCACCGACACCTACGGCAAGTTCCACGCGGAGCCGTTCGAACGCGGCTTCGGCATGACGGTCGGCAACAGCCTCCGTCGCATCCTGCTCTCGAGCCTCGAAGGCTCCGCCGTCACGCGCGTCAAGATCCAGGGCGTGCAGCACGAAGTCTCCACGATTCCCGGCATCGTCGAAGACGTGACGGACATCATCCTCAACATCAAGTCGCTCGTCGTGAAGAACACGAGCGACATGCCGAAGGTCATCCGCATCGACCGTCACCAGAAGGGCGTCGTGCGGGCCGCCGACCTCCAGCACGACGAAACCGTGCAGATCTTCAACCCGGAACACCACATCTGCACGATGACGGACGACGTTCCGTTCGTGGTGGAACTGACGGTGGAGAACGGCCGCGGCTACCGCACGGCCGAGGAAAACGCCGGCCGCGAACGCGAGATCGGCGTCATTCCCGTCGACAGCTCCTTCTCGCCCGTCGTCCGCGTGAAGTACGACATCGAAGAAACGCGCGTCGGCCAACGCACGAACTACGACCGCCTGCAGATGGAGATCTGGACCAACGGCACCGTCGGCCCGCAGATGGCGCTCGTCGAAGCCGCCAAGATCCTTCGCAAGCACCTGAACCCGTTCATCCAGTACAGCGAGCCTGGCCCGGAAGTCTCGCTGGACGATGGCCCCATCGAGATCGGGCCGGCCGCCGGCGCGGGCGTCGACCACGAACTCGAGCGCAAGCTCAACATGAGCCTCGCCGAACTCGAACTGTCCGTCCGGGCCACGAACTGCCTGGAATCGGAAGGTATCGCCAGCGTCCGCGACCTGGTGATCCGTACCGAGGAGGAACTCCTCGAAGTGCGCAACTTCGGCGAAACGACGCTGAAGGAAGTGACGATCAAACTGAAGGAACGTGGTCTGCACCTCGGCATGAAGATGCCGGTGCGCCGCTAGTCGAGAGCGGAGTGCGGAGTGCGGAGTAAAAACCAAGATAGTTTTACTCCGCACTCCGCACTCCGCACTTCCAACGCCGTCTACCTTGGCACGGGACGGCGATCACCACCCTAATCGAGGGATGTCATGCGCCACCGTAAAGCCGGCCGAGTTCTCGGCCGCAACGCCAGCCACCGGCTGGCGCTCTTCCGCAACCTGAGCCGCTCGCTCATCACGCACGAATCGATCAAGACCACCGTCGCGAAGGCGAAGGAACTCCGACCGTTCGTCGAGAAGCTCATCACGCTCGCCAAGAAGGCGTCGCTGGTCGACGATGGCACGCCGGCCGGCAAGATCAAGTCGCTGCATTATCGCCGGCAGGCGATGGCGGCGCTCGGGCCGACCCATGGCACCGGCATCTATGACAAGGAAGACAAGGCCGCGACCGAGAAGACCGCCGACACGGTTCTCAAGAAACTGTTTTCGGTCATCGGTCCGCGATTCAAGGATCGCCCGGGTGGTTACACTCGTATTTTGAAGCTACACAAGCGCCGTCTGGGTGACGGTGGCGAGCAAGCCATTATCGAACTACTCAAGGACGGCGAGACCCGCGTTCGCGCGAGTGCCCCGCCGGAAGCCCCGGCCCCGGTGCCTGTCGCCGAGTAAGCCGACCCTTTGAACCGAAAAAGGCGGGCTCGATCCTCGGATCGGGCCCGCCTTCTATGTTGATACCGTCGGCACTAGAGCACTTTGCCTTTCCCTCTAGCGCGTCGAGTTTGGGTCGG
>JAHBXO010000033.1 GCA_019636445.1 Gemmataceae bacterium | reverse complement strand
CGGCCGCGTCGCTCCGTTCGCCGAGCGCGACGAGCACGGCGCCACCGTCGGTCAGGAACTTCTCAATGGCTTCGTTCTGCTGTTTGTTCAGGAATGCGACGTTGGAGAGGATGACCGCGCGCGGCGCGGTGGCCGGACCTTTCACGTCGGCGTACAGCAGGTCGGCGGTGAACGCGGAGAGCGGCGCGACGCGCACGAGGAAGCCCGGCGTGGGATCCTTGGCCGGCGCGAGGGCGTCGCGCAGGAATTCGCCGCCGCGCAGTTGAGCATCCGCGCGGGGGTCGCCATCCACGATCACGATCGGCACGGCGGGCAGCACTTCGAGCGCGAAGTCCTGTCGATTGTCGTCCGGTAAATGGTCCGGTTCGAGTTGGATCGTGACGAGGTGCGAGCCGGGTGTGAACTTGTGGGCGAACTGGATCGGCATGACGCCTTCGGCGGGCGTACCGGCAAGGGCGATGTCGCCGGCGCCGATGCCGTCGATTTCGAGCTTCACCTTGCCCGGTACAGACTTGGCGCCATCGCCGTAGAAGCGGATTGCGGATTTGAATTTGACCTCGCGGCCGGCCGACGCGACGCCGCGCCCGGCGATGATCGGGTCCAACGCCATGTTCGGCGGATCCCCCGGCCGGTTGGCGGCGGCGTTCATCACCCAGACGCCGGGGTCGCGTTCCTGTCCCGGCTTGCGCTCGCTTCCGCCAAGCAGGTCCCATTTCGCCAGAGTGTTCTCGTCCGCCCAGCTGTAGCGCTGGTTGTCGTGGATGACGACGACTTCCCGGTCCTTGCGGCCGGTCTCGAGGAAGACCCACGCGGCCTGCACGCACGCCGGCCAGTCGACGCCGCCCTTTGGCGGGGTCAGCAATTCCAGCGCGTTTCGTGCCTGTGCGTGGTCGGTGGACAGGTTGCCCAACAGCGGCACAATCGACTGCCGGGCTTGAAAGACCGCCACGCGGTCGCCGGGGCGCAGCGAATCGATCACCTGTCCGGCGATCGCCTTGGCCTTTTCCGCGGCGGTGCCGCCGTCGTGCTGGTACGCCATGCTGGCGGAGCCGTCGATCAGGATGACGACATCGCGTTCGCCCCCGCCCGTGCCGAAGAACCGATTGAGGAACGAACTCGTCACCGTGGGCGAGCAGAGCGCGAGCGTCACGAGGGCCACGATGGCCATGCGCACGAGCATGAGCAGAAAGTGTTCGAGGAAGATCTTCCGGCGCGTCTTCTTGCTGACCTGCAGGAACTGCATCGCGGCCCAGTCGATCTCGTCGAACTTCTTCCGGCTGAAGATGTGGACGAGCGGCGGGATCGCCACCGCGAGGAATCCGCCAATCAGGGCAACATTGAGCAGGCTGAACATAGCGGAATCTAGTTGTGATTAATCGAATCCTCAGCCCGGAGCGCGAGCGACGGGCGGGCCACGCCCGTCGCTCGCGCTCCGGGTTATTTCATCGCCCGCCGCGCCAGATACGCCCCCAGCGCCCGGTCTACCGGGTCGTCGGTCCGCAGCATCACGTAGTCGATCGCCAGGTCGTCGGCCTTCCGCTTCAGGTTCGACCGGTACTCCTCGAAGTTCTTCAAGTACTCCTCCCGCAGCCGGCGGGCGTCCGCGACGATCTCCTGGCCGGCGATCTCGAGGCTGCGGAACTTCGTCGGGTTCTTGAACGGGAACTCCAGTTCCTCGGGTGCGAGGATGTGGAAAAGCAGCACGTCGTGGTGCCGGTGCTTCAGATGCTGCATTGCGCGGGCGAGGTCGTCGACGTTGTCGAAGCAATCGGAGAGGATGAAGACCATGCCGCGGCGTTTGAGGTGCTGGCCGGCGAGATTGTGCCAGATCGGCGCGAGGGCGGTTTCGCCGCCGGGCTTCACGCCTTCGAGAGTCCGCAGGATGTTCAGCAGGTGCTTGGAACTGGTCTTGGGCGGAACGATGTTCGTGACTTTGGTATCGTGGGTCACGAGGCCGACCGCGTCGAGTTGCGCGAGCATCAGGTAAGCCAGCGAAGCGGCCACCTGTTGGGCGTATTCGAACTTGCTCAGCTTCTGTTTGCCGCGGTAGTTCATGCTGCCGCTGGCGTCGACGACGAGGAACGCCTTGAGGTTCGTCTCCTCTTCGTACTCCTTGATGTAATACCGGTCGGTCTTGGCGAGCAGCCGCCAATCGAGGTGGCGGATCTCGTCGCCGGGGTAATATTGGCGGTGTTCGGCGAACTCGACGCTGAACCCCTTGAAGGGGCTGCGGTGGATGCCGGTAAGGAAGCCTTCGACCACATTGCGGGCGACGAGCGAGAGGCCGCCGTAGCGCGCCAGTTCCGTCGGGTCGAAGGGCAGAGCCATGCATTCACTTTAGCGGAACGCGCGGCGGCCTTCCAACGAAAGAACCCCGGCGTTCGGCCGGGGTTCCCTTTGAATCGGAGGTTCGATCAACGGCGGCCTTGCTGGCAGGACGGGCAGTAGGTCGACGGTGCGAAGAACGATGCGGCCGTCACCGGGGCGGCTGCGCCGTGGACTTCGGTCGTCGTGGTCACGTGCTTCGGGTCCGCGAGGCGGGCGAGGGTCTGGGGCAGGTCATCGGCGTTGGTCTTGCCTTCGATCCGGTACGCCTGCTTCTCGCCGGTACGGTCGCTGATGACGACGCCTTCGGTCAGTTCGAACGCCTGGGCGAGTTTCTTGCCTTCGGCGTCGGCGCTGTTGATCGTCACCGCGATGTAGTGCGCCTTGAGTTCCTTCGAGACTTCCGTCGACAGGTTTGCGAGCTTCTTCGTCTCCCCCTTCACGATGAACACCGCCAGAGGCTTGTGTTCCTTGGTCGCCAGCGCCAGCGCCTTCCGGTAGTCGGTTTGCCAGTCGGGTTGGACCGAGAGATTGGCACCCAGCAGACCGGACAGCGTCAGCACCGCGAGCGTGGAGGAAAAAATCATGTTGCGTCTTCCTGTTGAACGTGGGGATCCCTTCCCAAACCAACCACTGGCTTGGGAGAGGGACATTGTTGGCCATTAACGACGGCATTTCAACCGATAAGTTGACAAAATGCGACAAAGTCGTCAAAAGCGGTACATTTGCAATCACTTGTGGACGGTAAAATTTTCAAGGAATAGACGGATTCGCCGTCATCCTATCTTTCCTATTTTTCCGAGTCGTCTCAATTTCCTGTCGGGCACCTTCGACTGGCTCGCTTCCTATCGTGCCGATCATCAGCGGATCGGGGTGGGGTTTGCCGGTTCAGATTGCCCGGTCTGTGTTAGCCCGACGCGCCAGCGAGGGAGATCTTACGGTGAACAGACTCGCCTCGCTGGCGCGTCGGGCTAACAAGAATTTGCTAAATCGACTCGGGAACTTCTCTACTTGGCGTCTTCGGATTTCTTCGCCTTCACGGGCAGGAAGAACGCCGCCCGCACCGGTGCGGGCATCCGGCTGTTCGCCCCGCGCACCGACTTCCAGATGATCTCGTTGAAGAGGATGTCGTCGGCTTGGTCCTCCTTCGCGAGGTCCAGCTTTTCGGACAGCGCCGCCCCGAAGGCGGTCGGCTGATTCACGGCGTTCAGGTCTGTGCCGGCCGGAGCGTGGACGTACGGAGCGAAGTCCGCCTTCGCGGTGAACGAGCGATACATCGGCCGCGCGGCCGCGTCGAACTGGCTCATCGGTTGCAGGCCCAGGATCAATTCCATCGTCCGCAGCATGCTGCTCGTCGAATACATCGTCGAATCAACATGCTTCCGCTTTGTCCACGGTGAGACCACGAGCGCCGTCACACGGTGGGCGTCCACGTGGTCCGGCCCGTTCTGGGCATCGTCCTCGATGACGAAGATCGCCGTTTCCTTCCAGAACTTCGACTGGCTGACGGCCTCGACCACCATGCCGAGGGCGAGGTCGTTGTCGGCGACCATCGCGGTCGGCGTCGGCTTGCCGACGCGCGTGCCGGCGGTGTGGTCGTTCGGCAGGCGGAGGATCGTCAGTTGCGGGAATCCGCCGTCGCGTTCGTATCGCTTCAGTTCTTCGATGAAACGCTCGGCTCGCTTCACGTCGGTGTAGTCGAGGTCGTAGCCGCGGAATTTCGGGTCGAAGTGTCCTTCGAGCGCCTTGACGGTGGCGCGGCCGTCTTCGAAGGTGCCGTCGGGTCGCTTCTTGCCGTTCTCGATCCATTCGCCGTAGATGCGGTAACTGACGCCGGCGGCCTTGCAGCGGTCCCAGAGATAGCCGCCGGCGGGCCGGGCGATGCCGTCCATGTGGCCTTCCGAAGGGTAGCCGAAGGTGCCTTTCGGGCTGCCGCGGTAGCTCAGCGGCCACATCTTTTCGACGAAGTCGGTGGCGTAGGCCCCCATGGTCCACTCGTGCCCGTCAGCGGAGACTTCCCCCTCGACGTAGATGTTGTCCAGCAGCACGAACTCCTTCGCGAGCTTGTGGTGGTTCGGCGTCACCTTATCGGGGAACAGACAGAGCGACGGCTCGCCGTTGCCTTCCTTGATGTCGCCGAACACCTGATCGTAGGTGCGGTTCTCCTTGACGATGTAGATGCAGTGCTTGATCGGGGACTTCTCGCCGGGCTTGCGGGGGATCGGATTGTCGGCTTCGACGCCGTCGGCGCGGGCCTCGGCGTTGGGTCGTAGAGGTGAACACTCAAAAGCGGTGCGGGAATGCTTCGCCATCTCGGCCGGCGACGGCAGTGGAATCGTGCCGACGGTGCCGGAATAGAGCGAGCCGATGTATTCGATGGTCGAGCGCGGGTTCTCCGGGTTGGCACCGCTGGGGTTCGGCTTCGAGGCGCGGCCCTTGCCGTTGGCGACGTAGATGACCTTCTCCTTCGCGTGGTAGCGCACGCTCGTCGGATACCAGCCGGTGGGGATGAAACCGAGCGGCTTGGCGGCCTTCGGGTCGGCGACATTGAAGACGGCGAGGTTGTTCGCGTCGGCGTTCGCCACGAAGAGCATTTCGCCGTCCGGCGTGAGGCAGAGGCTGTTCGGCGTATTCCCGCTCGGTGCCTGCGGGTACAGGGCGCAATGAATCGTCTGAATCGCGGTGCCGCTGGCCACGTCGAAGACGCTGACTTTCGTGGAATTCGCACAGGCGACGTAGAGCGTCTTGGCGTCGGGCGAAATCGCCATCTCGGTCGGGTGTTCGGCCGTGGGCCAGCCGGCGACGACCTTGTTCGTTTCGAGGTCGACGACGGCGATCTTCGCGTTCGCCCACAGGGACACGAACAATCGCTTGCCGTTCGGTTCGACGAGGCAGGTGTACGGGAACGAATTGTTCTTGATCGGCGCCTTGCCCATGTCGGCGGCGACGGTTTCGTCGATTTCGCGGCGGCCGTCGACCGGACTGGGCGGATCGCCTTGCGGCTTCTCGGGTTTTGTGGCCTCGGCCGTCAGGCGGATGACCACTTTGTTCTCCGGGTTCACGAGCGGAATGCGTATGACGGCGTCGCCCCAGGTCGCCGCCACGAAAAGATCCCGTCCGGCGGCGTCGAGCGCGAGGCCCCCGGCGACCATGCGGCCCTTGTCCTGTTCGATGCCGATCGTGCGGGCGTTGTGCAGGAGGCCCTTGTCGAAGTCCCAAACGTGCACGCGGTCGAACTCGCCGCCGCTGGCGTAGACCTGCCGGCCATCGGGCGAGAACGCGAGGCCTGTAAACGACTGCGGGAGGATCGTGCGCGAGACGATCTTTCGCGAGTTCGGCGCGAGGCTGAGCATCACGATCTCGTGTTCGCGATAGCCGTTGTGCAGGACGGCGGCGAACTGGCCGGTCGGGTGAAACTGAATGTTGACGGGGAAGTCGCCGACGTCGACGTGCGTGCCGGCGGGCTTGAGCTTCCACAGGTTGGGCAGTTGCACGAATCCGTCGCGTTGCAAGCCGGGCAGGACGCGTGCCGGCGGGGCGGGCGGAACCTTCGGTTCTTGGGCGAGTAAGGGCGCAGCAAGCGCGAGCAAGGTGGCGAACGACGATCGCATGACGAACTCCGGGAGAAGACCACGCGCATTGTCTACGGATTCCGAATAAGATTGGGGATGAAGCTTTCGTGTTCGATCCCGCCGCAGGGTGCTCCCATGTCTCCGGATCACGACGAGATTCTCTTCGATGCCATCGCATTCGCGGCCCGGGCGCACCGCCATCAGGTGCGCAAGGACGGCCAGACGCCCTACGTCAGTCACGCGTATCGCGTCGCGATGATCGTGCGGCATGTCTTTGGATTCGACGAGCCGAAAATGCTCGCCGCATCCGTGCTGCATGACACGATCGAGGATACCACGACGGATTATGAAGACCTCGAAACGAACTTCGGCCGAACGGTGGCGGGATGGGTGGCCGCGCTGACGAAGGACACGCGCTTGCCGGAAGCCGAACGGGAACGGGCCTATTGCGAGCAACTCCTCACGGCGGGCTGGCAAGTCTGCGTATGCAAACTCGCGGATATCTACGACAACCTGGCGGACAGCGCGAAACTGACCGTCGGGCATCGCCGGCGTACCGTGGAGCGCTCGCAAGTCTACCTTGCGGTCTGGAGCGGTCGCGTGCCGGCCGAAGCCAAAGCCGCCTACAACCTCGTGCAGAATCGGTTGCACGCCGTCGAAAGCCAGTTGGCGAATGGATGATCGATCAACGATAATGACCGTACCGCCGGGAGACGAACCATGCCGAAACGATTCCTTGCCGCCCTCGCCCTGTCTCTCGCGAACGGGGCGGCCGCGCTGGCGTGTCCGTTCTGTTCCGTGCAAGGCCAGACTCTCGCCGGCGAAGTGGCGCAAGCCGACTTGATCGTGCTCGGCACGCTCAAGAACGCCAGGCGCGACAATAACGACCTCTCGAAGGGCACGACCGAACTCCATGTCGACTCGATCGTGAAGGACCACCCGTACGCGTCCGGTAAGAAGATGCTGCTCCTGCCGCGCTACGTGCAGGTCGACCCGTCGAACCCAAACGCGAAGATCATGGTCTTCCTGAATCTTTACAGCACGACGTCCGACACCGCGGCGGCGGCGGCCGTATCGCCGATCGTGCTCACGAACTTTTCGCGCTATCAACTGGACCCCTATCGGGGCGACGAACTGGAGAAGGACAGCAAACTGCCCGCCTACCTTGCCGGTGCCTCCGCCGTACGCGAGAAGGACGCCGTCACGAAATTGAAGTACTTCTTCGATTTTCTCGATTCGCCCGAATCGAAGATCAACACCGATGCGTTCCTCGAATTCGCGAACGCCGACTACAAGGATGTCCGTGCCGTGTCGGAAGGGGCCAATCTCGACAAGGTCCTCGGCTGGCTGAAGGACAAGAACACACCGGCGTCCCGATTCGGCCTGTATGGCATGATGATCGGCCACGGCAAGAAAAAGGAGCATGCCACCGCGCTTCGCGAACTACTCGACGACCCCAAGAAGCATTACAGCAGCGGCCTCGATGGCGTCATGGCCGGTTACGTGATGCTCGATCCCAGCAACGGCTGGAACTATCTGCTCGATCAGCTGCGCGATGAGAAGAAGGATTTTCAGATCCGCTATGCCGGTCTGCGTGTCCTCCGCTTCTTCTGGGAGAACCGGCCCGATGTGATCGAGAACAAGAAAGTCGTCGAGGGTATGAAACTGCTCATCGCGCAATCCGACATCGCCGACCTGCCGATCGAAGACCTGCGCAAGTGGGACCGGCACGACGCAGCCGAGTACATTCTGGAACAGGGGCAAAAGGAATCGCACCGGACGATTCCGATCGTCAAGCGCGCCGTCCTGCGTTATGCCTTGACGATCGAGGGCAAGTGTGAACCGGCGAAGAGTTATGTCAAGAAGATCGAAATCGAAGATCCGGATCGCGTGAAACTGGTCCGCGAGATGCTGGCCGACGAAAAACCCAAGTCGAAATAATCCCCTTTCGATCCGGATGGATCCCGTCAATTCTGAAGCGGGTGGGCCAGTACATCGGCCCACCCATGTAATCAGGAATTCCCGTCACTCGGACGCCTTCGGCGCGGCTGGCTGCTTGACCGCCGGCGCGAAGAAATTCGGCCGCAGGAACTTCCAGTAGATGATCCCGCCGCCAACGACGACCGATGCGGCGAGGATTACGTACAACGCGATCCGCTGCGCGGCAGTGGGTCCCGGATTGGCGGGCGAATCCGGGCGTTGTTCGAACGGGCCTGGTTGGAACGGCGTGGGAATCGGCCGCGGGGTCGGTTCGTTCGCGCGGGGAGTCTGGTACGTCGCGGGCGGTTCGTATCGCGGGGCTGCGGGGCCTGCAACTCCGCTCATTCCGATGGGTCGACCCAGCGGCTTGAGGGAATAGGCCGACGGAGCCGGACCGAACGGATTGGCCGCCGGGCGGACCCGCGCCTCGGCCGTCGCCACTGCGCCGCTGCTGCCGACCATACCCGTACCGACTCCCGCTCCGACCAGCAATCGGGAATCGATCGGTTCCTCAATCGGGGTGGACGCCACCAGTTCCACGACCGGTTCCTGTCCTTCCATGACGGCCGGGCAGAGCACGGGCATTTCGGCGGCCGCCGGTGGCGGTACCGATGCCGGCACATACGGTGCCAGTGCCACCGCCACTTCCCCCGGCGACTGGAACCGCAGGTTCGGGTCCTTCGCCATCATCCGCGCGATGATCGCGGCGATCTCCTCGGGCACGTCCGGTCGCACCTGTCGAATCGGCGTCGGTTCCTTCGTGCGGTGCCAGAGCAGCTTTTGCGAGACCGTGCCCGTCGGGAACGGCGGGTGCCCCGCGAGCAAGAAGTAAAGCGTCGCGCCGAGCGCGTAGACGTCGGCCCGCACGTCGACTGCGTGGCTGTTCGCCACCTGTTCCGGCGCCACGTAATCCGCCGTGCCCAGTACGATCTTGTCGTCGTACTTCACGGTCAGCATGTCCGACTGGTCCTTGAAGAACCGGGCAAGTCCCATGTCGAGGACGCGGGCGTTGCCGCGGCGGTCGATGAGGATGTTGCCGGGCTTCACGTCGCGGTGGATCAGGCCGCTGCGGAAGGCGAAGTCGAGGCCGGACGCGACCTGCCGGACGTAGAAGAGGGCGCGGGCGACGTTCATCGGCCCGAACTTTTTCACGATTTCGAGCAGGTTCGAGCCGTCGACGTACTCCATGACGATGAAGTGGAGGTTGCCGTCCTGGTCGATGTCGTGGGTGCGGACGATGTTGGGGTGGTCGAGACTGCCGGCGGCGCGGGCTTCGCGGTAGAAGCGGCCAAGCGCGGCGGGTTGCTCGGCCTTGGCGGGGGGGAGAACCTTGATGGCGACGCGGCGCTTCATGAACATGTGCTCGCAGAGGAACACCTGCCCCATGCCGCCGACACCGATACGCTCAAGCAGTTTGAACTTGCCGATCGTGAATCCGCGCCACTTGCCGAGGAGGAATTGCTCCGCCTGGAAATTCGTCATCACCCCGTCGGCGATCATGGCTTCGGCGGCCAGTCGCGGATCGGTGTCGAGGCCGCTGGTCTTGTTGCGACGCTGCAGGTGGGCGGTCAACTTCCCCTCGTCCACCATTCCGCTCTTGCGAACGAGTTGCAGGAATTCTTCGACCGAGGCAGGGGCGGACATGCGGGCACCATGTTAATCGCAGGAAGCGATGGAACCGAAATTCAAGCGAAAGGTAGTACAGCTTTACACCCGACGCAAACGCATCGGATGGAATCGGGAAGTGCGAATCCGGCGCGAATTCGTGCGCGGGGCGCGATCAGCGGCGGGGCGAATACGGGAGCACGTCGCGGTAGGCGCGGTCGATGGCACCTTGTGGATTCGCGCGGTCCTGTTCATAGCGCCGCTTCACGTCGCGCGTACCGAAACGCGGACCTTTCCAATCGCTCGGCGGCACAACGGGGGCGAACTCGCGCGCGGCCCCGTAGACTCCGGAGGAACTCGGCAGCCAGAACAAACCGTATCCCGAATTGCCGTAGTAGAGCTGCCGAGCATCGCTTCCGCCGAACGAGCCGGGGATCGGCCCCTGCGTGGGCACCGGCGGTCCGTAGAGCGTGAGTCCGTTCGACCAGAAACTGCCGACCGCGCCGGGGTAATAGGGGTACCACCCCCAGAGGCCGGGGCCGAACCACGGCCCGACGCGCGGCCCGTAGCCGAATCCATAGCCATAGCCGAACGTCGAGAAACGGCCCGGGTACTGCGCTGTAGACGGTCGGTCCGTGGCAAGGAGTGCGGTCAGGGAAAGCAGGAGGATCGCGAGGGTTCGGCGGGCGTTCATGATGTCCATCCGTGGGTGTGCGTATCCGCTACTTCGACCTTTACCTCGATGCGAAGTCAGAAGGATCCTTCGGAAATCCGGCTGACCTCGTTCGCGCGATTCCAATCGCAACGAAGTTGCCCGGCATTCCGTTGCGTTCGATTCCGACTCCGCTACACTGTGCCCACCCCTTTCCCCCTTCGAGGAGACTTCCCATGAAGCGTCGCGATTTCCTGACCACGTCCGCCGCCGCCGCCGCGACCGTCGCCACAGGCCCGATCATCCTCGGCGCGCAGACCAAATCCGGCTCGGAACATCCTGTGATCGGCGTCGACGGCTACAAGTACGAGTGCCATCACAACTGGGGCACGCTGCCGGCGAACCTCGAATGGCAGACAACGCACAATGTCGCCATCGATTCGCAAGGGCAGGTCTACATCACCCATCAGGGCCATGCCGGGAAGAAAGGCCTCGACACGACGTTCGTCTTTGACAACACCGGCAAGTTCATCAAGTCGTTCGGCAAGGAATGGCACGGCGGCGGCCACGGCATCGACTTCCGCAAGGAAGGGAAGAACGAATACATGTACCTGACGAATACGTGGGCGTCGCCGATGAAGGTGGCCAAGTACGACGCCAAGGGCGAACTCGTCTGGGCGCTCGGCCGGCCGGAGTGCAAGGAGTATGAACCGCGCCCCGACCCGAAGGACGCCAAAAAGACGATCGTGCCGGCGTTCAACCCCACGAACGTGGCCTTTTGCCCCAGTGGCGATCTCTTCGTCGGCGACGGTTACGGCTCGAATTACATGTTGAAGTACAACAAGGACGGCAAGCTGCTCTCCGTCTTCGGCGGCAGCGGCAAGGACGACGGAAAGTTCGTCACGCCGCACGGTAACTGGGTGGATGAACGCATTCCCGGCAAGCCGACGCTCTATGTCTGCGACCGCGCCAACGCCCGCCTGCAGGCCTTCGACATGAAGGGCAAGCACCAGGCCACGACGGCGCCGGGCGTCGTGCTCTTTCCCGCGCACATCGACATCCAGAAGGACGTGATGCTCGTGCCCGACCTGCACGCACGCGTGAGCCTGTTCGACAAGAACGGCAAGGCGATCGTCCACCTCGGCGACGACGCGGCGTGGCGGAAGACGGTGCTGGACGGCTTCAAGGTCCGCCGCGATCCGAAGCAGTGGGTGGCCGGCAAGTTCGTCCACCCGCACGACGCCTGCTTCGACGTCGCCGGGAACATCTTCGTCGTCGAGTGGGTGGAGGGCGGTCGGATCACCTTCCTGAAGAAGGTGTGAGCGGATGGCGAATCCGAAGTTCGTCGTGCAGCATTTCCTCGTGTGCCAGGACGCCCCGTGGCTGGGCGCGCCTGGACCGAGGACGCTGCGCGTGCTGGAGGGCGTCGGCTATTACCAAACTGTCCCTCCCGATGCGGAGATGCCGGCACTGGATTTTTGGGCCTATGCTCGAATGTATCTGACGAACGATGTCGCGGGAGAGCGGCGTTTCCGCATCGCGGTCTACTGGCTGGATGCTCCGGGCGGGACACAAAAGGTGCAAACGTTCGCCGGCCAGCCCGTGCGCTTTTCTCCGAATTTGCCGGTCGTTGAACCGACTTTCAGGATCGACCAATTAACGATTCCGGGTCGCGGTCGGTACGAGTTTCGGCTACTTTGTCGCAAGCGATCACCGATTCACAGAGTAAAATGGACCACGGTGAAGCGGGATTATCTCAACATTGGTTAGCCAAATGAAACCCAAGAAACCCCGACGATTCGTTCCTCCCCTTGGCGGTGTGAGCTACCAACACATCGAAATGACGAAGTCGATCTCGCACTATCCCATTACGGGAAAGACAACCCGCCTGAAGTGGGACCGCGCCAGCGGCACGCTCATCCTCGATCCGGATCAGCCGAAGGAACCGACTCCTGGCGATTCGGCGATTACGGATGGTCCTACGCCGACCGCATAGAGTGGTTAGATCGCTCAAATTTTCCAATGGGGTCAACGTTCGTCGTCGCTTCTTTACCTGATCTCGTCGATCAGCCCGATCAAACGCTCGGCGACTTGCTCCGTGCGGCGTCGGTTGCCGGCCAGAGTCATGTGTTCCGTCTCGGCCCACCATAGAAAATCGACCAACTTGTAGGCAGGCTCGCGACGGATCAGTATCGCTTGGATTTCTCCAATATACGAATCGTACTCGTCCGCCGCTTCCGGAATGTCGGCGACACCGATCGGATCCCATTCCTTGAGCAAGACCTCACGAATAGCGGCTTGAAGGGTTCTCGCTCGTTCGAGATGATCACTCATCGCTCGTCCGTGTCAGATTAAGAACGATCACCCATAAACCTTATCGATCACCTGTGCCGTGCTCGGCAAGATCGGGTTCGGGCGGTTCGACACGTCGTAGACCATGCCGTGCGGGTCGAGGCCGAGATTGTTGTAAACGGTGGCCAGCACGTTCGGGTAATAGATCGGATCGTTCTTCGCTTCGCCGGCGATGCCGTCGGTGGTGCCGATCACCTGGCCGGTCCGCATACCGCCGCCGGCGAGGATCGCGCTGTTGACACGAGCCCAGTGGTCGCGGCCGGCGTCCTTGTTGATCTTCGGCGTGCGGCCGAACTCGCCCCACACGCAGACGGTCACGTCTTTGTCCAGGCCGCGGGTGTAGATGTCTTCAATCAGCGCCGAGATGCCGGTATCGAAGAGCGGCAGGTGTTGCTTCAGGTATTTGAAGTTGCTGCCGTGTGTATCCCAGAAACCGTAGGCGAGCGTGACGACGCGGCAGCCGGCTTCGACAAGCCGGCGGGCGATCAGCAGTTGGTCGTTCCACATCGGCCCGCCGTCGCCGAGGTGTTTGGATGAACCTTTGCCATACCGCTCGCGGACCTTCGGCGATTCCTTGTTCACGTCGAGCGCGTCCACGACCTTGGACGACGTCAGCACCTCGAAGGCGCGGTCGTGGAAGGTGTCGGCCGATTCCTTGTAGCGGTCCATCGACGCGAGCAGCGACTGCCGGTCGACGAGTTGATTCATCGGCACGGCAAGGTTCTTGAGCACGGCCACTTCGTCCCCGTCGACCTTCACGGGAGCGGCGGATCGGCCGAGCAAGGCGGGGCCGGGCGTGTTGTACGGCTTGTGCTGCATCGTCGGCGACAAGTCCACGAACGCCGGCACCACCGGGTCGGTCTGGCCTTGGATGCGGGCCACGACTGAGCCGAAGTGCGGCTTCTGCTCCCGCTTCGCCACGTCCATCGTCGTGCCGGTGTAGCTCATCCACGAACTGTGTTCATCCCGCTGGCCGACGAGCGAGCGCAGTACGATCATCTTGTCGGCGCAACGGGAGAGCTTCGGCAGGAGTTCGCCGAACTGGATGCCGGGGACGTTCGTGTTGATTGGCTTGAACTCGCCGCGCGCCTCGGCCGGGGCGTTCGGCTTCAGGTCGAAGGTGTCCTGATGCGCCAAACCGCCGGTCAGGTAGATCATGATGACCGACTTGTGCGACTTCTTGCCCGCCGCTGCCTCGGCCTTCATCAACGACGAGAGAGTGAGTCCGGTCGCCCCAAGCGCCCCTGCCTGGAGGAACGATCGCCGGGACACGCCATCGCAAGTACGGGACCGGGAACCGGTGAGGGTGAGCATGAAGGCACTCTTCGAACGCGGCGGAAGCCGAAGGCGGGAAAGTCTGTTATTCGGCATTTTAGTCGACGGGACTCGATTCGGGCAAGCGCGAACCCTTCGAAAGAATGAACGCGGCGGCGAGGGCGAACCCGGCAAACACGCTCCGGCCGACCCAGGTTCCGTAAGGGACCATCGCATTGAAGACCATGAAGAAGAGGTATCCGTGGACGAACCAGCCGATCCAATTCGGCCTTCGCCGGTATGAGGCTTCGTGAGTATTGATCCACAGGACATCCGCCAGCCAGAGGCCCATGAAGGCGTAGTTCATGTACAGCCCTTCGCCCATGCCGCCGACGCTGCGAATGTGGTGGAAGGCGGAGTCGTGCGACCAGGCGTGCATCAGGTGGTAGACGATCGCGACGTGCAGCCAGAGGTACGCACAGCCGATCGCCCACCAGTACGCGGCGGATCGCCATTGCTTCCAGAGGGCAAGCGATCCGACGAACCATCCCAGCATGGCGAGGTTGGCGGAGAGGATAATGAAGGGATGCTTCGGTGCCGAGCCGGCTTCGAGGCCGAAACTGCTCGCCAACACGAGGGCGGGGGCGAGGATCGCCAGCCCGATCAGGCCGGTTGCCACGTGAGGATCTCGCCTTTGCCGAGGCCGGAGGAATCGCCGGTGAAGCGTCGGTACTGGCCGCCGGTGGTTGGGATATCGAAGCCGTGAGGTTTCAGGTGCTTGGCGTACATCCGGACGAACGCGGGCAGGTAGTCGCAGGAGTGGGCGAAGGTCGGCAGCAGTTTGATCGGTTGCAGCGAGAGGATCGTCCCGCGATTCATCCAGGCACCGGCCCGGATCTCGGCGCCGCTCATCATCACAATGGTGCCGCCCTTCATTTGGAGTCCGCAGAAGTCGCGGACCTTGCCGCGGATGGCGATGATCCCCTTCTTCATGCGCATCCCGACTTCGAGGCCGGCGGTGCCTTCGATGAGGATCGTGCCGCCGCTCATGCCGGAAGCTCCGCCGCGATAGGCAGAGCCGATCTGCCCCCCGACATCGCCGTGCACGTGGATCGTGCCGCCGGACATCTCGCCGCCGACCCAGTCGGATGCCCGGCCGTGGACTTCGATGGAGCCGCCCTTCATGTACGCGCCGAGGTGCATGCCGACGGGGCCGTGGACGCGGATCGAGCCTTTGGTCATGCCGCGGCCGATCCACTTCACCTTGGTGAGGTCGCCGTGGACTTCGATGGTTTCGCTCGGTGTACCTTCCACTTTGAAGGCGTCGTCGAGCCGGAGTTGACGTTTGCCGAGGAAGACGGGCTTCGATCTGATCTCGTCGAGGGAGAGCGGCGCGAGGACGTCCGGCGAGATCGCCTCGGCTTCCAGAGGAACGTGCGGGGCGTCCTTGAGCGTGAGCGTGAGCATGGAATCGTTTTAGGAAATCCTCGACTTCCGAAGTCCGGCTTCGACTTCGGAAGTCGAAGGCTATGGCGGTCGCTCAATTTGAAGGTCGGAGGTTTCTGCGCCGCTCGACTTCCGAAGTCGAAGCCGGACTTCGGAAGTCAGGTTAGTTGTGCCGCAGAGCCTCGATCGGGTCGAGTCGGGCCGCACGCCGCGCCGGATAAAGCCCCGAGGCCAGGCCGACGAAGACCGAGACCGTGAACGCGACGATCGGCGACCAGGACTGCACGATCGTCGGCACGCCGAACGCCGACTCCAGGCCGTAAGCCAGGCCAACACCCAGCCCGATGCCGACGAGGCCGCCTCCGCAGGAGAGCACGAGCGTTTCGATGAGGAACTGCAAGGCGATGTCGCGCTGCTTGGCCCCGAGCGCCCGGCGGATGCCGATCTCGCGCGTGCGCTCGGTCACGGTGGCGAGCATGATGTTCATGATGCCGATGCCGCCGACGACGAGCGAGATGCCGGCGATCGCGCCGAGGATCAGCGTGAAGAGCCGTTGCGTTTCCTCGGCCTTGCGGAGCAGCTCGAGCGGCACGAACGCCTGCACATCCTTCTGCGGGTGATACTGGTCGAGCAGCGATTCGAGCGCCTTCGCGGTCCGCGGCACATCGTCAAGCGAGCGGATACTCACGGTGAGCTGGCTGATATCCAGCCGCTCGACACTGATGCCGTTCTTGAAGGTGACAAGTTCCCGGCCAATGCGGGCGCGGTCGGTGGCGAAGGGGATGAACAGCACGCGGGCGAACTCGGCGTCGCCGCCGCCGATCGAACCAGCCGCGAGCTTCTTGTCCTCGGTCACGCCGACGACGGTGAACGTGATCTGCTCGCCGAGGCCGTCGACGCCCACGCTTTTTCCGATGGCATCCTCGCCGGGAAACAGCGCGTCGGCCGCGGACGAGCCGATCACGGCGACGTTGTCGAGCTTCTCCTCATCGTAATATTCGATCGCGCGGCCGCGGTTCACCACGATGTTGTTCTGGCGGAAGAACTCCGGTGTGACGGACACGAGTCGCACTTCGAGCTTGCGTTCCCGGTGCCGAATCGTCTTGCGAAACTCGCGGGTCGGGGTGGCGGATGTGACCGTCGGGATCGTCTCACGAATCCGAGCGAGGTCGGCGAACGTCAGGCCGTAGGCGAAGAGATCCGCCCCTTTGCGCTCGGACTGGTCCTCGGCCGGCTTCACGCTGCGGAGGAGGATCGTGTTCGCGCCGAGGTCTTCGAGCTGCTTGAGCGCCTGGTAGCGGGCCGCTTCACCGACGGCGAGCATGACGATGACCGACGCGACGCCGAGGACGATGCCAAGCGCCGTGAGCATGGAGCGCAGTCGATGTGCCGCCAGGGCGCGCAGGCCGACGCGAACGACGTGGGGGACGCGGAAGACCATTGGAAACGACTATACACGAATGCTCGCGAACCCGGAACGCCGATTGGGGTTCCTTACTCGTGGTCGGACGGTACAACAACGCCCGGCGCGGGCGCGTCCAATCGTTCGGGCGCGCAGCTGTCGCCGGTCATGGAGAAATGCCGATGCTTTCGTTGAAACTGCCGGATGGGTCCGTTCGTCAGGTGCCCGCCGGTACCCGCCCCCGCGAGGTGGCCGAGTCGATCGGCAAACGGCTCGCGCAGGCCGCCGTCGCCGCGAAGGTGAATGGCGAGATCGTCGATCTCGACCGCGAACTGAAGGAGGACGCCGAGTTCGCGTTGCTCACCGACAAGGACAAGGACTCGCTCGACGTGCTGCGGCACAGCTCCGCCCACATCATGGCCCGCGCCGTCATGCGGCTCTTCCCCGGCACCGAACTCGCATTCGGACCCACCACCGACACCGGCTTCTACTACGACATCCACAGCCCCACCCCGATCCGCGAGGAGGACTTCCCGCGCATCGAGGAGGAGATGGCGAAGATCGTGAAGGCGGCCGAGCCGTTCGAGCGCTTCGAGAAGTCCGTGCCCGAAGGCCGGCAACTGATCGGCGACCTGAAGCAGAGACTCAAGGTCGAGCACATCGACGAATCGCTCGGCCAGTCACACGAAACCATCAGCTTCTACCGCCAGGGTGAGTTCATCGACCTTTGCCGGGGTCCGCACATCCCGCACGCGGGGAAGGTCGGCGCGTTCAAGCTGCTCGCCATCGCCGGGGCGTACTGGAAGAACGACGCGAAGCGCCAACAGCTCCAGCGGCTCTACGGCACCGCGTTCTTCGACAAGAAGGAACTCGACGCCTACCTGAAGCAGATCGAGGAGGCGAAGAAGCGCGACCACCGCGTGCTCGGCCGGCAGTTGAAGCTGTTCACAATCAGCCAGGTGGCCGGGCAGGGGATGATCCTCTGGATGCCGAAGGGCGCGATCGTCCGTGGCTTGCTCGAAAGCTTCATCAAGGACGAACTGGTGAAGCGCGGCTACCTGCCGGTCTACACCCCGCACATCGGGAACCTGAACCTCTACCGCACCAGCGGGCACTTCCCGTATTACCAGGATGCCCAGTTCCCGCCGATGTACTTCAACCCGACCGTGCAGACCGTCGACACCTGGTACACGCTCTTGGAGAAGAAGCTCCTGACCGACGAGCAGGAGAAGGCATTTCTCGAAACGATCCGCGCCGTCAGCGAAGGGAAGAACCCGGACGATCCGGATCAGGAGTTCCCGCGCTTCACCGTCGGCGAGATGAAGCTGGACGCCCGCGCGCTCTGGCTGGAGTACCAGGAAGCGAAGGACCGCGACGCGAAGCTCAAGGTCCTGAAGGACTGGATGAGCGGACAGGAAGGCTACCTGCTGAAGCCGATGAACTGCCCGCACCACATCCAGATCTTCAAGGCGACGCCGCACAGCTACCGCGACCTCCCGATCCGGCTGGCGGAGTTCGGCACCGTGTACCGCTTCGAGCAGTCGGGCGAACTCGGTGGCATGACCCGCGTCCGCGGCTTCACCCAGGACGACGCGCACCTGTTCCTGACTCCGGAGCAGGTCGAGCCGCAGCTCCGCAGCGAGATCGAGCTGGTGTTGCTCGTGCTCAAGACGCTCGGGTTGAACGAATACCGGGTGCGGGTGAGCGTGCGCGAGCCGGGGTCGGACAAGTACGTCGGCGAGCCGGAGCTGTGGGAGAAGGCCGAGGCGACTTTGAAATCGGTTGTCGAAACCGTGCCGGGGCTGAACTGGTCGATCGGCGTCGGCGAGGCGGCGTTCTACGGCCCGAAGATCGACTTCATCGTGAAGGACTGCATCGGCCGCGAGTGGCAGCTCGGCACCGTGCAGCTCGACTACAACCTGCCGCGGCGGTTCGAGCTGGAGTACACCGGCCCGGACAACAAGCCGCACCGGCCGGTGATGATCCACCGCGCCCCGTTCGGCAGCCTCGAGCGCTTCACCGGCATCCTCATCGAGAACTTCGCCGGCTCGTTCCCGCTCTGGCTCGCACCGGAGCAGGTTCGCGTGCTGACGATCAGCGAGAAGTCCGAAGCCTACGGCCGCGAGATCGAGGCGAAGCTGAGGGCCGAGGGGTTCCGCGTGGCGTCGGATTATCGCAGCGAAAAGATCGGCGCGAAGGTGCGCGAGGCGAGCGTGGAGAAGGTGCCGTACATGATCGTGGTCGGCGAGAAGGACCTGGCCGCCGGGACCGTGTCGCTTCGGGACCGCGTGGCCGACAAGGAGACCCGCGACCAGAAACTCGACGATGTGATCGCGCGTTTGCGAGAGGAAGTCGCGACCAAGGCGATCCGAAGCGCGACGACTTAGTTCTAGGCTCAATCGACGTACAGAAACTCGTTCGCCAGCAACAGGGATTGCGCCAGTTCGGTCCAGCGATCCCGACCCGATCCGGAAACGAACGCGACCGCGAGGTCGCGTTCGTCGTTTTCCGGACTCCGTCCGAACGCGGCGCGAAACAGAGCGTCGACCTTGGCGGCCGCATCGTTCCCCTTGGCAATTGAAGGGTGATTTGCGAGCCGTTTCGCCGCATCTCGGGCAAAGGGTCCGTTCAACAGGAAGAGCGCCTGCGGGGCCGTCGTGGTCGGCGTGCGCGCGGCGATGCTGCCCGTCGGGGCGGGCACGTCGAAGGTGCTCCAGAGGCTGGGGAAATCGAGGCGGTTCACGTGGCCGTACACCGCGCGTCGCCGCGAGCCGCCAAAGAGCGGTACCGCCGGCCCTCCCGCCTTCGGATCCAGAGAATTCGAAACCGCAAGCATTGCGTCGTGGAGCGGTTCGAGTTCCAATCGCCGGCGGTTAGCGCGGCCGAGCCATTTGTTTTCGGGATCGATGGTGAAGGCCTTCGCGTTCTCCGGCGTGGCGAGCGACGATTGCCGATACGCCTGCGAGAGCACGATACGCTTGTGAAGACGCTTCATCGACCAACCATTCGCCATGAAGTCGTCGGCGAGCCAGTCGAGCAGTTCGGGGTGTGTCGGCGGGTCGCCGCGTGTGCCGAAGTCGCCGGGCGTGGCGACGATCCCGCGGCCGAAATGATGCATCCAGACGCGGTTCACGAAGACGCGCGCCGTCAGTGGATTCGCGCGATCGACGATCGCCTTCGCCAACTCCAATCGGCCGCTGCCCGTAGTAAACGGCTTCGGCGTGGTCGCACCGAAAGACAAAAACCGCCTGGCCACCGGCTCGCCGAGACGGTTCGGATTTCCGCGTTCGAAGACGCGAGGGTCGTACGGCCGTGCCGCGTCCACAAGCACCATTGCCCGCAGCGGACCCTTCGCGATGTGCGTCTCCAATTCTTTCAACAGTTTTTGGTACTCCGCCTGCGTGGCGCGGTCCGGGAAGAGGGAAAGGAAGCCCCAATCGAGCGCCATCGGCGCATCCGCCGGTGACCGCGGACCGTAAAGCACCGTCCGCAGTTCGCGCAGCGCCGCGTCATCCGTTGCGCTAGCTTTCTCGGCCTCCGCGAACAGCGTGCCGTAGCGATCCGCCACGTCCTTCATCGTCTTCGGCGCCGTCGCGAACGCCGCCTTCACGCGCGGGTTCAACTTCTCCTTGTCGATCCGCTCCGCGATCCCCGGGAATGCCTTTTCGTCCGCGGATGCGAAGGCGAACCACGGAATCCATACGGCGTTCGGCTTCTTCTTCTCCTCGTCCAGATAGGTGCGCCATCGCGTGATCATCGCCGGGTTGATGTCCCCCTTGTCCGCGATCAGCATGAAGTCGTCCGCCGGCGGTTGATTCCGCGCATTCCAAACCGCGAGCAGGTATTCGCCGGCCCGCAGTCGCGCGCCCGAAACCAGTTCGCGGTGCTTGCCCGTCACGAAATCCACCAGGGCCTTCTCACGCTTCGCCAGTTCCGCCGCGAATTTCTTATGTTCCTCCGTCGTCGGCTCTGGCCCCAACGTCGGCGGCACGCCCGGCTCCGTCGAACTCCGGAAAACGCCGTACAACGCGTAGTAGTCTGCCGCCGGCACCGGATCGAACTTGTGGTCGTGGCAGCGCGCACACGACACCGTCAGCCCCATCAGCCCGCGTGTGACGACATCGATCCGGTCGTCGATTACGTCGTGCGTATTGTTCATGAAGTGCCCGCCGACCGTGAGGAACCCCATCGCCGCCCGATGTTCCGGCTTGTCCAGCGTCAGCTGGTCGGCCGCGAGTTGCTCCAGCACGAAACGGTCGAACGGCACGTCGCGATTGATCGCATCGATCACGTAGTCCCGGTAGGCCCACGCCCACGGATATTCCTGCTGCTCGAAGAAGATGTACCCCTTGTTGTCCGCGTAGCGGGCCACGTCCAGCCAGTGCCGCCCCCAGCGCTCGCCGTATCGCGGCGATGCCAACAACCGATCGACGAGTTTCTCAATGGCATCCGCCGAATTGTCGGCTTCAAACGCGGCCACTTCCTCCGGCGTCGGCGGCAAGCCGATCAGATCGAAGGACAGTCTGCGGATCAACATGTGCCGATCCGCTGGTGAGGAGAAAACCAGACCGTTCTCGCGCAGCTTGTCGAGCAGGAAACCATCGATTGGATTCTCGGCCTTTGCCTTTGGAGAGCGAACGACGAGCGGTTGAAAGGCCCAATGTTTGGAAGCATCCGTCTTCGCGAGAGTCGCACCCTTCGGCCACGGAAGACCCAACTCGACCCATCGTTCCAACGCCGCAATCTCGGCGTCGGGCAGTTTATTGTTGCTCGGCATCTTCAGGTCGCCATCGTGCCGCACGGCCTTGATCAATCGGCTCGCGTTCGGCTTGCCCGACTCCACCACCGTGCCGCCATCGCCGCCCGCCAGAACCGCCTCGCGCGAATCCAGCCGCAGGCCGCCCTTCGACGCCTTCGAGCCGTGGCACGATACGCAACGGTTCACCAGCACCGGCCGCACGCTCTTCTCGAAGAACTCCTCGTTCTTCGCCGCGTCCGACTGGGCTTGCGCCGATACGACGCACAACAGCAATCCCGCTATCGCTCGCATGTCCGCCTCCGCGTCCGTTCCGTCAGTTTCGCAAATGGAACCGGCAACGTCGCGTACAATCTCCCGATGCCGCCGCGACCCCAACGCCCCTGGTTCCGCAAATTCCGAGATCCCGGCGAACGCTCGACCGAGGCCGGCGAGCACGTCCCCGTCATGCTCGCGGAATGCCTTGCCGCGCTCGATCCAAAACCGGGCCAGACCATCGTCGATTGCACCCTCGGCTTCGGTGGCCATTCCATCGCCATCCTCGAACGGCTCGGCCCGACCGGACGGCTCGTTGCCTGCGATCTCGATTCTGAAAACATCGCCCGCGTCGAACCGAAACTCGCTTCCGTCGGCCATCCGTTTCACATTCACCACGGCAATTTCGCCGGGCTACCTGCCGTCCTTGCCAGCCTCGGCATCGACGCCGTCGATGGCGTCCTTGCCGACCTCGGATTCTCCAGCATGCAGGTCGACGATCCGGACCGTGGCTTCTCCTTCATGCGCGACGGACCGCTCGACATGCGAATGGACCGCACGCGCGGGCGAACCGCCGCAGACCTGTTGAACAGCATCTCGGTCGAGGAGTTGGAGCGAGCCTTGATTGAAATTGGCGATGAGCCGCAAGCGGGACTGATCGCCCGCGCGCTCGTGAACGCGCGCGACAAGAAACCCTTCAGCCGCACCAGCGAAGTGCGGGATATCGTCCGCCACGCCGCGCCAGTTCGTTCGGTCCGCAGCATCGACGCACCGCCGGAACGCAAGCAGTTGCTCCTGCCGACAACGCGCGTGTTCCAGACCCTTCGTATCCTCGTGAATCGCGAACTGGCGAACCTCGAACAACTCCTTCGCGTCCTTCCCACGATCCTCAAGCCCGGCGGCACGGCCGCGATCCTCACCTTCCACAGCGGTGAAGACCGCCTGGTGAAGGCAGCGTTCCGTGCGGGGGCACACTCGAGCGTCTACGATCGCGTGTCGGACGATCCCATGCGGCCGACCGAATCTGAGAAAGCGACGAACCCGCGTTCGCGCTCGGCGAAGTTGCGAGTGGCCCGGCGAGCCTTGTCAATCGGCGGGTAAGGGGTATAGTTTCGTTGCTGCCACGCACCCGTAGCTCAATTGGATAGAGCGTCGGCCTCCGGAGCCGAAGGTTACAGGTTCAACTCCTGTCGGGTGTACTTCTTTTTCATTCGATCCGTTTCTGAATCTGCCCAATACCAAGACGGCCAACCGAACATCAACCGAAGCTGATTCGGCGGACACTCTGCAAGCTCACAAACGAAAAGTCTCGGCCACGATCACATTCGCGAATTCCACAACTCGCCTTTTCGTGGTTGCAACCACAGCAATTTCGACGCAACCACTTGTGAAATTGCCCAGTCTGCGCGAACGTCAGACTCCACCGACTCGACCCGGTTTTCCGACATGTCAAACTGAATGGGTTGCCACGATTGCGATGATCGCGTCGATTCAGTAACGAGCACACTCTATGGAATGCTCGTATGCGATGGATTTGGATTCTCGTGGCGATCGCGCTGGGGTTGCCCGGCTGCACGACCTGCAATCATCGGGCCGGCGATATCGCTTTGGAATCGGATCGCTGCCCGGACGTCGAACCCGGTCAACGGGTCCACGTCTACGCGGTCGTCGTCAAAGGATTCGATCCGCTCGACCTTGCCGGCACCGAATCGCTGATCGCTTCACTGGTCGACGCGGGGTTTCCGAAGGTCTATCGGATCGAGAACCATCACACTTCGTTCGTGGAGCGGGAAGTCCAGCAGATTCTGAGCGATCGGCCGGATGCCCGCTTCGTCGTGATCGGTTCGGGGACCGGGGCGGGGCTTGCACGTCAACTTGTCGGGCGGGTGTCCAGTCTGGGAGGCGCGGTCGACGCCTTGATCGAAGTTGCACCGGTCCATCCGCGATTCTTGGGCGCGAGCTACGCGATCCCCGAATCGATACGGCATCAAATCATCTTGCGGAATGGAAGCTCCTATCCGGCGGCAGGAGTTGCCACGGAATATCGGATCGTTTCGGATCTGGGCATCTGGTCGCCGTGCGTGCATCCCGAGGTCACGGCGACAATCAAGGACGCGATGGTCGTTTCGGCGCGGGGGATCGTGCCGGAAGAGGCTTCGACGACGGTCTCGATGCCGTTGCTGGACCGTCCCGCGCCATTGCCGGGCCAGCGAAAAATTCAGGTGGAAGAAAATGCAGGGATTCCAACGGATTCCTCAGCTCGACTTCCTTGATTTCCCGCGAATGGACACGTATCGTTTGGCAGAGGCCGAGAGACATTTGAATCGAAAGCTGAGTGGGCGACGGCTTTCGGTTCAATTCTCTCGGTCTCTTTTTGTTTTCTCCTATCCTGACCGAATCGTTAGGGATCGGTCACTGGGATGAAACTGAAGCAATCTCCCGACGACTTCATCGTCGAAGAACTCACGGATACTCAACCGGTCGAGCAGGGACCATTTGCCCTGTACCGCCTGAACAAGTCGGGGTGGACGACGCCGGACGCGATTTCGGTCATCCGTCGCCGTTGGAACATCGATGGTCGGCGCGTCAGCTATGGCGGATTGAAAGACCGACACGCCAAGACGACACAGCACATTACGATCTATCACGGGCCGCATCGGAATCTCTCACAGGACCGGCTCACGTTGACGTATCTTGGTCAAGCGGTCGAGCCATTCACCTCCGAGCAAATCCGAGCGAACCGCTTTGGTCTGGTTCTGAGGTCGATGGGTGCGGCCGAAGTCGACACCGCGGTGTCGGCCCTTGGCGAGGTTCGTGATTCGGGCCTGCCGAATTATTTCGACGATCAACGATTCGGTTCGGTCGGCGAATCGGGCGAATTCGTGGCGCGGGAAATGATCCGCGGCGATTTCGAAAAAGCTCTTCGCTTGGCGCTGGTCGCGCCATACGAGTTCGATCGCGCCTCCCAGAAAAAGGAAAAAGCAATCCTTTCCGATTGCTGGGGCGACTGGGTCGCGTGCAAATGCCGTCTTGAGAAAGGTCACGCGCGGAGCATTGTGGATTACCTTGTGAATCATCCGGGGGATTATCGGGGGGCCGTGGTGCGCCTTCGGCCGGAACTGCAAGGGTTGTATTTGTCGGCGTATCAGAGCCACGTCTGGAATCGGATGCTGGCACGATGGCTCGAGGTCAACCTGGAACCGGAGCGTTTGTCACGCATTGAACTGGCACGGGGACCGGTCCCCGTGCCGCGATCGATCCCCGAAGAGAAACGGGAGCGATGGGAGCGGTTGCTCCTGCCTTTGCCGTCGGCGCGCATCAAGCCCGATATCACGGCCGCATGGACGACCATCGCGGAGGAGGTGCTGGCGGAGGACGGTTTGGCCCTCGCGACCATGAAGATTCCGGGCGTGGATCGACCGTATTTCTCGAAGGGGGAGCGGCCGGGACGAATCTCTCCGGATCGGCTGGAGTGGAACGCGGGCGACGACGAGCGGAATCGTGGTCGTCGGAAGTTGATGTTGAATTTCGAACTGCCGCGCGGGAGCTACGCCACGATGTTGGTGAAGCGGATCACCGCGTTGGTGGCCAATTGCTAAAGCTGCAAGGCGATTTCGTAGATCTCTTCGATGTCGAGTACGGCGTCGCTCCGCTCGAACAGGGCGGCGATGGCGGCGCGGTGGATCTTCATCTTGGCGCCGCCTACGCCCAACGCGCCGTAGCAGACGGTGCCGTCGCGGACCGTGCCGGCGTCCATCAGGTCCACGCCCTCGATTCCGGTGGGCGGAACGCCGTTCAAGTCGATCGCGAGTCGTAGATCCTTCGCGTTTTCGCGGACCTTGCGAGGCAGAAGCACCGCGCCGGGCGCACCGGCGGCGACGACGAGTTCCCGACCTTCGAGCGCCTTCGGTCCGTCGGCAGAGGTGGCGACGCTGACGGCTTGCACCTTGGCATGCGGGATGTCGACGCGTATGCGGGCGGCGACGGCCTCGGCGCGCGATAGCTCGCGGCTACCGATCCGGACGTGCCCGCCGTGCTTCGCGAGCAGTCGGGCGACGCGCTGGCCGACGGGTCCGGTGCCGCCCAACACGAGCGATTGGGTCTGGTTCAGGTTCACGTGCTTGCCGGCGGCGCGGACGGCGGCAGCGGCCGTGGTGTTCGCGCCGTTCGAATCGAGCATGACCGAGACGGTGAGCTTCGCCGGCGGGATCATGTGTTTGCGGATCTCGCGGATGAGATTCTCGCCCGCGGCGACGTCGGAACCGCCGACGAAGATGGCGGTGCGGTGGAGGTCCTTCGGTCCGCGGGTGAAGATGCAGCCGTGGACGAGGGGCATGACATTGGCGGGGGTGACGCCGCCGTAGCTGAAGATGTGCTGCGCGCCGCTGTCGACGGCGACGACGCGGTCGAATGCGCTCGGCAGCGCATCGGTGTCGAAATGGACGAGGATGCGGGCCTTTTCCTCGACCGGTTTGGCGGTGCCGAGGCCGGGGATGTGGACGCTGCTGTTGGCCATGACTCCCCCGACTGCGAGGTGAAACGACGATCGCCCGCGAGGCTTCGCGGGCGATCGGGTTGGAACAGGTTACTTCGGGCTGAACGGGTGCTTTTCGCCGCGGCGGGCGGTGATGTCGTCGATCTTCGGGAGGCCGCCCATGGCGTGCTTGATGGCGAGCTTGGTGGCGTCGTAGTTGTACTGGTAGATCTTGGTGTCGTCGGCGGCGGCGGGGTGAATGAAGACGCCGCAGACGATCACGTATTCGTCGGCCTTGTCCTTGGGGATGATCCCGTCGGCGACGGAGTCGGCGACGGCGCGGGCGACGGCGGCCTGGGCCGGACCGAACATCTGCACGGCTTGCTTCATGCCCTTGATGGTGACCTTCGTGATCATCACCGTGGCGGGCTTGCAGATGAGGTTCGGCGTGATGACGGCGAGCAGGCTGGTATGGCCTTCGCTCTGCGTGGCGAGGGCGTTCGCGAACGCGTTGCCAACGGGACCATTCTTGTCGCCGATCAGCAGGTCGATGTGCGCGATCTCGTTGCCGTCGCCGACGAGACCTTCACCGATGAACATGGCCATGGGCCGTCTCCGTAAGAGAGAGGAGTAACAGGTTGGATTGTTCCGTCCGCATTGGTTTAAGGCCTCGGCGGGGAAAAGCAACGGTCCGGTTATCCGGGTTGGGGGGATCGATAACGAGTTGCTCGAAATGAGAGCCGAATCCGGCCGGGGTTGATCTGCGTCTGAATGGAGGTGAGATCCGACCAAATAGGATGAACAGGAGGAGAATCCATGTCACGAAGTCGATTGAATCTGCTTGCGTTGGAAGACCGTCTGACGCCGGTGACGTTGCCGGATGGATTCGCGATTTCGTCCTACGCAGTCGGCCTGACGGCCCCGACGGCGATGGTCGAGGCGCCCGACGGCCGCATCTTCATCGCGGAGCAAACGGGTTCGATCCGCGTCGTGAATGCCAGCGGGAGCTTGCTGCCCGAACCGGCGGTCACGTTCCCGGTGGACCTGCTTTCGATCGAGCGCGGCATCCTCGGCATCACGGTCGATCCCGATTTCAAGAACAACAATTACGTCTACATCTACTACACGGTGATCGGCAACGCGCAGGTGCCGGTGCACAATCGCGTCAGCCGGTTCACCATGTCGGGCAATTCGATCGATCGCGCATCGGAATTCGTGGTCGTCGACATCGATCCGGTCTCGCACGGTGCGCACAACGGCGGGGCGATTCACTTCCTCGCCGATGGCACACTGCTGGTCGCCGTCGGCGACGACGGGCACCCGGAGAACGGCCAGCGCGTCGGCCACTTCGCCAAGATCCTGCGGTTCAATGCGGACGGGTCCATTCCCGCGGACAATCCCGTAACGATCGACGGGCTGACCGAACAACCGACCGGCAAGTACAAGGCGATCTACGCGACCGGCCTACGGAACCCGTTCACGTTCTCCATCGACCCCGTATCGGGTCGAATCTTCGTCAATGACGTGGGTCAGGATACGTTCGAGGAAGTGAATGAACTGCTTCCCGGTAAAAACTACGGCTGGCCGGTGATCGAGGGGAACTTCAGTCCGACTGCTTATCCGAACTACACGCCCCCGATCCTGAGTTATGCGCACGGGCAAGGTACGACGCGCGGTTACGCGGTGACGGGCGGCGTCTTCTATCGAACCGCGGCCGATCAGTTCCCCGCCGATTTCGACGGCGATTACTTCTACGCCGACTTTGCCAACAACTGGATCCGACGTTACGATCCGGTCACGGGCGTGGATGAATTGTTCGTTTCGAACATCTCGCAAGGGGCGATCGTCGACCTCGACATCCGCAACGATGGCAGCCTGCTGGTGCTCAGCCGCGGCAACGGCGGGCCGGGGCAGGGGCAAATCCTGCGCATCCAATTCACGAACCTGCCGTTGATCTCCCAGAATCCGGAGAGCCTGATCCTCACGGTGGGGCGCGATGCGACTTACACGGTATTAGCCACGGGTACGGGCGAACTGCGGTATCAATGGCAGCGCAATGGGGAAGATATTCCCGGGGCGAACTCGCCGACGTATACGTTGCCGAACGTCGCGCTTTCCGACAGCGATTCGCGGTTCCGCGTGGTGGTGACGAACGCCTTCGGTTCCACGACGAGCCGCGAGGTGATGCTCGTCGTGACGACGGACCGGCCTCCGGTGCCGGTCATCGATCTGCCGGTACTCGGCACGACGTTCCAAATGGGGCAAACGTTTTCCTTCGCGGGCACGGCGATCGACCCGGAAGACGGCGAACTGGGTGCCGACGCGTTCACGTGGCGCGTGGACTACCACACGGGTGGCGCGCCGGCGCGGCCGCTGCTCACCGATTCGCCCGGCATCAAGGGCGGCACGATCACGCTGCCGACGAACTCGCCGTACACCCGTACGGACGTGTTCTTTCGGTTCATCCTCACGGTGCGCGATTCGTTCGGGAACACCGCGACGGTCTCGCGCGACATCCAGCCGATCACGGGCACGGCAACGCTGACCAGCGACTTGCCGGGCGCGACGCTCTTCATTGACGGCACGCCGCACGAACCGGGATTCCAATTCGATGGCGTCGTGGGTCAGGAACGAACGCTTTCCGCGTCCGAGAGCATTGTCGTCGACGGCGAAATACTGCCGTTTGTCGGCTGGTCCGACGGCGTGTTCGATCGCTCGCGGACGATCTCGGTCGCCGCGAACGGACGCACATTCCAGGCGAATTATTCCAAGACATTCTTTCAGTCGATCGTCACGCCGTTCGCGGTAGGGAACGGCAACGGGCGCTCCGCCGGGATTCGCATCGTCGACGCGGCCACCGGGTCGGAACTGAACTCGTTCGATCTCGGTTCGATCGCCCTCCCGCCGGGCGTGACGTTCACCGAAGCCCGCGTGGCGCGCGGCGATCTTACCGGCGACGGCGTGCCCGACTTCGCGATCGGCAACGGCGAAGGAGGCATGCCCTACGTCGTCGTAGTGGATGGCGCGACGATGACTGCGATCAACGCGTTCCAGGTCTTCGAACCAACCTTCACCGGTGGCGTCTTCGTCGCCATCGGCGATCTTGATGGCGACGGGGTCGGCGACCTCGTCGTCACGCCGGATCGCGGCGGCGGACCGCGCGTCCGCGTCTTCCGTTCCGGCAATCCGTTCTCGGTCGTGGCCGACTTTTTCGGAATCGACGATCCCGATTTCCGCGGCGGTGCCCGTGCGAGTCTGGGCGACGTGAATGGCGATGGCCGCGTCGACCTTGTAGTTGCGGCCGGATTCGAAGGCGGACCTCGCGTCGCCACGTACGACGGCCGTACGGTGTTCGGAGCAAGGGCCACTCCGTTGTTCAACGATTTCTTCGCATTCGAGGAAACATTGCGCAACGGTGTCTTTGTCACGGTCGCCGATATCGACGGCGACGGCAAGGCCGACATCGTCGCCGGCGGCGGCCCCGGCGGCGGACCGCGCGTCGTCGTCTATTCCGCGACGACCTTGCTGCAGACGAACGAACTTCGCCCGCTCGCGAATTTCTTTGCCGGCGACGAAAACGACCGCAACGGCGTGCGACTGGCCACCGCGAACCTCCGCGATGACGCGGGCGACGATCTGCTCGTCGGCACCGCGCCGGGCGGCTCGGCCCAGGTGTTCGTCTATCGCGCGTCGGAATTGACGACGAATTCCGTTCCCACACCGTTCCGCACGCTCGATGTCTTCGACGAAGACTTCACCGGCGGGGTCTTCGTGGGATAGAATTGCGATCCACCTCGCCGGGGATTCGCAATGCCACGGACCGATCTGACGCTGACGCCGCTGGAGGACCGTCTCACGCCCGTAATGCTGCCCGACGGGTTCGCCTACTCGAACTTCATCACGGGTCTGTCGAACCCCACGGCATTGCAGGAACTGCCGGACGGACGGTTCCTGATCGCGCAGCAGGGAGGGGAGTTACGCATCGCGTCCGCGGACGGCGCGACGGTGGGCACGGCGCTGACTCTGACTGTCGATTCCGCCGGCGAGCGCGGCCTGCTCGGCGTCGCTATCGATCCGAATTTCGCCGCGAACGGCTTCGTCTATCTCTACCACACCGTGCCCGATGGCGGAACGGCGGCGCATAACCGCCTTTCGCGGTTCACTCTCGTCGGCAACTCGATCGATGCCGGAAGCGAACAGATCCTGGTCGATCTGGAACCGCTGAACCCGGCGCGCACGAACCACAACGGCGGGGCGCTCCACTTCGGGGGCGACGGCAAGCTCTATGTCGCCGTCGGCGAGAATGCGAATGCGGCACTCTCGCAATCGCCGACCAGCCGCTTCGGGAAAATCCTCCGCTACAACCCGGACGGTTCGATCCCGCCCGACAACCCGACGGCGATCGACGGACTTTCGGGGACGATACAAGGCGAATTCCGGGCGATCTTCGCCGCCGGGTTGCGCAATCCGTTCACGTTCGACGTCGACCCTGCGACGGGGCGGATCTTTGTGAACGACGTGGGGGCGAACACCTTCGAGGAAGTGAACGAGCTGGCGGCCGGGAGGAACTTCGGCTGGCCGACGACGGAAGGCGATTTCGACGCGACGGCGTTCCCGGACTTCACACGGCCGCTCGTGGCGTACGCCCACGGCGCGGGGAACGACAAGGGCTTCGCCGTGACGGGCGGTGCGTTTTATCGACCGGCCGTCAACCAGTTCCCGGCCGAATTCGTTGGCGACTACTTCTACGCCGACTTCATCAACAACTGGATCCGCGTCTACGACACCCAATCCAAAACCGATTCGCTTTTCGCCAGCGATCTGGACGACGGCCGACCGGTCGATCTCGACGCGGCGCGGGATGGCAGCTTGCTGGTACTCTCGCGCGAGACCGGTTCGGTCGCGCGCATCGAGTTCCCGGCCGCCGGCACGCCTCGGCTTGCCATCGGGCAGGGCGACGCGGTGCGCGTGATCGCGGCCGCGACGGGGGCGGAACTCCGGCGCATCGAGCCACGGCTCGACGACATCGCGTTTGGCAGCGGCCCGCGGGTCGCCACCGGCGACTTCACCGGCGACGGCGTGCCCGATACCGCCGTCGGCACCGGGCTTGGTTCCACCAACCTCGTCGCGATCTACGATGGTGCCACCGGTTCGCTCGTCCGCAAGTTCTCCCCCTTCGAAGCGAGCTTCGGCGGGGGTGTCTACCTCGCGGCAGGGGATGTGGACGGCGACGGGCGCGACGATCTTGCCGTGTCTCCGGACGAAGGCGGCGGCCCGCGCGTCACGGTCTACCGGTCCGCCGATCCCGATTCGGTCCTCAGCGATTTCTTTGGCATCGACGACCCCGCGTTCCGCGGCGGGGCGCGCGTCGCGCTCGGCGACGCGACCGGCGACGGCATCGCCGACCTCGTGGTCGCCGCCGGCTTTCAGGGCGGTCCGCGCATCGCCGGCTACGAAGGCGGGTCGGTCGCGGCCGGCGCGCCGGCGCGGATGTTCGCCGATTTCTTTGCGTTCGAAGAGACGCTGCGCAATGGTGCCTTCGTCGCCATCGGCGACTTCGACGCGGACGGGAAGGGGGATATCGTGGCCGGGGCGGGGCCGAACGGCGGCCCGCGCGTGATCGTCTTCTCCGGCGCGGCGCTGATCGACTCGAACGAGACGCGATTCCTGTCGAACTTCTTCGCGGCCGACCCGAACGACCGCGGCGGCGTACGCGTGGCGGTCGCCGACCTGGACGGCGACGCGCGGGCGGACCTCGCCGTCGGAACGGTTCAGGCGTTCGTTCCCAGCCGGGCGATTTTCTACCGCGGTGCGGATCTCGTACAAGATCCCTCGCCAATCGCGTTTCGCGAAACCATGTTCCTCGATCTGGATCTCGCCGGCGTCTTCGTCGGTTGAGCTACTCCGCGACGAGCTTCGCGATCGGGCGCGTCGCGTCGATGTTTTCCATCGCGATCTTCGCAACCACGGTGAGCGGAACCGCGAGGACCATGCCGGGCAAGCCCCAGACCAGTCCCCAGACGGCGAGCGCGGCGAGCACGACGAGCGGGCTGAGACCCACGGCGCGGCCGATCAGCAGTGGTTCGATCAACATCGCGCAGACGAGATGGATGCCCAACAACGCCGCCGCGACCGCGAAAGCCCAGGTCGAACCTCCGAACTGCAGCATCGCGAACGCCGTCGGCATCCCATACGCGACGACACTCCCGACATACGGAATGAAGTTGCACACGAAAGTGAGGACGGCCCAGAGTACCGCGAACTTCACGCCGCACAGAGCCAGCACCAGCCAGACGGGAATCGCGAACACGAGGCTCGACAGGCACTTCGCCTTGAGGTACGAGATGATCGCCGAATTGATTCGACCGGCGACATGGAGTAATTGCTCCGCTCGCTCCGGCGGATAGGCCGCACGGACGCGCGCCGGCAATCGTTCCGCACCGAGCAGCAAGAACAACAGGTACAGTCCCGCGACGGCGGCTTCGATCAATCCGCCAAGGGCCAGGTTCGCCGCCCCTTGCAGCAACTGGGGCATTTTCCCGGCCAGAAACTCCTCGGGCCGTTTCGCACCGTCGTTCGCCAGCCAATCCGGCAAGCCGCCCATCGCGCGGTGGGCATCCTGGAACAACCGAATGGCTTGCGATTGGAGTTGCGGTCCCTCTTCCGCCAGGCTCAAGGCGTTTCCGTACGCGAAGAGTGCGACGAGCAACAAGACGACGATGGCCGAACCGGCGAGCAATCCGACCGCCACGCCGACCGGAACCTGCTTCCGCCGTAGGCGCGAATAGGTCGGGAGCAGGACGTAGCAGAGAAACACCGCGATCAGGAGCGGGCGCAGCACGCTTGCGAATTGGCCGAGAAGCCACCACCCGGCCGCAATGGCGAGGATCACCTGTGCGGCGATCTGCACGGAACCGGGATCGCGCCACGGCCGAGTCGGCGTCGGTGTCGGGTCGGGGTGCATCGGAATTTCGTTTCGTTCGATGGAGTTGGATTCAAATGTTTGGGGAATTGTACCGGAACGGATATGGTGATGCGCGGGGCAGCACACTTGCCGGGAAATCCAACGGACGATCGAATTCGACAGGACGGCTTCAAGAAAAAACCATGAAAACGAAGCTGTTTCACGGGACATTCGCCAGTTTTTTCACAAGAGTTCGTGAACCGGCCCACGGTTTGCACTTTGCTTTGTCATGAACATCCGGAACGACAATCAGCGTATGGACCGCGCATCGACCCCGCCTCGCCTCGATTGGTCCAACCACAACGGTTGAGGCTCAAGCTTCAATCGACTTTCACGCCCGTCGCGCGAAATCCTCTCCCGGTTTCCGTTGAACGATACGACCGCGACCCGCGGTTCGGAGAGGAGACAGCAATGCGCCGCATTCGCAAGGTTCGCGTTTTCGTTTTGGCGGTGCCGATCGCACTGGCCTATGTCGGCGGGACCGCGCTGGCCGATCCGAACGTCGTCCAGGCGATGGGGTTGGATGTCTGGCGGATCGGGCAGTTGGAGCGGGAATTGCGAATGTCCCAGTCGCGTGAATCCAAACTCGAACGCGACCTGCAAGCCGTAATGGATCGCGCGACCTTGCACAACCTGATGCTCGATGACCTGATCAGCGGTCGCGTGACTCTGGTGGAAACCGCCCGACGAAAATGGGAACTGAATTCACATCGTCAGGAACTTCGCGATCACCTGGAACTTCATTGTTTCGGTCCGACAATGGAATCCCGCATGGCGTACGACCTGTGCGAGAGCGTGGCTTCAAAATGGGCCGGCGGGCCGATTGACAGCGATGGTGCCGCGACAATCCGGCGGGTGCGAGCCGAATACGAAACTGCTTACGGCGTGGCGTTCCGCCCCCGACGCTCCCGGTAACTTGGCGCGGTTCCCAAGTTGGTGAAGCGGATCTTGCCAGGACTGTGCTAGCCCGACGCGCCAGCGAGGGTGCTCTTTCCTGCCAGTTCTGTGTTAGCCCGACGCGCCAGCGAGGCAGTTCTTACGGAGAGCTGACTCGCCCTCGCTGGCGCGTCGGGCTAACCAGAATATGCCACATCGACACGGGAAACGCTCTTGCGTTTCACTTCGCGATCGGTCGCGGAGCCGCGGATATGGATTTGGCGGCCCGAATGCGATCCAACAGGTTTTGTTTGGCAATGGCAGCCGGATCGAGCGGAGCGGCGGGAAGAGGCAACGGCGTCTCCACCGCCGGCTCGATTCGTGACTCGCGAACGTTCGCGCGTTTCACGTTCGACGGCAGATCGGAATACATGGCATCGAGTTCCGCCATGGTCATCACGCGTTCGATCTTCAGGAACGAGACGTCCGCGTAGGGCAGGAAGAACGCTCGGCCTTCGTCCTGGTTGCCGGCCTCGCGGCCCCGCATCACGAAATAGGTCGGTTCCAGCCGAAGCAGCACGTCGAGCGCCATCGTGGCGCCGTTTTGCATCACGAACTGCACCTTGGGGTGGTCGACTTCGGGAATGCGTGCCAGGATGTCGGTCAGTTCTTCGCGCGTCATCGACAGTTACCGTTGTACAAGTTCCAGTTTCTCGGGCGGTCGAGTGGCAAGCCGGTAGAGCCAGACTTGTGCGGCCGCGACGGCGCCGCCCCCGAAAATACAAACCGTGCGCCAGTCCGGAAGGGCCTTGGCCAACCCCCGTCGGTCGCCGCCCCAGTCGGCGAGCGCGTTCAGGCCCATCGCCGCCAGCAGCGTGAACAGGATGGCCGCCGCGACGAATACGAGCGGTACCCGCGCGAGCGTCCACCATTCCGGAGCGAGTGTCTTGAGTTGGTAGCCATCGCCGAGCCGACGCCAAAGTTTCGCGAAAAACGAATCGGCATCGGCAGCGCTGGCGAATTGGATCACGGCGCGGGCCCGCGGATCGTTTGCCGTGAAGAAATCGATCTTCACCGATTGTGTGGCCAACTCCAGTTTGACGCGCCGCACCGTATGCAGATCGATCACGGTCGCCAGCGGCCCCAGGAAGGTGTCCACCATGCGCACGGTTTGCAACTGCCCCACCACTTCGGTCTTGGGCGTGCCGGTCATCGGCGTCAGATACAGCCGGGGCAGCGTGAGCACGACGAGCGAATGGGATACCACTTCCGGCGCCTTCCAGACGCGGCGCTGGGCCAGGCCGGGAACCGTCGTATCCGACGGGGAGGAAGCGACTTCGGTTGGAAAGCTCAACATGGGGCGTGGCGGTGTCGGGGGCGATGACGGCGGCACTCGCAAAGCTAGTACGGTTTCGCTCCCCGGTCAAATCGTCAGAAGCGGCAGAAATTCGCACTCGGCCCCGACGATCGAGTCGATCGAATCTGACCAATGAAGGGATTGAAACGATTAATCAGCCGTGATCTGGCGGGAGTTGCAACTCGGGAAACACGTCAACCGGCAGGCCCGCGGCCTTCATCTGCTCCGTCAGCTTCTTCACGGCGGCGAACCGGTAGTTCGCCACTTGTTGCTCATTGACGCCGACGAACGCGGCCACGTCCTTGTTCGCCCAGCCCTTTACGAAGAGCAACTCCAGCACTTGCACACGCTGGTACTCCGCCTTTTGGCGGAATGCGCCGATCATGTCCCTTAGACAACGGGCGACGGCATCGTGCTCGAGGTCCATCCGCTCCCGGCTGCGTGCGAGGCTGGACGCCGCGCGCTGGCGTTCGTCGCTCGCCTTGCCCATTTGCTCCTCGTCCGCCTCGCTGCCGGTCTGGAACGGCCGGCGACCGATGCGACGAAGCTGGTCCGTCACTTTGTGCGAGGCTATGGTGAAGAGCCAGGTCTGAAGATCTCGCTTGTCGTCGTAGTTCGCGAGGCTGTTCAGGAAACCGATGAACGTCTCCTGCACGACGTCGTCCGTCGTGGCGTGGTCGCGCAGGCGGCGGCGGACGAACGCGCCGAGCCGGCCCTCGTAACGCGCGACGAGTTCCTCCCACGCGGTATCGGCCTTCGCCCCGCCCGCGCGGATCTGCTGCACCAGGAGCCGGTCGGAATCGGAAGTCATGGATTCAAGATAGCGAACTGGTGTTAAGCGAGCACGCCCTTCACGACTTCGCCGTGGACATCTGTGAGTCGGTATTGCCGGCCCTGGTGGCGGAAGGTCAGCCGTTTGTGGTCGATGCCGAGCAGGTGCAGGATCGTCGCCTGGTGGTCGTGGACGTGGACGCCGTCCTTCGCGATGTTCCAGGCGAAATCGTCGGTCGCGCCGTGGACGTGCCCGCCCTTGACGCCGCCGCCGGCCATCCAAAGGCTGAACGCGCGGCCGAAGTGGTCGCGGCCGTTCGGCTTCTCCGCTGGGCCTTGCCCGAAGGGCGTGCGACCGAATTCGCCGCCCCAGACCACGAGTGTCTTGTCCAACAGGCCGAGCCGCTTCAGGTCCTTCACGAGCGCCGCGGACGGTTGGTCGGTGTCCTTGCACTGCGTCTCGAAGTGGCTGAACAGGTTCGAGTGCTGGTCCCAGCCGCTGTGCATGAGTTGGACGAATCGCGTGCCGCGCTCCACCAGTCGCCGGGCGATGAGGCAGTGCCGGGCGAAGGTGCCGGGTTCGTGGACCTGCGGGCCGTAGCTTTCAAGGACGTGTTTGGGTTCGTCGCGGAAGTCGAGCAGGCCCGGCACGCTCGACTGCATCTGGAAGGCCATCTCGTACTGGGCGATGCGCGTGTCGATTTCCGGGTCGCCGTACTCGGCGAGGTGCTGGCGGTTCAGTTCCTGAATGCCGTCGAGGAGGCTGCGGCGTGCCTCGCGCGAGACGCCGGCCGGGTTCGCGAGGTACGGCACCGGGTCGCCGCTGGCGCGGAAGCGCGTGCCCTGGTACTTGCTCGGGAGGAAGCCGCTGCCCCAGTAGTAGTCGTAGAAGAGCTGGCCGCAGCTCCGCGCCTTGTCGGAGGAGGTCATCACGACGAATGCGGGGAGGTTGTCGGCCGCCGCGCCGAGGCCGTAGGCGAGCCAGGCACCGAGGCTCGGCCGGCCGGGGACCTGCGAGCCAGTGAGGAAGAACGTGACGCCCGGCGCGTGGTTCACGGCCTCCGTGTGCATCGAACGGACGAGGCAGATGTCGTCGGCGATCTCGCCGGTGAAGGGGAGGAGCGTGCTGATTTCGAGGCCGCTCTTGCCCCACTTCTTGTAGGGCTTCACCGCGGGAAGCACCGGCCACTTCTTGTAGCCGGCCGTCATGGTCGAAAGACGCGTCGTGCCGCGGACGGACGCGGGCAAATCCTGGAGGCGATACTTTTCGAGCGTCGGCTTCGGGTCGAAAAGGTCGAGGTGCGACGGTCCGCCGCCCTGCCAGAGGTAGATCATCCGGTCGGCCTTGCCGGCGACGTGCGGCAAGCCCGGCAGGCCGGGCTGGGCCGCGCTCGCGTCCTTGCCGAACAGCGATGCAAGGGCGGCGACGCCGACGCCGCTGGCCGTGCGGCCGAAGAGCTGACGGCGCGTCACGCGGGCCTGATTCTCGAGAAACGGATCCATCGCATCACTCCCGCGTCAGGGCTTCGTCGAGGTTCAAGAGGGCGAGGCAGACGCTGCCCCACGCGGCCAGCTCGACCGGATCGAGTTTGGCATTGGCCGGTCGTTCGCCGACGGCGAGGAATGCCTTCACGGCCGCGCCGTCCTTGCGGAACAATTCCATTTGCTTCGCCAGCATGGTTTGAAGAATCGTCCGCTCGCGTTCCGACGGCGAACGAGCGAGGACTTGGCGGAACGCAAACGTCAGGCGCTCGTCGACAGGTTTGGCGAGCGTGCGCTCCGCGAGGCCGCGCGCCGCTTCGGTCCACGTCGGATCGTTCAGCGTCGTCAGGGCGTGCAGCGGCGTGTTCGTGACCGACGGCTTCACCTTGCACACCTGACGGCTCGACGCATCGAACATGTTCGCCGGGCCGACCGTGCGACGCCAGAACGTGTACAGGCTGCGGCGGTGCAGATCGTTGATGCCCGACTTCGGATAGGTGAAGTCGCGCTCTTTCGTGATCGCGAGCGTCTCCCAGATGCCGTCCGGTTGGTACGGGTAGACCGGCTTGCCGCCGATGCGCCGGTCGAGCAGTCCGCCGGCGGCGAGGGCGACGTCGCGCAGGATCATTGCCGGCAGGCGGACGCGCGGGAAGCGGGCGAGATAGCGATTCTCCGAATCGATCGAACGCTGTTCGGCCGTCACCTTTGACGATTGCTTGTAGGTCTCGCTCGTCACGATGAGCCGGTGCAACTTCTTCATGTCCCAGCCGCTCTCGCGGAACTCGACGGCGAGCCAGTCGAGGAGATCGCGGTGGATTGGCACTTCGCTTTGAACGCCGAAGTCTTCGCTCGTGCGCACAAGCCCGGCGCCGAAGAACGTCTGCCAGGCCCGGTTCACGGCGACGCGCGCGGTCAGCGGATGCTCGGGCGACACGAGCCAGCGCGCCAGGCCGAGCCGGTTCTTCGGTGCGTCTTTTGGCAAAGGAGGAAGGAACGTCGGGGTCGCGAAGCTCACTTTCTCCTTCGTTTTCAGGTACTCGCCGCGATCCAGAACGTGCGTCTCGCGCGGGCGGTCGTCGGCCATCACCATCACTTTCGGTAGCTCGTCGGCGCGGAAATCGGCCAGTTCCTTCTCCGCCGCCCTCAGCATCGCCACGAGGCCCGGCTCGACCTTCGCCTCGAACTCCGCCTTCCGCTTCTCGTCCGGCTTCTCACGCCGCTCCCAGAGCTTCCGCTTCTCGGCGAGCGCCGTCTTCAACGATGCGACGACCGCATCCAGCGAGGCGAGCGTCGCCTTGTGCTCCGCCGTCGGCGCTTCGAGGAACGGCGGAGAGACGCGCATCTTCGACGACTGCCGCCCGGCCACGCCGCTCTCGCTGACGTTGTTGAACGCCGCCATCAGCGAATAGTAATCCTTCTGCGTGATCGGGTCGTACTTGTGGTCGTGGCACTGGGCGCACGCCATCGTGAGGCCGAGCCAGTTCGTGGCCGTCGTGTCAACGCGGTCGAAGAGGTTGTTGAATCGCTGCTCCTCCGGGATCGCGCCGCCCTCGCCGTTGACGAGGTGGTTCCGGTTGAACGCCGTCGCGATCTTCTGGTCCAGCGTCGCGTTCGGCAGCAAGTCCCCGGCCAGTTGCTCGATCGTGAACCGGTCGAACGGCATGTTCTCGTTGAGCGCCTTCACCACCCAATCGCGCCAGACCCATTGAAACGTATCGCCATCCTGCTGGAAGCCGTTGCTGTCGGCATAGCGGGCTGCGTCCAGCCAGGGCAGGGCCATGCGCTCCCCGTAGTGCGGACTGGCGAACAGCCGATCCAGCAGTTTCTCGTAGGCGTTCGGCGAAGCATCGTTCACGAACGCATCGACTTCCTCCGGCGTCGGCGGCAGACCGATCAGATCGAGGGTCACGCGGCGGATCAGCGTTACCTTGTCCGCCGGTTCCGACGATTTCAATTTCGCCTCGGCGAGCTTCGAACGAATGAACGCGTCAATCGGATTCGAGACACCGTCGATCTTGGGAATCTCCGGTCGCTTCGGTGCGACGAACGCCCAATGCTCCTCGAAGTTCGCCCCCTCCGCGATCCATCGTTTCAGAATCTCTTTCTGCTCGTCCGTCAGTTTCCGATTTGATTTCGCTGGCGGCATCTTCTTCGCGTCCGTCGCGAGGATGCGCGCGACCAGTTCGCTCGCGTTCGGCTTTCCCGGCACCACGACATCACCCTCGCGCTGGCCCTCACGCGTGTCGAGGCGCAGCTCGGCCTTGCGCTGGTTCGGGTCCTGACCGTGGCAGAAGAAGCAATTCTCGGACAGGATCGGCCGCACGTCGCGACCGTACGAAATCGGCGGCGCGGCCGCGAGTTCGAGTCCGGAAAGCGATAGTCCGAAGAGGGCGCAAATCAACCGCGACATCGATTCATCCCCGTTCGCTCGATGTCCATACTTTATCGCGGATCGACGAAAGGGGGATACGGGCTTCGGTCGTCAATTCGACGGGGTCAGGTCGGCGACGAGTTTTTTGAACTCCTCGCTGCCCCGGACGCCGTCGAGGTCGGGGTCGCTCCGGAGCGTATCACGTAGTTGCTCGACGGCGATCGCCGGTGCCTTCGCGTCGCGCAATAGCCGGGCAGCGTTCGCAAGGTGGGAAACAGCCTTCTCGGTGTACTCCTTCCGGAGTTTCTCGCGCGTCTCCGGCGACATCGCGGCTTCGTCCCCGGTGCCGACCGCGCCGGCACAGATGCCGTAGGACAGCGCGATTTGCCGCTGCAGCGACGGATCGCGATCCGCACCCTTCAATGCCGCGAGTCCGTTGGCCATCTTCGCCACGCGCTGGGTTTGCCCGCAGCGGCCGGCGGACGCCATGACTTTCAGTTGCATCCCCGGAGTCGCGTCGCCATAGGCTTGAAGGGCTTCCCGCAAACGAAGGCTGGCGCGGAAGTGTGACGACGAAACGGCCGCGTCGACTTTGAGGTTGTCGGCCCCAAGGCGGTAGTGGTCGGACGACAGTTCGTTCAGCACGCCCTGGACTTCGGGCACGACGACGACCGATCGCATCTGTTCGTAAGCCTTCTGATCCCACGGTGTCGCCGCCGTCCGATCCCCGTTGAAGACGTGCCAGTCGCCGAGCAACCGCAGCCGACGCGCGTAGTTCAACCGCGCGATCGGCGTCGGTTCGTCCTTGACAGCCCGCTCGGACGACGCGATCGACGATTCCAGATACTTTCTCGCATCGTCTTGTTTTCGGAGGGAGCGGTTCGCGCGATAGAGTTGATATTCGATGTCGCCGAGCAGGGGCCATGCCCGAAACTTCGTCGCTTCCGTCGGTTCTGCCTCCGTCGCGGCTTTTTGAAGTCCCCGGGCCTCTTCGAGTAGTTGCTTCGCACGTTCAATGTTCTCCGGCGTCAACGGAACGCCACGGCCGCCGAGGTCCGGGTCCGGCAGGAACAGCAAAGCTTCCTGGAGCAGGCTCGATGCGAGTGTTTGCTTGCGTTCCACTTCCGGCAACTCGTCGGACAGGGGTTTCGCCAAGCGTTCGCGCTGGCGCGACACCGCGTCGTCGAATTGTCCATTCGCGGCCGAGAAGAAGCCGGCGGCCGCCGGATTTTTCTGTCGTACGGCCGCGTAGTAGCGGTTCTTCTGCAGTTGTGCGAGCGCTTCGACGCAGAGCGCGACGTGTCCGGCGGCCTTGTCCTTCTCTTTCGGTTCGGCATCCGCGAGTGACTTCGCGAGTTCGAGCGCCGCACGGTATTCCGTTTCGGCCGCCTTGTCGTCCCCGGCGGTGAGTATCGCGTTGCCGCGTGTCAGCCGGGCGAACAGTAGCATCCGGTCCGGCAGGGCGCGCACGCCGCCGGCGCCGACCACAATCCGATCGATGATCTTGGCGAAGTCGGCCTCGACGCCGCGACTCAACACTTGCTTCTGCAACAGTCGCGGAACTTCATTCAGGATGATGGTGCCGTTCTCGCGCGCGAAGGCGTAGTTCTCGTCCGATTGCTTCTTCTCGGTCTTCAAATCGTCGAACGCCTGGGTCAGCTGCGAGTTCTTGTCCCGGAAGACCAACGCGGCGACGGTCGCGCCGACGAGCAGCGTCGCGGCGAGTCCGACGAGGCCGGCGGAGAGCGCCGCCACCTTCGGGTTGCGCTTCGCCCATCGCCACGCGCGTTCGACGGTTCCGACGGGCCGTGCGGAGATCGGGCGGCCCTCCAGGTATGCTTTCAGGTCGTCCGCGAACGCCTCCACGCTCGGATAGCGCTTCTCCATCTCCTTCGAGAGCGCCTTGAGGCAGATCGTTTCGAGGTCCTTCGGGCAGGTCGGTTGTAGCACCGACGGCGCGACCGGTTCCTTCTCGCGCACCTGCTTGAGCGTTTCGATCTGCGTCGAGCCGTGGAAGGGGGGGCGGCCGGTGATGAACTCGTAGAGCGAGGCGCCGAGGCTGTATTGATCGGACGCGGGGCCGACGCGGTCCATGGTGCCGGCGGCCTGTTCGGGCGGCATGTAGGAGGGCGACCCGAGCACGGAGGTGTTGGCGGTGAGGCCGCTGTCGTCGCCGACGAGGCGGGCGAGGCCGAAGTCGGTGATCTTCGGCGTGCCGTTGGCGTCGAGCAGGACGTTAGCGGGTTTGATGTCGCGGTGCAGCACGCCGGCCTTGTGGGCGACCGCCAGACCGCGAGCGAGCGTCTCGGTCAGTTCGGCGGCGCGGCGCGGGTCCTGCGGCTCCTTCTTCAGCGCCTTGTCGAGGCTGCCGCCGGGGCAGAATTCCAGCGAGAAATACGGAAGGTCCTCGTTCTCGTTGATCTCGTAGACCTGGACGATGTTCGGGTGGTTCAACTGCGCGATGGCGCGGGCTTCCGTCAGGAAGCGCACGACCGCGCTGGCGCTTGCGTGCTCGCCTTTCAGGATCATCTTGAGCGCGACGTCGCGGTTCAGGCCGGCCTGCCGCGCCTTGTAAACGATCCCCATGCCGCCGCGACCCAGCACACCCGTGATCTCATAACCGGGGATCGACGGCATTCGCTGCGCCTTCGCCTCGAAGGTCGGATCGACCACGAAGTCGGTCGACACGGCCCCGCTCGGCGTGTAGTCGCCGGTCGCGGCCGGCCGGTCCGCCAGCGAGTTCACGCCGGGAGCCGGTGTGAAGTCCACCGTCTTGTCGGGCTTGTTGTCCGGTGTCTCCGCCCCGGGCGGCGGGGGGGAGTAGTCCATCGTCCGGTTTGGGTTCGGCGCGCCGTCCGGCGCGAAGTACTGCGCGCGGATCGCTTCGAGTTCCCTGCGAGCAAGATCCTCGAAGAGGTGAGCGAGGTCGCCGACGACGTTCTCGACCGCCGGCGGTTCGCCGCGCGACCCGGAACCCGACCGGCACGCGGACTCGAAGTCCTCGAGCCGCGACGTGAACGCGCGGGCGACCGCGTCGAGGACCTTGAGTCCGCCATTCGAGGAAGCGCTCACGGTGTATCTCCCGTTCGGGGGCGGCGGGCCATCGCGTCGTTCAAGAGGGCGTCGAACTTCGGCAGGCAAACGTCCAGCGAGTATCGTTCGAGTATGTGGGCGCGGGCGGCTTCGCCGAGCGGGCGATGGCCCGCGATGTCGTCGAGGGCGCGGTCGGCGGCGTCGGCGAACGCTTCGGGCGAAAAGAAGTCGGCGAGCAACCCCGTGCGGCCAGGCGCGATCGCCTCGCGCACCGGCGGCGTGTCCGAGCCGAGCACGACCGCGCCGCACGCCATCGCGTTCAACATCGACCACGACAGCACGAACGGTACCGTCAGGTAGATGTGAAGGTCCGAGACGGCCAGCAATCGGGCGAGCGCCGATTCCGGCAGCAGACCGGTGAAGACGAACCGCGAGAGGTCATAGGTGTCGCGCGACAGCACCCAATCCTTGAACGACCGGCCCCCGGTATGCTTTTCGTCGCCGCCGTAGCAGACCCGATCCTGGCCGACGACTGCGAAGATGACGTCCGACCGCCGCTTGCAGATGATGTTCGCCGCCCGCATGAAGATGTCGAAGCCGCGCATCGACTCGAAACCGCGCGCGACGTACGTGACGATCTTCATGTCGGCCGGTACGGCGCGGTCCCCGATCCGCCGTGGTGCGCCCGGCATCGGCTTCCACAGGTTCGTGTCGATCCCGTCGAAGACCGTTCGGACCTTCGGATGGTACTCGGCCGGCAGCAGGCTTCGCTGCCACTCTGTCGGACTGTAGCCGAGATCGCAGTTGTCGAGGTCGAGCAGGATCGTGGCGTTCCGCGCGCGGGCCCGGAGTTTGTCGAGCGGCTTGGAAGGAAAGTCGGTTCGGAAATCCATGTCCGCGCCGGTCGTGCGGTAGAAGAACTCGAAGAGATTGACGATGCGGGCGTTCGGATAGAGTTCGCGAAGGAAGAGGGTGGAGCCGAAGCCGGAGTGGCCGACGATCAGGTCGGGCTGAATGTCGGGCCGGGCGGCGAGGGCGTCGTGGACGGCGTGCGTCTGCCAGATGGCGTTTTCGAAGGTGCGCGAGCAGTAGTGCGTGCGTTCGCTGGCGCCGCCTTTGTTTTCATGGACGATGATCTCGACGCCGGGGATCGCGCCGCTCGCCTTGGCCGTGGCAAAGGTGCAGCGCCAGCCGGGCCGCCGCGCCAGCCGGGACGCGAACGGCCCGAACTGGGCGGGGAAGTTCTGGTGAACGAACAGCACGTGCATGGCGATCAGGGCAGGTCGACCTCGACGCCGTGAAGCGTGACGAGGCCGGTGGCGCCGTTCCGGCGGACGGTGTCGCGGCCGCTGCCGCCGCGCACGTCGATCCGCGTCCAGGTTCCGGCGAGGTCGTAGGTATCATCGCCGTTTCCGCCCTGCAAATCCAGCACCAGGGCGGAATTCACGGACACGATGCTGACGGCGTCGTTCCCGGTACCGCCGTCGACCGTGACGGCCGGAAGCGTGACCCCGACCGGCAAAGCCGCGAAGACGAGGCTGATCGAATCGATGTCGCCGCCGCCGCGGACGTCGACAGCGCCATTGGGGTCGACGAGCGTGTCGTTGCCGTCGCCGCCGTCGAGCGTGTCGAAGAATCCGAGGCCGCCATCCAGGTGGTCGTTGCCGCCGCCGCCACGGAGTTCGTCGTTGTCGTCGCCGCCGAAGAGCGAGTCGTTCCCGTTCCCGCCGCGGAGGGTGTCGTTACCGGCCTCGCCGTAAAGGACGCCGTGCCCTTGTCCGCTGCGTAGGTCGTCGTTGCCGTCGCCGCCGTGGAGGGTGTCGTTGCCCTGTCCACCGCGGAGAGTGTCGTTGCCCGCATCGCCGAACAGGAGATCGTTCCCCTTGGCCGCGCGGAGGTCGTCGTTGCCCTCGCCGCCGTGCAGTGTGTCGTTGCCGTCGCCGGCGCGGAGCAGGTCGTTACCGGTTCCGCCGAACAGGAGGTCGTCGCCGGTCGTCGCGACGAGTTCATCATCGCCCTCGCCACCGTATAGCGTGTCGTTGCCGGCACCGGCGGTGAGGGTGTCGTTGCCGGCCTCGCCGTGGAGTTCCGCCGGGATCGTCACGCTGCCTTCGACGCGGATCTCGTCGTGGCCGTCGCCGCCGAAGACGACGATCTTGTCGATGCCGGTGAGCGGGCCGTAGCGAACGCCGTTGCGCTCCCAGAACAGGCCGTTCTTGTTCTGGCGGACGCTGACGGCGTCGGTGCCGCTCGTCCCGAAGATCTTGAGCAGTCCGGTCTCGTTCTCGGCCGGGACGACATCGACGACCGCGGTGGCGAAGGCGCTGGCCGTGCCGTCGCGGTCGGTCGCCGTCACGCGCACGGTTTGCAGGCCCGCCGTCGCGAAGCTCTTCGAAACGGTCAGTCCGCTGGGGCCAACCAGCGTTTGATCGACGATGCCATCATTGTTCCAGTCGATCGTGAAGGTGAAATTCGAAGACTGGTCGATCGCTCCGGGGTCGGCGGCGTTGAATACGAAGCCGACGGCTTCGTTGATCAGGGCGCTCGACGGCACGGAGACCGAAGCGGTCGGTGCGACGTTCGCGACGGTGACGCCCGTCATCAACTGGGACGTGGTCGCCGCGTCGGCGTTATCCTCGGTCACGGTCGCGCGAATGTCGTAGGTGCCGTTGTCCACGGGCACGAACGTGTAGGAGACCGGTGACGCGCCGTCTGCAAGGACCGTCACCGTTTCACCCTGACCGTTCGAACCGGTGACGGTCCAGGTCACCCTGTAGGTTTCGGTGCCGCCGTTGCCGACGCGGCCGGGATCGGTGAATGACACGGTTGCGGTCAGCGGCGACCCTTCGAGCCGGTTTGCCGGCGCGGTGGTCACCGTGAATGTCGAAATCGTCGGGGCGACGTTCGTGACGGGGAGCAGGTACGTGGCCGTATTCGACCCGCCGTCGGCGTCGGTGACGGTGACGGTGACGGTGTCGGTCCGGTTGACCTTGGGCGTGTAGGAGAAGGCGGTTTTCCCGGTGCCGGAAAGCAGCGTGGCACCGTTGACTTTCCAGGTGTATGCGAATCCGGCCGACGTATCGAGGGTTGACGGATCGGACGCCGTCGCCGTGAAGTTCGCGGGCGAACCTTCCGCGACGCTGGCGGCGCCGGTGGAGATCGTGGCGGTCGGAGCGACGTTGGTCACGACGAAATCCTGGCTGGCCGTTCCGGTCGAGGTGTCCTTGTCCCGTACCGTCAGGCTAACCCGATAGTTGCCGTTGTTCGGCGGGGTGTACGCGATCGTCGTACCCGTCCCGGACGCGACCTGGATATTGCCGGCGAGGTTGATCACCTTCCAGTCGTACGTGAAACCGGCGGTCTGGTCGGCGGGCGAAGCGTCCGAAACCGTGGCTCCGAAGACGAGCGCCGTGCCTTCCGGCGACGATGCCGGCACGCCGGTGAGCGTTGCGGTCGGCGCGACGTTGGTTACGGCTACGGAGACGGCCGTCTTGGTCGAAACGCCGGCGATGTCGGTGGCGCGCACCCAGAAGGCGAACGTCCCATTGTCGGTCGGCAGCCACTGGAAGACGCCGGATGTGGCATCGATGGCCGCGCCGGCCGGCCCGTTGATCAGATCGTAAACAACCGCCGTGAAGTCGGGGTCGATCGCGGAGTAGACCAGTTGAAGCTTCGATCCTTCGCCGATCGCGGCGGTGGCCGGGGCGGCCGTGAAGGTCGGGGCGCTGTTTGCGCCGATCACGATCGGATCGCCGACGATGGTCGCATCGTCGTAGGTCGGGTTCTGGGTGATGTCGACGACGGCGACCTTCGATTCCGTAACGATGCGATTGGCGGTGGCGTCGGGCGTGATCTGGATCACGTCGGGGCCGGTGGAACTCTTGAGCGTGTCGGCGCCCGAACTGCCGATGATCGTATCGCCGCGACCGGCGGGCGAGCCGCCGGCCAGACGGTAGGCGAGCAATTCATAGCGGCCGGTGTCGGTATCGGGTGTCGTGGCGTCGGTGAAGGTATCGACCACGAGGTAGTACGTGCCGTCCGCCGGAACCTTGAAGTCGACGATGAGCGAATCCTGCGATTCGAAGTCGTCGTCGTTGCTGGCGACGAGCTGGCCGGCGGCGTTGTACAGCTTGAGGATGCCGTCGATCTGCCGGCCGGCGAAACGGCTGGCGGTTCGCGACGACAGCTCGAACGTGTAGATGTCGTTCGCCTTGCCGCCGAAGACGTAGTAGTCGTTTTCGGATCGGCCCGTGCCGTCGAGGGCGATCGAACCGGAGACGGCGACGGCGAAGACGGAGAAAGTCGCGCCGTAGTTCGCATCGCCGACGCGGAGCGTATTCGGCACGAGGATCGGCTTGAGATCGAGCGGCATCGCCGTGGCGACGCTGCCGTGCGGCGCGAGTTGCTCGCCGACCGACGAACCGTAGAGCGCGAAGGTCAGTTTGAGTGCTTCGCGTTCGCCGAGATACGGGTTGGAAAGGGACTGCATCGGATCGATGCCAAGCGAGAGCGGCGACGCCATGATGTGGCGGCCGGTTTCGACGGCATTCATTTCGAGGACATACCCGGCTTCCGCGTCGATCGCATCCAGCGGGGAACGGAACGAGTCGGACGTGAGCGAACCGCCCACGTAGATGCCGCTGCCGATCGGCCCAAAGGCGTCGGCGTGGCGCAGGCCGATGAGGTGGCCGAGTTCGTGCGCGCCGATCGAGTACGAAAGCTCGAGCATGGCACTGTCAAGCAGCGCGGGCGCGAGCTGGCCGGGCAGGTACCTCGCGAGGAAATCGAAGGCGTTCACCTGCGTGAGGCCGATGAGATTCACGTTGCGCGGATCGATCTCGCTGGCGACGCCGCCGGACGCTCCGCTGTTGAATCGAATGGTCGCGTATCGGCCGCCGTAACGCGCCGACTCCGCCAGTGCGATCGATGGCGAATCGACGAACTTGAGGCCGAACGCCGCGAACAGCGAGTTGAAGCGGTTCTGGAGCGTCGTCCGCGTCGCCGGCGAGTAGATGTACTCGCCCGGCCGCGTGTCGGTGTCGAAATCGAGGAGGACAACCTGCGTGTAGCCGCCTTCGACGAAGTCGTCGCCGCCGGCACCGTTGAGGACATCGAGGCCGTTGCGTCCGATGATCTCGTTGTTCGCGGAGTTGCCCGACAGGATGTCGTCGAAGCTGCTGCCCATGAGCCGCTCGAAGACCCCGTTGAGCGAGACCTGGTTTCCGGCGGCGTCGACCGTCTGGAGTTGGCCGGCATCCAGTGAAAGCGTGAAAGCGACGCCGCGATCGGCCTGGCTGAAGTCGATCGAGTCGTAGCCGGAAGTATCGGTGATCCGATCGATGCCGGCGGGAGCGAGGTCGTACCAGTCGTTCCCGTCGCCGCCGAGCAGCGTGTTGTCGCCGGAACCGCCGGCGATGGTATCGCTGCCCAGTCCGCCGACGAGGGAATCGTTTCCGCCGCTACCAACTAGAGAATCGTTGGCCGACGTTCCCAACAGCGTATCGCCGAAGCTGGTGCCGATGGCGCCTTCGACGCCCGCGCCGCCGGCGATGACGTAGTTCCGGCCCCCGCCGACGGTCTGCGTCGACGCGAGGCCGAGGTCGGAGAGGACGCCGGCGGTCACGAACGGCGAAACCGGGCTGAAGTCCAGCATGTCGGTGTCGGCGGCATTGTCCTGGATGATGTCGAGACCCGCGGAAAGAGCCGTGCCGTACTGGAATCGGAACACGTCCGAGCCGTCGCCGCCGACGAGGGAGTTGTCGCCGTCGCCGCCGACAAGCGTGTCGTTGCCCGCGCCGCCGAAAAGCGTGTCGTTGCCGCCGAAGCCGAAGAAGGTGTTGTTCGCGTCGTTGCCGATGATGGTGTCGGCGAACGCCGTACCCCAGACCTGATCGAAGACGCCGAAGAGAACGAGGTTCAGGCCGGTAATGACGGTTTGTTGGTCGCCGGCGGTGGCCACTTTGCCGGCGACGCGGGACAGGTCGAGCGAGACGCCGGCGCCTAAGAAGCGGAGGTCGAGCACGTCGGTGCCGTGGCCGTAGGAATCGCGGAACGGTTCGTCGTCGCCGAGGCGGCGGACTTCGTCGAGCGTGACGAGGATCGTACCGGTCGGATTGGAAAGTTGATAGCGGTCGTCGCCTTCTTCGCCGACGAAGATGTCGCCGCCCAGGCCCGCGGTGTAGAGGATGTCGTTGCCGGTGCCGCCGAAACCGATCGCGCCGAGCGTCGAGAGGCCCAGGATCGTGTCGTTGTCGGAGTTGCCAACGAGCAACACATCGTTGCCGCCGGTGGCCGTGAGCGTGTCGTTCCCGGATCCGCCGTAGACGCTGACGCCGGTGCCGCCGGCGACGGAGATCGTGTCGTTGCCCCGTTCGCCATAGACGTTGACGTTCGTGCCGTTGGAGATGGTAAAGGTGTCGTTGCCGGTGAAACCGTAGACGCTGAGGTCGCCGAGTGCAGTGACGTTGGCACCGCCGAGGCAATTGAATTGGTCGTCGCCGGCGAGGCCGTAGAGCGTGACGTTGTCGGCCGAGATCGCGGTCAGCTTGTCCTGCCCGGCATCGCCGACGAGCACGCTGCCGCTGCCTTCGACCGCCAGGAGGGTATCGTCGCCGTCGCCGCCGTAGAGGTTGACACCGAACGCTCCACCGGCCGCGACGATCCGCTCGTCTTCGCCGGCACCGCCGAAGAGCGTGACGCCGGTGGCGAGGCCGGCGGCGAGGGTATCGTTGCCGGCGTCGCCGAAGAACCAGCCGGTGCCGCCGGCGACCGTGATCGTATCCGCGTCGGCGTTACCGTGGACGATGATGTTCGTGCCGCCGTCGACGACGAACTCATCGTCACCGTCGCCGCCGAAGAGCGTGACGCCGGTGCCGACGGACTGGACGATGAACGTATCGCCGCCCGTGCCGCCGTCGACGGCGATGGCGGAACCGGAATCCAGAATGATGCCGTCGTCGCCGTCGCCGCCGTAGAGCGTGATGAAAGAACCGCCTTGAACGACGAGAATGTCGTCGCCCTGATTCGCGACGAGCACGATATTGTTGCCGTCCGAGGTGGGGGCGATGACGGTTTCGTCCTGGTCGCCGCCGTAGAGCGTGACGGCCACATCCGGATTCGCGACCAACCGGTCGTTGCCGTCGCCGCCGACGAGGACGGGGGAACCGGCGGGGTCCATGGCGAAGAGATCGTCGTCGCCGTCGCCGCCGTAGAGCGTGACGCCGGTGCCGCCGGTTGCGACCATCGTGTCGTTGTCTTCGAGGCCGCGAACGACGACGTTCGTTCCGTCGGTAACGAGGATCTCGTCGTTCCCGGCGTTCCCGTTCACCTGCACGTCGGAACCGCCGACGATCTGGATGTCTTCTTCACCGTCGCCGCCGTAGAGCGTGATGCTATTCGCGTTGCCGCCGACCCGCATGTCGTCGGCGCCGGCTCCACCAATGGCGGCGATGCCGGTCCCGCCCGCGATGTCGAAGTTCTCGTCGCCGTCGCCGCCGTAGAGCGTGACGGACTCGCCGCCGAGGAGGTGGTAGTCGTTGCCGCCGGAGCCGCCGACGATGGCGACGTTCGAGGGCGAACTGGTGAAGACGGTATCACCGCCAGGGAGTTCATAGGTAACGCGTTCGCCGCCGAGGACGAACTCGTCGTCGCCGTCGCCGCCGTAGAGCGTGATGTTCGATCCGCCGACGAGGAGGAACTGGTCGGCACCGGCATTTCCGGACGCGACGACGCCGTCGCCGGCGACGATGGCGAGGTCGTCGCCGTCGCCGCCGTAGAGGGTGACGGCGGTGGGCGAACCGCCGGGGATTTCGACAGGGCCGTCGCCCGACGGGAGATCGAAACCGCCGGTGCCGGTGACAAGCGTGTCGTCGCCGTCCCCGCCGTAGAGGGTGATGGTGCCACCGGAGTTCGCCGCGACGAGCACGTCGTTGTCGGCCCCGCCTGCGAGGGCGATGTTGCTGCCGCCGGTGGCGAACGCGACGTCGTCGCCGTCGCCGCCGTAAAGCGTGATGGCAGTACCGGCACCCACGGTCATGGTGTCGTTGTCGGTGCCGCCGTCGGCGTAGATGTTCATCCCGGCCACCGGATCGAGGACGGTCGTACCGCCGGTCGCGTCCGGGACGGTGAGAGATTCGATCGAATTCACGATGAGTTCATCGTCGCCGTCGCCGCCGTAGAGCGTAACGCCGCCGTCGGGGTTCGCGGCGACGAGTTGGTCGTCGCCCGCGCCGCCGACGAGAACCGTCCCGTCGCCGCCGCCCGCGATGAGATCGTCGCCGCCGTCGCCTCCGTAGAGCGTGATGCCGCTGCCGTCGAGCGCGACGAGCGTGTCGACGCCGCCGTCGCCGACGAGGGCGACGTTCGTACCGTTGGCGACGAGGGTGTCGGCACCGTCGTTGCCGATCGCGACGGCGTTGGAGGCACCGTCGATCAGCACCGCGTCGTCGCCGTCGCCGCCGTAGAGAGTGATGCCGTTGACGGAGCCGACGAGGATGGTGTCGTTTCCGGATTGGCTGAGGAGCGTGGCTTCACCGGTTGTGGCGGTGCCGTCGCCGCCGACCGCGACGATGTTGGAACCGTTGGCGATATCCAGGGTGTCGTCGCCGTCGCCGCCGTAGAGAGTGACGTTGTTCGCGGCGCTGACGATGCTGTCGCCGCCGGAACCGCCCTGGACCACGGCACCGATCGCGTCGCTGGTGAGTTGGAAGTCGTCGTCGCCGTCGCCGCCGTAGAGGGTGACTTCGGGGGCGCGGGCGATGAGCGTATCGCCGCCGCCTCCGCCTTCGAGGACGGTGCCAGTCGCGCCCGGTTCCGCCACGAGCATGTCCTCGCCGTCGCCTTCGCCGCCGTAGAGCGTCACGTTCGCGGCGAGCGCGACGAGCGTATCCGCGCCGAATCCGCCGTCGATGTCGTCGCCGTCGCCGCCGTAGAGCGTGTCGTTCTGGGACGTGCCGATCAGCTTTTCGAAGTCGCCGGCGAGGTCGACCGTGCTGCCGGCGTAGACGGGCTGCGGGCCGACGAGCGTCATGTTGAGCGTGATGCCGACCGTCACGCCGGACGCGTCGAGCGTGTCGTAGCCGCCGGCGTCGGCGATCGTGTCCTGGCTGAATTTCAGGCAGTAGACGTCGTTCCCGGTGCCGCCGATCATCGTGTCGTTGCCCGCGCCGGCGATGAAGAGATTGTCGCCCGCGCCGCCATCGAGCAGGTTCGCCGCGCCGTCGCCCGCGATCAGTACGTCGCCGGCAGAGCCGCCGTACAGCGTGTCGTTGCCGGCACCGCCGTCGAGCACGACGGGGATGGCGATCGACTTGGCGTCGATGGTGTTCGCGCCGGCGTCGCCGACGACGAGCACCTGCGTGGTCGTGGCGGCGGGCGTCGGCACGACGAACGGCGCGGTCCCGGCCACGAGATGGACTTCCGTGACCGCGAGCGTAGTCGCGTCGTCGTCGGACACTTCCACCGCGACGAGGCCGGGCGTCGCCGTCGAGAACGTCGCGGCGGTCGCGCCAGCGATCTTTGCGCCGTTCACGTACCACTGGTAGGTCAGGCCGGTCTTGTCGATCGGCCCCGGCTCCACGACGGCGGCCTTGAAGGCGAACGCGCCAGGCGCGGAGCCGTCGTTCAGGATCGTCACCTGCGGCGCGGCGTTCACGCCCGAGACGACGCGCGAGGCCGTCGCGCTCGCGCCGGACGAATCCTTCGCGGTGAAGGTGACGGTATAGGCTCCGTCGTTGGGCAGCGTGAACGGGAACTCGCGGCCGGTCGCGACGAGGGTGCCGGCGATGCCGGGGCCGGTCGCGGTCCAGGTGAGCGTGAGGGCGTCGTCAACGCCGGCGGGGTCGGCGGCGAGGCCGACGAAGTTGACCATGGACCCTTCGACGACGGTCGTGGGCGTCGGGGCGATGGCAGCGGTGGGCGGTGCGTTGACGGCCATGACGACGTGCGTGGCGGTGCCGACGGAATTGTCGGAACCGATGGCGGTCACGCGGACGGTGTAGTCCCCTTCCTGGCGAAGGGGAAGCGTGAAGTTCGCGCCGCCGCCGCCACCGACCGGAACGCCGCTGCGCGTGACGGACCAGGAATACGAGAACGAAACGCCGGGGGCGGTCGTCGAGGCGGTGAGGTTGAGCGTGGTGCCTTCATTGACGGCTCCGACAGGTAGACCGCCGACGGTCACGGTGCGCGAGCCGGCGACGAGTTCGAGCATGCGGGAATCGCCCGCGAGTCCGCCGTCCTTGTCGGTGGCCGTCACACTCACGAAGTAGAGGCCGGGCACGGTGGGCGTGAACCTGAAGTTGGCCGAGAGGCCGTTCGGGATCGCGACGCCGGCGGGGCCGACCACCGACCACTTGTACTGCACGAGATCGTTGTTCGTGGCGTTCGTGCCGGGGTCGGTGGCGACGGCGGCGAAGGAGAGCGGCTGGCCGAGCGCCGGGTTCGCCGTCAAGGAGTCGAGTCGCACGGCCGGTGCCGCGTTGCCGACGACGACCGCGTGCTGCGCCGTCGCGGATGCGCCTGTGTCGGGGTCGGTGACGGTGAGCGAGACGATGTAGTTCGCATTGTCGTCCGGGGTGAAGGAGAACTCAGCGTTTTGATTGGTCGGTGTCGAGGCCAGCGAGGCGAACAGCGTGCCGTTCTTCGTCGCGGTCCAGGCGTAGCGCAGCGTGGTCGCGTTGAGGAGGCCGTCGAGTTGCGCCGCGGCGGTCAGGCGTACGCCTTCGAGGCTCGCGTTCGGCAGGTTTGCGATCGTGGCGTTGATCGCGCCGCGGACGGTGACGGCGACGGCGAACTCGCCGGCCGCGCCGCTGTTGTCCGTGACGCGGAACGAGACGATGTACCGGCCGGCGGTCGGCGAGGTGAAGTCGAAGTTCGCTGCGTTCGCGCCGGGTACCGGCACGCCGTTCACCAGCCATTGGATCGCGTGCGTATCGGCGATGCCGGGGTCGGTGAAGGTGCCGCGGAGTTGCAGCGTGCCGCCGGTGGGGATGCTGGCGTCGCCGATCGGCTGGTCGGTCGCGCGGTTCCAGACGGTCGGGAACGGCGCGACGTTCGTGACGGTGATGTCCGGCACGACGAAGGCGACCGATTCGTTGTTGACGATGTCGCGGACGATGAGCGTGGCGCGGTAGGTGCCGTTGTCGGGCGGAGTGAAGACGAGCGAATTGTCTTCGCCTTCGGCGACGACGCCGGGGAACCCGACGCGGATCACGTTCCACTCGAAAGTAAACACGGCGTTCGGGCGGTCGGTGCTGACGCGAGCGGCGAGCGTGATTTCGGTCCCTTCGGGGGAGATCTCCGGTGCCCGAACGGAAATGGTGATTGGTTCGAGCGCCATCTGAGGCCCGCCGAACGCGGAGGTGCCGGCGGCGACGGTGCTAACGGTGGCGACGACGCCATAGCCCGGATTCGTGGCGGTCGGAAGTTGCAGGTCGTACGTAGCGGAACCGGTGCCATCGAGAACGACGAGCGCGGTGCCGAGGAGGCGTCGCGCGGCCGATTCGCCGCCGGGGTTGGCTTCGTAGAAGTCGACGGTGAGCGTGGCGCCCGGCGTGCCGGAGAGGCTGCCCATCACCCGCGTGTAGGTGGTGTTCGCAACGGCGAGGCCGATACTCGGCGATGTCGGGGAACCGGTGGCGTTGATGTAGTTGGCGGTCGTGTTGCCGTAGATCTGGTTCAGGCGGACGAGGTTACCGGCACCGGCGGTGGCTTCGATCTGAACGCCGGTGGTGTTGAAGCGGATACGGTTGGCCGTGGCAGGATCGCTGGACCCGACGGGCGCGCCGATGATCGTGCCGGTGGCACCGAAGCGGACGCCGACTCCGACGGAATTCGGCACGGCGCTCGCCCCCGTCTTGTCGGTGCCGATGAGGTTGCCGACGATCGCGTTGCCGTTCGAGCCAAGATTCGTGACGAGTACGCCGTGGCCAACGTTGCCGGAGATGACGTTGCCTTCGCCGGCGCCCGTGCCTCCGATTGATACGTTCGTGACGTCGAGTACGAGGATGCCGGAGCTGGCATTACCCAACCCGGCGAGCGTGCCGGTGATGTCGGTACCGATGTAGTTCCCGCGGACGATGGCGTTGTTGGCCGCCACGATTCCGTTGGTCATGTTGCCGCTCACGATGTTTCGTTCGGCCGCGGTTGATCCACCGATGTAGGCGCCGGAACTGATCCCGCTGGCGGTGTTGCCGAGCTTGGCGGTGCCGGCGGCGTTGAGGCCGACGATGTTGCCGGTGATGGTGACGCCGGCGTAGGAACCGGTTTCGATTCCGTGGCCGATGTTCGTACCGCCGACATCGAGGTTGGCCTTGTTTCCCGACACGACGTTATCGCGGATCGAGCCGGTGCCGGAGGCACCCTGGAAGACGATGCCGCCCCCGCGATTACCGAGAGCGGCCGAACCGGTTGCATCAGTGCCGATGTAGTTGTTGCGGACGGTGATATTGTTGGCGTTCGTAACATTGATGCCAAAGGAGCGATCGTTGCCACTGATGATGTTTCGGCTGGCAGACGTCGCGCCACCAATGGTCACACCGCTGCCGGCGCTCACGACGGAAACTCCGACGATGCCGTTGCCGAGTCGCGCCGTACCCGTAACGTCGGTGCCGATGTAGTTGCCGGCGACAGTGTTGCCGGTGCCGGAGGAGGTGATCGTGATTCCGTTGAGGGAGTTACCGGAGATGAGATTGCGGCTGCCGGCGATGGTGCCGCCGATCGTGTTGTTGTTCGCGTCATTGAAGAGGACGACGCCACTGTTGGTGTTTGGTATCGCTCCGGTACCTGCGAAATTTGTACCAACGTAGTTTCCGACGATAATGACCGCGTCTCCGCCGTCAATGCCGATTCCAAATTTGTTACCGGAAATGAGATTCATTCGACTCGCGGTTGTGCCACCGATCTGAGTATTCGTTCCCTCGGTCACGATACCAGTATCGACGTTGCCGATTGCTAGCGTACCACTGTGATCGGTACCGATGAAATTACCATGGATGATGTTGTTAGCGGAATCGCCGCCGCCATTAATGATGTGGATGCCATGAGCAAGGTTGCCAGAAATGAGATTACCGGCACCGGTCAAAGTGCCACCTGCGTACCCGCTGACTCCACCAACCGTGTTGTTCGAGGAATCGCCGTAAAATACTATACCGGATCCCTTGTTTCCAAGCTGATTGGATCCATCCGCCGTGGTTCCGATCCTATTGCCGAGAATGGATTGATTGTCGGTGCCCCAGACCAGTATTCCCGCTCCTGCAATGTATCCACCGATCACTCCATTGCCCGAAATGAGGTTTCCATCGCCCGCCCCGGGCCCCCCGATACTATTGATGTTTCCAACAACGGAAGTGGCGAGAGCGATGCCCGAATGGTAGTTCGGCAGCGAGATTGTACCCGTGATATCGGTACCGACATAGTTACCGCGAATAGTATTGTTTGTGACCGTCAGGAAGCCGGCATCGTAGACTGCAATGCCGGTACCGGAATTTGCACCGCCAAAAACGTCAAATTGCTTTGTGCCGGAAACGATATTTCGATGGGCAGCTGTGTTTCCACCGACCGTATTGTTACTTGCCTGAATCTGGATGCCGCCCCAGGAATTCCCGATGGCGGTGGTGCCGGCGGCATTCGTACCCACGAGGTTGCCATAAACCTGGTTGTTGTCGGCCGTATTGTAAAGCCTGATACCATATTCGTCGTTGCCGGAGATGAGGTTGCCCGCGCCAACGGAGGTGCCGCCAATCAGATTGTTCGTGCTCCCGTTGAAACGTATTCCCGATTCCCCGTTGCCCAGATCGGCCGTGCCGGTGGCATTCACGCCGATGTAGTTCCCTTGGATCGTGTTGCCGGAACCCGCCTGGGCATGGATGCCGTCGGTCGTATTGCCGCCGATCACGTTGCCCGCGCCGGCGGCCGTGCCGCCGATGGTGACATTGTCGGCGCTTAGGAGGTGGAGCCCGTGGATGCCGTTGCCGAGCGGGTTATTGCCCGCTTTATCCAAACCGATGTAATTTCCCTGGATGATCGAGCTATCGGCGTTGAGAAGATAGATGCCCGATTTCGTATTGCCGCTGATGATGTTGCGAGCGCCGGCGGTCGTTCCGCCGATCGTCACGGCCAAAGTGGACACGATGCCGTAATCGGCATTCGGCTTCGCAGCAGTGCCGGTGGCGTCGGTGCCAATGAGGTTGCCCTGGATGACGATGCCGGTCGAGCCGTCGGAGATGTCGATGCCGGACAGGCCGTTGCCGGAGATGACGTTACCTTCCCCGGCGCCGGAACCGCCGATGAGGTTGCCGGTGGCGGAGGAAAAGAAGCCCAAGCCATAACCACCATTGGCGAGTAGCGTGGAGCCGTCGGCACCGAGGCCGATGATATTTCCCTGAAACTTGTTGTTGATCGAACCGGCGACGCGCACGGCGTCGCCGTTGGTGCCGGAGATCACGTTGCCCGCGCCCGCCTGGCCGATGATGTTGTTCGAAGTACCCGGCCCCATCACGATCGCGAGGTTGTTGGCAACTTTGGCGTTCCCGGTCTTGTCCGTGCCGATGTAGTTGCCGATCAACTGGTTGTTCTTGGTGCCGGCATCCGTGAAACCGACGCCGACGTTATTGGCTGCGATCACGTTTCGTCCCGCCGCCGTCGTGCCACCGATGATGTTGTCCTTGCCGCCGGTGTTGATGTGGATTCCGTAGACCGTGTTGCCCCGCGCCAGCAGGCCCGTCGGGTCGAGGCCGATGTAGTTGCCGGCGACGGTCGCCGCCTCGGACGACATGATGATGCCGGCGTTCGAGTTCCCGCCGATCACGTTGCGTTCGTCGGTATCGGCGGTGCCGTTGGAATCGGTACCGACGCGAGCGCCGACGCCGGTGAGTTGGATTCCGAACTGGTTGCCGAGCGCGTTGCCGTTCTTGTCGAGGCCGATGGAGTTGCCGGCCACGATATTCGCGCCGTCGAGTACGATGCCGCGATCGGTGTTGCCGGAGATGATGTTCCGTTCGTTGGCGTTAAAGGCGTCGTTGGAACCGTTGGTGCCAATAATGTTGCCGCTCGTCGATTGAAGGAAGATGCCGTCCGTGTTGGGTAGCGAACCGGTACCGCCAGCGGCCGTGCCGATGTAATTGCCGGCAATGCGATTGCCACCGCCGCCAACGATGTAAATGCCGGAACTGGTGTTGCCGGAGATGACGTTGCGTTCGGCGGAGTCGGCCACGCCGTCGCCGTCGGTCCCGATGAGATTGGATGAGGCGCCGATACCGATGCCGTCGGCGTTGGCGATGGCCGCGGTGCCGGCCGCGTTCGTGCCGATGTAATTGCCCTGGACGATATTCGAATTGCTCTCGAGCGAGATTCCTTCGTTCGTGTTGCCGCTGATGAGGTTGCCAGCGCCGGCTGCGCCGCCGCCGACGGTATTGTTGGTCGCCCCGCCGGAGATCACTAAGCCTTTCGGGTTGGGCAGTGCGGCCGTGCCGGCGGCGTTCGTGCCGATGTAGTTTCCGATCACCGTATTGTTGCTGGTTCCCGAGCCATCGATCACCACGCCCGAATCGTTGTTCCCCGAAATGGTGTTCCGCGCCAGGGCCGATGTGCCGCCGACCGTATTCAACGTGGCACCATTGGCGATCACCAAGCCCTGGTTGCCGTTCGCTACGGCGGCATCCCCGGCCGCATTCAGGCCGATGAAATTGCCCCGCACAGTGTTCGACTTGGAATTGCTACCGTTGATCTCGATGCCGGCGAGGGCATTGCCCGAAACGACGTTGCCGGCGATGATACTCGTCTGGCCCCGGGAAACGAAGATTCCCGACGCCAAGTTGCCGAGAGCGACTTCCCCATCGACATCCAGACCGATGTAGTTGCCGTAAATGTATTGGCCGTCGGTGCCCGTCGTGTTGATCAAAACTCCGTTGCCCGTGTTGCCCGAGATGATGTTGCGCTCTTCGACAGCGACGCCACCGATGAAGTTCAGCTTGGAGGTGGAATTGAATTGAACCCCGTTGCCGCCATTGGCCAGGGAAGTGTTCCCCGTGGCATCGGTACCGATGTAGTTGCCGATCACGGTATTCGATTCGGCATCGCTGTCGAACAGGATTCCCGAGTTGCTATTGCCCGAGACGACGTTGCGGGACGCGGCCGTTATTCCGCCAACAGTGTTGCCGCTCGACCCGCTAATGAATGCGATGCCGGCTCCACCATTGCCGAGCGCCGCCGTTCCGACCGCATCCGTTCCAACGTAGTTGCCGGCGATCGTCGTCGAATCGGACGCCTCGATTGAGATGCCGCTGGCCGTATTACCGGCGATGACGTTGCGTTCGGCGGCGTCGCTGGTGGTGTCGGCGTTCGTGCCGATGATGTTGCCCGACGAGCCGAAGTTCACGACGATGCCGACGGTGTTGCCGAGCGCCGCGGCGCCGCCCGCCTTCAGGCCGATGATGTTGCCGGCGACGGTGTTGCCGTCGCTTTGCGAGATGTGCACGCCGTAGCCGAACGCGCCGCTGTTACCGCTGATGAGGTTGCCTTCGGTCGCGTCGTTGGTGCCGTCGCCATCGGTGCCGACGATGTTGCCGGCCGTGCCGACGTCAAGCAGGATGCCGCGGTCGTTGCCGAGGGCACCGGTGCCGACGGCGTTTGTGCCGATGTAGTTGCCCTGGATCTTGTTACCGGTGGTGCCGGAGTCGTTCAGAGTGATCCCGGTTTGGATGTTGCCGCTGATGACGTTCCGCGCCAGCGCGGTGCTGCCGCCGATCGTGGCGTTGGTCGCTCCGTTCGAGAGCGTCAGCCCGTTCTGGGCGTTGCCGATGGCCGTCGAACCGGCGGCGTCAGTGCCAATGAAGTTCCCGGCGACGACCACGCCGGCGGCGTTGTTGATGGTGATGCCCTGCGTCCCATTGCCGGAGACGACGTTGCCGGCCCCGGCGACGGCGGCTCCGATCGTGACCCCGGTCGAGGTATCGATGTAGATGCCGCGCTGCTGGTTGCCGAGCGACGCCGCGCCGGTCGCGTCGACGCCGATGTAGTTGCCACGAATGGCGACGGTCGTGGAGTTCAACACGACGATGCCGTTGGAATTCCCGCTGATCACGTTCCGTTCGCCGGCCGTCGTGCCGCCGATGGTGGTGTTCTTCGCCCCGGTCTCGATGCGGATGCCTTCGAAGGCGTTCGGCACCTTGGCGGTGCCAGCCGCGTTGGTGCCGATGTAATTGCCGATGATGGTGTTGTCGAGCGCGTCGGCCGTGCTGACAGCAACCCCGAACCCAAAGTTGCCGCTGATGACGTTTCTGGCCGCCGCGGTGGTGCCGCCGACTGTCGCGCCAACCCCGGCGAGGCTGACGCCGCCGTTCGAGTTGGAAAGGCCCGTGCTCCCGTCCGCGGCCAGCCCCACATAGTTGCCCGCGATGATCGTATCCACGCCGAAATCCACAAGGCCGTAGTTCGCGTTGCCGGCGATCACATTCCGTTCGAGCGCATCGCTGGTGCCGTTCGCGTCGGTGCCGATGCGGGTGTCGTTCGCGAGGAAGTCGTTGAAGAAATGGACGCCGCCGGCGTCGTTGGCGATCTTGGAGTCGCCGGCCGCATTCGTGCCGATGAAATTGCCGGCGATCACGGTGTTGTCCGAGTCGCCCTGGATGAAGATGCCGTAGGCGTTGTTGCCGGAGATCAGGTTGCCTTCGGCGGCGTCGCCGGTGCCGTTACCGTCGACGCCAATGATGTTGGACGATGCGGCGAACAGGTAGATGCCAGTGAGCGTGTTGCCGAGGTCGGCATCGCCGGCGGCGTTCGTGCCGATGCGATTGCCCTGGATGATGTTGGAATCGGATTGCGTGAAAATGCCATAATCGTCGTTGCCGGAAATGACGTTGTTCAGGATGGATTGCGCATCGGCGCCGGCGGCGATGGAAATGCCCGTTTCGGAATTGCCGCGGTCGAGAGTTCCCGAGATGTCGGTGCCAATGTAGTTGTCGTTGATAACGTTGCCGGTGCCGGCCGCGGCGGCAATGAGGATGCCGGCGGTGCCGTTGCCGCTGATGATGTTGCGCTGGGCCGCAAGGCCTGAGCCGATGTTGTTCAAGGAAGCTCCGTTGTCGAAGCTGATGCCGGCGAGCGTATTGGCTTTGGTCGTCGTGCCGTCGGCGAGAAGGCCGATGATGTTCCCGTGGAGGTTGTTATTCGTGGCTGTGCCGGCATTGAAGGCGATGCCGTGCGCGCCGTTACCACTGATCACGTTGGCGCCGATGAGGTTGCTTGCGGTGTTGACGAGGATCCCTTGAGACGAGTTTGCCGTCGTGGCGCCGATGTAGCTCAGCCGAACGTTGACGTTGGACACGTTGATCGTGACCCCGTTCCCGTTGAAACCGCCGACGTCGAGGGCGTTGATCGTGCTGTTGGAAGACCCTGGCGAAAAGACGATCCCGTCCGCCACCGTACCGATGCCGCTACCGTTCACACGGATCAGGGGCGTCGATGTGTAACCGGGTTGCGTATTCCCGGCGATGATCACTTCATCGGTAAGCGCTGGCAACGGGGTCGACAATGCGATCGTCTGCGTGCCGCCGCCACCGATACTGAAAAAAATAAAGTCCGCGCCGCCGGTCGCGTTCGCGTCGAGGATCGCCTGCCGTAACGAGCCGGCACCGCTGTCGGCCGTCGTCGTCACCGTGAACGTCGCCGGCGTGACGCGGTCTTCCAGCTCCAGCAACTTCAGCCGGACCTCGAATTGCTTGTCCATCGTGTCCCACGTCTTGCGGCGACCGGTGTTCGAACGACGGCGGGAGCGGAAGAGCATGGGCGTACCCGGGGTAGGGTGCAAAGCGGCGAGTCGCTTCACGGCAGGCAATAAATGTAATTCCTCACCCTAC
>JAHBXO010000032.1 GCA_019636445.1 Gemmataceae bacterium | reverse complement strand
CCTGCTCCTGCTCGTCGCGTATTTCGCCACTGGGATCGCGGAGATTCGCCCGGAGGAGCGCGGCGTCGTCCGGCGGTTCGGTCGCGTCGTCGCACGGCCGGGGCCGGGGCTGTGGATCGGGCTTCCGTGGGGCATCGACCGCGTGGATCGTATCGCCGTGCGGTCGGTTCGCCAGTTGACCGTCGGCACATCGCCCGAATCCGATTCCGCCGCAGGGCAATACCTCACCGGCGATCAGAACCTCGCGATGTCGCAGTTCGTCGTCGAGTTCGCCGTCGACGAGACGGACGCCGGGCTGGACGATTTCCTGACGAACGGAGACGTCGCCGAACTCGTCCTTGGGCGAGAAGTGGAGGCGCTTGCGGCGGAGTGGTTCGGTGCCACGGCCGTTGACGATGCGCTCCTGACGGCGAGGGCGGAGTTTCCACGTTGGGCGCTCGACCGGCTTGCTTCCCGCCTCGCGCCCCATCGACTCGGCATTGCCGTGCAGCGCATCAGCGTCGACTTCCTTGCGCCGCCCGCCGAAGTCCGCGACGCCTTCGAACAGGTCAACCGCGCTCAAGCGGGAATGAGCACGCGTGAGAATCAGGCCCGCCAGGACGCCGCCGCCCGCCGCCGCGACGCCGCCGCCACGCAGTTCCGCCTCGAACGCCAGGGCGAAGCGTACCGGATCGAACGCGAAGGTCTGGCGAAAGCGGACGCCGCGTCGTTCCGCGCCCGGCTGGAGCAATATCGACGGCTCAAGGCCACGAATCCGGCCGTGCTCGATGCGATCTGGTGGGACGAGATGAGTCGGATCTTACTGGGGCTTAAGAGCCGCGGCCGGATCGACCTGTTGGACCACTATCTCGGCAAGGATGGTCTCGATATCACGCAGTTCCTTCCGCCAAAGCGGAAGTGAATCAACCGGTCATTGCGGCGTGCATGGCGAAGCCGAGCGCCGTCGCGGCGAACGCGCTGAGGGTGAGCAGGACGTAGCCGAGTCGGCGCTGGGCTTTGAGCTGCCACCACATCGCGAGTCCCGACAGTCCCCAGAAACATGTCGCGAACGCCATTGCGTCGACAACGACGGCCCACCACCATCTCGTGTTCGATTCGCCCGGGTAGCCGTGCGCGGTGTGTAGTCGCAGGAGAAAGCGGCGCCAGCCGAGTTCGGTTTCCGGCTTCGATTCCGAGGACGAACCGCCGACCACGCCGGTCATCGGGTTGTAGGTCGCCGTCCAGATTCGGCCTTCGGCAAGCACGGGGAACTGGACGTCGGGCACGCTCGTGACGGTCACCTCGCCGGTCGGAAAACCGGTACGTTCGAGGATGGCCGGCACGCTCGCCTTGATGGACTCGGCCAACGATTCTTCCAGAAAGAGACCGTCAGCGTTCGCTCGCGGCGCGGGGCGTGTGCCGCGACCGGCGGGCGCTTCGCTCCGGCCGATCGCGAACGGGGCTTTCTCCGGCGGGGCGCTTTCGCGGATCGGTTGGCTGCGCACCGTCCCGCCGCCGGATTTCACATCCACCAGCACGCTCACGGTTTGGGTGTCGGCCTTCACGGTGGCGAAGGCGAATTCGCGCGTGAACTTCGCCTCGCCGGCGATCGTGTACGGCGTCACCGGTTTCTGCTTGTCGTTCAATTTGTGCAATACCTGCTTCGCGATCTCGTTCGCCGAAGGTCGATACTCGAATGGCGTGCCCGCCAGGTCACGCGCGGAGAATGTCGTTGTGGCGGCGTCGGCGAAGGCAGTCGGATGGTTGAAGAGGAACGCCGTGACGCCATAGAGGATCGCCCACGGGAAGAGGAGCAGGCCGAAATACAGATGCAGGCGACGGATCGCCTGCATCGCGCGTTGCATCGAGGGCCGCCCGGTCGGCGGCGTCAGTGTTGCCATCAATAGTCTCCCGGGATCGTTTCGCCGCCATGGCGTGTGCCGAGCGCCCGCCAGGTCGCGAGGTCCAGACTATCGCGCGTGAAGCGGACCGACCCGTCCATGAGAGCGACGTTCACGCCGCCGGTGTGGTAGCTGCGCGCCGTGATGGCGGCGTAGCAGATGTTCGTGGCGTGCGATCCTTCGCGCTGGTTGTTGAAGTCGGCATGCGGGTAGGTCGTGCCGCTCTTGACGACGATCACGTTGGTATTCGGTGTCAGTGTGGTCGTGAAGCCGGCCTGGTGCGCGCGGGCGTCCACCCATTCAGTGTGGCCGCTGTCGGCGTTGAACGCGTCTCCGCCACTCGCTTCAATCAGCGCCTTCACTTCGGCCGCGGTCGTCGGGGCGACCGTCATCCCCGCGGCGGCGTTGTTGTTGCGCTGGTACGGCGTGTTGGATTTCACTTCCGCAATGGCGATCGTGTTGCTCAGACCGTCGTACATGTCGGCCGGTCGGAACTGGCGGTTCACGCCCCACGCGCCGTCGCCGGTTTGCAGATTCGCGGGGTTGAACACCATCCATGTGCCGAAGTTGCAGCCGTAATTCAACGAATAGTGTTCCGGCGCGCCGCTCGAATCCACTCGCTGGCGCGGGTTGATCTCGCTCGGGCAAATGAACGTATTGACGCGGATGCTGGCACCGGCCTTGTTGACGGCATTGTTGTACGGCAGCGCGTAGTTGAACAACCGCTGGAGATTCTCCTGCTCCAGATACGGCAGGAACCGCGCGAGATACGAAAACGACACCGATGCCGACGGTGACGGATACATCGCGCCGGGCGGGTACTTGCCTTCGGCCGATTCAAAGTTGTGCACGGCCAGGATCATCTGCTTCAGGTTGTTCTGACACTTGGCCCGCGCCGCCGCCTCGCGGACCTTCTGCACCGCGGGCAGCAGCAGGCCAATCAGGATCGCGATGATGGCGATCACGACCAGAAGTTCAATCAGGGTGAATGCTCGACGCTTGACAGTCGCCATCGCAAGTTTGCTCCACAAGAGTAAGGAATACCAAGTTGATTGCGCTGATGGACCCGTTCGCCGGAGTTCGCTCCGGGCGTCTTTCCGGCCACATCCCCCCACCCTCCGGCGGAAAGACATCCGAATTCCGGAAGCGCCGTAGCCCGATAAGGACTTACGTCGATTCCGAGACTCGCCAGGTTCGTCGGAACGAGGGGGAAAACCATTCGGCCCACCCCTGCGCCCGCCGACGCGATGCGTCCGTTCGGATCACTTCGCGGCTGTAGCGATCTTCTCGCCGCGCTCCGCGATCGTCAGGATTTCGATGTCGCCGATGTTGCCGTTCCGGCTTGCGCCGCCGACGAGCAAGGCGTGCGCGCCGTGCGGCAACAACCGGGCGACCATCCGCTTCGTCGCGGAGGTGCCGACCTTTTCCCAGTCTTTGCCGTCTTCGGTGAGGCGGAACGTCGAACCTTCGGACGTGTTCAGGATGATCCGGCCGTTGACGGTGTTCGCGGCGGGGGAGAAGCCGACGCGGCCGCCGGGGAAGTCCGGGCCCGTGCTCCATTGGCCGTTGGCGAGGTCGAAGATTTCGACGCGGTTGAGGGCGTTGGCGGTGACATCCAGTCCACCGAGGACATAGACCTTCGTGCCGATCGCAGTGGCCGTCAGCGCCCGGCGCTGGAACGGCTGCTTGATGGCCTTCCACTCCGGCTTCGTCGCCGTCAGGTCCAGTGCCAACGCGGTGTCGAGCCATTCGGACTTTTCACCGGCTCCCTTTTGCGTCCAGCCGCCGACCACGACGAGCGTGTCCTTCACCACGACAACGTCGTGCGACGACCGGCCCTGCGGCAAGGACGGGAGCTTCGACCATTTGCCAGTCTTCGGATCGTAGACGGCCGCGTCCGCAACGGAGTGGTTGTCGGCCGGCGTGCCGGGTTCGTTCCGCGGCTGCATTCCGCCGACGCGGTAGATCTTGCCGCCGTGTGTCGCGAGGTTCATCCCCTGCAAGATCGTGCCGCCGGAGAGTTCTTCCCACTTCGTACCGCCATCGAGCTTGAGGCGGTGGAAGGTGCCGAGGACGCCCTTGGTGTCGTAGCTGTGCGTCTTTCCGGCGTGGCCACCGTAGACGTAGAGGTGGCCATCGCACACGACCGCGCCGAGGCTGGACACGGCCGCGGGCAGGGGCGGGTACGCCGGCTTGGCCTGGCCGAAGGAGACGGCCGGGAGGGCGAGCAGAAACAGAATCGCGACTCGGGATTTCATGGTCGAGCCTTGTATTGTTGGGAAATTCTTGGGGAAGTTACTTCACGTCGATCACGAGTGTGGCGTAGTGGCGGATCTCTTCGTACTTCTGGCCGCCATGTTCGCCGGCCTTCGTTTCCTGGTGCCTTGCCCACAGGGCGTAGCGACCCGTTGAGACGGCGGCTTCGGTCTGGCCATCCTTGTCGGTCTTCCACTTCGCCTTGTTGCCATCCGGTTGGAGCACGCTCACTTCCGTGTCCGCCAGCGCCTTGCCGCCGACCGTGACGCGGAACGCCGTCTTGCCGGACACGGCGACGGGAACGATCTCGATCGGGGCCTTGTCGCCGAGCGTCGCGACCTTCGCGTCGCACGCACCGAGGATCGCCTTCGGGTGATAGAGCAGGAGCGCTGGCTTCACGTCCTTGCGCGTGAGCAGGCCGTAGGTGACGGAGCCGTAGACGACTTGCGTCTGGGCCGGCACCGTGGCGATGAGGGCGTGCTCGGCGGCCTTGTGCTCGACGCCGGTTTCCTTGCCGTCGGCCGCGCGGGCCGTCAGCTTCAAGGACTTCACTTTCTCGATTGCGACGTTTTCGTCGGGTTCGAGGCTGTCGCTGAAGACGACCTGAACTCCCTTGGCGTCCTTCGTCGGCACGACATAGACGAAGTGCGCCGCCGCGGCGGTCGCGACAAGGGCGATCAGAATCGCCGTGGTCAGGTAACGCATGGTGTTCTCCGGTTGGTGCATCGAGCTATTTCTTCGCCTGTTCCTTTTTCTGTCCCGTCAGGACCGTCTGCCTGTAGAAGCGGTCCCAGACCTTCTCGTCTTGGAACTTCGGTTCGCCGAGCTTGAGCCGTTCGTAGCTCTCGGCCTGGTACTTCCGGTCCGCGGGCAGGCCTTCCCACTCCGCGAGGGTCAGCGGTTGTTCGGCGATCGCCACCGGGGGCGGGGAGCCGCCGCAACCGGCGAGGAGGCCGACCGCCGCGAGCGCGAGCATTCGCATGGTCGGAGTCCTCAATCGTTGGAGACGGTCTCGCCGCCGGAGCGGGTAGACAGGGCCATGTAGACGTTCACATTGCCTTCGAAGCGGTTGATCGAGTCGCGGACGAAACGGACGGAGCCGTCGCCCATGACGAAATTCCCGCCGCCGACGTGTTCGCTGCGGAAGGCGCCATAGGGCGTGGTCGTGTGGTTGTGCTTGTTGAAGGGATGGAAGGTGGTTCCCCAGGCGAAACCGATGTAGCCGTAGGCCCAGACGCCACCCATCATCGTGGACGGCACGCCCATCGGTTTGAAATCAGTCTCGCCGGCGAGAAAGGTATTCGACGCGCCGTCGGCGATGTGAACGATGTTCACGGGGCGATTAATCGCCACGTCGCGTTTCTGCGGCAGGATCATGCCATCGAAGGCCGCCTCGCCGGTGGTCGGCGGGTAGGGGTGCAGCGTGACGTCCTGCGAACCGGAACTGAAGAGGTAGCTGCAATACGCGCGGTTCTCGATGCCGCCGAGCGGACCGGTCGGCGGCGTCATGCTCGGGCAGACGTAGGTCGGCACGAGCATCTGCTGGAGCGAGGCGTTCGTGAATCCGTCGCCGTCGGCGTCGACGGCGCTGTTGCGCGGCAGCTTGGGATCCCAGTGCTTGGCGATGGCGTCCTGCTCGAGGTACGGCAGCACGAGGATCTGCCCGGTCACCCAGGAGGAGACCGTTTCGTTCGGCTGCCGGTCGATCGTGGCGTAGGGGAACTTGCCGTTCACGTCGTGGTAGCCGTGCGTGGCCAGGCCAAGCTGCTTGAGGTTGTTCGTGCATTTGGCTCGGGCGGCGGCTTCGCGGACCTTCTGGACGGCGGGCAACAGCAGGCCGATGAGAATCGCGATGATCGCGATGACGACCAGCAATTCGATGAGCGTGAACGCTCGTCGAGGGTGATGAGTGCGCATGGCACCCTCCGGGGGAAACGGGGATCACGGATGTGAGCCGCGTTGCGACGGAAGGTGAGCGGGGGTGGTTTCCCGCGGTCCCGAGCGGTGGCGGAGCGTGCTCGTCTTGGTGCGATCTTATTGCGACAAAATCTCAACAAGACACCTGTACTCTAGATGCCCTCGGAATAGAGTCAATAATGCGACTCAAAAAATCGCCGCGATTTCGTGCGGATTCCCGATCGCGATCCCGGAAACGGCGGATTTCCAGATATTTCGTCTCATTGGGAGGCGGCGATGGACGACGAAAAAAAACCGGACGACGAGGATGCTGCCGACCTTGCGGCTCCCGCCGCGCCCGTCGTCGATGCCAGGAACCTCTTCGGCTCCAATCGCGAAATCGTCATCGAACACGACGGCGAACGCTATCGCCTCCGTATCACCCGCCGCGGCAAACTGATCTTGCAGAAGTGAACCGTTCCCGGGTCCGATAGAATCGGTATTAGACCCCGGAGCCTCGGACCATGGCGAAGTTCGCGCAACCGTTGGCGGCCGCCATCCTGATCGGCGCGGGCGCGGCCTTCTTCCTCTGGAAGCCCTGGGAGAACGGCCAAGCGCAGGACAAGCCGCCGAAGCGCGACAAGTTCGGCGAGACCCGCGGCGGCGCCGACGTGATCCCGTTCGACGGCGAGCGCGCCCACAAGTACCTGAAACAACTCTGCGACCTCGGTCCCCGCGTCAGCGGTTCCGAAGGCATGGCGAAGCAGATCGAACTGCTGACCAAACACTTCGAGGCCCACGGCGCCACCGTGACGCGGCAGGACTTCGAAGCCAAGCAGTACAGCCGCCGCGACAAGGTGAAGATGACGAACCTGATCGCGGCGTTCCATCCGGAGCGCACCCGCCGGGTCATCCTCTGCGCCCACTACGACACGCGGCCGATCGCCCACGAGGAACTCAACCGCAACGACTGGCGCAAGCCGTTCCTCAGCGCCAACGACGGCACCAGCGGCGTCGCGATGTTCATGGAGCTCGCCCATCACGCGAAGGACCTTTCGGCCGTGGTCGGCGTTGATTTCGTCTGCTTCGACGGCGAGGAGTACATCTTCGAGAAGGACGCCTTCGGCGGGCAGCCGGCCGACCGGTTCTTCTTCGGCTCCGACCACTTCGCCGAGCAATACGTCGCGTCGAAGGCGACGCGGAAGTTCCAGTACGAGGCGGCGATCCTGTACGACCTCTTCGCCCATCGCGGCGCGAGGTTCGAGGTCGAGGGGCATTCGTGGGAGAAGTCGGACAAGCTCGCGTCGCAGTTCTGGAAGGTCGCGCTGGACCGCCGTTCGCCCGCGTTCCTGAATTCCGTCGGCCGGCCGATCCAGGACGACCACCTCGCGCTCCAGCGCGCGGGCATCCCCGCGATCGACATCATCGATTTCGACGGTTATGAACGGCACTGGCACAAACTCTCCGACACGCCGGACAAGGTCGACCCCAAGCAGATGGCCGAGGTCGCCGGCGTGACGGCCGCCTGGCTGCAAGGCCTCAAGTGATTCGACCAGTGCGGAGTGCGGAGTGCGGAGTGCGGAGTTAAAGACACCGACCGATTCAACTGCTCTGGCTTTCACTCCGCACTCCGCGCTCCCCACTCCGAACTGGATTCCTGATGCTCGCCGTCCACCTTCGCGTCAACGATGCCGCCACGAACAAGCCCACCCCGGTGCGGCTCGCGATCACCGGCCCGAACGGCGAGGTCTACGCCCCGCTCGGCCGGCTCGCCGAGTTCGCCTGCGGCGTCGGCGAGGACGTCGGCGGCCACCTCCGAACCGGACGAGAGAATTCCTGTTACATCGACGGCTCCTGCGAGGTCCGCCTGCCCGCTGGCGTACCGCTGCGATTCCGCGTCTCGAAAGGAATCCGCTACCGGCCAATCGACGAGACGATCACGCTCGGCCCGGGCCAGATGGCGGTTCGGCTCGCGATCCAGACTTGGCTTTCCACGCCCGACGATCGCTGGATGAACGGCGATGCCCGGGCGCATTTCCTTTCCCCGCAGGCCGCGAAGCTCGAAGCCGAGGCTGAGGGATTGGACGTCGTCAACGTCCTTGCGAAGGTCCACCATCATCTGGCGACCGACGGAAATACGCACGCATCCTTGCCGGGGATGGTCGAATTCACCGGGCAAGCGACCGCTTTCGACGGCGAGCCCGTTGTCGCCGTCAACACGTTCAATTCGCACCCCGTCCTCGGCAGCCTGAGCCTGCTGAATTCGCACCGGCCGATCTTCCCGCTCGCGTTCGGCGAGCCGTACGACACCGACGACTGGTCGCTCTTCGACTGGTGCAATCAGTGCCATCGCAAGAAGGGTCTGGTCGTGTGGGCGAATCCGTTCCAGCCGGAGGGGGGCGAGTCGCTCGTGGCCGCGATTCTGGGGAAGGTGGATGCGTTCGAGCTGACGCCGTCGCCCAAGTCGCCGGTGCTGCCGTGGTACTATCACTTGTTGAACGCCGGCGTTCACCTGCCGCTGGTCGGCGCGAGCGGGAAGGATTCGAATCGCTCGGCGCTAGGCGCGATGCGCACGCTGGCGCGGATTGGCGCGGACGCGCCGCGGACCTACGCGAGTTGGATCGAAGCCGTGCGTGCCGGGAATACGTATGTGACGAACGGGCCGTTCGTGACCTGCCGAGTGGAAGAGGGGCAGGTGATCGTTTCGGCGATGAGCGATCGTCCGTTCGAGAAATTGGAACTGATTGCGGACGGGAATCCGATCGCGACCGCAGTACCCAATAGTGGTGTGGACTTTCATCTTGCAGTGCTCGACCTTCTCATTCCGGAGGCGGCCTGGATCGCGGCCCGCTGCGTCGGGTCGGGTCAGTTTGCACATACCTCGCCGATTTGGCTCGGTCCGGAGCGCCGCGATCCGCGCTCGGCGCGCGTGCTCGTCGAACAGATCGAACGCGTCCGCGAGTGGGCGACGACGCGAGCGAACTTCACTGAGGAGAAATGGCGGACGCAATTGCTGGCGAATTGCGACGCGGCCGCCGAACGATTATCATGACCGCCATCTCACTCGGGGTTTTCCATCATGGCAGAGCCTGTCGTCATCGCCACCTGGCCGTTCGGCAAGATCGCCACGGACGTGGCCGGTCCGCAACTCGTGGCCGGTAAAGCCGCCCTTGATGCTGTCATCGCCGGCGCGCAGGCGGTCGAGAGCGACAAGACCGTGCGGTCGGTCGGTTTCGGCAGCCTGCCGGACCGCATCGGTCGGCTGACGCTGGATTCGTGCGTGATGGACGGCAAGACGCTCGCGTGCGGGGCCGTCGCGGGGTTGGAGCATATCCGCAGCGCCTCCGCCGTGGCGCGGCGCGTGATGGAGAAGACGCCGCACATCCTGCTCGTCGGCGAAGGTGCGAAGTGGTTCGCGCTCGAGCAGGGCTTCAAGCTGGAGATGCCGCATACGGTCGAGGGCCTGCGCGAGTGGTTCGAGAAGCATCCGGACAACGAGAAGAAGCCGCTTCGAAACGACGCCCCGCCGGAACCGCAGGACATCAACATCGACGAGCGCAACCACGATACGGTGACTGTGATCGGCCTCGACCAGGCCGGGAACCTCGGCGGGGTCTGCACCACGTCGGGCCTGGCGTACAAGCTGCCCGGCCGGGTCGGCGATTCGCCGATCATCGGCGCGGGGCTGTACGTGGACAACGAGGCCGGCGCCGCCGGGGCGACGGGCGTCGGCGAGGAGATCATCCGCATCGCCGGCAGCCATTTCATCGTGGAGAAGATGCGGGAGGGGAAAACTCCCCAAGAAGCCTGTGAACTGGCGTGCAAGCGGGTGCACGCGTCGGCGGCGCGGCGGGGCGTCCATACCGCGCGGGTCGCGTTCCTGGCGCTGAACCCGAAGGGCGCGGTCGGCGCCGCCTGCACGCCGAAGACCGGCTTCCAGTACGCCGTCGCCATCGCCGGTCGAACCGAAATGCGGACCGCGAAGGAAATCCCGATGTGACGCCAGCGGAGGGAGTGGGATTCGAACCCACGGTGGCTTTTACCCCACGGTGCTTTTCAAGAGCACTGCCATCAACCGCTCGGCCATCCCTCCCGTCAAACCATATTATCGGGTCGGGCCGTGATCGCACAAATGCACGGCTCGATATAATTGGCCTCCACTCAACAGGAGCGGGGCCATGGCGGATCGCATTGCATATCAGGGAATCACGTTTGACGACGTTTTGCTCGAGCCGGGCTACAGCGATGTCGTGCCCAAGGACGTCGACGTCCGAACCCACCTGACGCGCAACGTTCGGATGAACATTCCCATCCTGTCCTCGCCGATGGACACGGTGACGGAGAGCGAACTGGCCATCGCGCTGGCGCAGGACGGCGGCATCGGCATCATCCACAAAAACCTTTCGATTACAGCCCAAACACGCGAAGTGGACAAGGTCAAGCGGTCCGAGAACGGGGTCATTACCGATCCCGTCACGCTCACTCCCGACGAAACCGTCGGCAAAGCGCGGCGGATCATGGAGCAGCACCACATCAGCGGCGTACCGATCACGGTCGACGGCTATCTGAAGGGAATCCTGACGCGCCGCGACCTGAAGTTCCTCGGCGACAACGAACAGAAGCTCTCCGAGGTGATGACCAAGGAGAACCTGGTCACCGCCGTCGTCGCGGACGGCGAAGTCCCCACACTCGACGAAGCCGAGCGCATCTTAACAAAAAATAAGGTGGAGAAACTGCTCCTGGTGGACGATGAATACCGGCTGAAAGGGTTGATCACGATCAAGGACATCGACAAGGCCCAGAACTTTCCGAATGCGTGTAAAGATACACGCGGTCGGTTGCGGGTCGGGGCGGCGATCGGCGTACTGGATTTCGAACGCGCGCATTCGCTGATCGAGGCCGGTGTGGATGTCCTCGTGGTGGATTCCGCCCACGGACATTCGCGCAACGTGATCGAAACCGTGCGCGAACTGAAGAAGCGCCACGCGATCGACGTTATCGCGGGGAACATCGCGACCGAGGCGGGCGCGAAGGCGCTGGCGGAAGCCGGTGCGGACGCCGTGAAGGCCGGGATCGGCCCGGGATCGATCTGCACGACTCGGATCGTCTCCGGCGTGGGCGTGCCGCAGATTTCGGCGATCGCGAACGCGGTCCGCGGTGTCCGCGGCTACGGGATCCCGGTGATCGCCGATGGCGGGGTTCGCTACTCGGGCGACATCACGAAGGCGCTGGCGGCCGGCGCACAGAGCGTGATGATTGGGGGCCTGTTCGCCGGACTGGCGGAAAGTCCCGGCCAGGTGATCCTGTACCGGGGGCGGACCTTCAAGACCTACCGCGGCATGGGATCGCTCGGCGCGATGCAGGCCGGCAGCGCCGACCGCTACGGGCAGGGCGGCGGGACGCCGAACGGCAAAATGGTGCCCGAGGGCGTCGAGGGCCGGGTGCCGTTCAAGGGGCCGTTGACGCCGTTTGTCTTTCAACTGGTTGGCGGTTTGCGGTCGGGCATGGGTTACGTCGGTGCAAGGACGCTCGAAGAACTCAGGACGAACGCGCGTTTCATTCAGGTGAGCGGCGCGTCGGTACAGGAGAGCCACCCCCATGACATTGCCATCACGCAGGAAGCTCCCAATTACAGCGTGGCGAACCATTCCGCTTCGGACGGCGATTAGCGTCGGCGTCTGGGCGGGGCTGGCGTGGGGCGCGGTCGCACAAGGGCCGGCTCCAAAACCCGCGATTCCCTGGTCGCCCTACACGCAGTCGGCCCCGCAAACGCCTTCGATCCCGAGTGGAACCGTGCCGGTCGCACCGATCGCGTCCCCGCCGGGTCTTGTACCGCAGACACTCACGTTCCAGAAGCCGGTCGAGCCGACTCTGCCGCCGATGGGCATCCCGGCGATTCCCGCGTCCACGCAGAAGGCTTCGTCGGCGGAACTTCCCGCACTGCCGGTCTCGACCGAGAAACGGCCGGCCGAGATCGCCGTACCCGACGTGCGAACGCCGGTCCTGACCCAGAACGAGCCGCCGGCGAAGCCGGCGGAAACGACGCCGTTCGAGCCGCGAAAAGACGACGTGTTCCGACTCGATGGCGACGCCGTGAGGAACCGCCGCATTCAAAAGGAACTCGGCGACCGAATGGACGAGTTCCCGAAGCCAACTCCGCTCGTGGCTCCGGGCACCGCCTATGCCGCCAAGACCGGGAATTACCCTCCCGTCATGGCCAAGGTCGAACCGACCTACGTGATTCACCGCCGGTTGTATTTCGAAGAGCCGAACTCGGAACGCGCCGGTTGGGACATGGGCGCGCTGCAACCGATCCACTCCGCGTACCGGTTCACGCGCGATTGCGTGTTCCTGCCGCAGAACGTCGCGTCGGGCTTCTGGAAGAACCGCTGGGACACGAGCGCGGGCAAGTGCCAGCCCGGCGCACCCACGCCCTACTACCTTTACCCGCGCGGCTACACCGTCAGCGGCATGCTTTGGCAAGTGCCGCTCACCGTGGGGCTGGTCTTTATCTTCCCGTAATCAGTCGGGGCGCGTGCGGGTCGCTTCCCGCACGCGCTGCAGTTCCGCCCGCATCGCCTTCACACGATCCGGTTCGGCGTCGTATTCGTTCTTCGACTCCATCGGGTCGGCGGCGAGGTTGTACAACTCGGGCTTCATTTTCGGCCCCGGCGGCACCATCAGCTTCCAGTCCCCCATCCGGATCGCGTGCGCCTGGAAGTTGCCGGCCTGCGTCAGCAGGTGCGGGCGAACCGGTTTCCCGGCCGACCGGCCCGTCCATGCCGGCCAGTGATTGAAGCTGTCCGGCGCGTCGTTCGCGCCCAACGTATGGCCCGTCGCCGCCGCGATCGTCGCGAACAGGTCCACGTGGCACGTCAGTTCCTTCGACGTCGCATTGGCCGCGACGCGGCCGGGGAAGCGCACGAGGAATGGCACGCGGTGCCCGCCTTCGTAGTTGCTCCCCTTGAAACCGCGCAGCGAACCGTTGCATTTGTGGCCGCTCGTATCGTTCCCAGTGCCGTCGACGTAGCCGTCGTCCATGACTCCGCCGTTGTCGCTCGTCACGATCACGAGCGTGTTGTCGGCGAGTTTGAGTTCATCGAGCTTGGCGAGGATCTCGCCGACGGACCAGTCGAACTCCTGGATCGCAGCGCCGCGGAGGCCGTGTGGGCTGGTGCGGAACCGCGGATGCGGGAATCGCGGAACGTGAGCGTCATGCGTGGAGAAGTAGAGGAAGAATGGCTTCGTCTTGTTCTCGTCGAGAAACTTCACGGCCTTCGCGGTGATGGTGTCGGCCATGTCCTCGTCCTTCCAGCGGGCCGCCTTTCCGCCGCTCATCCAGCCGATGCGGCTGATGCCGTTGACGATGGTCATGTCGTGCCCGTGGCTCGGCTTCTGATTCGTGAGTTGCTCGGGGTTTTCCTTGCCGGTGGGTTCGGCACCGACCTTCTCCTTGTAATTCACGCGGATGGGATCCTTCGGATCGTAGCCGACAACGCGGCCGTTCTCGACGTAGACGCAGGGCGTGCGGTCGCCGGTGGCGGGGATGAGGAAGGAATAATCGAAGCCGACCTCGCGGGGGCCGGGTTTGATCTCGACGTTGTAGTCGGTCTCCTTGTCGCCGAGGCCGAGGTGCCATTTGCCGACGACTCCGGTGGCGTAGCCGGCCTTCCTCAACATCGACGCGATGGTGGAGCGGTCGGTCGGAATGGCGAGCGGTGCGACGCCGGAAAGGATGCTTGCGCCGGGCCGGTGGCGAAACGAATACTGGCCGGTGAGGAGCGAGTAGCGAGTCGGGGTGCAGACGGCGGCGGGGCTGTGGGCGTCCGTGAATCGGGCGCCGGCGGCGGCGAGTTTGTCGAGGTTGGGGGTCCGCACTTTCGTGCTGCCGTAGCAGCCGAGATCGCCGTAGCCGATATCGTCGGCGAGGATGACGACGACGTTGGGCCGGTCGGCGGCGGAGGCCGTCGCGGCGAGGACGAGTCCGATCGCGAGCGCGGAGAGGCGCATGCTGTTCCCTCGAAGATGATGAGGGAATGGGTAAGCGAACGCGGGCAGGAATTCAAGGACGCTCAGTCGCCGCGAAGGGGATCAAGTCCGGGCGTGGTGTGCTGGACCTTCTCCAACCGCGTGCGCCCGGCGATGCCGATGGTGCCGTCCTGGATCTTGAACGTGTGGATCTGTGTGGTCGGGCGGATCTGATCGGCATAGAAGCGGAAGAGGCCGACCGGGTTGCCGTTGTGCCGGTACCAGCTCACTTCGATATTCGATTCGCGCGCGGCTTCGGAAAGGGTATCGAGCAGCGTCTGGCAACCGACGGGCATCGAACCGGCATGCACGCCACACAGTTCGACGGCGATGACGTTGGTGTCGTTTTTTACCAGCCAGGCCTTCAACTCGACCCAGAGGATCGAACTCCAGAACCCCCGGCCATAGCGGAGGCCGAGTTTGATCCGGTCGCCCTCGATGACGATGCGGGGAGAATGAAGGCCCGAGGGCAGGAGATTGGCGTAGCTGGTGCCCGGTGAGAGATTCTCGAGGCAGAAGGCGTTCAAGTCGTCGCCCTGGAAGGAACCCGACCAGTCGGACTTGGCGCGGATGTCGTTCTTCAGATCCTGAACGCGTGTCATTAGTGACGACGCCCGTTCGCCGCGCGTCCAGTCGTTGCCTTCGCCGAGCCGGCTGTAGAAGTCCGGTTCCTGCTTCAGGACGGCGCCGACGGCGCCGCCCGCAATGGCGAGCAGCCCGAAGACCAAGGCGGCCGCGAGCAAGTAGGAACGGGTTTTCCTGCGCACGGCATCTCCTCCGGCGGTCCTGCCGGATCCATCGGCGGTCTGGTGATACCCGGTGCGGGGAAAGCGGTCAACGCGAAGTGAATCGGTCGTTCGGAGACCGGAAAACGCGAACGGCCGGTTCGCCCACCCGCGAACCGGCCGTCGATGGATCGGAAACTCGTTACCAGGCGAAGTGGCTGAACGCCTTGTTGGCTTCGGCCATCTTGATCGTTTGTTCGCGCTTGGCCATGGCTTCGCCTTCGCGACGGAAGGCGGCCATGAGTTCGTCGGCCAGGCGGAGGGAGGTCGGTCGGCCGGCTTTGGCGCGGATCGCGGCGAGAATCCAGCGGATCGCCAGCGACTCCTGACGCTTGGCCTTCACCTGCATCGGGACCTGATAGTTCGCACCACCGACCCGGCGGGAACGGACTTCGAGGGACGGCTTGACATTGTTGATCGCGCCGGTGAAGACTTCGACCGGATCGACATCCGGCATGCGCTTCTTGATCTGGTCGAAGGCGTCGTACACCACGCGGGTCGCCGTCGCCTTCTTGCCGTCGTACATGATGCAATTGATGAACTTGCTGACGAGCAGCGAGTTGTATCGCGTATCGGGAGCAAGCTTGTCGTAGCTCGCGGTTCGGCTCTTGCTGGCCATCGAAAAGAGTCCTCAATTTCGCAATAGTGCCGGTGTTATTTGCCTTCGGCCTTCGCGCCGTACTTGGAGCGGGCTTGCTTGCGGTCCTGAACGCCCTGGCAGTCGAGCACGCCGCGGACGATGTGGTAGCGCACGCCGGGCAGGTCGCGGACGCGGCCGCCGCGCACCAGCACGATCGAGTGTTCCTGCAGGTTGTGGCCTTCGCCACCAATGTAGGCCGTCACTTCGACCCCGGTGCTGAGTCGGACCCGGGCGACCTTCCGCAGCGCCGAGTTCGGCTTCTTGGGGGTCATCGTTTTCACGACCGTGCAGACACCGCGCTTCTGCGGGCAGCCTTGCATGGCCGGGTGGCGCGGCTTCGACCGCTGGGGTTTCCGCGGCTTTTTCGTCAGTTGATTGATCGTCGGCATACAATCCTCGCTCCCGACATCCGTCGGTGGGAACGATCATTCAACGAACTCGCGGGAAATTCGCCAAGTCGGGAACGAGATTTTTTTTCGATTCCCCGACCCTGCGGATCAGTAACCTACACAACATGTCTGTCGCCGTCCGATGCCCAACTTGCGGCCAATTCTCCCGCGTGGCGGACTCCGCCCTCCATCGCGAGGTCGCCTGCCCCAGTTGTCGTGAACGGTTCGTCGCGGAATCGGAGGAACTCGAAGTTCCAACGGTGTTTCCGTCGACTCGCAACGAATGGGACGACGTTCCGGACGATCCGGGGGAACGCAAGGGGCCTGCGAACGTCCTGTTCGGATTGGCCCTGCTGCCGTTCGTCATTCCGTTGTTGTGGATTCTCGGCCCGACGCTGACCGGCAAAGAGGCGATCTTCACGTTCGCCTTGCCGATGGCGATCGCCCTCGCGTCGACCGGGTTGTGTCTCGGGATGGTCCTCGCGGAAGAATGGTCTTTCGGCACGCGCGTGAAAGCCATCCTCGCGCTTGTGCTCGTCATGCATTTCTTCGCCGGGATGCTGTACTTTCTGAAGGCGGAGTGGGTCGAGTCGCTTCGGAAGATGGTGGGCCGTGCGAACGAGGACCGTTGGATCCGCTTCGTCGCTCCGGATCGAAAATTTGCCGCCCGCGTGCCGGGGCAGATGAAGGAACAAGACGGTTCGCCGCTGGCGGATTGGGCATTGAAGACGTTTCGCACGGAAGCGCCCGAGGACACTGCGATCTTCACGATCGCGCACGGTCGCCAGCCGGCGGAGTTGAACGAACAGCCGGACGACAAGTTCTTCGAAGCCGCGAAGGTCAAGGCGACCGAGGCGTCGGGGGGTACGCTCCTATCCGATCCGCGGGAGGTCCGCCTTCCCGGGCGACCGGGGCGGGAATTCGTCTTCCAGATGGCGGAGAAGAACACGCGGCGGATCGTGCGAGTGTATCGCATCGAACGGTTTGCGTTTGTGGCGGCAGTTGAAGGGGCGTTCCTGACTCCGGATGCCGGCGACGTGAAGACCTTTTTCGATCACCTCGAGTGGAATCCGGGAAAGTAGCCCATGCCCTTGCCGGTCCGGTCGCTGCCGGTGCTTCAGAATTGGGACTGCCACGGCTGCTCCGATTGCTGCCGCACGTACGCGGTGCCGCTTTCGGACGAAGAGCGCCAACGGATTGAAGGGCAGGGGTGGGCGAACGAGCCGGGGTTCTCCGGCGTCGAGTTGTTCACAACCGTGAAGGGGAACACCTCGCTGGCGCATCGGCCGGGCGGCGGGTGCGTGTTCCTGAACGAGGACGGCCGCTGCCGGATTCATGCGAAGTTCGGCTCGGCGGCGAAGCCGCTGGCGTGCCGGGCATATCCCTTCGTGCTCGTGCCGGGTGGCGACCACTGGCGCGTGGGGCTGCGGTTCACCTGCCCGTCGGTGGCGGAGAACAAGGGCCGCCCGATGGGCGTGCACGCCAATGACGCGGCGGCATACGGTGCGGAGTTGGAACCACGCGGGCGCCCGGCCGAATTGCCGCCACCGGAGTTGCAAGCGGGTCAATCCGTTTCCTGGTCCGACCTCCATCGTTTCACCAAGGCGATCGGCGATATCGTTTCGACACCCGACATACCGATGGAGCACAAACTCCGGCACGTACTGAAGCTTTCCCGAACGCTCCGCAAGCTCCACTTCGACAAGGTGAACGGCCAGCGACTTTCCGAGCTGCTCGAAGTCCTGACCGAAGCGACGGCGGAGGAGGTTGAAACGAACGCCAACGTCCCGCCGCCGGGCTGGGTCGGCCGCACGGTGTTCCGGCAACTCGCGGCGATCCATACGCGCGTCGACCTCGGACCAAACCGTGGCACGATGACCGAGAGCGGCTGGTTCGGCCGGATGTTCGCGGGCTATCGCTTCGCCTGGGGCGGCGGGGCGATGCCGCGGGTGAACGGCCTGCTGCCGGACGGCATCCGGTTCGAAGACGCCGAGCACCCCGCTGGTCCGCTGCCGGCCGAGTCGGAGGAATTGTTCGCGCGCTACTTCCGCGTCAAACTCGATTCCCTCCAGTTCGCCGGCGCCATCAACTTCCACCTGCCTTACTGGCCCGGACTCGATTCGCTCGTGCTGATCTTCCCGATGACTCTCTGGCTGGGTCGACTCCTGACGACTCCGGATCGCCCCCGCCCGATCGCCATCCGCGAGGCGCTTCGCATCGTCGACGACAGCTACGGCTTCAATGCCCTGCTCAAAGGCAAGCTCGCCGGCGGCCTGCGCTCGCTCGACATTAAGGACGAACTGCCGCGCCTCGTCGCGCATTACGCCCGCTGACCATTGCCGTTCCCTCGCCCTCGCACACAATCGACCGCATCTCCCGGAGGTCGTCCCATGGTTCGTTGGCTCTCACTGGTCGGAGTAATCCTCATGGCCCCGCTCGCGTTCGCTGCCGATTTCCCCGATCCGCTCGAGGCGAAGGACGGCACGAAGATCGCGACGAAGGACGCGTGGGAGAAGATCCGCAAACCGGAACTCAAGGAGCTGTTTCAGAAGTACATGTACGGCCGCTTGCCGGACGCGGTGCCGGTGACGGCGGCCGTGCGCCACGAGGACAAAGCCGCGTTCGGTGGGAAGGCGACGCTGCGGGAAGTCGAGATTCACTTCACCATCTTCGGCAAGAAACACCCGTTGCCGATCTACCTGATGCTCGCGATCCCGAACGATCGCAAGGGACCGGTGCCGGCGTTCGTCGGGCCGAACTTCGGCGGGAACCATCTGTATTCGACCGACCCGAAGATCCGCGTGCCGGACGTTTGGATGTACGCGAAGTATCCGGGCGTGAAGGACAACCAGGCCACGGCCGAGGGTCGCGGCAAGGCGACGGATGTGTGGCCGCTGGAACTGGCGGTCTCGCGCGGGTACGCGGTGGCGACGTTCTACAACGGCGATATCCAGCCCGATCGGGCGAATGTCAAGGAAGGCTTCCGCGCCCTGATGCCGCCGACCGACGCCGATGACGCGACGGCGACCATCATGAGCTGGGCCTGGGGCGTACACCGCTGCGTCGACTATCTCTCCGCGTTGCCCGAGATCGATCCGAAGCGCATTGCGGTCGTCGGCCACTCGCGGTTGGGCAAGACGGCGTTGTTGGCGGGGGCCTTCGACGAACGGATCGCGCTCGTGATTCCGCACCAGGCCGGTTGCGGCGGGACGGGTCCAAGCCGACACAACGACCCGAAGGCGGAGGGCGTGAAGCGGATCAACACGAGTTTCCCCCACTGGTTCAGCAAGAGTTTCAAGGAATTCAATGACGCCCCGGAAAAGCTTCCCTTCGACCAGCACTGTCTCGCGGCCCTCTGTGCCCCTCGGCCGGTGCTGTACACGAACGCGGCGCTGGACCTGTGGGCGAACCCGAGCGGTCAGTTCGACATGCTGAAACGGGCGACGCCGGTGTACGAACTCTACGGCGTGAAGGGCCTGGAGGCGGACGCGATGCCGCCGGAGGGGAAGCTCGTGGACAGCCGTCTGGGCTATTTCATCCGAGCCGGCGAGCACGCGATGACGACACCGGATTGGGAAGTCTACTTGCGATTCGCGGACAAGTGGCTGAAGTGAACATCGAGATGAATCGTTAATAATCGTGAAGCCCCGGCACGATCGTGCCGGGGCTTTCACAGGCAACCACCATGCGCACGCTGTTCCCGATCGCCGTCCTCGCCCTCGCGGCCTTCGCGCTGCCGGGCGTTGCCGTTTTCGCGGCGGATCTGCTCGGCTACGACCGGCCCGTCAACGAATGGCTCGAAGCCCGCTTCGGCGTCAGCCACCGCGTCGCCATCGCCCTTCCGGCCGCCATTGTCCTGTTTTGCGTTCCCCCGCTCATTGTCCTGCTCTACTTCCTCCGCCTGCGCCGCAAGCCGGTGTCGGTGTCGTCCACCTATCTCTGGAAGAAGAGCATCGAAGACCTGCACGTCAATCGGCTGATGCAATGGCTGCGGCGAAACGTCCTGCTGCTCCTGCAACTGCTCGCCGCGATGCTCTGTGTATATGCCGTGCTCGGCCCGCGGCTGCATGGCTCGATCTTCGGCGGCCGGCACTACATCCTCATCCTCGACAATTCCGCGAGCATGTCCGCCACCGACGTGGCCCCCAGCCGGCTCGAATGGGCGAAGCAACAGGCGCTCCGCGAGATCGACGCCGCCACCGACGACGACACCGGCATGGTCATCGTCTTCAACTCGACGGCCGAGATTCGCCAGTCTTACACGAACAACCGCGCCGAGTTGCGCGCCTCCGTCCGCGCCGTGGAGCCCACTCAAAAGCCGACGCGCATCGAGGAGGCGCTTGGCCTCGCCGCCAGCCTCGCGAACCCGGTGAAGTCGACCGAGAACGAGGCGACCGTGCCCGGCGGCGTCGAACCCGGCAAGGAGCGGCAGTACGTGCCGACCGAGGGAGTGCCGGCCGATGTCCATTTGTTTTCGGATGGGCGTTTCCCCACGCCGGCGGAATTTGCCCTCACAAACCTGAACCTCACCTATCACGTTCCGCCGGCCACCGGATCGGACAATCTCGCCCTCGCCCGGCTCACGGTCGATCGCGGCTGGATCGCGCCGTTCCCGAACGACGCCGAGAACGATCCGGCCGATCCGACGCCGACGGTCGGCGAGCGCGACGCCGACGATCCTCGCAAAGCCACCGTCACCGCGTTCGTTCGAAACTATCGGGACAAACCCGTTGAGAAAATGGTCGTTCGTCTGGAAATCCTGAACTCGGACGGCGAACTCCAGCGGGCGTACTCGCGCACGATCCGCCCGGCCGCGAAGCGGGACCAGAACCCGGCAGGGAAGGCGGTGCAATTCTTCCTGCCCGAACTCGAAGAGGGATCGGACCTCACGTTGCGCGCCCGGCTGGAAGGGGCGAACGACGCGCTGCCCGCGGACGACGAGGCCTGGCTCGTTCTCGGCGTCGTACGGCGCGCCAAGGTGCTCGTCCTCTCGCCCGACAACAACAAGCTCCTGCGCGCCTTCTTCGACAGCCCCGCCCACAAGGCGATCGCCGAGACGACGTGGGAGCCGCCGACCGCGATCGGCGACGACGCGAAGTACGGCAACCCAGTGCGCGAAGGGAAGTACGATCTGGTGATCTTCGACCGCTGCGGGCCGGTGGCGGACCACCAGATGCCGAACGCGAACACGTGGTTCATTGGCCATCCGCCGCCGCCGTTCAAGTTGGCCGCGCAGCGGGACGATCCGTTGAGCGTGATTTCGATGAAGGGGCCGAGCGTGCAGGGCGCGCTCGACCGCCACCCGATCATGCGGAACCTGCGCGGCCTGTACGACATCGCCATCGACGACGCGTTCCAACTACCGAAACTCCCGAACGGCACGCAGAAGCTCTTGGAGGCGGCCGGCGGTCACGTGCTGATCGCCGGCGTGCCGCGCGGGCCGTTCACCGACCTCGTCATGTGTTTTCCCCTACTCGTCAGCGCGACGGAATGGAACACGCTCTGGCCGCTCGATCCCAGCTTTGTGCTCTTCACGCGGAACGTCATCGTGAATCTCGGCAACGTCCGGGACGCGTCGACCGAAGACCCGATCGCGCCGGGGCAGGAGAAGTCTTTGGCGACCGGCGCGGTGCGGCGCATCGACGTGCGCAAGCCGGACGGCACGACGCGCACGTTCGAGCGGACCACGCCGCGGCCGGAGTTCACCTTCACGGAAACCGATCAAATCGGTGTCTACCGGGCGACGTGGATCGAACCGGGCACGAACCGCGTCGTGGGCCGGCGTTTTTCCGTGAACCTCTCAGCGACGGTGGAACACGATGAAAGCGATCTCGAGCCGACGACCGAAATCCGCATCGGCGCCGAGACGGTCGCGGCAGGCGACGCGCGTAAGCAGCCCCGCGACCTTTGGAAGATCGCGGTGGTGATTGGTCTGCTCGTGGTGCTCGTGGAGTGGTGGATCTACAATCGGCGGGTGCAAATCTGACGGACGGTCACTTCCCCTCGTCCGCGAGGAAGGAGACGATCGCGCCCATTTCGGGCTTGAGATAAGTGCCCGGTGTTTCGCCATCTGGAAGCTTCACCTTCACGCGCACGCTGACGATGCTCTTGGCGCGATTGGCGATCGGCATGATCCGGTCGAGCGCACCCTCGTAGGTCCGTTCCGAGAAGGCGTCGGCCTTGATGCGGCAGCGCTGGCCGAGGCGGAGCTTGCGAATATCCCGTTCGGGAATTTCCAGATCCACTTCGAGGTCGGCGAGATTGGCGATGTCGCAGACGGCGCCCCCGCCGGACGAACTGGCGGAGAACGCCATCGGATTGACGAGGTTGCCGAGTTCGGCCTTTTTGGAGAGGATCGTACCGTCGATCGGCGCGCGGATGATGCAGTTGTCGAGCCGCCATTGCGCCTGCGCCATGCGGGCGGTGGCGACCTTCACCTCGGCATCGGCACCCGCGACTTCCGCCTCGGCGGCCGCCTTCTGCTCGCGGCGAGGCCCCTCCTTGAGAATCGCCAGGGTCGCACTGAGCCGTCGCACGCGGGCCTCATTCGCTTGCAAGTCGAATCGGGCCTGCTTCATTTCCCGTTCGGACGCCGCGACCCCGAGCTTCTCCTGCCGAGCCAGTTCGTCCGCCATCCGGCTGCGTTGGGCCTCGGCTTCCTTCAGTTCCTCCTCCACCTGCACGATCTCGACCTTGCGGACCGATTCCGGTTGCAAACCCGCGAGCCGCTGCTTCGCGTTCTCCAACCGGGCTTGCGCCGACACGAGAGCCGCCTTGGCTTCGGCCGCCTGCGCCTGATAGTTCGTGTCTTCGAGCTTCGCGAGGATTTCCCCTTTACGGAAGAATTTGCCCTCGACCACGTTCAACTCGACCACGCGACCGCCGACGTCGATCGGGCTGACGGCGATCTGTTGGGCTGGAACAAGGTAGCCTTTCACTTCCACTTCAATCGTACCGGCGACGACTGGCGTGGACGTATTGGGTACCTGAATGGTCTTTGACGATTCCTTGGCACGATCCGGATCGGTCGTCCCGTTCGGGTTGACCAAATCGTTCGCGGGCGCGTTGCGGTAGGAGCGGATGCCGACGCCGGCCCAGGTGACGGCAAGCACCAGGGAGAGAATCCAGGGCAGCCACGCGGCACCGCCGCGACCGCTGCCACGGTCGGTGCCGAGTTGGTTGTTCAGTCGCAACTGCTGGACGCGGTTCTTGAGTTCGCCATTCCGCGTCGTCGTGTCGGCCATCGGAGATCCCTCGTTCGATCGATTCGGCCGGAGAGGAACGCGGTGGCCGTCGGAATCGAAAGTGTTCGCACCGTGGCATGCTAGCCCGTGCAATGGGGGGGCGTCAACGGCATCGGGGCAATCTGGGCAAAGCGGTGGGTCTCGCGCTTCGTCAGATTCGACCCGGAGAATCCGAATTCCCGCCAAAGTTTCTCCAGTTTGCCGGCCGATGGTATCGGGGAGTGTCGATCCGCACGGAGGGCGGGAATGCCGCGCGCGGCCGGCTGGTTCCTTTTGATCTTCGCGGTTGGCTGCCACGGTCCGTCGGTGGTCGTGTCGCCGGCTTCGCCGCGCCCGACGTCGCCGCCGGGCGAGATCGCGCTCGCGCCGGTCAAACCGAACCGTATCGAGCCGACGCTGGCGAACGTGCCGGCGCTGGACGCGAAGACTGCCGATCCCGCCCGGTTGTTCGCCGCGAACGCGTCGTCCTTTCGCGGGCTGGACGATCGTTCGTGCATTCTGCTCGCGGCGAAGCAATCGCGATTCGGGAACCTGCTGGATCGCGAGAACGAGAAACCGTCGATTCACGTGTTGTTGGGCAAGCGCGATTGCCCCGATGGCGCACGGGACGAATTGCTGCGGGAACTGCGCCGGCTCGCCGCGCTCGAGGCACGCCACCGCGACGCCGCGGAGTCGCTCGATCGGTATTACCAACTTGCCGACGCCGAAGCGCGAACGGAACTGCTGGCCAACGGATTGAAATCCTTCGACGACTTGCGGGCGCTCGCGCCGCGGTTGCGGGCCGCGGGTTTGCCCGTACCGGATGAGGACGAACTCACACGGCAGCGCGCCAAACTGCTGGGGGAGCTGGAATCCGCCGAAGCCGGAATCAAGTTGCTGAACGTCGATCTGCAATCGCGGCTGGGGCTTCCGGTGAAGGGGACCGAGCGACTTTGGCCGATCGGACCGTTCGAGATCGCTTCGACCGCTCCGGACACGGAAGCGGCCGTCGCCCGCGCGCTCGAACGTCGGGCCGACCTGCAATTCCTCCGCGCCCTGTATCTGGGCGCAAACGCCGACACATTGCCGATCCTCGGCGAGCAGTTGAAGACCATGCACGCCCTCGCCGGCGCGGCCGCGCCGGCGATACCATCGGGGTTGGTCGCATCGCGCCGTGAGAAGTTCCTGGCCGAATGGAAGTCCGCCTCGCAGGCCGAGATCGCGATTCGCAAGCAGCAGTTGTTCGACCTGATCGCGGATCGCGAAAAACTCGCGGCCGCCGAAGTGCGTACGGCCACGCTGCAGATGGACGGCGCGGCGCGGCGGATCGCGCTCGCCAAGGGCCGCGCCGAATCGTGGAAGGCGAAAATCGACTCCGCCGCGAAGGACGACAAAGCATACGATCGCGTTCCTTTGGAGTTGGAATGGTACAAGGCCCGCGCCGATCTCGTGCAGGAAGTGATGGCCTGGCACCGCTGGCACGCGCGCTATCGCGCGGCGCTGGGTACGCTACTCGATGAATCTTCAACTCAAAAACAGAAGTGACCGACCGCCGTATCCGGGGTAGGATGTCGGAATCGGACCTTTCCCGGAGCCAGCCATGATCTACCGTTCACTCGCCTTCACCGTCCTCCTGTCCGGGTTCGCCCTCGTCGTCGGCGCGGCCGACGAGAAAAAGGACGCGAAGAAAGACGACAAGAAGGCCGACACCTCCGTCGTCGACAAGCAATACGCCAAACTCGACGCTGATTCCGACGGCAAGGTGACCGCCGACGAATTCGCGTTCCTGCCGAACGTCAACCGCGATGCCCGACGGGCGAACAATACCCAACTTGCGGTTATCTTCTCCAAACTCGACAAGAACCGGGACAAGTCGATTTCAGCCGAGGAGTACCGCAAGATCACCGACTTTGTGAAGCCGACCGAAGAACCGAAGAAGAAGGCCGATCCGAAGAAGAAGGAAGACCCGAAGAAAGCCGATCCGAAGAAAAAGGATGAGCCCAAGAAGCCGGGCGCAGACAAGGAGTGATTGAAACGTTCGAAGGGGCTATCGAGGCGATCCCCGGTAGGGCGGTCGCCTTTTTTAGCAAGGACCAACCGGATGGCCTTGCGTCGGTACCTGCTTCGCGATTCGAATCGTTTCGAATTCAAGATTCCCGTGCGTCGATCGGTTCGCTCGGCTAATATCTGAGCCATGCCTACGCAACCGGGTCTGGCGACCGAACTCTACAAATCTGCGTCGTCCGTCCAGGATGCTCCCACTCGGCCCGAAGCGCCGGTCCCGGGGCCGAAACTGGTTCGCGGGTCCGCGCCAGACGAATCCCGCGAGTTCGATCGATTGCTCGCTCGACGGTTCGCCCGCGCGTGCATCGTGTTTCTCGTGGCTTACGCCGGCCACCTTCTGCGCGATCTGATCCTTTATTCCCGCGGCGGCGTGGAGTACCAGCGGTGGGTCCTCGCGTTCGGCGTCGTCGTGCAGGCGATGTTGTTCCTGTCGGTTCGCCGCGCGGTCGTACCGTCCCGCGCGCACTTGCGTCTGGCCCAGTCCGCCACGGTCGCGCTCGCCTGGGTGATCCTCGGCGCCACGCAATACGACTACCTGCGCTACGAAGTGCAAAAGCCCGATATTCGGGAACTGGAATGGTCCATTAACTTCCAACTGATCGTGGCGAATACGGCGTTTCTACCGTGGTTCGGCTTGATCGCCGCGTTTCCGGTCCTCGTTCCCATGTCCTGGCGGCAGGCGCTGGCGTTCGGACTTGGCACCATGACGATCCCGGTGCTCGTGACCGTGTTCGCGGTCTCCACCATCGAATCGCTGACCTGGGATCGTACGGCCTACATGCCCATTCAATTCCTCGTGTGGGGGGTCATCGGCACGTGTATCGCGGCGTACGGGTCCGCCCAGAGCGGTGCGCTCCGCAAGGAAGCGTTCGAAGCGCGGCAATTCGGCCAGTATCTGCTCCGCGAGCCGATCGGTCGCGGTGGCATGGGCGAAGTCTTCCTCGCCGAACACCGCCTGCTCAAGCGGCCCAGTGTCATCAAGGTGATCCGCCCCGACAAATCGACCGATCCGAACCTGCTCGCCCGCTTCGAACGGGAGGTCAAGATCCTCGCGACGCTGACGCATTGGAATTCGGTCGAAGTGTACGACTACGGCCACACGCCCGACGGCACGTTCTACTTCGTGATGGAATACCTGCCGGGATCGAACCTCTACGATCTCGTCAAACGTGACGGTCCACTGCCGCCGGGGCGGGCGTTATTCCTGATCGCGCAGGTCTGTCGGGCGCTCCGGGAAGCGCATGCGCGGGGGTTGATCCACCGGGATATCAAGCCCTCGAACATCATGGCGGCCGAGCGTGGCGGATTGAAGGACGTAGCCAAACTGCTCGACTTCGGGCTTGTGTTCGATCCGGGCCGGTTGACCGACTCCGGCAAGTTGACGCACGAGACGGCGATCCTCGGTACGCCGCACTACATGGCGCCGGAACAGGCACGGGGCGAACCGGTCGACGGCCGCAGCGATATCTACGCCTTAGGAGCGACGTTGTACTTCCTGCTCAGTGGTCGGCCGCCTTTCGATGCCAAGGCGGTCGTCGAAGTCCTCGCCGCACACCTGAATTCACCGCCCCAATCGCTAAGGGATACAATCCCCGCCGATCTGGACGCGGTGCTTTTGCGATCGTTGGAGAAACGCCGGGAGGATCGCTTTCAAGACGTGAAGGAATTCGAGCGGGCGCTCCTCGCCTGCGGATGCGCCGCCGAGTGGGACCACGAGCGCGCGGCTAGCGCGACTTCTTGAATAGCGTGTCCATGATGCCGCGCTTGATGATGCCGACGACGGCGGTGCCCACGGATCGCGCCATGCTCTTCGCTACGCTTACGACCACCCCGTCCCGCTTGGGCCCCTTCGCCGCCGCCGCCGCTTCGGCCGCGGCCTTCGCTTCCGCCTGTTTCCGCTCGAACTCGGCACGCTTCGACGCGGAGTCTCCGTTGGCGGGAACGGCGTCCGGGGCGGCCTTGCCCTTCAGGATTTCGTACGCCGATTCCCGGTCGATCATCTTTTCATAGACCCCGAACACGGTTGACGATTCGATGACCGCCTTGCGTTGTTCGGGGGTAATGGGGCCGATCAATGTTCCGGGCGGAACCACGAACGCCCGCTCGACGACCGTCGGGGTTCCCTTTTCGTCGAGGAACGAAACGAGCGCCTCGCCGACGCCGAGTTGCGTGATCGCTTCCTCCACGTCGAGCTTCGGATTCTGGCGGAACGTTTGCGCCGCCGCGGCGACAGCTTTCTGATCCCGTGGCGTGAAGGCGCGGAGGGCGTGTTGTACCCGATTGCCGAGTTGGGCCAGAACGGTGTCCGGTACGTCCAGCGGGTTCTGCGTGACGAAGTAGACGCCGACGCCCTTCGATCGAATGAGTCGAACAACTTGTTCGATCTTCTCCAACAACGGCTTCGGTGTGTCGTTGAACAACAGGTGCGCCTCGTCGAAGAAAAAGACGATTTTCGGCTTTTCCACGTCACCGACTTCGGGAAGCGACTCGAACAACTCCGAGAGCATCCAGAGGAGGAACGTCGAATACAGCTGCGGGCTTTGCAGGAGTTTGTCGGCGGCGAGGATGTTGATGACGCCGCGCCCTTTCGGACCGGTCTGAAGGAAATCGGCGAGGTTGAGCGCCGGCTCGCCGAAGAACTTATCGCCGCCCTGTTCCTCGAGGCGGAGCAAGCCCCGCTGAATGGCGCCAACGGAGGCCGCGGAGACATTTCCGTACTCGGCCGTGAGTTCCTTCGCGATGCTGCTCACATGCTGGAGCATCGCGCGGAGGTCCTTGAGGTCGAGCAGCAGGAGGCCGTTGTCGTCGGCGACTTTGAAGGCGATCTGGAGGACGCCGGCCTGCGTGTCGTTCAACTCCAACAATCGCGCCAGGAGCAACGGCCCCATCTCAGAGATGGTGGTGCGCACGGGGTGGCCCTGCTCGCCGAAGACGTCCCAGAAGGCGACGGGGCAGGGGGAGTATTCGAAGGATTCCTTCAGGCCGAGTTGCTCGATGCGCGCGGCGACTTTGGCGTTGGCGTCGGACCCGACGCGGCTGAGGCCGGAGAGATCGCCTTTCACGTCCGCGAGGAAGACCGGGACGCCGAGTCGGCTGAAGCCTTCGGCCATGCGCTGGAGCGTGACGGTTTTGCCGGTGCCCGTGGCGCCGGCGACGAGGCCGTGGCGGTTCGCCATTTTCGGCAGCAGTTGGATCTCGTGCGTGCTCTTGCCAATGAGGATCGGTTCCGCCATGGTTCACCCGAAAGAGGAGGGCATCCGTTCGCGATTGATTTTACATTCCGGGCGGCGCGTCCGGCCATCTCGGACCGGAATCGCGGATTTTTCTACCCCATTGCGGTTTGCGCGCTTACAATCGCATTCATCCTGCGAATCGCTTGCCCGCAAGTGCCGTTCTCGTTCGACGTAGTTTGACCGACCCCGGAACGTGAGTCCAATGCAACCGGCCCCGACCTTCTCGGGCGTTCTTGAACGCCACCCGAAGGGCTACGGCTTCCTGCGAAGCCCCGCCCGCAACTTCCGCACCGCCCCGGAAGATCCCTACGTCCCTGGGCAACTCATCGACAAGTTCAACCTTGCCGAAGGCGTTGCGCTCACGGGGTTGCTGGAACCGCCGCGCCGGGGCCAAGGCCCGCGACTGGCCGGCATCGAAGCGATCGAAGGGGGCGATCCGAGAGACTTCAAGCGGCGCCGGTGGGACGAACTGACGGCCGTGGACCCGCGTGTCGCGATTCGGCTCGAGACGACGCCAGACATCCTGACCACCCGCGTCATGGACCTGTTCACGCCGATAGGGAAAGGGCAGCGCGGTTTGATCGTCGCGCCGCCCCGCTCCGGCAAGACCGTTCTCCTCTCGCACATCGCCGCCGCCGTCGCCAAGAATCATCCCGAAATGCACCTCATCATCCTCCTCGTGGACGAGCGCCCCGAGGAAGTGACGGAAATGCGCCGGATGGTGAAGGGATTCGTTCCCGCCGACGGCAGCGGCGCGGACCGGTATCAACTGGTCGCGTCGTCGTCCGACATGGAGACCATTCACCACGTGCGCCTGGCGGAATTGTGCATCGAACGCGCCAAGCGGTTGACGGAACAGGGCAAGGACGTGCTCGTGCTGCTCGATAGCCTGACGCGGCTGGCGCGGGCCTACAACAAGCATTCCGGCAGCGGCCGCACCATGAGCGGCGGCATCGATAGCCGGGCGATGGAGATTCCCAAGCGGCTTTTCGGCTCGGCCCGTGCCTTCGACGAGGGCGGAACCCTGACCATCCTCGGCACCGCCCTCATCGAGACCGGAAGCCGCATGGACGACGTGATCTTCCAGGAGTTCAAGGGTACCGGAAACATGGAAATGGTGCTGGATCGCCGGATCGCCGAGAAACGCATTTACCCGGCGATCGACCTCGGCGCGTCGGGCACGCGCAAGGAAGAGCGACTCATCGAGCCGGAGAAACTCGAACGGATCAATCTGTTGCGCCGGAGCCTGATGCAGATGAAGCCGCCGGAAGCCATGGAGTCGCTCATCAAGCAGCTTGGCAAAACGAAGAGCAACGACGAGTTTCTACAGGTGGTCGGGAAGTTCCTGGCGAAATGAAAACGCCCGGCGATGATCGTCGCCGGGCTTCCGGTTCACTTCAGTTCAATAGTCATCGTCGTCGCGGGGGCGGCGCATCGGTTTCTTCTTCTTGAGCTTCTTTTTCCGCGAGCCGCCGCCGGACGCCGCGGCCATGATCCCCTTGATGATCGCCGCGATGACGGAAATGGCGACGATGCCGAGGAAGATGTAGAGCCGGATGCTGCTGCTGCGGCCGTAGGTCGTCGTGGTCCTCGAGCCATCGGCGTTTTCGACGTAGCCGAATTTCGTGCCGCAATGCGGGCACGAGGTCGGCGCGGTGGCCCCGGTCCAGGTGACTGTCTTGTTGCACTTCGAGCAGGTGCCCTGACTTTGCATGACAACTTCGGGCATTTGCGGCATGCCGGCGTTGGGCATACCCATTCGGGGCATACCCGCGTTCGGCGGTCCCATCGGCACGGTATTGTCTCCGCCCATCGGGCCGAATCCGGCCGGAGGCCCACCGGGGATTCCGCTGTTGGCGGGCGAACCCGGTGCCATTGGGCCAAAGCCGGCTGGCGGCTGGCGCGTGCCGGGGCCATAGCCGGGAGGTTGCACGCCCGGTGGTTGTTGCGTGCCGGGAGGGCCCATCGGGCCGAAGCCGGCCGGCGGCTGGCGCGGGAAACCCGGCGGTTGTGCCAGGGCCAGCGTTCCGAAGACACACAGAACGAAGACCGCCAATGGCATCCACGCCGGTCGTTTGGAAGAATGCATGCGAAGTGCCCGGGGAGTGGGATGTTCAACAGCGATTATGCCGAAATCCCGTCCCGGAAACAAGCATCAAATTCGAGACGTTACGCGCCGCCAGACCGGGCCACAGGTACAAGTCGTACGGCGGTCTCCCCGCAGTCGGGGCAGGGAAAGGGGCCACTTCGGGGGCCAGGGCGGACACAGTTCCAACTGCCGCACTGTGAACACATCCGCGGCGTATCCACGGCCGCGGCCCGTTCCCGATAGCGATGGCGAACAAACCGATCGGCCCCGAATTCGACCGCGGCGGCGGTGAGCACGCAAAAAGCCACGCCCACCCCGGCACCAAGAAATGGATTGTTGAGGGCGAACGCGGCCGCGGTGCCGGCCACGAGTCCGCTCAGCGCGATCGCCGAACAACCTCCGCAACCGATCGCGACGCCGCCCGCCGTCAGGCGGCGGACTTCGGAACCACGGCCGCAATCGCGACAGATCAGCGATTGGACCTCGACCAGCTGGCCACCCCACGCCGCCGAGTGGAACGATAGCCCGAATTCGTCCAGAACAAATTCCGCAAACGGGTGCAAGACGACCGGGACCGTTTCTCCGGCACGGCGGCGGCGGTCCTCGTCTCGGTCGGTGACCATGATCGCGAATCCGCCGGAGGAAAACACCGGCGACTCGTAACCACAGTGCGAACAGGTTCCGCGGAACACGGGCGGCATGGCGGGGATCGCTCGAAACCTACTCTTGATTTTAGCGATCTCGAGCGGGGCAACGATGGTGAAACCGTCCCGCGCGGTGTCTATCATGGCGGCATGCCGTACCCGCTGCCGCCGCGCTCGGCCTGGTGGTTCGATTTCGTCCGCGATCGCATCGCCGCATCGTACCTTCGCAAGCACTGCCACGCGGTGCGCATCTCGCGCGCGTCCATACCGTGGCCTTCCGACGGCACGCCCATCCTTGTCGCCATGAACCACCCGTCATGGTGGGATCCGCTCCTGGCATTCGTTCTGAGCCGGCAACTCGCCGGCTATGCCCATTACGGCGTAATCGACGCGCGAATGTTGGCGAAATATCCGATTCTCGCGAAAGCCGGCATATTCGGCATCGATCTGGACTCTCGCCGGGGTGCCGCCGCATTCCTTCGCAACGGCCGCGCCGTGCTGGAACGCCCGCGACACGCGTTGTGGGTCACGGCCCAGGGGACCTTCGTGGACGTGCGCACGCGGCCGTTGGGTCTTCGCCCGGGCGTCGGCCATCTCGCCTCGGCCATGGCCACGGGCTGGGTCGTGCCAGTGGCGCTCGAAATGGGATTCTGGAACGAACGGGCGCCGGAAGCCCTCGTCCGCGTGGGTGCGGCCTTGCCGGTCGGGGGCATAGCCAAAGAACAATCGCAACGAATCGAGTCGGCGTTGACGGCGACGCTCGATGGACTGGCCGAGGACTCGCGATCCCGCGACCCCGCGCGCTTCGAGACAATAATCCAGGGCCGTACCGGCATCGGTGGCGTTTACGACTTCTGGCGTCGACTGAAGTCCGCCGTGCGCGGGAAGCGCTTCGATCCGTCGCACGGAGGTGCGCCGTGATTCCGATCGCCCTGGCCGCGCTTGCGTTCGCGGCATTGCCGGCACTCTTGTACTTCCGCAACGTCACGCTGTTTCGCCCCCCGCCGGCGCCGACGCAAGTCTTCGAGGTTTCCGTGCTTGTTCCGGCGCGAAACGAGGAAGCCGGCATCGCGGCGTGTGTCGAGTCGGTGCTCGCCAATCAAAACGTGGAACTGGAATGTATCGTGCTCGACGACGGTTCCACCGATCGCACCGCGGAGATCGTTCGGGCGATCGCGGAGCGCGATGGCCGCGTCCGACTCGCGTCCGCTCCACCATTGCCGGCCGACTGGAGCGGGAAACAGCATGCCTGCTTTGAACTTTCGAAACTCGCGTCGCACCCGGTCCTGACATTCCTCGACGCGGACGTACGCCTTGCACCGGACGCCCTTGCACGGATGGCGGCGTTCCGGGAGCAATCCGGCGCGGCGCTCGTCAGCGGTTTCCCGCGTCAGGAGACGGGAACGATCTTCGAGAGTATGGCCATTCCTTTGATTCATTTTCTTCTGTTGGGCTTTCTACCCTTCTCGCAGATGCGCCGAAAGACGCTGCCCGGCCTGGGTGCCGGCTGTGGGCAATGGTTCCTGACCACGCGCGACGCTTATGTGCAAGTTGGCGGGCACGCACATCCACGGGTGCGCGATTCGTTCCACGACGGCTTGCAACTGCCCCGTGCCTATCGCGAAAGCGGCTTGATGACCGACCTCTGCGACGTGACCGACCTTGCGACCTGCCGCATGTACCGGAGCGCCGGACAAGTCTGGAACGGCCTGGCGAAGAACGCCCGTGAGGGCCTCGGCGCGCCCCGGCTGATCCTGTTCAGCACGGCCCTATTGCTGAGCGGTCAGGTGCTGCCCTTCGTGCTGCTGCCGTTCACCATCTGGGCCGTTCCGGCCGCGGCCCTGGCGCTCGCCCCGCGACTGCACGCCGCCGCTCGATTCCGCCAATCGTGGCTGGGTGCCCTCCTGCATCCAATCGGCATCCTCGCGCTTGTTGGCATCCAGTGGTACGCGACGGTTCGTTCGTTGGCAGGACGACCGGTGGGCTGGAAGGGCCGCGACAAACCATGCCCGGCGACGAATCCATAAACCACACTCCGACCCGCGACAGACAGACCCGAAAAGGACCATGAGCACACCCACCTATGCGATTGTCGGCGCGACCGGCGGGATCGGCGCGGAACTGTGCCGCACGCTGGCCGCCTGCGGTGCCGGCCTCTTCCTCGGTGCCCGCGATGCCGAACGGCTCGAATCGCTGGCTACCGAACTTCGCAAGAGCCACCGGATCGCCGTCCACGGCTTTCCGCTCGACGCGACGATCTCCGAAGAAGTCGATCTCTTCTTCGATAAAGCCGTCGCCACCTTCGGCCGTCTCTCGGGGGCCGCGAACCTCGTTGGCTCAATCCTCCTCAAACCGGCCCATCAGACCAATGACTTCGAATTCGGCGACACGATCGCGCTGAATCTGAACACTGCGTTCTACGTGCTCCGCGCCGCCGCGAAGGCGATGACCGCCACCGGCGGTTCGATCGTGCTGGCCTCGTCCGTCGCGGCGAAGATCGGCCTGGCGAACCACGAGGCGATCGCCGCGGCGAAGGGGGGCGTGAACGGCCTCGTGCTCGCCGCCGCCGCCACCTACGCCGGCAAAGGCATCCGCGTGAACGCCGTCGCCCCGGCACTCGTGCGTACGCCGCTCGCCGCGAAGATCACTTCCAACGAACTGGCGCTCAAGGCCACGACGGCCATGCACCCCCTCGGCCGCATCGGCGAACCGGCGGACGTCGCCACCGCGATCGCCTGGCTGCTCGATCCCGCAACTTCCTGGGTGACGGGACAAATCATCAGCCTCGATGGCGGCATGTCCAGCGTGAAAACCAAATAGCCGCTACAACGATCCGATGCCTACCGTCGCCTGCCCGTGTTGCCGCGCGTCGAACGACGCCGGACCGAACTGCCGCCGCTGCTCGGCCGATCTTTCGTTACTTTTCCGACTGGAGTCCGACCGCGCAGCATTGCTCGCCCAAGCGTCCGGCGAGCTGGCGATGGGGCGGCCGGACACGGCACTCGCCGCGATTGCCCAAGCCGAATCGCTCCGACCCGGCGACGACCTCGCCCGTCTCCGGGCCGTCGCACATCTGCTGAATCGCGATTTCCCGGCCGCTCTACGAGGCCATCGCGCCTTCACGAAACCGTGAACGCCATCCGCTTCGATAAGACATCTCCATTGCACGAACGTACCGGAATCCCGCGATGCGCGCGATCCTCACCCTCGCCGCCAAAGACCTCACGCTGATCCGGCGCGATCCGCGCGCCGCCGTCATCCTCCTGGTCATGCCGATTCTGCTCGTGCTCGTTCTGGGAGTGACGGTCGGCGGGGCCTTCGACCCGAACAAGAAGGAGCAACTCCGCATCTCGGTGGTGAACCTCGACGCCGGACTGCCGGCCGACGCCGGCCCGTTCCCCGATCGACCCTGGTCGCAATTTCTTCTGGACGACTTCGCGGGCACGGCGGACATCAAGGTCGAATCCATCGCCACGCGCGAAGACGCCGAACGATTGGTCCGCTCCGGCGAGCGCGCCGTCGTGATCGTGCTCGAACCCGATTTCAGCGACAAAATGCACCGGTGTTCATTCGTCGGCGAACCCCTCAAGAAGAACCCCATCAATCCGCTCTATCGCGATGGAATGAACACCGGCAAGGTGGGGGTGACGGTGCTGCGCGACCCGACGCAGGAAGTCGCCGCGGCCGTCGTCGAACAGGTTGTGCAGGTGGCGCTGATGCGTGTGGTGATACCGTGGATGATCGGCCAGGCGTTCGAGATGATCGGCACGCCGGCGTTCATGGAAAAGATGAAGAACTATGTCGCGGGCCTCAGCCTGTTGCCGAAAGATATGATGAAGTCGATCGGCGACGCGATGCAGAAGGGGATCAGCGGCTTTTTCGTCGACTACGACTTCCGTGGCAAGACTTGGGCCAAGCTGACCAAGAGCGAGCCGCCCGCGGCGAAGGCCGCGAACCTCTCGAACTATCAGTCCGACGGCAAGGGGGCCATCCGTCGCGGAGCGGTGCGCTACCAGACGCTTGTGCCGGGTTACACCGTCACGTTCGCGTTCTTCCTTGTGCTGGTTCTCGGCTGGCTTTTCGCGGCCGAGCGCCGGCACGGCACGATCGTCCGCCTCACCGCTGCTCCGATCGCCCGCTGGCAACTTCTGATCGGCAAGGTGCTCCCGTGCCTCGTCGTGTCGCTCGCGCAGGGCTTCGGCCTGCTTCTCGCCGGCGCGGTACTCTTCGGCTTGCCTCTCGGCTCCCGACCGGAATGGCTCGTGCCCGTCGTCGCCGCCACGTCCTTTGCCGCCGTCGGCCTCGCCATGCTCGTCGCCGCCTTCGCCCGCACCGAACAACAAGTGTCGGTCTACGGCACGCTGCTCGTCATCCTGCTGGCGGGGATGAGTGGCTCGCTCATGCCTCGCTACCTCATGCCGGAGGAGATGCGCGCCGTCACTCGTATCACACCCCATGCCTGGAGCCTCGACGCCTACGCGCAGCTGCTCACGAACCCCGAACCGCAGATCGGCATCGTGACGAACGCGTGCATCGCCCTCGTCGGGTTCGGCACGGCGTTCCTCGTGATCGCCTGGTGGCGCCTCGCGAAAACGGATTGACCGGAAAGCTTAGAACGCGAGTTTCATCCCCTTCAGCCGATTCACGGTCTCGGCCATCAGGGCATCTTCCTCGGCCTCGTCCTTCGCGATGTACGTGACGCTGAACCGCAAGAACGAGCCGGCGTCGTCCCACGGCACGCAGCAGACGCTCTGTTCGCGAATGAGATACTGGCTCGCCTCCTCGGCGTTCGCGAACTTGCGGTCGCCCGCTGCCTTCGGCGAGGCCGTGTAGAGGAAGTACGTTCCGCCGGGCATCTCGCACTGGAACCCGACCGACTTGAGCGCCGCCACCAGTTTCCGCAGCCGGCGCTCGTACTTCGTCTTCACAGCGACCGGGATCGCCGGGTTCCGCAGGGCGGTGGCGGCGGCGTGCTGGATCGCCATGAACTGGCCGCTATCGCTGTTGTCCTTCACGTCGGCGTAAGCTTGCACGATCTTCGGGTGCCCGGCCACGAAGCCCAGCCGCCAGCCGATCATGTTGAACCCCTTCGACATCGAATGCACTTCGACGCCGACCTCCTTCGCGCCGTCCACCTGCAGGAAGCTCAACGGCTCACCGGAATAGCTGAGCAGGATGTGGGCCGCGTCCTGCACAACGACGATGCGGTATTCGTTCGCGAAGTCGATGACCCGCTTGTAGAAGTCCGTCGTGGCCACCGCGCCGGTCGGGCTATTGGGATAGTTGATGACGAGTAGCTTGGCACGTCGCTTCACGTTCTCCGAAATGCCGTCGAGGTCCGGGAAGAAGCCGTTCTCCTTGTTCAGCGGCAACCGGTGGACTTCGCCGCCGAGATAGCGCGTCCAGGTGCCCGCGACTGGGTAGCCGGGGACGGTCATGAGCGTGACGTCGCCGGGGTTGATGAAGCAAGCCGGAAGCATGGCGTAGGCGGGCTTGCTGCCGATGCAGTGGCAGATTTCCGTGACCGGGTCGAGTGTGACGCCGAACTGCCGCTTCATGAACTCGGCGGCGGCGTCCTTGTAGTTCTGGATGCCGTTGTCGGCGTAGCCGCGGTTCTCGACCTTGTCCGCTTCGATTTTGAGTGCGGAGCGCACGCTGGCGTCGGCCATGTCGTCGTTTTCGCCGATGCCGAAGTCGAGCAGCTTGCGGTCCGGATGGTCGGCGAGCGCCTGCCGCTTGGCGCGCTTGATCTTCTCGAACTTGTAGATTTCGGTGGACTTGCCGTAGTTGGCTCCGCCGATGCGGTCGGCGAAGAGCGATTGGAACCAGGGATCGACGGACATCGGAGCGCGCACCCGGTGAGGAAGGAATCGACGGGCATTTTACGGACGGACGGGAAAAAGAAACCGGCGGCCCGAACGGGCCGCCGGCGATGTTGTCGTTCTTGTTTCGATCACGCCGAGCCGGCCGCGCTGCCGCCGTCCAGAAGGACATTGAACGGTAGCAGGTTGTTCGGATCCGCGAGTGCCGCGAGGATCGTTTCGAATCCCGGGGTCCGTTTCAGATTCAACGTCGGCGAAATCGGAAAGACCGTCGCGTTGTTCTTGATGTCGTCCGGCGTCAACGGATCGCCCGGAAGGACCGGGTCGAAGCGGACGATTTCGAACCGCGTGCCTTCTGGTCGCGTGACCAGGATTGAGCGGGACGAACCGAGATTGTCGGTGCTCGTGCCGAACGAGACGCCACCGACACCGGTCCGCGAGGGGAGCGGGTTGGTGAGGTCGGGCGTGTCTTCGAAGGCGAAGAAGCTGGCCATCGGGATTCGGAATTCCGCACCGCGGGCGTTATCGACTTCGAACGGTTGCGCGTTCTTGCGGCCCTGGAAAACTTGAATGTGGGCGCTACCGCCGGGGCCAGGGGCTGTCACCAGATCCGCGATCGTATCGGCATCGAACCGTCCGGAATCCACAAACACACCGCCGCGGAAGTTCGGGTCGTAGGCGAAGAAGTCCGCGATCGTGCTGGCGGGGTTCACCGTGACGCCGTCCGCCAGGGTCGGATCGATCGAGCCATCGTAGACGCGGACCCGTGGGCCACCGCCGAACCCGGCCCCCGCGATGATGTCCGGAACGCCGTCGCCATTCACATCGCCGACTGCGACGTTCACACCGCCGCGGAAGGTCGATTCGTACGGGAAGAAATTGTACGGGTTCGAAAGTTTTCCACCGCCCAGGTTGTGGCGATAGATGACCGCATTCTTGAAGACGTTCGCATTCGATTGGTCGATCTGATACACGATGATGCGCGGTCCGCCGCCGATGCCGGGCGACACGGCCAGTTCGGCCTTGCCATCGCCGTTGAAATCGGCAGCTCGAACCTGCACGCCCCCGCGGAAGGTTTCCTCGAAGGCGAAGAATTGCGAGATGATATCTGTATCCGGATTCAGGGCCGAGAGATTGATATTGTTGCCGCCGAACAACCGCGAGCCTCGGATGATCGTCACGAGCGGCGCGTCGCCGGTGCCGTTGGCAATGATCAAGTCGGGCGTGGTGTCGCCGTCGACGTCGGCGAACGTGATTTGCGGGGCGTTGAACTGGGACACGCCGCCCAGCGACGGAGTCACGACGAACGGATTCGTCACGATACCGTTCCCCGACAACGCACTACCGAACGGCTGACCGCTGATCGTTGCGTTCAGACGGAGGGCGTAATTATTCGCCGGCGTAGTCGCCGACGGGCCAGTCTGGACGACAAGCGCGTTCGCCTGGATTCCGCCGATGTTCTCAATCGAGGTGAACTGAATCGACTTGAAGCCGTTGCCGAAGACAAACGTTCCATTCCCGTTGCCCATCGGGACGAGATTGATGCTGCCGGTACTGGCGAAGCGCGGCGAGAGCGTATCGTAAGGCCGGAATGCAACCGGATCCGTTACGATCGGCGAATTGCCGTTGAGGAGAATCGCCGCGCCGAGTGCCGGACGGACGGTGAACGTATCTTTCGCCACGTTCTCCAGGTTGGCCGCATCGGCGAAGTTCGTGCCCTTGCTGCGAACGTCGAAGTTGTCGGTCGGAGTCGGAGCACTGCCGAGTGTGACGAGATTGGCGCTGGCTTCTGCGAGGAAGCGTACCATCGTCCCCGTGCCCGCCGGGTCGTCGCGATCCACGCCGACGTTGACCTGGACGTTGCCGGCACCGACGCTCAAGAGGTTTGCGACTTCCGACGACTTGACGGTGGGATCGATCGCCCGCTTGTCTTCGATGCTGACATCCGCTCCGGACGTGAGCGTCACGTTGCCGCCACCCGTGATGGCGATGGCCGGTTGTTGCGTCGCGTCTTCAAATCGAATGATCAGGTCGGTCTTGTCCCGTACGTCGATCGAACCGCTCGAGAGCTTAGCGAACAGATCTCCGCCCAGGGCCTGGATGCCCGGTTCGTCGGTGACGGTGTTCGAGCCATTCATGGTCACAAAGGACCCGATCGTCTTGCCGTCGCCGGTCAGTTGGTTCCCTGCGTTGTTCAGCGTGAACGTCCCGCTGCCTTCGAGGTACAGCTTCGTCGCCGTGATCGGGGCCGATTGGGTCGCCGAGCCGCCGGTGAGGCGCACGACAGCCGGTCCGGTCGAGGCGTCGAGGGCAGCGTTCAGGGCGATCGTATTGGCACGAACGTTGAAGCGGCCGCCGGTCGTGCCGCCGGTCACGGTCGCCGTGCCGGTCGCGGTCGCGTCGATCTTCGAGCCGAAGGTCGCCCCGGCAAGAGCAGTGCTCGCGCCGATCGGCTGCTGGAAGACCGAAGTCGCGGAGCCGGATGTCGTCAGGCTGCCGGGGCCGTCGATGGTGCCGGCGAAGTTGATCGTCCCCGTACCCGAGACGGTCGCGAGGGCGCCAGCGTTGATCGCGACCTTCGATGCGCCGGTCTGCGAGAAGTCCGCGGCCGTGATTTTCGTCGTGCCGAGTGCCACGGTGTTCGCGGCGTTCAGTTCGACAGCCTTGGAGGCGGTCAGGTCGGCGCCATTGTTGATCGCAATCGCATTGGCGAAGTAGCGGACGTCGCCATTCGATGCCACGTCGCCGACCTGCGTGATGCTCGCGAAACGGTTGGTGGCCGACCCGACGATGATCGTCGATGTCGTGTCGAGGATGTCGTTGATCGCGAGCGTGTCGGCCGCGTTGCCGGTGGCGACGATCAGCGTGCCGGTCGGGTTGGAGAACTTCGTGGTGGCAAACGTGCCGTTGCCGCTGCGGATCTGCGAGAATCCATTGGCGGGGATGCCGTCATCCTCGAGGATCGCGTCGCTCGCGCCGGTGGGGAGCTGAATCGTCAAGGTTCCGGGCGCGGTCTTGATCTCGGCCGCGTCCACGTTCTGGTAGGCGAGCTTGTCGGTCTTTGCGCCGACGAGCGAGAGCGTTGCGCTCTGGGCACCGGTGAAAGTGTTGACAATGCTCGTGAACGCGCCGCCGAGAACGGTGAACCGTTCGCCGGCTGCCGGGCCATTGCCGTTGAACGTGATGCCGCCCGTTGGCACCGGCGAGCCGACGACGTAGTCCACGGTCGCGGAGTCCACGCCCGTCGAGCCATTCAGGAGGATGGCCTGCGTGCCGATGGCGTCCTTCGAGAGCAGGGTCGGCCCGAGGAAGAGCTGCACGTTGCCGGAACCGTCGCCGACGAAGATGTAGTCGCCGGCCACCGTCGCGTCGTAGGTGCGGACGACTTCGTCGTCGCTCTGAATCGAATACGTGTGGACCTTCGTCGCGCCGATCGAAGCCTGACCGGCCGTGTCGTCGGCTTGCAGCGAGATGCCGAAGACGATCGTTTCGTCGCCTTCCTTGTTGAGGTCTTCGATGAGATCGAAGGCGATGTTCTGCGAGGTCTTGGTGAAGTCGGCCTTGGCAAACGTAAGATCGGTCGGGTCCGTGAAGTTCTTGTAGTCGACGCCGTTGGTGGCCGTGCCACCCATGTTGGCGACGCGGACGACGACCGTGCGGTCGATGCCGTCGGTGCCCGTGCCGACCGCGTTCACCGTCAGTTCGACCGTCGCGGTGATGCCCGCGATGTTGTCTTCCAGCGAACCGTTCGCCGCTTTCGTGAAGACGGCCGTGATGGTGTCGTTGTCGGTGATCGTCGCGGTGTCCAACGCCTTCCCGAAGAACAGTGCGGAGATCACGCTGGCGTCGGCCTGGATGTTCATGATCTGCGAATCGAATTGCTCCGAACCTTCGACGCGGCGATCATCGGTCAGAGGAACGACGATCGTTTCCTTGGTCGAACCGGCCAGGAACGTTACGGTCTTTGCGACGGCGGTGAAGTCCACGCCGGAAATCGCCGGGCGTGCACCCACTCCGGCGAGCGTCGCGAAATCGACCGATACGTCCTTCGAGATCTTGTTCGAGAGCGTGATCGTGTAGATCAGGTTGTTGCCTTCGGTGTCCGTCGAGGCGAACAGGTTGATCTCCGCCTTGTCGTCGGTCAGGATGTTGCCGACGGCCGTGTCCGTCGCGTCCACCTTGGCCGCCATCACGCCCGCGCCCAGGGTGACGACGTTTGAGAGCGCGACGTTGAAGAACTCGTTGGGTTCGATGGTCGCGTCGTCGTTGACCGTCACCATGAAAGTCTGAGGTTCATTCGCGTTGCCGGCGAAGATCAGCGTACCCGAGTTCGCGTCGTAGTCGTTGTCGGAGGTCTTCGCCGAACCGTCGGAGGTCGCGAAGTTCACTTTCAGGCCGCCCTGCACCGGATTCGAAAGCACCACCGTGAACGTCATCTTGCCGGCGCCTTCCGCCTGGCTGACGTCCGCGATCGTGAGAGTGGTCGAGTCGTCGTTCAGGATCGTGCCGGTCGCCTTGTCCGAGCTGCCGATGTCCGCGGCCTTCACTTTCGCGTCGTTCGGCACGACGTTCAGCAGGCTGACCGTGAACGTCTCGTCGGCTTCGACCTTGTTATCTTCGGTCAGCATCACGGTGAATTGCTGCGTCTCGCCGCTGTTGCCCGCGAAGATCAGCGTCTGCATGCCCGCGACATAATCGGAGTCGGAGACCATCGCCGTGCCATCGGCGGTCTTGATGTCGACCGTGAATCCGCCCTGCACATCGCCAGTCAGCAGCACCGTGAAGGTGATCATGCCGGTCGCTTCGTTCACCGCCACATCGGCGATGGAGAGGGACGCGAGGTCGTTGTTCAGGATCGTCCCGGTGCCTGTGCCGTTCGCAACGTCGATGGTGACGGTGCCGGGAATCCGCCCGCCGTCCATCAAGTCGCCAAGCGTGACCGTGAAGGTTTCGTCGGCTTCGACGACGTCGTCGTTGTTCGTAGTGACGTCGAACGACTGGCTGGTTTGGAGCGCGGCGAAGTTGATCGGCATCGCCATGATCGGGGCGTAGTCGTTGTCGGCGACCTTCGCCGTGCCGTCCGCGGTCGTGACCGTAACGGACGTCGGTACGTCCACCGGGTTGGTCAACGAGACCGTGAAGCTGATCTTGCCGCCTTCGCTTGCGGAGGAGTTCTGCGTGATCTTGAATTGGGTCGAGTCGTCGTTGAGGATCGTGCCGGTTCCGACGCTGTTCGCTGCGTCGATGGTTACCGTGGGACGGCCGCCGTTATTCAGGCCGCCGAGCGCGATCGTGAACGACTCGTCAAGCTCGACGATGTTGTCGCCTATGGTCGGGACGGACACGTTCACGCTGGTGACGGTCGCTCCAAAATTGACCGTGAATCCGGTCTTGGCCGTGAAGTCGTTGTCAAAGGCCGGAGCACCAACCGACTTCGCCGTGCCGTCGGTCGTCGTGACGGTCACGGAGGTGGCGGTGTCTACGGGGTTCGTCAGCGTCACAGTGAAGGTCACCATGCCGCCTTCAGTAATCGACGACGCCGCGTTGATTCGGAACATAGCCGCGTCGTCGTTCACGATCGTGCCGGTGCCGATGTCGGTCGCGTCGATCTTCGAGGCGGGAATGCCAGCATCTGCCGGAACGACATTGAAGAGGCTGATCGTGAACGTCTGGTCGAGTTCGACTTTGTTGTCGTCGTTGATGGCGACCGTGATGAACTGTGTTTCTCCGGCGGTCCCCGCAAAAGTCAGTTTGCCGGTCGTGTTGGCGTAGTCGTTGTCGGCGGTCGTGGCCGTGCCGTTGTTCGTCTTGAACTCGACGGTGAACCCGCCTTGCACGGCCGCGCCGAGCGTGACGGCGAACTTCAACGTGCCGGACGATTCCAGTCCGGAGGCGTCGCCGACCGTGAGCGTCGTCGAATCGTCGTTCGTGATCGTGCCGACGGCCGTGCCGTTCGTCGGCGAGATGGTCACCTTGCCGGGGAATCCACCGTCGTTCAGTCCGCCAAGGATCGCCAGGAAGGTCTCGTTGGCTTCCACGATCGTGTCGGGTGTGGTGGCGACCGAGAACTGCTGGCTCGTGGTGCCCGCGGTGAACGAGAGGAGTTGGGGCACCGTGATTCCGGTGTAGTCGACGCCGTCGACGGCGTTCACGTCCGCAGTCGTCACGGTGACCGACGTATCGGTTGAAACCGGATTCGAGAGCGTGACAGTGAAGGTGATCATGCCGCCTTCGGTCGCGGAGGCATTGGCGATACTGAAGGCGGCCGAGTCGTCGTTGAGGATGGTGCCGATCTTGGTGTCGCTCGCCGCGTCGATCGTCACGGTCGGCCGCCCGCCGTTGTCCAAGTTCACGATGCTAAGTTTGAACGTCTCGTCGGTCTCGACGATGTTCTCCGACTTCGTGGTGACCATGACGGTCTGGTTCTGGACCGTCGGGTTGAAAGTGACGAGGAAATCGGTGAGTGTTGTGTAGTCGGTGCCGCCGCCGATGGCCGTGAGGTCCGCAGTTGAGACTTTAACCTTGGTCGTCACGTCGACGGGATTCGAAAGCGAAACGGTGAAACTGACGTTGCTGCCTTCGGTCGCGGACGCGTCCTTTGAGATCGACACGAGCGCAGAATCTTTGTTGATGATGGTGCCTAGGCCCTTGTCGGCGACGTTGACGGTCGCCGTGGGGCTGAACAGTTCGATCATGAAAGTTTCGTCGGCTTCGACCTTGTTGTCGTCGTTGAGCGTGACGGTGATTGTTTTCATTTGACCGTCGGTGCCGTCGAACATCAAAGTCCCGTTCGCGAGCGTGAAGTCGTTATCTCCAACGGTCGCGGTGCCGTTTACGGCCTTGAAACTTACCGTAAATGGATCGTCCACCGTTCCAACGAGGGTCACCGTGAACGTCATGGTCCCGTCTTCTTCGTTTCGCATGACGTCGTCGATCATCAAACTCGCGCCGTCGTTATCAATGATCGTGCCGGTTCCCAGGTCGTTCGCGAGATCGATCGAGACATTCCGACCGCCAGTGACGGCGTCGTTGAGAAGAATGGTGAATTTCTCATTCACTTCCAAAGCCACATCGTCGATCGTGACGACACTGACCGTCTGCGAAGTGGAATTGGCCGCAAAATTGATGACCTTGTTGGAGAATCCTGTGAAATCTTGTGGCGACCTGGCACGGAAAGGCACCACGCCTTCAAACGTCGTTACCTCCACCGATGTGGCTACGTCCACCGGATTGGTGAGCGTGATCTGGAACATTACCGGACTGCCTTCTGTGGCGGACGCAGTCTGCTGGATCTTGAATTGGGCCGAATCGTCGTTGGTGATCGTGCCGACGCGTGTGCTCTGAGTCCCGTCGATTGTCACTTTGCCGGTGATGCCGCCATCGTTGACGCTTCCAATCGAGAAGTTAAACGTCTCGTTGGCCTCGACGATATTGTCATCGGTTGTCGCCACCATGAACATCTGACTGGTAACGAGCGGATTGAAAGTGAAGACGGTACCTGTGGCATCCGTGTAGTCGGTGCCTTTGGACGCGGTGCCGCCGGCCGTCGTGAGGGTAACTGACGTTGTGGCTTGGACGGGATTGGTCAGCGTGACCGTAAAGGTGATCGGACTGCCTTCCGTAGCGTTTGCGTTAGAAGTGATACGGAATAGTGCCGTGTCCTCGGAGGTGATGGTGCCAGTCCCGGTGGTAATCACGAAGTCAGACGGATTGATCCCCGCTGGTTGGACGAGGTTTAAAAGACTGATGGTAAAGGTTTCGTCGTTTTCAACCACGTTGTCATTGGTGATCGTGATCGAGAAAGACTTCGATTCGGTCGCGGTTCCATTGAACGATAGCGTCGTCGCTGTCTTGGCCGTGTAGTCGCTGCCTGCCGTAGCGGTACCGTCGTTGGTCTGGTAGTCGATCATGAACGACCCCTGGACCGCGTTCGACGATACGACCGTGAAAGTGACGGTCCCAGTGGCCTCGGCGACCGTCTTGTTGGCGATCGTCAGGGTCGTCTTGTCGTCGTTGTTGATCGTCCCGGTGGCCGTGAGGGTCGCCCCGCCGCCGACGAATTGCACGGTGCGGCCGGATGCGTCAAGGAGCGAGAGAATCAGCGAGATCGTTTCGTTGGCTTCCACGATCGCGTCACCGGTCGTGGCGACGTTGATGGTCTTGGAGGCCGTGGAATTTGCTGCGAACAGTGTTAGCGCTGTATCGGCCAGAGCGGTATAGTCACTGTTCGCAGTGGTCGCGGTTCCGTCAGCCGTCTTGCGCTTTGCAGTGACGGCGGCGTCGACGGGATTATCGATGGAAACCACAAACGCCAGGCTGCCGCCTTCGGTGACGAACGTCGGGCCGATGATGGAGACTGTGGCCGTATCGTCGTTGGTGATTTCGCCCGTGTCCGTAATCGTCGCGGCACCGCCGGTGAACATCACTTTCCGACCTGATGCCGCGAGATTGGACAGGATGAGCGACAGCGTCTCGTCGAGTTCGACGAGATTATCAGGCGACATAGCGACGGAGATAGAGTTGCTCGCCGTCGAGTCGGCCGCGAAGAGCGTGATGTTGGCGTTCGCGAGCGCCGTGTAGTCGGAAGCCGCTAGCGCGGTGCCGTCAGCGGTCTTGCGGTCAGCCGTTACGTCCACATCGACCGGATTGTCGATGGTCACTGTGAAGGTCAAGTTGCCGGTGTTTTCCTGGGCGCTCGGACTGGTGCCGAAGCTGATCGTCGCAGTATCGTCATTGGTGATCGTGCCGGTGCCGGACAGTGTCGCTCCGCCGCCCGTGAACTTGTTACCGGTGGACAGGTTGCTGAGCGTGACTTTCAACGTCTCGTCGAGTTCGACGGTCTTGTCGCCGTTGACCGTGACCATGACGGTCGTCGACAGGGTGTTTTTTGCTATCGTGCCAGTGCCGTTCGTGATCGCGATATAATCGGACCCCGCCGTGGCGCTCACGTCCGCGGTATCGATGGTGAAAGTGATGTCGTCGGGTTCGGTCTTGTCGGCCGAGACGGTGAACACCAGCGTGGTCGTGCCGGCGTTTCCTTCCATCACCATGGCATTGGTAATGCTCACGGTCGCCGGGACGGCGCGGTCTTCGAGTTGCACCAGGTGTGGCTTGGCGGCAGGGCCGGTACGACGGATCGTCGACTTGCGAGTCGTTCGGCGGGAGAAGAGCGACTTCAGCCAGGTGGGGACCATGGTGACCTCGAGTCCGAACGCGGTGGTTTTGTGATACGGGCGCGAAACGTCGCAGGGCGGCGCGGACCGCAAGCGGGTCGATCGCGGAGTATCTCCCTCAAAAATGCCCGGAAATACCCGCAATGACAACCGAACTCGTCCGCTACAAACGCCGCAAACTCGCCGAATCGCCGTTAAAGGGCATCCAATGCCATCAATCCGACTACCAGAATACGACGGATCAACCCCACTCTCCGATTTAACCGGAACGAAGAATTCGGTTGTTGTGGGATTCGCAAAATTCGAGTAAAACAGAATGAACCGGAGCCGGCCGGTCCCCCGCCCGTTTCGTCCTATAGTCTACCGATACGCAATCTGCGGTGCGAGGTGGTATGCCACGCGTCACGAAATACGACGAAAACGACGAACCGATCTCCGGGTACAAGCTCGTCAGCTTCCTTGGAGCCGGCCAGTTCGGCGAGGTCTGGAAGGCCAACGAAGAGGCCACGCGCAAGCTCGTCGCCATCAAGATCATCGACCTCTCCCACAGCAACAGCGCCCTGAAGGAGCTCAAGGCGCTCAACCTCGTCATCAATCTCAACCACCCGAACCTCGTCCCGATCTTCACCGCCCGCGTCAAGGACAAGAACAACCGCGAAATCCCGCTGAACCAGACCGAAGCCCTCAAGGGCAAAGGCGTTCTTCGCGAGCTGGTCATCGCGATGGGCCTTGGCGAGAAAAGCCTGTCGGCCCGGCTCAAGGAACTCAACCCCGACGGCACCGATCCGGAGGAATTCAAAGGACTACCGGTCGATGAACTCATCTCCTACATGCAGGGTGCCGCCAAAGGCATCGACTTCCTGAACAAGGCCGACCACGGTTTGGGCACGGCCGACGGCCCCATCGTGCACTGCGATATCAAGCCCGACAACATGATGATCGTGTCCGGCGAAGTCCAGATCGCCGACTGTGGCGTCGCCGTCATCATCACGCCCGATGTCCGCCAGACCAAGGCCGCCGGTTCGCCGGCCTACAGTGCACCGGAACTCACCGGGAACAAACCGGTTCCCGGTACCGACCAGTACGCCCTCGCCATCAGCTACTACGAACTTCGCACCGGCAAGCTCCCGTTCGACGAACAGATGGGCCAGCTATCGATCATGCTCGCCCATGCCGAAGGCCGACTCGATTTTACCAGCCCCCTGATTACCGACGAGGAACGCAAGGTCCTGAAATGGGCGACCGCCGTCCGGCCCAAGGAGCGCTACGCGACCTGCATCGACATGGTCAAGCAGCTCGAACGCGCCATCGAAGGCTTGCCGCCGCTGGAACCCAGCAAGGTCGTGCATCGATCCGGCGTGATCCCGGCCTCGCGCTCCCGCGTGGCCCCGCCGCCGCCGATGGATCCCTCGCTTCTCCGTTCAACACCGAATTTGTCCTCGCCCGGTGCGGGGCCGTCCCGTGCCCCGGCCGATCCCGTCGTGTCGTTCGAATTGCCGGAGCAACGGGACGAACTCCGTGGCACTGTGATCCCGGGTTCGGAACGCATGTTGCCTTCGACCGATTCCGGTCTTTCGCTTCCGGCTCGCGCCGGCGATATCGCGGCCTTTGGCGGCTCGCAGTCGGACATCGAGATGCCGATCGGCGCGAACGACTTCCCAACGGACGACGACGACTTCGCAAGGACCGGATCGCATCCCGGGTCGCCGTTACCGGATCCGCGCGGGCCTTCCTCGCCTGCTAGCCGTAATACGGACATCAGCCGGCCTCAGATTTCGGTCGATGGAAATGACCCGATGGGGGCGCGGGCCGGTTCGGTCGAACTCGATCCGGAAATCGCGAAGATCATCAAGGGGTCCGGCGCGACAAGTCAGCCTGGGATGCGGTTGCCTTCGTCGCCATCGACACCATCGGTTCAAACGCAGCGTCCGGCTTCGCGTCCGGAAATGGCACCGCCAGGGAAGCGTGCGACCGAGTATCCGCGCGACACGCCGGCCGAAGAGGAAGCCAAGTCGCTGCCGCCCTGGGCCAAGGAGGCCAGTCAACTCGAACGGCAAGCCAGCCACCCTTCGTTGCCATCGCTTCCGACGACGAACTGGAAAGCTGCGGAACCGGCCAGTTCCGGTGGCAAGGGGGCGGCGCTCGTCGTCGGTGGTGTTCTGGCTGCGGGTATCGCCGGCCTCGCGGGAGCTTATTTCGGCGGGGTCTTTGGTGGCAGCGGTTCGGGATCGTCGGGCGGCGTGGCCAAAGTCGACAAGTCCGACGACCCTAAAAAGGATCCTGAAGACGATGGATCCGGCAAGAAAACCAAGCCGATTGAGCCGGAACAAGTCGATCCGGCCTTGATCAAACCCATTACCGATCTCATCGCGACCAAACCCGGTCCGAATCTGGCAACGGCCGATGAGAGTTTCGAAACGGCGCGTCGAAAGATCGAGCAACTCCCGAAGTCGTCGGTCTACGAAACGGAAAAAGCGAAGTTGGGAGTTCGGCTTGGCGAGTTCCGTAAGGAGATCGATGCCGAAATCGTCAAGCAGGCTGCGAACATCGACACGATTGTGAAATCGATCGATGCCAAGGACCAGGCTGGTTCCGAAAAGAAACTGGCCGAGGCCGAGCGGCTCATGACGCTCCTGCCCCGCGTCCTTCCGGGCGCGTTGATGGATAAGCGTTCGGTCTGGACCATCGAGATCGGCAAGCAACGTGTCGCGATGGCTGGCACTGCCGAGGAACGCAAGTTCCTGACCGCGTTGCTGGACCTCGACAAGCTACCCGTCAACACCATGCTGTCGCAGGCGAAGGACATCTATACCGTCAATCTCGATCTGGAGCGACGCAAGAAGATCGGCGCGAAGTTGCTTGATATTGGAGAACAAAAGACCGATTACCGAGATGGCATCATAACGTTCCTCGTGGAGGATCCCGGACGCTTCGACATCCTCCTGCCCACGGATCCGGTGAAGCAAAAGGTCTTCCAGTGGCGCGCCGCGCCGGTCAAAGTGCTCGCCGACGACCTTCGCACGAAACTCGCCGCGCTGACGACGGGCAAGACGGCGAAAACGGCGATCGACGAGATCAAGTCTTCGCTCGACAAATTGCGAGACATGAAGAAGCAGGTCGGCATGCCTTTCGGCACGCTGTGGAACGAGAAGTACCTGCACCCCGACGTCGAAAAGACGTACAAACTGGCGGATCGCTGGTGGGATGCCGCTCGCGGTTACGATATCGCGGAACTCCGGAAGTCGGTATCGACCACCGAAGCACCGGACCTCGCGTTACCGATGGCGATGGAGTACATGCGGATCGGAGTCGAAAAGGCCGAGTCGATCGCCAATCTCCGTCAGGTTCGCGATGCCTCCCAGAAATGGACCTCGCTGGCGGCCCCCGATCGGAAACGGATCGACGACTTTTTCCAGCTTGCGCTCGCCCAGCAGGTTGTCAAGGATTTGTCCCCGAAGTCGGGCAAGCCAAACTGGGCCGACATCCTGAAACTCTGCGACCGGGATGGCGCGCTCGGTTGGCGCACTGCGGTCGAAGCCGAAAGCCGGCTGGATGCCCAAATGGCGATTGGCGATCTCTCCGTCGCGGAAGTGTCCACACCGGATGATGATACCACCGCGGATCGCAAGGCGTTTGTCGCGTATTTGAAGTCGGTCTCCAAGGCGGATCGGGCCGCCGCCGGAGATTTGGCGAAAACGTATCAGGCGAAGCCGTTGCCGGAGATCCTCAAGGTTCCGGTCCGGAAGTCCCGTGCGGCGCAGGTCCTGGCGGATACCGCGATCCTCAAGGTGGAGTTCGCCGACAAGACCGAGGATTTACTGGACGGGAAGTGGAACCCCTACAAATCCGATGCGACCGCGCTCGGCCTGCTGAGCGTGGCGTACGAACTCGACGGGACCAACCATCCGGAGTGGTCGATTCCCCTCCATTTTCTTGCCGATGCGAGCGGTGATCCGGCAACGGCGCAGCAAGCCGCCGGCAAAGTCGGCGCGGAACAGCTCACCAAGAAGAACGGTCCGCTGGCGCTGGCATTCCTGGCAAAGCGTGCCGCCGATCGTCGGGCGACGCCCTCGGCGCGACTGGCCGATCGCGCCGCCGCCATGCGCCTGGCACAATCGCTCTATGAGTCGGAAACGACAAAAGATCAGGAATCGCGTCTGAAGACTTTCCGCGAGGAACTGGCGAAATTCGCCAAGCTCGGGCTGGCCGAATCGGGCGGATCGAATGCCGACCGACGCGCGCTGGAATTCGCGGTGTTCCGTCAGGATTTCCACGGCAACACGGTCTTCGACAAAGCCTGGCTCGACAGGGCCCGGGAACAAATCGGACCGATCGCCAACGATCTGCCGTCGCGCGATCCGCTCCGGGCCGACGCTCTGGCGTATCGGGCTTACATCACCCTCAACCGGTTCCACTATTCGCGACCGTTCGGCGACTTCAAGAAAGGCGACACAACCGAAACGGTCCGCGAACGCGAATGGAACGGCATGATCCGCGATGCCGAAGACGCCCTCGCCATCGAAATGGACAACCCGATCGCGTGTCAGGTCCTGTCGTACGCCTACTACGGAATGTTCAGCCAGGCGACCTCGTACATACCACCGGATTCCCTCATCAGAAGGTACAACCTGGACGACCGGCGCGACAAGGAGACGATCCTCAGGACCGCCGTTTATCTCAAAAATGCCACGGAAAGTCCGCGGGCGGCGAAGATCACGGAACTGCAAACCTTGCTTGCGTTCCTGCGAGTGCGTTCGCAGTTTCTCTTTGGGGCGGGGAACGCGCTCGCCAAGCGGGGCGAACCGACTATCGAGGTGCGATCGCTGCTGATGGACGCCGCCAAGAGCGCCGAACAGACGATCAAACTGCGTCCCGAGAGGCAGATCGCCGACCACACGGTATACGGGCGCATCCTCGAGGACCTGGCCTGGATCGGTCAGGAATCGCCGCCGGAGACCTACCGCAAGTCGATTGAGATGTCCCGTGCCGGGACAGCCTTATCCGCGACCACGGCCTTGTTCCGACAGGAAGTCGTTCGAGGCTACATGGATCTGGCGCGGGCGACCGTACGGGCCGTGCAGTTCGATCACTTCCCGCCGGCCAAACTGTCCGATGCGGACGCCGCGTGGACGGCGATGGACGCCGCGATCGAGGCGATGCCGGAGGCCGAGCGCGCACAGGTGGCGACGATCCAGGCCGAGGCAGCCTACTGGAAAGCGATGCGCAAGCTCGTCGCGGGCCGCAATGCGGATGCTGCCGCCGCGTTCGCGTCCTCTTCGGAAAACCTCCGCGTCAACGATGTCAACCACTACGTGCCCGCACTGGTCCACCGCAGTGAAGCGATCCTGGCCGGCACCGAGGGCCTGGAATCGTTCACCGAGATCCTCGCCGCGCTTGAAACCGCCGGCGGTACGACCTTCGTGGCCGATTACGTCAAGGCCCGCAAGGCCGTTGCAGACGGCGATCTCGAAACGGCCAAAGGCCACTTCGACGCGGCCGCCCGGAAAATCCAGACCGCGTGGGGGCGCCGCGAACTCAAAATGGACGATCCGTTCGCACTTCGATCGCTGGCTTATGAGTTGACGAAAATCCGCAATCTGACGGCGAAGGAGCGAACCGACCGGCAGGAATTGTTGACTTCGTTGCGGTCGGCCTTCGGGTGGACCCTGACCGCAGCCGACAAGAAACTCATCACCGATGCGCTCGGTCGGTAACGGTCAGGCCAGAATTTCGTGGATCACTTCGCCCGCGTTGTCGGTCAGGCGTTCGTTCCGGCCGTTGTGGCGGAACGTCAGCCGCAGGTGCTTCAAACCCAAGAGGTGCAGCACCGTCGCGTGGATGTCGTTGACGTGAACCTTCCCCTCGGCCGCTCGTAGCCCGATCTCGTCGGTCGCTCCGTGGACCGTGCCGCCTTTCACGCCGCCACCGGCCATCCAGAGGCAGAACCCGTGCGGGTTGTGGTCCCGGCCGGTCGTGCCTTCCGTCATCGGCGTACGCCCGAACTCGCCGCCCCAGATCACGAGCGTGTCCTTCAAAAGTCCCTTTCGTTTCAAATCGGCCAGCAGTCCCGCGATCGGCTTGTCGCTCGCCAGGCAGAGTTGGCCATGGTTGCCTTCCAAGTCGGAGTGGGCGTCCCAGCCGTTGGTGTCGCCGCTGTAGAGTTGGACGAAGCGCACACCGCGCTCGACCATCCGCCGGGCGAGGAGGCAGCGTGTGCCGAATTCGGCCGTCTCCTTGCGGTCGAGGCCGTAGAGTTCTTTCGTTTCCTTCGTTTCGCTCGCGAGGTCGACGACCTCTGGAGCGTGCGCCTGCATCCGGTACGCCAGTTCGTACGCCGCGATGCGGGCTTCCAGTTCCGAGTCCGCCCCGCGCGCCGCGAGGTGTTCGCGGTTCGATTCGCGCACGAAGTCGAGCGTCTTCCGCTGCCGTTCGTCCGAGATGCCCTTCGGGTTGCCGAGGTTGAGCACCGGCGAAGTGCCGCCGCGGATGAGCGTGCCCTGGTACGCGGTCGGCAGGAAGCCGTTGCCCCACGCGGGGGCGCCGCCCTTGGGCCAGCCGCCGGGGTCGGGCAGCACGACGAACGCCGGCATGTTCCGGTTCTCGGTGCCGAGGCCGTAACTCACCCACGCCCCCACGCTCGGCCGGCCCATCAGGATCGAGCCGGTGTTCATCAGGTAGACCGACTCGGGATGCGTGACGCTGTCGCCGTGGCAGCCTCGGAGCAGAGCGATGTCGTCGACGTGTTTGGCGAGGTGCGGGAACCAGTCGGACACTTCCATGCCGCACTGGCCGTGCTTGGCGAAGGTGCGCTTCGAGGCGAGCAGCTTGTTCTTATCCACGCCGCGCCGTGTCTTCACAGGGCCGAACGATTCGGGCAGCTTCTGGCCGTGGAGTTTCGTGAGGCCGGGCTTCGGGTCGAACGTGTCCATGTGGCTCGGCCCGCCGGACATGAACAGGAAGATGACGCGCTTGGCCGTCGGTTCGAAGTGCGGCTTCCGCGGTGCGAGCGGATCGCGCACCGTTTCAGCAGCGAGCAGGTTCTGCTCGGCGAGCAGTCCCGCGAGGGCGATGGCGCCGAAGCCGCCGCCGGCGTTGCGGAGGAAGGAGCGACGAGTCGGCTGCAACACGATTCACCTCAATCTTCAGAATCGTTCACGTCTCGGAACCCACCGGCGACTCCTGGTGCAAGCCGGCCACGAACCGTTCCGCCGCGTCACGATCCTTGCTCGCGACGCTCAGCTCCACTTTTCCCTGCCTCATGCCGGGAACGTCCTGGAGTGTCTCCATCCGCGCCGCCTGCAGCACGATGGTGACGCCCATCCATCGCCCGCCCAGCCAGCCTTTCGTGATCGTCACGGAGACGAGATCGCTCAGTGGGACTCGTACTTGCCGAACGCCGCTCTTGATGATGCCGGCGATCTTATCCTTGTTCTGGAATTCGAGGACCAGGTCGTCCCCTTCATCTCGCAGCAAACCGTTACACTGGCCGAACCCTGCATACAGATCGACCGTGAAGGGAACCGTGTTCATGGACTGTACTCCGGAATGCGATCCCAAAAACCCACCGTCATTTGGAGTTCTTCGCCCAAACCGCTCGATTCTTTTGGCGACTCGTCAGTTTGTGGAACCCGACGACCGGATTCCGTCGCACTCAATCCAGGTACACGAACTCGTTCGTATTGAACAGTGCCCGACACAGTTCCGCCAGCGGCGAGTCCTTCAAAAATTCCTCTGCCCGCTCACGTTCCTTCGCCGTCGGTCCGCGGCCCAGCGTCAGCCGATACGCCCGCTCGATCCGTGTCGCCTCCGGCTCATTCGCCAATCGGTCGCCGAGCGCCTTCGCGGCCTCCACCGACTCGTCGGCGTTCAGGAGCGCGAGCGCCTGCGGGGCGGTCGTGCTGCGCTCGCGCTTCGGGCAGCTCAGGTTGCTGTCGGGCTGGTCGAACGCTTCGAGGAACGGGTGACGGAGATTGCGGCGCTGGAAGGTGTAGATGCTGCGCCGGACGCGGTCCTGCGGATCGGCGCTCACGGGCCAGCCGCCCTTCGATCCCTTCGCGGCCTCCGGCGGGATCGGCGGATAGACGCCGGGGCCGCCCATCTTCGAGTTCAGCCGGCCGGAGATCGCGAGTAGCGCGTCCCGCACGACTTCGCCTTCGAGCCGGATGCGGTTCATGCGCGAATAGAGCTTATTCTCCGGATCCTTTGCGATCGCTTCCGGCGAAGCGACCGTCGATTGCAGGTACGTCTCGCTCAGCAGCATCGTCTTGTGCATCCGCTTGAAGCTCCAGCCGGTCTCGGCGAACTCGACGGCGAGCCAGTCGAGCAGTTCCGGATGCGTCGGTCGTTCGCCGCGAACGCCGAAGTCGCTGGCGGTCGGCACGAGTCCGCGGCCGAAGTGCTGCTGCCAGAGTCGGTTCACGATGACGCGCGCCGTCATCGGGTTGTCTGGTCCGGTGATCCACTTCGCGAGCGCCAGTCGTCGGCCGCTCGATTGCGGCAGCGCCGTCACCGTGGCCGTGATCGCTTTGCGGTCGGATCGCAGCGTCGTCGGGAAGCCGGGTTCGACCACGTCGGCCTTGTTCGTGATCTCACCGCGTTCCAATAAGTACGTCTTTGGCGGCGTCGGCGAACGATCGACCATCCCCATCGCCACCGGCATCGCGCCCGGCTTCTTCGCGTCGAACGCCTTCAGTTGCTGCCGTAGCTTCTTCAACTCCTTCAACTCATCCGCCTTGAGAGCCTTCTCCACCTCCGCGTCCGTCACAGCCACCTTCTTCGCGCTCTGATCCACCAGTTCAATCATGCCGCCGTCTCGTTTCTCCGGCGGCGTCCGGTGGGCCACTTGCGCCTCGGCCGGCAGCTTCGTGAGCTTCGCCTCGAACAGCTTCTTGCGCGCCGGTCCGTCGATCGCCGCGATCGCACCCCGGATCGTTTGCGTCAGGCGGTCGTATTCCTTTTTCGCAGCCTCGAACTTCTGCCGCTCCGTCGGCGATGCGACTTCGAGGTTTGTCCGGAACTCCGCGCCGACAAAGAACGCCTGCAGCCGGTAATAGTCCGTCTGCGGGATCGGTTCGAACTTGTGGTCGTGGCAGCGGGCGCAGGCCATCGTCATGCCGAGGAAGACGAGGCCGGCGGTGTCGGTCATGTCGTTGAGCGTGTTCTGCCGGCGCTGCGCTTGGTCGGCGGAGTCGGTCATGTCGGGGCCGAGCAGGTTGAAGCCGGTGGCGATGTGGGCGTTCGCGTCGCCGGGGAACGCCTCGTCGCCAGCGAGTTGTTCGAGGATGAACCGGTCGTACGGCTTGTCCTCGTTAAACGAGCGGATGACGTAATCGCGATACCGCCAGGCGTTCGGCCGCACCTCGTCGTGCTCGTAGCCGTTGGTGTCGGCGTAGCGGGCGAGGTCGAGCCAGTGCCGGCCCCAGCGCTCGCCATAGTGCGGGCTGGCGAGCAAACGATCGATCACGTTCTCGTAGGCTTTCGGCGAATTGTCCTTTTCAAATGCGTCAATCTCCTCCGGCGTCGGAGGCAGGCCTGTCAGGTCGAACGTAACGCGTCGGATGAGTTGTTGTTTGGACGCGGGCTTGGCGAAGCACAACCCGCTGGCGGCGAGTTGTCGGGATACGAAAGCATCGATCGGCGAATCGTGCTTCGATTTCGGAATTGTCGGCCGGACCGGCTTCTTCCACGCCCAATGATCGACCGGTTCTTCGGCGAAGGAAAACCCGACGCACAAACCCGAAACCAGCATCAGCAGAATCAATCGCATGGATTCGATTTTGTTGAGTGAATGAGACGCTTTCAGTATCCCGGCCTTGAGTAGACGGGTCAACGACCAATCGCGCGGAGTTCCCGACGATGACCTTCATCTCGCTAAATGATGAACTTGAAATGAGCCTTCCGGCCTCCGATTCCCATCAACGGTTTCGTGGTTCCTCGGCAGGCAAACCATAGCTTACCGTTGCCACCGCGATTCGCGAATCGCGGCGATGCATTTTCGCCTTCGGGAGCGGCTTCCCATGAAAGTCGGACTGGTCGGCTATTCGGGCGTGGGCAAGAGCACGGTTTTCCAGTGGCTCACTGGCGCGACACCCGATCCGGGCAAGATTCAGCAGGGCCAGGTGGCGACTGCGGATGTGGCCGACGACCGGCTGCGAAAGATCGCGGAAGTCTACAAACCGAAGAAGCTCACCTTCGCGAAAGTCGAGTTCCTCGATACGCCCGGCCTGATGGCGGACGACCGCAAGGATAATCCGCGCCGCCTCGGGATCCTGCGCGAGGCGAACGGCATGGTCGTTGTGCTCGATGGGTTCAGCGGTGCGCCGCTCGCCGAACAGTTGCGGAAGTTCCGGGAGGAACTCCTCTACGCCGACCTGGAAATCGTGATGAACCGCGTGCCGAAGGTTGAAGCGCAGATGAAAAAGGCCAAACCGGCGAAGGAGCGGGAACAGGACGAACTGGAACTGGCGACATTGAAGCGTGTCATTGCCGGGATGGAGGCCGGGAAGTTCGCGAAAGAGTTGAACATCACCGAGGAAGAGGAAAAACCGCTGCGCAGCTTTCAACTGCTGACGCTGAAACCGGAGACCGTGTTGGTGAATCGAGGCGATTCGGGCTTCAACGACCCGTTGCCGAAAGATCTTCTGGATCTCTGTCCGTCGGCGTGCCAGGCACCGGTGAAACTGGAGATGGAACTGGCTGCGCTTTCGGAGGAGGACCGGCAGATGTTCATGTCGGACCTCGGCTTCACGAAATCGTTCCGAGAGGCGACAGTGCGGAACATCTTCTACGCGATGGGCCGGATCGTATTCTTTACGGCCGGGCACGACGAGTGCCGGTCGTGGGCGATGGACAAAGGGGGCACCGCGGTGGACGGGGCCGCGTGCATCCACAACGACCTTGCGGCACGGTTTGTCCGTGCACGGGTTGTCGGCCACGACCACTTCGTCCAGTGCGGCTTCTCGGAGAAGGAAGCCAAGGCCAAGGGCCTCGAACGGCTCGAAGGCAAGCAGTACATCGTACAGGACGGCGACGTGATCGAGATCCTTTGACGATCACTTCCTCACGGTCGGTGCCAGGATTCGCGACGCGTGATCCTGACCGTGATGGATCGTGATCAGTGCCGGCTTCGCATCTTTTGGGAACTCGATCGTCGCCGGCTTCCCGTTCTGCGGGTTCGGTTCGTAGAGCGGTGAACCGGTGCCACTCACCGTCACACGGATGCGATGCCCTTTGTTGAACACCTGGCTCATCCAGCCAATATCCCACGCGACCGAATATACATTGCCCGGCTCCATCAAGACTTCCTTCTCGAATCCATCCCGGTATCGAACCCGGATCGGGTAATCCACAATCAGGATCGAACGTCCGTCGGGGTACACGTCGCTGATGCGGACCAGGAGATCGGTGTCCGGAGTCGAACAGGAAATCTTCAATTCGGCCTTCACGCGACCCGTCCATTCAACCGCTTCCTTCAAAGGCTCCGTGGTGAAGGTGCGCACCTCGGCCTGTCGTTCGAACGGTCGGGCGTCGCGCGCACCGGGGAACGCCGTGCCGGGAATAGACATCGGCACGAACGGATCGCTTGTGTACTTGGTGGAACTGTTCTTCGACGGGGCCATTGCGTCGAGCTTGCCGCCCTCGCGGAAGTACAGGGGCGTCATCTCGTGTTTCGGCGGGAAGTCGGCCGCGGTCCGCCAGACGTTGCCGGGGGCGCCCTCTTCGCCGACGGCGCCCATGACGTAGTAGCGCACGGCCGGATCGCGCTCGACGCCGTTGGCTTCGCCCTTCAAGTGGTGGTTGAACCACTTCACCATGTGCTCTTCCTCCGGCCAGGCCGCGTTGGCCGGATAGGTCAATTCGCCGTTCTTGATTCCCTTGTTCAGCCGGCCGTGCAGCCAGGGGCCGATGACGAGTTGCTGCTTCCTGCGCGAGTTCGGCCCGCCCTTGGCATTGCGGCCCTGAAAGCTGGCGATTGAACCCTGATTCATAAAGTCGTACCAACTGCCGATCGTGAAGCACGGCACATTCATCTTGTCGAAGTGGAGCGAGCAGTCCTCGGCCTTCCAGTAGTCGTCGTAGTTCGGGTGCTGCAACCACTCATCGAGGAGTTTGGCGTTATCCATCGGATCGCGGCAAACCGAGGCGAGCGACTTGAACCGATTGGGCCGCGTGACGCCGCCAATGCGATAGCCCTCGTGGAAGAGGCTGAGGCCTGTGTCGACCATGTACTGGGCGGCGAGGTGGGGTGGAGCGGCGACGGCGAGGAAGTTCTGGGCGAATCCGCCTTGCGAGCTGCCGAAGGTGCCGACCTTGCCCGTGCACCAGTTTTGCTTCGCAAGCCATTCGCAGGTGTCGTAGCCGTCCTGGAGTTCGCCCCAGCCGAGAGCGCGATAGCCGACCCAGGTGCCTTCGGATTTGTGGGTGCCGCGGAAGTTCACCATCGCGACGACGAAACCTGCCTTTGCGATCCGCGCCGCCGCCTCGCGGGTACCCTTGCCGCGAATGTCGGCGTAGCGTTGCTCGAAGAGCGCCGGCCACGGTCCTTTTCCTTCGGGTATGTAGAGGTAAGCCGAAAGCCGTTTGCCATCCCGCATCGGGATCATGACATGGCGCTCGGTGACGGTGCCGATCTTCTCGTCCGGCTCCTGGGATCGGAGCGACGGTGTGAGCATGAGGACGAACAGGGCGGAAAGGGATGGCTTCATGCATCCACACTATGCGCGAACCGATCCGGTTTCCATTTCCCGTTCCTCTTCGCTCGCTAAAACAGACAACTCACACGAGGATTTTCCATGACCGTCTCCTGGCGCGGCGTGTTCCCCGCCGCCTGCACCCAGTTCCACTCCGACGAATCGCTGAACATCCCCGGCACCCTGAAGCACCTCGACGCGATGCTCGCCGCCGGCGTTCATGGCTTCGTGATGATGGGCAGCGTCGGCGAGAATACGACGCTCGAATTGAGCGAGAAGAAGGAACTGCTGAAGGCGACCCTCGAACACGTCGGCAAGAAGGTGCCCGTGCTCACCGGCGTGGCGGAATACACGACTTCGCAGGCATGTCGCTGGGCCGAGGCCGCGGCGAAACTCGGAGCCGACGGCCTCATGGTGTTGCCGCCGATGGTCTACAAGGGGGACGACCGCGAGACGATGGCGCACTTCCGCACCGTGGCGAAGGCGACCGACCTGCCGATCATGATCTACAACAACCCGCCAGCCTACAAAGCCGACATTACGCCTGAGATGTTTGTCGAACTTGCCGACGAGCCGAAGTTCGCCTGCATCAAAGAGAGCAGTGACAACCCGCGGCGCATCACCGACATCATCAATCTGACGAAGGACCGCTACGTGCTCTTTGCCGGCGTCGACGACCTCTTCCTCGAATGCGTGATGCTCGGCGCCGTGGGCTGGATCAGCGGCCTCGTAAACGCATTCCCGGCCGAGAACCGGTTGATCTGGGACTTGGTACAGGCGGGCAAGTGGACCGAAGCCCGCGAGATTTATCGCTGGTACACGCCGCTGCTGCACCTCGACACGCATCCGAAGCTCGTGCAGTACATCAAGCTGGCGAGCGCCGAGTGCGGCTACGGCACGGAACTGTGCCGGGCGCCGCGATTGAATCTCGTCGGCGAGGAGCGCGAGCGGATCCTTGGCATCATCCGCAAGGCGATCGCGTCGCGACCGAAAGTATAGCGGCGCTGGCGGGCAATCCCTTACGGTAACTCGGATACAACGGAACAAACCCCAACTCGCGTCGTGCCTTGTCGTTCGCGATGCGCCGGTTCGCTTCGCGGATCGGTTGCGTCGGAAATTGAAATCGCGCCGGCGGGGCACCGAGGACTTCGGCGGCGAGCGTGTAGAAGTCCCGCCGCCGTACCGGCTCGCCATCGGCGACGAGGTAGGTTTCGCCGGGTTTACCGTTCCTTTCCGCCGCCAGCACCGCCTGTACACCGTCGTCGACGTGGATCAGGTTGAGCCACTTCTCGGCATCACCGACAAGCGGCTCGCCGTTCAGCAACGCTTGCCGTCGCAAGATGCGATCCGGTCCGTAGATGCCGGTGAACCGCAGCACAATCGCGTCGGGCCGAAACTCCCGCAACGTCCGTTCCGCTTCCAATACGATCTTACCCGATTCTTCGATCGGCTCCGTCGGCGAGTCCTCGTTCACCCATTCGCCGTCGGTCTGACCGTAAACGCTCGTACTGCTCACGAAAAGAAACGGTCCCGTGCAACGGATGGCGCGCAGCGCGTTCCGCAGCCCCTCGACGTACACTTCGCGCATCGACTTCCCCGCCGTGCGGTCGAAGCCGATGGCGTACAGCACGGCCGCCGCGTCCGGCAGGCCCTTGAGGCTCTCCGGATCGAGGACGTCGCCCCGAATCGGCTCGATACCGGATTGAGCCAGATGCGAACCACGATTCCGCGAGAGCGCCGCGACGCGGTGCCCCGAATCGAGCCACGCCTGAGCGACGCGGCGGCCGAGATAGCCGCAACCGAGAATCAATGTTGGGCGAAGATCGGATCGATTCCTGGACATCGGTTCCGAGCTGAGATGGGGTTGTTGGAAGTTCATTTTGTCGTTGACCAATCCTTTGGTGTCGAGATGATGGCGTTGAGTTCTACAGCCGAGGATATCCACATGGCTGAATCGTTGACCTATCAGGGCTCGTCCGTTCGACCGCTTACGCTATTCGCCACAGTCATCACGGGAATCCTCTTGAGTGGAGCCTTGGGAGGCGTCACGAATGCCGTCAATGGATGGGTCAGTCCCGAATACTTCGTCAGTGTCATGCAATGGTACTGGATCGAGAATGTTTGGCGGGCAAGCGTTGCCCAGGGAATCTTCGAAGGGCTACTCTTCGGTGTATTGTTCTCGCTCATCTTCACCACGTGTATCGGAATCATCACGCGAGCGTCGTGCCGGTATCGTTTCGCCGTCCGCCACATTCTTATTATCCTGGCCGGCGCGTTGGTCGGTTGGATACTGGGTGGGCTTGCCGCAACGGGCCTGGCATCGCTGAGTCCCGATTTCTACCGGAAGACGTTCAGCGGTGTGCCGGAGGAAACCGGTCCGATGCTTTGCTTTGCGTGGGTCGGTGGTTCAATCTGGGGAATCGAACTCGGCGGGCTGGTGTCGGTAGTTCTCGGGTTGGTCATCTTTCGAAGCAATTGGTTGCGCCAAACCGCTCAAGTGCAATAGCTCACCATTCACTCGAAGAACTTCGCGACGGGCACCGCGAAGCCGGGTAGGATGTCCGGCAGCACGACCGAATCGCCATTGTGGAAGCGGTGCGGGAATTCATCGGCCCGATACACGGCCGCGGATTCGGTTTCAGGGTCGAGCACCATCACAACCTTGACGCCGGCCGCGAGATATTCCGTCGCCTTGTTCGTCATCTCGAGGATCGTATCCGATGGCGATTTCACTTCGACGACGAGTTCGATCGGGGGCACGACCGGCCCCTTCGGGCGCGGCAAATCCTTCGCATAGCGCTCGTAGCTGACGTAGCAGACATCGGCGCCGCGAAATCCATCGGGATTCGTCCGGGTTCGGATGAACGTGTCGTTACCAAGTACACGGCCGAGGTTGTTGGCGTTCACGAAGTTTGAAAGGATAACCCCGGTCCTCATGCATATATCGCCGTGTTCGAATCCGGGCATTGCGGTCCTCACGATTTGTCCATCGACCAATTCGACGCCGGAGTCGTCACCGTGGAGTCGCAGGAACTCCTCGGCCGATACGAGCGTCGGTGCGGCGGTCGCGTTCATTTCACAGTCTCCGATACCCGATCGCACAACGATGGCCGGTCCGGCCCGATTTGGCAATGCCGATCGATTGACAAACCCGTTACCGAGTTTCCTTGCCCGGCGGGTTACGCTTGAATTATAGTTGACATTGGAGAATCGCGTTCCGAGGTGAGCCATGTCCGCCGTCAAGCTGCCGCACGCCATCGAAGAGAAACTCGGCGAACTCGCGCAGCGGGTGCGCAAGCTCTGGTTCTATCGCGGCGTGAGTTGGTACGCACTCGCGTGCCTCGGCTCGGCGCTCGGCCTTGTCTTGCTGGACGCGAACTTCGATCTGCCCGGCTACGGCCGCGCGCTGCTCCTTCTCGTCTGGGGGGTCGCGCAAGTGTTCGCGTTCCGCCGGCTCGTCATCCGGCCAATGCGCAGCCCCATCCCCGTTCCCCTCCTCGCCGCCGCCATCGAAGACCAGTTCCCGAATCTCTCCGAGCGCCTGACCACGCTTGTCGAGTTGAGCGAGCACGCCGAGCCGGGCAACGGCTCGCAGGCACTCATCGCCGTGCTGGCGAAGGACACGGCCCAGCGCGCCAAGAAGCTGAACTTCCAGAAGGCCGCGCCGACGGCGTCGGTGCTGCGCCTGTCGCTGGTCGCGGTGCTGGTTGCGGGAGCGATCCTGGCTCCGCTCGTGCTCATCCCCGGCGCGGCGGACCGCGTCCGGCGCTTTCTCACGCCCTGGTCCGGTGCGAAGGCCGACGCCGGGTTCCGCGTCGTCGTGTCGTCCAAGGACCTCGTGATGAAGCGGAACGACGCCGTCACTCTCACCGGCTACCTGGAGCGGCTTGCTCCCGAGTCGACGCTGCCGGAGATCGCGACGCTTGTCTACAAGGAGGCTGGCGGAGAAGAGCGAAAGCTGCCAATGACCGGCGACGAACAGGCCGCGTTCACCGTGACGCGGCCGCGGGTAAGCGACGGCTTCGAGTATTGCATCGAGGCCGAGGGTGTGCGCAGCGACTGGTTCGCCGTCACGGTCGTCGACGCCGTCGAGTTGGGCGAAGGGACGACCTTCACGGTGCGCCCGCCGAAGTACGCCGCGGGCCTCGTCGAGGAGAGACCGCACCAAGGGCTACAGGAATTCGAGGCGCTGCAATACAGCAAGGTGACGTTCCACCTGAAGTTCAACCGCCCCGCGCGGTCGGCTCACTTCGAGTGGAAGCCCGCCAACCCGAACGCACAGGTCGCGGCCGACCAATTCTTTGCGACACTCAACGACGACCGCACGGTCGGCACGGCCGAGTGGATGCTCATCGGCGACGGCACACTGAAACTGATCCTCGCTGGCGAGCACAACGTGCGGACGGAAGTCGTTGTCGCAACGAAGGCCACGCCGGACGCGCCGCCGAAGTTCGAAAAGGTGACGGGCGTGACCGAGACGATCCGCGACGTACGGCCCGGCGAGCGCGTGCCGATCGAGCTGCTCGTCACCGACGACGTGAAGGTCGCAAAACTGGAATTGCATTTCGAATTGAACGGCGACCCGGCTACGAAACGGGTACTTCCGATCGCGATCAAGGACGTGGGAACCGTGCGGGCCGAGGGCCGGTATTCGTTCGACCTCGCGGACAAGGCTAAGGAAGGCGACGCGATCAAGTTCCGAATCCGCGCGGTGGACAACCGTAGCGTGCCGGAATTCCAGAAGGCGCCGCAGGAGGTGTTCTTCCCCGAGAAGGGCTGGTCCAGCCTGCGGATCGATCGATCCGCCAAGCCGCTGGCGGAGCAGGACGTGCTCGCAAAGAAGGACAAGATCAAGGAGAAACTCGCCGACGCGAAGAAGGACGTGGCCGCGGCGGAAACGGCGGTCGAGGAAGTGAAGAAGGACGCGGCCGGGAAGGACCAGTTGACGCCCGACCAGATCGCGAAGCTCGACAACGCGAAGAACAAGGAGAAGGACGCGGCCCGACAACTGGACGACCTCGCGCGCGAGACCGGGCTGACGCCGGACTTCCAGCCGCTGGCGAACCGGATCAAGAACGTCGGCGACGACCCGCTGCGGCAGGCGGACGAACAACTGCGTAAGGCGCAGAACGAAGCCGATCCCCAGCTTCGCGACAAGGCGATCCGCGAGGCGGACCAACAGTTGGACCGCGCGAAGGAGAAGCTCGACGAACTGGAGAAGCAGGTCGACGGTTTCGCGCGAAACCTCCAGGACAAGCGCAAGCTGGAGGAGCTGGCCGACCGCCAGAAGGAGCTGGCGCAGGAACTGAAAGACAACCCAAACAACGAGCGTGTCGCGCGGGACGTGGCGAAGAAGCAGCAGGAGCTGAACGCCGAGCTGGACGACGTGCTGAAGAACAACCCGGAGTTAAAGAAGGCCGTGGACGACCTCGCGGCCGAGCGGGCGAAGGACTTGGCGGCGGAGGCGAACCGGATCGCGGAGGACCAGAAACGGCTGGACCGTGCGGCGCAGGATCAGGCCGACGCGGCACGGAAAGGGGCGATGGACGCGGCGGCGAAGAAGCAGAAGGAACTGGGAGAGAAGGCCGAGCAACTGCGCAAGGACACGAAGGACGACGCGAAGGTGGCGGGCGCGGAGGCGCTACCCAAAGAACCGTTCGACAAGGCGAACGAGCAGATCGCTAACGGCAACGCCGTCGAGGCGATGACCGAGCAGGAGAAGGCGGCGCGGGAATTGGACCGGCTGGCGGACGCGCTCGAGAAGGCCGCCGGGGACCGCCGCGACCCGAAGAAGTCGGCGGAACAGTTGGCAAAGCTTGAGAACGAACTTCGCAAAAAGGCGGCCGAGAACAAGGAACCGACCGACGAACTTCGCAAGAAGCGCGAAAAGGAACAGGAGGCGGTGAAGCGGGCCACGGAGAAGTTGACGACGCCGCCGGGCGACGAGGAGGCGAAGAAGGCGAAGGAGGACGCACTCGAGAAGCTTGAACGCGCCAAGAAGGCTGCCGCGGAGACCGATCCGGTGAAGGCCGACGAAGCGATGAAGGACGCCGCGGAGGCATTGAAGAAACTCGCCGACAAGCTGCCCGGCCGCGAAGAACGTCTGAAGGCGGCGAAGGAGGAACTCGAAGAACTCCAGCGAGAGCAGGACGCGCTGGGCAAGGAAATTCAGGAGAAGGCGAAGGGGCTGGAGAAGAAGGCAGACGAGACGGCGCGAAAGGAGGCCGCTGAGAAGCTGGCCGACGCCGCGAAGAAGCAGGAAGAACTGGCGAAGAAGATCGACGAACTCGACGCGCCTGGGCTGGAGAAACGGCAGGACCGCACGGCCGAGGCCGCGAAGCGGGCCGCCGAGGATTTGAAGGACGGCCGAACGCAGGACATCGCCGCGTCGCAGCAGCAGGCGAAGCGGGCGATGGAGCAACTGAAACAGGCGCTCGATGGCCAGAAGCCCAGTGACCAGATGGCCGACGAACTCGCGAAGAAGCAGAAGGCGATCGCGGACGCGGTCGAGAAGGCTGCTGGCAAGCCGATGCCGAACCAACTCCAGCGGTTGCAGGAGGAGCAGCGCGACCTCCGCAACGAATTGGCGAAGATGAACGAACCGAACGACGCGGAGCAGTTGAATCGGACGAAGGACGCCGTTCGCAGGGCCGAGGAGGCATTGCAGCGCAACGATGCCGACGAATTGAAGAAGAAGACGAAGGAGGCGGCCGAGGAGTTGGACAAGTTCGCGGACCAACTGGCGGGCGCCGAGTCGGACCGGCAACGTGCTGAGCGGATCGCGGAGAAGCAGGAGGCGGCCGCGGAGAGGGCGAAGCAGCAGGCGGGCAAACCGTCGACGCCCGAACAGAACGAGGCGGCGAAGGAGGAACTGCAACGGCAGATCGAGGATTTGAACCGCACGCGCGCCGGCGACGCCCAGGAGGAAAAGAAAAAGGCGGCGGACACATTCGAGAAGCTCCGCAAGGAGCCGAATCCGGAGAAGGCGCCGAAGCTGCAGAAGGACGCGGCCGACGCGACGCGGGCCCTCGCGGACAAGATGGCGGGCGGGAAGCCGGAGGAGAACGCGAAGAAGGAGCCGGGCGAGCGCGGCAACCCGGACGCGAACAGCGAGGGCGACACCGCCGACGGACAGCTTCCCTCCAAGAAGGACGCGCAGGCGGCGCGGGATCTCGCAAAGCAGGAGCGCGAGCTGAAGAACGAGTTGGCCAAGGCGAACGAGCAGGGCCAGCAAGGCCCGATGGCGACCAATAACAAAAAGGCCGAGGAACTGGCGCAAAAACAGCAGCAGCTCGCCGACGAGGCGAAGCAACTCGCGGAGGAGGCGGGCAAGAACGGCGAAGCGCAGGCCGGTCCGGCGAAGGAGGCCGCGAAGCAGGCGCAGGAGGCGGCCGACCAGCACAAGGCCGGCGCGCCGGAGCGCGGGCAAGCGGCGGGCGAGAAGGCGCAGCAACAGTTGGAGCAGGCGGCGAAAGCGAACCCGGACAACGCCGCAGGCCAGAAAGCGAAGGCGCTCGCCGAGAAACAGAAGGAGCTGAACGCGCAGGCCGGCGAACAGGGGAAGGACGCCGGCGGCAACGCCGCCCAGCAGCAGAAGCAACAAGGAGACCTCGCCAAACAGGCTGGCGACCTGGCGGACAAGCTTGAAGACGCCGCCAACGAGCCGGGCAACGGCAACAAGGTCGATGGCGACAAGTTGAAGAAGGCGGCCGAAAAGGCGCGCGAGGCGAAACAACAAATGGAGCGCGCAAAACGTGAGGACGAGGCCGGGCGCAAGCCGAATGCCGAAAACGCCCGCCAGCAGGCAAACCGGGCGCTTGACGAGGCGAAGAAGGAGGCCGGCGACGCCGCGGGCGAGCCGATGGAGCCGTTGGGCGACCCGAAGGGCGGCCCGAAGCCGGGCGAGAACGGCAACGCGAAGCAGGCCGGCAAGGCCGCCAAGGAGGCCGAAGGGAAGATGGACCAGGCCGGCCGCGAACTCGGCAAGAAGCAGAACGACCAGGCGCAGAAGTCCATGGAACAGGCCGCGAAGAAACTTGACGACGCCGCCAAGCAACTCGGCGACGGCAAGGGCCAGGCCGGTAATTCCACCACGCCCGGCGGCAACAACGGCTCCGACAAGTCCGCCACCACGCAGGCCGAACTGCCAAAGGACCTCCAGCAGTACCTCGGCAAACCGTGGGGCGAACTCTCCGGCGAGGTGAAGTCCAAGATCATCCAGGACCTGAAGGCGAAATACGGCGAGGACTACGCCCGCGTCATCAAGCTCTACTTCGAATCGATC
>JAHBXO010000031.1 GCA_019636445.1 Gemmataceae bacterium | reverse complement strand
TAGCGAAAGGAATTACCGTGGACTGCAATGAATCATACGAGAAAGTGGGGTTAGTCTTGGTCGCAGCAATGGCACTCGATCCGTGGGTATTTATTGTTAGCTTTTTTCTTCTCTGTCTTTTCCGCGTCATAAAGCAACAACACGATCAGAACCAGACACGTATGTTTGCTGATACGGCGAAATATTTAACCAAGGGAAATCGGACAATCAGTTTAGTCGAAATCAATGTTGGCGATGCATCGCTGATCGTCAGCGACCGGCATGAATTGCGACCAATGATAGGCCCTCACCAGATCGACGAAAAGCGAAATCGCCGAAAGAATGATCGAACGGCGGGAGTTCCGGCCGCGGCGAATTTTGATGAAAATGCCGAACCGCGATGATTTGGCCTTCTCGCTGTTCCGTTTCCGCTCCCGTGGTAGAATGTCGACATGAAGACCTTGGAAACTCCGGTGCTCGATCGACTCCTCGAACCGCTGGGCGAACTCCTCTCGCCCGAAGTCGCCCGCAGGTTGGTCGATTACCGCTTCGATTCCCGCGCGCAATCCCGCATCGATCGACTGGCGCGACGCAGCCAAGAAGGCACCCTCACGGATGCCGAGAGCCAAGAATACGAGACTTATGTGCGCGCCCTCGACTTCATTGCAATCCTTCAGGCGAAAGCCCGCGCGATTCTTCGACGGACTCGCGAGGCGTGATGTCCCGAACGCTTCGCCAATTCGTCCGAGAACGGGCCGGATATCGGTGCGAGTACTGCCAACTTCCCGATTTCGCCGCACCTGGTGCCTTGTTCCATCTGGAACATGTCGTCGCACGACAGCATGGCGGTTCCGACGAAATCGACAACCGAGCCTGGAGTTGCCACCGGTGCAATTTCAGCAAAGGGCCGAACCTGTCGGGACGCGATCCTATCACGGGCGAAATCGTTCGGTTATTCAATCCGCGGCGGCAGTCGTGGAAACGCCATTTCGAGTGGCTCGGTGCGACGTTACTTGGCCGCACGCGGATCGGTCGGGCGACGGTCGCGGTACTCGACATCAATGATCCCCTTCGAGTCGAGCTTCGCCAAACACTGCTGGACGAGGGCGAATGGTCGATGGCTTGATCGCCATGAACGTCCCCTCGGGGAACCATCTCCGATAGGATGGAGAGGACGACGGCAACGCGATTGAAGCGTCGAACACGCGCGATCCGTCACGAACCAAAGTGTTCCCGAACAGGAATCGGATATGGGCGTACCGTACATCGACCCGCACATCCACATGATCTCCCGCACCACGGACGACTACGCCCGCATGGCGTACGCCCAGTGCGCCGCCATCAGTGAGCCGGCGTTCTGGGCGGGATTCGACCGCGGGACCGCCGCCGGGTTCCACGACTACTTCCGCCACCTCACGGAAGTCGAGCCGAAGCGGGCCGCGCAGTTCCACATCCGGCACTACTCCTGGCTCTGCATCAACGCGAAGGAAGCCGAGAACGTGAGCCTCTCGCGCGAGGTCATTGCCATGATCCCTGAGTTCCTGAAGAACCCGAACGTCCTCGGCATCGGCGAGATCGGTCTCAACAAGAACACCACCAACGAGGCGACCGTCTTCCAGGAACACCTCGACCTCGCGGCCAAGACGAACGAACTGATCCTCATCCACACGCCGCACCTGGAGGACAAATACAAGGGCACACGGATGATCGTGGACATGCTCAAGAACGATCGTCGCGTGCAACCGCACCGCGTCTGCGTCGACCACGTCGAGGAACACACGGTCAAGCTGGCGCTCGACAACGGCTTCTGGTGCGGCATGACGCTCTACCCAACGACGAAGTGCACGCCGGCACGGGCCGTCGACATCATCGAGATGGTCGGCACCGACCGCATCATGGCGAACTCCGCCGGCGACTGGGGCAAGTCGGACCCGCTGGCGGTACCCGAGATGATCCAGGAGATGAAGCGACGCGGGCACCCGGAGTCGGCGATCAAGAAAGTGGTCTACGATAATCCGCTGAGTTTCTGGCGACAGGCGAACAACTGGAAAGAGTGGGAGTAGTTCGACCTTTTTGACGGTTTCCGATCGGAGTTCCTTCCCCGACATGTGCGGCCGCATTTTCTTGTTGCTTGTCTTCGCTCTTGGCGCCTTCGTCGGCGTCACGGTGGCCGCGTTCGTCTATCTCGAATGGTGGCAGGCGATCCTCGCCATCGCCGCTGTGCTCGCCATCCTTTTCGTTGGCGGGAAATTCCTGCTGAAGACTGCGATCGCGGCTTGGGGCGAACAACTGACCAAGATGACCGCCGGCCAGTCGCTCGTTCTTCGCAACGCCACGATTCAGGTCCACAAGTTACACCGGGCCGATCCGCCGCGCGAACTCACGGAAGAGGATGAATTCGACGACGACGACCCCGAAGCGTTGGCGGAGCGCAACGAGGAGGTCCTCGGCAAAACCTGGTACAAGATCGAAATGACCGTGTTCCCGAATCCGGACATCGAGGAATCGGTGAATCCTTGGATGCCGGAATCGCTCGTGTTCGTGCCGTTCGACCGCGAACCGCCGAAGAACATGCTGGCGGACGCGATCGACGATGCACTTATTCATCCGGATCGAATGAAAGTGATCTCGGACGTGCCGGCCGAAGACGAACGCACGGGGCCTCAACGAGTATTGTTCCTCGTCGGCGTGCCGAACGAGGTGCACGATCTGGCCGTCCGTTATTTCTCCGAGCAATTCGGCCGGATCCGGTTGCCGGGGCCGTTCGACGAAGCGCCGCGGATCCGCGAATCATGACGACGTATTTCCTCGGTCTCGAAACGTCGTGCGACGAGACATCCGCGGCGGTCTTTACCGACGACCGGCGCATCCTCTCGAATGTGGTGGCGTCGCAGAACGAACTGCACGCCCGGTTCGGCGGCGTCGTGCCGGAGATCGCCTCGCGGGCGCACTTGCGCCACCTGCTGCCCGTGATCGACGCGGCGCTCGCGCAGGCCGGGATCGGCCTGGCGGACCTGGGCGGCATCGCGGTGAACCACAAGCCGGGCCTCGTGGGCGCGCTGCTCGTCGGCGTATCTGCGGCCAAGGCGCTCGCACTGGCGATGGGGGTGCCGCTGCTCGCCGTCAACCACGTCCACGGGCACATCTATGCCTGCCGGCTTGCCGCCGAACGCGACATCTTTCCCTGCGTCGGCCTCGTCGTCAGCGGCGGGCACACGTCGCTGTTTCGCTGTGCCGAGGCGTTGTCGCTGGACCTCCTCGGTGGCACGCGGGACGACGCGGCTGGCGAAGCGTTCGATAAAGTGGCGGCGATCCTCGGCCTCGGGTTCCCCGGCGGCCCCGCCGTCGAACGCGCCGCGGCCGCCGGCGATCCCAAGGCGTTCGCATTCCCCCGCGCCTTCGCGCACGACGACCGCCTCGAGTTCAGCTTCAGCGGGTTGAAGACGGCCGTGCTCTATGCCTGCCACGGCCAAAACCTGTCGGCAGGTGATCCACCCTCCGGCCAACGGCTCGCCGATCTCGCCGCGAGTTTCCAGGCCGCCGTCGTGGACGTGCTGACGCTCAAGTGCCGGCAAGCGCTGCGAAAGACCGGATTGCAGCGCCTGGCGGTCGGCGGGGGAGTGACGGCGAACCAAGCGCTCCGTGCAAGTCTGCAGGCGATGTGCGCCAAGGAAGGAGTCGAGCTGTTGATCCCGCCGATGAGCCTCTGCACCGACAACGCAGCCATGGCGGCCCTGGCGGTCGAGAAATGGCGATTGGGCGAGTTCGCCCCGGACGACCTGGACGCGGAACCGAACTTCAACTGACGTCCGATCGACTCGAGCCGGGTTGATCCGCCGGAACCGCCGCTTCATCGATTCCGCCGCCACCGCGCCACCCTCCGGCGAAAAGACGCCCGAATTCCGGAAGCGCCTATGCCCGTCAACGACTTACGTCGATTTTCGTAGTTGCGGGATCGGTACGGCGCAACCGATTCTCGACCGAAACCGACCGACGCACAAATGCGATAATGATCATTCGGGAAAAATAGCCTCGCGACGCTAACCGGGTCCCAACAAAAAAACCGCCGGGGTCGCCGGCGGTTCGTTTCACTTCTTGAGTTCCTTCTTGATCTCTTCCTGGATGTCCTTGGGGACATAGGCGAGAATGCCGAGCCGCTTCTCGAACTTGGCCCGGCGCTTTTCCTTCTTCTTCCGTCGGACGCCAGCGGGATTTCCCATCTTACCACTCCGGATGCTGTTGCGCGTTCAACTGATCGCGGTCAGAAGTTTTAGGGACTTTCCGGGGAATGAGAAGGGGTTTGCAAGGATTTCCCGCGCAAGCAGGCCGGGCGATCCCGTTAACCCGTCGGACCGAACGGCCGCCATCGCGGCCGCCGCAGGATGCGATTTCGGAGAACGAACATGATGCTCGCCAAGCCTTTCCCGCTCCACGTCGAAACTTTGGAATTCCGGGACATGCCCTCGACTACGGTGATCGCCCAACCGGCGATCGACGACGTCGTCCACGCCCGCCGGTTCGCCGTCGGCTCCGGCGCCGGCCAGGTCGCCCAGGTCAGCGTCTACGAAAGCGGCACAAACGCCCTGCTCACGATGTTCCAGCCCTTTGGCAACACCTACACCGGCGGCGTTACGGTCGCGACCGGCGACCTCACCGGCGACGGTATCGACGACGTCGTCGTCGCGGCCCTGTCCGGCAGCTCGCGCGTCGCCCTCTTCGACGGCGCCACACGCAAACTCGCCGGCGAGTTCGAAGCCTTTGCCGGCGCGACCACCGGAGCCTTCCTCGCCATCGGCGACGTGACCGGCGACGGCCGCATCGATCTCATCGCTGGCGGCACGTCAACCGTGCGCATTTTCCGCGGACAGGATCTCTGGAAGGGTTCGCCAAAGGTCGCGGCCGAGTTCCAACCGTTCGGCGCTTCCTTCACCGGCGGCGTCCGTATCGCCGTCGGCGACCTGAACGGCGACGGGATCTCGGACATTGTCGCCGCCCCCGGCGCCGGTGGGCCGGCGGCCGTTCACGCCTACACGACCACGAAAGCTTGGGGCGACTCCGAACCGAGCACCTATTCCGCGAAGCTCGCGACCATCACGGTCGGCGGGCCGAACGATCGCGGCGGGGTTTTCGTCGCGACCGGGGATTTCAACGGCGATGGCAAGGCCGACATCGCCGTCGGCCGTGTCGTCGCGGGCCGTGCGACCGTCTCGGTGTTCCAGGGGAACCAGCCGGCGAAACGACTCTACCAGGCGTTCGGCTTCACCAGCACCGAACCAGGCGGCGTACCGGTGGCGTTGCGGGATCTCGATGGCGACGGCCGCGCCGAACTCCTCGTCGGCGGCGGCCAGGGCGTCTCGCAGGTCCGCGTGCTGTCTCCGTTCGGCGGCCTCGCCCGTAGCTTCTCGGCGTTCCCACCCAACTACACCGGTGGCGTGTTCGTGGGGTGACGGTAGAATCGCTCAAGGTCGGAACGATACCCGCTCGCTCGTGAATAGCGGAACTTGAAAAGCATCAACGGTTATCGTTCTGGGTACTTTCGAGATGTTGGGCGAGATTCCGCGATGCGTTCATCACGCGAATGATTTCGATATCATGGGCCGATGGCCACAGGTAGAAAATGAAGTGATTCGGAAATCCGTCAACCGGAAAGGCGCGGAGTCCATTCAGGCTGGGATTATCAACGGGATAAGGCGAACCCATACCGGGTAAACTCGCGAGGTCGGCGAAAGTCCGTTCGGCCGCTTCGAGAAATCGAGTGGCCAAAGCGATGCCGGATTGACGTGTGAAATAGCCCGCGTAGTGATCCAAATCGGCTTTGGCTTGCGGGCGACGGACGACAGTCATGGCGCTTTCGCCGCATGGACTTCGACGACGCGCCTTTTCAGTTCGTTCCAATCCTCGGCCGTCATCGGCGTCGCAGGTCCACTCGCCAATCCTTCCAGCAGTGCCGACTCCACCTCCGCTTCGCGGTCGGCGAACGGATGGGCCGGCGATTCCTCCCGTTCCAACAGGTCCGACAGATAGTCCGTAACGGAGTCGAATCCCCGCTCGATTGCGAGGCGCTCGGCCTTTTTCATGAGTGGTTCGGGCAGCGTTCGGTTCATGACGATTCCTCGGATCTCGACCATTCCACCCGTGAATCAACCCACGGCCGTTCGACGGAAAGGCGGGCGTCGCGTTCCTTGGAACGCGTCGCCCGCACTCGTGGAACTTACGCCAGCTTCGCGATGTTGACGAACGTATGCACGTGGGGCAGGACGCGGAAGTTCCAGACGAAGCCGGGGCCTTCCAACCGCCAGAAGTGCCAGTTCTTCGAGTCGCCGTACTCCTCGAAGTAGAACGCGAGGTTGATCTTCTCCATGCCGCCGACGGTCTTGATGATTTCCATCACCTCGTCGGCGTCCTCTTTGCGGAAGGGCGAGAGCAGTTCGCGCATCGTGCCTTCGACCAGCGCCTTCTGGTCCTTGCTCATCTCGGAGATGTGCAGGCCGGGGTGCTTGTCGCGGAACTTGACGGAATTGAACTGCTCGCCGGGCGTGCCTTCGATGCTGGCGGCCTTGCGCTGCTTCTCGTCGAGGGCCTCGTAGACCTTGCGGACGGCCTTGGTCTGGTAGAAGAAGACGTTCTCCTCGCTGAGTCCGTCGGGCGTGTGGCCGTAGTACATCGGCCCGCCGAACGCGGCGCCCGGCTCGGAGTTGCCGTCGCAGCGGATGGTGAGGTGGTGGCCGGAGAAGACCAGAGAGAACTTCCCTTTCTCGGTCGGGTCGCCGAAGATGTGGGCGCCGATGTTCGTGAAGGCGCCGCTGGCGTCGAAGTTGCCGCCGCGGCTGAGGCGCTTGTAGCCGTCGCCTTCAGCGCAGAGGCTGCGGAAGAGCTTGTCGAGGAGGTCCTGCTGCGCCTTGGTATAGACCGTCGCGATCTTTTCGTTCTTGATGGCGGCGTTGTACATGCCGAGGCGCGTTGGCCGTTGGCCGGCGGCGAGGACATGGTCCCACGGCAAGACGACGGTCTTCTTCTGATCGGCCGACAGCGTGCTGAACAGTTCGCGGACGAGATCTTCGCTCGCCTTGGCCTTCTCGGCGCGGGCCAACGATGCGCTTCCTCCCAGCACGACGGCGGCCGCGGCCGTGCCGCCGATCCGGCGGAAGAAGCTCCGGCGATCGCTTGCGGGGAAAAGACCGTTGCACTCGGTGCATGAGATGTCGTCGCGTGGCGTCATGGCCGACTCCTGAAGGGAAAGGCGGGGTGGGCGGTTCAACTGTTCCGATCATACCGCCATCGGGCAACGGATCAAAGTGAGAATTCGCCGAGTGTCGTGCTCCCTACCCGACGAGCGATGCGCGGCGTATACTCGCGTGCAATCCCAACCTCTCGAACCACTCCCATGAAACGCATCGCAACGGTCCTGTTTCTCGTCGTTTTCGCCTCCTTCACCCCGGCTGCCGATCCTTGGATCGAACTTCCCGGCGGCGACGGGATCGGCAAGGGCAAGCACATCGTCTTCGTCAGCGGCGACGAGGAGTACCGCTCCGAGGAAGCCCTGCCGCAACTCGCGAAAATCCTGAACAAGCACCACGGCTTCCAATGCACCGTGCTGTTCGCCATCGACAAGGACGGCGAGACGATCAACCCGCAAGTCACCGACAACATCCCCGGCCTCGAAGCGCTGAAGACCGCCGACCTGATGGTGATCTTCACGCGGTTCCGCAACCTGCCGAACGCCCAAATGAAGCACGTCGTGGACTACGTCGCCGCCGGCAAGCCCGTCGTCGGCCTGCGCACGGCGACGCACGCCTTCAACCTCAAGAACAGCGATTTCCAGCATTACCATTGGCAGTTCGCGGACGGTGGCTTTGGTCGCAGCGTCCTCGGCGAGACGTGGGTCGCCCACCACGGCCATCACGGCAAGGAGGGCACGCGCGGCCGGATCGCTCACGGTCAGGAGAAGCACCCGATCCTCAAGGGGATCAAGGACGGCGAGATCTTCGGCACGACGGACGTGTACACCGTGAAGCTCCCGCTGCCCGGCGACAGCAAACCACTTGTGATGGGCGAAGTGACGGAGACCTTGAAGGACGACTCGAAGGCGGTCGCCGGCAAGAAGAACGATCCGATGATGCCGGTGGCGTGGACGAAGACCCACGGCGACAAGCACGCCCGCGTCTTCACGACGACCATGGGCGCCTCGGAAGACCTGCTATCGGAAGGAACACGTCGGATGATCGTGAACGGCTGCCTCTGGGCGCTGGGGATGGAATCCCAGATCCCTGACAAGACGAACGTGGACATCGTCGGTGTGTTCCAGCCGCTGCCGTTCAAGTTCGGCGGTCACAAGAAGGGCGTGAAGCCAGCGGACCTTTTGAAATAGACCACGAATCAGACGAATAAGACGAATCAAAACCAAGTCTTCGTTTTCATTCGTGTTATTCGTCTGATTCGTGGTCCCTCCCTACTCTTGGAGTCGTCATGCGTCGCGTTCTCTCCACGATGGTTCTGCTCGCGCTGGCGGCACCGACGTTCGGGCAGGCGCCGCCGGTCGTGTCGGCCATCACGGGCCGGATGCATCAGTTCGACAAGTCGAACGATCTCTCCGGCTCCGTCACGCTCGTCGGCCGTAGCTCCGGCATCGTCCACTTCGACGCCGTCGGCATGGCCGACTTCGACGCGAAGAAGGCGATGACGCGGGAAACGATGTTCAAGATCGCCTCCATGACGAAGCCGATCACGGCGCTCGGCATCATGATTCTCGCGGATGAGGGCAAGCTCTCGCCCGACGATCCGGTCGAGAAGCACATCCCGGCATTCCAGGGCCAGAAGCTCAAAGTCGGCGGCGAGTTGAAGGACCCGAAGCGGCCGATCACGCTCCGAGATCTGCTGACGCACACCGCCGGATTGCCGAACTATCCGGCAGCCTGTGCGGACGTGTACCAGAAACGGAACAAGACGCTCGAAGAGACCTCGAACATCATCGGCAAAGAGCCGCTCGTCTTCGAGCCGGGCACGAAGTGGTCGTACTGCAACCCCGGTATCGACACGCTCGGCCGCATCATCGAAGTCTGTTCCGGCGAGCCGTACCACGTCTTCCTGCAGAAGCGTGTGTTCGACCCGCTCGGCATGAAGAACACCACGTTCTACCCTTCGGCGGAGCAGGTGGCGAACACGGCCACGATCTACAACAAGAAGGATAACATCCTCGTCGCGGCGACGAATCAGATCCTCGAATTGCCGGCCGGTGCGAAGCACCCGGTGCCGGCGGGCGGGCTGTACTCCACGGCCGGCGACATCGCCAAGCTCTGCCAGGCGATGCTTGGCAAAGGCGCGCTCGGCGGGAAGCGGATCGTCAGCGAGAAGAACTTCGCCGAGATGACGAAGACGCAGACCGGCGACATTAAGACCGGCTTCGTCGACGGGATGAGCTTCGGCTACGGATTCGCCGTGGTGAAGGAGCCGAAGGGCGTGACGGCCATGCTGTCGCCGGGCACCTTCGGCCACGGCGGCGCGTTCGGCACGCAGTACTGGATCGACCCGAAGCAGGATCTTTACGTCATCCTCATGATCGCCCGCACCGGCCTGAGCAACGGCGACGCGTCGGTCATGCGCGAAGAGTTTCAGAAACTCGCGGTCGACGCGATCAAGAAGTAGCGATCTTCCAGCCTGGAGCGCAAGCGACGGGCGTGGCTCGCCCGTCGCTTGCGCTCCAGGCTGGTACCACTCCTCTTACGAGTTCAACGATGTCCTCCCTCTCCCGTCGCAGCTTCCTGCAAACCTCCGCCGGCGTTCTCGCCGTCACCGGTTCCTCCGCGACCTCGTTCGCCGCCAACGAGACGATCCACGTCGGCGTCGTCGGCTCCGGCGGCCGGGCGCGGCACCTGCTGAAATCGCTCATCACCATCCCCGGCGTTCGCGTCACTGTCCTCTGCGACGTCTGGGACAAGGCGCTCGACGAGGCAAAGAAGATGGTGCCGGGGGCGAAGACGACGAAGCGGGCCGAGGAGGTGTTCGGCGACAAGGACGTGCACGCGGTGCTCATCGGCGCGCCGGACCACCAGCACGTGCCGCTGACGATCGCGGCGTGCAAGGCCGGGAAGGACGTGTACGTCGAGAAGCCGCTGACACACGAACTGAGCGAAGGCAAGGCCGTCATCGCCGCCCAGAACGAGCACAAGCGGATCGTGCAGGTCGGCACCCAGCAGCGGAGCATGCCGCACATCGCCGAGGCCCGCGAACTGATCCAGGGCGGCAAGATCGGCAAGGTGCTGAAGGTGAAGATGAGCTGGAATCGGAACAGCGACCGCGTCAAGCGCTTCCCGCTCGGCGTCGACCCGAAGAGCGTCGATTGGACCGCGTTCCTCGGCACGGCGAAGAAACAGGAGTTCGACGAATACCGCTTCCGCAACTGGCGCTGGTACTGGGATTTCGGCGGCGGTATCTTCACCGACCTGATGGTTCACTGGGTGGACGTGGCGCACTGGGTGCTCGACGTGGACCACCCGACGAAGGCGGTCAGCCTCGGCGAGTTCGTGAACGCGAAGGGCGTGTGGGAAACGCCGGACACGGTGCAGACGATCCTGTCCTACCCCGGCAACGTGCAGATGTACTTCGAGGGCACCTTCAGCAACGCCCGCAACGGCGCGCATATCGAATTCCAGGGGACCGACGGCACCTGCTACATCGACCGCGGCCGTCACGAGTTCATCCCGGAACGGACCAAGAAGTTCGAACCGAAGGACCGCATTCTCGGCACCGGGCCGAAGGGAGCCGACTTCTACGACAAGCCGGACGGGGAACTCTTGCACCTGACAAACTGGATCGAGTGCATGCGCAGCCGCAAGACGCCGACGGCGCCGGCGGAGGCGGGCGTGTCGGGTGCGTCGGCGGCGCACCTCGCGAATCTCGCGATGAACAATGGCGGCGTCGCCGAGTGGAAGGGCTGATGACTCAGGCGAGGATCGGCTTCACGAGTTCGCCGTGCACGTCCGTGAGCCGGTAATAGCGGCCCTGGAACTTGTACGTCAGTTTCGTGTGGTCGATGCCGAGCAGATGCAGCAGGGTCGCCTGCACGTCGTGGACGTGGACGCCGTTCTCAGCCACGTTGTAGCCGTAATCGTCGGTGGAACCATAAGTGATTCCCGGCTTCATGCCGCCGCCGGCGAACCACATCGAGAAGCAGCGCGGATGGTGGTCCCGCCCGTAGTTGTCGGCGGTCAGCTTCCCCTGGCTGTAGTTCGTGCGGCCGAACTCGCCGCCCCAAACGACGAGCGTGTCCTTCAGCATCCCAGTCCGCTTCAAATCCTGGATCAACCCGTAGCAGGCCCGATCGATGTCCTTCGCTTGGCGCCGGATGCCGCCGGGCAATCCGCCGTGGTGGTCCCAGCCGGGGTGGTAGAGCTGGATGAACCGCACGTTCCGCTCCGCCAGCCGTCGGGCGAGCAGGCAGTTCGCGGCGAACGTTCCGGGCTTCTTCGCATCCTCACCATAGAGGTCGAAGATGTCCTTCGGCTCCTTCGAGAAGTCCATCACGTCCGGCACGCTCGTCTGCATCCGGTAGGCCATCTCGTACTGCGCCACTCGCGCCGCGATCTCCGGATCGCCCTCGGCTTCGCCCTGGATCGCGTGCAGTTCCTTCAGGCGGTCGAGCATCTTGCGACGGCCCTCGGCGCTGACGCCGTCGGGATTCTGCAGATAGAGCACGGGGTCCTTGCCGCTGCGGAACTGCACGCCCTGATGAACGCTCGGCAGGAAACCATTCCCCCAGAGGCGTGCGTAAAGGCCCTGTTCGGTGCGGTCCTTGGAGACGAGGACGACGAAGGCCGGGAGGTTCTCGTTCGCGCTGCCGAGGCCGTAGGAGAGCCACGCGCCGAAACTCGGCCGGCCGGCGATCTGGTGGCCGGTCTGGAAGAAGGTGATGGCGGGGTCGTGGTTGATCGCTTCGGTGTAGCACGACTTCACGAAGGTGAGGTCGTCCGCCATCGATGCGATGTTCGGCAGCAGGTCGCTGACCGTCGCACCACTCTTCCCGTGCTTCGCGAATTGGAAGATGGAGCCGGCGAGTGGCAGCGTCGCCTGGTTGCCGGACATGCCGGTGAGTCGCTGGCCCTTGCGCACGCTCTCGGGCAGGTCGGTACCGTTCTTCTCGACGAGGAGCGGCTTGTGGTCGTAGAGGTCGAGTTGGCTCGGCCCGCCGGCCATGAAGAGGTAGATGATCCGCTTTGCTTTCGGTTCGTGGTGCGGCTTCTCCAGCACACCCTTGAGGGCTTCCGCTCGCGATTCGTTCGCGAGCAGCGAGCCGAGCGCGATCCCGCCAAGGCCGAGAGCGGACTGTCGGAGGAACAGGCGGCGGTTCGCAGCGGGCAGGATGGCGTGTTCGGTCATGGTCGTCTCATGGAAAATCGACGAGGGTCGCGGTGCGGCGAAGGTAGAGTGGGTGCCGCGGCTGGCGATTCCCGGCGGGGCCGATCATCTCGATGCATTTTAGCGGAGTCTTCGACTTCTTGAGCAGCGCGAGCACGCGATTCGCGCGATCGGGCGCTGGCAGGTAGCCGCCCCACGCGAGGATGCAGACGTCGGCGGCGCGGACCGCGGCGCGGATGTGCCGGTCGTTCGCGGGGCCAACGGGATCGGAAACGGCGTCCAGTTCCAATCGGTCCGGCGTGCGAAAGGCGAAGAGGTTGACGACGCGGATGCCGCCGAAGCCTTCGCGTTCGGCGAGCCGGACGCAGCAGCGGATGGTGGGGTCGTCGGTCGTCGCGTCCGCCGTGGACGGGTTCAACATGACGAACGCGGCGAGCGGGCGGTCGCGATCCCACAACCGCGAGAGCCGGTAGCGATACAAGCCGCAGGGCGAGAACAGCGCGTCGGCAAGCATAAGTTGAATCGTATGAACCACGACGTTCGGGCCGTGATCTTCGACGCCGTCGGCACGCTGATCCACCCGGCCGAACCGCCGGCGCGGACGTATGCGGCCGTGGCGGCCCGCCACGGAATCGCACTCGACGAGGCCGAGATCGCCCGGCGGTTCCGTGCCGCATTTCGAGCGGAGGAGGAGCGAGACCGCGCCGCAGACTGGGTCACGTCCGAAGCACGCGAATTCGAACGCTGGCGGAACATCGTTTCGGCGACGCTCGGCAACGCGAGTTGCTTCCCGCAGTTGTGGGATCATTTCGCCCAGCCGGAAGCGTGGACCGTCGATCCGAACGCCGCGGCCGTATTCGATGCGCTCCGCGATCGCGGCCTCGTGCTCGGGCTTGCATCCAACTTCGACCAGCGGCTCCTGCGAATCGTCAATTCGTTCCAGGAACTGACGCCACTCAAGCGGAACGTCGTCGTCAGTTCGCAAGTCAGGTATCGAAAGCCATCGGGCTATTTTTTTTCGGAGATTGTCGGAATCTTGAACGGCGTGACGCCCGAATGCGTGGTCTACGTCGGTGACGATCTCGAGAACGATTACCGTGGTGCCTGCGCGATGGGGATGCGGGCGATTCTTCTCGATCCGCACGGATTGCATCCCGAAATTGACCGCATCGGGTTACTGAAGGAACTGACAGGTCGATTCAATTCCTGGTGACTTGTTACGAGATGTGCCAGCGGCGGCCGTCGTGGGCGACCGCGATGCGATTTCCCTGACTTGTCCCGGCGAACGAAATCTCCGCAAGCGTTTCGCCCGGTTGGCCCCTCTCCGCGATCCGTTCGACGATCAGCCGATCCCCGTCGGACTTCACGACCAGATGGCCCAGACCCATGCCGACGGGGATGCCGCGGTCCCAGAGCTTGCGGAACTGGTGGTAAAACTCCAATCGCGCCGCGGCGACGTCGCCGGGCGGTGCGAAGGAATGGTTCATCAGTTCGAGCGCCGTGTCGATCAGTTCCCGCAGCGGATCGGTCATGCCAGCCCCGCCGCGACGCTTTCGAGCAAATCCATCGAGTGTTTCGCCTCGTCGACGGTGATGGTGAGCGGCGGAGCGACGCGCACGACTTTCTTCGAGAGCGGCCCAAGGAGGTGCACGCCGTCCTTCCCATTCCCGCGATACGCCGCGAGGACGAAGGCGTTCGCCCATTCCGGCCCGGTCTTGCCAGCGTGGTCCTGAAACTCGACGCCCCAGACCATTCCGCCGGCTTCGCCGCGCACGGCCCCCACGAACGGAAGCGTCTTCAACCGCACGAGCCCGGCCTCGATGATCCGCGAGGGTTCCGCCATCGCGCCCAGCACGTCCCGCGCCTCGAACTCGTCGATCGTCGCCAGCACGGCCGCGGAGCTGATCGGATTCGCGCTCCAGGTGTCGGACGTCTCGCCGTAATCGAGCGCGTTGAAGATGTCGGCTCGACCCACGACCGCCGCGACCGGCACCCCGTTGCCGAGGCCCTTGCCCAGCACCACGAGATCGGGTTCGAGGCCGTAGGCCTCGAAGGCGAACATCTTGCCGGTGCGGCCGAAGTTCGCCTGCACTTCGTCGAGGATGAAGACGAGGTCCTTCTCTCGGCAGAATTGTTGGAGCGTTTGCAGGTACGCCTTCGGCGGGTGGTACGAGCCTCCGCCGCCAAGATACGGCTCAGTGATGAGGCAGCCGAGTTTCGCACCGTACTGCTGCCAGAGGGCGTCGAGTTCCTTGCGATACGGCGTGGGGTCGAACGGCTCGTTCCGCATCGACACGTCGCGGCACTCGGCCATCGGGAAGGAGACGAACTTCACGCGCGGGTCGCGCTCGGAGTCGGTCTCGCTGCCGGTGACGGCGCACGAGAGGCCTTTCTTGCCGTGGAAGCCGAAGCGGGTGGCGAGGATCATCGGGCGCGTCTTATCCCGCGCCATCGCGGCCCAGAGCGCCTTCTGGATCGCCTCGGAGCCGGACGCGGCCCAGAGCACGTTCTCGAGCCGGTTCCCGCCGGGGCATCGCTTCAGCATGGCGACGAGTCGCCGATTCGCCTCGGCTTCGAGCGGCGTGATGGCGTTGTAGGCCGTCATCGGGACGGCCGGAAAGTAACCTCCTGCCTCCTGCCTCCTGCCTCCTGCCTCCTGATTCCAACCCATCATGTCTAAGAAACGTGACGTCCAGCGCGTGGGGTTGTGGCCGAGGTTCGAGACGAGTACGCCGGAGCTGAAGTCGTAAAGACGGCGGCCGTCGGGCGTCCAGTGGTAGGTGCCGGCGCTTTTGGCGATGACGGCCTGCGTCGGCGTGAAGGTCCGCAGGCTTCGTGGTTCGAGCCGCATGACCGATTCGCGTTCGGCGTTCGCGGCGGGTTCGTCGGCGTGTCGAATGACCGTCATCGGTCGGTCTCCGGGTGTGTTCCTTCATTGTCGGGAAATGCCGGCGATTGTCCGTAGTGCGTCATGGGGAAGACCAACTTCCGAAGTCCGGTTTCGACTTCGGAAGTCGAATGCTCGGGGGACTTCCGAAGTCGAAACCGGACTTCGGAAGTCGAAATCTCGATTGCGATTGTCCGTAGTGCGGCTTGTCCGATTCCACTTCGCGCATAACCTGCGCTGAAGCCCGCCCCACCGAGTTCCGTCATGTCGCGAGTCGCATTCTTGCTCCTGTTGGCCCTCACGCCGCCGTTGGCCTCCGCCGATCCGAAGCCGAAGGGGAAACCGAACCGCCTCGCGAAGGAAAGCAGCCCGTACCTGCTCCAGCACGCGCACAACCCGGTCGACTGGTATCCGTGGGGAACCGAGGCGCTCGAGCGCGCGAAGAAGGAGAAGAAGCTGATCTTCCTCTCCATCGGCTACAGCGCGTGCCACTGGTGCCACGTGATGGAGCGCGAGTCGTTCGCGAACGAAGCGATCGCGAAGGTGCTCAACGAGAACTTCGTTTGCGTGAAGGTGGACCGCGAAGAGCGCCCTGATATCGACGAGATCTACATGGCCGCACTCAACACCACGGGTGTGAGCGGCGGCTGGCCGCTGTCCATGTTCCTCACCTCGGACGGCAAGCCGATCTTCGGCGGCACCTACTTCCCGCCCGCGGACAAGAAAGTCGAAGACGGCACCATCACCGGGTTCCCCACCATCCTGAAGCGTGTCATCGAGCTGAACTCCACGAAGGGCGACGAACTGGCGGCGCAGGCGGATCGCATCGCACGGTTGACCGTCGAATCGCTCGGCCGCGGCGAGGCGACGCCGCTCGTGGCGCTCGACCGCGAGATCGTGGCGGACGCCACGCGCTGGTTCGAATTCGACCCGGTCCACGGCGGCATCGGCAACAAGCTCGCGCAGTTCCGCGGCACGAAGTTCCCCCGCCCCGCCGCCGTCGGCTACCTTCACGGGCAGAGCCTCAAACCGGGGAACGAGAAGCTGGCCGCGAACATCGCACTGACGCTGCGGAAGATGGCCGAAGGCGGCATCTACGACCAGCTCGGCGGCGGCTTCCACCGCTACAGCACCGAACGCACCTGGACCGTGCCGCACTTCGAGAAGATGCTCTACGACAACGCGCAGCTCATGGAGCTGTACGCCGAGGCGCACCGCGCCACGCCCGACCCGCTCTACCCGCGCGTCATCGCCGAGACGCACGCGTTCCTCGCCCGCGAGATGACCAGCCCCGAGGGCGCGTTCTACTCGGCGCTCGATGCCGACAGCAATGGCGTCGAGGGCGAGTTCTACGTCTGGACGACGGACGAACTGGCGCAGGTGATCGAGAGCGGGAAGAACCTGGCGTTCCTGAAGACCGTGTACGGCATCGGCGAGCCGAACTTCGAGGAGAAGTACCACATCCTGCGGCTGCCGAAGCCGACGGCGGAATTAGCCAAGGAGATGAAGCTGACAGAAGCGGAGCTGTTCGCGAAGCTCGAACCGCTGAAGGCGAAGCTGCTCGCGCACCGGGCGAAACGGGTGCGGCCGTTCCTCGATACGAAAATCATTACCGGCTGGAACGGGCAGATGATCGCCGGGTACGCGAAGGCCGGCGAGGTGCTGAAGAAACCGGAATACACCGCCGCCGCCGCGAAGGCCGCGGAGTTCGTGTTGAAGTCGATGCGCAACAAGGACGGCCGGCTGTTCCGGCTCCACGCCGCCGTGCCGGGCGAGAAGCCCGCGCCGCGCGGCAACGCCTTCCTCGACGACTACGCCTTCGTCCTTCATGGTCTGCTGAACCTGCACGACGCCACCGGCGAGAAGCGCTGGCTCGACGAGGCGAAGGCGACCGCCGACACGATGATCCGCTGGCACGCCGACACCACCCTCGGCGGCTTCTTCTACACCGCCCACGACCACGAGAAGCTTTTCGCGCGATCGAAGGACAGCTACGACGGCGCGCAACCCTCCGGCAACGGCGTGGCCGCGCGAGCGCTGCTCAAGCTCGCGGAGAAAACGGGCGATACGAAATACCGCGACCAGAGTGTCCGCACCGTGCGAGCCTTCGCGGGCGCCTTGAAATCCAGCCCCGGCTCGATGCCCGGCCTCGCCGGCACGCTGGACGTGCTTCTCGACCTCGCTGCGAAGGACCCGACGCTTCTCGCCGGCAAGGACGCGCCCAAGCCGGTCGCGAAGAACCCGGTCGAGGCCGCCGACGTGGTGACGGCGAAGCTCGCCGCCGGCAAGCCCGACAAGGACGGCAAACAAACATTCTCCATCACGCTCACCATCGCCGAGCCGTGGCATGTCTATGCGAACCCGGTTGGCAACGATTCGCTCAAGGAATCGGAGACGACCGTCGAGGTGTCGGTCGGTGGCAAGGTCGTCGAAGCCGAAATCGCATTCCCGCCCGGCACCCCCGCGAAGGACATGGGCGACGGCGCGTATCAGGTGTACGTCGGCACGGCGACGCTCTCCGGTACGCTGAAACGATCGAAGGACGACGGCGAACTGGAAGTCCGCGTCCGCCTGCTCGCCTGCAAGGATCGACTCTGCTTGAAGCCAAGTACGTTGAAGCTGAAGTGATGCGTTTTCCCGCTTTCGACATCCACGTGAAAGCGGTACCATGAAAGTTTGCCTACGACGAGGTTCGCGCATGAATCGCCGGGACATCCTGCATTCCGCCACGTTCGGCGTCGGTAGCGTCGCCCTCGCCTACCTGCTCAACCGCGATCGCCTGCTCGCCGAACCGGCCAAACCGGACCTCGAACGAAAGCTTTACACGCTCGAACCCCGGCCGCCGCACTTCGCCCCGAAGGCGAAAGCGATGATCTCGCTGTTCATGCAGGGCGGGCCGAGCCACATGGACCTGCTGGACCCGAAGCCGGAACTGACCAAGTACGACGGCAAGCCGTTCCCAGGCACCATCAAGTACGACAACGCCGCGCAGGCCAGTTCCAAGGTCCTCGGTTCGCCGTGGAAGTTCCGCAAGCACGGCCAGAGCGGCCTCGACGTCAGCGAACTGCTCCCGCACACCGCGAGCATTGCCGACGATCTGTGCGTCGTGCGTTCCATGAAGACGGGCGTCAACAACCACGTGCAAGGCATTCACGCCCTGAACACCGGCCGCATCGTCAGCGGCCACCCCGTCCTTGGCAGTTGGGTCTGCTACGGCCTCGGCTCGGAATCGCGAAACCTGCCCGCGTTCGTCGCCCTGCCGGACCCCGTGAGCCTGCCGGTGAGCACGACGGAACACTGGTCGAACGGCTGGCTGCCGGCGGTCTACCAGGGCACCAGCGTGCGCCCGCGCGAACCTCGCATCCTGAACCTCGACGCCCCGCCGCACCTCCAGGGCACGCCGCAGGAGAAACTCCTCGGATACCTGAACGAACTGAACCGCGAGCACCGCCAGGCGCGGCCGGGGGAAATGGACCTCGACGCGCGCATCGGCACCTACGAACTCGCCGCCCGCATGCAACTCGCCGCGAAGGAAGCGATGGACCTCAGCCGCGAATCGGCCAAGACCAAGGCGATGTACGGCCTCGACGACCCGGCGACGGCGGAATACGGCACGCGCTGCCTCCTCGCACGCCGGCTCATCGAACGCGGAGTCCGATTCGTCCAGGTCTTCACCCAAAACCAGTTCTGGGACCACCACGGTTCCATCCGCACCGCCCTGCCCGCCGCCTGCAAGAAGACCGACCAGCCCGCCGCCGCACTCGTGAAGGATCTCAAACAGCGCGGCCTGCTCGACAGCACCCTCGTCATGTGGGGCGGCGAGATGGGCCGACTGCCCGTCATCCAGAACGACGCCGGCACCGCCAAGGTCGGCCGCGACCACAACACCTACGGATTCACGCTCTGGTTCGCTGGCGGTGGTTTCAAGGCCGGGCACGTCCACGGCGCGACCGACGACTTCGGCCACCATGCCGTCGACAAGATCGTGACGCACCACGACCTGCACGCGACCCTGCTGCATCTCTTCGGGCTGGACGCGAAGAAACTGGTCTTCCGCCGCAACGGAGCCGAGCAAAGCCTCCTCGACGGGCACGACGGCCGCGTCGTGCGGGAACTGCTGGCCTGAGTCCCCGACGCCGAGTCAACGCAGGGAAACCTTCCCCTCGGGCTTGCCGCCGGCATCGAGGATCTGGAAATGGTGGATGCCCGATTTCCGGTTGTCCACGTGCGTCCAGACGATCGCCTTCGCGCGGGTCACCTCCAGAAGCTTCACCTGCCCGGCCGTCGCATGATGGCTCGTGATGACCGTGTTGCCGTTCTCCAACCGTTGCACGCCGCAGGCATCGTTGATGGGCTTCCCAGGCAAATCGTCGTTGGAAACACGCCAGACTTCCTTTCCCTTCCCATCGACTTCGATCACGAGGTGGCCCAGCGTGCAGCCGATGAGCGTGTGTCCGTCCGGCAGGCGGATCGCCGTGAACGGCATGTGCGGCGTCTTGGTCTCCCACACGATCTTGCCCGACCGATCGTATTCGCGAACGACCCGATCGAGCAATTGCGGCACGAGATAGTTCCCGTTCGCGAGCTTGCGCGTCATCCGTGTCTGTAAATGATGATCCTTGACCTGGGCCTGGATGGGCACCTCGGCCCGGACTTTCCCGTCCCGTCCCACCTCGAGAATGCGCGGTTTCGCGCCGGCCTCGGTCAGCAGGACCGCCCCGCCTTCAAGCGGTTGAACCGTGTTCACCTCGGATTGCGTTCCCTTGTACTCGAACAGGGTTTGACCCTTCCGATCGACCTCCACGACGGCCCCGCCCGGATACGTCTTGCTCTTGGCGAGGGCCAGGAGCACATGGCCGTTCTCAAGGACCCACCCGTCGCGCGAGGGGTGCGGGTAGGTCCAGGTCGCCTTCCCGGAATCGTCGACGATGAACGTTTCACTCCCTGTGGCGAGGAAGGCGTGCCGGATCGGTTCGGCGGCCTTCGAGGGTTCGGCGAATAACAACGCCAAAATCAGGATTCGAAGGTAAATGGGCATGGGAGTCTCGCGTTGGCTTCGGGTGGGGAGGAATCCGTTTCCTGGGACGAATTTCGCGATCAATCGGCGAACTACAATCGAGGTAGACCGCTCTTGTAGAATCATCCTGCTGTAAGTTTATCGCTATGGCGAGGTAGTTCCGATATGACACCGTTCCGAACTGTCCGCCGTGCGATGGCGATCTTGGCGATATTCGTGGGTTGTACGGCGGGTTGCCGCCCCCCTGCCGAAGCCCCGAAGGCGCCGCCACCCCCGTCCGTCACGGTCAGCCGACCCGTGATTCAATCGGTGCAAGGATATCTCGAATACAACGGTTACCTCGACGCGATCGAGACCGTACAGGTTCGGGCCCGCGTGAAGGGCTATCTCGAAAAGGTCCATTTCGTCGACGGCGTCGATGTAACAAAGGGCACTCCGCTCTACACGATCGACCCGCGCGAATACAAGGCGATGGTGGCCAAGGCCGAGGCCGACATCGAACGCGCCCGTGCCGACCACGCGAACGCCAAGGCACAGGAGAAACTCGCCGAGGCGGAAGTAAAGCGTCAGAAAGCGCTCGGCACGGCCGCGTCCGCCGCCGAAGTCGACAAAGCGGAGGCGCTCCTCGCCGTGGCGCAGGCGCAGATCAAGACCGCGCTCGCCAACGAACGCGCCGGAGAATCCGCCAAACGCACCGCCGAACTCGAGCTGGAATACACCGACATCAAGGCCCCGATCGACGGGCGCATCAACCGCACCCTCATCACGCAGGGGAACCTCGTCGGCCAAAACGAAACGACTCTACTCACGACCATCGTCCGCATGGACAAACTCTACGTCTACTTCGACGCCGCCGAGCGCGACCTCGTCGACTTCCTGCAATCCAAGGCAGCCGACCGCGCCGCCGTCCGCATGGAGGTCGCCGTCACGAACGAACGCGGGTTCCCCCACATCGGCAAAATCGACTTCCGCGAGAACCGCGTCGACACCGGCACCGGCACCGTCCGCATCCGTGGGGAACTCGAGAATCCCCTCGGACCCGACGGCAAGAACCGCGAACTCTACCCCGGCCTCTACGCGAAGATTCGCGTGCCCAACGGGCCGGCCCGCGACCTGCCGGTCATCCCCGAAGTCGCCCTCATGACCGATCAGGAAGGCCGCTACGTCTACGTCCTCACGGAGAAGGACACGATTCGCAAGCAGACCGTGGACGTCGTGCGGCAGACCTTCTGGCGCAAGCCGAAATCGACGGATACTGCCGAACCCGGCTGGAAAATCGGGGCCGGGGCCAATCCCAAGGCGCCCGACGCCGCGGAACTGCCCGTCCAGTCCATGGTCGCCATTCAATCCGGCCTGTCGCCGACCGATCGGGTCGTCGTGAACGGATTGCAGAAGGCGTTCCCGGGACAGCCGGTCGCGCCGGACCTTCGCGAACTGATTGCACCCTCTCCGAAAAAGTGACGGCCCGTTCCATCCACGAGAAGGACCGCCCCCGGCGGCCGTTTCATGATCTCTCGTTTCTTTATCGACCGCCCCGTCTTCGCGAACGTCCTCGCGATCCTCACGATCCTCTTCGGATTCGTGGCGGTCACGCGGCTACCGATCGAACAATATCCCTCGATCACGCCACCGACCGTGGTCGTTACGACCGTCTACCCCGGCGCGAACGCGAAGGATGTCGCCAACACCGTGGCCGCGGTGCTCGAACAGGAGATCAACGGCGTCGAGAACATGATGTACATGTCCTCGACGAGTTCCGCCGACGGCTCGTATTCGCTGACGATCACCTTTGAAATCGGCACGAATCTCGACGACGCCCAGGTCCTGGTCCAGAACCGGATCGCGGTCGCGGAGCCGCGGCTTCCCGACGAGGTTCGCCGCCAGGGCGTGACGGTGAAGAAGCAGTCGTCGAACATCCTGCTCGTCGTCTCGCTCACCTCCGAGAACGGCACCTTCAAGCCGCTGTTCCTGTCGAACTACGCGACGCTGCGCCTGCGGGACGAACTCAGCCGCGTGAAGGGCGTCGGCGAAGTGACGGTGAAGGGCGCCGGTTCGTACTCCATGCGCGTCTGGATGGACCCGGACAAGATGGCGGCCCGGCAACTCACGACGCAAGACATCATTGCCGCGCTGGCCCGGCAGAACGTGCAAGTCGCTGCCGGGCAGGTCGGCCAGCCGCCGAACCCCTCCGGCCAGGCGTTCCAGCTCACCGTCACCACTCTCGGACGACTCACCGACGCGCCGCAGTTCGAGGAGATCGTCGTCAAGAGCGGTGCGAACGGGCAGATTGTTTATCTTCGCGACGTCGCCCGCGTCGAACTTGGCGGCCAGTCCTACGACTCGTTCGAAGCCCGCTCCGGCATGCCCGCCGCCAACATCCTCGTCTATCAGCTCCCCGGCTCGAACGCGCTCGACGTCGCCACCCGCGTCATCGCCGCCATGGAAAAGATCCGCCCGACCCTGCCCCAGGGGATGGAATTCACCATCCCCTTCAACACCACGAAGTTCGTCGACTCCGCCATCTCGAACGTTTACAAAACGCTGATCGAAGCCGGCCTGCTCGTCCTCATCGTCATCCTCGTCTTCCTGCAAAGCTGGCGCGCCTTGCTCGTGCCCGCGACGACGGTGCCCGTCACCCTCATCGGCGCGTTCGCCTTCATGTACCTCTTCGGCTTCTCCATCAACCTGCTCACGCTCTTCGGCCTCATCCTCGCCATCGGCATCGTCGTCGACGACGCCATCGTCATCGTCGAGAACGCCAGCCACCACATCGAAGAAGGCATGGCCCCGCGCGAAGCCACCATCAAGGCGATGAACGAAGTGACCGGCCCGGTCATCGCCATCACTTTCGTGCTCCTGGCCGTGTTCGTGCCGACCGCGTTCCTCGGCGGCATCACCGGCCAGATGTACCGCCAGTTCGCGCTCACCATCGCCGCCACCGCCGTCATCAGCGCCGTCAACGCCCTCACGCTCAAGCCCGCCCAGTGCGCCGCCTACCTCCGCCCGCACACCGGAAAAAACGTCTTCACCCGAATCTTCGACTTCGTCTACAAACCCGTCGAACGCGCCTACACCTGGATCGTGCGCATGCTGCTCCGCGTCTGGTGGCTCGTCTTCGTCGCGTTCTTCGCCCTCGGCTACGGCACCTGGAAGTGGTACAACGAGGTCCCGACCGGATTCCTCCCGCAGGAAGACCAGGGCTATGCCGTCGTCGCCGTTCAACTCCCCGACTCCGCTTCGCTCGACCGGACGCGCGAAGTCGCCATCCGCATGAACGAAGTTCTCGGCCGCTATCGCGAGGCCGGCACCGTCGAGAACTGGTTCGTCCTCGGCGGCTTGTCCCTGCTCGACGGCACCGCCGCCCCGAACGGCGCCACCGCGTTCATCGCCTGGACCGACTGGTCCAAGCGCACCAAGCCCGAGCAATCCCAGGCCCGGCTCGTGCAGGCGCTCCAGATGGAGTTGATTCAGTTCAAGGAAGCCAACATCTTCGTGATCATTCCGCCGTCCATTCAGGGGCTGGGCTTCTCGGGCGGCTTTGAAATGAAGATCGAGGACCGCGGCGGCGTCGGGCTGGAAGTCCTGCAGGAGCGCACGCAGGCGATGATCGCCGAGGCCGCCAAACACCCGGAAATCGCGCCGCCCCCGGCCACGCGATCCACCTTCCGCGCCGGCGTGCCCCAGATCTACCTGAACATCGACCGCGAAAAGGCCGAGAAGATGGGCGTGCCCCTCAACGACGTCTTCGCCGCCCTCCAGGCGAACCTCGGCTCCATCTACGTGAACGACTTCAACAAGTTCGACCGCACCTACCAGGTGCGCATCCAGGCCGACGCCCAGTTCCGGGGCGACACCGAACTCCTCCGCCGCCTCGAAGTCCGCAACCGCGACGGCGGCCGCGTGCCCCTCGGCACGCTCCTCGACGTCGAAATCCGCGTCGGCCCGCAGTCCATCATGCGCTACAACCTCTACCCCTCCGCCACCATCAGCGGATCGACGCGCGACTTCCGCGTCAGTTCCGGCCAGGCGCTCGAACGCATGGAGAAGATCGCCGCCGAAGTCCTTCCGCAGACGATGGGCTACGAATGGACCTCCATCGCGTACCAGGAGCGTCGACTCGCACCCAAGCCGATCGAGTTCCTTGGCCTCAGCCTCAAGCTCAGCGAATCGGTGATGGTCTTCGGCTTCGCCGTGCTGCTCGTCTACCTCGTGCTTGCGGCCCAGTACGAGAGCTGGCTGCTGCCGCTCGCCGTCATCCTCGTGGTGCCGCTGGGCATCCTCGGCGTCGTCGCCGGCGTCGCGATCCGCGGACTCGACAACAACATCTACACGCAGATCGGCGTCGTGCTCATCATCGCGCTGGCGTCCAAGAACGCGATCCTGATCGTCGAGTTCGCCCGCGAGCTGCGCCTGACGGGCCAATCGATCCGCGACGCCGCCGTGACCGCCGCGAAGATGCGCTTCCGGCCGATCATCATGACCTCAATCGCGTTCATCCTCGGCGTGGTGCCGCTGGTGTTCGCGACCGGCGCCGGCGCGGCGAGCCGGCAATCGCTCGGCACGGCCGTCTTCGGCGGCATGATCACCTCGACGGTGCTGGCCGTCTTCTTCGTCCCCGCCTTCTACGTCGCGATCCAATCGCTGGTCGAGCTGATCAATGGCCCGCCGAAGCTGAAGGTCGAAGAACCGCAGTTGTGAGGCGAACAGCAATCGACATTTCCTTCGCGACCGACCGGGTTTTCCGTTATCGTGCAGACACGGAGATTCCGCCATGAAATCGCACGCGATTCCCCTGAGTCTGCTCGTGATCCTGATCGGAAGCGTTGCGCTCATCAGCGCACCGCCGGAACCGAAACCCAAACCGAAGTTCACCCTCGGCAAGGACACGACCTACATCACCGAGCCCCTCGACAAGGACGGTTACATCGACTACGAGACGGCGCTGAACGAACGCCTGCGCGGCACGATCACGCCTGAGACGAACGCCGTCGTGCTGCTGATGCAGGCGATCGGCCCGAAGCCGGAGGGAAAGGAGCTGCACGCCGACTGGTGGAAGTGGCTCGGCGTGAAGCCGCCGCGGGCGGAGGGGGAGTATTTCGTGAGTTTGGACGAATTTCGTCGGAAAACGGAAGGACACAAATCGCGTGACGACTCCGAGTGGGAACAACTGTTTCGGCAGGAGACTTTTGCACGATCGCGTCCGTGGAGTCTCGCGGAAATACCAATGCATGGGGCATGGATCGAATCGAATGCCAAGGCGCTAGACATCTGCGTGGGGGCGTCACTACGACCGAACTTTTTCAGTCCCTTGGTTCATCGGCCGAAAGACGGCTCGCGGCCTTCGCTGACCGGATCGGTAGCTCCCTGGTCGAATCGTATGCGCAGTATCTGCGATGCGATCTGCAATCGCGCGATGAATCGGATAGCACGGAAGGAATTCGACGAAGCCTGGTCGGATCTGCTCGCCGCGCAGCGTCTGTCGCGTCGGATTTCCGGAGGAACAACGATCGACTACCTGATCGGTGTTGCGACGGAGATATACGAATTGCAAGCTTCCGCAACCTTTATCGCGATGGTACCGGGCGACGCGCGTTCGATGGAAAAGTACCGCAACGAATGGTTGCGACTGCCGACGCCCCACCCGCTCGATCGGACCATCGACTTGCAGGAGCGGTTTTCCCGACTGGACATCCTTCAAACCTTCCACGTCACGGCTTCTCGAATCCAGAACATAACATTGCGAGAAGGATTCGATTCCCGCTGGTTCGAGTCGTTACAGAGGGAAACGAACGACGCACTTGATAAGACCGTCGCCTCGCTGCGTAAGAATCCGCTCACCGGCTTACAGCCTATCGCAGCGCGGGGACCGAACAACACCAAGGTCGACTTGGACGGACTTGGCGAAGCGTTCGCATTCGCATCGATGATGACCGACCCCGAAGAACTCTCGAAAATCGAACCTGAAAAGGTGCGTGACGTACTTCGTCGATTTCACTCCCCGAAAATCTATGTAAAGTTGTTGCACTCGGGCGTCAGACTCCATCAACAACGCTTGAATCTCCGGCTCGCCTTCGCCCTCGCGGAATACAGACTCGCAAACGGCACCTACCCCCAACAGCTCGCGGACCTCGCTCCAAAGTATATCGCCGCGATCCCCGCCGATCTCTTCAACGGCAAACCACTCGTCTACAAGCCCGCGAAGGACGGCTACCTGCTCTACAGCGTCGGAGCGAACGGGAAGGACGACGGCGGCAAGACCTACGGCGACGAACCCTACGGCTGCGACGACCTCGTCGTGCGGATGCCGCTGCCGAAGCTGAAGAAGGAATAGTCACCGCCCCACTTCCATCTCGCTACCCAGGTACTCGGCCACGGGGTGCGCCCGCAGCGCCTCGGCGATGGCCTGCAAGGCGCCCTTCACCGCGCCGTGCTCGGTGCCCACGATCGCGAAACCGAGCGTCAGCACCTTCACGTCGTCGTGCGTGTCGACCTCGGAGGCGGAGACGTTGAACGAATTGCGCAGCCGGTCGAGGATCGACCGGACAACCTGGCGCTTGTCCTTGAGCGAGCGGCTCTGCCGGAGCAGGAGCCGGGCGCGGAGCGTGCCGGAGATCATGAGGGAATGCGCCGGTGGGCGTTACGGGGGAAGGACGAGTGCGCCGGATAGCCAGTCGTAGTTCTGGAGGGGCGTCTTGCCGTAGAGGTTCGCGCCGATGTCGCGCCAGTGGACTTCGTAGACGTCGCCGGCGGAAAAGAGGAAGGTGTGCATCGCTCCGCGAGCGATCCCGAACGCGAAGCGGATGTTCTGGAGTTTGAGCAGGGCCGCGGGATCGAGTTTCGTATCGCCCATGCTGCCGAGGACCGGGATCCAGTTCGGCAAGCCGGCGTCGTGGGGGGCGTAATTCACGATCGTGCCGATGACCGGCATGTCGTAGTACTTCTTCTGGCCGATCGCGACCTTGTAGGTGTACGGGTGTTCCTTGTCGCCGTCCTTCGGGTTGTCCGTGTCGGGCGACCAGTAATAGGCCTTCCAGCCGAGGCGGACGAGGTATCGCGCCAGCGGCATTCCTTCGGTGTAGTGCCAGATCTCCTTGGCCAGCCCCGCCTGGCCGGTCTGCTCGTAGGCGTAAGAGATCACCTTGCGGACGTAGGTGATGCAATCCGTTCGCTTTTTGCCGGCGGCGTCCGCTCCGACGTACTTCGAACCGGCTTCGTCGTCGTGATTGAGATAGAGGCCCTTCATGCGGTCGAGGGCGTGATCCGTGAAGGATTTGCTCATGGGAGGACCCGCGAAAGAGACCGGACAGGCTCGTCTACGCATCCATACGAGACCGACCGCCTCCCGGATTCATGGGAAGGCGGTCGGCGGATCGGATTCGGTCTGATGACGAGGCGTTACAGCGTACGCTGGCGGATCTCGATCTTGAACGCCTCGATGACGTCGTCGACCTTGACGTCGTCGAAGCCGGCGATCTTCATGCCGCACTCGAAGCCCTCGCGGACTTCCTTGGCGTCGTCCTTGAATCGCTTGAGCGAATCGAGGCCGACGACCTTGTCCGACGGCGGATAAACGACCACGCCCTGACGGATGATCCGGACGCGGGCGGAGCGTTCGATGACGCCGCTGGTGACGTAGCAGCCGGCGATGGTGCCAACCTTGCTGATCTTGAAGGTGTCGCGGATGACGGCGCGGCCGAGGTGGACGACCTCCTCGATCGGCTTGAGCTTGCCTTCGAGCGCGGCCTTCACGTCGTCGGTGAGCTTGTAGATGATGTCGTATTCGCGGAGGCTGATGCCGCGGCGTTTCGCGAGGTCGAGGGCGGCGTCGTCGGCGGTGACGTTGAAGCCGATGACGAGCGTGTCGGCCGGCGAGGTGAGCGCCAGTTCGACGTCGGACTCGTTGATGGCGCCGATGCCGGCGTGCAGGACGCGGCAGCGGACCTCCTCGTGAACGAGCTTCTCGAGTTCCTTGCGGATGGCTTCGACGGAGCCGCGGGCCTCGGCCTTCACGATCACCTTCAGTTCGGTGATCTTCTGGGCCGCCTTGGCGGCGTTGAAGGTGTCGAGGCTGACCGGCGTGAAGGTATTCTGCGATTCGCGCTGTTTGAGGGAGCGGCGGGTTTCGGCGATCTCGCGGGCGGTGCTGAGGTCCTCGACGACGTAGAACGGGTCGTCGGCGTCGGGCACGACGTCGAGGCCGGTGATCTTGACCGGTGTGCTCGGGCCGGCTTCGTCGATCTGCACGCCCATGTCGTTGTACATGGCGCGGACGCGGCCGAAGGTGCTGCCGCAGAGGACGATATCGCCCTTGTGCAGGGTGCCCTGCTGGACGATGAGCGTGGCCTTCACGCCCTCGTCGGCGTCCTGGTACGCTTCGAGGCAGGTGCCGGAGCCGGGGTGTAGCGGGTCGGCCTTGAGCGGCGGGTCGGCGAGTTCGGCGACGAGCAGGACCTGTTCGAGCAGTTCCCCGACCCCCTCGCCGGTGACGGCGCTGGTTTCGACGAACGGCACGTCGCCGCCCATGTTGTCGGGGAGCAGTTCGAGTTGGTAGAGCTGCCGGCGCGTCTTGTCGACGTTCGCGTTCGGCATGTCGATCTTGTTGATGGCGACGATGATCTGAACGTTCGCCGCCTTGGCGTGGCTGATGGCTTCTTCGGTCTGCGGCATGACGCCGTCGGTGGCAGCGACGACGATCACGCAGATGTCGGTGACCTTCGCCCCGCGGGCGCGCATCTTGGTGAACGCCTCGTGGCCGGGGGTGTCGAGGAAGGTGATGTAGCTGCCTTCCTTCTCGACCTGCCAGGCGCGGATGACCTGAGTGATACCGCCGGCCTCGGTGGAGACGACGTCGGACTTGATGCCGTACTCCTGGCGGATCTTGTCGAGCAGCGAGGTCTTGCCGTGGTCGACGTGGCCCATGATCGTGACGATCGGCGGGCGCGTGACCGCGAGGGCCGGGTCCATCTCCTCGGCCTGTTTGCGGTACTTTTTGAGAATGATGTCTTCGGCCGTGAGCTGGCGCTTGAGCTGAAGCGTGATCCCCTTCTCGATGGCGATCAACTCGGCGACTTCGAACTCGACGGGCGAATTGACGGAGTAGAGCTTGTTCGTCTCCTTGACGAGCCGCTTGCCGAGTTCGCCGACCTTCATGCCGATCGCTTCCGAGAGGGAGCGGACGGTGATGGGCGGGGAGATTTCGACGGGGCCTTCCTTCTTCACCACCTGCTGCATCTGGCGGCGTTTGAGCTTGCTGAGCAAGGCGGCGCGAGGCCCGCGGCGGGAGCCGTGTTTTTCTTCGATGATGTCGACGCTGCCACCGGCGCCGATGACGACGGAGTTGCGGTCGGTGGAGGTGGAGCCTTGCCGGCCACGGTCCTGTCGGCTCTGGTGGCGGGCATTGCGTCCAATGACGCCGGCACCGCTCTTGGGCTTTTCCTCGTCATCGCCACCGGTGCCGCCGGTGCTGGGGACGAAAGGCCGCGCGGGGCCGGTGCGTGCCGGGCCACCGGTACGCGGGGCATCGGGGCCTCGCGACGGACCTCGGTTGTCGGCAGGCGCACCCGTCGTGGTAACCTCGCCGGTCTTGTGCATTTCCTTGATGTCGACGCGCTTGCCTTGCTGGGCGAGCTTGCGGATCTTTTCGAGCATCTCCGGCGTGAGCTTCGTGGTCTGGCCGGGTTTGGGCGGCGGCGCGACCTGCGGCGGTCCCTTGCCGGTGTGGGGCTTGGGCGGTCCGCCCGCGGGCGATCCGCCGCCGGGGCCGCGGTGGGGTTGCGAACCGATGTGCCGCGGTCCGCCGGGCTGCGGCGGGCGCGGCCCGCCGGGACCTCCGGGCGCGGGGGCCGGGGGACGCTGCGGGGATGCGCCGCTGGCGGCGATCGGTCGGGGCGCACCGGGTTGTGGCGCAGGGCGGCTGCTGCCGAGCGTGGGCATGGAGGGGCGGTTGAGCGTCGGCGGCGGAGACGGACGCACGGACGCGGGCAGCGGCGGGGCTGCGGGCGTGGGCAGCGGGGCGGGCGTCGGAACCTCCGGCGCGGCGGCCACCGGAGCGGGTGACGGTTCGACCGGCTCGACCGGCAGCGAGGCCGCGACTGGCGGTGGAGGTGCCTCTACCCGCGGCGGGGACACGGGGGCGACCGGCGCTTTCGGCGTCGCCTTGCCGCTTAGATTCTGGATGCGATTGCCCCCCATCTTTGGCAATTTCGGGGGCAGGCTTGGCAGCGGAGGAACGGCCGCAACCGGTGCGGGCGCCGGCTCCGGCTCCACGGGAGCCGGCACTTCGGCCACGACCGGTTCGTCCACGATCTCAGGCTCGGCAGGCTCGGGCGGCGCTTCCGGAGCCTCGACGACGTCCGTCACCGGTTTGACCGGTTTCGACTTCGGCAACGTGATGATCTTGGATTCGATCTTGGCGGGAAGGGCGGCCTGAATCTTACCGGGGGCCGCGGCCGGCGTCGGCATCTGGCCGAGGGCCGGCCCGCGCTTCGAACGTTCCTTCAGTGCACCGACCTGGTCGAAGGTCAAACCCTTGAGTTGGTTCTTCACTTCGGAGAAACCGAGTTCCTTGCAATAATCAAGCAGCTGCTTGGACTCGATATCGAGTTCCTTCGCCAGCTCGAATACACGGACTTGCTTCTCTTTCGTACTCGAATTCGACAAGCGCAGCTCCTTCGGGGAGGCATGGCCCCCCTCGGTTTCCCGCCGGACGCTCCCGGTCCGGGAAGCGCTCGCAGGTCATTCTAATCCGAATCATAAACCCGAACAGGGGGGCCTTCTGCCACGCACGGTTCGGGGAAGTTCTCAGGAAGTCCGGGTGTCGGCTGGTCATGCCGACGGCTCCGCATCGCCCACGGCCACGGCGACCGGTTCCTCGGTCGCCTCGGACGTCTCGGACGTCTCGGACGGTGGCGGTTCATCCTCGCCGGACCCCACTTCCGCAGTGGAATCGGCGGTCTCGCTCGCGGCCGCCTCGGCGTCCGCGGCGGCTTTGGCTTCGGCCGCTTCCACCTCGGCCTGCGCGGCGGCCGCCGCTTCGGCTTCCGCCTGCGCCGCCGCCGTGGCCGCACGCTCTTCTTCGACGCTCGCTTCCATGTGGTCCGCGTACTCCTCGGCGTACGCGATCACTTCCTCGGCCTGTTCCTCGGGCAAGCCCGTGAACGACGCCAGATCCGGGCCGTCGATGAATGTCAGGTCGTTGTACGAGAGGAAGCCTTCGCCAATCATCGCTTGCACGTGTTCGTCCGAGACGTTCGGCAACTGGGCGAACCAGCGCTCGGCGCGCTCGAGGCCCTCGGCGAGTTCCTCGTGCGTCATGATCTCGATGTCCCAGCCAACGAGCTTGGACGCGAGCCGCACGTTCTGCCCGCGCCGGCCGATGGCGAGCGAGAGTTGATCCTCGGTCACGAGCACGAGCGCCCGGCCGAGCCGCTGATACGTGAAGACTTCCGAAATCTGCGCCGGCGAGAGCGCGTTCGGAATGAGCACCTGCAGCGAGTCGTTCCAGCGGACGATGTCGATCCGCTCGCCGTTCAGTTCCTCGATGATGTTCTTGATACGGCTGCCGCGAACGCCGACGCACGCGCCGACGCAATCGACCTTCGAATCGATGCTCGACACTGCGAGTTTGGTGCGGTAGCCGGCCTCGCGCGAGACGGCGCGGATGTCGATGGTGCGGTCGTCGATTTCCGGAATCTCGTCTTCGAAGAGCGCCTTGACGAAGTCGGGATGGCAGCGGGAGAGAATGATCTTCACGCGCTGGCCGGCCTTGCGAACCTCGATAATGACGGCCTTGACGCGCTCACCGAGGTGGTGCGTCTCGCCGGGGATTTGCTCGCTGCGCGGCAGCAGCGCCTCGCTCTTGCCGAGCGCGACGATCGCGGTGCCGGCGTCGATGCGGGTGATCTGCCCCTGGATCAGTTCACCCTTCTTGCCCGAGAACTCGTTGAAGACGGTGTCGGATTCGGCCTCGCGGATCTTCTGGATCATCACCTGTTTGGCGGACTGGGCCGCGATCCGGCCGAGCGTGACGGGGTCGATGTCCTTGGCTTCGCCCTCGGGCGTGGTCACCTTCGCGGAGATCTCCCCGGTGGCGCGGTCGATCATCACGAGCACGCCTTCTTCCAGCCCGAAATGCCGCTCCGCCGCGAGTTGAATGGCCGATTCGATGCCGCCGAAGATGATGTCGCGGGAGATCTTCTTCTCCTCGTGCATCTTTTCGACGAGATCGAGGATGGCCTTTCCCGTATCGGGCTTCTTGAGTTCCGGCATGGTGTGAACCTCGGCGGTTATCGAACGCTTCGCCCAGTGTGGTCGAACCACAAGCAGCGGTCAACGGGCGCAAACCAGTTTTCGGGATGGCCGACCCGGGGCGGCGCGTTGGATGGCCACCCCGCCCGGACGCGGTCACGGCCGCGAGCCAGGGTGAGCAACCATCCGCTGCCGACCGGTTCGGCCGAGACGACCGGCCATCCGATGAATCGTGCTCCGGGTTCGGAGCCGGTTTCGGATGGCCGAAGAGAAACGTCTTCGGGCCGGATGCCGAGCGTCAGATTGGGAGTCGGTTGAATCGCGATGCACCGGGCCACTGCCGGGGGCACCGCCGCTTCGACCGACCCGTCCGCGGATACGAAAATCGCATCCGCGGAGTCGCCGCCACGCACTCGCCCATCGATCAAACTCAACTGGCCCAAGGCTAACGCCACGAACCGGTTGCCGGGGCGGTCGGCCAGTTCCTCGGGGGTGCCGAGTTGCTGAAGCCGTCCGTCGCCCAGCACGCCGACGCGGCGGCCAAGGGCCAGGGCATCGATCGGGTCATGAGTGACTAGAATCATTGTTGCGGCGGAGCGGGTCAGGAGCAAGTGCAGTTCGTGACGAATTTCGGCGCGGAAGACCGGGTCGAGAGGGGCGAACGGTTCATCGAACAAGGCCAACGCAGCTTGCCGCGCCAACGCCCGCGCCAAGGCCGCGCGCTGCGCCTCGCCGCCGGAAAGCTGATGGGGGAAGCGGTCGCCGAGGCCCGCGAGGCCGAAGCGGTCGTCCACGGCGGGAAGCTGTTCGCGCAACCGCAGGTGGGGGTAGAAGGCCGGGCGCTGCGGCACGAATGCGAGACCTCGCTCGTGCGGCGGCACGTCGTTCAGCACTCGTTCCCCCAGCCGGATTTCGCCCGCGTCGGGCCGCTCCAGACCGGCGATCAGTCGCAGCAGCGTGGACTTCCCCGAACCGGACGGTCCGAACAACACGAGTCGATCCCCCGCCGGAACGTCCAGATCCAGCGGATGCAAGCCTGCGTCCGGCGTGTGCCGTTTCGTCAATCCGCGAATCGAGAGCATTGGGTCCAGCGGGAAGCGGGGCCGGAAATCGCATAATGATCTTACGGATCGTCCGCTTCCCCCACGACCGCCCGCCATGCTCACCACCAACCTGATCGAACGGATACTCGCAACGGTACCGCAGCGGCGCATCGGCCTCGTCGGCGACCTGTTCCTGGATCGCTACTTCGACATCGACCCGGCGCGCGACGAGCCGTCGGTGGAAACGGGGCTGACGGCGTACCAGATCACGCGAGTGCGCTCGTACCTCGGCGCACTGGGCACGGTGCTGAACAACCTCGTCGCGCTCGGCGTCGGCCAGCTCGTGCCGATCGCCATCCTCGGCGACGACGGCGAAGGGTACGAATTGCGGCAATGCCTGGCCAAGATGCCCGGCGTGAGCGGGACGGGACTGATCCTCGCGAACGACCGGCGCACGCCGACCTACGCGAAACCGATGTACGGCGACCGCGAACTCAATCGGCTCGACATCAAGAATCGAACACCGACGCCGGAGCGGTTGCAGGATCGCGTCGTCTCCATGCTGGACGAACTCTTCCCGACATTCGACGCGCTCCTGGTACTGGATCAGGTCAGTGAAGAAGACTGCGGCGTCATTACGGATCGCGTGCGAACCCGGATCGCCGAGTTGGGGGCCGCACATCCCAAGCGGTTCATCCTCGCCGACAGTCGGGAGCGGATTGGACGATTCGCGAATGTCTGCATCAAGCCGAACCAGGCGGAGTTCGCGAAGGCGAACAATCGGCTCCTCTGTTCGAACCGGCACGTGTTCCTGACGAAGGGCGCGGAGGGGATCGAAGTAATCGAACCGAGCGGCCCGCATGGTTACGAAGGGTCAACCGACATTCCGGCTTATCCGGTCGAAGGGCCGATCGACATTTGCGGTGCCGGGGACAGTTGCAGCGCCGGTATCGCCTGCGCGATGGTGTCGGGCGCGGAGGCCGTCCAAGCCGCCGCGTTCGGCAACCTCGTGGCCTCCATCACCATCCAGCAGATCGGCACCACGGGCACCGCGTCCCCGGAACAGGTCCGGGCACGCTGGCGCGAAGTCGAACACCTTCACCACGACGACTAACCCGGTCACTCGGCCAGTTCCGTCTTTTCGCCATCGCCATCCGATTCTTCCGCCGCATCGTCCTCATCTTCGATTTCGACCGTCGGCGGCGGGACCGAATTCTTGAGCGCCTTGTTCGAGCCACGAAGGATCATGGCGCCGATCAGGCCCAGCACAGGGCCGCCGGCCAGCCCGATCCACCAGAGCATAGAATAGGTCGCGCCTTCGCCGGGCTTGGAAATCGTCAGCGGGAACGTTTGCTGGACCGAATCCGTCCGGGTGGAGAACACATCCCCGCTGACGGACGGATATTGCACGTCGAGCGAGACGTGGAGTTGGATCGTCTTGCCGGCCAGATTCGGATCGTTCGGAAGGATCGCCTTGGCCCAGATCCACGGATGGGTGTGCTTCTCGCTGTTCTTCACCCGCATCTGCTGCCCCCACGTGGCCTCGCTGGACGACGCGGTAATCGGCGTCTCCGCGAGGCCCAGTTCCTTGGCGTTCTCGATCTTCACGACCGGCGGGGCGTACGGAAGGTCGATATCCATCATCCCGAGATTCATACCCGGTATGTTCGGCATGTTCTTTTGAAAATTGAGTTTCGAGACGGAGCGCCAGTAGCTCTTGGCACAATCGATCCGGGTGGGGAAATACAGTTTCACCTCGTCGCCGGGCGAGAGGACATCGGGCTTCGTGTCGGAGTTGAAGGCGAGACCGTTCAGGGTCTGGAATCCGAAGGGCAGCAACGCGACGGCAACCGAGAGCAGGACGACGACGAGGCCGACGAGAACACCGCCGCGCACGAGTGGAATTGCGGGTCCCATGTTTCCGGTGTCGCCGGCCTTCACCTGTTCCAGCGAACCGTCGTCGAGGTACTTCTGGAGCTTGTCGAGATTCTTCTCGGTGTTCCGGTTGTTGTTCTCGAACGCGACGAGTACCTGCAGCAGGGCGGCGACGCCGAGAATCCCCGCCACGATGAAGGTCGGCACGTTGCCCGTCAGGACGTACGTAATGCCGAGGACGACCGGGACGATGCAGCCGAGCAGCGCCAGCACGCCGACGACGGTATGCGCCGTGGCCTTTTCCTGACCGATCATGTCCGCCTGCACGCGCCCGCACGTCGGGCAGGGCCGCATATCCACCTCGGCGCCGACGGCGGATTCGATCTTCTTATTGAGCGCGTCGAGCGCCTTGCGCTCCGTCCCGCCCTGCCCCTGGAGCTTGCGCACGAACTTGTAGCGGTACTCGCCGCCGCATGCGCTGCACGTGTGCTTCTTCCAGCATTCGATGGTGCGGGTGACGGTGAAGTTCGTGGCCATGGCGCGTCCGCAAAGGAAGATGGGAACCGACGGCGGCATGATACCGAAACGGACTCCGTGAGAAAGGGGTTGGCCGGCATGCCTTGACGGCAGTGCGATAATACCTCGTTTCCCAACTCGATCGAGACCGGTCATGCAGCACGTCCGCGACATCCTCGCCGATCCCGTGACGAAGCACATGCGGCAGGACATCGCACGGTTGGCCGTGGGCCTCACGATCGGCGAAGCCTTGGCGGCTCTGCGCGCCAGCCCGCCGCCCGGCCGCGTGCTGTACTTGTATGTCGTCGATCCGGAGGGTCGGCTCGTCGGCGTCGTGCCGACGCGGCGATTGCTACTCTCCGCGCCCGAGCGTCCTCTAACCGAGATCATGGTGGCGAAGGTCATCACCGTGCCGGAGTCGGCGACGGTGCTCGAAGCCTGCGAGTTCTTCACGTTCCACAAGCTGCTCGCCTTCCCCGTCGTCGACGACGATCGCAAACTCCTCGGCATCGTCGATGTGGACCTCTACACCAGCGAATTGTCCGACCTCGAACGCCGCGAGGAGCACGACGACCTGTTTCAGCTCATCGGCGTTCACCTCAATGACAAGGAACAGGGCCAGCCCGGACTTGCGTTCCGCCGGCGCTTCCCATGGCTCTTGTGCAACATCGCCGGCGGCCTGCTCGCGGCCCTGCTGGCGGACGCCTATTCGGACGTGGCCACGCTCGTGATCGTCACGCCGTTCATCCCGATCGTGCTGGCGCTCGCGGAGAGCGTGAGCATCCAGTCGGTGAGCCTGGCATTGCAGACGCTGCACGGCGCGCCGCCGACCTGGGGCGGGTTGTTGCGCAAGGCCGGCCGGGAATTGATCGTGGGGCTGCTGCTGGGCGCGGCGTGCGGGGCGACCGTCGGTGGAATCGCCTGGGTCTGGAAAGGCGATGCGAAGGTGGGGCTGAGTTTGTTCCTGGGCATCGGCGGCGGCGTGACCGGTGCGGCGGCGGTCGGCCTGGCGCTGCCATACATTCTGCGGTTGTTGCAGCGCGATCCGCGCGTCGCCGCCGGCCCGATGGCGCTCGCCGCCAGCGACATGATCGTGCTGCTGCTCTACTTCAACCTCGGCCGCTGGCTGCTGACGTAGGCAAATCCGAAGTACAATGATCGAACCCATCGGGAGATCGGACCATGGCTTTTGGCGAATTTCAATTCCCCGGCGTGATCGATCGATTGGGCCTCCGACTCTCGCCCGCCGAAGACATGTTCAAGGACCTGAAACCGGCCGCGTGCAGCCCGGCACTGCGCGAGACGCTGACCCGAACGGCGCGGCTCGCGATCACGATCAACACGGAAAAGGCCCGATCCGAATGGATGGTCGCGCCGGTCCTCGGCGAGTTCTGGTCGTGGTACCATGCTCAAATCGGTCTGTATTCCGGCGTCGATTTCCCGGCCGAGCCCGATAGCGGATTGACCGGCGTCGTCGATTTCATTCTCGGCAAGTCTCCGCAGGTGCCCCACGTGGTGGCACCGGTCGCGGTGATCTTCGAGGCCAAGCGGGACAACCTCAACGACGGTCTTGGCCAGTGCATCGCGGCGATGGTCGGTGCGTGGCGATTCAACCTTCGCGAAGGCAACGACATCCCGATCGTGTACGGCGGCGTCACGACTGGTAGCCTGTGGAAATTCTTAAAGTTGGTCGAATCCGATGTCACGCTCGACATGCGCGAGTATTCGCTGAACGAGGTGGACAGGATCCTGGGCATTCTCGTCCACATGGTCGGCAGCCTGCCCCCGGCCGCGGCGGCGTGACGGGGAAAGAGTGGTTGATCCGAATTCAATTCGATGGGCGTTACTTGGGCGGCGTATCTTCGGCCTTCGAGATAAGACTCACGATATTCCAATGCATTCGCTTCGTGGCGAGATCCCTTGGCGTTAGACCCTTCCGGTTCTTTGCATGGAACGACGTACCGGCTTGGATCAAGATCCGTGCCGCTTCCTGGTTATCGTGATGTGCGGCCAAATGCAGTCCGTTCCAATCACCGTCGCCGGTCGTAAGCCCAACCGTTGTCGCGTTGACATCCGCACCACGACGGATGAGCAGTCTCAAGATTTCGATTCGATGCTCTTCCACCGCCCTGAGGAGGGGTGTTCGATCCATGCGGCTTCTGGACTCCAGTAATTCCGGACGATCCTTCAGCAACTGGACAACTCGATTGTAATCGTTTTTCCAAATCGCCGCGTGAATGTCTTGTTCTGGAAAAGTCTGGACAGAATTGATGAGGAAGACCCAACCAAACGTGGCAAAGAGGGCGCAGAGGATCCAACGCAGCGGGAGTCGACGTCGTGTGGAACTGCTGACTGGCGGCATATTTTCGATTCGCTTTCGAACGTCATCTATTTCACGCCGTTCCGATTGAATGTTGGCACTATAACGTCTTCCACGATACCTTTCGGAGATACGTCATGCGCCTTCTCCTATCCCTCCTTGCGTTCGCCTTCGCAGCCCAACTCCGCGCCGCCGAGCGGCCGAACATGGTGCTCATCGGCATCGAGGACATCTCGCCGAACCTCGGCTGCTACGGCGATCCGGACGCCATCACGCCGAACCTCGACAAGTTCGCGGCGCAGGGTGCGCGCTTCACGCGCTGCTTCACGCACGCCCCCGTCTGCGCGCCATCGCGGTCGGGACTCATCACCGGGATGTACCCGACGACGATGGGCAGCCACCACATGCGCTCGAAGCTCGTGAACCCGCCGCCGCTATTTACGGACGAACTGAAGAAGGCCGGCTACGCCGTCTTCTGGCCGGGGAAGACCGACTTCAACTTCGACGCCCCGAAGGGCTGGGCCGACACGCGGAACTGGGTGCAGAACCCGAACCTGCTGCCGACGGACAAGCCGTTCTTCGCGTACATCAACTTCACCATTTCCCACGAAAGCCAAGTGCGGGCGAACCCGGAGCAGTACAAGAAGAACACGGCGAAGCTCACGCCCGAACAATTCCGCGATCCGGCGAAGGTGAAGTTGCCGCCGTACTACCCGGACCACCCCGACGTGCGGCGGAACGTGGCCACCTATCACGAGAACATCACGGCCGCGGACTATCTCGTCGGCGACGTGCTGAAGCTGCTGGACGACCGCAAGCTCGCGGACAATACGCTCGTGGTGATCTTCGGCGACCACGGCTGGGGCATGAGCCGCGGCAAGCGCTGGTGCTACGACAGCGGCACGCGGGCGCCCTTGCTTGTGCGCTGGCCGGGGAAGGTTAAGCCCGGCACGGTGCGCGAGGACCTCGTCGCGTTCCTCGACCTCGCGCCGACGTTCGTGGCCGCCGCCGGCGCCAACGTTCCGGCGCGGATGCAGGGGCAGGTCTTCCTCGGCGAGAAACAGGCCCCGCCGCGGAAATACGCCTTTAGCGCCCGCGATCGCATGGACGAAACCTTCGACCGCATCCGCTCGGTGCGCTCGGAGCAATATCGCTATATCCGCAACTTCCACCCCGAACTGCCGTACGCCCAGTGGATCAATTACATGGACGAGATGCCGACGATGAAGGTGTGGCGGAAGCTGGCGTTCGAGGGGAAGCTGAATCCGGTTCAGATGGCGTTCTTCGCGCGAACAAAGCCGAAGGAGGAGCTTTACGACCTCGCCGCCGACCCGCACGAGACGAAGAACCTGGTCGACTCCCCGGAACTGGCGAAGGTGCTGGCGGAGCATCGGGCCGTTTTGGACCGGTGGATTCAAGAAACGAAGGACCTCGGCGAAGTCCCGGAGAAGGAGTTGATCCAGCGCGGCCTTGTGAAGGACGTGCTCAGCACCGAATACGACGCCCGCGTGAAGCTGCACCCGAAGACCAGCCCCGTGCCGTAGCGAACCATGCCCGAATCCACCGGCGAGAAGAGCGGCTGCGCCTGGCTATTCACCTGGGGTTTCCTCCTCGTCTGGTGCGGGGGGATCTTCTACGCCGACGGGATGTTCCTCCTGAGTGCGGGCCGGCAGGCCCTCACGCTGAATTATTCGGAGACCACCGGCACCATCACCTCCAGCGAGATTCAGGGGAAGCGGAAAAGCCGCTACCTGGCCGTGACGTACACTTACTCCGTCGATGGTCGTGAATTGAAAGGAACGCGGTTTCGCACGAACATCGTCGGTTCGAACACCGGCACGGCGGAGCGACACGCCGCGGCCTTTCCCGTGGGCAAGGAAGTCCCGGTTTATTACGACCCCGCCAATCCCTCCGATGCCGTTCTGGTGAAAGGTCCGATCGGTTCGGATCTTCTCGCGCTCTGGTTTCTCCTGCCGTTCAACGTCGTCGCCTGGGCGGGTCTCGTCGGCATGCTCCGCCGCAAACGTCCGTCCTTCGACTCGGACGATCCACGCGTGGTCGTCCATACCGATGCCGGCTGGCAATTCCGGCCCGATGCCCGTTGCCACTGGGGCTATTTCGCCATCGGCATGTTCGTCATCGGCTTCGGCGGCGTCTTCGCGATCGGCCTGCCCACGCAATTCGATCCGCCGCTCGAACTGATGGTTGCCGCCTGGGTCGCCGGACCAATGCTGGTCTGGCTGATCGCGCGCCGTTTCGCCCGCCGCGTCGCCCTCGAATGGATCGAACGGGAGGACACCCTGGCCCTGCCTCGCCACGGCCTGGTTGTTCCGCGAAGCGACGTTCACGGCTTTGCCGTCGAGTGGGACACCGATTTCCTTCGCAAGAAGAAGGATACGGTCTCGTACTTCGTCGCCTTGCGATACGGCCCGAACCGCACGACCGTCCGGCTCGCGTCGTGGAGCGATCGGATCGCCGCGGAGGCCGCCGCCAGCTGGCTGACCGGCTTCGTCGGAGTCGGCTTCCGCCAGACGTAAGAATCCGCCTACAATTCCGGTATCCCCGGATACGGACATCCGGCCGATTTCCTCCTCTTCAGGACTGCCATGCGAATCTTCCCCCACGCCCTGTTTCTTCTGCTCGCCTTCGGCGTCGGCTGTTCGGCGCAGGACAGCGCGAAGAAGGACGACCCCAAGCGGCCCAAGTTCTGGCTTGGCGACGACGTTCCGGCCCTCACCGGCGCGAAGTGGCTGCAAGGCAGCGAGACCAAGTTCGAGAAGGGCAAGGTCTACGTGGTGGAGTTCTGGGCCACCTGGTGCGGGCCGTGCATCCAGAGCATGCCGCACCTGGCCCACCTGCAGGAGGAATATGCGAAGAAGGGCTTGCAGGTCATCGCCGTCACGACTGCGGACGAGGACGGCAACAACCTCGAATCAGTCACGGACTTCCTGAAGAAGCGCGGGTCGAAGTTCCCCTTCCCCTTCGCGTTCTGCGCGACGGACGCGGTGAACACCGCCTGGCGCGAGAACTCCGGTACCGACAGCCTGCCGTCGTCGTTCGTGGTGGACGCGGCGGGCAAACTGGCATTCATCGGCCATCCGTCGGATCTGGACGATGTCCTGCCCCGTGTCTTTGCCGGGGAGTGGAAGGGTCAGGCGAGCATCGACGAGATTGAAAAGGAAAAGGCGGAACTGGACGACATTTTGAATCTGGTTCAGGATGCCGCGACCCGCGCCGAGAAGGCGAACGCGGGCAAGGGTGCCGAAGTGATCACGAAGGCCGTGGGCGACGCCGCAGCTGAGGCGGCCAAGGAAGTCCTGCGTGTGCTGCCGAACTACGAGAAGAAGTGGCCACACAAGGCGAAGCAACCGGTCTTCGACGCCGTGAAGCTCGCGGTGACTCTCCAGGCGCGGGAGTTCGACGCCGCCGCGAAACTGACCGACGATCTTCACAAGAAATCGGTTCAGGCCAAGGACACCCAGACCCTCGGCCAGATTCGGAGCTTCTGGTCCGTCAAGGCACTCAATCCGGACCGGAAGCACATCGGCTACGCGACCGCTGCGGCGGAGGAGATCCTCAAGCTGCAGGGCGATGGCGACCTGGGCAGCCTGCTCGGTGCGGTCGAGGCGTATTACGCGGCCGGAAAGAAGGAGAAGGCGGAGGAATTCGCCAACAAGGCCCGCAAGCTGGCGGGCGACGACGAGCGGACGAAGGCCGCGGTGGAAAAGGCGATTCAACGATATCAGCAGTAATCACGAACAGGCCCGCGGACGATCGATCGTCCGCGGGCGTCTCGTCTCTCAGTCCCCGCGAAGCTTCAGTCCCATCGCGGTCAGCTTTTCCTTGACTTCCGTCAGCGAAGTGACGCCGAAGTTCTTGGCTTCCATCAGTTCGTCCGACGTCCGCTGGCACAACTCGCCGACCGTGGTGATCTGCAGGCGGTTCATGCACTTGCGTGCCCGGACCGACAGGTTCAGATCGCTGACCGGCTTGGCCATGAGTGCCTGTTCTTCCGCCGACAGGTTCGTTTGCGGACGGAGCTTGAACTCGTGCGCCTGGCCCTGTTCGAGCGACTGGCCGATGCGCAGGCCCTTCTGATTCATGATCGCCCTTATTTCCTCCAGCGAAGTTTCGCCGAAGTTCTTGCTGGCGAGCAGTTGCGGTTCGCTGATGCGCGTCAGGTCCCCGAGCGTCTTGATGTTCATCCGCTTCAGGCAGTTCCGGCTGCGCACGGACAGTTCGAAGTCGGTGATGGGCACTTCCATCACCTGCTTCCACTGCATGCTCACCTTCTCGTCTTCCGGGCTGTAGAACTGCGAGAGCGAGGCTTCCGCGTCCTTGGTGAAGAGGCGGGCGCGTTCGTCGTGCGGGTCGGCCTTCTTGAGGCGGCGGTAGCAGTCGGCGGCCTTGTCGTAGATGCCGGCGTCCTCGTAGAGCACGCCGAGGTTGTAGAGCGTGCCTTTGCTGACCGGCGGATGCTTGAGGCAGCGCTCGTAGTAGCTGATCGCGTCGTGATCGTTCCCGGCCAGGTCGTTGAGGAAACCGAGGCGGAAGAGCGCGCCGGAGTGGGCCGGGTCGAGGTCGGCGGCGCGTTCGTAGCTCTTGGTGGCGCGGATCACATCGCCCTCGCCTTCCGCGAGCGCGCCTTCCTGATAGTGGTATTCGGCGTTGTGCGTGGCCATGTCCTTGACCTTCGCCAGAATGGCGCGGGCTTCCGTTGCGTGGCCCTGCTGGCGGAGGACGCCGGCGCGTTGCAGTTGAACCTGCTGCGCCGCGTAGCCGCTCTTCTCGGCCTTGTCGAAGGCCTTGAGTGCTTCGTCGTATTCCTGCTTCGCGTTGTGCGCCCGACCGAGGAAGAACGCCGCCAGCGGCCCTTCGGACTGCTTCAGGTGTTCGATCGCCTTGTCCATGTGGCCGAGGTAGAACTGTGTCACCCCGATCTTCAAATGGATTTTCTTTTGCTGGGCGCCGGCGCTGGCGACGAGCCGTTTCTGGAGCAGGTCGTGGATCTCACGCAGGTTGCGGATTTGCGCCGGGGCTTGGGCCAGGCCCTCGCGCAGGCGGGAGACCATGCTGCCTTCGAATTCCTCGCGCTCGACGAGGAGCGCGCGCAGGTCGATGAGGGTTTCCGTCACGTTCCGTCACTCCCTCGCCGGGCCTTGCCGCGCGTCGGCCGATCGCGCGAGAGCCGGCGAACCAAATTGAGGGCCGAACGGGAAATGTAGCGGCGAACCGCTGTGCCGGCAAGGGCAGGCGATTCCGTTGGCAGGATGGGAAAGTGAATCCGGTCTCAGTCGATCGAAAGCGTTTCACCACCGGCCCGGGTGCTCACGGCGGCGAGCGTCGGCAGCGGAATCGTGTCGCGGACAAACCGGACGCCGCCATCGACGAACGCGAAGTTCGCTCCGCCCGTGTGCTGGCTACCCCAACTCGACACGCGCGCGTTCCAGGCCGGCGCGAGCTGCGCCCAGTCGATCATCGGTGGCGGGTTCGGGAAGTATGAACCCGGATCGTAGACGGCCGGAAACTTGAAATTGATCGTCGCGGAGGCGCCGCACGTTACGTGCGCGACCGCCCATGGCGACGGCGGCGCGGACCAGAGCATGTAGAGGTTCGAACTTTGGATTGGCGGATTCGGCGGCGGGTTGATGGTCGCCCCATGCCAAGAGTTCATCGGTCCGTCCTCGGGAATGCGTTCGCCGAAGAAGAGCGTGTTGGAGGTGCCGTCGATTACGTCGCCGTGGCGCACGGCGTTGCGGTTGGGGACGGGTAGCGCGCTCGGACCGGTCTCGTGGAACATGCCGTCGGCCGTCGCCTGGGTCGGCGGGAACGATCGCGAGCCGCCGTTGCCGGCGTAGGTGGAACGACCCGCCGTGGTGCTACCGAACGTGAGCGGCGTGGACGGCACCGATTCGGCCGGGCAAAGGAACACGCCAAGCGGGGCTGCGCCGGGGGCCGTCGCCCCCGCGTAGTTCGCGTTCGGGCTGGTGAAATTCCAGTTCGCGTACAGTGCGGTCTGTTCGAGGTGCGGCAGGAGTTCGACGAAGAGCGAAGTATAGCGGCCATTGCGGCCGGGGTGTGCGAGGCCGACAGGGAACACGCCGGTGCTGGACTCGTGCGCATGCGCGGCGAGGGCGATCTGTTTGAGGTTGTTGGTGCACTTGATGCGCGCGGCGGCGGCGCGCACCTTCTGCACGGCGGGCAGGAGCAGGCCGATCAACACGGCGATGATCGCGATGACGACGAGCAGCTCGATGAGCGTGAAACCGCGACGGGGCGTTGCCATGGTGCGGACTCCAGCCGGAACCACCATCCTACCGCGCGGTGCGCCGACCCCGGAACGCCCTGCCATCGTTTCGACGGCGCTGTCGGCGGGGAACGTGCCGGTTGTACCGGCTATTTCTTCAATCCGTACGCCTTGATCTTGCGGTCCAGCGTCGAGCGTTCGATGCCGAGCAGCTCAGCGGCCTTCGATTTGTTCCAGTCGGTGTGCGCGAGCGTGCGGCCGATGTGGATCGCTTCCCACTCCTCCAACGTCTTCGGTTCGAAGGGCGCCTCGCCTGCCTTCGCCAGTTCGAGCGGTGCCAGCCAGATATCCGCCTCCTCGATCGTCGGGCCCGCGCAGAGCACGACGGCTCGTTCGATGACGTTCCGCAACTCGCGGACGTTGCCCGGCCAGTCGTACTCGGCGAGCTTGCGCAGCGCGGCGGGTGAAAACCCCTTGAGCTTGCGGCCGGTCTCCTTCGCGTAGTGCCGGAAGAAGTGCTCGGCGAGCGGGGGCACGTCGGCGGCGCGTCGGCGCAGCGGCGGCACGTCGATCTGCACCACCTGCAGCCGGAAGAAGAGGTCCTTGCGGAACGTCCCGTCGCGCACGGCGTCCTCGAGCGGCCGGTTCGTGGCGGCCACGACGCGCACGTCCACCCGGATCGGCACGTTGCCGCCGACGCGTTCGAAAGATTGCCCTTCCAGCACACGCAGGAGCTTGGCCTGCGTGCCGACGCTCATCTCGCCGATCTCGTCCAGGAAGATCGTGCCGCCGTCGGCCGCCTCGAACTTGCCGATCATGCGCTCAGTCGCGCCGGTGAAGGCGCCCTTCTCGTGGCCGAACAGCTCGCTCTCGAGCAGTGATTCGGTGAGCGCGGCGCAATTGAGGCAGATGAACGCCTCGTCCTTGCGCGGGCCGGAGCGATGCACGGCGCGGGCGACGAGTTCCTTGCCGACGCCGCTCTCGCCGCGGATCAGGACCGTCGCCTTGGTGGGGGCGACGCGGGCGATCTGCGATTCGATCGCCTTGATTTCGGGGCTGGCGCCGACGAGTTCGCTGGACAGTTGAAAGCGGTCCTTGAGCGATTTGACTTCGGCGGAGAGGCCGGCTTCGCGGCGCAGGCGTTGCCACGCGGTGCCGAGCTGCCGCGCGACGGCGAGCGCGAAGTCGAGGTCGTCGGCGTTCAAACGCCGCCGTTGCGACGTGCTGTAGACGTGCAGGAGGCCAAGCAGTTCGCCGTCCGCTTGCACGGGCGCGCAAATGAGGCTCGCCGCCTTCAGGTCGTTCACGCTGTCGCGGTTTTTCAGGTTTGTCTCGTTCGCCACATCCTCCGCCAGCACCGCCTGCCGCGTCGCCACCACCTCCGCCGACACGAAGCTCGACACCTTGTGGTACGTCGGCTTGCCGTCGCCGCGCGACCGGTACGACACCAGTTCCGCGTCGCGGCCGGCGGGCACGGCCAGCACGGCGGCCACTTCCGCGGGCGTCCCCGCGAAGATCGCCGCCAACACCGTATCCGCCAGTTCCGCCGGCGTCGTTGCCGCCGCGCTGTCCAGCGCAAGCTGGTACAGGAGCGCCACCGCCTCCGTCGGCGACACGTGCCGGCCGCGTAGCGAGTGTTCCGCCGTCGGCGCCTCCGCCACCGGCTTGCGGTTCGCGATGTACTTCGAGTCGCCGATACGCGACTTGATCGCGACCGTGCCCGTGTCGCGATCGGGCCGTTCCGGCTGATTCGTCGGTAGGTCGGCAAGGTCGAACAGGAATAGGAAACGTGAGTTGCCGAACCGGATGCGGTCTTCCGGTTCGAGCTTCCGTTCACGGTCGAGCTTCTCCTCGTTGACGTGCGAGCCGTTGAGGCTGCCGAGATCGCGGATGTGCCACGCACCGTCATACCAGTGGATTTCGGCGTGTTCGCGGCTGCACAGGTCGTCGCGGAGGGGGATGCGGTTGGAGGGGGCGCGGCCGAGGGTGTATCGCGTGCCGGGCATGAGCGGGTGCGCTTCGCCGTAGCCGTCTTCGTGGCAGACGATCAGATAACCGCTGGGAGAGTCCGCCATCGCCGCACGATCCTCGTTCAACCGTAGTGGACCCAGTCAAGGGTTTCGGCCAGTTGCAGGAGCCAGGGCGACCGCCACGGGTTCGTGGACGGGTAGAAGACCGAGAGCACGGAGAATCCGAGAGCGGCCGCGACGAGCCAGCGGCCCCAGCGGCGCTCGGCGATGCGGCCGGCACCGACGAGCAGGCCGAAGAGCCACGCCGGCGTCAGCCAGAGCAGCCAGCGTGCGGCCGCAGTGTTCCCGCCATAGTTGTAGCTCTTGGTGCGAGTCAGGTAGAACGCGAACACCACGAGGGAGACGACGAGCGCGAGGCGTCCTAACCAGCGTATGCGCGGTTCGCTTTCGTTTCGCGCCATTCGGATCAGACCGTAAAGCGCGATCGCCCAGACCGGCGTGAGGCTGAACCAGCCGTGATGGCCGAGAAGGAGGTTGAAGGCGTACACCGCCGTCGGTTGCCGGTTGAAGTCGATGCCGCGGGCGTTCGGATCGTCGGCCTTGAGCCAGTGGCTGCCGGGGTAGCGGTACCAGGTGTTGCCGAATTCGGCGTAGGCCGGCGAGAGCGTGCCCATCGCCCAGTAGTTGCAGGCGAGCAGCGCGAGGATCGGGATCAGCACGCCGGGCAGGAACGCCGTCAGCGCCGCCTTGGGTCGGGCCAGTAGAAGCGGGACGCCGAGCGCCGCCACGAACGCCGCCGCCGGAAGTTCGAAGGTGAACGTCAGCCCCGCGAAGAAACCGCTGAAGAATAAATCGAGAGGCGACTCCGCCGTGCCCGCCGGGCGTTTCCGCAGGATCGGGTAGAGCGCGAACAAAGCGCAGCAGATCGCCGGCGTGTGGTTGTTCAACGTCACCGCGAAGGTCGTCACGAACGTACCGAACGCCGCGGCCGCGAACGTCGCCACCTTCGCGAAATCGTTCGCGCCGTGGTCCTCGATCAATCGCGCGAGGAGAATCAGATAGATCGCGAACGGCAGCACGTTCACCGTCAGCAGCACCGTGACGACGATCGGCCACTTGTCCCGATTGAACTGCCAGCCGAGCAGGTTCTTGAGCACCCAGTATTCGCTCGCCACCATCACCGAGAAGAGCGGCGGCTTCGTGGAGTAAAACTCGCCCGTCTTCGGGTCCATGATCTTGTCGACCGCTTCCCAGCCACTCTCGAAGATGATCCCTTCGTCCTGGTATGGCGGCTCTTTCACGTCGAAGTTCCGCCGCCGGCCGACCACGAATGTACCGTCGTCCACAAGCGCCCGCACCGTCGCCCAGCGCGAACGGTCGTTGGAGCCGAACATCGGCGTCGGTTCCGGCCGCTCCGTTGGCCACGCCCGCGGCGGCACGAACAACGGCGCCCGGTCCGCGCCGAATTTCCCCGCCGCCGGCTTGTACCGGCTCGGTTCATACAAGTTTTCGACGCCGATCACCTGCCCCGCCGCGATGGCCACGGCCACCCACGTGAGCACGAGGTACAACGAACGGCGCAGGTCGGCGGTGGCATCGGCTGGCATCACGACGTCGGCTTCGGATGGGTGGTTTCGTCGATCCGATACGGTTCGATCGACGGGGAACGGGCGAGCGTGAGTTCCGCCATCCAGCCGCAGAGCATCGATTGCCCCGCGAGCAGGTAGAGCAGCCCCGGGAAGATTCCGAGCAGGCCGGGGATCGTCGATCCCAATGGCAGAAAGTACAGGGCGAGATGCAGCACGACGCCGACGAGCGCGAGCACGACCGCGAACGTGCCGAAGGCGTGCATGGGGCGGTATCCGAAATTCGTGCGGAACCAGACGGCGAGCAGGTCCAGGAAACCCTTGAGAAACCGTCGGGCGCCGAACTTCGATCGGCCGAACTTCCGCGCCCGGTGCTGCACGGCGATCTCGCCCGTGGTGAAGCCCTCCGCCGCCGCCAGCACCGGCACGAAGCGGTGCAACTCGCCGTAGAGGCGTACCTCGCGGATCGCCTCGGCCCGGTAGGCCTTGAAACCACAGTTGTGGTCGTGGAGTTTAACACCCGTCAGCCACGACACCATGCCGTTGAAAACGCGGCTGGGGAAGACCTTGTGCCACGGATCGTGGCGCACCTGTTTCCAACCGCTGACGACGTCGACCTTCTGCACTTCGGCGAGGAAGCGCGGAATCTCCTTCGGGTCGTCCTGCAGGTCGGCATCGAGCGTCATGACGATGTCGCCGGCGGCGCGGGCGAAGCCCGCGTTGAGCGCGGCGGCCTTGCCGAAGTTCCGACGGAAGCGATAACCGTGGACGCGCGGATCCTTCGCCGCCAGCTCGCAAATCGTGGCCCACGAACCGTCACGGCTGCCGTCGTCCACGAACAGGATTTCGATCTCGCGGTTCAGCGGGCGCGTCGCCGTCTCGATCTCGTCGCAGAGCACGGCCAGGCTCTCCCGCTCGTTGTAGACCGGGATGACCAGCGACAGCAGATTCGCCACGGGGGCCGGCTTCATCGGGGGTTCTCCACCTTGCGACGAAACAGTTTCGTTGAGAGGTACAACGATCCGGCGACCAGCACTTCCGCCGCGGTCCAGACCAGCCGCAGGAGAACGGCGATGACGACCGCATGGCCGGCCGGGTTGCCGCCCATTCCCGACAATCGCCACGCCAGGCATTCCTGCAACACCAGCTCGCGGGCGCCGATTCCACCGGGCATGAAGAACGCCAGGAACCCGACGATGTACGATGCCGTCACGCTGACCAGTTCCGTCGCGTAATTCTCGGGGACCGCGGGCCAGAGCACCCACGTTATCATTCGAAGGCTCAACGCGAGCAAACACCAACCGCAAGCCGTTTGAACCACGCCGACCAGCAGCAGCCACAACGGCGTATTCGATACGGCCTGCGCATCCGCACCGTATTTCAGCCGCGTGATCCGGTTGATCAGGCGCACGAGGCCGAACAGCCCGAGCGGGAGCGCGGCCGCCGCGATGAGGAACGGGACGCGGCCCTGGGTGAACTCGCCCCCGATGCCCGCGTACGGGATCAGCACGGCCGCCAGCATCGCCCCCGCCGCCATGTTGATCAGCGTCTCGTACATCGCCGTCAGGCCGACGATGCGCTTCGTCGCCCCGGGCACATGGTGCAGGATCATCATCCGCAGCACCAGCACCCAGACCTTCCCCGGCACGTACTTCCCGAACTGGCTGACGTAATACGCCCGCACGCCCGTCGTCCAGGCCACCTGCACCTTCTGGTGGCGCAGCAGCATCCACCAGTAGGTTCCCCAGATCGTGTGGGCGCCGAGGTAGAGCAGGCCGGTGGGAATCAGGTACCACGCGCGCGGGCCGATCGACAGCGATGCGATCGCGTCGTCGTCCAACAATTTCCAGAAGTGCCGCCCGACCGCCACGAGGATCGCGAGGGCGAGAACGGCTTGCGCGGCGAGCCACAGCCGCTTGCGGGATGGCGACATAGACGGAGATTGTAGAGAACCGACTCCGTCCCGTTCACTTCTTCAAACTCGCGATCCACTCGCGAATGAGCGCCACGCCACGCTCGTCCACGCGGTTGCTCGCCAGCGGCGGCATCTGGTGCGGCCCACGCCGGCTCATCCGGGCGAGCAACACGGAGGAATCCGGTTTCCCGGGCGCCACCAGCTTCGCGTCCGGCAGGTCGAACGTCTTGTGCAACGGTGGTACGTCCACGATCCGCATCTTGTCCAGCGCCGTCGCGAACTCCAGTTCCATCGCCGCGTTCCCGCCGCCGGCCTCGACGTGGCACGATGAGCAGTTCGCGTGCAGCCACGACTTCGCCCGCGCCGTCAGATCCTGCTTCGCGTCGTAGGGATCGACGAGTTTCCTGAAGGAAGTCGGCGACTGGTGCAAGAGGCCGGACTCCTTCGCCTTCCGCTGGTTCGGCTGCTGCGAATGGACGGCGATATATTCGTCGAGTTCCTTCCCCGACAGCTTCTTCGCTTCGCCCCGCGCCCGGATCGCCGTGCGCGACTCGCCGATCGTGTCGTACTTCAACAGGCCGAGGTGTTCGAGCTCCCGCAACTGGTTCGAGGTGCAACTCCCGTAGTCGTGGTCCTTGTTCATCTGCTCTTCGCTCAATCCCAGCACGAAGTTCGCCGCGCGGCTATGGCACACCATGCACTCCGATCGACTCGGATAGTGCCACATCTGCTTCCGCTCGCCGGCCGCGGTCTTCACCGTGAATTCCTTGTCCATCCCGCCGGACGCGATCAATTCCGCATCCGTCCCGGCGTCGTTCCAGAGGTAAGTATAGCCGAACCACTCCGTTCCCTGCTTCGTCAGGAAGCGGGTCTCGATCCACTTCCGACTCGCCGCGTTCCCCTCCTCCGTCTCCAGCGCGAAGCTCTTCACGATCACCGTCTTGTCCGGGAAATCCCAGCCCCGGCTACGCTTGAACCCGATCGGCTCGTTGGATGGAATCGCGAGGAACCGCTCCTTGTGAAGCCCGTCTGACCAGAACGATGCATTTACGGAGTACGGAATCACGCCCGGTACCATCGTGTGCGTCGCGACGTTCGTGAACAGGCCACTCTCCGACAGCTTGCGGGGGAAGTTCGCCGTGGGGGGGTCGGTGTTCGGCACGAGGGTGTAAAAGCCCCCCTCGCCGTTCCCCCGGTGGTCGCAGATAAGCAACTCGCCGCGGGTGTTCACCCCGAACGCCGTGATCTGCATCCGAGGCGTCGCCAGTTCCTTGTGGAAGACCGGTTTAGTGCCATTGTGTTTCATCCCCCAGATACGACCGGTCGAATAGTCGCCGTAAAGGTACACGCCGTTGAGTTCCGGCAACTGCTTCCCGTAGTACACGATACCGCCAGTCAGCGAGCGGAACTCGGAGTGATGGTGTTCGATCGCCGGCTTCGTGTGCGGTGTGCTGTTCAGCTTGCGGTTCTCGTAGAAGGGGTGGCTGCCTTCAAAGACAGACCAGCCGAAGTTGTCGCGCGGCCGGACGAAATACGCCTGTTCCCACAGGTCCTGGCCGTTGTTGCCGACCCAGATGTGCCCGGTTTTCTCGTCGCAGGCGATCCGCCACGGGTTGCGGAACCCGGTGGCGTAGGTCTCCGGCACGAACTCTGCGTTGCCGACGAACGGGTTGTCCTTCGGGATGGAATAGTTCTTTCCATTCGCCGGGCGATCGACATCGATGCGGAGCAGCTTGGAGAGGAGCGTATCGCCGCGCTGGCCGGTGACGTCGGTGTCGGAGTCGGAGGTACCGTCGCCGCTGGTGACGTACATCATGCCGTCGAGGCCGAAGCAGACGGCGAGGCCGTTGTGCCCGTCGGATTCCCACTCGAGGATGGTCAGCGCGGTCTTCTCGTCGAGTAAATAGGGCGGCTTCGGTTGCATCGTGTAGCGCGTGATCCGGTTCGACTTCTTCTTGATCTTCCCGTTCCCCTTGCCGTTCCATCCGACGTAGACGTAGCCGTTCTCCGTGAACTTCGGATGGAAGCAGAAGTCGGTGGCCGAACCGCCGTCGGGCGTGTCGAACATCTTCACGGCGTCGGCGGTCTTCACGTCCGGGTCGTCCTTCACGCGCCAGAACCCGGTCGCCGAGTAGGGTCGATCCTGCGTGATGAGCAGCAGTTGATCCGTGCCGGGAATCGCCTTCACCATGATCGGGAAGGTCGGCGAGAAGTTCGGATAGATGCGTTTCGCCTTGTACGGAAGTGGCGGTTCCGGCGAACCGACGACCGTCGACTTCGGGATCGCCTTCGCCACGCCGTAGGGCTTCGCCGTCGCCGCGTCCGGGCCGACGAACACGATCGGCGCGTAGTCGTCGGTCTGGTGGAAGAACGCGCCGAGCTTCTTCTCCCGGATCACCGCCGTCGTGCTCAACTCTGCATCTTTCCAAACCTTGTCATAGTCGCAGCGGCAGAGGGCGAACGTCCATTCCTCGCCCGGCTCCGGCCGCCCGCCGGCGCGGAGGAAGTCCGTCCACGGGATGCGCCCTTCGACGCTCCAACCCGTGTCCGTGTCGTCCCGTTTGTTGAGCGTGCCTTTCAAACGGACCTTCGTTTCCAGCTGGAACTCGCCGTGCTTGATGTTCCTGCCGAGCAAATCGAAATCCCACTTCGGGAAGAACGCGTCGAGTTGCGTATTCGCGGCGCTGACCTCGAACTCGAAATACCCGGCGTGTTGTTTCGACGGCCGGAGGAACAGCTCGAAGCAATCGTTCTTCCAGGTGTCGCCATCGTGTTCAGTTACATCGGCGAAGAGGTCGGCGTCGTCCATCTCGGCGAAGAAGTAGAGGTAGTCGCGGTCCCAGAGGAGCTTCGCGCGCGTGGCCTCCTTCGCGGGCCGGTCGTCCTTGCCGAGCCACGGGAGCCGGAACGAATCGATGACGACCGCGTGCTTCCACGCCGCATCGTCGGCCGTGCCGTCGAGCACGATTGGCGTGTCGGCCCATCGGCATTCGTAAGGTTTCGGCGGCGTGACCTGCGCGGCGGATGAGCCGAAATAGACCATCGCCCCGATTAATGGCACGGAGATGGCGATGAATCGCAAAGTCGATCGCATGGAACAATCCGAATGGAGGTGGGCCGTTTCGACGAGAAAAGGATACCATGCGGCTGAGTTCGCGTCACGGAGCAAAGTGTGTGCACCGACTTCCGAAGTCCGGCTTCGACTTCGGAAGTCGAGCGCGCCATGGACTTCCGAAGTCGAAGCCGGACTTCGGAAGTCTGGCGGTTGCGATATCATCGGCATGGGAGGCGAGCGATGACGGAAGCGGTGTGGCGAAACTCAACGCCGAATCAGATGGTCGAAGGGTTGTCCAAGCTTTTCAATCAAATCGAACAGCAACGAAAAGGACGATTGTTCCAATGCGCCATCGTTCGACATCTGGACGAGGGCATCCGAACCAAACTGCTCCTGACCGCCGTGGAAGCCGTCGAGAAATATGTCGATGGAGAACTCTTGGATGGCAAACTCGAACAGTACCGGAAACGCATCCAGCGTCTGAAAGCGGACCCGATTTCAGCCGAACGAGCCTCCAGTTATTTCGCCTATGGACTGCTGGGAACAGGGAAATGGTCTTGGGCATCGGTTCGCTACATGGCAAGTCAATTCGTCGTGAGGAGCATCGACAATGATCTCGAACTCGACCGTATTGGCAAATCGCACGAAGCAATTGCCGACCGGAGAAACGACTACCGAGACCAGTTGAAGCGATTGCTCATCTGCATCTTCGGCAATCCCTTCCGATCCGTCGTCTTGGAGCACGCGTGGCTCACCTCCACCGCTCGCGGCATCGCCCAGGCGATCTACGACGACCGCGCATTCGACCGGCTGCCGATCCTCGCGGACGCCCTCCAGGATGCGGGCTGCGAGAACGACGACATCCTGAGCCATTGCCGCTGTGACGGGCCGCACGTTCGCGGCTGCTGGGTCGTCGATGGCGTGCTGGGGAAAGAGTAGTCTGGGAATTTCCTATTCTCAGCTTTGATTCTGCAACCGAGGCCCCTCCCATGCCGTTCATCGACCTCTCGACCGTGCCGCAGTTCGAGCCGCTGCCGGGCGTGCATATCCGCACGCCGTTCGGGAAACACATCATGCTCTCGTACCTGGAGATGGACGAGGGGGCCGTCGTGCCGACGCATTCGCATCCGCACGAGCAGGCCGGGATGCTGATTCGCGGGAAGATGGAACTGACGATCGGGGACGAAACGCGGGTGGTGGAACCGGGGGCGATGTTCATCATCCCGCCGCATACGCCGCACCGGGCCGTCGCCGTCGGCGGGCCGTGCCTCGCGCTCGACATCTTCAGCCCGCCGCGCGAGGATTACATCGAATTGCAGAACCGGTACATTCCGCCGGTGGGCTAGGCCGCGGCGCGAAGCGCGGGGTTTGCCGGTTCGTCGAGGATTTTCCGCAGGACGAGGCCGGGCAGTTCGTCGGTGCGGAAGAACGCGCGGGCGTCGGCTTCCATCTTCGCATGGTCGAAATCCGACTCGACGAGTTCGCGCACAATGTCGGCGTCCGCGGCCGGATCGTCGGTGAGCAGCCGCGAGCCGGGGACAACGAGGTCGGACATCGGCCGGGCATCGCGCGTGACGGCAGGGCAGCCTCGGAGCTGCGCTTCGATCAGCGGCAGGCCGAGGCCTTCGTTCAAGGATGGGAAGACGAGCAGCTTCGCCGTGCGGAAGAGGCGTTCGGTCGTCGCGGCGGTCGCGCGCGGATACCAGGTCACGGGCAGGCGCTTCGGCAGGGCGTGGAAGAACGCATTCAATTCGTCCGGCGCGCAGCGCACGCCGCCATACATCAGCAGGCGATCGACGGACCGCCCGGCGGCGGCGACCAGCCGGGGCATCGCCGCCAGTCCTTTGCGGCGATCGAGCGGAGACGCAAGCAACACCGAGCGCGTGCGCGCGGGAACCGTCGCGGCGCGGTCGAGGCAACCGACCGGCACGAGCGGCGGGAACCAGCCGACCTGGTTCGGCTCGAATCCGAACAGCCGCACGAGGTCTTCGGTGACGGCCTCGCTGATGCCGAGCGTCGCGTCGCAATGCCGGCGGAAGTAGCGGAACCCGGCGACGTGCTGGTGCGCGAACTCGAACGGCTTGCCAGCCTCCGTGAGGCAATAACGGTTCGGGATCGCATCGTACACGATGCCGACCTGCCGGCGGACCGGGAGGCGTTCGTGGAAGTCGACGAGCCAGGGGTTGCCGATGACGAGGGTATCGAAACCGGCGGCGTCCAGGCGCGGGCCGATCTGGCTGTACCAGACGGCGGGGGCGTCGGCGTGGGCCTCCGCCGCGGCGGCGCGGTGGCGTTCGAAAACTTCGCGCGGCGTGCCGGAGAGTTCCCAATCGTCCACGATGCCGTTGTCGCGGACGAAGCGAGCATCCCGCAGGTGGATGCGGAACCAGTTCGGCGCATGTCGGGCTGGACGAAAGAACGAAACGAAGCGTGCATCCGCCCCGCGGGAGAGGTAGTGTTGCAGCGTGAGCAGGTAGTTCCGCACGCCGACGTGGCGGGTGAGGAAATCCGGCTCGACGAGGATGCCGACGCGGGTCACGGATTCGCCTCGGAGCGGTGAAGGATCAGGAGCCGAACAGCGCGAGCCACTTCGCGGGCAGCAGGCGGTTGAGCAAGCGTCGCGAACGGCGCGGCCGGGCTGTTGAGGCCGGCACGATCGGTGCGGACGGCACGGCGGGCGGCGGACCGGCCGGCACGAAGGCGCGGATGTGGCTTTTATCCACGCCGATCGTCGTCGCGGACGCATACGGATTGAAGCGTGGCGCGATTCCGTGCCGCATGTACGTGACGGTGATCTCCACGTCCTCGGCCTGGTTCCAGAAGCAGAGTTCGTTCAGCGGGATCGCCCGGAGGATGTGGGTCTTGAAGACCATCAGCCCGCCGTTGATGAACGACGTGCCGCGCAAGGCGTTCAGGTTCTGCGCCGCGCTCGGAGGGGTCATCCGCAAGGAGTCGTCGGCCATGTGGCAGTAAGCAGGGTACTCGTCGCCGTTCTCGAAGTACTGCGCGATGGCGAGGAAATCGAAATCGTAGCCGTACTGGTCGAAACCCGAGAAGAAGCCGTCGTCCAGCCGGTAGCGGTCGTGGGCGAGCAGGAGGTTCGGATGGCTCGCGGCGCGGGCGATGTCGTTCTTCTTCCGGCAAATTTCCGGCAGCGTCGGCGAATAGTTCTGCGGCAGGTAACGCGGCTTCGCGAAGGCGTACTCCGACGCCTCCGGGCCGCAGATGAGGATCTCATGCTCGCCGGCCGGGTCGCGGTCGCGGATCGACTTCAGCATCGCGACGACGTTGGCCTTGCGCGTGTTCTGCGTGAGGATTCCAAAGGTCCACGGCGCGGGGCGCCGCAGCGCCATGTCGGTGCGTTCGAGTTCGACGATGCTGACGAGGTGCCCGCTGGCGTCGGTCTCCTCGTGGAGGACGCGAGCCTTGAGCCCGGGCCGCCGGCCGAGGATGTTCTTGATGGCAATGCCACCGTCGTGCATCTTGTAGCGCAGCACGAGCAGGCCGCGCGCGCCGACGAAACGCACGAGTTCGTCCATCGCGAGCAGGTGTTGGTCCGCCCCCAGTTCGCTGATCGGCAATTCGTAACACCATACGACGTCGAACTTGCCGTGCAGCTCGGCCGGGGCGCGGAAGTTCGTGCAGCCATAAAGCAGCAGCGAATCCATGTCGAACGGCGGATGAGTGCCGATCCAGAGTTGCGGACCGCCGCGGGCGACCAGATCGAGCAGGCGTTGCGGAACCGAGGTCACTGTTCGTCCCTCGCGATTCAGGAGTTTGGGGGCAGGCCAGCGCGGCGTGTCGGCGGACGTGGCGCGGAGGCGGACCCAATCGCCGAACAACGGGTCCGCGAGCGGAGCCTGGAGCAACGCCGCCACGGCGGCATTGCGCCAGCGCCGGCCGGATTGCGAACCGATCTCCTCGACTTCCGCCAGCGCCGCGGCGAACTCGCTTACCGGTTGGACCGGGCGCTTCAGGTGTTTGAACCGCGCCGGGGGCGTTTCGCCGGCGCGAAGGCCGCGGATCAACACGCGATCGGCCGCGAGCAGCGCCGTGCGCAGGTGTGGGGCGTCCAGCGCGGGCGATTCCGCGAGCGCGCGATGCAGTACGAGCACGCCTGGCCGGCGGAGCACCTGCGGTGCGAGCGTCGCGAACCGCTCCGGCGTATCGCATTCGTAGACGAACGCGCTCACCGGGTGAAGTTCCTGGAATCGATCCAGTTCATCGAACGACAGACACGGCACACGCGCGGTCAGCGGGGGCGGCGGCGCGTCCTCCGACAGCACGGCCAGCGCCAACCGGTCCGGCCCGCGCGACGCGAATACCGTGCAGAACTCCGCGAGATCGTCCTCCGTCGTGTGCGCGTCGAAAGATCGCGACCAGACCACGCGACCGGGCACGGGATGACGCTTCGGCTGCGCGACGAGCTTCTCGATGAGCCGGCAGGCGGCTTCGCCGGTGCGGTCCCAGGTGAAGCCGTCGGCGAAGGCGCGGGCGGCATTGGCGTGCGCCCGCGCGGGCCTCGCAAGGGCATCGTAGATGGCATGAGCAATCGAATCCGGATTCGCCGGATCGAAGAACGCGACGCCGGGGCCGGAGAATTCCGGGATCGACGACGTGCCGGACGCGACGACATCGGTGCCGCACGCCATTGCCTCGAGTACGGGCAGGCCAAGGCCTTCATACATCGAGGGAAACACGAAGAGCCGTGCGCATTGATAGAGTGCAAGCAACTCGTGATCGTCGACGTAGCCGAGGAAGATGACCGACTCGGCAATGCCAAGCGCGGCGAGTCGGCGGTCGAAGTCGTCGCGGAACGGCTTGGGCAGTTCGCCCGCGATGACCAACGGATGCGCGCGGCGGACCGACTCCGGGAGTTTCGCGAGCGCCGTGAACAGCGCCGGCAGGTTCTTGCGAAAGTCTCCACCGCCGACGTAGAGCAGGTACCGATTCGCGTTCAGCGCCGGAATCCGCTTCTTCCATCCGAGTCGATCCAGCCGTCGTTCGGCGCGTTCGCGCGGCTCGGGTCGGAAGTCGCTGGCCGGCGCGCCCTGGATGTTCACCACCTCGCCGCGATAGCCGAGCAGCGAAACGAGGTCGTCCCGGCTTGTTTCAGAGATGGCGAGCAGCCCGTCGAAGTTCGCCGTCGACCGGAGTTGGCGGGAAAAGTACTTGATGATCGCCGGTTGGCCGTGGAGGTAGCTTTCAGCGAAGAGCAGCGGGATCAGATCGTAGAAGACCGCGACGGTGGGCGGATGATCGTCGAGGAACTGGATTGGGATGCCACCGCCTTCGAAGGCGGAGAGGACCAGGATCGCGTCCGCGCCGCGGGCGCGGAGCCAGTCGGCGTAGTGGAGGCGGAGGAGGTCGGTCGTCGGGCCGTCGCACGGGTGGAACGGCGCGGGCGGCGCGTAGCGCAGCACGTCGACCGAATCGGGAACGGCGATCTCGCCGAGGTGGTCGGAGGCGACGGCGCGGAGGCGCCAGTCGGGGCGCACGCGCACGATGGCGTCGAGGAGTTCGCGGGAGTAGCGGCCGATGCCGCGCCGCTTGCCCTCGCCTTGCAGCGCCTGGCCGTCGATCAGCAAATCCATGCGATCAATCCCCGCGTCCGGCGCGCGCTTCGAGCTCCGCGGCGCGACGGTTCAGTTCGAACAGTTGACGGCGCAACTCGTCCTGCTGTCGGCGCAGGTGCATGATTTCCGTCTGAAATCGGTTACGCAACCGGCGATCCTGCTGGACCATGAGTTGAGCGGTGAGGCGGTTGTGCCGCGTCTGGAGTTCGGTCCACGGTCGCAGGAGTGCGCGGAGCACGCGTCGCAGGAACGCGATCGGCCGGCGCCAGGGGCCGGGCTTTGCTCGGGCCGGCACTTCCAAAAGGCCCGCAACCGGAGCCAGTACCAGAAGTGGATTCTCTTCGGGTGGCAGATCGTCGTCGATCGCGGTTGGCGATCGGAACCGGGGATCGCGCGCTTCCAATCCCATGCGGATCGAATGCACCAATTCCTCGGCATCGAGCCGGCGTGCGGCCGGAGCGGCGTTGACCACGGGTAGTCCATCCGGTGGAAGGAGGTCTGCGAGATAGCCGGGTCGAGCCGCGCTGTCAAGCCGCGAGGCGGTCGGCGACGGGGGTGGCGCGTTCGGCGTGTTCGGCGCGGCGAAGGGCGCGGGCGTCCGCGAGGCGCAGGACGGCCGGAAGGACGACGATCGCGGCGAGCATGCAGGCGGCGACACCGATCGCGAGCGTGAGGCCCATTCCGGCCATGCCGCGGTGTCGGGCGAGCGCGAGGGTTCCAAAGCCGAGTATGGTCGTCAGCGCGGCGACACTGATTCCGCGGCCGGTCGCCGCACCGAGGCGGTAGAGTTTGCCGGGAAGCCGTTCCGAATAATCGTGTAGAACATGGACCCCATTGTCCACGCCGACGCCGACGATGAGCGGTAGGGCAATGAGGTTGGCGGGGTTGAGCGGGATGCCGGCAATGCCGAGAATGCCGAGCGTGAAGACGATTCCGACAACAAGGGGAAGCAACCCCAGAAGCACGCGTCGGATGTCGCGGAAGTCGAGCCAAAGGACAACGACGATAACGCCCAGTGCGAGGAGGCCTGCGAGTTCGAAACCGGCCTTCATCTGCCGCAGGCCTTCCAGAGTGCGAAACGATTTGCCCGTGGCATCGCGGTCGACGGTGGTGGCCGCTTGGGTAAACGTTTCGAGTCTGTCGAACTCCCAAAGCGAATCCGATGCGAACGCACGGACCAGAAACTCCCCATGCCGGCCGATGTACCTCTCGCGAAAACTGCGCGGCAGGTCGTAAGTCGTGATCGGCTCCGGTCGACTGACGGCGCGCAACTCCCGCAGGGCCGCGAACAGATCCCGGCGCAGTTTCCGATCGAACTCGCGGAGCCGATCGGAAGCGCCGCTCCGGCCCAGTTCCGCCACAATCGCAGCGGTGCCAGGCCAGTCTCGCAACAATTCCGCGACCGCGGCGGGATCGGCCGCGACGGGATCGGCCACCGATTCCGGCAGGTTCGCCAGCTTCGCGTGGATCGCCGCGACCAGCGACCGTTTCGCCTCGCCGTCTTCCGGAAGCAACGACGCCGCTTCCACGACACGACCCACGCCCGGCAGCGCCTCGTAGCGTGCCTTCAATTCCAGCGCCTCGCCACGCGTCCGCACCAGGCTCATCGCGTCCCACGTCGCCCCGGCCGCATGGCGAATCAGTTCGTGTTCCCATGCGACGGAGTCGAGACCCTTCGCCTGCATGTTCAGCAGATTCGAGTCGTAGCGCACGCGCCCGCCGCCGAGCGCCGCTCCCGCCAGGAGCACGAGGCCGAGAAGCAACACGAGCCTCGGTTTCGCCGAAACGAATGGCAGGAAGGGGCGCGCGGACGCGATCGGGATCGTTCGGGGCGCGGCGGCGTCCCGGCCGCTTTCGAGCAGCACCAGCAGCGCGGGCAGCACGGTCGAACAGGCCACGGCGCAAAACAACACCCCGCAACCCGCGATCCAACCGAGTTCGGCGACCGCCTGGAAGTCCGCCAGCATGGTCGCGAAGAAGGCGAGCGACGTCGTGACCGCGGCTGTGGCGATGCCCGGTCCGGCGTGCCGCGCGGTCTCCATCAGCGCCTCCGCCACGTCCCGGCCGTAGCGGCGCTCCTCGTCGTAGCGCGCCACCCAGAGCACGCCGTAGTCGCCCATCCCGATGATCATCACCGCGAACGTCGCGGACAGGATGTTGAGGTGCCCGACGGTGAGCGCGGCCCAACCGAGCGCCCAGGCGCAACCAACGAGCAACGTGCCAACGGTGAGGAGCGGGTAGCGGGCACCCCGATAGACCACGAAATACAGTACGGCCACGCCGGCCAGCGCCAGCCACGAGGCGAAGGTGGAATCCTCCTCGGAGGCGGCCATCTCGTCGGTTTCGAGCACGGGTAGGCCGGTCAGGCCGAATTCCAAATCGGGGTTCGCCGCGCGGGCTTCCTGAAGGATCGCCCGCGCCGTGGCACACGCGGCGCGTACCGGGATGAACGACTGCGCGTCCTTCACCGGCCGCGCGAGAACCAGCGCCAGCCGGCCGTCCGGTGTGAAGAACTTTTGCGGCTCGCGGAGCATCACGGATCGAGCATCGTCGCCGGCGAGTTGCCACGGGTTGCGGTAGTCGTTCGGGTTGGCGAGCGCCCGCGTGGCGGAATCGAACAATCCCGGCAATAGAGCCATCAAATCCCGATTCGCCGGATTCGGGGTCGGGGATTGACGCGCGACGGTCCCTTGCACGACCAGAGCATGGAGGGACAGCGTGCGCCAGGTCAGCGGACCCAGCGGACCCAGAAGCGGCTCCATGCCGTCGAGCCGGTGCGCGAGTGATTGCAATTCGTCGACCGACAGGAAGAAGAGCGATTTGGCGTAGAGGTTTCGCAGGTCGACTTCGTGGAAGACGCGATCGAACAGCTTCGGATGCTGCCTCAATCTCGCCGCGACAGTGTCGGCGGCGGCCGCCATGCTTACCCGATTGTTCCCCCGAATCACGACGACCAGATCGTCATCGTCGCCGAAAGCGTCCAGATATCGCTGCCAGCGGATCTGGCAGTCTTTATCCTTGGCGATCAGGTCGTTGCGCTGGGTGCGATATTCGAGGCGGGTCGCAGCGTAATAGGCTGCGGCCCCGACGCTCGCGAACGTGAGAACGAGCACGAGCCAGGGCGCGCGCAGGCTGAGGGCGACGGTGGCAGCCATCGCGCCGGCCAGTCGCCCCGGGGCATCGGGCGGCTCCATCGACCTCACGGCATCGCATCCTTGCGCAGGCGGAACCACCGCGGTTATAGGCGAACAGCGACCGATTTCGCAAGGCCAGCCGGATCGCCAATTCGGTCGAAATGTCGACAAATCCTTCAAACCAAGGAGATTCCTTGAATATGTAACGAGATCGTTCATTCGTGCTTGATTGGCTCGGCCCGATCCATTAACTTTCCTGCACTTTCCTCCCCCTGCGCGAATTATCCCATGTCACAACATCGCAACCGCAAGCCGGCCCGGCCCATGCATTTGGTCGAACTGGAAGCCCGCGACGTGCCGGCGACTTTCGTCGTCACAACCAATGCCGAATCCACTCAGGCCGACAACTTTCTTTCCTTGCGGGAAGCGGTGATCGCCGCGAACGCCAATCCCGGCGACGACACGATCATTCTCACCACCGGCACTCACACGCTCTCGCTCGCCGGCGCGAACGAGGATGCCGCTGCCACCGGCGACCTCGACATTACCGACACCACCGGGAAGACGACCATCGAATCGGCCCTGCTGGTTCCCGACGCCGTTTTCACCGTTGTCACCATCGGTGGCCTTGATCGCGTCTTCGACGTGCACCCCGGCGTGCAACTCGAATTGAAGGGCATCGCCGTCCGCGATGGCGGCAACGTGCAGAACGGCGGCGGAATCCACAACCGCGGTGAACTGACCCTGAACAACGTCGACTTCAAATCCAACTTCGCCATATCGCGCGGTGGCGCCATCGATAACAACTCGACCACCGCGACGGTCACGATGAGCGTCGGCAAGTTCGAGGGTAACGGTGCCACCGCCGTCACCATGCTGCCGATCGGCGGAGCCATTAACGTTGGCGGCGGTTCCGTCAGTGTCTCGGGTGCGATCTTCTCGGGGAACACGGCCGGCGAGGGCGGAGCGATCAACGCCCGCAGTTCCACCGTGACGATCACGGATTCGTTCTTTGCATTCAATTCAGCTGGCGACGGGGGTGCCATCGCAACGACGGGCGGGAACCTGTTCGTTCACACCTCCCAGTTCAACGACAACAAAGCCACACGAGCCGCGGTCGCCGGTTCATCCAATCCGGGTGGCAAAGGCGGCGCCATCCTTGCCCGGGGCGAGGCCCGCATCAACCGCTCGACGTTCTTCCAAAACACCGCTTCGGGCATCAATGGTCAGGGCGGCGCTCTCTACAACACGAACTACCTCGAGGTCGTGAACAGCACCATCAGCAACAACGTCGCGGGGAACCCCTCGGCGTCGAATCCCGTTTCCGTCGGTGGCGGGATCGCCAATACCGCCGGCACACTGCGGCTGTTCAGTTCCACCGTCGTTGAAAATCGTTCACTCCTCAGTTCGAGCGTTGGCGGCGGCGTCTACAACGTCGCCTCGGTCGGCGCGGTCGTCTCCGGTTTCATCCAAAACACCATCGTGGCCCGCAACAACTTCGGAATCAGCAGCAACACCCCCGACATCACCGGCACCTTCACCAGCACCGGCGGCAACCTCATCGGCATATCCGTCGGCTCCTCCGGCTGGATCGCCTCCGACTACCTCGGCACATTCTCGAACCCGATCAACCCGCTCCTCGGCTTGCTCGGTAATAACGGCGGCCGGCCGCAAACCCGCCCCCTTCTCGCCGGCAGCCCCGCGCAGGACAAAGGCGTCCTCAACGCCAATACGCCGACCACCGACCAGCGCGGCCAACCCCGACCTGCCGGGACTGGCGTCGACATCGGCGCTTTCGAATATCAACCCAACGCCCAGCCAATCGCCGAAAACGACTTCTATTTCACACCCGAAGACACGAAATACGTGGCCGACGGAGCTGGCGTCTTCCTCAACGACCGCGACCCCAACGGCCGACCGCTTACCGCCGAACTCCTGTCCGGCCCCAACTTCGGCACGCTCACCTTCAATACCAACGGCACGTTCGTCTACACGCCCGCCGCGAATTTCAACGGGACCGACGTCTTCACCTACCGCGTCACCAACGATGCCGGATTCTCCGCGGAAGCCAGCGCGTTCTTCAACGTCGGCGCCGTCAACGATCCCCCCGTCGCCAACAATGGCTCCGCCACCACGGCCGAAGACACGCCCGTCGGCGGCACCCTCACCGCCAGCGACGTCGAGAACGACCCGCTCACCTTCGCCCTCGTCGGCGCGGCGAAGAACGGCACCGCCGTCGTGAACCCCAACGGAACCTACTCCTACACCCCCAACGCCAACTTCCACGGCACCGACAGCTTCACCTTCCGCGCCAACGACGGCAACGCCAACGGCAACACCGCCACCGTCACCATCACCGTCACCCCGGTCAACGACGCCCCGATCGCCAACGACTCCGAAGTCTCCGTCGACGAAGACAACGAGTTGGTCTTCGTGTTGCCCGTGACCGACGTCGACGGCGACACGCTCGGCATCCGGATCGAAACACCGCCCGCCAACGGGTCGCTGACGTTCGACGAACAGGGCAAACCGGTCTACGTGCCGCACGAGCATTTCAACGGCACCGATTCCTTCACCTACACCGCCTTCGATGGCATCCTCCGCAGCAACACCGCCACCGTCGTCATCACCGTGAACCCCGTCAACGACGCCCCCGTCGCCGACGACACCAACGCCACCACGCCCGAAGACACGCCCGTCGGGGGCACCCTCACCGCCAACGACATCGAAAACGATCCACTCGCCTTCGCCCTCGTCGGCGCGGCGAAGAACGGCATCGCCGTCGTGAACCCCAACGGCACCTACTCCTATACCCCCAACGCCAACTTCCACGGCGTGGATTCGTTCACATACCAAGCCAACGACGGCAACGCCAACAGCAACACCGCCACCGTCACCATCACCGTCACTCCGGTCAACGACGCTCCCACGGCCACCGACGGCTCCGCCGCCACCAACGAAGACACGGTCTTCAACGGGAATCTTCTCGGTGCCGACGTCGACGGCGACCCCCTCACCTTCGCCCTCGTCGGCACCGCCAAGAACGGCACCGTCGCCGTCAACGCCAACGGCTCCTATTCCTACACGCCAAATGCGAACTACCATGGCGTCGATTCGTTCACGTTCCGCGCCTCCGACGGCCAGGCGACCAGCAATCTCGCCACCGTCACCATCACCGTGAACCCCGTCAACGACGCCCCGACGCTCGCCCCGGCGACGCTCTCCCTGCCGGAGAATTCCCCGAACGGAACCAGTGTCGGCACCATCGTCGGCGCCGACGTCGACGGTGACGCCCTCACCTACGTCATCGTCTCCGGTAATATCGCCGGCGCGTTCGCCATCGACCCTGCCAGCGGCGTCGTCACCGTCGCGAATTCGGCCGCCCTCGATTTCGAGACGACGCCAAGTTTCGCGCTCACCGTGCGTGCCACCGACGGCGGCGGCCTGAGCGCCCAGGCGACCGTGACCGTCAATCTCATCGACGTGAACGAGGTGCCGCCGATCGCCATCGATGTCCTACCGGGCAATGCCGGCAACGAGATCCGATTGCGAACGGCCAAGTCCATCGAAGTGGCAATTCTGTCGTCCGCACAGTTCGACGCACGAACGGTGGATGTGACCAGCCTCCGCTTCGGCCGGACCGGTGCCGAGGACTCGATCGCCCGCAATAAGAAGACTGGCGCGCCGCAGTTCTCGCTTCGGGACGTGAACGGCGACGGCCGACTCGATCTGGTGGCGAGCTACGACGTGAAAAAGGCTGGGTTCCAGGTGGGCGACACGCGCGCCATCCTCACGGGTCGCCTGACGAACGGCCTGGCGTTTACGGCCGAGGACACGATCCGCGTGCGTAACTAACCGCGTCGACGGCGGCGGGCGTTAGCGGCCCTTCACACGCCCGCCGGACCATTCAATCGTGAGGTTCGGCCGCTTCGCCGCCAGCGCCTTCGCGCCGGCCTCGGTGACGGCGGTCTCCTTGACGGACACGAACTGAATGTTCTTGGCTTCGGCGAACTGGGCGAGTTGCACGTCGCCAAAATCGTTGCCTTTGATGTTCAGCACGCCGAGGTTTGGCATCCGGGCGAGGTGATCGTACCCGGTTGCCGGCAGTTTGCACTTGGTAAAGGTCAGCGAACGCAGCTTCGGGGCCGGGGCCAGCACCGCGAGCATCTCGCCGGTAAACGCAATGTCGTAGAAGGACACCGTGCCGAGCGCTGGCATCGCCGCGATCCGCTCGCAGGCGGCCGCATCCATGTTCGGGGCGACCGATACTCCCAGCTTCTTGAGCGGCAATACCGTGATCGCTTCCCACCGGTCCAAGCCCTCGATGGAAGTAATTCGCAGCGAGTCCAGCGCCTTCAGCTCCGTCAACCGCTTCAGCGTCGCGACGGGGACCTTCTTGGCCTCGTGAACGTGGACGGCGGTGAGTTTGGGAAATTGGCGAAACGTGTCGATCCACCCGTCGGATAGCGGCACGGCCAGTTCGAACTGCTGGAGCGATTCCTTGGTCGCGAGGCCGGCCCATTTGGCCGGGTCCGCCTTGCCCATCTCCACCTTCGAGCCGGAGTCTTCGAGCGACACCAGCCGCGCCAATGGGGCGACGGCCGGGAACAGCACCTCGTCGGCGAACGTCTTGGGCAACGGGTCCTCGCTCCAGCAGCGGACTCGGATCACGGCGAACGTCCCCGCCGGCACCGGGCTGCCAGCTTTGAGTTTGAGAACTTCCGTCTTTCCTGCGGGCAGAATGTCCAAGTCGAATTGCGACAGCAATTTCTCCGCCGCGGCTCGGTCCGGGTCGGTGGCAGGCGGTGAAGCGGCGGGGTTCGCCTCGAATTGGCCATGATCGGTTGTCAGAGTCACATCCGGCCGGGCCTTGTGAAACGCTTTCGCGCCGTCGGCCGTCACCTTCGTCTTCGTGGCCTGAACAAACTTCAGCGTTTTGCACGCCGCCAGGGCCGCCAGCCCGGCGTCCGTGAGCGGCGTCGCCTCGAAGTGTACCCCTTCCAGGGACGGCGATTTCGCCAGTGCTTTCATACCGGCGTCCGTGACGTTCGGCATGTTGGGCCCGTTCAGGTACTTCAACATTGGCAGCTTGGCCAGCGATGCGAATCCGGCCTCGCCGAACGGGACGCCGTTCGCCTGGAGGGTCTCCAGTTCGGTCAGGCCTTCCAAATGCTTGGCCCCGGCATCAGTCACGCCGAGAACTCCGTAGAGCAACAAAAACTTCAATTGTTTCAGTCCCCCGACGACTTGGAGACCGGCGTCGGTAATCGGGTTTTCCGTGAGGTCGAGAGACTGCAGTTTCGGCAGGTCTTTGAGTTTCGCAAGCTGCGCATCGGCGAGCGACGTGCCGCAAAGGTGCAAGGCCTGGATGTTCGACCCCTTCAAGTGAGTCAGGCCCTCGCCTGTCACCTTCTTGCTGTGGTTGAGTTGGAAACGGACCAAGCCCGCGAACTTCGGAGCGGAAGCCAACGCCGCATCGGTCAGATCCGGCGAATAAACGATCAGTTCCTTGAGGGACGCCATCTTCGGGAACGCGGCCAGCTTCGCAAGTCCGGCGTCGGAGATCGGGCCTTTGACATGAAGAATCTGCAAATCCTTCAGGCCCTGAAACTGGTCCAGTTCGGCATCCGTGATCGGCTGGTTGGGGTTATTGAGATTGATTTGGC
>JAHBXO010000030.1 GCA_019636445.1 Gemmataceae bacterium | reverse complement strand
GGAGTCGGGCCTGGATCGCCTCCAGCCGTCGGGTATGGGGGAACTTCGATTCGTCGATTTGGCGATTGAGACGGTGGTCGAGGTCGGCGAGTTCGCTGGCCGTCAGCTGCAGCCGGACGGGGCCGGGCGCGGCGTCGCGCAACGCCCGGCCGATGGCCACGGGCAGGCCCGAACCGAGCGACAGCGACCGGCGTTGCAACTCGGTCAGCGCCAGCTCGGAAGTCGCCGACTCCGGATCGTCGTCGCACCCTCTTGGAATGCGGTGCCCGGTCTTCACGATGCAGAGTCTCCGGGTGGAAATTGGCCCGCGGGGCCAGGGCGGAAGCATCGGTCGTACCGTTTTCATTCTTCGCGGGGATTCGTCATCCGTCGGCGGGGCGGCGGTTCCGTCTCGGCACAAGTCGATAACCCAGGAACTGGGCTAACGATTCATCCAATTCCCGCTTACTCATCTTCGGCTTGTGGGGTGGGGTCTCGGCCGCTTGAGTCGAATCCGACGACTCCGACGACTCCGACGACTCTGTACCAAAGAAGATCGCCAGCGCTTCGTCGTCTTCCGGGTTGTCCGTCGTCCTCCGAGCCAGGGGGTTGTCGTCGTCTCGTGCCCGCTTCGGCCGCCGGTTCGGATTCTTGCGCATCCGGCGGGCCGCGCGGCGCAACTCTTCAAGCCGGAGTTGGCTCGCCTCCCGTTCGATTCGCGCGCTCCGCGCTCGTTCCAGGTCGCACAGCAGGCGCGCCACTTCGCGGTCCGCGTCGTCGGCCATCTTGCGGTAGCGGGCGACGACTTCCGGCGGTCCCTGGACAACGACGACGGCCGTCCGCAGGCACAGGTAGTCGCGTTGCAGCCACACCAGCGCGATCGCGTCGACCATCCGTTGAAGGGCCGGCGGGTCGTCCGGCTCGGACCATGCGGCCCGGTGCAGGTCCAGTTCCCGGCGCAGCGCCGCCTCGGTCCGGTCCCGGGCGTCGACCGGCGAGGACTCCTCATCGGAGGTGTTCGGGGTCGGACCGGTCGCGTCCACGACGAGACGCAGCCACGCCTCGAGCGCGGTCCGGCCCAGGTCGGTCACCTCGACCGAATCGTCCTGGCCGGCGGATCACTGCACGAAGGCGCGTTCGTCGAGGTCGGGCACGACACCGGGGGCCTTCGGGAAGTCCCGGCCGACGAAGCCGACGCCGCCGGCGATCGTCAATTTCCCTTCGATCAGTTTTGTCGAGTATGCGAACAGCGTGAACCCGCCGAACGGATTCGAGTCGTACGGCGCTTCGTAGGAGACGATGAGGCCAAGGCGGTTGCCGCCGTCGGTGCCGCCGAGGAAGAAGTCGGCGAGGGGCGCGGCGGTGGCACCCTTGTTGGCGGCGATGTCGACGCCGGAGATGACGCGGGCGCGCTGGCCGCCGCCGAAGCCGGGGCCGACGATCAGGTCGGCGCGGCCGTCGCCGTCCACGTCGCCGGCGTCGATGGACACGCCGCCACGGAACGCGAGGTCGGGGATCGCGAAGAAGTCGTTGATGACGCGCGTCGGTTTCGCTTGCGTGACCGATAGGCCTTCGTAGATGGCGACGCGCGGTCCGCCGCCGAAGCCGGCGCCGACGAGCAGGTCGGCGCGGCCGTTGCCACTCATGTCCGCGATCGCGACGGAACTGCCGCCTCGGAAGTTGCTGTCCTCGATGCCGTAGAAGCTGGCGACCGGGTTGTAGCCGAAGGTCGGCGGCGGCGGCGGGAAGATCGCAATCGTCGGGTTGAGCGAATAGGAGAGAACCACGACGCGGCCGCTGCCGCCGAGGTCGGCGGCGACGGCGATCTCGGCCTTGCCGTCGCCGTCGAGATCCCCGGCCGCGACGCGGGCGCCGCCGAGGTACGTGCTCTCGAAAACGTCCGTCACGGTATCGGTCTTGTCGGCGATCCCGCCGTAGAAGATGGTGAGCTTGGTCGGTTCGCCGGCCTTGGTGCTCGTGACGAAGTCGATAAAGCCGTCGCCGTTGAAGTCCCCGGAGGCGGAGCGGGACGGATCGAAGTCGAGCGCGACCAGCTGGGCACTCGTTGGTGTGAGGCGGTCTTCCAGTTGCTGGAGCTTGAGCGATCGGGAATGGGCCATGATTCGTTTCTCCGGTCCAGCCTGGGAAATCCGTGCGTTAGGGTGACTCTTGTCCCCTCCCCCCTGGAAGGGGGAGGGTTAGGGTGAGGGTGACGGCCGCCGCGGCGAGCGATCACGACCCCCCACCCCGGCCCTCCCCCTCAAGGGGGAGGGAGCTAATCATCGAAGGTCGCGAACCGACTTCGAACCCGCGTCTTCCGGAGGTGGGAGCTTCACCTGTATGACGAGGCACGGTTTCGGCGCGATTCGGGCCGCGCACGATATCGGAAGCTGAAGCCCACGCAATCCCGAACGGGTCGGCGCTGGCGTCGGGCGGCGATTCGCGGTACACTTTCACCAGCCCTCCTACCAACTCGGAACCCTCCCCATGACTCCGCTCTCCCGCCGGACTTTCCTCGGCTCGTCCGCCGCGCTGCTCGCCGGTTCCTACGCCCGCGTGTACGGCGCCAACGAACGCATCCAGATCGGCACCATTGGCGTCGGCGGCCGCGGCACCAGCGTCACCCGTGAGGCGCTCAAGAACAACCACGACATCGTGGCCATGTGCGACGTCGCCGGCTTCCGCATGGACCGGTTCGCGAAGGTCATCACGGACGCCAAGCAGGCGAAGCCCACGCCATATTCGGATCACCGGAAGCTGCTGGAGCACAAAAACCTCGACGCCGTCATCATCGCGACGCCGGACCACCACCACCGGGACGTACTGATCGCGACCATGCAGGCCGGGAAGGACGCCTACACCGAGAAGCCGCTGTCGAAGACGATCGAGGAAGGCAAGGAAATGGTCGCCGCCGTCCGCAAGACGAAGGCGATCGTGCAGGTCGGCAACCAGCGGCACAGCGGTCCGCACTGGATGAAGGCTCGCGAGATCGTGCAATCGAAGGACTTCGGCGACATCGTCTGGGTGAAGGTGTGGGACTGCCGGAATTGGGTCAAGAACGATCCGTTCGCCCCGCCGAAGTATTTCGACGACGCGGCCCGCAACAGCGTCGACTGGAACGCCTTCCTCGGCAAGGCGCCGAAGCGCGACTTCGACGCGACGCGCTACTGGTCGTGGCGCTGGTACTGGGACTACGCCGGCGGCCTCATGACCGACATCGGCGCGCACCAGATCGACATCGTGCAATGGCTCGGCGGCGTCGACGCGCCGAAGAGCGTGATGGCCAACGGTGGCGTCTACCACTTCAAGCACTGGGAGACGCCCGACGTCGTCCACGGCGTGTGGGACTACGGCAAGTTCGTCGCCACCTTCGCCGTCGAGTTCGTCAACGGTGCCGATGGCGTCGGCTGCGCGTTCTACGGCACGAAGAAGACGCTGATCGCCGACGCCGACAAGGAGATCCGCATCTACGACACGATCGACAAGATCACGCCGGAGACGAAGCCGATCGATGCCTGGGCGTCGCGCAACGAGACCGATTTCCACGTGAAGAACTGGCTCGATTGCGTGAAGAGCCGCAAGGAGCCGAACAGCCCGATCGAGTTGGGCCATCGGGTGATTACGGCGGCGCACTTGGCGAACATGTCGTACCGGCAGGGGAAGAAGATCTTCTGGAACGCGGAGACGGAGCGCGTGGTGGGCGGGTGAACCGGCCGCACCGAGGCCAACCGTCGACCCGGCTCCCTCACCCCTGCATTACGGGGTGAGGGAGCCGGGTTTTTTACTCGATCAATTCCATCCGCAAGGTCAGGTTTCCGTTCAAGGTCCATTCTTCGACCCGCGACTCGGAACTCGCATCTCGTTCGAAAACCCGATACCGGACCGGACGTTGTCCCCTTGAAATCGACGTAAGTCGTTATCGGGCCAGTATGGTTCCGAAAATCGAGAGTGGGTCCGGCGGAGGGTGGGGGTGAAATCGGCGGAGGAATACCGCAGGGGAGTGGCGGGCTTTCCCTCCCCCGCGAAGCCGGGAAACGGGGGTCAGAATTCTCGGGGTTGTGATTCCGCGTCCCGTTTGGGTCGGATCAGCAGTACCAGCACGATCGAGATGGCGGCGGCAGCGGCGAAGGTGCCGAAGATGGTGCCGAGCGGGACGTTCGCGTCGCGGAGGGCGCCGAAGCCCCAGTCGGCGAGGCCGCCGCAGCTGATGCTGACGAGGTTCATGATGCCGTAGCCGGTGGCGCGAAGGTCGGGACGGACGATCTGGCAGAGGATCGGCATGTTGTTGCCGTCGAAGAAACCCCAACCGATGCCGAAAAGGATGAGGAAGACGACGGCGGCGCCGAGGGTGGGGGCGTTGCCGAGGCCGGCGATCGCGGGGACGAGGATGAGCATGCCGAGAGCGCTGACGTAGATGCGGCCGCGCACGGTTTGCGTCATCCAGTGGTCGGCGAGCCAGCCGCCGAGGACGGCGCTGACGATGGCGGCACATTGCCAGGTGAGCGTGGCATAGCGGCCCGCTTTCCCCTGCGCGATGCCGAACTCGTCTTTCAGGATCGCCGGGCCCCAATCGCGCACGACCCAGCCTGCGAGCGCGGGCAGCGTGAAGTACAGCACGAGCAGCAGGAAGAACGGGTTCGCCAGCAATTCCGAGACGGCGCCGACGGGCGACGGTTTGGCCAAGACGACATCGGGTCGCGGCGCGTCCTTCAGGAGGAAGGCAAGCGGGATTGCGTAGAGCATGCCCGCGAGTCCGCAAACGAGGAACGCGAAGCGCCAGCCGAGCGCCGGTTCGTCGGCCACGTCGCCGCCGAACCCGCCGGCGATGACGCCGCAGTAGATGGCCATCTGGTGCAGCCCGACGGCGCGGGATCGCGTGGGGCCGACGTGATAGTCGGCGATGAGGGCGAGCGCGGCGGGAATGTAGAACGCCTCGCTGATGCCCATGAGCGAGCGGGCGACCAGCAGTTCGTCGAAGGTCGTCACACGGCCGGTCCAGACCGTCACGGCCGACCAGACGAACAGGCTGCCGCAGATGGTGAAGCGTCGGCCGAAGCGGTCGGCGATGTAGCCACCGAGCGGGCTGAGAAAGGCGTAGACCCACTTGAACTGGCCGAGCATGATCCCCCAGTTGGCGTTGGTACCAATCGAAGGGATGTCGGCCATGACCGAACTGCGCATGGTGGCGAGCATCTGGCGGTCGAGGTAGTTGAGCAGTGCGACGGGCATGAGCAGACCGACGACAAGCCAGGCGTAGCGGGCGAGCGGGAGGGGCATGGCGGCGGCGGCTCCGCGGGGAGAAGTGCGTTCTTTCTACGGACCTTTGCGGGGCGTTAGAAAACGGCGTATGGCCCGTCTTTGCTTAATCGACATTTTTTGGCGCGAACCGGCACCCGATTCCGCAACCGATTCCATACCTGCCCGCGCCGGCGCATCGGCGCGTTCTCTCTCCACGCGGTTTTCCGTACCGGGCCGCGTATCGTCGTTTCGTTTTTCGTACCAGGCGTCCGACCGCGATTCGCGCGGGGTGTTCCCGCATTTCATACGGTCGTCCGCCGCATCGGAGTCGGTTCATGGTTCCCCGTTCCCGTCGCCCCCGCGCGACCCGTCCCGCGTTCACGCTGATCGAACTGCTCGTCGTGATCGCCATCATCGCCATCCTGATCGGCCTGCTGTTGCCGGCCGTGCAGAAGGTGCGCGAGGCGGCCTCGCGCGCCAAGTGCACGAACAACCTCAAGCAGATCTCGCTCGCCGCCCACAATTACGAGAGCGCCAACAACGTCCTGCCGCCGGGTTACCTCGGCGACCTCCCTCGCGGCGTGCCGAACGGCACCGCCTTCACCAACGGCCAGTGGGTCTGCGTGCTGGCGTACCTGCTGCCGTACCTCGAACAGGAGAACGTCTATCGGCAACTCAACGTGAACTGGGACATCAACCAGGCCGGTTCGATCTGGGTGAACGACGCCAACACCTGGACCGCCGCGCACACGCGCATTCCGGGATTCATCTGTCCATCGTCGGACGATCCGTACACGAGCGTGAATGTCGTGAGCCGGTCGAGCACCTACGCGGCGAGCGCGACGGCGACCAGCGGCACCGTGACCTGGCGGACCTATGCCGCCGCGACCGAACAAGGCCTCGGCCGCACGAACTACGCCGGCGTGATCGGCCGGCTCGGTATCACGGGCGCGCCCGCCGTGGACATCCAGGAAGGGATCTTCAGCAATCGATCCAAGACGACCGTGAACACGATCCTCGACGGCGCCAGCAACACCTTCATGTTCGGCGAAACTCTCGGCCGTTCCGGAACCCTGCCCCGCAACCTCGCCCTCTGTTGGATGAGCAGCGGCATCTCGCCCACCACCTTCGGCATCCCGAACCCGCCGACCGACTGGTACAACTTCAGTTCGCTCCACCCAGGCGTCATTCTGTTCGCCATGGGCGATGGCTCCGTTCGCGGCGTCCGCGCCGGCGGCGACACCACCGTCTTCCGGCAGATCGCGGCGAAACAGGACGGCACCGTCCCGAACACCTCCGCCGTCCTGCTCAACTAACCCTACCGGAGATTCGCGATGAAACGGACACTGTGGGTCGCCGGCCTGGCTCTCATCCTCTCGGGCTGCGGCGGCGACGACCGCAAGGCCATCCCGCCCGCCGGACCGATGACCCCGCCGGGGCCGGGGGCCGAGCAGGAGGGACTGCCAGCGAAAGGAAAGAAGGCCAACACGGCCGACGAGAAGTAATCGCTTCCCGGGGGCCGAACGGATCGCATCCGTTCGGCCCGATCCGATTCAATAGGGAATATCGCTTTCCGGACCGGTGTAGGTCGCGAAGGAGTTCTCGGTCTCCCATAAGGTCACTTCGACGACGGGAAGGTTCTGGCTGACGGCGTGCTCGTAGATCATTTTCGCGATGGTCTCGGCAGTGGGGTTCTCGCCGATCACCATGAACGGTTCGCCCAGCCGCATCAGCTCCGGGATGATGGGATCGTCCTTGTGGAGGATCATCTTGTGGTCGAGATGGGTGTCGATCCATTTGCCGAGCAGTGTTTTGACGACGGTGAAGTCGACCACCATGCCGAGGTCGTCCAGGTGACGCGCCTCGAGGGTGATGATGGCTTTACCGTTGTGGCCGTGGAGATTGGCACACTTGCCGTTGTAGTTCAAAAGGCGGTGGCCATAGCAGAACCAGATTTCCTTCGAGACGCGGAACATACGGGTCACCTCGCGGCGTAGTCGGTGGGGTCTGGTGTGCGGGCGGCGGCGAATCCGGTGCGGCGTTCCGCGCACTTGTTGCAGGCGCCGCAATGCCGGCCGGCGACCGGGTGGATGCAGGAGAACGTGTGCTCGAGCGGGAACGCCGCGCCGCGCCGCACCACGTCCGCCTTGCCGAGTCCGAGGTCGGCGTAGGGCCGCAGCACGCGGACGGATCCGCCGACGGCGCGGTTCACCTGCGTAGCAAAGCCGTCGTAGAACTCCGCCGTCGCGTCCGGGAACGGATTCCCCGCCAGCGGCGCCGTCGCTAGTTCCGGTATGCCGTTCAGGTGGCACCAGATCAACGGCTTCGCCAGCAGCAGCACGTTCCGCCCCGGCAGGTAGACGTCTTCGTCTGGCGAGTCGGCGGCCGGGACGTTGTCGCCGGTCAGGCTCCAGTGCGCACCGTACAGGTCGTCGACCGGCTGGCGCAGCACGACGCAGGGTTTCAAAGGTGGCGACGCCAGCGCGGTGAGAAACCGCGAGAGATAGTCGAACTCCACGTCTTCCCAGGTGGAACCGGCGCGGATGTAAACGGGATGGACGGCGGAATAAGCGGCCAGCGCTTCGGCGAGCAGCACGGCGCTGTCCAGGCCGCCGCTGACGAGCACGGCCAGCGCCGCGTCGGTGCGCGGCGGCGGCCAGGCTGCAGACCCGGTGCGGCTCGTCATCCGCTTTCACCCATCATCGGATTATTGAAGATCCGAAGCATTTCCTGCGATTTCGAGAACGGCATCTTGCTCTGCAGGAAGGCGCACGACCCGGAATACGTGTAGACAATGTTCGCCAGGAACGTTTCCTTGAACACCTTGCTCCCGCCGAAAGTCATGACCTTTTTGGTTTCGTTGGGGATTTCCGAATCGTCGCCCCGGCCCATCGGGCCATCCGAGAGGTGGGTCGCGATATTGCTGGCGGTGTCCTTGGTGTCGCAGTCGATCGCGGCTCCGACCTTGATGTACGTGCCGAAGGTCACCCAGGTGCCGAAGTACTTCGAATTGATCATTTGATTGCCGAGGGGCGGGAAGTCCTTCTTGATGGCTTCGCCCATGGTCTTGACGTAATTCTGGAGGTCTCCGCTGGCGTTGACGAGGGTCCAGATGTGGCCGGAGCAGATCTTCTTTCCGGCGTCGCCGTATTTGCCGGCCATGGTATTCTCCTTCGCCTTCGGACCGGCGAGGCTGGCACGGAAGACGCTGTCTTGTTGACCGCCCGCAGGTACGACGATCAAGAGTCGGTTGTTGGGCGAGAACACGATGGCGTTCGCCATTAGGCCGCGGCCGTTGGCGCGCCAGTACGGCGTGCCGTCGGCGTTCGATTCCGCGCCGAGTTTCTCACCGATCGCCTTCGCGTTGATGGCCACACGCGTCCGAATGATGAACAGTTGCCCGGCCAGGCCGCCCTGCTTCTTCTTGGCGGCGATCGCATAGTCGACGAAGTCCATGCCGTTTTGTTCGCCCGCCGCGCTCGCCAACGCCGACGCCACGTCGCTCACTTCCCGATTGAACTGCGGTTCCAGCTCCTTCAGGTAGCCCGGGTACTTGCTGATCAGCCCGACGTTCATCCCGCGAATGAGGTTGAAGTCGCCCGGCACGTGCGACATCATCTCGTCCATCTTGCCGACGCGGCCGAAGAGCAGATAGCCGATGCCCCCGATCGCACCCAGGATGACGAGCGCCCCTGCCGCCATCAGGTACAGGATGATCGGGTTGCTCTTCTTCTTCTTCGTCTTGCGGATCTTGACCGGATTGGTGCCGCCCTTGTCGTTCTTGGGTTTCTTGTCCTTGGCCTTGTCCTTCTTCTTGAGCTTTTTCTGCGGTTCGTCGCGCGGTGCCTTGCTCTTGGAGGCACCGGTGGTGAATTGGTTGCCGCACTTCGGGCACTCGATGGCCTCATCCGCGGCCGGAGTGTCGTCGAGCGTGAGCTTGGCCTGGCACTCGGGGCAGCGGGTCTGGTAGGCCATCGCGGGCCGCTCCAAGCGAAAGAACGAAACGGGGATGTACGACGATAATGGTAGTCTGTTATCGGTCGCGGTCCGGCGAAGGCAAGGAAAAACGACCGGGAGACGTGGCGCGGCTGTGCCGGCCGTTCCGGTCGTTCCGCCCGCGAACCCGTGCCCTCGGCGCTTGACGAACCGCCCGCCGCCGGTCACGCTATCTATTGGGAAAATCCCCGGAGTCCGCCATGATGCGCCGCCTGTCCCGTGCCGTGGGGTTGCTCGCCCTCGGTTCCTTCGCCCTCGCCCAGGACGCGAAGCCCGCCGCCGACACGATCCCCAGCTCCTTCCGCGCCTTCGTCGCCGCCGACGACCGTTTCGAAAAGGGAAGCCCGCGCAACCGCGCCGACAAGATGCACTGCCTCGTCGTCGACAACGCGCTCAACCCCACCGTGGCCGTCTTCTCGCGCCTGCCCCCGATGCTCGCCACCGGCGCGCAACCCGTCGCCAACGCCGAAGTCTCCAAACTCGCCGCCAAACTCAACGAACTGGTGACCGACAAGGAACTCAAGGCCCAGCGGCTCGGCGCGTTCGTCATCTTCCTGACCCTCGGGAAGGAGTACCCCGAAGACGACAAGCGGGACGAAGCCGCCAAACAGGCGAAAGACCTTTCGACCCAACTGAAGACACTCGGCGTGCCCTTCGCCCTCGCGCCCGGCAAATCGGAATCGACCGCCGCGTGGGCCATCGGCGAGAAGGACACGCTGACCGTGGTCTTCTACCGTGAGATGAAAGTGCTCCAGAAATGGACCTTCACGGCCGAGAAACCGCTCGGCGACGACGACGTGAAGACGATCAGCGCCGCTGTCGAGAAGGAACTGCGGGCGAAGAAGTGAGCCGGATCGCCCTCGTTTTCGGCCTCCTTGCGCTGATCGCCCTGCCGGCCGCGGGGACGCCGTTCCGGGGCGATCAGGCGCTCTTCGCCATTTCGGGTCGACAACTCGCCGACGGCGCCGTCCTCTACCGCGATATCTGGGATATCACAAATCCGGGAATCTACGCGTTCTACACCATCGCCGGTTTGCTCTTCGGCTTCACGGAAGAAGGCATCCACTTCTTCGAATTCGTCTATTGGTGCGCGTTCGTCGGAACCGTCTGCGAGTTCACACGCCTGGAGCACGGACTCCCCCGCTGGCCGCTCATGCCCGTCTTCTTCGTCGGTGCGCTCTACTACTGGCCCTCTTGTTCCGATCCCTCGCAACTGACCAAGACCGAAGGCCTCGTGGCGTTTCCCATCTTCGTGGCCATGGCCGCCGCAAGCCGCGAACGCTCCCGCTGGATCCTCATCGCCGGATTCGCCGGTGGTGTCGTACTGCTCTTCAAATTCCTGTTCGGTCTCTGCCTGCTTGCGGGCTGGGCGTTTCTCGCGCTCGAACGGGGCCGCCGGAGGGGAGCGGTATCGGCCCTGCGGTTCGGCGGCGTGCTCGCGTTGGGCATGGTCGCGGTGTTGGCCCCGGTCGTCGCTTACTTTGCCGCTCACGGCGCGCTGGCTCAGGCGGTGCAAACGCTGTTTGTCGAGCCGCGGGCCATGCTGGCCGAGGCCGATCCGGCAGGATTCGAACGACTGGCCGTGACCATTCGATGGGACCTTGAGCTCTACTCCGTGGTTATGGCACTGTCCCTACTCGGCAGTGTCCAGACCTTGCGGCTGAAACGCGATCCGTTCGTCGTGGCGCTGGCGCTGGTCATCTTTGTCAGCCTGGTTGTCATCGCTGTGCAACGCTGGTCGTGGTGGACCTACCACGTGCTTCTGATGGGTGTGCCGCTCACCGTCATGGCAGGCTATTCCTGGCCGAATCTCCGGTGCCGTGTCGAACGGAATACCACGCGGAACGAGCGGATCGCCTTGATGGTATGTCTGCCGTTGTTGTTCCTGCCGGCGATCGGTCACGGCGCGAACGCCTATCGGCGGCTGTTGATGGCCACCGACCGCGCCGCCGCTCGCGACTCGGCCGGCCATGCATATATGGAAGCCCGCGCCATCGCCCGCTGGCTCGACAGCCGTTCCGGCTCCATCTTCGTCTGCGGCGATCCGCTCGTCTACTGGTTCGCGAATCGCAACCCCGCCGTGCCCATCAGCGGCTGGTCGCTGGAACTCTACCACGCCGCCAAGCGATCCGAACTCGCCGCCCAGCTCCGGGCCGCACGACCCGCCGCCATTTTCGTCCAGACCGCCCCGCACGGGTACGACGCGATCGTCCGAAATCGCTACGCGGAACTCCAATCCCTTCTCGATGCCGAATACATTGCCTCCGAACGCACACCGCTCGGCACCTGGTATTCCTTGAGACGTCCATGAAAACCAAGCTCTTCGATCTCACCGGCAAAGTCGCCCTCGTCACCGGCGGCAACAAGGGCCTCGGCAAAGCCATGGCGCGCGGCTTCGCCGAGGCCGGGGCCGACATCGTCATTGCTGCCCGCACCGAAGACCAGCTTAAGACTTCCCTCGACGAGATCCTTCACGGCACGCACCGCTGCGGGGCGTACTTCGTCTGCGATGTCGCCGATCGTGAGCAGGTGGCGCAGATGGCCGCCGACGCCCTCGCCAAGATGGGCAAGATCGACATCCTCATCAACAACGCCGGCACGAACCACCCGCAGCCGATCGACGCCATCAGCGACGAAGTCTGGGACCGCGTGCTGGAGATCAACCTGTCGTCGTGCATGGCGCTGACGCGCGCGATCGTGCCGAACATGAAGGAGCGGAAGTGGGGGCGTGTCATCCACATCTCGTCGATCTTCGGCCAAGTGTCGAAGGCGGGGCGCACGACATATTCGGTGACGAAGTCGGCCTTGATGGGTTTCGCCCGCGCGTCGGCGTTGGACCTGGGGCCGTTCGGCGTCACGGTGAACTGCCTCGCCCCGGGACCGTTCCTGACCGACCTGCCGATGTCGGTGCTTTCCGAACCGGAGAAGCAAGCGTTCGCGGACCACACGGCGCTCGGTCGCTGGGCCGATCCGAAGGAACTGGTCGGTCCGGCCCTGATGCTCGCCAGCGATGCCGGCAGCTACGTCACGGGTACCACGCTCTTCGTCGACGGCGGCTACACGGCGAAGTGATTCCTCACGGCAACCGATCTTAATTCACTTCGCGGAGCGCTTCCCACGGTCCGTCCACGAGATAGTGTGGACGGCCGGTGAGATCGGGCACCGTCTCCCGGTGCGGGTCCAGTCCCAGGTTGTGGTAGAGCGTGGCGAAGATTTCCTGGAAGTGGACCGGGCGGTCTTTCGGTAGTCCGGCGTCGGCGGTCGTCGAACCGATTACCTGGCCGGTCTTCATGCCGCCGCCGGCGAGCAGAGCGCAGCCGACCTGCGGCCAGTGGTCCCGCCCCGCTTCCTTGTTGATTCGCGGGGTGCGACCGAACTCGCCCCAGACCAGCACCGTCACGTCCTTCTCCAAACCCCGCAATCGCAGGTCCTCCAGCAGTACGCTCAGGCCGCGATCCAGCACGGGCAAGTGATGCTTGGCGTTCTCGAAGGTGGTGCCGTGGGGCTTACCGTGCCAGTCCCAGCGGCCGTAAGCGAGGGTGACGATGCGGGCGCCGGCCTCGACGAGGCGGCGGGCGGTCAGGAGATAGTCGTTCATCAGTGGGCCGGCGTCGCCGTATCCGGCAGGCTTCGGGTCGCCCCGGCCGTACCAGTCGCGCACGCGGTCGGACTCGCGGTTGAGGTCGAGGGCATCGGCGAGCTTGGGCGCGGTGAGGATGTCGAAGGCTTGACGGGTCGCCTCGTCGGCGGTTTGCAGGGATTCGTCGGCGTCCTTGCGGAGTTGGTCGAAGGAGGCGAGCAGACGACGGCGGTCGCCGAGGGTTTCGAGCGTGGTGCCCTGGAGCGTCATGCTGCCGACGCCGTCGGCGTTGGGTTTGAAGGCGGCGTACTTGCGGCCGAGGAAGCCCGGCTCGCCGACGTTGGCCCAGGTGCTGGTCGTCATTTTGGGCGAAAGACCGACGAACGGGGGCACGCCGCGGGTCACGGGGCCTTGAAGCTTGGCGACGGTGCTGCCGAGTGACGGCCAACCGCCGCCGGGCTGGTTCTGTTGCGTGCGACCGTGCATGCATTGGAAGGCCGCGTGGTGCCCTTCGCTGCCGACGAGCGAGCGGACGATCGCGAGGCGGTCGGTCATCGCGGCCAGTCGCGGCAGGTGTTCGCAAATCTGGATGCCGGGGACGTTCGTCGCGATCGGCTTGAACTCGCCGCGAATCTCCGCCGGGGCGTCAGGCTTCAGGTCGACCATATCCTGATGTGGCGGCCCGCCGGAGAGGAAGATCATGATGACCGACTTGTGCGATCGACTCGTCTCGGCGCGGAGGAGGTTCGGCAGCGCGAGTCCGCCGAGGCCCAAGCCGCCAATGGTGAGGAATTGCCGGCGGGAGTGAGTATCGCAGAAGCGGGACGGAGACTGACCGAGGATCGTGAGCATGGGCGGCCTCGAACGGCGCGGCGGGAGGAACCTCCATGATGCGCGGATCGGGCCGCAAACGCAAGCGAAACCAGGCCGACTACGGGGATTCGTCGAACTGCGAGGGCGAGTAGCCGATGGCGAGGATGCTGCAATCACAGATGACTTCGAAGCCCATCGAGCGGGCCTTGGCGACGACTTCCGGAGCGTCGGCACCGGGGTTCAGCCAGAGTTCGCCGATGGATTTGCCGGTGAAAGTGTCGAGCGCCGCGAGGCCGGCGGCGGGCGGCAGGTAGACGCTGACGCGATCGATGTGGTCGAGCGGCACGTCGGCGAGGGTGCGGTGCACCGCGAGGCCTTCGACGTTGTCGGCTGCGGGATGAATGGGGAAGACGGTCCAGTCGGCGGCTCGGTACGCGCGAACGCACTTGTTGGCGAACTTGCGGCGGTCCGGGCCAGCTCCGACGATGGCGATGGTAGGCATGACGACAGGATAGGGAATCAGTTCGCGCCGGTCGTTTCGACGGCGGGTTTGACGGGCGAATGACCGTGGATGGCCTGGTAGACTTCTTCCCGATGGACGGGGACATCCTTCGGCGCGACGATCCCGAGGCGGACCTTGTCGCCTCGAATTTCGACGACAGTGATGACGATGTCGCTGTTCACGACGATCGATTCATTCTTTTTGCGCGAGAGGACGAGCATGGTGGGAAACAACCTTCGCGAATCGCGGTTCAACCGGGCGGGGGGTTGATCCTCCGAGTATTCGACAATCCGTGTGCGGTCGCGCGACAGTCCGTTCGCAGGCATTGCGGGAACGCCTATACGAGTTTACGCGCCATGGATCGGGACCAAATGTCCATTCACACGGACCCAACTCGTGTTATTCACAAGACTTGGAGTCGATTCGATGAAACCGTTCGTCAGATCGGGAAGTGAGGAATTGGTAGAACCCGTTGTCGTGTCGGCAGTTGCGTCAACGAGGCAGGCCGGGCCTTCGCGAAAGGAAGGGGACCGGCCCTCGTTCGGGAAATCCGATTACTTCTTGGCCGGATCGGTCATCGGAACGGTACTACCGCCCATGGGGGCCGCGCCGCCGGGGGCCGGGGCCGCGCCGCCGCCCGGCATGTTCTTCTTCATCATCTCCATGTTTTCCTTGGCCCGCTTTTCTTGTTCTTCCTTGGATGGGCCGGACGAGCTGCCGCCGCAGCCGACGGTGAAGGCCAGGGCCGCGACGAGGGCGCAGCCGCCGAGGAGTTTGCGGTACATCGAATCGGTTCCTTGGAACGAGGGGAGAACGACGGCCGTGCCCGACGCGGGCACGGCCGCAGGGTCGGCTTACAGTCCGACTTGTTTCTTGAGATCCGCGAGCTTCATGGTGATCGCGTCCATCGCGGCCTTCCATTTGGCCGGGTCGCTCACCGCAGTCTTGGCGTCTTCGACCATCTTCTTGAGTGCTTCGAAGGTATCGGTGGCCTTCGTCTTGGCGTCCCCGGTCAGCCCGTTGATCTTAGTTTGGATCGCAGGGTATTCCTTGGTGGCGAGTTCGGCGAGCTTCGCGAGTTCGGCCTTGCCGGCCTCGACCTTGTCCTTGGCATCTTTGGCGAGGTCCTTGGCGCCCTCCATAACATCCTTGGCCAGATCCTTGGCGGCATCCTTGGCATCTTTGGCGAGATCCTTGGCGCCCTCGGTCACGGCCTTGACGGGGTCTTTGGCCGGGGCGGGAGTGGTCGACGAAGACGAGCCGCCGCAGCCGACCAGGAGCGCGAGGACCGGCGCCAAAGCGAGCAAACCACGCATGGGGAATCCTCCACAACGAGACGGGCGATATCAAGCCGCCTTACGGCGGACACTCTTCTAGTGATACTCGGCGACCGCCGATATTCCCGGAAAAAGCGGAGGCGACCGGCGCGGCAGGCACGGCTAAGATAGCCCCGGTTCCATTCGTTGTCCGCAGGTGGATCGCATGGCCCCTCGGGTCCGGTCCGAAGATATTGCGCGCTACGTACCGGCCTATCTGGTCCGGCGGATGGTCGAACGGCCCGAACCGCTGGAGCGTGCGACGGTCGAAGCGGCGGGCGGAGCCGTGCTTTTTGCGGACATCTCCGGTTTCACGGCCTTGAGCGAGCGGCTGGGCGCACGGGGTGCGGAAGGGGTCGAGGAACTCACGCAAGTCCTGAATGCCTATTTCGGCCGACTCATCGACGTCATCGCGGCGCACGGCGGTGATGTGATCAAATTTGCGGGCGATGCCCTGCTCGCGATCTGGCCGGCCGATTCCGAATCGGGGGTGGAGCGCGCCGCGCGCACGGCGGCGCGTTGCGGCCGCGCCGTCCAGCACGTCCTGCAAACCTTTACCTCCGACACCGGGCACAAGCTCTTCCTTCGAGTCGGCGTCGGTGCCGGTCCATTTCATCTCATCTGCGTCGGCGGTGTCTTCCAGCGTTGGGAGTTCGTTTGCGTCGGTCCGCCGGTCCTGGAGGCCACGCTGGCCGCCGGTGTCGGGGAAACGGGCCAGGTCGTACTCGGTGCCGTCGCCGCCGGTCACGTGTTACCCATCGGAAGTGGAACGGAGCTGGCGCCGGGCTTTGCGCGTCTCGACGAACTTGCGGAGGAGTCGCCGCCTCCTCTGTCTCCGGCCGTCGCCGTGACCGACGCGGCCGTGCCGAACCTGTTGGGATTCGTGCCGGCGGCGATTCATAATCGCCTCGCGGCGCGTCAATCCGGCTGGCTTGCCGAGCTGCGACGTCTCACCGTGCTCTTCGTCAACCTGCCGGGGATGAGCCACCGTACGCCGCTGGTCCAGTCGCAGGAGGCCATGACTGCGCTGCAAACCGAGTTGTATCGCTTTGAGGGGAGCGTCAACAAACTGAGTACCGACGAGAAGGGGGTGACGTTCGTCGCCGCGTTTGGCCTGCCACCGCTCGCGCACGAGGACGATGCGATTCGCGGCACCCTCGCGGCGCTGGCGCTGCGCGCGCGGCTTGCCGAACTCGGTTGGCACTGCTCCATCGGCGTGACCAGCGGCCGGGCCTTCTGTGGAACGATTGGCAGCGAACGCCGTTGCGAGTTCACGATCATCGGCGACGTCGTGAACCTCTCGGCGCGCCTGATGGTGGCCGCGAAGGGCGGCATCCTGTGCGACGAGGCGACTTACCGCGCCGGCCGGGACCGCTTCGATTGGGAAACCCTGCCGCCAATTCAACTGAAGGGCAAGGCGCATCCGACGCCGAACTTCCGCCCGCTCGCCCCGACGCGCTCCACCACGGATGCGAAGCTGGTCGGCGAGATGGTCGGCCGTGTCCCCGAGCGCGACCGCCTCGAAGTGATCGCCCGCAAGCTGATCGACGATCGCGAGTCCAGCGTCGTGCTGATCGAGGGCGAAGCGGGGATCGGCAAATCGACGCTGGTGGCCACCTTGCAGGGCTTGGCAAGGAAGCTGGAATTGACGACCTGGCTGGGCGCCGCGCTCGCCATCGAGCGATCGACGCCGTACTTCGCGTGGCGAGTCGTGTTTCGTCAGCTGTTCCGCCTCGACGCGAACGAATCCATCGAAATGCAGCGACGGAACGTGCTCGCGCAGCTCGCGTTCGACCCCGACCTGGAACCACTGGCCCCCTTGCTCGACAGCGTACTGACGCTGGATTTCCCGGCGACGGCGCGGACGGCGGACATGTTCGGTGAAGTGCGCGCCAGCGCCACGAACGCGCTGTTGGTGCGGCTGTTGGCGCGGGCGACGGAACGGGCACCCCTGCAACTGATCCTAGAGGACTGCCACTGGCTGGACTCGGCGTCGTGGTCGCTGGCGCGAGCGGCGGCAGAACAGGTGCCGGGGCTCATGCTCGTACTCGTGACTCGCCCGCTGGCGGAGCCGCTGCCGCGGGACTTCACTCCGCTGGCGGCGCTGCCGACGACGCGCAAGCTCGCGCTCGGCCCGCTCTCGGTTGACGAGAGCCTCGCGCTGGTGCGCCGTCGGCTCGGCGTCGCGGACCTGCCGGAATCGGTCGCCGAATTGCTGCGCGCGAAAGCGCAGGGGAATCCGTTCTTCCTGGAGGAGTTGGCGTACGCCCTGCGGGATGCGGGCAAGATCGTGGTACGGGACGGCGTTTGCTCCGTCGCGGACGGACAGGACCTGCGCTCGCTGGCATTCCCGGACAACGTGCAGGGCGTGGTGACGAGCCGGATCGACCGCCTCGCACCGCCGGAGCAGCTCACGCTGAAGGTCGCGAGCGTCATCGGCCGCACCTTCTCGAAGAACCTGCTGCGCGACGTGTCGCCGATTGAGGACGACAAGCCGCACCTGGATCGCCACCTGGACACGTTGATCGCTCAGAGCCTGACGATGCTGGATTCGCCGGACCCGGACCCGGCGTACAGCTTCAAGCACGTCATCACGCAGGAGGTGTCGTACCAGATGATGGCGCCGGCGCAACGGAAGAAGCTGCATCAGGTGGTGGCGGAGTGGTACGAGCGGAACCACGTCGGCGACCTCTCACCGTATTACCCGCTGCTGGCAAAGCACTGGTCGAACACCGAGCGCGGGGCGAAGGCGATCGATTACCTTGAGAAGTCGGGCGAAAACGCGATGCGCGACTGCGCGCACGAGGAGGCCGTGACGTTCTTCTCGCAGGCACTCGCGCTGGACGGGGGCACCGGCGATCGCTTCCGCCGCGCCGGCTGGGAACGGCAGCTCGCCGAGGCGCACTACAACCTCAGCGATCTGAGGGCCGCGCGCGATCACTATACGGTGGCGCTCGAGTTGCTCGGCTTCCCGATGCCGCGTACGACTGCCGGGTACGTCGTTGCGGCCCTGAAGGAATTCACGCGGCAGCAACTCCACCGCGCGCTGCCGACCCTGTTCCGCTTCCGCAAGTCACTCGATGGACCGCGGCGGATCGAAGCGGCGCGAGCTTACGAACGGCTCGTGCAGATCCACTATCTAAACAACGCCAAGGTGCCCTCTGTCCACGCCGCGTACCGGGCGCTGAACCTCACGGAGACGGTCGGCGAGTGCCCGGAACTGGCGAGGAACCTCTCGCACGCGTCGGTCTTCTCCGGCCTGCTGCTGATGCACGGCTCGGCGCGCACCTACGCCGCCCGCGCCCGCGACATGGCCCGCCGCGTCGATCAACCGTCCTGCTCCGCGTATGTCGAATTCATCCGCGGGGTCTACTGGGTTACCGTCGGCGCGTGGGACGAGGCCATCGACAACCTCACGCGTGCGATGGAAATCACCGATCGCAACGGCGAGAAACGGCGCTGGTACGAGAGCGGGTTCACGCTTGCGAACGCCCTGTCGCGCCGGGGGGATTTCCGCGCGAGCGTGGCATTGTCGCGGCGGCTCGAAGAAGCCGGCACCCGACGCGGCGTGCCGCAAGTGCAGGTGTGGGGCCTGAGCTGGCAGCTCGCATGCCTGCTCGAGATCGAACCCGCTAGCGAGCGGATCGCGCCGGCGGCCGCCGCGCTCGCCGCCGTCCTCGCCGCCCATGCCACGATCCCGCTCGCGGACCAGATTCTGGGCAACGGCGTGCTCGCGCTGGCTCGCTGGCGCCGGGGCGACGCCGAGGGCGCCCGCGCCGCGGCCGACGCCGCCGAGACCATCATCTCGCGCACCAATCAAATCTCGCACTACCTGCCGCCCGCCTACGCCGGCCTCGCCGAAGTCTACCTCGGACTGTGGGACCGCGACCCGGTCGAAATGAAACGCCGCCTCCGGCAGCTGACGAAAATCCTTGGCGAATTCAGCCTCATGTACCCGATCGGGAAGCCGACGGCGTTGTGGGTCAAGGGGCGATACTACGAACGCACGGGCTGGCGGCGCTCGGCGGTGCGGTGCTACCGGCGGAGCCTCAAGTCCGCGGAGAAATACGCAATGCCGTTCGAGCAGGCGATGGCGCACGCGGCGTTGGGCGCGATTGCCGGCAGCGCCGAACACGCACGGCGAGCGAAGGAACTGATGGAACGGATCAATTCAAAATGAAAAACGCAAAACGGCGGAGGCCGTTTTGCGTTTTGAAACGAAACCCATTTCGTCGCTTACTTCCCGGCCTTCGCGTTCGCGAAGAGTTCGTTCACCTTGTTCCAGTTCACCACGTTCCACCAGGCGTCGACGTAGTCGGCGCGCTTGTTCTGATACTTCAGGTAATAGGCATGTTCCCACACGTCGATGCCCAGCAGCGGCACGTTGCCATCCATCAACGGACTGTCCTGATTCGGCTTCTTGATTGCCTCGATCTTGCCGGCGGCCGTGTTCCAGATCAGCCAGCTCCAGCCGCTGCCGAACTGCGTGAGGGCGTTCTGCTTGACGGTGTCCTTGAACTTGGCGAAGTCGCCGAAGGCGGCCTTGATGGCGTCGCTGATCGCGCCCGTCGGTTCGCCGCCGGCGCCGGGAGCCATGATTTCCCAGAAGATGGCATGGTTGTGGTGTCCGCCGCCGTTGTTGATCACGGCTTGTCGGATCGCATCCGGCACCGTCTTGATGTTCCGCAGCAGCGCGACGATGTCGTGAGCCTGGAGGTCGGCATGGGGTTCGAGCGCCTTGTTCAGGTTGTCCACGTACGCCTTGTGGTGGCGCTGGCTGTGGATCTCCATCGTGAGCGCGTCGACGTGCGGCTCAAGGGCGTTGAAGGCGTATGGCAGGGCCGGCAGTGAATGGGCCATGGTGGTGACTCCTCGGTGGGGGTTCGAACTCGGTCAGTTTACGTCGGTCCGATCCGTGCGGCGAGGAAAGATGCTTTTCAGTCGCCCCAGCGCACCGGCACCGTGCGCGTCGCGCCGTCCGGTTCGGCGAAAGTCACGACCACGTCGGCCTTGCCGCGGTCGGTCGTCGCGACGACCTTCACCGTCGCGACTGGGCCGCTTCCACTCGACGACGTGACCGTCACGCCCGCCGTCGCACAGGTCGCCGAAGCGATCTTCACCGGCTGCCCGTCGGCGCGCCGGAATTGTACGATCCCTTTGCCCCCGTCCAGGTCCAGCGCTTCGGGATAGGCGTTCACCGCGTTCTTCGCGCGCTTCACGATCCGGGCCGGCACCCGCAGCTCCGCGTAATGCGCGTCGTCGGTGAAGATCGTCACGGTTTCGTCGTGCGTGCCGGCGGACAGATCGGCCGCGATCGCCAACTCGATCGCGTACTGGCCGTTCTTGCCGGTGAACTTCGCCGCGAAGTGCGAGGAACTGGTCGCGACTTTCGTGATGGTCAGCGGCTTCGCCCTTTTGTCGGCGAGCGCGATCGTCGCCGTCGCGGCCGCCTCCGTGGATACGGAAATCATCGGCGGAGTGACGCTGACCTCGCGCGCGAGCTTCGCCGTCACTTTCAATTCCAGCGTGTCGTCCGGCTCGGTCTTCGCCCGCGTCGCCGGACGGTGCCGCAGCTTCAAGGTCCAAGTCTGCGGTCCGTCCGGCTGCGTCAGAGTGTTTACATCCATCGATACCGTCGCGGACTCGCCTGGCTTCAGCTCGTTTTTCGAAACGGACCGCTTCAGGCAGCCGCAGCCGGAATCGAGACCGGCGAGGACGATCGTCTCCGCCGACGCGTTCGTCACGCGGAAGGTCTGCGACAGGATCGGTCCGCCACGGACGTCGCCGCGATTGACTGTCGCCGCATCGACGGTGAGCGCCGGCGGGGCTGCAAGCGCGCAGGCAAGCCATAGGAGATTCATGGCGTGGTCGTAGCGTCGGGCCGGACGAACCGCAAGATCAACCATTTCAAGATGTGGAATTCCCGGACCAATTCCCAATGACGAATGAAAAATACAAAATGAAAGCCATGAACTTGATCGAAACGACGTTGGACCGCGTTCCGATCCCGCCGCCCGGCGCGGACGAGGTCCACGTCTGGCGGTTCCCGCTCGTCGTACCGACGATCGAAGTGCTGAGTTCGTCGGAGCGGGTCCGAGCTGCGCGCTATGCGATTGACCGGCCGCGCGAGCAGTTCCGCGCCGCCCGCACTGCGCTGCGGCGGATTCTCGGCGGATATCTGGGAATCGAACCTCGCGACGTGCCGCTGACGGTCGAACCCGACGGCAAGCCGGTCCTCGCGGAAGGACGCCTCCAATTCAACGTCACCCACTCCGGCGAGCGCGGCCTCGTCGCCGTCGCCAACCGGCGCGTCGGCGTCGACCTCGAACAGCTCCGTCCGGTCGAAAACGCCGACGGGCTGGTCGAACGTTTCTTCGGACCCGACGAGCGCGAACAATATCGAAGGCTGCCGGTCGATCTCAAACTCGCGGGTTTCTTCCGCGGCTGGACGGGCAAGGAAGCGCTGCTCAAAGCCGTCGGCACCGGCATCCAGAACGTGGACAAATGCGTCGTCGACCTCGATCCGCGGAACGCTCCTCGGATCGTTCGTTTCGATCATGCGGCCGAAAGTGGAGAATGGCGGTTGCTCTCGTGGGAACCGGAGCAGGGCTACCTCGCCAGCATGGCGATCGAAAGTGAAACGCCGTTCCGGTGGCGTTGAATCCCGTAGGGCGGGTCAAGGCTTGGCCCCGACCCGCCGTCGTCACGGCGGGTTCGGCGGGTCGACGCCAAACCTTGACCCGCCCTACAACTCAACCGAACTGCCGAATGATCGATCAGCCAAGAGAATATTACTTGCCAAGAAAACGCTTTACGTACCAGATCTCACCGTTTTGCTTTACATATATCCTCAGCCATCCATAGCGCAACATTTTTGAGTTGATATTATCTCGTGCAATTTCATTAATAATTTCATCTGGATTTCCAAATTGCTGGATGATCTTCTTCTCATCCAACATAGTTGAATATGTATCAGTTCCTATCGAGTTCAGTCCTGGAACAGGTGGCGCCTCAAGGAAGGAGATGGCTTCAGATAGAGGAATAAGATTTCCGTTCTTGGGTTCCTTCAATTCCTTAACTGCTTTCAGGATAGCTTTTAAAGCTTCTGTCGTTTCTTCGGTACCTGCTGGGGGTATATTTCCTCCAACTAGCGGATTGGGTGCCGTATCTATTGTGTCCATCCCCGAGACTCGCAGGTAGTACGTCGCCGCCGAATTGATCGCCTCTTCCGTGATGTCCAGCTTCGCGTTGTAGCCGATGCGCGGGAAGAAGTCGCGCGGGCGGAGGATGCGGAGGCCTTTGTCCTTGGCGGTCTTCTTGGCGTCGGCGAGGGCGCCGAGGATCTTGATCTTGCCGTCGCGGTTGCCGTCGGCGATGCCCACGGACGGGTAGTAGCCTTCGACCGCGAACGTGGTGCGGCTCGTGATTTCACCTTCCCACTTCATCTTCGCGAGGTCGAAGTAGCCGTCGACCGCGACGCCGACCTTGGAGAGGTTCTTCACGATCGTCTGGATGTCGTCCCGGCCGTCGCCGTCGATGTCGAAGATGCCGAACAGAACGATGTGCTCGGAAGCGCCCTTGTTCCAGACGGCGTTGTAGAGCAGGTCGCCGGCGAGGATGCGGTCACGGACCTGGGAGTCCTCGGTGGTGATGCGGCACTGGGCGAGGTTGGCGCCGAGGATGTCGACGACTTCGAGGGTACCCTTCGGCACGGGGCGAACGTATTCCTTGCCGTCGAGGTCGCGGACCTTTCGCATGCGGGACTGCATGCCGCGGGTCGGCGTGTCCGACGGGAAGACGCTGAAGGTCTGTCCGGCGCGGAGGTTGTCGGCCGAGCCGAGGTCCACATCGACGAGGTTCTCGCTGTAGCGGCGGATGACCTTGCCCTTGGGCTTGTCGTACTGGAAGGGATCGATGCCGGCGTCCAACTGCTCATTGAGCTTGTCGACGGCTGCCTTATAGCGGTCGTTGTCGGCCTGGGACCGCTTGATCGTGACTTCGCGAGCCACTAGGTCTTCGTTCAGCTTGTCGGTGTCCTTGCGGTATTGGCCCGACACATTCTGGAATTGGGTCTTGAAGCCGTCGAACTGCGCGATCGCTTTCGAAACTTCCGCCTTCACGTCTTCGGGGTACTGCTTGTTGAGCGCTTCGAGCTTCGCCTTGGCGTCGTTAAACTGGGTGATCACGTCGTTGAGCGACTTCACGCTGTCCTGCATGACCTTGATTTCAGCGTCGCTCTTTCGTTTGGCCAACTCGCGCTGGGCGACGTTGCGGACGGAGGCGTCGATGATCGACTCCGCCGGCAGGGGCGGGTTCTGCTGGTTGGCCGGCCAGTCCCACTTGTAGACGACCGCGTCGGCGAGGTTGAGGCCGCCGCCGCCGATGCCGGGGGCGCGGTTCACTTCGTTCCGCTTGGCGGCATCGACGCGGCCGGTCAGGTCCTGCATCAGCTTGGCGTGCTTGTCACGGAAGCCCGCGGCGTCGGTCAGACCGGACTGCACGGTGGCCCGTTCGTTGGCATCGAGGTTGCCCAGAACCGTCTTGTAGAGCAGCAGCTCTTCGCGGGCCGCCGCCTGGGCCTTCTTCGCCGCCGCCGTCTCGTCGGTCGCCTTCTTTTCATTTTCCTTGGCGGCCGTCACGTCTTCGGTGAGGGTGTACGCGAAGATGCCGACGCCGAGCGTCGCGAGGATGAAGAACACGAGCGCGATGATCACCGGCAACTTCGCTTCGTTCGAAGACTTGGCCATGGGAACCTCGACGGGGGACCGGGCCGGCGGTGCGGGGCCGCCCGGCCGCGAGATGGACGGATTTTCTCAACCTTGAGTCTAAACCCCTCCGTGGGGCCGTCAACCCGAAACCCGTAGCCTTCGCGGGTTGCCGGGCGGGTTGTACCGGCGGCGCGCGTGCTGCCGTTTGTCCGACCGCTCCACGCGCCTTGCGGCCCTTCCGCGGCCGCCGTAAACTGCTAACACCCGACCGCTCGAATCGTTGGTCCGATGTCGGATTTCGCCACCTCGCCCCACCCCCAAAACCGCCGGCGGACCCCCTTTGACTCCCACCGCCCCCGATCGCGTCTACCTGCTGGATACCCACGGACTCATCTTCCAGATGTTCCACGGAATCCCGCAGATGAACGCCCCCGACGGCCGGCCCACCAACGCCGTCTTCGGCGTCGTGCGATCCATCATGAACCTCTACGACCACGGCGCGCAATACCTCCTCGCCGTGTTCGACCACAAGGACCCCACCTTCCGCTCCGATCTCGACCCGAACTACAAGGCCCACCGCCCGCCGCCGCCCGAAGAACTCCTCGCCCAGGAACCGCTCATCCATCAGGTGCTGGAGGCGTTTCGCATTCCGATCCTCGTACAGCCGGGCTACGAGGCCGACGACGTGATGGCGACGGTCGCCGTCGAGGCGGAGAAGCGCGGCTGCGAGGTCTACCTCTGCACGGCCGACAAGGACTGCCGGCAACTGCTGACCGACAAGGTGAAGATCCAGAACCTCCGCAAGGACGAGATCCTCGACGCGGGCTTCCTACTCAAGGATTGGGGGATCCGGCCGGAACAAGTGATCGACTATCAGGCGCTCGTCGGCGATACGGCCGACAACGTGCCCGGCGTCGCCGGCGTCGGACCCAAGACCGCCACGAAGTGGCTCCAGGAATACGGTTCGCTCGAAAACCTCGTCGCAAACGTCGACAAGCTGGGCGGGCCGAAGGTGCGCGCAGCGTTCAAGGCCGCCATCGCCAACGGTGACCTCGCGAAGAGCAAGACACTCGTGACGCTCCGCAAGGACGTGCCGATGGACTTCAACTGGCCGGGCTGGCGCCGCCGCGACTGGGACGGACCGAAGCTGTTGGAGCTGTTCCAGGAGTTCGGCTTCCGGGGCTTCGCGAACAAGGTGCGCGCGACGCTGACCGCGAGCGGCGCCGCGAAGAACGCCGCGCTCTTGCAAGAACTGACCGGAAGCCCGGCGACGACCGTCGCCGGGGAGTCCGAACCACCGGTCAAAACCAAGTCGGCGAAATCATCGAAGTCCGCAGTCCCGTCACTTTTCGACCAAATCGAATTCGGCGACGAAGCCCCGCCCGCACCTGCGAAGCCGGCCGACGATTGGAAGTCCAGCTACGCGCTCATCGCCACGAAGCCGGATTTCGAATCTTTCCTGAAGACTCTGAAGTCGAAGACTCGCTTTGCCATCGACCTCGAAACGACGAGCCTCGATCCGCACCTCGCGGAGATCGTCGGTATCGCGGTGTCATGGCAGGCCGAGGAGGCGTACTATCTCGCCCTGCGCGGCCCCGCCGGCGAGCCGACGCTCGACCCCACCGCGACGCTCGCTGCCTTAAAGCCGATCCTCGAAGACGCGGCGATCGCGAAGGTGAACCAGAACATCAAGTACGATCTGCTCGTGTTCCGCGCCAATGGCATCGATCTGAAGGGCGTCGCCGGCGATCCGATGATCGCCGACTACCTGCTGCATGCCGGGGAGCGCTCGCACAACCTGGACGACCTGACGCGGAAACATTTCGGCCATGAGAACATCTCGATCACGGAACTGATCGGGAAGGGGAAGAAGCAGATCTCGATGGCGGACGTGCCGACGCGGAAGGTCTGCGACTACGCTGCCGAGGACGCCGACGCGGCCTGGCGGTTGGCGGATCTCCTGGAGAAGGAACTCGTCGAGAGGAACCTGAAAGGCCTCTACGACGAACTGGAAATCCCGCTCATCGACGTACTGGCCGAGATGGAATACCACGGCGTGCGGATCGACGTGGACCTGCTGAAGACGATCAGCGTCGAGATGGAGGGGCAACTCAAAGTTATCGAGGATCAGATTCACGCGCTGGCCGGCAAGCCGTTCAACATCGCGTCGCCGAAGCAACTGCGCGAGATCCTCTTCGACCAGATGAAACTACCGGTGCAGAAGCGCACCGGCACGACGAACGAGCCGAGCACCGATCAGGAATCTCTGGAGCGCCTGGCGGCGCTGGGGCACGAACTGCCGACGAAGATCACGGAACATCGGCAGATCGCGAAGCTGAAGGGGACGTACGTGGACGCCCTGCCGGCGCTGGTGAACCCGAAGACGGGGCGCGTGCATACGTCGTTCAACCAGACGGTCGCGACAACGGGTCGATTGAGTTCGTCCGACCCGAATCTGCAGAACATTCCGATGCGAACCGATCAGGGCCGGCAGATTCGCAAGGCGTTCGTCCCGCCGCCGGGGTGGGTGCTGCTGACGGCGGATTATTCGCAGATCGAACTGCGGATGCTGGCGCACTTCAGCGAAGACGAGAACCTCCAGCGCGCCTTCCGCGATGACCGGGACGTGCACGCGATCGTCGCGGCGGACATCTTCAAGGTGGCCGAGAAGGACGTGACGGACGCCCAGCGCCGGGTGGGGAAGACGATCAACTTCGGCGTCATCTACGGTATGAGCGCGAGCGGGCTGGCGACGCGACTGGGCATCCCCAAGGCGGAGGCGGACCGGTTCATCGACGCCTACTTCGCCCGCTATCCGAAGGTGCTGGCGTATCAGGACGGGCTGCTCGCTTCGGCGCGAACGAAGGGCTACGTGGCGACAATCCTCGGCCGGCGGCGGACGTTCGAGCCATCGGCGATCCGGCCGAACTCGACCTTCCACCAGCGCAATCAGGCCGAGCGCGAAGCGATCAACATGGAGATTCAAGGCTCGGCCGCGGACCTGATGAAGCGGGCGATGCTGGCGCTGCACCGGCGGATGAAAGCCGAAAAGTGGACGGCGAAGCTGCTGCTGAGCGTGCACGACGAACTGGTGTTCGAGGTTCCTCCGGGAGACGTGAAAGGCGTGGCGGCAGCGGTGCGGGAGGAGATGGTCGGCGCGCTGGAGTTGCGCGTACCATTAAAGGTAGACGTGTCGGCCGGCCCGAACTGGCTCGACGGGGAGGACGCGTGATGACGACGGAAACGTCGGTCGAGATCGACTACCCGGGCAGCGATGGGAAACCCATGGCCGAGACGCAACTTCACATCCGCTCGATCATCTCGCTCTACGAGCAGATGCTTCGGTTTTATTCCGCACGGGACGACGTGTTGGTGACGGTGGATTTGTTCTGGTATTGGAAGGAAGGCAACAACCGTCGAAGAATCGCCCCGGATATCATGGTGATTCCCGGCGTCTCGAAGGAACCGCCTCGCAGGACCTACCTTTCCTGGAAGGAAGGCGTCGTACCCGCGATGGTCGTCGAATTCGCCTCCCAAGGGACGTGGCGAAAGGATTTGGGAAAGAAGTTCAATCGCTATGAAAAGCTGGGGGTCAAGGAATACTTTATTTTCGATCCGGAGGGTCTGTACTTGGTCCCGACTCTCCAGGGACATCGACTCCGAGGTCGGACATACCGTCGCGTCTTCTCCGATGATGGTTCGCTGCCGACGGAACTCGGGTTCCGACTCGTCCCGGAAGGGACGATCCTCCGAATGATCGACGTCAAGACGGGAAATCGGATTCTCACCGGATCGGAACAGGCCGAAGAGGAGACGCGGCGCGCCGAACACGAGAAACAGCGCGCCGATCATCTCCAAGCCGAGGTCGCAAACCTCAAGGCCTTACTCCAAAAGTACGTCCCGCCGACCGGGAACGGTTCATGATCCCACGCAAACCGATCCTCGGCCTCGTCGGCGCCATCGGGGCCGGCAAGAGCACGGTCGCGAAGCGGCTGGCGGCGCGGGGCGGAGCCGTCGTGGATGCCGACACCCTCGGGCACGATGCGCTCGATCAGCCGGAAATCCGCGAAAGGATCGTCGCCGAATGGGGGAATGTCCTGAGGCCGGATGGTCGAGTGGATCGAAGGAAGGTCGCCGCCATCGTCTTCGCATCGCCGGAAGAACGTCGGAAACTCGAACATCTGGCCTTCCCTTATATCCGTCTCCGATGCGAAGATGCAATCCAAGAGTCGATGAACGACGTACATTTTAAGTTCGTCGTATTGGATGCGGCGGTGATGCTGGAAGCCGGCTGGGTGGGCGTCTGCGATCGGCTACTCTATGTGGACGCCCCACGGGAGCTGCGGTTGAAACGTGTGGCGGAGCGCAGCGGCTGGACGGCGGCCGACCTCGACGCCCGTGAGGCGGCGCAAATGCCGGCCGAAGAGAAGCGTCGATACGCCGACGCGGTTATCATGAACGATGGAACGATCGACGAACTGGATCGGGATCTGACGGTTGTGCTGAGGCGGTGGAATCTGACGGTTTGAATGCCCGAACATCTCCGACGTCCGCGCGAATGAAGAGGGGCTGCAATGGCCGACACGAAGATGGAACCGAACCGGCCCCGGATCCGTGCGAAAGCCGACTCCGCGGATGCCGACGCTTTCGGCGTCGGCATTCTCGATGAACCCGCGCCCGCGCCTCCCGTCGTCGCGCTCCCGCCGAACGAACGCGGCTTCGACGCCGAGACCAACAGCCGTTACGAGGAGATCAAGCGCGGCAACACATTCATCACGCAATTGCAGCAGATGACGCTCGCGCAGCTCCAGAAGGCCGCCAAGGACGACGGCATCGACCGCGACGAATGGATCGGCCTCAAGAAGCAGGACCTCATCTTCCGCATCCTCAAGGAGCGCGTCAAACAGAACGGGCTCATGTTCGGCGAAGGGACGCTCGAAGTCCTGCCCGACGGCTTCGGCTTCCTGCGCAGCCCCGACTACAACTACCTCCCCTGCCCCGACGACATCTACATCAGCCCGAGCCAGATCCGCCGCTTCGGCCTGCGCTCCGGCTCCGTCGTCTCCGGCCAGATCCGCCCGCCCAAGGAGGCCGAGCGTTATTTCGCTCTCCTCCGCGTCGAGGCGATCAACTTCCAGGACCCCGAACTGCTCACGCAGAAGGCGGTGTTCGGCGACCTGACACCGCTCCACCCGAACCAGCGACTCAGGCTGGAGACCGCGCCCGACCAGATGTCCATGCGGATCATCGACCTGATTACGCCCATCGGCAAGGGGCAGCGCGGCCTGATTGTTGCCCCGCCCCGCACCGGCAAGACCGTCCTCCTCCAGCAGATGGCGAACTCCGTCATCGCCAACCACCCCGAGTGCTATGTCATCGTCCTCCTCATCGACGAACGGCCGGAGGAAGTGACCGAAATGAGCCGCGCCGTCAAGGGGCCGAAGGTCGAGGTGATCGCTTCCACCTTCGACGAACCGCCCGAACGGCATACGGTCGTCTCCGAGATGGTCATCGAGAAGGCGCGACGGCTGGTCGAATACGGCATGGATGTCGTCATCTTCCTCGACAGCATCACGCGCCTCGGCCGCGCCTACAACAACGTCGAGACCGGCTCCGGCAAGATCCTCTCCGGCGGGCTCGACGCTTCCGCGCTCCAGAAACCCAAGCGATTCTTCGGCGCCGCGCGCAACATCGAAGAAGGCGGCTCCCTCACCATCCTCGCCACCGCCCTCATCGACACCGGCTCCAAGATGGACGACGTGATCTTCGAGGAGTTCAAGGGCACCGGCAACATGGAGGTCCATCTGGACCGCCGCCTCATGGATCGCCGCGTCTACCCTTGCGTCGACGTCAACGCCTCCGGCACACGCAAGGAGGAACTGCTCCGCACCGCCGAGGAACTGCGGTTGGTCCACATCCTGCACAAGGTCCTTTCCGACATGCACCCCGTCGAGGCGATGGAACTGCTGCTGAAACAAGTCGGCAAATATAAGACGAACGAGGAGTTCCTCCGCAGCGTGAACCTGACGTGAGGTGACGGGCGATGCCGATTCATGATTGGGGCAAACCACCGGATGGGGCGTTTCACCACTTTCATCAGAAGTGGATGGCCAGTCTTTGCGATTTTCTCAACGATGGCGTGTTGCCTTCCGACCTCATGGCATTGATCGATTCGCCGGCCTTGGGATTTGTTCCTGATATTTTCGCGGTGACGAATTCGCCGCACTCGACGAGTGGAGGTCGGAGAAAGGGGACATTGATCGCGCCTCCGAAAACGCGATACGTGAGCTTACACTCGAAATCACAGCAATCGGAAGCATCGATTCTGGCCGCTCGGGCCAACCGCGTCGCGGTGAGGACCAAATTCGGCGATTTGATCGCGATCGTCGAACTTGTATCGCCGGGCAACAAGGACGGACAGAAATCGATTCGGAAGTTTCGAGACAAGACCGTGGAATTCTTGAATCGCGGAGTTCACGTATCGATCATTGATATTCATCCGCCGACCGCTCGCGATCCCCAGGGCATCCACAAGGTGATTTGGGATGAAATTCGTGAAGAGCCGTTCGAGTTGCCCGCGGATAAACCACTGACCGTGGCGTCCTATGTGGCCGATCCGATCAATGATGCTTATGTCGAACTCGTCGCCGTCGGCGATCCATTGCCACCGATGCCGATCTTCCTGGATGCCGAAACCTACGTCTTGGCACCATTGGAAGAATCCTACATGTCGACATGGAACAAATGCCCGGCCGCCTATCGGGCGTTCGTCGAAGGTCGGCCCCTCCTTTAACTCAGTACGATTACGCCCATGCTCTACGAAGGTAACTTCTCGCCGCCCGCCGGCCGGTTCGCGATCGTCGCGGCCCGGTTTAACGCGTTCGTCGTCGACCAGCTCCTTGCCGGTGCCGTCGACGCCCTGCGCCGGCACGGCGTGACCGACGACCGCATTGACATTGTGCGCGTCCCCGGCTCGTTCGAGATTCCGCCGGTCGCCCAGAAGCTCGGGAAATCCGGCAAGTATGCGGCCGTCATCTGTCTGGGGTGCGTGATCCGCGGCGAGACGGGCCACTACGATCATGTCGCGGGCGCGGCCACGAACGGGATCGCGGCGGCCTCGGTGCAATGTGGTGTACCGGTGATTTTCGGCGTGCTCACGACCGAGACGCTGGAACAGGCCATCGACCGCGCCGGAGCGAAGGCCGGGAACAAAGGATTCGAAGCCGCCGTGACGGCCGTCGAGATGGTCAATCTGTTTGCCAAGCTCCCAGGGTAAGGACATGCCCCGCCTCCGATTCCTGCCGATTGCCCTGCTCGTCCTCGTTGGTTGCGAAGGTGCCTCGTCGGCCCCACGCTCCGCGAAGCCGATCGATGAAGGGCCGGTCGCGGAGGCGCTGCCTCCGATCGTCGCGACGAAGCCGGAGAAGTCGGACCCCGCCGCGGCGCTGGCCGTGAACGCCATCCTTCTGGCGCACACCGAAAACGAACCGACGCGCCTCGAAAAACTCCGCAAGGTGCGCATCCTGCGGAAAGGCGACTGGAAGCTGCCGGACGGCGGACGGTCCGACGCCACGATGGAAATCGCCATCTGGGGCGACCAGTACCGCACGACCTTCGCGATCGCGGCGACGGGGAACGTGCCGGAGACCTTTTCGTTGAATGGCGCGCAAGGCTGGCGTTTCCAGAGCAAACTGGCGGCGAAGCCGATGCCGCTCGACATCGCGGCCCTCGAAGCGATCCTGCCGGAAGTGAACGGCGACCGGATGACGCTTCTAACCCCACTGACCTCGGACAAACTCGTCGCCACAATCGTCCGCGACGGCACCGACGGCGGAGAAAAGATTCTGCGGATCTGGATTGGCGACAATCCGCCGATGCTCCTGCATGCCGACGCGAAGACGAACCGCCTGCAGCGCCTGACCTATGAAATGATGGAGAATGGGCAGACCGTGGCGCGCGTGCTGCGGCTTTCGGAACTGACGCCCGTCGCCGGTGTGCTGCTCCCCGGCCGTGTCGAGTACGGCGTCGGCCCGCTCACGTTCACAACCTGGAACAAGATCGAATATCAGGTTCCCGGTCAGTTCGAGTTGAGCTTTTTCGACAAACCGTGACGTTCACTTCGGCGGCAGGTCGTTCGTCCGCGGCGTCAGTTGCGGACGGTACGACGGCACCACCGGCCCCGACGGAGGAATCGCCGAGAGCGGCGTCGGCAGCAGCGGCCGTTCATGCGGATTGGATGACGGCGCTTCCTTCAGCCCCGCGTTCGGCCGGATCGCACCGCCGATCCCCAGCGATTCCGGCCGGCGGGCGATCTTGTCCGCGAACACCTGCAGGTCCGCCGCGATCTTCTCCGCCCGCACCAGCGTCCGCGTCAGGGCGAGGGTCGCGTCGTTCAACTGGTTGTAGAGCAGCGGGTCGGTCAGCACTTTTTGCAGCGTGCCGTCGCCGCGGTTCACCGTTCGCAGCGTCTCGCGCACCTCGGCAAGCGTCTTCGCCAACTGATCCGCAGTCACGTTGATGTTCTTCACGATCTGATCGGCGTTCTCCGCGATCGGCTTCGTCGCCGTCTCGATGTTTTTGATCGCCCCCTCGGCGCCCTTCATGGCGCTCTCGGCCGCCGACAGCGTACGCTCGATCTGCGGCATCCGGGCGTTGAGTTCTTTCAACGTCTTTTCTCCGGTATCGAGGAACAACGTCACCACTTTCAGGCTCTTGTTCAGCTCGTCCGAAGCGGTCTGCACGTTCTTGATGATCGTGCCGAGATTCTTCTTGTTCTCTTCGTTGAACAGGTCGCTGGTTCCCTCGGCAGTCTTGCGCACGGCCTTGAGCGTACCGCTCAGTTCCGCCTCGTTGTCCTTGATGACCTTGCGCACGTCGTCGACGAGCGGGCGTGTCGCCTTGATGAAATCGCGGATGTCGGCGAGCGTCGCGCGCAGGCTGCCCTCCGTCTTGTCGTCCGGCTTCGCTTTCTGCGGGGGATCGTCAAACGAAATCAGCGACTGGACCTTTTTGTTCGTTTCGCGGAGTTCCGGGACGAAGTCCTTGCCCGCCTTGGCCAGTTCGGCGATCTCGTCGAAGGCTCGCTCCACTTTCGGGATCACCTGCTCGACGCGCTGGATGGAATTCAGGATGCGCGCCATCGACTCCTGCGCGCTGGGCAGCACGCCCGACGCCTGGCGCACGAGCGTGTTCGGGTTGATGGGCGTCTGGCCGACAATCTCCGCGTTGATCGCGTACGCCTCGCCGCGCGTGGTGACCGGCAGCCCGTCGGCCGTCACTTTCGGGATGAAGTCGAGCGAGGTATCGCCGCTGAGGATCCCCCGGAAGACCGTGGCTTCCTCGTTCTGGCGCGGGAGATATTTCTTGTCCACGAAGATGGTGACGCGGACCTGGCCGGTGTTCTCCTCGAGATCGAGCGCGGTGACCTCGCCGATGCGCACGCCGGATTTGCGAACGGGCGTACCGGGAACGATGCCGGGGGCTTCGCTGAAGAGAATGGTGTACTGGGCGCGGCTGTCGAAGACGCGCGGAGCTCCGCCGAAGAGCATGGCGAGACCGGCGAAGCCGGCGAGGCCCGCCGCCACGAATCCGCCCAGCCGCAGTTTTGCCGTTCGTTCCGACATGGTGTGTTCTCCCCGCTTGTTCGTCTTCAGGCCGAAGGCCTGAGAGTGCTTAGCCCAGGGGCAACGCCCTGGGTCTTGGCAGTAAATCCGTGCAGCCCGACGGGCTGCGACAATGTTCCACGGTCGTTGGTCGTCCTCTGTCGCAGCCCTTCGGGCTGCCGTGGTCTTGCGTCGTTTCCCAGGGTGTTGCCCTGGGCTAAGCACTCCCAGGCCTTCGGCCTGAAAACAGCGACCGGCCAAATAATGCCCGTGCCATCAACACAACTCCACCAAGAATACCAAGGCAACACGCCCCAAGAATCACGGCGATAATCGGGTTGGTTTGAGCACGATTGCGAACCACATTCCAATAGTCGGCCCCTGCGAGGGCCGGATTCATCATCATTGTCAGGAGACAGTAGGCCAACCATGCGAAGAAAGTCGAGAGCGTCGTGATAGCCACGATGCCGAACGCGCCAATTCGACGATCCGCATCTTTCTGCCGCACTCGAATTCCTTCAACTGTCGAATGTCTGCCGATGTTTTTCTGCTCCGCGCTCCGCGCTGGCCGCCCGGCCTTCCACGAACTGGCGCACGCGCGGATCGGGCGCCGCCGCCAATGCCGTAGGCCGACCGTCGAAGACAACCTGCGGCTCATTCGGCTCCAGCCGCGCCAACGGATGGAACATCACGACGCGATCGGCCACGTCGCGCACCGTGCGCATCTCGTGCGTGACGATTACACTCGTGACGGGTCGCTTAGCTCGCGTCTGGAGGATGAGGCCGTTGATCACGTCCGTCATCACCGGATCGAGGCCGGTTGTCGGTTCGTCGTAGAGCATGACGGCCGGATCGAGCGCGAGCGCCCGCGCCAGCCCGACGCGCTTCTTCATGCCGCCCGACAGTTCCCCCGGCATCTTCGCCTCGACGCCCTCCGGCAGGCCGACCTCGCGCAACCGCTCGGTCACCCGCTCCCGGATTGCGGCCGCCGCCATCCCACCCTTCGCCTTCAGGCCGAACGCGACGTTGTCGAACACCGTGAGGCTGTCGAACAGCGCCGCCCCCTGGAAGAGAAAGCCGACGCGCAACCGCATCGCCGTCAATTCCCGTTCGCCCATCGCGCGCAGGGATTTTCCCTCGAAGAGTACGTCGCCTTCCGTCGGCTTGAGCAGGCCCACGATCAGCTTGAGCAGGCAGGTCTTGCCGCAGCCCGATTCGCCGATGAACGCGACAGTCTGCCCGGGCTCGATCGCCAGCGAGACGCCGCGCAGCACCTCCTGGGGCCCGAAACGGACGGCCACGTCCTTCAGTTCGAGCAGGGGCGTCGTCATGCCGGTCGCGCTCCGTTCGGCGGCCAGATCATGTCGTGGACGCTGTTGGCGACCAGACCGAAGACGAAATCCATCGCCAGGATCGCGATGAACGAGACGACGAACGCCTGCGTGGCGGCGCGGCCGACGCCCTGCGCCCCGGCCTCGCCGTGGAAGCCCCGGTGGCACGCCACCAGTGCGATCACACCGCCGAAGAGCACCGACTTCGTCAGCCCGACGAACACGTCCCACATTCCCACGAACGCGCGGGTGTGCTCCCAGTAGTGGTGCGGATCGATGCCATAGATGCGCAGGCAGACGAACGTACTTCCGGCGAGGCCCATGATGTCCGCGAGGATGGTGAGCAGCGGGATCATGAGCACGCAGGCGAGGAATCGCGGAGCGACGAGGTGGCGGACGGGGTCGACGCCGAGGCAGGTAAGCGCGTCCAGCTGTTCCGTGACGCGCATGGTGCCGAGTTCGGCGGCCATGGCGCTGCCGACGCGCCCGGCCAGCATGATGGCGGCGAGGACCGGACCGAGCTCGCGCACGACCGACATGTGAATGAGGCCGCCAAGCGACGTTTCGAGACCGATCTGGTGCAACTGGCCGTAGGACTGTACGGCGAGCACCATGCCGATGAAAGCACCAGTGATGGCGATGACGCCGACGCTACCGAGGCCGACCGTCAAGCAGAGTCGGACGAACTCCGCGACAAGCAGATTGCGTGAGAAGACGCCCCGCACGGCGCGCAGCGAAAACGCCGTCCAGTCGCCGAGCGCGACGAGCGCGTCGGCGGCGACGGACGCGATTCCGATCGGAGCCGCGGGGGCGGCGGCCATGGGGACGGTCCTCGTCGGTGCGGGCAGAATCCTTGCCATCGTATACGTCGGCGGGGCGGGGCGACGGGCTTGGGGCGGTCCGATCGAACGGATCGCCGGAAACGCCGTTCAACCGGCGCAAGCGGTGCGATCGTCACAATCGGACCTTATCCACGGAATACGAGCATCGCGATGTTCGCATAAATGATGATGCCCGTTACGTCGCTTAGGGTGGCGATGGCGGGGCTGGAGACGAGCGCCGGGTCGCCGCCGCAGCGGTGGATCGCGAGCGGGAGCATGGCACCAAGCAGCGTGCCCCAAAGGCAGATGGCGACGACGGCGGCACCGAGAACAAGTGTGAGCTTGAACAAAATGCTGCCGTCGGGCACGAGGGAACTGGGTGTAAGGAAATAGGTGCGGAACAAGGCGAGCACGCCCAGCGTGCCGGCGAGGGCGAGGCCCATGAGCACCTCACGGCCGAGGACGCGGCGCCACTCGCCGGGGCGGATCTGATCGAGCGAGAGCGCCCGTACCACAAGCGTGGCGGCCTGCGAGCCGGCGTTCCCGCCGACCGACATGACGAGCGGCAGGCAGGCGACGAGTGCAGCGAACGCGCGGATCTTTTCTTCCTCCCACGCCATCACGTTCACCGTGATCATCTGGAGCATGAAGAGGATGGCAAGCCACTTCACGCGACCGAGCCAGACCTGCACAAAACTGGCTTCGAGATAGTTCCCCTCGATCCGTCCGACGCCGGCCTGCCGCTGCAGGTCTTCCGTCGCCTCCTCCTGGATCACGTCGATGACGTCGTCGTGCGTGATGATGCCGAGCATGTTCCCGTCGGAGTCCAACACCGGCATGGCCACGAAGTCGTACTTCGCCAGCACCTGCGCCGCCTTCTGCACCGGGTCGCCGGCGCGCACGGCCACCACCTCGTCGCGCATCAAGTCGCGGATGCGGGCGTCCTTCTTCGCGAGGATCAGGTCGCGCAGTGAGACGATGCCGAGCAGCTTGCGTACGGTGCGGCCGCCGGGCTTCTGTACCGGTTCGTCGAGCACGTAGTTGTAATAGATCGTCTCGCGTTCCGGTGCCTGCTGGCGGAGCTGTTCGATCGCTTCCTCGGCCGTGAGACCCTGCGCGAGTCCGGCGAAGTCGGTGGTCATGATGGCGCCGACGGTGTCCTCGCCGTATTCTTCGAGCGCGACGATGTCCTTGCGTTCGGCGTCGTCGAGACCCTTGAGCAGGCGTTCGCGCACATCATCGGGCACGCGCCGAAGCAGGCCGGCGCGGTCGTCGTGCGACATCTTGCCGACGAGCGCGGCGGCCTGCGGACGGTCGAACGACAGCAATTCCAGCTGCATTGCCTGCGGCAGGTATTCGAAGATGGCGGCCTGATTCGTGGTTTCCGCGTGGTCGAGGATGTCCCAGATCTGCCCGGCCGTGAAGCCGTCGAGCACTTCCGCCATCGTGGCGGGGTGAAGGTCCTCGCAGAAGGCGCGCAGCCCGGCGGCGTCGCGTTCCTCGAGCATGAGCCGGATTTCCGGGGTGAACAGCGGATCGGCCATGGTGCTCTCGCGGCGGGATTCGCCCCGCTCATTCTAGGAGGCTACCCGGTCGCTACACTGGCGGCATGCCCCGCCGCATCGCTTCCATCGCCCTCGTCGTGCGCGACTACAACGACGCCCTCGCCTTCTACCGGGATGCGCTCGGGTTCGACGTTCTCGTCGACACCGACCTCGGCGAGGGCAAGCGCTGGGTCGAAGTCGCTCCATCGGGCGGCGGGACGTCGCTCGTGCTCGCCGAAGCGACGAACCCCGCGCAGCTCGCCGCCGTCGGCAACCAGGCGGGCGGGCGAGTCTTCCTGTTCCTCGAGACCGACGACTTCGCCCGCGACCATGCCGCGATGGTGATCAAAGGTGTGAAATTCCTCGAACGTCCGCGCCACGAGGCCTACGGCGTCGTCGCCGTCTTCGCCGACCTCTACGGCAACCACTGGGATCTGATCGAACCGCGTTCCGAAAGCGATCGCTAGCCCACTGCTTGAACCACTCTTGCGGTGGAAGTGACGCCGGGATCGGATTTTGACGGTGACGTCGGTTCGCGGAGTTGGTTTTTAAGACGAGGTGATCGTGCAGCGCGGTCCGGGTCTGCGGTATCGCGGTTCCCCAATCTTTCGCCCCTTCGGGGCTTGGGATATGGGGGACAGCCTACCAGGGGCTTGCGCCCCTGGCAAACATCCGCCGCCGCTCCGCGGCTGAAGAACTGGGACTATTCCTTCATCTTTTCGAGAAATGCTCGGACTTCTTCGATGCTGAATGCGGGAACCCGCCAGTGCAGCACGGCATGGCAATTCGGGCACACGGGCCGTAAGTCCTTGACCGGGTCGACGGTGTGCGCGGCTTTAACTTCTGAGAGCGGTCGCAGGTGATGGACGTGGATCAACCCCTCGGCCACAGGTCCGTAGACCTTGCCGAAGTTCATGGTGCAAACAGAGCAAACCGTGCCATGGGCCGCAATGCACTTCCGCCTCGCTTCGGGGTCGCGCTCGTAGGCGTTGACGGTAATGGTGCGGGTTGCCCCTTCGACGAATCGTTCCGACTCGAACACTTCTTCGGGGAAGTCATGGGCTTTGAGTGTTCCGTCCCGGTAGCGTTCGAGTTCCGTGATTTGTTCTTCTGTCAGATTCGCCGCTCTTCCCAGTTCATACTTTGGGTTGTCTCCATCCGATACGCCGGTTCGAATCGTACTCGTCTCAATCTTGCAACCGAGTATCGCCTCAAGGGCTCTCTGAGCCGATGCGGTGTTCCACCCAAGTTGTCCAAGGCGATAGCAAATGCTCGTGACACTGAATCCCCATAGCTTCGGGTATGGACGCATAGGGCTTGATCGCGTGACCGTTGTAGATTTCATGTCCGCATCTCACGACTATGCGATCCACACCGGGACTCCCTACCTGATGTCCATAGAAATCGGTGGGCCTCGAAGACTCGGCCCACCCTGCGGGTTACCCCGCCGCCGTCCCCACGGCGCGGAAGTCTTCCATCGCCCGGGCCACGGCCAGCGGGACGACCTTCTTCAGCCGGTGCTCGCGGCGGATGTCGGCCCAGCGGTCGAGAATCTTCTTCGCCTGACGGCTGCCGGTGCGGTCGTAGTACTGCTTCACCAGCGGGTGCAGCCACTCGTAGTCGGCGTGCTTGCACGGGAGCGCGGCCACGGCGTTGCTGTGCAGCTTCGCGGCCAACTCGTTACGCGGGTCGAAGACGAACAGCTCGCCGCCGGTCATGCCGCTGCCGACCTCGTTCTCGATCGGGCCGAGGATGACCACGCGGCCGCGGGTCATGTACTCGCAGGCGTACTTGCCGGCCGCCTCGGCCACGATGGTCGCCCCGCTGTTGCGGATCCCGAGCCGGTGCCCGGCGCGGCCGCCGATGAACACCTGCCCGCCGGTCGCGCCGAAGGCGACGTTGTTCCCGGCCACGCTCATGATCTCGCCTCCGTAGTCGGACGCCTTGTAGTCGAGCGTGACGACGACGGTGCCGCCGCTGATTCCCTTCGCGAGGCCGTCCTGGCAGAAGCCGCGCAATTCCAGATCGAGGCCGTCGACGCACCAGGCGCCGAAGCTCTGCCCGGCCTCGCCCTCGAATTTCACGCGAATCTTCCGGCCGTTGGGCATCCCCTCGCGGCCGTAGAGCGCTGCGATCTGGCAGGCGATCGTCGCGCCCACGCTACGGTCGCCATTGTTGATGCGGAACGTCAGCGTCGCGTCCTGCGCGAGGTCGATGGCGTCCTGGAACGCGGTCACGAGCTTCTGGTTCAGGTTCGGGCCGGGCGGTTCGCAGACGCCGATGGTGCCGGTGAACTGCGGGAACTTGTCGGCGAGCTTGTCGAGCGCCATGTCGGGCCGGAGGAACTTCGAGAGGTCCACCTGCGCCGGCCGGCCCTTCAGGTCCGCGCGGCGTTCCAAGAGGTCCGAGCGGCCGGTGATCTGGCCGATGTGCGTGAAGCCCATCTCCGCGAGCAGGCAGCGCACCTCTTCCGCGACGGCGTGCATGTACGCCTTCGTGTGCTCGGGGTGGCCCTTGAAGATCTCGGGCGAACCGGTGATCCCGGTCGGGCAATTCGGTATGTGGCAGCTTTTGCAGACGATGCAGCCGACCGACACCATGAGACCCTGGCCGAAGACGAACTGGTCCGCGCCGAGCAGGGCGTACTTGATGACATCCCAGCCGTTCTTGATGCCACCGCCCACGCGGAGCTTCACGCCGGTGCGGATACCGTTGACGACGAGCGCCTGATGCGCCTCGCAGAGGCCCATCTCGCTCGGCAACCCGGCGTGCTCCTTGCTGCTCACCATCGCCGCGCCGGTGCCGCCGTCGATGCCGTCGATCTCGATCACGTCGGCGCCGGCCTTCGCCACGCCGACGGCGATCGTGCCGATGTTGTCCACGGCCACGAGCTTAACAGATACCAGCACGCCCGGCCGCGTCGCCTTGAGGTCGTAGATGAGCTGAGCCAGGTCTTCGATGGAATAAATGTCGTGGTGCGGCGGCGGACTGATCAGGTCCGTGCCGGGGCGCGAGAAGCGGATCTCGGCGATCTCGCTCGTCACCTTCTTGCCCATCAACTGTCCGCCCTCGCCGGGCTTGGCGCCCTGCGCCATCTTGATCTGCAACTCCTCGGCGTTCACGAGATACTCGGCGTCGACGCCGAAGCGGCCGGACGCCACCTGCCGGATGCGGCTGCGGAAGCGGCTCTTGTTCAGGTCGCCGCCAAGCGTGTAGACCTCCGGGTGCGCCCGGCGCTGCTCGCGGACGCGCTCCCAGAACGAACCCCACGCCCGCGGCGGAATGTCGTTGCGGAAGCGGGATTCGCCGCCTTCGCCGGAGTTGCTGAAGCCGCCGAGTTCGTTCAGGGCCGCCGCGATCGTCATGTGCGAGGCACCGGTGAGCGCCCCGTGGCTCATGGCCGCGCCGCGGAAATGGTTCACGATCAGGTCGAGCGCCGGCTGCACCGTCGCCTTGTCCACGGCCGTGCCGGCCTTGATCTTGAACAGGTCGCGCAGCACCGTCGGCACTCGGGTGTTCACCATATCCGTGAACTTCTTGAACTTCTCGTTCACCTTCAGCTCGAGCGTGTCGTCCTTCACCTGCGGCGGGCTGGTGTAGGCGACTTCCCCGCCGCCGCCGTCCGGCTCGGGGTGCGCTTCGATCACCGCGTTTCGCAGCGCCATCCGCACCTTCGCGTTGAAGGCGTGGTAGTCCTTGTTCCGGCCCATCGGCGAGTTCTTCGCCGCCATCTCCTCGGCCCGCTCGACGCGCCAGTTCACGTCGTCCACTAGGTCCGCAAGCGTCAGCCCGCCGACGCGGCTGGGGAAGTCGCCAAGGAATTCCATCAGTTCCGGCCCGAAGCCGACCGCCTCGAAGAGCATTGCCCCGCGGTAGCCTTCGATGGTCGTGATCCCCATCTTGGAGATCACCTTTTTGATCGTGTCTTCCAGCGCCTCGAACAGGTTCTCGAGCGCCTCGCGCGCCGGGATGGAGATGTCCTGCTTGCTCTCCGGGTGCTTGTATGTGATGCCGTCCTTCACGAGACGCAGCATCAGGTACGGGTGGACGGCATCGGCGCCGAACGCCACCAGCACACAGACGTCGTGTCCTTCCTGAATGTCCCCGGCCTGCACCACCAGCGAACAGCGGTCCCGCAGGCCCTGCTGGCAAAGGTAGTTGTGCACGGCCCCGAGTGCGAGCAAGGACGGAATCGGGTCGATCCCCTTCCGGCACGCTTCCTTATCGCTGATGCAAAGGACGTGGTATCCCTCGTGAACCGCCTTCTCGGCGTCGCTCCGCAGCTTGTGCAGCGCGCTTCGCAATGCGTCCGCGCCGCCTTGCAACGGGAAGGTTGCGTCCAGCAGCTTGAAGCCGAGCAGTTCGTTCTGCTTGATCTCCTCGATCACGGCGTCGCTGATGACCGGCGACGGAAGCTCGACCTGCTTGACCGGCGTCTCGCCTTCCTCACCCCGCAGTTTCGACTTGCCCAGGTACGTCGTCAGCGACATTGCTCCGCCTTCGCGGTACGGGTCGATCGGCGGGTTCGTCACCTCGGCGAACGTCTGCTGGCAATACTTGAAGAGCGTCGGGTGGTGCTGGCTGAAGATCGTCAGCACGCGGTCGTGCCCCATGCTGGAGAGCGGCTCCTTCTTCAGCTTCGCCATGTCCTTCACGAACACGGCACGGTCGAAGTCCCACCCGCACGCCTGGAGCAGGTTCTCTAGCGTCCAGTTCTGTTCCTTGAGCATCGCGCCGACAACGTCTTCGACCTGCCGTGTGAAGTCGAACCCTTCGGTGATGACCACCTGCCGGGCGTTCAGGTCGTGGATGTCGCCGAGCTCGGCCTTGGCCTCCTCAACGACGCGGCCCATGATCTGCTTGCTGTCGAGGCGCGTGCCGGTGAGCGTGTCGAGCGCGATCATCTCGCCGGGCTGGAGCTGGCCGCTGGCGACGATCGTGGTGTTATCAAGGCCGAAGACGCCGGTCTCGGAGCCGATGTAGAGCCAGCCGCGCTGGTCGGCGCACCAGCGGACGGGGCGCAGGCCCATGCGGTCGACGAGGCCGACCATGTAGCGGCCGTCGGTGCCGAGGATGCCGGCGGGGCCGTCCCACGCGGCGAGGCTGCCGAGCGATCGCCGGCAGTAGGTGTACAGTTGGAACGCCTCCGGTCCCCAGACGTCGGCCTCGGTGTCCCACACTGGCGGGATCGACAGACGCACGGCGCGCAGCAGGCTCCAGTTCCGCTCGAGCAACAAGTACTCCAGCCACTCGTCGAGGTTGCCCGAGTCGCTCATCTTCGGTGAGCAGATGTTCCCGCCCGGCGGCATGGGCTTCAGGCCGCGCGAGTACGCCGCCACGGCGTTCCGGTTCGTGCGGATGGTGTTGATTTCGCCGTTGTGGCAGGTGTAGCGGAACGGCTGCGCGAGCTTCCAGTTGGGGAAGGTATTCGTGCTGTAACGCCGGTGGAAGATGGCGATGCCGGTCTCGAAGCCGGGCGCCGTCAGGTCCGGATAGTAGTCACAAAAGTGCTGGCTGGTGAAGAGGCCCTTGTAGCTGACGAGCCGAGTCGAGAGGGACGGAATGTAAACGTCGAGTCCGGCGGTCTTGAACGCCTCGCGCAGGACGAGCCGCTGGCGGTAGAGCCAGGTCTCGGCGGCGTTGGCCTCGCCGTTCACGAGGAAGATCCACTGCTCGATGGCACCGGGTTTCGTCTCGCGAGCGGTCTTCGGCAGAATGTCGTCGTTCGCGGGAACCGTGCGCACGCCGAGCAACTTGACCGGTCCGCCGGCGAGATGCTTGCGCAGGAGGGCGCGAGCGGCGTCGATCTTTGCTGCGTCGGTGTCGTGGAAGAAGATGACTCCGACGGCAAGCGTATGGTCCGGACCGACGTGCCGGGCGTCCGGGAAGCCGAGGCGCTTGGCCTCCTCGCGGAAGAACGCTTGCGGGATCTGGAGCGTGAGGCCCGCGCCGTCGCCGGCGGAGCCGCAGACGCCGCCGCGGTGTTCGAGCGAGCGCAGCGCGAGCGTGGCTTTCTGAACGACCTCGGCGTTCGGTTTCCCGTCCTTGGCGGCGACGCCGCCGATGCCGCAGGCATCGGAGCCGACATCGTTGGTGTACAGGAGTTGCCCGGATCGCACGAGATCGAGACCGGCGTTCATCCCTTGCATTCTCACGATTGGAGTGGTTGAAAGAAACTCGACACAACCTCACTAGTCTACGCGATTTCCGGGAATGGGACAGCGTTGCGCGGGAAAGGTTCGGGGCGACCGACCGTCATAACCGGACGGTGCCGGATCTACCACGGTCCGATTACTCCAAAAACCGTACGAGTCCAGTCGTTAAAAAACGGATGAAACCCTTGCATGGCGGAAAAGGGGCCGGTACAACGTGAACCAAGCCGTACCCGGATTCGTCGCGGAAGTCCGATCCGCTCGGGCACGGTGGAAACCCGTCCCTTTCCTTTCCGAACGAAAGAGTTCATCATGGGCGATTTCATCGGTTCGACGATGTTCTTTGTTGTCATGGGCGCCGCTCTCGTCGGCCTCATCATTCTGTTCGTGATCATGCAAAAGAAGAAGAACGACGAGTAATCACCTGAGAAATGCCATACGCTTCCGGTCCCGCGGCCGGGAGCGTTTGTTTGCCTCAGGGCGCGAGCGCCCAGGCTTGGGCGATGCTTTTTCCATCGATGACCGCCCTACCTCCTAGATAGAGCCGTCCGTCGTCGTCCCGCGTCACACTACCATACACCAACACCCCATCGCCTTCTCCGGGTATGGTTGCCGCACGTACCGTTGCTCGCTTCGTCCTCAGATCCACCGTCAGCCACTCCCACGCTATCGAGCCCTGCCTGCGGCCCAGCCCCGCGACTACCGACTCGCCATCCCACGACACCAGCGACGGGCAGTAGCACGTTCCGTCGGGATGGATCGTGCCGAGATCCACGATTGCGGTGCCCGTGGCGCGCGGCGTCAGCCGGTACAACCGGCCGCGATCGGTGACGAAGGCGAATCCGTCGTCCTTCAAGGCCGCGATGCCGACAAGACCGTGCGAACTCGAATTCGGCGCCGTGTCGTAGTCGGCCAGGGGAAACGCGGCGACTTCGCGCAGCATGTCGTCGAATTCCACAAGCTCGACATTGTCCGCCGCCACGCGAGGGACGAAGACGTGACCGCGCGAATCGGCGAGGATGTTCCGTGTCGTGTGCCCGCCAAACGACCCGACCCGCACGCGGCCCGCGAGTTGTCCGGTCTCTGTGTCCCATCGATAGAGCACGTGGTCGAAGTAGCCGAGATAAAAAACGAACTTCCCGCCGACGGCGGACGCGATGACGGCCTCGCGGACCTCGGCCAGATGCTCCCACGCGCCGCCCTCCGGCCGTACGCGCCACAAGTGCGAGCCGAAGGTCGGCGGCTTCGAGCCGTCCTCGTTTTCGCCCCCCTCGTCCATCGACGCGAAGTGCAGCCATCCGTCGGCCGCCTGCCAGATCTTCGTGTGGATCTTGTTCTGGTTCTCCCCGGGCTTCGCGAGGCCGAGCCGCTTCAGGTTCTCGACTGCGCCGCCGCGATCGGTCGCCTGCCCGGTGGCCGGGTCGTACTCGATCAAATGCGCCGAGAGGCGTTCGTCGCCGTCGGTGGACACGCCGTAGTAAATGTGCCCGCGATGGTCGCGCCCGGTGCTACCCCAGACGGCGGCGGCGGCGTGGAACGGCGGTAGGTTGATCGGCCGGATTGTCGGCGCGCGATCCAGAGGCGCGGCGGTGAAGACGAAGTTGCGGTTCTTCGGCGTCTCGAACCGGGGCTTGCTCGCCTTAGACGGCAACGGCTCCGGCTCCGGTGGTACGGCGGGAGGAGCAACGGACGATGAACCGGAGCAGCCGACGATCATCAGCAGGAATGGCGCGAGCCGCGTCACAGAAGTTCCCGCCGCCCGGCTAGGGCGTCGCGCTCCATCGCTTCACGCAGGTCGCGGAACTGGGCCGTCAACTCCTCACTCGACTTCGCCACCCCGCGCGAGCAGGACGAGGTACCGCAACCGCCGCCGGAGCTGCACGAGCCGCATCCGCCGGAGCCGCAGTTCGGCTTGCCACAGTTGGTGGGGTCGGCGGCCACGGGCGAACGGGACACGTCCAGCAGTCGGACCGGCCGGCCGAAGCTCGCGGACAGGTCGGCCAGAGCCGCGTCGAGATCGACCGGTTCCCAGGCGATGACGTGGAGCAGCGCGGTACCGTCGAGGAGGATTTCGCAATCCAACACGAGCACGCCGTAGGGTTCGATCGAGCGGATCGCGGCGTCGAGCAGCGGCCGCGCGTCGACAGCTTCGTCGGTCGCGTTCGACAGCCGCACGATGCGGCCATCCGGTTCGCCCGACGGCGCGGGGCCGAGAACTTCGCCCAGCTCGCGGCCGCGCGGCGAGTCGATCGTCACCCGATCACCGCGTACGAACGGCCGATCGGCGGCGAACGCCCCGACAAATGCCGATCGACCATAGCGCACCAGCCACATGCTACGCCTCGAAGCCCAGGTACTCGTGCATGTACTTGTCGTACTCGCGTTGGCCGAACTCGCTCGACAGGTCCAGCCGCAGTTCGTTGATGACCTTGATACTGTAGTCCTTGAACCAGCCGGTCCAGCAGTCGGCGCAGATCTTCTCGTGGATGCGCACGCCGATGGCGTCGCCGACGGGCGGCTTCGGAAGCTGTCGCGCCCGCCGGCCCGCGACGCAACCGGGCCGCTCGCAGCGGAAGCCGGTGTCGGGGCCGTCGTCTTCGACGACCTTCTCGACCTTCGGGATCGGCGCGCCGAGCTGCGTGAGCATCTTGCCCATAGCGTCCCGCGGCATCTTGTCCCCGCGCTCGTCCGCGACCTTGTACCCGGTCGTCAGCACCTCGATCACCTTCTCGTTATCGCCGAGTTTCTGGTGGCACTCGGCGAGCAGTTGATAGACCTTCGAGAACTGCGGGCTGAGTTCGAGCGTGCGCGCGAACGCCTTCGTCGCCTCCGCGTGCTGGCCGTCCTCCGCGAGCAACTGGCCGAGCCGGAAGTGCCCCAACTCGTTCTCGGGGTCGTCCGTCGCCATCTTGCGGAACTGTGCAATCCGATCCTGAAGCTGACTCATGAAGTAGATCCGTTGGGATTTCGAATTCAGTTTCCGCTTTCGACCACCGTCACCGGCAGGTCAAACGTCGATTCCTTCTTCGCGATATTGTCCATCGCCTTCAACCGCACCGTGAACTTGCCGGCGCGCGTCATCGGCAGCAAAAAGCGCATCGTGAACCCCTGATCCTCCTGCCGCACCTCCGTCGCCAGCTTGTACACCACCGGCTTGCCGATCGTCGGCTTCCCGAACGAATCGAGCGTCTGCATCTCGAAGGTCAGGTCCGGCTGCGGGGCCGCCTTCGGCGCCTTCGGATCGACCGCTTTCGGCACGGCGCGCTCGAACGACACCACGCCGAACTGCACGTAGATCGATTGCCCCACGATCCCCGTCGTCGGCGCGGGGTGCGCCCCGCGGTCGTCCACGCTCGTGTAGACCGCCACGATGCCGAAGTCCTTCTTCGCCACCTCGAAGGTCTTCGACAGCGTCGCCGTGTTCTCCTTCGCCGCGTTCTTGCCCAGGTCCTTCACCGTGAGCTTCAGCGTGTACGTGCCCGGTTCCTGATCGAGGCCCACCGTAATGAACGCCCGCGCCGGCAGTTTCGACCCACCCAGCGGTACGAAGTCCGTCTTCTTTGCCGGCTCCTGCTTGAAGATCGCCTTCGCATTCTTGTCCAGCACTTCCATCGTCATCTCGTACTGCACCTGGCCTTCGTCGTTGATCGAGATGTTCTCGATGTCGAAGCCCACGAAGAACACGTCGCCCGGGAGGAACTTCCCCTCGGGGCGCGTGCCGCCGAGTTCCCCGTAGGTGGTGCGGACGTTCGAGAGTTTCAGGCCTCCCGCCTGGCCGGGGGCCAACGCGAGGGCGGCGACGAGCAGGTACGAACCCAGCATGATCGGCATCCTGTGAACAGGGAGCGGGAACCCATCCTTGCTAACGGGCTATTGTCGGCCGCGTTGACGATCCGACCAGTGGCGCCGCCGAAACGTATCATGCCAGCATGCAGTCGCTTGGCACCATCGTCACCCCGCCGCACCCGTGCAGCTACCTGCCGGACCGCGTCGCCACCATCCGCTACGAGATCGTCGCCGCCATCGCGCCGGCGGAATACGAACGCCTCATGCACGAGAACTGGCGGCGCTTCGGCCACTCGCTCTTCCGCCCGGAATGCGACGCCTGCACCATGTGCCGCTCGATCCGCGTGGACGTGGCGAAGTTCCAACCGAGTCAGAGCCAGAAGCGCGCCGCCAAGGCCAACCGCGACCTCGTCCTCACCATCGGCGAGCCGGGCGTCTCGCCCGAAAAGCTCGCGCTCTACAACCGCTATCACGAATTCCAGAGCGACAACGTCGGCTGGCGCGACCGCGACCCGAAGGACCCCGACGACTACATCGAGACCTTCGTCGCCCACCCCTACCCCACGCAGGAATGGCAGTACCGGCTCGACGGCAAACTCGTCGGCGTCGGCTACGTCGACGACCTGCCCGCCGGCCCCTCCGCCATCTACTTCTACTACGACCCTGACGAACGCGACCGCTCCCTCGGCACCTTCAACGTCCTCTCCGTGCTCGACTACGCCCGCGCGCACAACCGGCCCCACGTCTACCTCGGCTACTTCGTCGACGGCTGCCGCTCCCTCCAGTACAAGTCGAACTTCCGCCCGAACCAGGTCTATCTCGCCGGCCGCGGCTGGGTGGACTACCGGGACTGAGTGCGAACGAGCCGCCTCCTTCCTGCGATCTGGCGTCTCTCCGCCGCTTCCGCGCCACCCTCCGGCGGAATGACGCCCGATTTCCGGAAGCGCCATAGCCCGGCAAGGACTTACGTCGATTCCGGCGATTCCGCGGCTTTGTCGAAGTCCTACGGGTGGGAGGGGTAACGGAGGTCGGCAGAGTGATGGGAGTTTTCGCGACCGGTCGACGGGGATTCCACTCGAACGGAAAGAATTACAATTTCAGCCACGAGAATAATCAAGGATTTGAGGGCATCAACTGGCTGGGCGAAGCCGAGTAGAATTCAGGTCTCTGCCTGCTAATATCGATCAATTCATCCTGGAATAATCCCGATGCTTGCGCTCCTCTGGTTGCCATTTGTTTCATTCCCACCATGCATCGAGATATCGTCAAATAACCTACCTGCGTGGTCGTCGGAGTATTTCAATCGCTTTTCCGGTGCCGGGACAGCCGCAGCGCGAGATACTGCGGCGAAGCGCATTGCCAATTCGCCATTAGCTGTTTCGGCTATTGTCGCCAACGCGCTTTCGACTCGCGTGATGAGTGAATCCGATCGAGAATATGTTAATAAGCAAATAGCCCGCGCTCAGTTGAATCGGAGTAATAGTCGATCAACACGATGGATGGCCGACAAACGGCTCGACCTCCTGGTTGAGTCGGCCGGCTTGATTCAAGAGCATTCCGATCGCAGAATCGTCGTTGACGCGCTCTTGGGACTTGTTGCAGACATGCATGGTATCAATCAGGCGCATGGCAATCTTTCGAAAACCAATTATGTGAACGATGTGCATCGTCGCTGGTTTGGACTCGATCGATCGCCAGGAATGGCGGCGCGAAGTGTTTTAGGCCCAAACGTAGAGCTTGTGGCGAAGATTGAGCGACGCAATCTTGTCATAGCCGGCAAAGCCGAGATTCTTGCGTCGCTGCGAAGCGAATGCATGTTCATTACTCGAGGTCAGATCGTGGAGAAGTCGCCGTATAATGAATGGCAATCCAGCATCATCGTCTCCAACTCCGCACTTATGGACGTGCTGAGTATCAAATACAGTGATTCTATTGTCATCGTCGATGGCGACTTCGATTGCACCGGTGCAATCGTCATGGATAAATCGACAATCTTTGTGAATGGATCAATAAAATCGACAAATCGTTTCGTGCTTGGGAGTTCGTATCTCGCAGCGACCGGAGACATCAAGCTACCGAAACTGTCCACAGGTAACAGCACGATCTACTCGCCCGGCAAGATCAACGTACCGGAAAATGCCCGTTTGAACCCGATGCCGAAATCCGAACCCTTCGGTATCCGCTTCTTCCAGCTATCCGATGTCGGTATTGCCGCGAAGGCGCACCCGAAGGGGGCCGAGATCACCGCCATCTCGCCGTTCTCGCCGTTGCGGCTGTTCGGCCTGCGCGTCGGAGACGTCGTAACCAAGGTGGACGACCGGGCCATCGATTCACCGGACGCCTTGCGGCGGGCCACCCGCACCGCGTACGTCCGCGAGGCCGGCGTCTATTACCTCCTCCGCAACGGTCAGGCGATCGACCGCATCGTCCTATTCGGGGATTACCAACTGCCGAAGTGAAGATGAGATAACGGAACGAAGTTCGCGGATGCCTTGCATGCGCGATCCTGGCATCCCTGGCTCATACGCATCGGGTGTCGGGTCACGGTTCAACGACCGCGCACCGGCGGCGGGCCGTAGCTCACAAACGGTCGCGCATCGCGCACGAAAAGTGGAATCCCCGACGAGACCGCAAGGACCGATCGCGGCAACGCTTTGCGATAGGCGATCGGGTAACGATCCAGTTTCAAGAGCGGAATGAGCCAGTCGTGCGTGCGCCGGCGATCGACGATGGAAGGCATCATCGTTTCCAGGACGATGAAGCTCGCCAGATCGCCCCAGCCCGGGCTGGCGATCCGTAGCCGGTGCCGGTGGTTGATCGTGCTGACCGCGTGAATGCAATTACTCACGCGTTCGCTGTGGTGGAACCCGTCGTAAGTCTTGTAGCGGATCGTTCCGCGCTCGAGTTCCTCGAATCGCCGATCGGCCCGATGATAAAGCTCCGGTTCGATCTCGTAGGGTCCCCAGATCGAAACGCGTTGTTCGGACTGGAGCGCCCATTCCACGGTTTCGTGCAGCCCGTAGTTGCGGCCACACTCCGGGCGAAGCGCCTGAACGCGGACCGTCCCCGTGCAGGGCATCCAGCTGATGGTGCGAGTCTCCATCGTGCCGGGGGCCGCGGGATCCACACGAACAAACGTGGCGAAAGTATGCGAGAAATTCGGATTCTTCGGAGACCGCTGCGACGACATCATGATGAGGAAATAGCGTTCGGCGCCGTGGCTGGAGACCGGAGTCAGTAACCCAGCCAGCACGACGACCAGTGCCGGGGTCGCGTTCACGAATCGATATCGCCACATGGATCGGCCTCGCTCGGACCTTCCGTTATCGCAGGCCGGTCGAGTCGTCGAAAGGGATGACGATTCGAAAGTGATGTGTCGAAGTCGTCGGGAGGTTCAATCCGACCGAATGTTCGGGATATGCCGATCGGCAGGACACCGAACGATCGAGCGGCGGAAGCGAGTCAGCCCGTCTCACTTCCCCGGCATCAGGCTGCGCTCGATGAAGGTGGTGTCCACCTTCCCTTTGTTTGTGATTTGGGCTATTGAGAGAATGAAACGATGAGGTCCATCCGATTCCCGACCGCCTCAGAGGTGTCCCCCGTGACCGCCATGCTGGAAGCGCCTCGGGAGTTGGTGCAGTCGTTCGCCGACCTGTGCTTGCCGCTGCGAATGGACGTCAAGTTGCAATCCCTGATGGATCGCAACAACGAAGGCCGATTGTCTCCGGAAGAGCGAGAAGATCTGGTGGCCCTCGTGGAACTGAGCGAATCGCTCAGTCTGCTCCGCGCCCGGGCGCTGCTAGCCCTCGGACGCCGACCGACGTTCACGGCGAGTTGACGTAGAATGGCGAGGAGGGAAAGGAAAATCATGTTCGACCGAATCACATCGCAGCCCGACGTTCTGAACGGCAAGCCGATCATCAAAGGCACGCGCATCAGCGTGGAGTTCATTCTCGAACTGGTCGCGTCGGGAGGCTCGATCGCAGAGATCGTCCGCAACTATCCCTTCCTTTCGGAAGACGATGTCCGTCAGGCCGTGCTCTTCGCGGCCGGGACTTTGAAGAACGACTTGTACCTGACGGCCGGTGCGCCGTGAAGCTCCGCGAGTTCCCCATCCTCGCCGATCAGAATATCCATGCGGACGTGAACGCATCCCTGCGAACCGAAGGATTCGACGTCGTCGATGTCGAATAAGCGGGTTTGACCAGTGCTAGCGACACCGCAATTCTCCAGTTCGCCCAGTCCGAAGGTCGAATCGTACTGACTCACGATGCCGATTTCGGAACTTTGACGATTCCAAGTGGGATGCAGTTCGTGGGAATCGTCTACCTGCGTCCCGGACACGTCGGACCATTGCCGACCATCGATAGCATTCAACAGTTGTTGGCCGCCGATCCGGAATTGCGTCCACCGTTCATCGTGGTCGTGAAGCGATCGCAGGCGAACGTGACGATTCGCATCCGACAACCGATTCCGTGATGGCGCAGTTTGTAGTTCATTTCACTTCCCCGGCATCAGGCTGCGCTCGATGAAGGTGGTGTCGACGGTGCCGTTGATGAACTCGGCCGTGCTCATGATGCGCTGGTGGATCGGGATCGTCGTCGCGATTCCCTCGACGGCGAACTCGCGCAAGGCGCGCTGCATCACGCGGATGGCTTCCTCGCGCGTCGGCTGGTGCACCAGCAGCTTCGCGACCATGCTGTCGTAGTTCGGCGGCACGCGGTAGCCGGTGACGACGTGCGAATCGAGACGGATGCCTGGGCCGCCGGGGGGCTGCCACTTCGTGATCGTGCCGGCGGAGGGGCGGAAGTCCTTCGCGGGGTCCTCGGCGTTGATGCGGCACTCGATGGCGTGCCCGCGCGGCACGATGTCCTTCTGCCGGAAGCGCAGCTTCTCGCCGGCGGCGACGCGGATCATCTCGCGAATGAGGTCCACGCCGGTGATCAGTTCCGTGACGGGGTGCTCGACCTGGATGCGGGCGTTCACCTCGATGAAGTAGTAGTTGTTGTCCTTGTCCACGAGGAACTCGAAGGTCCCGGCGGAGTAGTAGCCGGCCTGCTTGGCCAGCCTCACGGCGGAGTCGCAGATGGCATCGCGTACCTTCTCCGGCAGGCTCGACGACGGGGCTTCCTCGACCAGCTTCTGGTGGCGGCGCTGGAGCGAACAGTCCCGTTCGTAGAGGTGGACGATGTTGCCGTGCCGGTCGCCCAGGATTTGCACCTCGATGTGGCGGGGTTGGTCGAGGTACTTCTCCAGGAGGATCGAGCCGTCCTTGAAGGCCGCCTCGGCTTCCTGGCGCGCCGCGGAGAGGCCGCTGATGAGCGTGATGTCGTTGCGGGCGATGCGCATGCCGCGGCCGCCACCGCCGGCGGAGGCCTTGATGAGCACCGGGTAGCCGACGGCGTGGGCGAACTTGAGGGCTTCTTCTTCGCTGGTCACGAGGCCGTCGGAGCCGGGAACGGTCGGCACTTTGGCCTTCTTGGCGACCTGCTTGCCCTTCTCCTTGTTGCCGACGGCGTCCATCGATTCGGCGGACGGACCGATGAACTCGATCTTGCACTCGCGGCAGATCGTGGCGAACCGGGAGTTCTCGCTGAGGAACCCGTAGCCGGGGTGGATGGCCTGGGCGTTGGCGATCTCGGCGGCGGCGATGATGCGATCGATCTTGAGGTAGGACTCGACGGCGGGGCCGGGACCGATGCAGATCGCCTGGTCGGCGAGTTTCAGATACGGCGCGTCTTTATCCGCTTCGCTGTAGACGACGGCGACTTCGATGCCGAGGTCGCGGCAGGCGCGGATGATGCGGAGGGCGATCTCCCCCCGGTTGGCGACGAGAATGCGTTGGAACATGATTCACCAAATGCGGAATGCGGAATGCGGAATGCGGAATTCCCGACGCGGATTTCATTCCGCATTCCGAATTCCGCATTCCGCATTTAGCCGAGGTCCACTCGGAACAGCACGGTGCCGAATTCGACCGATTGGCCGTTCTTGACGCACACTTCGGCGATCGTTCCGGTGCACTCGGCGAGGAGGTCGTTGAAGAGCTTCATGGCTTCGAGCTTGCAGACGATGCTGTCGGGCTTCACGCGGCTGCCGACCTTGACGTAGTCGTCGGCGTCGGGCTTGGACTTGGCGTAGAAGGTGCCGACCATCGGCGATTTGATTTCGTGATAATTCGCCTTCGGTGCGGCGGGGACGGCGGCCGCGACCGGCGTCGCGGGAGCGGCCACGGGTGTCGGCGCGGCGACGGCTACTGGTGCAGTCGCAACGACGCGGCCGCCGCGGCGCAGGCGGATGCGGTGCTCGCCTTCGTGCAGGTCGATTTCGCTCAGGTCCTGCTCGGCCATGAGCTTGACGAGGAATTCGACCGTCTTGGTGTCGAAAGGACGATTCGACCCGGCTTTGCTGTCGGACCCCACGGTCGGCTTCCTCCGCAACGGATGATTTCGCTTCAGGATATGAACGGACACCGAGACCGGCGATTCTCGCGGGTCAGGCCGCAGGCGCTGGCATCGGGGCGGTGACCGGCGAGGTCCAGCCGTCGAAGGCGCCGTCGTCGGACGTGACGACCACGACTTTGCCGTCCGGCCCGATGGCGAGCGTGTGCTCGACATGGACGCTCGGCATGCCGTCCTTCGTCACCACCGTCCAGTGGTCGTGCAGCGTCTTCACTTCCTCGCGGCCCATGTTGACCATCGGTTCGACGGCGAGAACGAGGCCCGGGACGAGTTTGAAGTCGTTCTTGCGGGTTTCGCGGTTGACGAAGTTGGGGACCTGGGGGTTTTCGTGCATCGAGCGGCCGATGCCGTGGCCGACGTATTGCGTCACGACACTGAAGCCGGACGATTCCACATGTTTCTGCATGAGGCTGGCGATCTCGCTCCACCATTTGCGGCGGGGGAGTTCGTCGATGACGATTTGCAGTGTTTCTTCGGCCACCTTGACCAGACGGAGGCGTTCGGGGCGGACCGTGCCGACGGGGATGGTGATGGCGCGGTCGGCGCACCAGCCGTTGAATTTGCAGGCGGTGTCCACCTTGAGGAGGTCGCCATCCTTGAGGACGCGGTCGCCGGGGATGCCGTGAACGACCTGCTCGTTGACGGAGAGGCAGGTGCTTGCGGGGAAGGGGACGCGACCGGGGTAGCCCTTGAACAGGGGCGTGGCCTGGTGCGAGGCGTAAAAGGCCTCGACCGCGCGATCGATTTCGATGGTGCGCGTGCCGGGTTTGGCGAGGTCGCGACAGATTTTGAGCGCGCGGGCCACGAGGATGCCGGATTCGCGCATCAGGCCGAGTTCGCGAACGGACTTCAATTCCGTCGGGCGGTAGTTGGAGGGTTGCAACATGTTCAGGAGGGCACGAGCGACGTGCCACATGGTTCCATTCCGGGGGAAGGTTAGGGGTTCACGGCCTTGAGAATGTTGGCGTGAATGGTTTCGACCGGATCGATGGCCGAGATTTCGCGGAGCAGTCCACGCAGGCGGTAATGCTCGATCAGTTGGTCGGTATTGGCATGGAATTCGACAAGCCGGCGGCGGACAGTCTCTTCGCGATCGTCGTCGCGAATGACCAGCGGGCCGCCGCAGCGATCACAGACACCGTCGTTCTTCGGCGGTCGCGCCAGCAGGTTGTAGCAAACGCCGCAATTCGGGCCACCGCAGCATCTTCGGCTGCTGATGCGGCGGACGACCTCGTCGTCCTTGACGGCGAGGTGAACGACGGCGTCCAACTTGATGAACTGCAGGTTCAGAAGCGCGTCGAACGCAATCGCCTGGGCATACGTGCGCGGATAGCCATCGAGCACGAACGCGCCGGGTTGGTCGGGATTGCGAAAGACTTCGGCGACCAGATCGTTCACGATGCGGTCGGGCACGAGGCGCCCCTGCCGGAGGATCGGTTCGGCCTGCCGCCCGACGGGCGTCTGATCGCGGATGGCGGCGCGCAGGATGTCCCCGGTGCCAATGGCCTTCAACCCGTGCCGTCGCACGAGCAGTTCGGCCTGCGTTCCCTTGCCGCTGCCCGGCGCACCGACGAGCACCAATCGCATGAACCGCCACCCTTCCCGACGGCACCGCGCCGTCGCTCAAGATCCATCCGGGTATTCTCGGACTTCGCGCTAGGCGCAGGCAAGGGAGCGCGAGGAAAATGACGGGGAACGGCGCCCGCCGTCGGATACCATGACGGTGAGAGGAGGACGTCATGACGCGAACGGCCGAAGCGATGATCGAACCCGACGGTACCGTGCGGCTTCTGACGCCGCTGGCCGTCGCCGAACCGACGCGCGCGGTGGTGAGCGTGGTGGATCCGGCCGCGCCACCGCCGGCCATCGATCGCCCGCCGCCCCAAACGCTCGAGGAGGCGCTGCAAGGGGTCAAGGACGCGAAGACGCTCGAAGAGTTGTTCGCCGCCATGGACCGAGCGGCTCCGTTCGAGACGCAGGACCCGGAAGGCTACGATCTGCAAAAAGCATTGGAGGAGAATCGGAAACAGCCGTGGTTCCGTCCGGTGAACCTCAAGGATTGGGGATTCGAGGATGAGTAAAGTCGTAATTCTCGACACGACTCCGCTCGGTATCCTGGCGAACCCGAAACTCACGCAGACGGTCCGAACCTGCCGCAGATGGGTCTCCGCTTTGATCGCGGGCGGATGCACGGTCGTCATTCCCGAAATCGCTGACTACGAGGTTCGTCGCGAACTGATTCGTGGCGGACGAACGCTCAGTATCCAATCGCTCGACGCGCTGGCTGTTCAATTCAACTACTTGCCATTGAATACGGTCGCCATGCGGATCACGGCCGAGCTTTGGGCCTATGCCCGGAACATCGGGCAGCCGATTTCCCACGACCGAACTTTGGATTGCGATACGGTCCTCTGCGCCCAGACCCACGCGTTGAGCGATCCGACGGCGATCATCGCGACCGGAAATCCGGCGCATCTCGTGCGGTTCGCCCCGGCGGCCGACTGGCAAACCATCGCCCCGTGACTTCCCCGTCCCGCGCGCAACCGCCGCGCCCTACAACACCCCTCCCGCGCACCGGAGACGCACACCCTATGGCTTCCACGGTCCACCACCTGCCGCACACCCGCGTTCCCACCATCGCCTTCCCCACCAGCGTGGCGGCCTCGAACTTCGTCGCCCGCGAAATCGACAAGCTCATCCGCTCCCGCAACGCCGCCGGCAAGCCCACCGTCCTCGGCCTCGCCACCGGCTCCACGCCCGTCGGCCTTTACCGCGAACTCATCCGATTGCACAAAGAGGAAAAGCTCGACTTCTCCAAAGTCGTCACCTTCAACCTCGACGAATACTACCCGATCCCGAAGGAAGACCCGCACAGCTATTTCCGCTGGATGCACGAGACGTTCTTCAACCACGTGAACATCAAGTGGGAGAACATTCACATCCCCGACGGCACGCTCAAGCCGGAGGAGATCGAAGGTTTCTGCGCCGAGTACGAGCAGAAGATCAAGGCCGCCGGGGGCATCGACATCCAGATCCTCGGCATCGGGCGCACCGGTCACATCGGCTTCAACGAACCGGGCAGCCCGCACAACAGCCGCACCCGCAGCGTCACGCTCGACAGCATCACGCGCCGCGACGCCGCCGGCGGGTTCTTCGGCGAGGAGAACGTGCCGGCGCAGGCGATCACCATGGGCGTCGCCAGCATCCTCGACGCGCGCCGCATCTTCCTGATGGCGTTCGGCGAACACAAGGCCGTCATCACCTACAAGGCCCTCGAACAACCGCCGACCGAAGCCATCACCGCCAGCTTCCTCCAGGACCACGCGAACGCCACCTTCGTCCTCGATTCCGCCGCCGCCGCCGAGCTGACCGCGATCAAGCACCCCTGGGAAGTCGGCCCGTGCGACTGGACGCCCGAGACCGTCCGCCGCGCTGTCGTCGGCCTCTCGCTGAGCGTCAAGAAAGGGCTTCAGAAGCTCAACGATCAGGACTTCCGCGACCACCACCTGTACGAACTGCTCCGCGAAAAAGGCCCGGCCGCCAAGATCGGCGAACAGGTCTTCCACGACCGGCTCGCCACCATCCAGCACTACCCCGCGGGCACCGAGAAAAAAACCATCCTCGTCTTCAGCCCGCACCCCGACGACGACGTCATCAGCATGGGCGGCACGATCATCCGCCTCGTCGAGCAGGGGCACGCCGTCCACATCGCGTACATGACCAGCGGCAACATCGCCGTCTTCGACCACGACGCCCGGCGCTTCGTCGACTTCGTGGACGAGTTCGTGTCGGCGTTCGGCGACGGCGGCGAAAAATCGAGTGCCGGCACCGTCAAGGAGCGTGTTTACCGGTTCCTCGACGAGAAGAAGCCGGGCCAGCCCGACTCGCCGGACCTGCTGGCGATCAAGGGGATGATCCGCGCCACCGAGGCGCGCGCCGCCGCGCTCGCCTGCGGCATCCCGCCGACGCAGCTCGAATTCATGAACCTGCGTTTCTACCGCACCGGTACCATCAACAAGAACCCGATCCAGCCCGGCGACATCGACGACATCGTCGAGCTCTTCACGCGCCTGAAGCCGGATCAGATCTACGTCGCGGGCGAGTTGAGCGACCCACACGGCACCCACCGCACCTGCGCCGAGGCGATCTACGAGGCCGTCCGCCGCGTCCGCAAGAACCAGCAGATGTTCGACGTCTGGCTGTACAAGGGGGCGTGGGAGGAGTGGGAGCCGCACGAGATCGAGATGGCCGTGCCGCTGTCGCCGGACGTGTTGGAGCGCAAAAAGCAATCGATCTTCCGCCACCAGTCGCAGAAGGACCAGGCGATGTTCCCCGGCGGCACCGACCGCCGCGAGTTCTGGCAGCGCGCCGAGGACCGCAACCTGCGCACCGCCCAGACCTTCGACGACCTCGGCTTGCCCGAGTACTACGCAATGGAAGCGTTCGTGAAGTGGGCGGAGTAAGAAAAGTTCATCTTCGCCTTCAACCTCATGACTCACAACTCATAACTCATTGTTCAAAACGTTTTGAATTGAGCGATGAGTTGTGAGGATTGAGTTCTGAGTTTGAATACATTTCTCGACAATCGGCGGTACTGCTCCAATGCGCATCAGCCTCGTTTTGGTTCTTTTCGCCTCGTCCCTCGCCGCTGCGGAGCCGAAGCCGATCCGCCTCGTCGCCGAGGGCGAGGACTTCACGGTCGAGCGCGGCTGGGGCGTCGTACCGTTCCGCGACAACTACTACGCCTCCACCTTCGCGGTCACGTTCCTGTCGCGCATGGCGTGCCTCGGCGCCGATCCGCACGCGGACGCCGTCGCGACGCAGCGCATCGATCTGCCCGACGACGGCGAGTTCCACGTGCTGGCTCGCTACGAGCAGCCGTTCAACTTTTCCGTCGAGTTCACCGTCGAGATCGAACAGAACGGCGCGAAGGTCTACCGTGAGACGTTCGGGAAGCTCGACGACCCGAAGATCTGGGCGTTCAACGGGCACCAGCGCGTGCCGATGGAACGCTACGGCTGGGGTGGCACCGACAACCTCGTCTGGCAGCAGAAAGCGACGGCGAAGCTCAAGAAGGGCGCGGCCACGCTACGCCTGATCGCGGCCCCGCAACTCGAGAACGGTAAGCCGCGACTGCGGGCCGCGAAGCGCCATGTTGACGCCATCCTTCTGACGAACGACGCGGCCGGCATGGAGGCGCAGAAGAAGGCGAGCTACCTTGAATACGATGGCTGGCTGACGCAGGCGGGCGACCTCTTCGTGCGCTTCACGAACCCCGCCGACGGCTTGGGGCCGTGCATTCCCGTCGTCGCCCCGGACTTCCTCGGCCAGCATTCGCCGTACTACATCCACGTCCGCGATTGGCCCACGACTCGCGTGCTCAAGAGCGGGCTGGTCACGGACGAAACGAGCTATCGGAATGCCGGGCCGCGGCTGGGTCGTTCCATCGGAATGAAGGAGTTGAACCCCGACGACTACCTGAAGCCGTCGGACCCGAAGAATCCGAAGTCGCCGAAGGTCTTCTCGGCCCCGGACTCGGAGTACCTGCAATTGGGACAGACGAGCGGCTGGGCGCCGATGGGGCCGGTCGTCGATTCGCTCAACAACTTGACCTGGAAGCCGCAGGCGATCTACAAGAACGGCGTGAAGGGCTTGAAACTCAAGCTGGAATTCGCCGTGCCGGACGGGAATGGCGGCTTCCGCGTCATCAAGGAGAAGCTGCTGACGGAGCTGGAGGCGTTCGAGATTCCCGGCGTCGCGGACCCGTCGCCGGCGCTCGCGAAAGAGCTGGCGCGGCACTGGCCGCCGACGATCCGCACGCAGAAGGAAGCGGTGCAATGGCTGCTGGCCGAAGTGAAGAAGATGCCGAAGCGCGGCTCCGTGCCAAAGCGGTTCCTGCTCTACGGCGTGCTCGGCTTCGGCGGTCGCGGCTTCGACGACCCGGCCGTGAAGGAACTTGCGAAGGAACTCGCCGACAACACCTGGCTCGTCCCCGATTCCGCGAAGCGCGACATGGTCGCGCACTGGCCTGACCCGACGCCGGCGGCGATCGCGAAGTACGAAGCCGGCCGCAAGGGCGGCCTCGCGAACCTGCGCATCGTCAGCTACGGCGACGAGATCCACCTGCCCTCGATGCCCGTGACGGACGCCGAGTTCACCGAGTGGCTGAAGGCGCGCGGCGTCGCCTTCGACGGCAAGATCGAGCACATCTCGATCAAGCCCGGCGACAAGCCGGAGGAGATCGCAAGGAAAAAGGCGCACCCGCTCTGGTACTACTCGCAGCTCGCCGCCAAGGAGAAGGGCGGTGCCCACTACGCGAAGGGCACGGCGCTGTACCGCGAAAAGGGGATCTTCACAGGTGCGAACTACTCACCGCACGCGAACTACCTCGTGAGCGAACTGGACTACATCCGCACGTTCCGGCTGAAGGCGATGAGCATGCCGTGGGGCGAGGACTACGTCTGGGGCGTGCCCGAGTTCAGCGTGCAGGCGACGGGGTTCCTCGTGTCGGGCTTCCGGGCGGGGGCGAAGTACGACAACCTGCCGATCCACATGTACGTCATGCCGCACTCGCCGGGGACGACGCCGGGCCGCTTCCGGCTCTCCTTCTACACGGCCGTGGCGCACGGGGCGAAGCATGTCGACTACTTCTGCGCCAGCCCGATGGCGATCGCGGCGACGGAGAACTACATCGCCACCGACGACCTCGGCATCTGGAAGGCGGTGCGCGAGGTCGGCCACGACGCGGGGGCGTTCGAGGACTACGTCGTCGATGGCAAGGTCCGCTCCGCGAAGGTCGGGTTGCTGCTCTCCAGCGTCGACGAGATCCAGACGGGCGTGAACAACTTCGGCCTCGCCCTGCACAACAACGAGCGCAAGGCCATCTACTACGCCCTGCGGCATTCGCAGGTGCCGGTCGATTTCCTGAGCGAAGACGACCTGATCGAAGGCCGGGCGAAGGAGATGAAGGTCATCTACGTCGGCCAGCAATGGCTGCACTCGAAGGCGATCGACGCACTCAAGAAGTTCGTCGAGGCCGGCGGCACCGTGGTGTCGACGGTCGGCGGCGGGTTCCTCGACGAGTTCAACCGGCCGAACCCGAAGGCGGCGGAATTCTACGGCGTGAAGGAACAGGCGATCGCGACCGATCCGAACCTCGTGGCGAAGTACCTGTTGAAGGAGAACCAGCCGTTCTTCGCGAAGCAGGACCTGCCGGTGTACGAGCCGATGGATTTCTCCCTGTGGACGAACCCCGGCGCCAAGATCAAACCGGTACCGGTGATCGCCTGGAAACAACGGCTCGTGCCGTCGGATGGGAAGGTGATCGGCACATACCAGGACGGCTCGCCGGCGGTGGTGGAGAAGGCGCACGGGAAGGGCCGCGTGGTGCTCTTCGGCTTCCTGCCGGGGCAGGCGTACCTGAAGAGCGGATTGCCGTTGCTACCAGTGGACCGCGCGACGGTGGAGTCGGGCTTCAACCACTCCCTGCCGACCGGCATGGACGCGAAGCTGCGGGCGGCGCTCGTGGACGATTTCCTCGGTGCGGACTTCGCCCGGCCGGTGGAATGCAGCGAGCCGTTCGTGGAGACGACGTGCATCGACTCGCCCGGCAAGCTGGCGGTGCCCCTGTTGAACTACACGGGGAAACCGCTGGCGAAGCTGGAGGTGCGGATCAACGGGCTGAGCGGCGCGAAGCGGATCCGCAGCGTGGAGCGCGGCGATCTGGCCGCGACGGTGAAGGATGGCGTCACGATCGTGACGCTGCCGCTGGACGTGGCGGATATGTTGCTGGTGGACAAGTGACGGAGAAGCCCCGCGACGATCGTCGCGGGGCTTCCGGTTCGACATTCGATTCTTCGCTTCACCTCATCCCAGCGCCACTTCGCGTTCGGCGGCAACGGCGGTTTCGGTCAGGTGGCTCGCCGACACGCCGATGCGCTCAAAGCACTCGGCCACGATGCTGTTCGGCGTGCTGAAGATCGTGATGAGCAGGTCCATCTGCGTCATGCAGCCGCGGCCGTAATCCCGCGCCCGGGCGCTGGCGTCCCGCAGCAGGCGCAGGACGTTGTCCGAGAAGAACTCGCGATTGAGCAGGAGCGGCGGCACCGGCTCGGCTTCCTGATAGAACAGGTCGCGGAATTGATCGAGGAGTTTGTTGATGTCCGCGCCGAGGCGGGACGACCAGGCTTCGACTCCGGGGTCGGGCGCCGCCAGCAGGCCCATGAACAGGTGCGGCGTGCGCACGCTGTCCCAGTTCGTCGCGCGGGTGAAGCAGAGCGCTTCGCGCAGGGCCTGGGCGGTCGGTTCGTCCACCACGTCGGGGCGGAGCCGGCCGCTGATCAGGAAGATGTCCTCTTCGTTGCGATCGTTCATGGCGGACCCGGACGATAAAATTGCGCGGAAGCGTGAATTATTGAAGTAAGGGGGATTATGCCGAGGATGCGGAAAGTCCGCAAGGTGGCGCGCGGCGCGAATGCCCAAAATTCCCGCGCGGTGTCGGGTTCGCCCACAAACCCCGGCCCGGCGCTTCCCCGCCCGTCAACGGTGCTTAACGCGACCGCCCCCGACTCTCCTATCATGAGAGGGAACCAGACAAGAACCCCCCCACAATTGAGGAAGGGCCTGAGATGAAGATCGAGCTGAAATACTGCGCGGCTTGAGGCTACGAGCCGAACGCCCTCAGTTTGACGGGCCGGATTCTCGAAGTCTTGAAGCAAAAAGTGCAGGAATACAAGCTGATCCCCGCGCGAGGTGGATGCTTTGAATTGACCGTCGACGGCGAGTTGATTTACTCGAAGCTGGCGACGGGTTCCTTTCCGGACGAGCGTGCGATGCTGGACGCCGTCCGGGCGCGGCTGCCGGCGAACCGCTGATGGTTCCCGGCCCAACGGAGGACGATGCGATGGGCGAAACGAACGAGCGGAAATTCCGGCTGACCGACTACGCGACCTGCGCCGGTTGAGCCGGCAAGTTGCCCGCCGGCAGCTTGACTCAGGTCCTGAGTCGCCTCCCCGCGAACCGTTCCCCCAACCTGATCGTCGGCACCGAAACGCACGACGACGCGGGGGTCTGGCGACTCACGTCCACGCTCGCGCTCGTGCAGACGCTCGATTTCTTTCCGCCATTGGTGGACGACCCGTTCGTCTACGGCCAGATCGCGGCGGCGAACGCCCTGAGCGACGTGTACGCGATGGGCGGCACGCCGGTGACGGCGATGAACCTCGCCGGGTTCCCGGACGACAAGCTGGACCTGGAGATTCTCGGCCGCATCCTCGCCGGCGGAGCGGAGCGCTGCGCCGCCGCCGAGTGTGCCGTGGTCGGCGGGCACACGGTGCGCGATGCGGAGATCAAGTTCGGCCTTTCCGTGACCGGCACGATCCACCCGGACCGCGTGCTGACCAACGCCAACGCCAAGCCCGGCGACGTGCTGGTGCTGACCAAGCCGCTCGGCACCGGGTTCGTCACGACGGCGGCGAAGAAGGCAACCTGCCCCGACGGGCTGTACCGGGCCGCCATCGCAAGCATGACGACGCTGAACAAGGCCGGCTGCGCCGCCATGCTCGCCGCCGGCGCGACGGCGGCCACCGACGTGACCGGCTTCGGCCTTGCCGGCCACGGCTTTGAAATGGCCGAAGGCGCCAACGTCACCATCGTCTTCGACCTCGCGAAACTGCCACTCCTCGACGGACTGCTCGAGCTCGACCTCAAGAAGTTCCGCACCCGCGCGAGCACGTCGAACACGAACTACACGATCGCGGGAACGCACTTCGACGGCCCCGTGGACGAAACGCGGCGCGAGGTCTTCTACGACGCCCAGACGAGCGGCGGCCTGCTCATCGCGATCGCTGCCGACCGGCTACCGAAGTTGCTGGAGGAGTTGAAGGCCGCCGGCACGCTCGCCGCCGCCGTCGTGGGCGAGGTGATCCCGCGCCGGGAACAGGCACTTTGGGTGAAGTAAAACGAGGCGAAGGGGCGAATCAAGCCGACTCCAACTCCGCCTTCAACTGCCGCGGTAGCGCGGCAAAGGCCTCGTTGTAGCTCGATTCCAACGGGGCGGGGATGTAATCCCATTCATCTTCGAGAAACAACGGCAGAGACGGCAGCGCCTCGCCGACGCCCAGCGTCTCGACGTACGCCGTCGGTGCATCGTAAGCGACATACGAACCGGCGGTGAGCGGCTGCGACGGCGGCAATTCGAGCGGCGCGCCCCCGAATTCCTCGATCAGGACGTTTTGAATGCCGGCCGGGTCGCGGGGCGTCGGCGGGAACAGGTCGATCACCATCAGGTGGATCCCCTGGTTCAGGAAGTCGGCCGATTTCTCGACGAACGTCCGCAGCGCGTTCCGGCTGTCCTTGTTCCCCGGCGAGACGATCTCGATCACCGACACGATCCGACCCCGGCCGTGGCGGATCACGATCCGGTCGGCCCGCTTGGCGTAGTTGATCCGTTCGAGCTTGGCGACGAGCCGCGCCGAGGGCGGCTTCGGCGCGACGGCGGTCCTGCCTTGAGGACGATCGGGACGGCGCGTCTGGAGCGTCACGACGTCGGGGATCGGTCGGGCCGTGACCTGTTCCGAGAGCGCCATGTACTCTGGCGGGAGAAGGCCCCGGTTCAGCGCGTCGGCGATCGCCTGAATCCAACGCTGGTGGAAGTGGTGGAAGTCGCCACCCATCATGCGGGTCCAGTCGTGAACGGGCATCGTTCGGCCTCCTCGGTCTGTTCAGTAGTGCGAAGATTCGTTCGGCAATTCCGGTCGCATCTCTTCGCCCCGGAGGGGCGACCGGCTGTAGCCACGGGTGAAACCCGTGGTCGCGACCGAACTCCACTCGCCCCGGCAGGGGCGAAGGAGCGTGCGAGGTTCCTCTGCCCCTGCCGGGGCAGAAGGCCGCTCCTCCATCCCCACGGGTTGCGCTTCGCTCCACCCGTGGCTACATGCGGCGGCCCCTCCGGGGCCAAAACCACGATCGGCCTCCCCGGTTCCCCGCCATTTTAGCCGGTCCGCCGTTTCCGGACTGCGCCGTATAATGAGCGTTTCGCCACGGACACCGGGCCGCACGACATGCCGACGCCGACGAACCTGATCCGCAACTTCTGCATCATCGCCCACATCGACCACGGGAAGAGCACCCTCGCGGACCAGTTCCTGCTCAAGTCCGGTGCCGTCAGCGAACGCGACATCAAGGCGCAGACGCTCGACAGCATGGACCTCGAACGCGAACGGGGCATCACCATCCGTATGCACCCGGTGACGATCTTCCACGAACACAACGGGCAGAAGTACGAGCTGAACCTGATCGACACGCCCGGCCACGTCGACTTCAACTACGAAGTCAGCCGCAGCCTCGCCGCGTGCGAAGGGGCGATCCTGCTCGTCGACGCCTTCCAGGGCGTGCAGGCGCAGACGGTGGCGAACGGCTTCCTCGCCATGGAGGCGAACCTGAAGCTCGTGCCGACCTTGAACAAGATCGACCTGCCGCACGCCCGGCCGGAGTTCGTCATCGGCGAAATGGAACAGGCGATGCTCGTCGAGGACCCGGACGAAGTGCTGAAGTGCTCGGCAAAGGCGGGTCTCGGCATCGAGGAGCTGATGGCGGCCGTCATCGATCGCGTGCCGCCCCCCGCCGGCAAGCCGGACGAGCCGCTCAAGGCGCTCATCTACAACAGCCACTTCGATACCTACAAGGGCGTCGTCGTGTACATCCGGATGATCGACGGCAGCCTCAAGCCGGGGCAGCGGATCAAGCTGATGCGCACCGGCCGCGAGTATGTCGTGACCGAGATGGGCCAGTTCCGACCCGAGCCGACGAAGATCGACGAACTCGGAGCCGGTCAGGTCGGTTACTTCACCGCGAACATCAAGACCATCGACGACGTGAACATCGGCGATACCGTGACGGACGCCTTCAAGCCCACCGCGGAGCCGATGGCCGGCTACAAGGAACCGAAGCCGATGGTCTACTCCGGGCTGTACCCGGTCAACAACAACGAGTTCGAGGACCTCCGCGAAGCCCTCGCCAAACTGAAGCTCAACGACAGCAGTTTCAGCTACACGCCGGAAGTGTCCGACGGCCTCGGGTTCGGCTTCCGCTGCGGCTTCCTCGGCATGCTCCACCGCGAGATCATCCAGCAACGCCTCGAACGCGACTGCGAACTCAACCTCGTCCAGACCGCGCCGAACGTCACGTACGAGATCAAGAAGACGAACGGCGAAGTCATTCAGGTCCATGGCCCGCAGGACGTGCCCGACGGCGGCGGCATCGAGGAGTTCCGCGAACCGATCGTGAAGATCAGCTTCCTCATCCCGGCCGGCAACATCGGCGACCTCATGTCCATGTGCACCGAGCGCCGCGGCACGTTCATCCGCACCGAGTACCTCAGCCCGCAGCGCGTCATCCTCGTCTTCGAGATGCCGCTCGCGGAAGTGATCTACGACCTCTACGACAAGCTGAAGTCCGTGACGCACGGCTACGGCACGATGGACTACGAGGTCGTCGGCTACCGGGCCGCGGACCTGGTGCGCATGGACATCCTCGTCCACGGCAACCGGGTAGACGCGCTGTCGATCATCGTCCACCGCGCCAACGCCGACCGGCGCGGACGGAAGGTACTGGAGCGTCTGCGCAAGGAGATCGACCGGCACCTGTTCGAGGTGTCGCTGCAGGCGGCGATCGGCTCGCGGATCATCGCGCGGGAGAACATCGCGGCGATGAAGAAGAACGTGACGGCGAAGTGCTACGGCGGCGACATCTCGCGAAAGCGGAAGCTCTGGAACAAGCAGGCCGAGGGTAAAAAGCGGATGAAGGCGATCGGCCAGGTGGAGGTGCCGCAGGAGGCGTTCCTGGCGGTGCTGGAGGATGACTAATTTGTTGGCACGAAGTCAGTGCAATCGTAAGTGAATCTTACCCCCTCTCCCCCGGCTTTGCGGGGGAGAGGGCCGGGGTGAGGGGGCGAGAGCTTACGAGATCGCGATGAAGGTTCTGCAATCGTGAAGACCCCCTCACCCGATCCCTCTCCCCCGCAAAGCCGGGGGAGAGGGGACCAGAGTTCGGATCGACAGGTGATGTATGCGACGCGACGAGCAACAACAAGCGTTCGCACGGCAGTTGCGAAAGGACCAATCGCCCGCCGAAAAGATAGTGTGGAAGCTGCTTCGGGGCGAACAATTCAAGCCCTTTGGATTTCGTCGGCAGCATCCGATTGGGCCTTACATAGTGGATTTCTACAGTCATTCCACGGTATTGGTCGTCGAACTGGATGGCGAATCGCATCTCTCGCCGGAAGCGCAGGAACAGGATCGACGGCGAACAGCGTTTATTGAATCGCTCGGCATTCACGTCGAACGATTCTGGAACCCTATGGTCTTTGATGACTCGGATACCGTTCAAGAACGAATCTTCGAACTATGTCAGACTCGAATCGGTATGCAACGGAAAGAGAATGTGATTCATCACGTAGTATAAATGTGATGTAAATACCCAGGTAGAAATGCTACGGTGATGATCCAAGCGCACGGGCGAAGCCCGCGGACGACCGTCCGCGGGAGAGTTGTGAAACTCAATTCACTTAAAATGGATTATGCCGTTCTGCGGCGGAGAGTGTGCGAATGTTCGGCCTGCTTAAGAGCAAGCCATCACGACC
>JAHBXO010000003.1 GCA_019636445.1 Gemmataceae bacterium | reverse complement strand
GACTGCGTTTTTCCGAAGAGCCAGAACACGGGAGTCGGGGCTTGGGATCGCAGTTCGGCGAGCGCGGACTCCAGACCCTCGGGCGTGGTGTCGGTGTTCCATACCGCTTTGACGATGTTCCACGCCTGTTGAAACATGATTGGGAACCGTTGGCAGGAAACAGGAGCAGTATATACGGATCGATTCGCGGTGCCGTGTCGGGGATTTTCGCGGCCCGGGTTCGTCGAAAGCTTGTGCCGCTCTCGTGCATGGGCGTATACTCGTTGGAATGGGGCCGGACTCGCGAACCTCCGATGACGCGGTGCCGATCGTCTATGACGAGTTGCGCCGGCTCGCGGCCGCGCATCTGGCACAGGAACCGGCCGGCCAGACGTTGACGGCGACGGCGCTCGTGCACGAGGCCTACCTGCGGCTGGCGTCGATGCCGGGCTGGACGTCCGACCGACACTTTTTCAATGCCGCCGCGCTCGCGATGCGGCGGATCCTCGTCGACCGTGCCCGCGCCCGGCGTTCCGAGAAGCGGGGCGGTCAACGGCACCGCGTGGAACTGCACGACTCCGTTCGTGATCCGGTCGACCGGTTGGACGTGTTGGAATTCGACGAGGCCCTTGAAGCCTTGGCGGTCGTCGATGCGATGGCGGCGGAACTGGTTCACCTGCGTTTTTTCGCCGGCATGACCCGCGATCGGGCGGCCCAATTGCTCGAGATTTCCCCGCGGCAAGCCGACCGGGTCTGGGCGTTCGCCAAGGCCTGGCTCTACGATCGGGTCGGGGCGCTCGACGATTGAAATGGCGCGATCCGGACCGCGAATCCGCCTATCAGTGTGGGGCCACTCGCATCCCCGGAGCGGTTTCATGTCCGACCGCGAATTGTTTCTGGAATTGCTCGACCTTCCGGACCCCGCAATGCGCGACCGGATGTTGGCCGAGCATTGCGCCGGTGATGCCGACCGTCGGCATAGGATGGAGCGGTTGTTACGCGCACATGGTCGAGCGGGGGAATTCCTCGAAGGCGCCTTCGAAGACTTGTCACCGACCCTTTTGCAAGAGCCGGCGGCCGCGCTGGCGTGCCATGTCGGATCCGGGACCGTACTGGCCGGCCGTTACTCTCTCGTCCGCACCATCGGGCGCGGTGGAATGGGTGTGGTCTGGATCGCCGAACAGAGTGAGCCGGTCGCGCGGTCCGTCGCCATCAAACTCATTCGGCCCGATCTCGATTCCGCCGCCACGTTCGCTCGTTTCGCCAGCGAACGTCAAACGCTCGCGATGATGGACCACCCGAATATCGCCAAGGTCTTCGACGGCGGCACGACGGAAGACGGCCGGCCATTCGTTGTCATGGAACTCGTCGAAGGCGTTCCGATCACACGGTATTGCGATGAGGCGTGCTTGGGATTGGACGAACGCTTGGAATTATTCATCACCGTCTGTCGGGCGATCCACCACGCGCACCAAAAAGGGATCATCCATCGGGATCTGAAGCCCTCGAATGTCTTAATCGCCCGGCAGGATGGAATTCCGGTGCCGAAGATCATCGACTTCGGCGTGGCGAAGACGACACACGGTCGCTTGGATTCATTGGCCACCTGTACCGGCCACGGCGACATGATCGGCACGCCACAGTATTGGTCGCCAGAGCAGGCGGGGTTGAATCCGCACGACGTGGATACGCGCAGCGACATATACGGCCTCGGTTTGTTGCTGTACGAATTGCTGACCGGCCGACCGCCGTTCTCCGTCGAAAGTGGTGGAGCGATCGGGATCGTGGAACTGGTGCGAGCCATCCGCGAAACCGATCCGCCGCCACCGAGCGAGACCGTTCCGGACGCGGACCGGTCCGCCGTGCGGCGCACCACACCCGATAGGCTCGTGCGACGGCTGCGCAACGACCTCGACTGGATCACGATGAAGTGTCTGGAGAAGGACCGGAACCGACGGTACGAATCGGCGGACGGTCTGGCGGCGGATTTGATCCGGCACCTCGCGGACGAACCGGTATTGGCCGGGCCGCCGTCCCGCACTTACCGGCTGCGGAAACTGGCGCGGAAGCACCGAGGGCCACTGGCGGCCGCGGCCGCACTGGTCCTCGCGATGATCGGCGGATCGGTCGGGACGACACTCGGCATGCTGCGGGCCGCGCAGGCCGAGACCGAGGCACGCGACCACGAACGCGTGGCCCGCGAGCGATTCGTGTTGGCGCAAGCCGCCGTCAACGCCTACCTCGCGGCGATCACCGAAGATGACGAACTCAAACGCGCCGACCACCACAAGCTGCGAATGCGTTTGCTGAAAAGCGCTCTGCCGTTCTATCAACAACTTGCCGCCGAACGACCGAACGACCCGGAACAGTTGCTGGCACAGGCGATCGCCTATCGCCGGCATGCCGAACTCGCACGGGAAATGGGGGAATTGGAGTCCGCCCGCGTTAGCCTCGAGCAGGCCGAATCGATCATCCGCGTCATCTTGCGGAAGCCCAGTTCGCCCGAAGCGAGACTGGAACTCGCCCGCGTGAAGCGCCGATTGGCCGATCTGTCGGCGGATCGTGGCGACGGGCGCACGGCTTTCGTCGAATACCTGGCGGCGATCGCGATCCTTGAGCAAGTCGTCGGCGACCAACCGTTCGGACCGGCCGTCGGGATGGACCTCGCTCGAACCTACAACAATTTCGGGCTGCTTCTCGACCAGGATCGACAGGCGACCTCCGGCGAACAATTCGAACGGGCGGTGCAGATCATGGAAGATCTCGCGCAACGCTCGGATGTGACCGTCGAGTTCCTCGAATTGCATTCGGTGTGTCTGAATAATTTGGGCAATCACCTGATCGAAGGCCAGCGATTCGCCGACGCGCGCCGGCAACTGGATCGCGCACTGGTGCTCACGCAACGCCTTCTTCAGCACGATCCGAATTCACCGTCGCTGATACAAAAGCGTGCTGGCATTCAGGCGAATCTTGCACGAGTCGATGAGGCGGAAGGCGATGCCGTGACGGCGCGCCGCGGGATGGAAGCTGCCGCCGCCGCGCTGAAATCGCTGGCCGACCGATTTCCCTATCACGCCGATTATCGGTTGCAATGGATTGGCGTCGAGAACAACGCCGCCATGTTGCAATGCGAGACGGGAGATCCTCTGGGCGCCTTGAAGCGGCACGACGCGATCATCGCTCGAATGGCGGCGATCGCCGAGCGACCCCAAGGGCTTTATGCCGACTATCGGTCCAATGCCTACGCCGGCCGCGCCGTCGCCCTTCAAAAGCTCAATCGCCAGGCGGACGCCGCGGAGGCATGGAAACAAGCCGTTATCAGCGCACCCGACGAGATTCGGCCACTGCGCGAATCGAACCATGCCGTGATACTCGCCCGCTTGGGGCGCCACGATGCGGCACGCGAACTCGTGTCAAAGTTGGCGGCCAGCGAGTCCAAACTCGTCGTGTACAACCTCGCGTGTGCCTGTGCCATTCTCCACCGCTCAACCCGGGCCGCGGGCGATGCCGAGCTGGCGATCACGTTTTTGAAATCGGCCATCGAGCGCGGTTATGCCCGGCGTGAAGTCATCGAGCAGGACCCCGATCTTGAAGGACTCCGCGAACGGCCCGATTACCGCGAACTGGTCGGGCGCACGATGGCTGAACCTCGCCGAACCGAGGCGCCATTCAAATCGTAAGCGAGCCCGAATCCCTATAACGGCCTCACGTTCCCGCGAGCGCCGGCCATGCCTGCCACCATCGACAACACCTACGCCGAAGCTTTCCGTTCGATTTACTCCGAAGTCCTGGTCACCGCACGCGATTCGCAGTGGCTCGATATCGCTGCGCGCCATGCTACGGGAAACGCGTCCTCTTCCATTCTGTGCGATTGCGAAGCCGGTGTCAGTCGTGTGGTGCCGCCGAGCGAAACGCCCGACGGTCGACCCGGAGTCGTGATGCAGTTCCACGTACCCCGCTTCTGGAAGGAGCGGGAACAGAAACTCGAGCGGGCTCTGCTTGTGCGCGTCAGCCAGAACGTGCTCACCTGTCCGACGACCGCGTGCTTCAATGTGCTTCCCGCCGGCGAGAAATGGTTCCCGCTTGGCCGCAAGGTCGCGTACTTCGGCGACGGCCACCAGTTCAAGGCCGAGCGATTCGGGCGACGCGTGCGTGTCATACCGATTCTCAGTGGCGAATTCGTCATCGAGCGCCGCTTCGGCTGGGCCGAAGGCCTCATGGGTGGGAATCTGTGGTTCTTCGGCCGCACGACCGACGCCGCGCTCGACGCCGCGGCAAAGGCCGCCGCCGGTGCGCGAACCGTGTCGGGAGTGAGTCTGCCGTTCCCTGGCGGCGTCGCCTCCAGCGGTTCGAAAGCCGGAAGCAAATACAAGTTCTCCATCGCCAGCACCTATGCCGAGTATTGTCCCACGCTCCGCGGCAAGCCTGGTGTGGAATCCCGCTTGCCCGAAGGGGTCGCCAGTGTGCAGGAGATCATCATCAACGGCCCGGACCTGAAGACCATCGCCGACGCGACACAAGCTGCCATCCGCGCCGCCGTCGACACGCCAGACCTCCTCACGATCTCCGCCGGCAACTACGGCGGCCGCCTTGGCAAAAGCTTCGTCTACCTTCATCCCGACAAGCAACCGACCTGATGGGCCTCTCCCATGCGCTTGGCTCTCCCGCTTCTCCTGCTCGTCTCCATGAATGTGTCGGCCGCTCCGCCGGACTTCGCGAAGGACGTGCGGCCGATCCTCGCGAATCACTGCTTCAAGTGCCACGGCCCGGACTCCGCGGCCCGCAAGGCGAAGTTGCGCCTCGACACCGCCGAGGGCGCGAGGGCCTCGCTTGACGAAGTGCTGAATCGCATCGCATCGAAAGACGACGAGCAGGTGATGCCGCCGCCGCACGTCAAGAAACCGCTCACCGAAAAGCAGATCCAAATCCTCAACGATTGGATCTCCGCCGGCGCGAAGTACGAGCAGCATTGGTCGTTCGTGGCTCCAAAACGTCCCGCGATCCCCCCGTTTGGCGGCGAGGCGAAGCCGAGCGCGGGAGCGTCGCCGATCGATGCATTTATCCGGTCGAAGCTGGTGGCAGCCGGATTGAAGCTGTCGCCGCCCGCCGACAAGGCCACGCTGATCCGCCGCGCATCGCTCGATCTCATCGGCCTGCCCCCGACGCCGAAGGAAGTGGATGATTTTCTCAAAGACGATTCGCCGAACGCCTACGAGAAACTAGTCGATCGCCTGCTCGCGAGTCCGCACTACGGCGAGCGCTGGGCACGCAAGTGGCTCGACCTCGCCCGCTATGCCGACACCAACGGCTACGAAAAGGACCGCCCGCGCACCGTGTGGCCGTACCGCGACTGGGTCATCCGGGCGCTGAACGACGACAAGCCGTTCGACCGCTTCACGATCGAGCAGATCGCCGGCGATCGGTTGCCGAACCCGACACCAGATCAAATCGTCGCGACGGGGTTCCATCGCAATACCATGCTGAACGAGGAAGGCGGCATCGATCCGCTCGAGTTCCGCTATTATTCCGTCGTCGATCGCATCAACACGACAGCCACGACGTGGCTTGGCCTCACGCTCGGTTGCGCCCAGTGCCATACGCACAAGTTCGATCCAATCCCGCACACCGAATATTTCCGCCTGCTGGCCTTTCTGAACAACACGGAGGAACCGGAATTCGAAGTCTTGTCGCGCGAGATAATCCTCAAACGACAAGGTATCCTGGAACAGGTGGCGGCGCTCGAACGTAAGGTATTCCAGTCGCTCGACCAGGACCCGGCAAAGGCCAAATTCCTCGCCTGGCTCAAGAGCGAGCGAGATCGATTGCAGGATTGGAAATTCCCCCGGCCAACCAAGACCGAAGCCGGTCCGACGAAACTGAAACTACTCGACGACGGCTCGATGCTCGCTCTGGGCGATCCGAAGAAGGAAGACGTCTACCAATTGATCTTCGATGACTGGCCTGTCAACGTGACTGCGATCCGATTGGAAGCACTGACGGACCCGTCGCTTCCCGCGAACGGCCCCGGCCGCGCTTACTACGAAGGCCCCAAAGGCGATTTCCTGCTCAGCGACATCCAACTCTCCATCGATGGCGTTCCCGCCCCTTTCCGTGATGCTTCGGACAACTTCGCCGGAGCAAAATCGAACGCGAAGCGAGCCTTTGACGACAATCTCCAATCCGGCTGGGCCGGACGGGGGCCGGGCCAGCCGAGCCACGTAGTCTTCAACCTTGCAAAGCCGACGACGGGGAAGAAGGCGAAGCTCTCGCTGCGGTTCGAGCGCCACTACTCTGCAAGCCTCGGCCGGTTTCGTGTTTCCGTGACGACCGCGAAGTCCCAGATCATCGCGCACGATCTCTCCGTCGATGCCGAAGAAACCCTGCGCGTTCCCGAACATAAGTGGACCGATGGTCAACGCGAGACGATCTTCCGCGAGTATCTCCGCTTGTCGCCCGAGTTGAAGACTCAGCGCGAGGCAATTGAGAAACTTCGCAAAGAGAACCCGCAAGGCCCGCGCACGCTTGTCATGTCAGAACGCCCGGAGGACCATCCGCGCAAGACGTTCCGACACCACCGCGGCGAATTCCTCCAGCCGGCCGAGGAGGTGCAAGCCGGCGGCCTGAGCGTGCTGCATCCGGTGCAGGCCGGCGCGAAGCCGGATCGCCTCACCTTCGCGAAGTGGCTGGTTTCGAAGGAGAATCCGCTCGTTGCGCGCGTCACGGTCAACCGCGCCTGGGCCGCATTTTTCGGCAAGGGTATCGTTCGTACCCTCGACGACTTCGGATACCAGGGCGACCTGCCGACGCATCCCGAACTGCTGGATTGGCTGGCTGTCGAGTTCATGGAGAATGGCTGGTCGATGAAGAAACTACACAAGACCATCGTGATGAGCGAGACATACAAGCAATCGTCAAAGCTCGCCCCCGAGTATCTCGGGAAAGATCCGGAGAATAGATTGCTTGCTCGCTTCCCCCGCGTGCGTCTTGAAGCGGAGATGATTCGCGATTCCGCCCTGAAGTCGAGCGGCTTGCTTTCGACGAAGATCGGCGGACCGAGCGTATTTCCGCCTCAGCCGCCCGGCGTGCAGGACACGGCCTACGGCGGCGCAAAATGGACGCCGAGCGAGGGCGAGGATCGATATCGTCGCGGCCTTTACACCTACGCGAAGCGCACGGCTCCCTTTGCGATGGCGGCCACGTTCGACGGACCGAGCGGTGAAGCCTGCACGGCGATGCGCGAGGTCTCGAACACGCCACTCCAGGCGCTGACGCTGCTCAACGATCCTTCGATGATGGAGGCTGCCGCCGCGATCGGGAAGGCGATCGCGGGCGAGAAGGGTATCGCGAAGGAAAAGGTGGATCGAATCGTTCGCCGCTGTTTGAGTCGGCCGGCGAGCGAGCATGAAGTGGCGGTCCTCGTGAAGTTCGCCGATGGCGTGATGGGCGACGAAGCCGCGAGGTGGACCGCCGTCGCGCGGGCGGTGATGAATCTCGATGAGTTCGTGACGAAGGAATAATACTCCGTTTAGCCGCGACCCGGAGGCTTTGCGGAGGGGAGCGCGGGAGTTGTTTCCAACGGACGCCCACCGCGCTCCGCTCCGAAGACTCCGCGTCGCCGCTAAACGTGTTCTCGTGGGGAGATCCATCGTGAAGGAAACATCCCGCCGGTACTTCTTCCGTGATTGCGGCGTCGGCCTCGGGAAGGCCGCCTTGGCATCGCTGCTCGTCGGTTCCGCCTCGCGCGCCGACACCACCCTACCGCCGAAGAAGCCGCACTTCCCCGGCAAGGCCAAGGCCGTCATTCACCTCTTCATGGCCGGGGCGCCGAGCCAGCTCGACCTGTTTGACTACAAGCCGCAACTCGCGAAGCTTGAAGGCAAGCCGATCCCGCCCGAAGTCATCAAGGGCCAGCGATACGCCTTCATTCGTAGTGACGCCGCAGTGCTCGGGCCGCGGTTCAAGTTCGCCACGCAGGGCAAGTCGGGCACGGAAATCAGCGAAGTGTTGCCGCATCTCGCGAAGGTCGTCGACGATATCTGCCTTGTGCGATCCGTGACAACGGACCAGTTCAACCATGCCCCGGCGCAGATCTTCTTCAACACAGGGTTCAGCCAACCGGGGCGGCCAAGCTTCGGCTCGTGGGTGCTCTACGGCCTCGGCAGCGAAACGAAGGACCTGCCCGCCTTCGTCGTCATGAGCACCGGCAGCGGCATCAGCGGCGGCTCGGCGAACTGGAGCAGCGGCTTCCTGCCGACGACGTACACCGGCACGCGATTCCGCAACGCCGGCGACCCGATCCTGAATCTCACGAATCCGCCCGGCGTCGACGCGAAACTCCAGACGGACACGCTCGATGTCGTCGGCGAGCTGAACCGCAAACACCTTGCGGACGTGGGCGACCCGGAGATCGCGACGCGGATCGCGCAGTACGAGATGGCGGCACGGTTACAGACCTCCGCGCCGGAACTGATGGATTTGAAGAAGGAAACCAAGGAGACGCTCGACCTGTATGGATGCGAGCCGGAGAAACCGTCGTTCGCACGGGCGTGCCTGATCGCCCGGCGACTGGTGGAGCGCGGCGTGCGCTACATCAACATCTATCACGAAGGCTGGGATGCCCACTCGGACGTTGCCGGTAATTCAAGGAACAACTGCAAGATCACCGATCAAGCCTCGGCCGCGCTCGTGATGGATTTGAAACGACGGGGGATGCTCGACAGCACGCTCGTCGTCTGGGGCGGCGAATTCGGGCGCACGCCGATGGTGGAATCGAACCCGACGCTCGGCCGCAGCTTGGGCCGGGACCACCACCCGCAGTCGTATTCGATGTGGCTCGCCGGTGGCGGGATCAAGCCGGGCATCAGCTACGGGCAGACCGACGATTTGGGCTTTCATGTCGTTGAGAACAAAGTGCATGTCCACGATTTGCAGGCGACGATCCTGCACGCGTTGGGGCTGGATCACGAGCGGCTGACATATCGGCACGCCGGTCGGGATTTTCGATTGACGGACGTGCATGGAACGGTGGTGAAGGCACTCTTGACATAAGGGAGATGATGCATTTTTCATTTTGCATTGATCCGAACATGTTCGGATCAATGCAAAATGAAAAATGCCATCCGAATCACACTTTTACCCGCTTCCATTTCCCGCCGGCGAATCGCATCAGGAACAGCAAACCTCGGATCCAGATGTCGGCGAGCATCGCGATCCAGGCCCCGAAGAGACCCCAGTCATAGCCGTGGACCACGCCGAGCGGGCCGAGGTCCAACTCGCGGCTGGTGAGCAGGTAGGCGAGCGGGATGCGAACGACGAGAAAGCCGGTCCACGAGAACAACACAGGCACGCGTGTGTCGCCGGCACCGCGGAGGGCCTGCGTGAAGACGATGGCGGAGGCGAGCGCGGGCATGGCGAAGGCGACGGTCCGCAAGGCTTGCACGCCGAGGGCGGAAACCGCTTCGGACCCGGCATAGAAACGGCACATGGGCCACGCGAAGAGCCAGAACATCATGCCCATAAACGACATGACCCCGCATGCGAGTGCGAACATCATCCAGCCGCCGCGGGCGGCTTCGCCGGGCCGGCCCGCGCCGAGGTTCTGGCTGACGAGCGCCATCGATGCGGTGCCGAACGCGCCGCCGGCCTGATAGCCGAACGCTTCCCACCTCAGCGCGATGCCGTGCGCCGCCGCCGCCGCGTTCCCCAGATCATTGACAATCCGAAGGAACCACAACTGGCAGAGCGCGATCGACATGCTGTCGATCGCCGCCGGCACGCTGACACGGAGCAATCGCGCGAGTAACGGGAAGTCGGGCTTGAGGTTCGCGATCGTCAGCTTCAATCCGGAGCGGCCGCGCAGTAGCAAAGTCAACACGATCAATCCGCCGACAGCGTGGCTGATTGCGGTGCCCCAAGCAATACCGACGAATCCGAGATTCGTCCCGAACAGATCGCGGGACAGGGAATATGCGACGGGAACGTTGACGAGGGCGACGCCGCACAACACGTACAAACCCGTGCGCGTGTCGCCGGCGCCGATGAGGCAGGCAATACCGCCGGTTTCGACCAACTGTAGCACAAGGAGCAAAACCAGCGGGGCCAGGTATTCGGCCGCGATCGCATCGGCACCGTCCTTGAGATTGAGCGGGGCGAGGAGTTCGGGAAGGAACGGTAGCACGAGGGCCGTGGCGCCGAGGCCGAGTAGGATCGCGAGGAGGATCGCCTGCCCGCAGGCATGGTCGGCCATCTTCCGGTTTCCAGCTCCGAAGAATCGCCCTACGAGTGCGGTGGCACCGGCGCTGACCACGATCGCGTAGCAGGTCGTCAGCCAATAGATGTAGTTCGCGGTATTCAGGGCCGCCTTGTGGGCTTCGCTGAATCCCTCGGCCAGGAACTGATCATAGTGCTGGATGAACAGCACGAGGTATTGCTGCGCGAGGGCGGGCAAGGCGAGTACGATCACTCGCCGCCAGTCGACCACCGGTACCGGGTTGAAGGAATCCATCGAATCCGTTTCGTGGGAGCGGAAAGGGGACCGGACACTCGCGGATTACGCAGGGTTCGCGGGCGGCAACGAAACGCGGAACGTGGTGCCGGCGAGAGGGGCCGTTTCGATCGTCAGGGTGCCGCCGTGGTGTTCGAGTACCATCGCGACGAACGACAGGCCAAGCCCCATCCCGGCGGAATAGCCTTCGTAAAGCGCGTTATCCCGCTTCGTGGTGTATTGCGGCAGTAGGCATTTCTCCCGCACTTCGTCCGTCATTCCGATGCCATTGTCGCGAACCGTCAGGACGACGCGATCGCCATCCCGTCGCACGCCGAGGGCGATTTCGCCCTTCCAGGCCGCGGCGGCGAGCAGCGCCTGCTTCCTCAATTCGGGGCCGGCCGTCTCCCGCCGGGCCGCTTCCCGCAGGTGGTTTCGCATTTCGAAGGTCGCATCACGGGCATTGAACACGAGGTTTTCGATGGCTTGCTGCAAGTGGGAGTGGTCCCCCTCGATCCAAACCGGATCGGATGGCGTGTCGGCCGTGATCATGAGTTTCCACTTGTCCCGGCCCATGTCGAACCAGGTCGTCGCCGCTTCGCGAACGAATTGTGCGAGATCGAGTCTCGTGACTTCGGCGTTGGACGGGTCGCGGCGCACGGTCTTGAGGATTTGTTGGAGGCGGTCCGTGACGGTTCCGAGCGTCGATTTGACCTCGTGCAGCATTCCTTCCTGCTCGCGCGATAGGCCGTTGACCTCGATGCAGCGGGCAAGGAGGTCGTTCGGTCGCACAAGCAGATTCTTGATGTTGTGGGCGTAGCTGCCGGCCATGATGCCAATACTGGCGTAGAGCTGCGACTTCATCTCGAACGCCGATTTCTCCGCTTCGGCGGCGCGGCGTTGGAGGTCGGAAGTTTCCAGCTGTCGTTCGAGCAGTTCCGATTTCAATTCCTGCTGGGCCTGCCGGGCCTCGTCTTCGCGGTGTTGCGCCTGGAGTAATTCGATTTCGCGGTATTCGGCCTCGGCGAGAGCGGTCAGGCGGGCAACCTCGCGCTCGCGTTCCCGCCTCAGAAAGCGCACGACGAACAGGCCGGCGAGTACGGAGGCCGTGGCGAGCAAGGCACCGGCGACCAGCGACATTCGCTGCCGTTCCTGTTCCTGTCGCTGGAGTTTGTTGAAGGCGTGCAATTTGTACTCGCATCGAATGGTCGCGCGTCCGTCGCCGGTCGGATCGTATTCGAGTACCTGCAGGCGATCCCGGTTTTGTCGTGCCGGGCGCGGGACGGAACTTTCCCAAGTCACACGCTCGCCGGACCCGCCCGACCTGCCGCGCGGTGGGGCGATGTCGATCTCAAACCGGTAGATCTCCGGGAAAAGCGGGAGTTGGTTGACGTACGCGCGAGTGGGTTCCACCAGCGCACGGACATGCTCGAGCAATTCCGCCTTTTTCGTCTCGCGTCGCCGCGGATCGGCGGTATTGTCCGGGTCGTCGTCACCGTACCGGACGTATTCAGCAATCAATTCCGGGAGGGTCTTGCGGAAATTCCGTGCTTCGTCGATCCACTCACGGATCGTCGCACGGTCGGTCTCTTCCGACCAGGCCGATCGTTCGTCGAGTTGCCACGCGAGCCATCCGACGAGTATCGCCCAGAGGAGCACGGCCGGGGCGAGGCCGCCAACGTATTTCCAAATCGCCCGGTCGGCGGTCTCCGCGATGGGGGATTCGTTCACGGTTCCCTCCCCGGCGAGAGGGTACGGGATCGGACGAGTTGCCAGGTGCGGTCCGGCGCCCGGCGCCACGCTTCGAACCGGGCCTCGGGAAGTCCCGCCTCGTTGTGATCGGTGCGCGGGCGCACGGCACAGATGTATTCGCCGCGGCCGCCGATGCGGTTGCCCGTCTCGTCGAACAGAGCGGGCTTCAATGCAAGCAGGCGTTGCGACAGGATGTTGGCGTCCCAAGCCAGCGAATCCCCCGCATCTCCCCACGCGGCCCGGCAGAACGAATTGACCATGTCGGAGACGTGGAGCACGTCTTCGGTGCTGTTCGGCGGCGCGAGCGCGAAACCGCCCGCGGTGGGGGCGCCTTCGTCCCAGCCGACCGGGTTGTTATGTGTGAATAGCAGAACGGGAATGGTGAGGACCCGCACGGGCCAGGCGAATTCGCCATCGCGCAGGATCGTGTTCGCCCCCATCCCGTCGCCGTTGATGACGACGAGTTTCCGGCCAAGCTCCGGTGCGGCGCCCGCAAGGAGCCTCAGCATTCGCCGCGCCGGTGCCGCCGCGGTGGGCAGTATGAGGAGCGTGCGTTGCGGAGGGAGTCGGTTCAATTCCTTGAGAATCGCGTCGGCAACTTCCTCTTCGGGTTTGTTGGCTCGATAAAATCCACCCACGCTGAACGGGATCTTCCAGCCCGAATAGACCGGTGCCGGTTTCGGACCGCCCTCCGCGTACAACAAGTCGCGGAATTGGCCGATCAGATCGCTCGAATAGGGGTCGTCGTCCCAGTCGACGTAGAACACCGTGGGCTTTTGCGGTGGTGCGACCGCCAGCAGCCCGGAGCCAATGGCCAACCGCGCTTCGTCCGCGAGCAGTCGAGGGCGGAAGGTTTCCGATTGCCAGACGAAGTCGAGGATGGCTTCGGCCATTTGGCGGTTATTGAAACAGAAGCGAAAGGACCGCCCTTCGTAGATTCGCAGGAGTTCGGAAGTGACGCCCACCGTGCCATCGACCGCGTCCTGGTCGGAATGGACCTTCTCGGCGGTCGCGTTGGTGATGAAGAAGAGCGGTCGGGCCCCGTGCCAGCTGGTTTGTCGGGCGAGGGCGCGGGCCATGTCGCGGGCGCGGTCGCTGCTACCGCCGCCGACGATCGCCAGCGGGGCCGGATCGCGGATCGCGAGTTGTTCCACCCAATATTGCGGCGGATGGTCGCCGCTGAGCTTGTACCAGCGGATGCGAAGCCGGCCACTGCGGCCGACCCGGCCAATCACGACTTCCGGCACGGATGTCGTCTGGTCGAGGAACGCGTTCGAATCGTCGACCAGCAACTCCGAATCGTTCACCGCGGCCCGTCGAACGCCAGCCACGAAACGTTCCCAAGAGGCTCCGGACGTTGTCGTGTTGAACCAGGCCAGTTCGCGATCACCCGAGGGCACCGGTCGCGGCGAAACGTATTCCGTCGGCGCAAGGCCCGGAATCCGCACGCCGTAGACTATCAAAGCCAACGGCAGGCAAACCAGCAAGATCGACAGCGGCCAGCGGAATCGGATCATGGAATCCTTCGCTCCCTGCACGTTTCCCTCTTCCGGTTATACGGCCGACGGAACGCATTGCCCCGTGCCATACATGTGCTTATCCTGCCCCCACGCCCTCCCCACCGGACTTCTCCCATGCGCACTCTCCTTGCCGCGCTCCTGATGGCGCTCCCTGCCGCCGCCCAGGACTACAAACTCCACTCGTTCTCCCGGCAACAACTCACAAACATCTACTACTCCGAAGGTGCCAACGCCGGCGACCTCAACGGCGACGGCAAGCCGGATGTCGTCTATGGCCCTTACTGGTTCGAGGGGCCGGACTTCAAGGTGAAACACGAACTCTATCCCGCGAAACCGCAGAACAAAGAAGGCTACGCCGATAACTTCTTCAACTGGATCCACGATTTCAACGGCGACGGCCGGCCCGACGTGCTGACCGTCGGTTTCCCCGGAAAGCCCGGCTACGTCTACGAGAATCCCGGTAAGGACGGCTTCGATAAGCCATGGAAACGGCACGAAGTCTTGAAGTCCGTCAGCAACGAATCGCCGCAGTTCCTCAACCTCGTCGGTGACGCAACACCCGAACTTGTCTGCACGTCCAATGGTCAGTTCGGCTACGCCAGCTTCGAACCGAAGAAGGGCTGCGAACCTTGGACTTTCCACGCGATTTCGGTGATGCCCGCCCCCAAGCCTTTCGGCCACGGCCTCGGCGCCGGCGACATCAACGGCGACGGGTTGATGGACATCATCATTTCCACCGGCTGGTTCGAACAACCCAAAGACAAGGCCGACAGTGTGCGATGGGAGTTCCACGAGGCGAAATTCACCACCGCCTACGGCGGCGCCGAAATGTACGCCTATGACGTGGACGGCGACGGACTGAACGACGTCATCACCAGCGACGCTGCGCACGACTTCGGCCTCGACTGGTACCAGCAGTCGAAGGTCGACGGGAAGATCACCTTCCAACGCAACCGCATCATGGGGAACAAGTCGGCCGACAATCCGTTCGGCGTCGTCTTCAGCGAACTGCACTCCATCGCACTCGTGGATCTCGACGGCGACGGGCTGAAGGACATCGTCACCGGCAAGACCTACTACTCGCACCACAAGGGCAGCCCGATGTGGGACGCCGGCGCGGTGGTGTACTGGTTCAAGCTGGAAAGGACGAAGAAGGGCGTCGAGTGGATTCCGCATAAGCTCGACGGCGAGGCGGGCATCGGCCGGCAGATCAGCATCGTGGATGTGAACGGCGACAAACTCCCGGATATCGTGGTCGGCGGCATGGTCGGGGCGCATGTGCTGACGCACAAGGTCGAAGCCGTCTCGAAGGAAAAGTACGACGCGGCCCAGCCGAATCGCATGGCGTTCGCGCCGCCAAAGTCGATCCGCGGGCCGTTGTCCGTCATCGACGCGAAGACCGGCCGGGTCGCGGATGCCCTCGAAGGCGAGGAGATGCGAATCCTGAAGACGACGGCCGGTAAGGCCGGTGTGCAGAAGATGGCCGGATTCAAGGGCGACACCTGGAGCGGCGGTGCCCAACTCTTCTGGTCCGGTGGCAAGAAGGGCGAAACGCTGACGCTGGAGTTCGAATCGAAGGCCGGCACGTTCGACCTTGTTGCCGTGATGACGATGGCCGGCGATTACGCGACCGTTCAGTTCGGCGTCGACGACAAGCCGATCGGCAAGCCAATCGATTTCTATCATCCGGAAGTCGTCACGAGCGGGCTTCAGTCGCTCGGTAAGCTGGAGTTGAAGGAAGGCTCGCACCACCTGACGCTGACGATCACCGGCGCGAACCCGGCCGCCGCGCCGAAATACATGGTTGGCCTCGATTATCTGTTGTTGAAACCGGCGAAGTAGCACCCCGTTCCTCTCCCCACCGGTTCGGAGTGCGAAGTCGTGTCTCCATTCTTCCTTGGCGAATTCCTTGGCACCGCCGTGCTCATCCTGCTCGGCGGCGGCGTCGTGGCGGCGGTGCTGCTCGAACGCTCGAAGGCAAAGGGCGCCGGCTGGATCGTCGTAACGGCCGGCTGGGCGTGCGCCGTGACCTGCGGAATCTTCACCGCCAAGGCCTTCGGCGCACCCGGCTCGCTGAATCCGGTCGGGCCGCTCGCCGATATTGCAACGGGCAAAGGGCCACTCGACGATAAACTCGCGATGATCGCCGGACAGTTCCTCGGAGCATTCTGCGGGGCAATCCTCGTTTGGATCCACTACCTGCCGCACTGGGCCGCGACCGCCGATCCCGCGACAAAACTCGGCGTCTTCTGCACCGCCCCGGCGATCCGCCACCCGCTCGCCAATTTCCTCGGCGAGGCGATCGGCACGTTCCTGCTCGTCTTCGTCGCGTCGTCGGTCGGCGAGGCGAAGCTTGGGTCGGTGGAGCCTCCGTTCGTCGGCATGGTGGTCTGGGCGATCGGGCTGAGCCTCGGCGCGACGACGGGCTACGCGATCAACCCCGCGCGGGACCTCGCGCCGAGATTTGCGCATTTCCTGCTGCCGATTGCCGGCAAAGGCTCGTCCGATTGGGGCTATGCGTGGGTGCCGGTCCTTGGTCCGTGCACGGGCGGCGTGTTGGCCGCCTTCGCCTTCCAATGGTTGAAGTGAAGTCCTTATTTCGAGGGGATCGAAACGCTCACTTCCGCGTCGAAGATCAGCTTCGGATCGCCACGGCCGACGAGGGTCTTCAACATCGTGCCGATCGTCCGCGACGGCGTGCCGCGGTGCAACTCCTTGCCGTCCAACGTCACCGTCACGGCTTTGTCGAGGTCGAGCATTCGATCGTCGAGTCGCACGATCAGATTTCGGATCTTTTCGACTTTCGAGAGCCTGACGGTTTGTCCCTCGCGGTCGGCAACTACGAAGGAATCGCCGTTCGCATCCTTCGGCGGTACGGCAAGCCAGTAGGAGCGGTCGTGCGGCGTGCCGGACTGTTTCCAAACGACGCGGTCGGGGATCGGGTTGCGCGTGTGCTTTGCCATCCAGGGCAAGGCGGCTTTGTCCTCGAGGTTCATCCAGTGCCCCTTGTCCTCGTGGATCTTCACGAAGTGCCGGTAGCCGTTCTTGTCTTGCTCGTGGAGTTTCAGGAGCTTGTCACCGTACTCCTTGGCGACGGTGTTGCGGTTGTAGGCGGCGTCCTTCCCTCCGACTTGGAGGGCGAAAGGGACATTGCGGAGAGAGAGGACGGGGACGCCGTTGGGGTGTCCGGCCATCATGGCGGCGGCGGCCCAGTGGTCGGCCATGCGGGGCGCGAGTTGGTACACGCCGTCGCCGCCGGCGGAATAGCCGAGGACGTAGACGCGGTCCGGGTTCACGTCTTCGAGAACGATCAGGTCTTCAATGAGTCGCGCGAAGAGGCGATCGATGTGTGACTCATGCCAGAGGTTCCAGGTGTCGGTGGGGGCACGCGGTGCGAGATAGATGCCTTCGTGCACCTTATAGAGTTTCTTCTGATTCTCCCACTGGCCGTCGTTCACGCGAGCCGGTGCCCCGCCTCCGCCATGCAGGGAAATCCAGAGGCTGCGCCCGTCCTTCGGCTTCTCGCCGAAGGTGGTGAAGGCGAATTTCATTTCGAGCTTGTCTTCGGTTAGCTTGCGGTCTTCGATCTCTTTCGTGCGTTCGATCTTGATGATGGCTGCGTGGGCGTCCCAGAGAATTTGCCGGGCCGCAGCCGCGTCGGCCTTCGTCAGCGGAACGGAAGCGAAATCCTTCGTCGCCAGGTCGGCGAGCGATTTCGGCTTCGCGGCGAGTGTCGTTTTGAGAGATAGCAGTGCGGCGGCGGATTTCGTTTCGTCCGCCGCGGGGAGGTTGGCGACAATAACGAGCGAACAGAATAATGCGCGCATGAGACGACCCCCGAATGTTTAGCGGCGAGGCGGAGTCTTCGGAGCCGAGCGCGTTACCTGGGCATCGCGCTTGGCTCCGAAAACTCCGCCACGCCGCTAAATTTATGGCGTCTTGATTTCGATCACAGTCGATTCGCCCGCCTTGCCGGACTTCACGGTCTTCGACAGGTCGCCGACCTTAACCACATATTCCGCCCCCGGCTTCAACTCGAAGCTCAGGAAATCGTTCAGGTCGGCCGATTCGCCCTTCGACACGCCCTCGTGCTTCGTGGGGCCGGCGACGCTCACCGCCACGATCGCGCGCTTCCCCTTCGCATCGACGACGCGAATCGACAGTCGGAACGTCTCCTTCTTTTCCGCCTTCGCATAGCGGTCGGTGACGTTTTCGCCCGACACGGTCTTCTTGTCCCGCGCCCAGACGAGCGGGAAGGGCGTGTCGGTCTTCTTGAAACTCGTCGCGTAGATGGCGTGCTCGGGGTTGTCCTTCTGCGCCTTGGCGGCGTCACCGACGAACCAGCCGCGATCGAGGCCGAGCGGGTCGGGTTCGCACGCGCCGGTGAAGCGCCACTTCTTGTCCCAGATCTCGATCCAGGTATGGTTGCCGCGCTTATCGGACCAGTTCGGCGTGCCCACGAGCCGCGTCGGCACTCCGACGGCACGGCAGGCGTCCGACAGCACGATGGATAAGCCCGTGCAAGACGCGTTGCCCTGCCGGATCGATTCGAGCGGGCTGAGGTTCGGCGCCCGGCGCTGCGGGGCGTACTTGAGTTTCAGGAGCGGGAACAGTTCCTTGTTCAGCGTCTGCGCGACGTCCGACGCGGTCTTACAGTCCTTTACGAGCAGAACGCACTTCTCGTACAGGTCCTTGCGCCACGGGTCGCGCTTCTCGTCCACGTTCGCGTAGGGGAGCACGTTGTTCAGGAAGATCTCCTCCGGCACGTCCTTCGCCCACGGGAACTGCTTGCGGGCCTTGTAGGCAAGAATGTGATTCTCGATGAGGAAGTCCGCCTTGAGGGAAACGAGGTCCGCGTCGGGCATGTTTGCGACAAGGAACTCCATGCCGGCGCGTTCATTCTTCGGCACGCCCGCGATCGCCTTCTCGAGTTCGGCGCGGTTCTCCTTCGCCTTCGCGAGTTGCTTCTCGACGGCGTCCGGTTCGGCGGCGACGGCCGGAAGGGAGACCAGAAGTATGCAGAGCAGGCCGCGCATGGAATGGCTCCGATCACCCGTGTCATGTTCCCTCCCCCCTTGAGGGGGAGGGTTAGCGGGGTGAGGGCGTGGAACTTCGCGAACTCACCGGCTGGGCCGTCACCCCCACCCCGGCCCTCCCCCGTCCAGGGGGAGGGAGAAATCGACCTTCACAGTTCGACCGTCACTTCTTCCCTTCCAACTCGTTCGCAAGGTCCACGGCGTCGTAAACCTTGCGGAGCGATTCGATCATCGCACGGCTGTCCACGCTGACGGCGCGGGCAACCGAGTCGTCGTAAATGAAATCCAGCACGAGCGACTGGATGTTGCCGTCGAAGATCAGGCCGACGACCTCGCCGTTCTTGTTCACCACCGGACTGCCGGAATTGCCGCCGATGATGTCCGCGGTGCTGACGAAGTTGAAGGGCGTCTTCAGGTCGAGGCTCTGCTTCTTTTCCTCCCAGCGCTTCGGCAGCTCGAACGGGTACTTGTTGGCCTGCTCCTTGCTGCGTTCGTAGACGCCGCCGATCTGGGTGAACGGGGCGACGGCCTGGCCGGCGTCGGTGAAGCCCTTCACGGGGCCGAAGGCAAGGCGGAGCGTGAAGGTGGCGTCGGGGTAGGTGCCGGTGCCGTCCATCGCGAAGCGCGCCTTGGCGAGGGCGGCGTAGGCCTGGCGGCGCGGCTCATCGATCTCGGTTTCGACCTTGCGCCGCAGGTCGCGCGCCGGGCCGTCGATGATCTTCGCCACCGCGATCATCGGGTCCGATTCGTCCGCGCCGGATTCGAACATCTTTTTCCGGACGGCGATGTCCTTCACTTTCGTGCCGGAAATCAGCTCGAACGCGCGGTCCTTCGGGGACTTTCCGGCGAGCACCTTCTCGACGAGTTCGTGCTTCGCGCCGAGGGTGCCGGCGAACAGCGTCAGGCTGTCGGCGAGTTTGAGGAGTTCGAAGTCGTCGTGGATCGGTTCGTCCGAGAAGAGTTGCTGCTTGAGCGAGCCGAGGCGGGCTTCGCCGAATTCGGGCAGGCGTTCGCTGGCGGATTTGTTCTTCTCTTCGGAGTAGCGGAGCAGGGTGCGGGCGATGCCGAACAGCTGGCTATTGAAAGCGCCGCCGCCTTCGAGCATCGTGAGTTCCTTGATGTACCCGACCCGCTTCTTCTGGCCCTCGGCGATAATGTCGAACGCCTTCGCGGCTTCGGCGGGCACCTTGTCCGGGTTCGCCGCGATGAAGTCCTTCAGACGCTTCTCCTCGGCCGCCTTGCGCGCCATGATCTTCGGATCGAGCAGCCCGCCGAGTCCGCCCATGCGTGCCTTGCGGCTGTTCTGGATGCCGAAGAGTTCGTCCTCGCCCTTCTGTCGGTTCTCCTCGCTGCGGCCGACCCATGCGCCGATCAGCACTTCCATCCGGTTGAGCCGCTGCATGAGGAACGGGAAGCCGGTGTCGCGGAGGTATTCCAGTTCCGCCATGGTGTTCTGGCGGCTGGTGCGGCCGGGGTGGCCGGACACGAACGTGAGTTCGCCATCCTGCGAACCGGCGGCGCTCCACTTCAGATAATGTTCGCACTTCAGCGGCTTGTCGTTCTCGTAGACGCGGAAGAAGCACATGTCGAGGCAGAAGCGGGGGTACTCGAAATTGTCCGGGTCCCCACCGAAGAACGCGATGGCTTTCTCGGGTGCGAAAACGAGGCGGATGTCGGTGTACTTCTTGTAGGTGTAGAGGTGGTAGGCGCCGCCGGCATAGAGCGTGACCACATCCGCACGGACCCCCTTGGCCTCGTCGGCGGAACCCTTCTCGATCTCGGCGATCTTCGCCTGGCGCAGCTTGAACGCCTCGCCGGGCGGCGTGCCGGGCTTCACGGCGGCGTTCACTTCGGCGGTCACGTCCTTGATGCTTTGCAGGCAGTTCAACTCGAGGGCCTTGCACTTGATTTCGTCGGCGAGGGTGCGGGCGTGGAAACCGTCCTTGAGGTAGTCCTTCTCCTTGGTGGAGAGTTTTTGCAGGTCATCGGCGCCGACGTGGTGATTGGTCATCACGAGGCCGTTGGCGGAGACGAAGCTGCCCGAGCCGCCGCTGTTGAAACGGACGCTGGATTTCTGCAGGTGTTCGAGCCAGGCGTCGGTCGGCTCGAAGCCGTATTTTTCCTTGAGGAGCTTCTTGGGGACGTTGTTGAAGAGCCACATGCCTTCGTCGGCGTGGGTGGGTGCGGCGGTCATGGAAAGCCCCGCGACGGCGAGCGCCGTCAGGATGCGAGTACGAAAACGCATGAAGGATTCTCCGGTGGTGGAGAGGCATTTATAGGCGCGATGCGGGGATTAGCGCAGTCTGGCGACTGCGGCTTTCGCCTCGGCGGCGAGGAGGGATCCCTTCGCGCCGGCGCTCCAGTCCGCGAGTAGCCGTTTCGCGTCCGGCGTGCCGCACCACTCGACGAGTTCGACGATGCGCGTCCGGCGGACCGATTCCGGCGTTTCGGGATAGGTCGTCGCGAGAACCTTGTTCAGTCGTTCGTGGACTTCCGGCGATGGCGTGGCGTCGCGGGCGGCGCGGAGTTCGACGGCGATCGTATCGGCGACAGTCTTGAGCTCCTTCATCGCCGCCTCGCGGTCGCGGAACGCCGGGGCATCGAGCGCCGCGATCCAAGCCGCCACCTTTTCCTTGTCGGGGGCCACTGCGGGGCGAACGGCCGCGCGGACGAATGGCAGCGTCGTCGCCGGCGCGGCCGCGAGCCTCTGGAGTGCGAGGAACGCGGTTTCGGCATCGTCGGAGCACAAGTCCTTCCAGAGCGATTCCGTTGTTGGCCGGTCGAGTTTCGCGGGGTAATTCTTCAGCGAGCCGCGGACGTCCCAGAGGTAGATCGGTGCCGTGGAGCCGATGGCCGCGAGGTGCTTGCCGTCGGGCGTGAACGCGAGGGGGCGCTGCGATTCGACGGAGGGAATCGTGTATCGCAACTTGCCGGTGGCGGCTTCGAGGAGTAGCATCGCGCGTCGCTGGCGGATCGCGATGCTACGGCCGTCAGATGAGAAGATGGCCGATTCCAGACTGGAGCGGGAAAGCGGCCTCTGCCAGGTGTATCTCGATTCGGTGAAATCGAATAACCCAATTACGCGACTGGTCGCCGACAAAAGGGCAGTGCGGCTGAAAGGATGGACTACCGGTATTCCGAAACAGCGGTCGTTTCCCGAACCTCCATGGAGAGTAATACCGGCTCGTGGATCGACCGTGTGAAATGTGTATTCCTCGTCATAGTCGAAGGAATTCAACCGTCGAATCGAGACGGCCCACGATCCATCCGGAGACGGATACCAACGGTTCAGGTGATTGGAAACTGCGGCAAGGGGCTTCCCCGATGGCAAATCCCAAACGCGGTAGCCGCTATCCCCGTCGGTCATGAAACGACTACCATCCCGAGAGAAGAAGACACGTGAAGCCGATCCATCACCGTCCCATTCAAATCGTAGTCTTGCTTTCTCGTGGCCAATCTTTCGTACCTCGACGCCTTTTGGAGTAGTACGGGCAAATTGCGATCCGTCGGGATGAACTTCGACCAAGGCCTCGCCCGGTTCACCGTGGCGACCGACGATCGTCCCGGTGGACGAGTCGAGAATCTGGAACGAATTGACGCCGAGGATCGCGAACCGTCGTCCGTCGGCGACGAACTTTCCTCGCTCGCTCCGCGTCACGATGTCGTCACTTGACTGCGGCAACTTCGCCAGCGCCCGCGCGTCGTACAGACTGATCCCGCTGGTCGAAAGCGCGACCGCAAGGATCTTCCCGTCCGGCGAGAGCACGCCGCGGTTCACGATCGTCGGATACGGGATCGCGTGCGTGATAGCGGGCGTCTTCACCACGAGTTCGAAGCGAGCCACCTCGTACTGGGCCGCGAGATACACCGATTTTCCATCGAGCGAAGGAACTATTCCGCCCCGGCTCCTGTCAGTGTTCTCGAACGAGTAGAGCGGCGTCGCCTTCTCCGTTTGCAGGTCGATGCTTTCGAGCCGGTAGGGTTTGTCTTTGACAAATAAGAGTCGCAGCAGCGACCGGCTGTCGGCGGCGAATGCGATTTCCTGCACGCACGAATCTGCGTCGCCGGCGGTGCCGGAGTAGGGCATGTTCCCCGTCGCCACCTCGCGGACTTCCGTCCAGTTGTGGCTGAAGACGGCCGCGAGCAACTTGCCGTCGGGCGAGAAGGCGAAGTGGTTCGGCGAAATGTCCGAGATCGAGAAGCGCAGGTCGCCGACCGTTTTGCCGGAGTCGATCTCGATGACTTTCGCGAGGCCGCCGAATCGCTGTGCGATGCGGGTGCCATCGGCGGAGAGTGCGAGGTCGTCGTGGTCGTCGTTCAGTTTGCGGCTGTCGAGGACGCGGCCGGTCTCGCGGTCGAGGCGAACGTATCGGAGTTCGAGCCCATATGCCGCGATGAGGGCCAGCGAGCCGTCGGGCCGTACGGCGAGGTGCGAGATGCGCCGGAAACCGGTGTGGATGGCGACGCGGTGTCCGGTGCGGGCGTCCCAGACGCAGACGGCGCGGGCGGTGGCGCCCACGAGTTGTCGGCCGTCGGGCGTGAAACGCAGGTCGATAAGGTCGCCGGGGGACCGGAACCGTGAACTTCCCAAACGCGCCACGACTCCCGGCGGTAGCGGCACGCCTTCGGCGTCGAGGCGCACCGGCCCCCAGTCGGCGATGCCGACCGCGCAGGCGAGCAGGACGGCGGCGGGAGTCATGCCATAAGCGTAACCCGATCCGTAGAACAGTGCGAGTCTTCTTTCCCCAGGCACCACCATGTCCGAAATCGGCCAGTATGCCCTGCTCGCCTTGTCCGCGTTCGCGGCGGGGGCCATCAACGCCGTCGCCGGCGGAGGCACGCTGCTGACGTTTCCGGCGCTCATGGGAATCGGTGTGCCGGCCACCTTCGCCAACGCCACCAGCACCGTCGCGCTCCTGCCCGGCTCCCTCGCCGGCACCTGGGGCTACCGCAAGGAACTCCGCGCCGTCCGCCGGTTCGCGATCCTCTTGCTTCCCGTCAGCCTCGTCGGCGGCGTCGTCGGCTCGCTGCTTCTCGTCGGCTATCCGGATGCGTTCAAAGCCCTCGTCCCCTGGCTCATCCTCACCGCCGCCATCCTCTTCATGATCCAACCGGTCATCGGCAAGCTGCTGAAGAAACAGGACCCGGCGCGGCCCGTCGCCTCGACCGTCACCGCCGGCATCATGGCGTTCCAGTTCCTCGTCGCCGTCTACGGTGGCTACTTCGGTGCCGGCATCGGCATCCTCATGCTCACCGCCCTCGGATTCATGCACGTCGGCGACATCCACCACATGAACGCCGTCAAGACGCTGCTCGCCTCCGCCATCAACCTCGTCTCCGTCGTGATCTTCATCGCGGAGGGGCTCGTCCGCTGGCAGTACGCCGCCGCGATGGTCGTCGCCGCGATCCTCGGCGGCTACCTCGGCGCGCGGGTGGCGCGCCGGTTGCCCGCCCGATATGTCCGTTGGATCGTGATCGCCATCGGCTTCGGCCTGGCGATCTACTACTTCGCGAAACCCTGAGGCTGCCATGCTCGCGCACTCGGATTCCGGAACGGGCACGCCACTCGTGCTACTCCACGCGTTCCCGTTCGATCGGCGAATGTGGGAACCGCAAGCGGCAATAACGAACGTCCGATTGGTCGTCCCGGACCTGCCCGGCTTCGGACAGTCACCCGTCGCCGATTCGACGGTCGACACGATGGCCGACGCCGTCGCGGAGACCCTGAACGGACTCCGGATCGACTCGTGCATCCTCGGCGGTTGCTCGATGGGCGGGTACGTCGCGCTCGCCTTCGCGCGGCGGCACGCGCATCGGCTGAAGGGACTGATTCTCATCGATACGAAGGCCGAGCCGGACGACGAAGCCGGAAAGGCGAATCGCCAGAAGATGATCGACGCGGCAAGCACGCTTTCAGCGTCGGCCGTCATTGACGGAATGATTCCGAAAGCGTTGTGCGAAGCGACGCGGACGAATCGTCTCGACGTCGTCGAGGCGGTCCGGAGGCTCGGCGCGGCGCAAACCGCGGCGGGGATCATTTCGGCGCAGCGGATGATGCGGGATCGGCCCGATTCGCGGCCGGCGCTCGGCGCCATCCGCGTGCCGACGCTCGTGATCGTCGGCGAGCACGACGCCATCACGCCGCCGGCCGGCGCGCGGGCGATGGCGGCCGCGATACCAGGTGCTCGATTCGTCGAATTGAAAGACTCCGGGCACCTGCCGAACCTCGAAACGCCGGATGCGTTCAACGCCGCCGTTGTCGATTGGCTCGTTAGCGCCGTTCAACTCCAGGCGCCGAACTCCGGTCCATAGCGGGCCATGCCGCTGTTCGCAGGAAGACTTCCGATGCGGAGTTCGAGCAACTGGAACGCCTCGTCCGCGCCGTATTCATTGCCGATCCCGAGATCGCTCGCCCGCCGAAAACCGAACTTCGCGTAGTACTCCGGGTGGCCGAGTACGACGACGTAATCCGCATCGTGAAGGGCTTCGAGTCCGCGTCGGACCAGAGCGCTGCCGATGCCGGAACGCTGTCGATTCGGATGGACCGCGAGAGGTGCCAGGCCAAGACCGCCCGGCACGCCGTCGATTGTCACCGGGCTGAAGGCGATATGGCCGACGATGCGGTCAGCGTCGACCGCGACGAGCGAAACGCTCAGGTTCCCCGACGCCCGCAGTGCGTCAACGAGATTCGCCTCGTCGTTGCCGCCGAACGCGGTCCGCAGTACGGCGCGAATTCCGTCGGCGTCACCGTCCCGTTCGCGTCGGATTTCAAGCATCTCGACTCCTCCTAAGTTATCTTGATGAACATTCTGCTCGCGCCCGTCGGCAGCCACGGCGACGTCCACCCGTTCGTCGGCCTTGGCCTCGCGCTAAAGGCTCGCGGTCACGCCATCACGCTCATCGCGAACGAAGTCTATCGCCCGCTCGCCGAACGGTACGCGTTTTCGTTCGCGGAGGTCGGCACGGCCGACGACTTCCATCGTATGACGCACGATCCACTGCTCTGGCATCCGTCCAAATCGCTCCGCGCCGTCTTCAACCAGGAACTGATGCGCCGGTTCCTCCCGCAGACGTACCGCGCCATCGAAAGCCGCTACGAACCGGGACGCACGGTCGTGCTATCGGGTTCGCTCGGCCTCGCGCCGCGCGTCGCCCGCGAGAAACTCGGTGTGCCGCTCGTTACGATCCACCTGCAGCCGATCGCGATCCATAGCGTGGCTTCGCCGCCGCGTTATCCCTCCGGGCCGCACCTGAAGTATTTCCCGAAGTGGATGCTCCGCGCGATGTACTGGTACGGCGAGAAATATGTGCTCGACGGCTACCTCGCGGGGCCGGTGAATGAGCTCCGGAAAGAGGTCGGCTTGCCGCCGATCCGCCGCGTCTGGGGTGCGTGGCGGCAATCGCCGGACTTGATTCTCGGACTGTTTCCGAAATGGTTCGCGACCGCGCCGGACTGGCCGACGCACATGGTCCAGACCGGATTCGTGCGCTACGATCAGGCAGAATCGAAGGAACTACCGCCGGCGGTCGAGCGGTTCCTGAACGAGGGCGAGCCGCCGGTGGTGGTGAGTTTCGGGAGTGCCATGCGACAGGGGCGCCGGTACTTCGAGGCCGCCGCCGAGGCGTGCCGTCGATCGAACCGGCGCTGCTTGATCCTGGCGAAGTCGGGCGAACAGATACCACCGAATCTGCCGCCGGGCTGTGCGCAGTTCGACTACGCACCATTCAGCCTCGTCTTCCCGCGCGCCGCGGCGGTGATTCACCACGGCGGCATCGGCACAACGGCGCAGTGCCTGGCCGCCGGCGTCCGGCAGTTCGTCATGCCGCTCGCGTTCGACCAGCCCGACAACGCGGAGCGACTGGAGAATCTGGGCGTGGCGCGCTGGGTGCGCGCGGCGAAGTTCACGCCTGAGCGTGCGGAAGCGACGTTGAGAAGCTTGCTGGCCGACGAAGGGATGCCGGGCCGGTGCGAGGCGCTGCGGGCGAAAATGTTGAACGATCCGGTCCCCGAGACTTGCGACCGGATCGAAGGCGTACTTTTGCCATCGGCTTCGTCGCCAAGCCCAAAAAACCTTTGACAGGCGCCGCCCGGCATGGCATAGTCCCGCCTCGTGGAATCTGGGGGGGATGCTGCCATGCCGCGCAAGGGGTTCGCGCTGGTCGTCGCGCTGATCGCGTCGACTGGCTGTTCGACGATGAACAACACGGAAAAGGGCGCCCTCGTGGGGGGCGGCGTGGGGACGGTCGTGGGCACGGCGATCGGAGCCGCGACGGGCAACCCGCGCACGGGCGCGGCGGTTGGCGCGCTTGGCGGCGCCACGCTCGGCGCACTCGCCGGGAACAAGCAGGACAAGCTCGATCGAACCGTGGAGCAGGCCGAGCACGCCCAGGCCGTTGCCAGCCAGAATCCGCCGCTGGGCCTCATCGACGTGGTCAATCTGTCCAGAGGCGGCACCGATCCGGAAGTGATCGTCAACCAGATCCGCAATACGCAATCGTCCTACACGCTCTCGACGACCGACATCGAGTACCTGACACAACAGGGCGTCGCCCCGCGTGTCATCCGGGCGATGCAGGACACGCGAGCCCGGCCTGCCGCGCCCGTCGTCGTTCGCGAAGCTCCCGTCATTATCGAACGGCCGGTCTATCCCGTCTGGGGGCCGCCCGTCTACGGCCCGCCCGCGATCGGATTCCATTACTCGCGAAGGCTTCGCTGAGAGCGAACGGTAAACGGTGTTGGGAGTCGATTCCGCAACGGAATCGACTCCCAACACCGTTTACCGTTACCGTCTTACTTCACGAACCGGTGGATGCCGCGGCCCGTCGGCGAGACGACGAGGAAGTACATTTCGCCATCCTCCGCCTCGCCGAACGAGAGCATCGGAATGCCGGGGTCCTTGATCGGCCGGTTGGCGACGACCCGCTTCTTGGCGGCGTCGTACTTCAACGCCCAGAGCTTGTTGGACACGTAGTCGCCATAGAGGTAGTGCCCATCGAGTTCCGGCACGTTCTTGCCGCGGTAGACGCCGCCGCCGGTGATCGACTTGCCGATGTCGTGGTGGTATTCCCACACCGGGTCGATCATTTTGTCGTTGATGTCCACGCCCTTCGTGCTGAACGGGTGCCACGCCTCGCGGAGCTTCCAGCCGTAGTTGCCGCCGCGCGAGACGATGTTGATTTCCTCGAAGAGGTTTTGACCCACGTCGCCGGCCCACAGATCGCCGGTCTTGCGGTCGAAGGCGAAGCGCCAGACGTTACGGAATCCGTAGGCCCAGATTTCCGGCTTGGTGTTCGGTTGGCCGACGAGGGGATTACCCTTCGGGATGGCGTAATTCCTGCCGTCGTCTTTTCGGTCGACGTCGATGCGCAGAATCTTCCCGAGCAGGGTGTTCGTGTTCTGGCCGTTCTCCAACGGGTCGTTGGCGTCGCCGCCGTCGCCGTGCGTGATGTACAGGTAGCCGTCGGGTCCGAAGGCGAGCGTGCCGCCGTCGTGGTTCCAGAACGGCTTGGTGAACTTGATGAGCACTTCCTCGGACTTCGGGTCGGCTTTATTCGGGTCGTCCTTGCTGACGCGAAACCGCGAGACGACGTTCGTGAGCTTCGCGCCCTTGAGCGTGTAGAAGACGAAGAACTCGCCGTTCGACTTGTACTTCGGGTGGAACGCGAGGCCGAGGAAACCCTCTTCGTTCTGCTTGTCGGTGTAGACAACGCGATCCTGGATGTCGAGGAAGACGTTTGTCTCCTTCGCGTCGTTTGCGAAGGAGTGGATGACGCCCTGTTCGGTGGCGACGAAATTGCGGCCGCTGCCGTCGTTGGCGTGGGTCAGCACGATCGGCCGCAGGGGCGTGTTCTGCCCGGCGTCGTTCACGTTGCTCCAGCCAGTCCATTTCAGGTTCGGGAACGCGACTTCCGTCTTGACGGGCAGCGGCGATTCATCGACTTCCCAGCCGGGCATCGTCGCCGGAATGTAGGTGAGCGTGCCGGCCTTCATGTCGGGGACGAGGATGCCTTTGCCGTCGGTCGTGAGGCAGGTGTCGGCGGCGGCCTGGAAGCCTTCGGCGAGGAGCATCGGTTTTTCGCCCGGCTTCGGGATGCCGAAGACCTTGCCGGACTTGTAGTCGCTGATGAAGAGTTTGCCGTGGTAGTCCCAGGTGAGGCCGTCGGCACCGCCGAAGCCGTCGGCAAGTTTGACGTGCGAGCCGTCGGCGATGTTGACGCGGTAGAGGACGCCGGTGCCGAAGTCGGCAAGGAGGAGGAAGTATTCGCCATCGAGCGTGAGGCCGTTGGGCGTGTTGAGGCCGGGAAGCTTCGCGGCATCGACGACCAGCCGGGGCTTGCCACCCTTCGGCGGAATGGCGTAGACGGCGCCGCCGCTACCTTTCAGGTCGCCGGAATCGCTGACGTAGATCGCGCCGCTGCGGCCGTCGATGGCGATGTCGTTGAGGAAGAGCGGCGGCTTCGGGAACGCCTCGGCGGCGACGTGGACTGTGGCCTTGCCTTTGCCGTCGATGCGCCAGACGCGGGTCTTATCCGTCACGTAGAGCAGCTTGTTGTGGGCGACGATCCCCTTGGGGTCGTCGAGGCCGGTGGCGAAGGGTACAGCCTTGCCGTTCTCGACGACGGAGACGACCCCGTCGCCGTCCTTGCCGAACTCGCCGATCTCGGTGATGTAGATTTTTTCGCCGACCTGCACGACCGATTCGGGGTTTTTCAGCCCGCTCACCATCGGCGCGGGCGGAGCGGCGGCGGCGGGCGCCGTGCAAGCGAGGAGTAAGGCGAGGGAGAGCCGTTTCATGGACGCGTCCTGTCAGGGGAGGGTACGGGGTAGGTTGTACCGCCCGGACGGGTCGCGAACAGTCGCTATTGCTGTTGCTGCTGTTCCTCCTCCTCTTCGCTGGTAACCTCCTTGCGGATGTTCGCGAGCACCATCGTGAGGGGCACGTGCAGCGGCGGTAGCTGGTCCCGCCACGAGAGTGTCGGCAGGCGGTCCAGTTCCCGCGACTCGACGCGGGCGAAGATCTTTTCTTCGCCGATGCCGCGGTAGATCCCCTTGTTCGGCGGAACGTCGGTGTAGTTGCGGCCGACCGCCACCTTCACGAAGTGCTCGTCGATGGCCACGTCATTGGTCGGATCGATTCCAAACCATCCCGCATCGCCGAGCCAGACTTCCACCCAGGCGTGGCTCTGGCTCTCCTTGCCGGGCCGGTGCAGGTAGCCGCTGACGTACCGCGCCGGAATGCCGAACGAGCGCAGGATCGCGATCATGAGGTGTGCGAAATCCTGGCAGACCCCCTTGCCCATTTCGAGCACGTCGTCGATCGGCGAACTGGCGTTCGTGACGGCGGTGGCGTACGTGAACATGTTCTTGATGTACCGCGACGTCTGCATGGCCGCGTCCACGATCCGCATGCCGGTGCGGGGTTGGAGCAGGTCGAGCAGGGGTTGCAGCTTGGGGACGTACCGAACGGGGCCGCCCATCGCGAGACAGTCGATCGCCGCCAGCGGCAGGTTGGCGGGGTCGAGCGGCCAGAGCAGGTCGCTGTGCAGGTTCAGGTTCCGCCGCGGGTGCGTCTGCACGACGCTCGCCGCCAACGCCACGACTTCCAGATTCGGCGCGAGAAGATTGAAATGGTGGACCTGATTGCCGAACCCGTCCCGATATTTGGACACCGTGACCGGTTGGCTGACGCTCAAATGGAACGACTGGCAGCTCTGCCCGTCGTCGCTCATCGGTTCGACGCGGAACTCCGCCAGCCACTCCGTGATGGGTGTGGAATATTGGAGACGCGTTTCGTGCTGGATTTCGAGGATCATGGGGCAAATTCGGAATGCGGATTTCGGAATGCGGAATTCAAGACGGCGATATCGAACGGTTGCTCGCCCCGAGCGAAAGTCATGAGTCCCCACCTGCAGTTTACGTGTTGTGGTCTTTGGTTTTCACTCCGCACTCCGCACTCGATCATGTTGCGAGCAGGTACTGGTCGTGGACGGTGCGGCCGAAGGCGAGGCACTGCTGGAGCAGGTGGTGCAGGCGGCCGGAGAACTCGTTGGCGAGCAGTTGCCCCGGTTCGGCGTAACGCAGTTCGCTGATGACGCGGCCCAACTGCCGCTCGGCCCGGCCATCGCCCCGGCCCCCCGTCGACTTTTCTATGCTGGCGACCGCGCGGGCGGCTTCCTCCAAGCAAAAGCGAACCGCGCGCGGGAACGTCGTATCGAGGAGTAGGAATTCGATGACGCGCTCCGGTTCCACGCGTCCGGCGTTCAGGCGCTGGTAGGATTCGAACGCATTGGCACCCTTCAACACGGCCGCCCACTCCAACGCGATCATCGTCGCGTCGGCACCGCGAGCAAGGTCTTCGCACTTCACCAGCAACGTCCGCAGCGTCTTGTCGGCTCGTTCGAGATTGCGGCCCAGACGAATGAACTCCCAGCCTTCGTCGTGCGGCAGTGTCGCGTCGCAGACGCCTTGAAACAGGTGGCAGCCGGACTCGACGGCTTGATAATAGTCGAACGGAGAATGTCGGGCGCGGTGCTCGAATTCGGATTCGCGGAGCTGCCAATACAGCCCATTGATGGCCCGCCAGACTTCCGGGCCGAGCGAGCCGCGGATACTGCGGGCGTTGTTGCGGGCACGGTTGACGCAGCCGATGATCGAGCCCGGATTCGTGATGTCGAAGCTGAGCCATTCGGCGACGGCGGCGGGGCGGAACGCTTCCCCTGCCAAAGAATCGGGCAATGTTTGCTGAAGAATTGAGAGGTTCGCAAGCCAAGGGCGGTGGTCATCGGTCGGGGCTACGCTCGCAAGGTCCAACTCGCGGTGGAATGTGGCATTGAGCAGGCGCGAGACCGATTCGGCCCGCTCAAGGTAGCGGCTGATCCAAAACAGACAATCGGCGACGCGGGAGAGCATGGTCGGCACCCGTCATGATCGCGGAACGAGTCGTTTCGATTCCGTTCCCACGGCGAAGGATAACAGGATGCCTGATCCTACAGCAAACGTGATGCCGATCCATGCTGAATCGCAGTGGTAGACTCACTTCGCGACTTCAACCCACTTCTGCTGCTTCGCCGAATCAAGCATTGCGTCGAGGATCTGCTGCGTCTCGAGCGCGTCGCGGAACGTCGGCCCCTGCGGCTTGCCGCTTTCCAGACCCTGAATGAAATCGGCGACCTGGTGCGTGAAGCTCGCATCGTAGCCGATGGCGAGGCCGGGCACCCACCACTTGTCCATGTACGGGTGGTCGCCGCCGTTGTCGGTGACGTGGATCGACTTCCAGCCGCGGATGATGCCGTCGTCCTTGTAATCGAACATTTGCAGGCGGTGCAGGTCGTGCAGGTCCCAGGCGAGGCTTGCCTTTTCGCCGTTGATCTCGAAGGTGTAGAGCGCCTTGTGGCCGCGGGCGTAGCGGGTGGACTCGAAGTTCGCAAGCGAGCCGTTGGCGAACTTGCCCATGAAGATGCAGGCGTCGTCGATGCCGACCTTCTCGACCTTGCCCGTGAGGTTGTGCTTGCGTTCCTTGACGAACGTCTCGGTCATGCAGCAGACGGTGTCGAGCCGGCCGTTGAGCCAGACGGCGGTATCGATGCAGTGGGCGAGGAGGTCGCCGGAGACGCCGCTGCCCGCGGCGGCGGCGTCGAGCCGCCAGAGGCCCTGTCCGCCTTGCGGGAGGTCGGCGTTGATCGTCCAGTCCTGCAGGAACTTGGCGCGGTAGTGGAAGATCCGGCCGAGGCGGCCTTCGTCGATGAGCTTCTTTGCCAGTGTGACCGCCGGGATGCGCCGGTAGTTGTACCAGACCATGTTCGGCACTTTGGCCTTCTCGACGGCCGCGACCATCTCCGCGCCCTGCTTCGAATCCATCGCCAGCGGCTTCTCGCAGAGGATCATCTTGCCGGCCTGTGCCGCCGCGACTGCGATCTCCTTGTGCAGGTTGTTCGGCGTGCAGATGTCGACGACGTCGATGTCCTTGCGATCGAGCAGCTTCCGCCAGTCGGTCTCGATGGAGGCGTAGCCCCACTGGTCGGCGAACTTCTTGATCTCGGCCTCGTTGCGGGCGCAGGCTGCCTGGAGGACGACCTGGTGCTGCGAGGGAAAGAACTGTCCGACTTGCTTGTAAGCGTTCGAGTGCGCCCGGCCCATGAAGCCGTAGCCGATCATACCGACGCGGAGAGGTTTCTTGGACATGAAATCATCCCTGGAGGAGAATACTGCCGCACGATTAATTCGATGAAGACGCGATCAGAAATCAAGACGAGTTCGAATTGGCTTGAGGAGGAGTTTGCCGCACGATGAAGACGATGAAGACACGATCAGAAAAAATCATGATTTGGTTTTGATCGTGTCTTCATCGTCTTCATCGTGCGGCTGTTCCATTTCATGTTCAATCTTGGGGCGAAGACGCTTTCGGTTGTTCGCGAAGGCCCGTCGCTTGACCTGCGGCTTCGGTCCGAAATTGAGGAGTAAGCCGACTTCGATCTCGGTTGCCTTCAGATAGTTGAGCAGTTGCGACTCGTGCACGCCTGCAAGCGCGTCGACTGCTTTCAGTTCGAGCACGACGAGGCCGTTCACGATGATGTCCGCCACGAAATCGCCGACTTTGCGGCCTCGAAACCAAACCGGCAACCGCACCAACCGTCCGACGACGAATCCTGCTTCTTCCAAGGCGATCGCCAGCGATTCCTGGTACACACTCTCCAGAAAACCGAATCCCAATTCGTTGTAAACGTCGTAGAAGACGCCAATGACCTTTTCGGTCATTTCCCGATGCCGGAAAACATCGGGATCGTAATGCGGATCGGGCATCACGCACTCTCCAAATGTCTTTCCTCTGATCGTGTCTTCATCGTCTTCAATCGTGCGGCTACTTCTTCTGGAAGTGGTCGTAAACGGCCTTCCCGATTTTCGCGACGATCAACTGCCCGGCATTGTCGATCACCCATCGTTGATCCGCGTTCTCGTTCGTCAGCACGCACAGCGCCACGGGAATCGCCTTCTTCTTGTCCTCGGCATCCGGCACGTAGATGATCGCCGCGTTCGTGCGGACCTGGTTTGTCGCGCCGCCCTTGTGTGCGACGATTGTGCCGGCGGGGAGAAATCGCATCACCGTATCCTTGTCCGTGCAGGCCTTCATGTGGCCGAGCATGGCCTTGCACGACTCGGCCGACGCCGCCTTCTCCGTCTGGATGAGTTCGAGCAACTTGACCATGTCGTTGGCGGTCGTGCTGCCGAGGGAGTACTTCTTCGTGCGCTCCGGATCGACGCTCGTGGTGCTGCCTTTGAAGACCTTGGCGTTGATGCGAGTCTCCGGGAAGCCGAGCTTCGCCATCGTCGCGTTCACGTTCTTGATGCCGACCTGATCGAGCACGAGGTTTGTGGCCGTGTTGTCGCTGTAGACCATCATCAGTCTCACGGCGTCGCGGACCGGGAAGGACGCGCCATCCGAGAAGTGCGAGGTGAGAATGCCCGAACCCTGGACCTTGTCGTCTTTCGTGAGCGTGACCATCTTGCCGAGATCGAGTGTCTTGCTGTCGGCCTGGCGGTAGGCTTCGACCATGATCGCGACCTTGATCAGGCTCGCCGTCTGCATCACCTCGTCGGCGTTGTGGCTCCACGTCTCGCCGGTGGCGAGATTCTTGACCGCGACGGCGACCTTTCCCTTGTGGGCGTCGATGAAGGGCTTCACGCGGCTTTCGAGGGAAGCGGGCTCGCAGTGTGCAAGCAGAAGTGATGTGACAATCGCGGTTGCGAACATGGACACCTCAAATGAATTACCGAGTCTTCCGTTTCCTTCGTTGTAGACTCGCGAAGACGCTGGCGAGCGGAAGGCGAAATCCGGGCAGGACTTTGCCGCCGTCGAGATCGCCCGACGGTTCGACGACTTTCACTTTTTTTGGTGAAGTGAAGGCGCGAGCCGTACGAGTCGGTGGATCGATTACCCAGATTAATTGACAGCCGCGAGCGAACAGTTCGCCCATCTTTCGCTGGATTTCAGCCTCCGTGTTCGATTCGCTCATGACCTCGACGGCGAGTGCGGGCGTGATCGACCAGATCTTTTCGTCGGGCAATTCGTCGCCTTCGATCGATTCCCATGGAATGTATCCGACGTCGGGATAGCGGACATTGCCATGGAGCATTCGATACGGCCCATCGGCCCCACTCACTAGTCCGAGATCGGTGGATTGGATGTGATTCCGTAATTGTTGGATGATGAATGCCGCCAGGAGCGATTCCCGCATTCCCATCGCCTTCTCCACCAGCGTGCCGTCGACGAGTTCGTAGATCCGCTTGTCGACCGACTCCAAAAAACGCAGCACGTCCTTCTCGGTCGCGGTTCCGGGTTTCGGATTCATCCTGATGCGGTGCAACGGGACGAACCCCAGCCGTTCGTGAAGATCGGCCAGGGTTTCGATTTCCCCAGCTGGTGGAGACTTGACGACCATCGCCCATCCCTCCCCATCACGCCGCCGCGTACTTCCCTCGCATCTTATCCAGGAACTTCTTGCTGTCGGCCGTCACTTCCCACGCGTTCGGCCAGAAGCAGAGATCCACGCACCACCAGTCGTTCGGTACGCCGGCGGCCTGGATCGCCGGGAACAACTCGTCGAATTTCAGGTGCCCGGTGCCGAATGGGTTGTGCGTCGACGTGTTGTGCTCGTTCAAGCTGCCGTCGCTGTCGATGACGTGGACGTGCGTGATCTTCCCTTTGAGCTTCTCCAACAGTTCCAGCGCACCTCCCGCGAGCAATTCCTTCTCGCCCTGGTGGTTCGCACCGATGCCCGCGACCATGTGCGCGTGGCAGGTGTCGTAGAGCACGCCGAAGTTCGGGTTCCCCAGCGAACGCACGCCATCGACGATCTTGAAAATCTCGCTCGGCTTGTTGAAGACGAATCCCGGCTCGAATTCCCAGCAGATGTTCATGCCGAAATCGGCCGCGATCTTGCTACAGGTGTCCCATACCTTGATGAACCGCTCCATCCCGGCGTCGTAGCCGATCTTCTTCCCCTCCTCGGTATCGAAGAAGTTCGGCGCAAGCACGGTGTCGACGCGGATGGTCTTCACGTCGAGGTCGGCCGCGAAGTGGCACCAGCCGAGGAACGCCGTCGTGTAGGCCGAGGGAATCTCGTCGAGGATGCTGACGCCGGGGGTTTTGAACGCCCAGAGGTCGACGGCGATGGCGGAGAGCGCGAGGCCGTGGTCAGCGATCTCCTTTTTCAATTTCTGGCGCTTCGCCTTCGTCGGGTGCGTCGCCGGCGAGGGGTGCGGGCCGAAGCTGCCGAGTTCCACGCCGTCGTATCCGAGGTCCTGCAGCTTGTGCAAAATGACATGAAAGTCGTTCGTCGGCGTCTCTTGATTGAACAGGTAAGCCCAGGTGCCGATGGAAATGCGGGCCTTCGCCATGTTGGAAACCTCGGGAGGGTGGGGAACTTCGGGGCAACCGACCGCGACAGGGCACGTGAAACTCCGTATCCTATCGCGTCGTAATGTTGGGGTGTTGTATCGCAGGGAGTTCCCGCTTCCACCCCTGCCATTTGCAGGAATCTTTGTCGCCGACGCGCAAGTTCGGCCGGGTTTGAGCGAACTACATTCGAAGAGGTAGTGTCGTTTCCGGCGCAAAGAGGCAACCGGAGGAGCCGAAGTATGTGTCAAACGGAACAGGGTCGGGTCGTTTTGGGGTTGGGTGGATCGAAGCTGGCGACCCAGGTCGCGGATGAATTACGGCTCTTGGGCTGGGAGGTTCGCTCGGCGGATTCGGGCGAGGCGGCCCGGCAGGAGGCGGTCCGGTCGCCGGCCTGCGCGGTTGTCGTTCCGTACGAATCGCACGATCAACTCGGCACGGCGAAGGTCGTGAGCGCCGTGCCGGAGGATTCCGCTGTCGTCCTGGTCGCGCCGAGTATCTGCGACCAGGCCTTAAGGTTCGCCTCGCTGATCGGTGCCGCGATGGCCGTGGAGTCCGCCGGCGTGGCGGGGATCGTCTCGGCCGTCCACGGCGCGGTGCTCAAGGCGTGAGCGTCATTCCACTTCAAAAATCGCTTCGATCTCGACCGCCATGCCGTTCGGCAGCGCGTTGTGACCCACGGCGCTGCGGGCACCGACGCCGGCGTCGTCGCCAAACACTTCTTTCATCAGCTCCGAGTAGCCGTTGATGACCTTCGGCTGATCCTTGAAGTCGGCGGTGCAGTTCACCATGCCGAACGACTTGACGAGCCGTTTGATCTTGTCGAGCGAGCCGAGGAAATTCCGCAGAGTTGCGAGGATCGCGAGGCCGGTCTGCCGCGCCGCCTCCTTGCCCTGATCGAGCGTGAGGTCCTTGCCGACGCAGCCAAGGATATAGCCGCCGTCGAGTTTGAGCGGTCCGTGTCCGGAGACGTAGACGATGTTCCCGACGCGCACGGCCGGTTTGTACACGGCGACCGGTTTCGGAATGCTTGGGAACACGAGGTGCAACTTCGCGACTTGCTCTTCGGGCTTGGACATGGCGAAACTCCGGTTGGGAATGGCGGCTGTTATAGGCACGACCGCGGGTTCAAGAAGATGCCCTCGAAAACGTGCGATGCGTCCGACCCAATCGGCATGACGATCTTTAGATTGTCTTGGTCGGATTACGCAGAGTTCATTCGAAGGGAATCGTCGGTGAGAATGCGTTTCACACAAGATCCCGTCACCGTCCAATCGACGTAAGTCGTTGCCCGGCTACGGCGCTTCCGGAAATGTTGCGTCTTTCCGCCGAAGGGTGGCGCGGGGGCGGCGGAAAGACGCGAGTTAGACCCGATGCTTTTTGGCGTAGGCTTCGTTGACGTCGATCCCCAACCCCGGCGCGTCGGGCACGACGAACTGCCCGTCGTGGAACTGCGGCCCGCCCGTGAACAAGTCCGCGAACCAGTCGACCGATTCGCAGACGCGGCCGAGCACGCAACCGGCGGCGAGGTGCGCGCCGATCTCCGGCAACCGCACCGGGCAGACCGCGACGTGCTTGAGTTCGGCGAGTTGCGCCACCTTCCGCGCCGGCGTGAGGCCACCGAGTCGCACGGGATCGACGCGCACCGCCGAGAGACCGCCGCGATCCAGCAGGCGAACGAAGTCCTCGACGCGATCCGCCAGGAACCCGGCGCTGACCGCCACTTCGAGCCGGTCCAGCAATCGCTTCAGACCTTCGACGTCGTCGTTCCGCAGCGGGTCCGAGAAGCCGTCGATCGCGAACTCCTCTTCGCACATGCGGCCCATCCAGAGCGCCGTCGAGAAGTCGTAGCGGGCGTTTGCCGAGATTTCGAACCAGGCCCCTTCCGGCACCGCCTCGCGGAGCGAGCGCACGCGGTCGGCGTCGATGTCCGGGTCGGCGGTCCCGATTTCGACGATCACGCCCGCCGCGCCGGCGTCGAGCGCCGCGCGCGTTTCCTTCACGGCCGTCTTCACACCGAGTGCCGGCGTCGCCGTGTCGGAGACGATTGCTTTGAGTTTCGTTCGATAGCCGCCGAGCAGTTTGTAGACCGGCAGGTTCGCGGCCTTGCCCTTCAGGTCCCAGAGCGCGAAGTCGACGGCCGCGTATGCGCGGGCGGCGAGGCCGGCGAAGCCGACGGTTTCGAGTTCGTGCTGCGAGCGCAGGAAGAGCCGTTCGATCAGCGTCGGGTCTTCTCCGGAGAGAATCGGCGTGACGGCGGAGTCGAGCAGCGAGCGGATCGAGGCCCCGCCACCGAAGCTGTAGGTGAACCCGAGGCCGACATGCGGCCCGTCGGTGACGATGCGAACGACGACGACGTCGACATCCTTCGCGGAGCGCGGATCCTGAGAAGTCGGGAGCGAGACGGCACGCGGCAGTGGCACGCGCAGGAGGTCGGTCTCGAGACGGACGATCTTCATGCTCGTCATTCCCCGAGGTACGCGGCCCGCACGCGCGGGTCGACGAGGAGTTTGTCGGCGGCGTCGCTCATGGTCACGCGGCCGGTCTCGAGGACGTAGCCGCGGTGCGCCACCTTGAGCGCCATGCGGGCGTTTTGCTCGACGAGGAGGATCGACATGCCGGCCTTGTTGAGGTCCTTGATGACGTCGAAGATCTGCACGACGATCTGCGGTGCGAGACCGAGGGACGGTTCGTCGAGCATGAGGAGCTTTGGCCTTGCCATGAGCGCCCGCGCGATGGCGAGCATCTGCTGCTGTCCGCCGGACAGCAATCCGCCCGCTTGGCCTTTTCGCTCCTTCAGGATCGGGAACATCATGAACGCCTTCTCGATGTCGGCCGCGATGCCGGGCGCGTCGTTGCGGGTGAACGCGCCCATCTGGAGGTTTTCAAGCACGGTCAGGCGCGGGAAGATCTTGCGCCCTTCCGGCGACTGCGCAAGTCCGAGTTTCACGATCTGGTGCGCCGGCAGCTTCGAAATATCCTGCCCCTGGAAGACGATGCTCCCGGCCCGCGGCTTCAGCACGCCCGACACGCTCATGAGCGTCGATGTCTTGCCGGCACCGTTGGCACCGATCATCGCAACGATCTCACCGGCTTCCACCGTGAGCGAAACGTCGTGCAGGGCGTCGATCGGGCCGTACCCGGCGCGGAGCTTGTCGATGGTCAGAATTGCGGCCATCAGCTCACCTCTTCCTTGCCGAGATAGGCTTCGATGACCTTCGGATCGCGGCTGACTTCCGCCGGCGTCCCTTCCGCGATCTTCTGGCCGTAGTCGAGTACGGCCACCTTGTCCGAGATGCCCATGACCAGGTTCATGTGGTGTTCGATGAGGAGGACGGTGATGCCGCGATCGCGGATCTTCTTGATGAGGTCCATGAGCGCGACGGTCTCGCTTGGGTTCATCCCGGCTGCCGGTTCGTCGAGCAACAGAAGTTTGGGGTTCGTGGCGATGGCGCGGGCGATTTCCAATCGTCGCTGGTCACCATAGGCGAGATTCTTCGCGAGTTCGCGATGCTTGCCGCCGAGGCCGACGAACTGGAGCAGGTCGTTCGCCTTCACGGCCGCGTCCCATTCCTCCTGCCGTTGGCCGGGCGAACCCAGTGCCATGAGGAGCGGGTGCTTCGTCAGTTGACGATCCATTCCGACCATGACGTTTTCGAGTACGGTCATCGCGGAGAAAAGTCGAATGTTCTGGAACGTGCGGGCGATGCCACCCTGTGCGATCACGTCCGGCGTGCGGCGGGAGCGCAACCAGATCAGCAGCATCGCGATCGGAGCCAATAGAAGTCCGGCGGCCGCGGCGACGCGCGAGTTGAACACGAGGTTCCCGCGATCGGCCTGGGCGGCGACGGCGGCGTCGCGGAAGACCTTCGCCTTGGCCGGATCGTCGAACGATTTCCCGGCGACGACAATCGGCGGCTTGGCATTCTCGGCGATCGCTGGCAGCGGATCGGAGACGATGCGCGCCGCCAGTTCGCGGGCTTCGGCTTCGCCGTCGACCACGTCGAGCGTCGTCTTGCCGTCGAGTGAGAGGATTTCCCAGCGGTTCGTGATGCGGTTGAGGACGACGCCGGGCCGGCCGGCGACGTAGTCGCCCGTGGCCGCAAGCACTTTCGAGAGGCTGAAGGAATCGTCCGAACCGGAGAACTGACGTGTGATGGAGGCCCGCCAGAGTTCCTGGACGCCAGCGGCAGCGAGGAATGCGACCAGCGCCGTAAGCAATCCGGCGATTGCGCATGAAACGAACAGCGTTGCGCGGACCGGGCGGCGAACCTCTTCGCCATCGAAGCGGACTTCGCCCGAGCTTGGACGGTATATACCGGTGACGGCATTGAAAAGCGTCGTTTTCCCCGCGCCGTTCGGCCCGATGACGGAAACGATCGTCCCGGGTTCGACGGTCAGGTCGACGGCGCTCACCGCTGTGATTCCGCCGAACCGCATCGTCAGGTTCTTGACGCTGAGCAAGCTCACGCGAGGCTCTCCAACTGTTACTTCGTGGCGGGCCGGGCATCAGGGTCGGGCGGCAGTTCTTCCTTGATCCGGTCGTTCGGGATCAATCCGGACGGTCGATATCGCATCATGACGATCAAGACGACGCCAAAGAGGAAGAGCCGCCAGCCGGCAAAGGTCTGCATCTGAGCGGAGATCGGTATGCCCAGAAACTCGCGACGGATCGGCGCGCCGTACGCGAGTTGGAGTTTTTCGTCGACGATCGGTGAGAGGATTTGATCGAAGCCGTAGAGGAGGAACACGCCGAGTAGAACTCCGTTTCGACTGCCGAGACCGCCAAGGATCAGGCAGCAGAGCAAAAAGATCGATCGATTGAAATCGTAGGCATCGGGCTGGGCAGTACTGGTGATGGTGGAGGCGTAGAGTCCGCCGGCGAGACCGGCGATGCCGGCCGAGCAAATGAAGGCGGAGAGCTTGAGCCGTGAGACGTTTAGTCCCATGCAGGATGCGGCCAGTTCGTCCTCGCGGACGGCGACCCATGCGCGACCGAGTTTGGAGCGTTCAAGGCTACCGAGCATCCAGTAGACGATGACGAGAAAGCCGAGGGTGAGGTAATAGAAGGGGCGGAAGTCCTGGAGCCAGTCGACGGAGAGAACGGGCGTGGCGGGGGGCGGCACGGGCACGAGGGAGCGCGTGCCGGCGGTGATGGCGTCGAGGTTCTTGAGGGTGAAGCGCACGACTTCGCCGAAACCGAGGGTAACGAGGGCGAGGTAGTCGCCGCGGAGGCGCAGGGTGGGGACGCCGATGAAGAGTCCGACGGCGGCGGCGGCGGCGATGCCGCAGGGCAGGGCGAGCCAGAAGCCGATCTCGAAGGGATACGCGGGTACCGTCAGGATGCCCATGGTGTACGCCCCGATGCCGAAGAAGGCGGCGATGCCCAGGTGCAGGAGGCCGACGTTGCCGACGACGAGGTTCAGCCCCATCGCGAGGATGGCGAAGATGAAGAGCGTCGGCATCTGGGCGCCGAGGCTGCGCGCAGTGGCAGCGAAGAACCAGCCGTCGAAGGCCGGAAATAGCGGGTAGATCGCGAGGACGAGGAAGACGACGAGCGCCCAGCGGGGGCCGACTTTCCGGTTCATACTTTCTCCCGGACCCGCGCGCCGAGCAATCCGGACGGACGGAAGACGAGGATGACGATGAGCACGGCGAAGACGATCGCGCTCGTCCAGGTGGCGCCGATGTAGGCGGTGCCGAGGGCTTGCACGAGTCCGATGACCAGTCCGCCGAGGACCGCGCCGGGGATGTTGCCGATGCCGCCGAGGACGGCGGCGGTAAAGGCGTAGAGGCCGTTCTGGAATCCCATTTGGTAGCTGATGGTGTTCACGTAGAGTGCGTAGACAACGCTACCGAAGCCCGCGAGGGCACCGCCGACGAGAAAGGTCGTACCGATCACGAACTCGGTATTGATGCCCATCAGTCGGGCGGCCGTGGGGTTCTGGGCGGTGGCGCGCATCGCCTTGCCCAGACTGGTGAATTTCACGAAGACGGTGAGGGCGATCATAAGAGGGACGGTGACGCCGACGACCAGCAGGTTCTTCAGCGTGAATCGCAGTACGGCGTCGTCGCCAAGGAGATTCCGGTCCTGAATAACATCGGGGAAGTTCACGTCTTGCGGGCCGACCCAGAAGAGGCCGACGTTCATGAATATGAAGCTGACGCCGATAGCGGAGACGAGCGGCGCGAGCCGCGGGGCGGTTCGTAGTGGGCGGTAGACGACGTAGTCGACGGAACGGTTCAATCCGGCGCAGAAGATCGGCACGGCGACGAGGCAGCAGGCGATGGCGAGAACGATGCTGACGTTTGAGGCGGAGTCGATGGCACCGGGTTGGGCGAGGCCGAACGCGGTGAAGATGGTGAGCGCGAGGCACGAACCGAGCATGAACAGGTCGCCGTGGGCGAAGTTGATCAACTCGACGATGCCGTAGACCATCGTGTAGCCAAGTGCGATGAGCGCGATGAGCGCGCCGCTCGTGAGGCCGGTGATGCACTGCTGCTGGAGGTTGGTCCAGTTGAAGGCTTCGGCGAACAGGATGGGTAGCATTCGGGGCGTCCGTCGGTGTCGGGTTTACTTCCGGGTGACGGAGAGTTTTTTATCAAACACGAACTGGCCGTTGCGAACGGCAATACCGCTCATGTCTTGCTGCGTGGTATCACCGTTTTCATCAAAGGACCAGGTTCCGGTGACGCCGGGGAAGTCCTTGATCTCGCGGCCGGCCTTGCAGATGGCGGCGCGGTCCTTCTTGTTCGCACGGCGCATCGCCTCGAGCGCCACGCGGGCGCACTCGTAGCCGTAGAGGGCGTAGGCCTCGGCCGGTTCCTTGCCGTAGAACTTTTTGTAGTTGTCGACGAAGGTCTTTCCTCCCGGGGTGTCGGCGAGTTTGTCGGGCGTGAGGCCGCCGAAGGTGCAGAAGAACCGGCCGTTGAGCACTTCCGCCGAGGCCGATTGGATCATCGCGACTTCGTAGGTGCCGTCGGGTCCCATCATCTTGCAGTCCTTCATCCCCACCTTCACCATGTCCTTGGCTACCTGGCCGGCCTTCGTCTGCGTCGTGCCGCCGAAGTAAATCAACTGCGGTTGTTTCGTCGCGATCTTCGTCATGAGCGAAAGGAACTCGGACGCCTTCGCGTCGATGCTTTCGCGGCCGAGGATGTCGATACCGATCTTGCGGGCGTGGCCCTCGAAGAGATCCGCGACACCTTTGCCATACACCGAGTTATCGTCGAGAATATAAACGCGCTTGCATCCCATATCCAGCGACCACTCCGCGCCGGCGGGGCCTTGCAGGTCGTCGGTGGGCACGACACGGACGTAGTTCACCTCTCCGCTCGGCCGGTAGCGTTTCGGTTCGTCCCGTTCGCCCTGGTTCGGCTTGGTGAGGCCCGGCGACGTGTTGGCGGGGGAGATCATCAGCACTTTCATCCGGTTCAGGATCGGCATGCTGATCTTGGCGGCCCCGGAGTTGTAGGTGCCGATATAGACCATCACATCCGGGTCGCTTTGCGCCTGGCGGGCATTGCTGGCCTCCTGCTCGCTGGTCCAGTCGCCGGCCGACGCGGTGGCATCGTCGAGGTCCATGTATTCGATGCGATAAGTCTTGCCGTCGAGGTCGATCCGGTTTTCCACTTCGTTCAGCGCGAGGCGGATGCCGTCGACGATGGTGTCGGTCTGCCCGCGGGCCGAACCGGTTCGTGGCATACTGGAGAGGATTTTGACGACGTTGGAGTTTTCCTGGGCCGGCGGGGCGGGAATGAGTATTCCGGCCGCGACAAACGCAACAAGGAACAACGCAGGTACGATACGAAGGGGCATGGAAAGATTGCGCTCCCGGTTTCCCTTGCGAGTGTAGGCGGTGGGAGGAACCGCGTCAATCAATCCAGCTTCACTTTCACTTCGTTCGCGATCGCGGCCAAGACCGAATCGGGTGAGACATTCTCGGCCTGAGCTTCGAAGTTCAAGAGTATGCGGTGGCGCATCGCCGGCAAATAGACGTTGCGGATATCATCGAATCCGACGTTGTAGCGCCCGTCGAGGAGCGCGCGGATCTTCGATGCGAGGATGAGCGATTGCGCCCCGCGCGGGCTGGCGCCGGCGCGGAGAAAGCGGTTCGCCTCCGCGGTCGCGAACTCGCCGTTCGGGTGCGTTGCGAGCAGCAGGCGGATCGCATAGTCCTGGACCGGGGCGGCGACGAGCACCTCGCGCACGAGGTCCTGCCACTGGCGGATCTCGGCCGATTCCATCACCTTGGTCGCTGTCGGCCATTCGTTCTTCGTGGTGCGGTCGAGGATCACGTTCAACTCGTCGCGCGTCGTGAATGGCACGTTCAGCTTGAAGAAAAAGCGGTCCAATTGCGCTTCGGGCAACGGGTAAGTGCCTTCCTGTTCGATCGGGTTCTGCGTGGCCAAAACGAGGAACGGCTCGTCGAGTTTGTGGACCGTGCCACCGACGGTGACACTGCGCTCCTGCATCGCTTCCAGGAGCGCTGATTGCGTCTTGGGCGTGGCGCGGTTGATTTCATCGGCGAGGACGATTTGCGCGAAGAGCGGACCGGATTGGAACTGGAAATGCCGGCGACCATCGGCGTCCTCGTTGATAATGGTCGTGCCGACGATGTCCGACGGCATAAGGTCCGGGGTGAACTGGATGCGGGAGAATTTGAGGTCGAGGGCCGAGGCGAGCGTGCGCACCAGCAGCGTCTTGCCGAGGCCGGGCACGCCTTCGAGGAGGACGTGCCCGCCGACGAAGAGGCACGTGAGCACGCCGCGCACCGTGTCGGGTTGGCCGACGATCACCTTGCCGATCTCGGCTTCCAGGTCGCGGAATCGCTGGCGGAACAGGGCCGTCCGTTCGGGCATCGGGGCGTTCGGATTCATCGGGCTCCTCGTTACTTCGGGCGGTCCGGTTCGTCGGGCTTGTCGCGTTTGTGTTCGGCGCGGTCGCGCGCCTTCTTCAGGCGGCTGAACATGTCGGCGTCGGTGTCGGCTGGCTTCTTAACCTCCGATCGGGGCGGCGGGGCCGATGGGAGCGGCCGCGATTCTGTCGGTCCGGCGACGGCGCCGGGAGGCGGGGCGTCGCTCGGAGTCGCGGTCGCCTCAAACCGGCGGGCGGCGCGCTCACGCTCGATCCGCTCGTCGATCTCCTGTTTGCGTCGCTGGAGCTGGCCGAGCGTGGACGCCGCCGCGGCTTCCGGGGCTTCGCGTAGCTTGCGCCAGAACGCCGCCGCGAGCGCTTTCGCCTCGATCCACTCGACGGCGACGCGACGCACGGCCACATCGAAGAGCAGCAGCACGCCGGCGGCGAAGACGAGCCAGTACCAGAACGGCTGATAGGCCCGCGAGGTCTTCGGTGCCTCGCGGAAGAGATCCGCGGAGCGGGCGAGGCTTTCCAGTTCGGCCGGGTCGTCGGTGTGGTAGCGGCCGCTGGTGAGTTCGGCGAGTTGCTTCAGGAGGGCGGTGTTCGTGTCAAGGTCGGCGAATTCCTGGGAATAGGGGAGCGTGACGCCCGTGCGGGCGGTGTCGAAGACGACGCCCTGCGCCGCGCCGACGCCCGGCTGCCGGCCCTGCACGGTGACGAAGTACGTACCGGCGTCCTCGGCGGCGAACTCGGCTTCGTATTGGCCTGGCCCCTTCCGTTTGAAGCCGATCGTCGGCACCTTTTCGCCCGGCTTCGGCGCGCGAGGCAGGGTGATCTTGCCATCGAGGTCCAGGCCGTTGACGGGCCGGTCGCGCTCGTCCCGCGCGGTCACGGTCACGCGCACGCGCCCCTCGCGATATTCCGACGCGACGGTCATGCGCCCCGCCTCGGCCGGGCGCAGCGCCCAGTTCACCGCTTGCTCCCAGAACTTCTTGTAAATGTCCGACTCGACCCAGTCGGCGTCCCAGCCCTTCACGTTGTCCGTCGGTTGGGTGCGGGCGTCGGAAGTGAAGGCGACCGCCTTGCCAAGGCCGTACTGCCAGCTCGCGAGGATCGGGAAGCGCAGGTCGTCCGCGAGGCGCGGGCCTTCGATGCGGAACTGCGCGAGCGGGGATTCCTTGTAGGTGGTGCGCACGAAACCGCGCAACGCCGGCAGTTCGCGGGGTATGCCTTCGGTGATCGAACCGACGACGAGGTGTTTCGGCAGGAACGGCTTGTCGTAAATGAACGATTGACTGATGCGGCGACTTTCCTTGATGTAGATGCTTGGCAACTGGCTGGGGTCCTTCGGTTCGTAGTAGGCGCCGGGGTTGCCGCGGCCGTCCTTGGTGGCCTCGGCGATGCTCTTCATCTTGGTCGATTCGGCCTGGCCGTGGGTGGCGACGCCGACGGTCGTGCAGGTGATCGCGTTTGCCGCCATCTTCGCGGTGGCGGCCTGGCCGGCGACGCCGTATTGCGGATCGCCGTCGGATATGACGATGCAGTGCTTCACCGAGAGGTTGTGCGCCGGATCGGCAAGCGTATCGGCGGCGGCCGTGAGGAACGGATCGAAGTCGGGCATGTCCTGCGGGTCCATCCGATCGATCTTGGCGAGTAGGCGACTCTTGTCTTCGCCAACCGTCTGAAAGGGGATGACCCAACTGATGCCGGCGGCGCCGGCGCCGAAGCCGTATTGCATGACGCCAACCATGTCCGGTGCGCTGAGCCGTTCGATCGCGAGTCGGGCGATGACCTTCTGCCAGTGGTTGCCGTCGGCCATTTCGGACGCGTGCATGACGAGCACGAGTCCGCCCTTGCCCGCGGCGAGCGGTGATTTGATCTCGCATTCGACCGGTAAGGCCTCTTCGATCGGCGTTTTCTGGTAGCCGCCGGGGCCGTAGGAATCGGGGCCGCCGATCATGACAAGGCCGGTGCCTTGATCGTGGACGGAGGCGCGGATCGCCTCCATCTGATCGCGGCTGAAGAACTCGGCCGGGACGTTCGCGAGGACGATGCAATCGTAGTTCGTGAGGAACAGGGCGAAGTCGGCCGGTTCGGCAGGGAGTCGAGCGGGTGAGACGACGGACACTTTGACCTCGGCGCGAAGCAGGGTGCGCACGAGGTGCGCGTGCGGCGAACGGCCCCCGACCGGCTCTTCGATGAAGAGCACGCGCCGCTGGCCGCGCATCACGACGGCGGCGGTGGCGCGGTTGTTCGCCACGCGGTCGTTCGGCATGCCGAGGACGATGTTGTCCAGTTGGCCGTCCTTCGTCGGCAGGCCGCTGAGCACCGGGGTGAAGGTGGCCCGATACGAGAAAGACGTCTCGCCTGGCTTGGGCGGCACGTCGCGGAATCGCAGGGAATTCAAGCCCGGCTGAAGGATGATTGTCGCCGGCTTACCGCGCGGCGCATCCAGCACTTGCGGTTGATCGTTCTCGATGGCGACCAGTTCGATCTTCTCGCTGCCATCGTCGTTCAGGCCGACGCGCACGAGTTCCAGAAAGCCGCGGACGACGCGCGTCGGGCTGGTATTGCGGAGCAGCACGCGCAGGGGCAGTTGCGTGCCGGTCGTCGTGACAGGTGGCGCCTCGACGGATTGCACGAGCACTTCGTTTTCGTTGCGGTAACCAGGCGCGACCGCGATCACGTCGATCTGCGCGCCGTTCTGCTTCGCGAGGGCGGCCTGTTCGACGGCGGAGCCGATGTTCTCGTTCCCGTCGCTAACGAGTACGATCCGTTTGCCGGCACCTTCGGGGAAGGACGCGAGCGCGAGCTTGAGGGCGGCGGCGATGTCCGTGTACTGGCCGTCGATCGGGCCGGCCATGCGTTCGTCCACGTCGAACTTGTCGCGGACCGAAGCTGGGGGCAGTGCGAGCTTCGGGCGTTTACCGAAGAGGATCACGCCGGACTTGTCCCGCGCATGCTCGACGCCGCGGAGCAGCACGGCATTACGGACAAAATCGCGTGTGCGAAGCCAACGACGGTCGACGCGGTCGACGACATTCTCACCCGGTTCAATGTCCTGCGGGATGCTCTGGGACCGGTCGAGGAGGAAGAGGAGCGCGACGTTTTCGCTGGGCCGGTTGACGCGTGGCTCCGCTAGCGCGCACGCGAGCGCCGCCACGACGCCGCCGCGCAGGGCGATGGCGCACCACTTGCGCGCCGGGCCAAGGCCGGACAGGCTGCGCCGCGCCGCGAGGACGACCCACGGCAGGGCGACGAGCGCGAGGAGCCAGAGCGGGCGTGTGAACTGCACGGAGCGCGTCAGCCGCGCGAGTTCGGCGAGTGCTTCGCCCGTTGCGGCTTCGGCCCAGCCGCCGAGGCCGACGAACGCGATGCCCGCGAACGCGAGCGCCGCTGCTGGCGACCAGACGCGGCCGAGCACGAGGATGGCCAGCAGCAGCAGGAAGCCACCGACACCGACGCCCAGCAACACCGAGCCGAGGTCGTACCGGCCGAAGAGATCGATCGAAGCGTTCGTGAACGTGAAGCCGCCGAACGCGAACGCCGAGAGTCCGCCGGCCAGACCGATCGCGCCGGCGGGATGACGGCGCAGCCGCCAACCCAAGGCCGCGGCCGCGATGAGTGCCGCGACGGCGAGCCAGTGAGTCGCCAGGAATTCGTTCAACCGAACCATCAGAATTTCACCCGCTGAACGCGGTGGTTCTCCGTGTCAATTATGTGGATGCGGCCGAGCCGATCGATGGCGATCGCCCACGGGTCGGCCAGATGGCCGGGCGCCCGGCCCGGCGATCCCCAACTCGCGAGCGGCGTGCCGTCCCGCGCCAGCTTCTGCACGCGCGCGTTCCCACGCTCCACGACGTACAGGAATCCGTCCGGGTCGAATGCGAGATCGTACGGGTACGCGAAACGCCCCGGCTCGGTGCCCGGCCCGCCGAGGACGCGTACGAACGCTCCGGACTTCTCGAACACCTGCACGCGGTGGTTGCAGGCATCCGCGACGTACAGCAGGCCGTCCGGCCCGAACGCGAGCGCCCGCACGCGCTGGAACTCGCCGTCACCCGTGCCGTTACGCCCCCAGCACGTCACGAACTTCCCCTCCTTGTCGAGCTTGGTGATCCGGTCGTTCTCGCCGAACTCGGAGAGGAAGAAGTTTCCGTCGTCGTCCTGAACGCAATCGCTGAGGTAGCCGAACTGCCCCGCTTCGCGGCCGCTTGTTCCGCCGAAGACCTTCAATTCCATTCCGTCCGGCGAGTAGACGCGGAGCGCGTGGTAGTGCGAATCGGCGACGAGGAGGTTGCCGTCTGGCGCGGTACCGAGGCCGCTGGGCCGACCGTTGCGGAAGTCGGGCGTAGTGAACGTGACGCCGGCGTAGTCGCCATCGAGCGTATAGCACTGGATGCGGGCGGTGAAGTCGACGATGTAGAGTTTGTCGCCGAGGATGGTGGCGGCGCGGGGGCGGACGAAGTCGCCGTCGAGCACGCCGCGGTGGCCCCAGACGCGTTCGGCGGATCCGCCGGCGCGGAACGCGGCCAGCCCCAGCGCCGCGAGGGCGATCAGGAAGAAGAACAGGCCAATCCGCACCACGAGACTCACACCATTACCCCAAATGGGTTTCGCTCAAACTACCAAGCTCGCCGGTGAAGGACCAACCAGGCTACGGAATCAAGACGTTCGCGTTGGATAGTGATTTCAGTTTGTTCACATGGCGGCCGCCCTCGCCGCCTCCCACAATAGCCGGATGCACCATCCAGATTTGATCGTCGGCGTGTCGGGCATTCGCGGGATCGTCGGGGAGTCGCTCACGCCGGACGCGGCGGCGCGCTTCGGCTGTGCCCTTGGCACGTACCTCAAGGGCGGGCGTGTCGTCGTGTCGCGCGATTCGCGACCGAGCGGCGACATGCTCCGGCACGCGGTCTACTCCGGTCTGCTCGCCGCCGGCTGCGCCATCGACGACATCGGCATCGCACCGACGCCGACCGTCGGCATCGCCGTGCGAAACCTCGGCGCCGCCGGTGCCGTGCAGATCACCGCCAGCCACAACCCCGCACCGTGGAACGGCCTCAAGATGTTCGGCCGCGACGGCGCCGTCCTTCCCGCGACCGCCGGACAGGAAGTGAAACGACTCTTCACCGCCGGGGAGTTCAGCCTGGCGAAATGGGACGGCCTCGGCACCGTGCGCGTGCCGCCGGGCGTGGCCGACGAACATGCCGCGATCGTCTTGAACCTCGTCAGTGTCGCCACCGTCGCCGTCGGTCGGTTTCGTGCCTTCGTCGACGGCAACGGCGGCGCCGGCGGACCGCTCGCCGCCAAACTCCTCGCCGACCTCGGTTGCGAGGTCGTGCAGCACAACTGCGATCCGAACGGCGTCTTCGCGCACGAACCGGAACCGACTCCGGCGCACCTCGTCGACGTCGCCCCTTGGGTGCAACAACACGGCTGCCACGTCGGCTTTGTGCTGGATCCCGACGCCGATCGGCTGGCGCTCATCGACGAGAAGGGCGATTGCGTGAGCGAGGAGGCGACGCTCGCGCTGGCCGTGAAGTACCGATTGCGACAGGAGCGCGGGCCGGTCGTCGTCAACATGAGCACGTCCCGCATGAGCGAGGACCTGGCGCGGCTGGCCGGCTGCGAGTTTCACCGCGCCGCCGTCGGCGAGGCGAACGTCGTCGAGAAGATCCGAGCGGTGAAAGCCGTTGTTGGCGGGGAAGGGAACGGCGGCGTCATCGACCCGCGTGTTGGCTGGGTCCGCGACCCGTACATCGGCATGGCGCTCGTCCTGAGCTTGATGGCGGAGGAAGGAAAGCCGCTCTCGCTACTCGTTGCCGAGTTGCCCAAGTATTCGATGGTGAAGACCAAGTTCCACGTGAGCCGGGAACGATTGGGCGAGGCCTTCTCGAAGCTCGAACGCCGCTGGCCCGACGCGGCCCGGAATACGCTCGATGGCCTACGACTCGACGGTCCCGATTGGTGGTTGCACGTCCGCGGCAGTAACACCGAACCGATCGTCCGCGCCATCGCCGAGGCCCCGACGGAAGGCCAGGCCAAGGAGTTGTGTGACGAGGCGGGGGCGGTACTCACCTCATGAAAGAGAAAACGCTTCCTCGGAATCGAGGAAGCGTTCGGTATCATTTCGATCCTGAAAGATTCAATTAGTCCTTGAACTCCAGAGGCACATCGTTCTGGCCTGGCTTTACCGTGACGGTCATTTTCGTGGTCGCAACATCCGTGAACTTCGGTGGCACTTCGAATTTCGGTACCTTCGGTGGTTTCTGTCCCGGCGGCAGCGGCTCGGGGACCGGAGCACTCAGGTAAACGCGGTATTCGCCGGCGGGAAGCGGGCCGTCCACTTTGAAAGTCCCGTTCTCGGCGATCTTCGCCATGGCTCCGTCGCCGGCGGTCGAAATCAGGTTCACGTTTCCGGAATGGACCGTCGATCCGTTGCAGGATACGGTGCCGGTCAACGTGCCGGTCGGCTTTTCACTGCCGCATCCAGCAGCCATCAGGACGGCGACAATTGATGCCCAGTAGGTTCGTCGAAAGGTCTTCACAATAGCCATGGACTCGATTCCTCGATGTTGAGTTATTGAAGGCTCGTGACCAAACCGTCGTTCTTGACGCACAACTTCTGGAAAGTCGGGAAGTCGACGCTGCTCGGGAAATACGCGACCGACCCGTCGCCCATGAGCACGTTGAGGCCGTTGGTGTGGTACGAATTCAGGATCGTGTTCCCGTGGTAGGAGGCGCTGGACCCGGCGGCGGGGGTCTTGGAGTTGGGAGCGTATGCCACGCAAGTCAGGCCCATGCCCCAGAGGTCCGGCGTATTCGCCGAGGTCATGGCCGAGACGGTGTTCGCGGTGGTGACCGAACCCCAAGGCGTGTAATAGCCGTTACGGATATCGGTGATGTTCACCGGTGCCGATTGCTCCGCAACGATGATCGTGTTCGACAGTCCGTCGGTGGCGTCGGCGATGCGCGTCGATTCATTCGCGACGAGCATGCCTCCGTTGGACCACCAGCCGCCGTAATTCGACGGATAAGTCTTCCCGGTCGCCGCGACCGGATCGGGGTAGGCACCCATCACGCCCTGATAGGCGGGCACCTGATGGTTGTTGTTCGTCCACCAAGTCACCCACGAGGTCGGCTGCGTGTCGGGCAGGTTCGTGGACGGGCACTTCCAGGTCGGAATGACCAGGTTGTTCAGCACCGCGCTGTTGTAGACGTCGTTCCGATTGAGTTGGCGGAATACGTTGTCCAGCTCCATGTACGGGAACAACTCGACGCGCCAGTTCGCATTGGCGACCGACGGGCCACGCTGCCCCATGGGGAATTTGCCGAGGGCGCTCTCGTGGTTGTGTAGCGCAAGACCAATCTGCTTGAGGTTGTTCTGGCACTTCATCCTTGCTGCCGCTTCTCGGACCTTCTGAACCGCAGGCAGAAGCAGACCGATCAGGATGGCGATGATGGCGATGACGACGAGTAATTCGATGAGGGTAAATGCCGCCGAACGGCGGCGCCGGGTCAAACGCATGTGCGAACTCCGATGGAAAATGAATACGAACGACGACGTGGGGAGGTGCCAAAGGTCGGTGGGAGGTTTGGCGATCTATGATTTGCAATCACTGTGCCGAACAAGTAGGCCCGATGAAATTTGTCCGTTGTTGCTGAAACTTCCGCCGGAATTCCGCCTTTGGAGTCCTTGCGATTCGTTCAATTCGGTTGGGCGATCGGATCGCGTTGTGTGCGGTAGCATCATCGAATGCCGGGATCTTCGGCATTCATGGCCCGCGCTCAGGTCGATCGCGCCGTGACGTGGCGAACGTTCCATCCGGTCGCGTCGGCGCGTTCGGGAAAATCGCTTCGGTAATGAGTGCCGCGCGATTCTTCCCGCGCCGACGCGGCGTTGATCATGAGCCGGGCGACCGTCAGCAGGTTCTGCAGTTCCCATCCCGATCGGCGATCGAACTCGCGGACCAGCACGTACCGGCACCAGAAATCCACGTCCGCCTTGGCTTCTTCGAGGCGAATCCGATCGCGGACAATTCCCATCTTGCGGACCATCAGGCTGCGGAGAGCGTTCGTGAGGTCGGGAACATCAAGCCGTTCGTCCGGTTCGTCGTCGTGGGCGATAAATCGGAGGGGCAGGGCACGGAGATCGCCCGGCATCGTTCGAGCCGCTTTGGCTGCGCCGCGACCGCACGCGGCACCGTACACGAGGCCCTCGATAAGCGAGTTCGACGCGAGCCGGTTCGCCCCGTGCAGCCCACTGGACGTGACCTCGCCGGCGGCCCAGAGGTTTGGCACGGTCGTGCGCCCGTCGGCGTCCACCGTCACGCCGCCGACCATGTAGTGCGCCCCGGGCCGCACCGGGATGCGGTCCTTCGCGATGTCCAAGCCGAAGCTGCGGCAGACCTTCGCGATGCCAGGGAATCGCGTCATCACGAGTTCGCGCGGCAGGTGCGAGAGGTCGAGGTACACGTTCGAATGCTGCGTGCGTTCCATCGTGCGGAAGATGGCGCGCGAGACGACGTCGCGCGGGGCCAGCTCGCCGCGCGGGTCCTCGTTCGGCATGAAGCGCACGCCGTGGACGTCGCGGAGGTACGCCCCTTCGCCGCGCACGGCTTCGCTGATGAGCGAACGGGCCGACCCGGCGACGTAAAGCACGGTGGGGTGGAACTGCATGAACTCCATGTCGCGGAGTTCGGCCCCGGCACGGTAGGCGGCCGCCATGCCGTCGCCGGTGGCGACGGGCGGGTTCGTCGTCTCGCGGTAGACCATGCCGCAGCCGCCGGACGCGAGGATTACCTGCTTCGCCCAGACGATGACGACTCCGGCGTTCGGCCGCCACACGATCGCGCCAACGCAGCCGCCCGCATCCGTCAGCAGGTCGATGGTGAAGGTGTCGTCCCAGAGGGTGATGTTCGGCGTGGCTTTCGCCCTGGCGATCACGGCACGCATCATCTCGTGGCCGGTCGCGTCGCCGAGGGCGTGCACGATCCGCCGGTGGCTGTGGCCGCCTTCACGAGTGAGCGCCAGATGGCCATTTTCGAGGTCGAACTTGGTGCCGAACTCGACGAGCTTTTCGATCTCGGCCGGTGCGTCGCGGACGACGCGCTCGACGACCGCGCGGTCGCAGAGGCCGTCCCCGGCGACGAGCGTGTCGTCGATGTGGTTCTCGAACGTGTCCTCCGGCGAGAGCACGCCGGCGATGCCGCCTTGCGCGTAGCTGCTGTTGCTTTCGGTGAGCCGATCCTTGGTGACGACCAGGACGGCGAGATCCGGCGGGACTTCCAGCGCCGCGCGCAACCCGGCAATCCCGGCCCCGACAACGAGGATGTCCGCGAAACGGTGGATCGCGGTACGGGAATCGAATGAAACGAGGTAGCGGTTCGGCGACATGGAGCCAGTGTAGCAGTTTAGCGGCGAGGCGGAGTCTTCGAAGCCGAGCGCGGGCGGCTCCGTCGCGTCAGAGCGGTCGTGGGTCGTCCATCGGATCAGCCAACCGTTCCAACCATTTCAATTCCCGACCGGCGATCCAGCGACCGGACAGTAGCAGGATCGCGATGAGAATCCCTCCCCGATTCATGTTGTCGAGATGCCAAACGTAAACAGACTTGAAGCCAAAACGATCGTGGATGCGGATACCGCTCTCGAAGGCTTCCCAGATGAAGCCATCCCTTCCAAGGGCTTCCCATTCGCCGACATGCCAAATGCTCCAGATCGGCAACACCGCGAAATAGAGGGAGCCTAAGAACGCGAACACCGTGGCAAACCGCCAAGGATGGCGGCGTCGCCACGACGTTCGCCCGCTCATTTCTTCTCCTCCTTCTGTTTCGTCGCGCTCTCGGCGAACTTCTTCCGGGCGTCGCCGTAGCCGGGCGGGGCGTTCGTTACGCCGGCGGAGTTGGTGCCGGACTTGCTGCCGTCGCCGCGCTGCTCGACCTTGCCCGCGCCGTCGACGCGCAGCGTCGGCTTCGACGGCTCGCCGGGCTTCGGTGTGTCGGTCGGCAGGTCCTTCGCTTCGGGCAACTTCTTCACCATCTCCTCGTAGCCCTCGACGAATCGCTTGTATTCCTCCTCCGTGTAGCCCAGCTTCTTGAGGAGTTCCTTGTTGGCCTCGGCCTTCTTGAGCTTCTCCAGTTGAAGCTGCCCGGCCTGCTTGTCGAAATCCTTGTTCGCTTCGAGCGGCGTACCCTTCGTGTCGGTCGTGCCGCCGATGCCGCCGTCCTTGCGCGGGTCGCGCTGATTGTCGTTCGGTCCGCGGCCGGGGTTGTTCTTCGCCAATTGCTCCATCAGCTTCTTCGCGGCGTCCAGTTGCTCCTTCGTCGGTTCCTTGCCGTCCTTGAGCATCTCTTCGAGTTGCTTGCGACCCTGCTCGCCGAGCTTCTCGTCGAGTTGTTTCTCGGCGTCCTTCTTCTTGTTCGCGTCGGGAGAATTCAGGTCCTTCGCCGCCTGCGCGAGCTTCTCGATCTCCTCGGGCGATAGCTCCTTGCCTTCGGGTTTGCCATCCTTCTTGGCCTGCTGGTTCGCCTGCTCCTGGAGCTTCTTCAACTCGTCCATCGCGGCCTTCTGGCGGTCCTTGTCGCCCGACTTCAGGTCGTCGCCGAGTTGCTTGGCCTTGTCGACCGCGTCCTTGCCGAACTTCTCCTCCAGCTTTTTACGCGCCGCGTCGCTCTTGGTCTTGTCGTCGGACATCAGGTCCTTCGAAGCCTGCTCGATCTCCTGGCGTTCCTTCTCCTCGGCCGCCTTCGCCAGAGCGTCCTTCTGCATCTGTTCGGCCTTCGCCTCGCCCTGCTTGCGCTCGGCGTCGTTCTTCGATTGCAACTTCTCGGCCGCGTCCTGGCGTTCCTTCATCTTCTTCTCGAGTTCGTCGCCAGCGCCTTTTCCGAACTGCTTGTCGAGCTCCTTCTTGGCGGCCTCCTTCTTCGCAGGGTCGTTTCCGGCCACGTCCTTCGCAGCCTGCTCGGCCTTCTTCTGGTCGGCCGCTTGCCGCTGCTTCGCGAGTTCGTCCTTCGCCGCCTGTTCGCGCTGCATCGGGTTCGCGTTCGGGTCCTTCTTTGCGGCTTCCTCGACCTTGTCGCCGGCGCCCTGGCCGAGTTGCTGGTCGAGTTCCTTCTTGGCGGCGTCCTTCTTCGCCGGGTCGTTCCCGGCAGCGTCCTTCGCGGCCTTCTCGAGTTGATCCTGCTTCGCATGATCTTCCGGGGAACCCTTCGGCTCGTTCTTCGCGTTTTGCTTCTCAAGGTCCTTCTTCATCTTCTGAAGTTCGTCGACGGCCGCCTTCTGTTTATCCTTGTCGCCGGACCTCAGATCGTCGCCGAGTTGCTGCGCCTTCTGACGGGCATCCTTGCCGACGAGTTCGTCGAGCTTTTTCTCGGCTGCTTCCTTCTTCTTCGGGTCATCGGAATTCAGATCCTTCGCGGCCTGCTCCAACTCCTCGCGGCGCGTGAGTTGGTCGGCGTCGCCGGACTGGTTCTTCCGGGACTTTGCGTTCTTGAACGCCTCCTCCGTCAGCTCGCGCTGGAGCTTCTGGGATTCCTCGTCTCCCTCCTGTTGCTGCTTCGGATCGCCCGATTGCTGCTTCCCGGCGGCCTGCTGGCGTTCGTTCAGCTTCTGTTCGGCCTTCTCGCCGGCGCCTTGTCCGAGTTGCTTGTCGATCTCCTTCTTGGCGTCCTGTTTCTTCTGCGGGTCGTTCCCGGCAAGGTCCTTCGCGGCCTTCTCGAGCTTCTGCTCGTTCGCGGCCTTCTCCTCGGGCGACGGTTCACCCTTACCGGCTTTCTGGTCGGCGGCCTGCTTCTGCTTCGCCAGTTCGTTCTTCGCCGCCTGCTCGCGTTCCTTCGGGCCGGCGTCCTTCTTCACATTTGCCGCCTGCTCGGCCTTGTCGCCGGCGCCCTGTCCGAGTTGCTTGTCGATCTCCTTCTTGGCAGCCTCCTTCTTGCCGGCGTCGTCGCCGGCCACGTCCTTCGCGGCCTGCTCGAGCTTCCGGTCGTTCTCCGCCTTCTCGTTCGCAGCCTTCTGCTCGGCCTGCTTCTTCATTTTGTTCAGTTCTTCCTGCGCCGCCTTCTCGCGGTCCTTGTCACCGGACTTCAACTGGTCACGCAGATTCTCGACCTCCTTCCGCGCGTCCTTGCCGACGAGTTCGTCGAGCTTTTCCTTCCCCCGTTCCTGCAGCATCGGATCTTTGGAATTCAGATCCTTGACGGCCTGTTCGAGTTCCTTCTTGCGGGACAATTGCTCGGCGTCCCCCTCCTCGCGATCGCGGGTCTTGGCGTTCCGTTCCTGCTCCGCCTCCATCGCTTCGCGCTGCAGTTTGGTTGCGTTCTCCTCCGCCTTCGCCCGCTCCATCGGGTCCTTGGAGTTCAATCCTTCGGCGGTCTTGCGGCGTTCCTCGATGTTCTTTTCCAACTGCTTGCGGTTCTCCTCGCCGATCTGCTTGTCGAGTTCCTCGCGGGCCGACTGTTTCTTGCCTTCGTCGTTGCCGGCGAGGTCGCGTGCCGCCTGCTCGGCCGCCTGCTTGTCGGCGCGGTCGTTCGCGTCCTTGGGTGTGGGCTTCTGTGCCCCAGCCGAGCCGCCGCCAAGCGGACCCTGCTTCTCTTCCGGCTCGGTCGTCTTGTCATCGCCGGCCGGCTTCGGCTCGGCCGCGGCGTCCATCGGCGGACCCTTCTTGCCGCCGCCCGCCATCGGTTGTTGCTTCGCGTCCGGCTGTGGCTTCGCGTCGCCCGACTGCTTCTGCTCGTCGTCGATCTTCTTTTGAATCTCCTCAGCCTTCTCTTTCAGCTTCTGGTCCTCCGGGGAAGCCCCGGCACCGGGCTTCCCCTCAGTGGCTTTGTCCATCGGTTCGTTCGGCTTCGAACCCTTCATCGGCGGTTCATCGGTCTTGCCCGGCTCATTCGCTCCCTTCGCGCCCATCGGGTCCGCCTTCGGCATCGGTTGGCCGTCGGCGCCCGGTTCGCCCGCCTTCGGCTCCCTGGGTTTCGGTTCGCCCGGTTGGCCTTCGGCCGGTTCGCCGCGCTGTTGCTCCTCCTGCTTGCGCGGGGACTGTTTCGACGGGCGCTGCTCATTCTCCAGCTTCTTCTGTTGCTCCTGCCGGTGCGCGGCCTCGTCCGCTTTGCGCTTCTCGGCCTGTTGCTGCACGTCGGCCTTGGCCTTTTCCTCGACCTTCGGCGCGACCAACCGCAAGCGCTGCACCTTCGATTTGCCGACGTTCGAGCCGGGAACGTCGCAACTGTCGATCGCTTCGATCCAGTACTCGACGACGGAATCGGGTTTGAGCGCAACGGGCAGGCCTGACTCATCGGTGAGCTTGTCGAGCGCGATCGAGTCCTTGTAGTCGAGCGAGGTGGGAAAAGTGCCGTCGGCAGGGCGTTTGAAGGATTGGCCATTCTGGTACGGCTTGCCGGCGAGGTTGCGTGCCGGACCGTTCGGGGTGAGAACTCGCATTCGCAGCGCGACGCGGTCGATGCCGAAGTCGTCGCCGATCGTGCCGTCGACGGCGAGTAGGCCGTTGGTCGGCAGCGTCGTCTCTTCGTCCTTCGGGTTCAGGATCGTAGCGACCGGCGGTTGATCGACGAGCACGCGCAAGTCGTAGACGGGAGCGTCGGTGTTGGATTCGCCGTCCGTGGATTGGAAGAGGAGCCGGTAGGTGGTGCTTTCGGCGAGGGTCAGCTTCACCTGGAGCGTGTCTTTCGCTTCGCCGACCACCTCGCCCGGCACGGGCGCGGGCTGATTGGCAATGACGGCGCGGCCAGCCTTAAGTTCCCGATTCGCCTTCGCCCGGATCGTCACCACCGTGCCGCGGTGCGCCTCGATGTGCGGGCCGGTCGAAGTGTCGGCCTTCATCCGCAGGTACTCGGGATACTGGTAGCCCAGTTCGAAGCTCGTAAAGGTCGGCTTGGGGCGAACGGTCACGCGGTATTCGGCCGTCTCGGCGTCGCCGCCGGCAACCTTGTACCAGAAGCCGTTCTGCACGTGGCGTTCGGCGAGGCAGACGGTCCAGCGGCGCGTGGCGTCGGCGGGTTCGAGCGGCACGTCGTCGTAGTTCGCATCGGCGAGATTGTGGCGAAGCAGCACGCGGAGGCGGTCAGGCGCGTCCGTGTCGGGTGTCTTACCGCTCACGTCGACCGTCACGGTCACGGGCTGGCCTGCCGTGACGGTAAGGTCGCCACTCGCGGGTTCCACGAGTGTCAATTGCGTACGCGTGGCGATGGCACCGGAGGAGAACGGGTTGATCGCGCGGCCGAGGAGCGAGCCGAAGACGACGGGCTTGAAGACCATGAACAGCGTGGCAAAGACGACGACGAGCACGCCGACGGACCAGCCGAGGTAGAGCAGCCGCTTCGATTCGCCGGCCTTGTCGAGATCGGCATCCTTGAGCAGCTTGGCGGCGCGGGCGGCGACGGCGGCGCGGACCGATTCGTTGATCGGTTTGTCCTGCAGGTCGACCCAGTTCACGATGGAGTTTTTCGCTTCCTCCGCCGTGTCTTCGACTTCCTTCGCGGCGTAAAGCGGGTTCACGGTACGTCGCAACGGCCGAACGACGGCGAGCCAGGCGAGCGCGCCGACGCTGCCGAGCAGGCCGAGGAAGCCAAGCTGGCGGATCCAGTCGGGGAGTTCAAGCCAGCGGTCGAGGACCATCGCGACGGCGACGTAACCGAGGACGACGACGGCGAGCAGGAAGACGCCGGCGAGCACATCGTGCGTGCGAATGCGGCGGACAACCTTGGCGATCTGACGATCGACTTCGGTTTCGAGTTTCGCGCCGGGTTTCGGCTTGGCGGCGATGGTGGGCATGTCGCGGTCTCGCGGGAGTCGGACTTTGCAATTATAGATGTTCGGGATTCGCTGGCGGAACCCCGTCCTTCGTCCGGCGTTACGAATTGGTGACGCAGTGCGATTGCCCGATGCCGAACCGGTTTGATCCTTACAATAATGCCCGCCGAAACGGAGGAGGGCGCGGCATGCTGGACGGACAAAAACTCGGCCCGTTCCAGATCGAAAAGGAATTGGGCAGCGGCGCGATGGGCACCGTCTACCGCGCCCGTTTCGACCACGACGGCAAGCCCGTTACCGTCGCGCTCAAGGTCGTGGCGCTCGGGCTGCTTGGCAACAAGAGTGCCATGGACCGCTTCCACCGCGAAGCCGCTATCCTGAAACAACTCAAGCATCCGCACATCGTCCGGCTCATCGCCACGCCCAGCCCGAACAAGCCGTCGAAGACGCCCTTCATCGCGATGGAGTACATCGAAGGGGAATCGCTGGACCATGTACTGGCACGCCGCGGCAAGCTCGGTTGGGAAGAGGTCGTCGACTACGCGAAACAGCTCTGCTCCGCGCTCCAGTACGCTCACGAAAAGGGCATCATCCATCGCGACCTGAAACCGTCGAACCTCATGGTGACGACGGACGGCAAGCTGAAGCTCACCGACTTCGGCATCGCGAAGGACACCGATGTGACGGCGCTGACGGGCGCGAACAGCACCATCGGCACGGCGGCGTATATGTCGCCGGAACAATGCCGCGGCGAGAAGGACCTGTCGAACAAGTCGGACCTGTATTCGCTGGGGATCGTGCTGTTCGAACTGCTCACGGGGCGCAAGCCGTTCGTGGCCGAGAACACCGTGGACATGTTCATGAAACATGTGCAGGAGCCGCCTCCGCGACCCAGTAAGTTCGTGCCCGATATACCGGTCTGGTTGGACAACCTGATCATGTTCCTTCTGGAGAAGGACAAGTCGACGCGGCCGATGGACGCGGCGACCGTAGGCCGGATGTTGTCCGACATCGAATTCAAGATGCAGAACCAGCAGAGCGCCGGGGCGGAACTGGCGAACGCGAAGAAAAAAGATCGGCTCTCGGGCTTGCAGAAGATCGACGACGAGGACCTGGACGCGGCGCGGTCGTTGAAGGCGGGCAAGGCGGGGAAGAAGAAAAAGAAGAAGTCGGTACCGCTACTGGAACGGCAGTGGGTGCGAGCCGTGCCGGCGGTTGTCGTGGGGATCGGTCTGATCGCGGGGGCGGTCTGGTTCTTCTCGCCGCCGGGCCAGCAGGCAATGGCGGACGCGGTGGCGAAGTCCGCTGACAATGAATCGAAGATCGCGGCCGCCGAGGCGTACCTCGCGAAGTACGCCGGCCAGACGGATGAAATCACCGCGAGCGTGAAGAAAACACTCCGCGAGACACGCGGCAAAAAGATCGAAGCCCTGCTGGACAAGCGATACTTTTCGAGCCTTTTCGACAAATCGAAACCGCCCGACAACACTGATGAACCGACCTTCCACGCCGCGATGAACGCACTGGATGCGGAACAATCCGGCGATCTCGCCATCGCGCAAAAGCAGTGGCTTGGAATCAAAGGCCGCGAATCCGAAATCCGGGACGTCCACGGCGAAGGCTGGGGCTGGCTGGCCGATGAACGGCTCAAATTGCACCGCGACGTGGATGACAGAATCAAGAAAATGCGAGAAGAATTGAAGGACATGGAGATCAACGAGAAGCCCTGGAAATTCGATCCGACTGAGCCGGAGTCGATCGCGAAGCTGGCGATCCGGCTCGGTGCGTCGGGCGGCGTGCCGTTGCTGTCCGACGATCCGGACCGGAACCGTCTGAAGCATGTCGAGGACATGCCGAAAGCGCGCCGGCTGTTCGCCGAGATCGTGAAGCTGACGGAGAAGAAAGCCGATCAACGCGGCTGGTTCCTGCTCGGCATCCGCGAACGCGGCGCGAAGTTCGACCCGAAGGCCGACGACGGCAAGGCGCGGATCGAACTCGTTCGCAAGCAACTCGACGCGATCCGCGCCGAGTGGGACCGCGTGAAAGAGTCGTCCGACGCCGGCGCCGAGAAACGCGATATCCGAAACCGGCTGCGCGAATTGATCGATGGCTACGGCGACGAAAGCGACGCGGCAATCAAGAAATCGCTCGACGAATCGAAAGCCCTGCTGTCCGAAATCAAATAGACGGATTCGCAATCCCACGGATGATCATGAACGACTTGTCCCGCATCGATCGACCGAACTCCCGCGCCGCCCATGAGCGTGCGAAGCGCGTCATCCCCGGCGGAGTGAACAGCCCGGCCCGCGCATTCGGAGGTGTCGGCGGAACGCCGATCACGATCCAACGCGCTCAAGGGCCATACCTCTACGATGTGGACGGAAACCGGTACCTCGATTTCATCGGTTCCTGGGGGCCGATGATCCTCGGCCACGGCCACCCCGCCGTGCTGAATGCGACGATCGCCGCGATGAAGGACGGTTCGAGTTACGGCGCGCCCTGCGAGAAGGAAACGGAACTCGCCGAGATGGTCATCGCCGCGATGCCCTCGGTCGAAATGGTCCGATTCGTCTCCAGCGGCACCGAAGCGACCATGAGTGCGATCCGCCTCGCTCGCGGCTACACGGGGCGCGATCTCATCGTCAAGTTCGCCGGTTGCTACCACGGGCACGTCGATTCGCTGCTCGTCGCCGCCGGCTCCAGCGCCCTGACGCTCGGCGTGCCGAACAGCCCCGGCATCCCGAAAGGCTGCACGCAAGATACGCTCATCCTGCAATACAACGACGTGACGCAGCTCGCCGAGGTGTTCGCCGCGAAAGGGGACGCCATCGCCGGTGTGATCCTCGAACCGGTCGTCGGCAATATGGGCCTCATTCCGCCGAGCGAGGAGTTCCGCAAGGAACTGCGCCGCCTCACGGCGAAGCACGGCGCGCTGCTCATCTACGACGAAGTCATGACCGGCTTCCGCCTCGCCTACGGCGGTGCGCAGGAACTCTTCGGCGACACGCCGGACCTCACCTGTCTCGGCAAGATCATCGGCGGCGGCTATCCCGTGGGTGCGTATGGCGGCCGACGGGACATCCTGGAAAAGGTCATGCCCGCCGGTCCGGTATTCCAGGCAGGTACGCTGTCCGGCAACCCAGTGGCGATGGCGGCCGGGATCGCCACCCTCAGGGAATTGAAGGCGAATCCGCCGTACGCGCGGCTCGATGCGCAGAACCGGCGCATCGGCGAGGGGCTGCTCGCCGCGGCCCAGGATGCGGGACACGCCGCGAGATTCCAGCGCATCGGCAGCATGTGGACGCTCTTCTTCGCGACGGTGCCGATCGTGGACTACGCTTCGGCGGTGGCCAGCGACAAGGCGAAGTTCGCCCGGTTCTTCTGGGCGATGATGGATCGGGGCGTCTATCTGCCGTGCAGTCAGTTCGAGGCGGCCTTCACCTGCGCCGCCATGACGGATGCCAACATCGACGAGACGCTCGCCGCTGCCCGCGATGCGCTTGCGTCCCTGGCCCAGTAAAGGAATGCCGATGCCGAACTCCAAACCGCGGATCGCGCTGGTCGTCGTCAGCGTGCTCGGCATCGCGCTCGTCGCCGGTTTTCTCCTGATGAATCGCTTCCCGAACGCGTTCGACCGCGAATCGGTCGACGCGGCGCAGATCGAGAAGCTGAAGGCGGCCAAACTGACCGAGACTGTGGCGAAGCCTGAGAGCGGCTGGCCGCAATGGCGCGGGCCGAACCGCGACGGCCGCGCGCCCGCCGGCCCCTTCCGCGCGAACTGGAACGAAAAGCCCCCGCGCGAGCGATGGAGTGTCCCCTGCAAGGGCGGCTACGCGTCCTGTTCGGTCGTCGGCGACAAACTCTACACGCTCGATTACGACGGTGCGGGCAAGATCGAGCGACTGATCTGCTTGAACGCGAACGACGGCGCCGCGCTCTGGGAATTAAGCTCACCCGCCGACTATGCCGCCATCACCGGCGGGTACGCTGCCGGGCCGCGGTCCAGTCCCACCGTCCACGATGGTCGCGTCTACTGGGTCGGCGCTACCGGCCAGTTCGTCTGCGCCGACGCCCACTCCAAAAAAGAGTACTGGCGGCACGACCTCGTAGAGGAATTCCAGGCGACGATCCCCCGCTGGGGCGTCGCATGTTCGCCGCTCATCGAAGCCGATCTCGTTATCGTCCAGCCCGGTGGTCGCACCGGCAGCGTCGCCGCCTACGACCGTGTGACTGGCGAAAAGGTCTGGGCTACGGGGTCGAACCCCAGCGGCTACAGTTCCCCGGTCGCGGCCACGATGGCCGGCGAACGCGTCGTCTTAGCCATGACCGGCAACGCCCTCCTCGGCCTGCGCGCCGCCGACGGCAAGGAACTCTTCCAACATCCTTGGGTCACGCAGTTCGACGGCAACATCGCCACTCCCATCGCCGTCGACGACTATGTCTTCATCTCCTCCGGCTACGGCAAGGGCTGCGCGCTCCTGCACATCGAGAAAGACGGCGAGCGGTTCCGCGCGAAGGTCGTCTACTTCCGCCCCGGCAAGCTGATGCGGAACCACCACTCCTCGTGCGTCCACAAGGACGGCTTCCTCTACGGCTTTGACAACGAAACCCTCCGATGCATCGACCTCCGCCAGGGCACGGAAGTCTGGGCGGCCGGTCGGGGCCCCGGCAAGGGCAGCCTGATCCTCGTCGACAAGTACCTCGTCGGCCTCACGGAAACCGGCACGCTCTTCCTGGGCGAGGCGAATCCGGAGGAGTTCAAGCTCATCGACAAGAAGGACGGCGTGATGAAGGGAAACGATTGCTGGGCCGCGCCGGTCGTCGTGGACGGAAAACTGTACCTGCGGGACAATTCGCGGATCGTCTGCTACGACGTGGCAGAATAAGGATCGGTCCTTACGCCATCGGTAAATCCGTGGTGGCATTCGCGAGTCGATCGTGCAGGTCGCGGACCGCTGCGGCCGCCGGGTGAACGCTTCCCGTGCCGAGTTCCTCTTCGAAGCGGCAAGCGGAAAAGCCCTTCGCGAGTTCTTCGTAGCGTGCCACCCATGCCGTGCGCCCCGGTAGCCATTCCGGCTTTACTGGCCAGACGCCAGGCCGCGGGCGGAAGCGCTCCTCCATCCCCATCCGCCACGGCTTTGGACTGACGCGGGCACGGAAACAGTTCTGGTTATGGCACATGATCGCGTAGACCGGATCGACTCGCAACTCGCGGAACACCTCCGCCACTTCCTGCGAGCGCGGCTCGAACGTCCGGTGCATCGCCAGCAGCCGGAAACCGTTCGGCGTGCGATAGACACGCAGCCGCCACTCGGGGCGCGAATCGAGGAACGCCGCGATGCGCTCGCGGATCTTCGGCTCCTGTTTGCGAACGGATCGATTCAGCCCGCGACGGATCAACTCCAACGCCAGAAAGTTGAACGCGAGAACCACCGCCGAGATGCCGGCAATGAGCCAGTATTGGTTCACGAGTCCGTAGACGATCCCGCCCATCGCCGCGAAGAGTACGAGCGTCGCGAGGCAGGGCAGCACGGGGTGCGGTTCGGGGTAGTCGATGTCGAGGAACAGCACGTTCGGCGTATTGAGGCATTGCGCGCCGTAACTGTTGCGCGTAATGATCGTGTCGCCGTGGCGGGCGAGGATCTCCTCGCGGATCGGCAGGCCGTCGGCGCCGTTGTACGCGACCTTCGCGTCCCGCCGGGATCGCAGGGTTCCGGCGCGGTGTTGTTCCAACGCCTCGCGCAGACGCTCCTCGGCGTGCGACTGCGCCGCCTCCGGGCTATCGTCGGACCAGCCGAACCGGCGGATGGTGGTCTGCTTTCCGCCAATCCGCTCGCGGTGCCTCGCCTCGGCCCAGTATTGTGGAACGATCATGGGAGGTAGTCCACCCTGGCAAATCCGAATCAAACGAGCGGGATCGCGAGTAGCGATGAACCGGCAATCGCGATGTAACCAATGACGCGTTCCCACCGTTTCAATTGCTTGCCAAGCGCAAGAAAAAAACCGATCAAAAGTATCGCTGCGATCCCCGTGGGTATCGCGATGAAGGGCAAAGCCATGCCGCTCATGTCCGGTGCCGGCATCAAAGACTTGACGAGTATGAAAATCAATAACCCAAGGCCTGCGAGGTCAATCAACATCAGGCACCAGAAGTTGAGCCGGATCATGGGAGTTACTTTGGCGTTGGCTCGTCTGGAATTCCGAAGTCGGGAAAACGAATCCATCGCTCCTCGGGGACACCGAGCGGCTTGACGATCCGTAGGAACTCCTTGCGGTTCACACGAAAGCGACCCGGCCGATTGCGATACTCGACCGATCCGTCATCGTGGGCCGGTACCAGGTTCAAGACTTCGGTCGAACCGTCGGGTCGGCGAAACTCCAAATTGCCGATATATCCGCACCGGCACACCATGACCGACTTGCCGGTACGTAGTAGATTCGTCAGCTCTGCGATAAGAGTTGGATCGGAGGACGTAGCGGTGACTGTTGGTATGAATTCGATCTTGCCTGGAAACACGACATGGATCGACGTGAACCCCTCTTGCGTATAATCCGGCGGCGATGGCAATCCGGAGTAAGTCCAATACCCGATCGCGGTCAGGATTGCGATGGCGAGCACGTGCCAGAGTCGGATTTTGGCGTGCATCGGATTCGTCTCGGTCGGCACGCATCAGCATATCAATTGACCATCGGTTTCTTCGCCACCAGGTAGCCGAACATCAGCAGGTTGTCGGCCGCGCAGTACATGTCCTTCTGAACCAGCGACGCCTGGAAGTGCCAGAGCAGTTCCGCCGGCACGAGGCCGACGCTCCGGGCGAGATAGACCAATGGATAGAGGAACGCGTGGCGCCGCCAGATGGCACGGGCACTGGGCGCGGCCCGCGCATTCACGTCGCCGATCTCCGCCACTTCGAGGCCGGCCTCGTTCGCCAGATCAACGTAGCGGTCGAACCGTTCGAGGCTCACGCTCGGCCAACCGCGCATCACGCGTTCGAATTGCTTGTTCTCCGGGCCGGGGCGGACGTCGCGCTTCTGGAAGACGTCGAGTGAGACGTAGCAGCCGCCTGGCTTTAGGACGCGATTCGTCTCGCGAAGGAGCGCGGCCTTGTCGTCGGCGTGGTTCGACGTCTCCTGCGTGAACGCCTTCGTGAAGGTCGCGTCCGGGAAGGTCATGGCTGTGAAGTCCATCAATTCGAACCGGACGAGGTGCCGGACGCCGCTGGCGGCCGCGTACGCGGCCGCTTGCTCCAGTTGGACGCGCGAGACGGTGATCCCGGTCACCCGGCAGCCGAAGGTCTTCGCGAGGAAAACGGACGTCCCGCCGACGCCGCACCCCATGTCGAGCACGTGATCCGAGGCCTGGACCGCCAGCTTCGCGGCCACGAATCGATCGCCGTTGACGATCGCCTCGGCGAGCGAGCGAGTGTCGTCCCACCAGAGGCCGTAGTGCAGCGACCGCGTTCCCCCGGCCGACCAGCCGAGGTTGTACAGCCATTGGACCTTGTCGTAGTAGCGGGCGACGGCGGACGCGTTGTCATTCACGGGCAATCACCCCTGAGTCGAACGGCATTTCCGTCGCCTATGAATCGGGATACTCGGCTGGATCATAACCGGGGCGATGTGGATCGCAAGGAATTTCAAGTTCGGATCGAGTGCCCAACTACCGAGGTCGTTGCTCTCACTTCTTGCGATTAATGTCGAACAGCCCGAAGATTTCATCTTCGGACAGGCCCAGCGAGACGGGCTTGTCGGCCTGGCCGATGAGGTCGTTGAAGATCTGCCGTTTCGCGTCCAGCACCCTCGCGATGCGCTCCTCGATCGTGTTCGCTGTCAGGAATCGCGTCACCGTCACCGGGTGGCGCTGGCCGACACGGTGGGCGCGGTTGATCGCCTGGTCCTCGATGGCCGGGTTCCACCAACGGTCGAACAGGAAGACGTAGTTCGTGAACTGGAGATTCAGGCCGACGCTGCCGGTGCCGTAACTCATGAGGATGACGTGGGCGTCGGGGTCGGCCTTGAAGCGGTCGAGGATCGGCGTGCGCTCGTTCTGCGGGATGCGGCCGTGGTACTGCAACGGGCCGTAGGGCCGTAGGGCGTCCGCGATGGTGAGCAGCGGCTCGACCCACTGCGAGAAGACGATCGCCTTGCGGCCGTTTTCGGCCACCTCCTCCATGTCGTGGACGAGCTGCTCGAGCTTGGCGCTTTCGCCGGTGCGCGGGTCGAAGTTGCAGATCTGCTTCAGGCGCATCACGAGCTGGAAGACGTGCTGCACCGTCAGCGTGTCGCCGAGTTCATTCAGGTGAATGACGCCTTCTTGTTCGGCGAGGTCGTAGGCGGCCCGCTGGGCGGGCGTAAGGTCCACCTCGACATCCTTGATCATCTTCGGCGGCATGTCCGACTGCACGTCGTCCTTCGTGCGCCGCAGGATCGTGCCGCTGGTCAGCGAGGGAATCTGCTTGGCGGGGCAGTCGGGCGGCAGGCGGCCGGGGTCGATGAACGAGAAGAGGTTCACCAGGTCGTCCGGGTGGTTCTCGATCGGCGTGCCGGTCATCGCCCAGCTTCGGGAGCGCTTGATCGAACAGACGACGTTGGCGGTCTTCGATCCCTTGTTTTTAATGCGTTGCGCTTCGTCCAGCACGACGAGGTCGAACGCGACGCCGGGTTCGATCAGCACGTCGGTGTCGCGTGTCAGCGTCTCGTAGTTGATGATCTTGAGCGGGCAGTTCGAGACGGTCCAGATGCGGCGGCGATCGGCGGTGTCGCCGGATATAACTTCGAACGGCACGTCCGGCGCCCACATCTTGAGCTCGCGGCACCAGTTGTGGATGAGCGGCTTGGGGGCGACGACGAGCGCCTTGCCCATCATCCCCTGATGGAACAGCAGGCGGATGGCGAGGATGGCCTGCGCGGTCTTGCCGAGGCCCATCTCGTCGGCGAGAAGGGCGGAATGCCGGGGCATGAGGAAGGCGATGCCTTCGAGCTGGTAGGGGAACGGCTCAAAGGGGACTTGCAGTTGTCGGCCGTCGAAGAGTCCATCGAGCGGCGGCTGGAGCAGGTAGAGGAGTCGGTCCTTGAAGAGAACATGGTCGGTGGTTGGCCGGGCGCGGACGCGCTTGGCGTCGTCGTCGGCCTTGCGGAGGTCGACGACGCGGCGCGCGGGCGCATCGCTTGCGCGCGGCAGCTTCGGCATGGTCGCCGGCTCGAACGCCGGGGCCGGAAACTTCCAGCCGTCGGTCTGCACCGCGAGGTCCAGCTTGCCGATGGGTCGTACCCACGGCACGTGCGAGAGCAACCGGGCTTCCTTCACGTTCGCGGCGATCTGCTCGCTGAACTTCGGGACGGGCAACACGTCGGGCGTGAGGTCGAGGTTGACCGGAAACGTCTGGAACGACTCGCCGCCGTCGAGCGCCGGCCGCGCGAGCGATTGCAGCGTCAGCAGGCCCGGTCCGTCAGGCGGCACGATTCGTCACCCCCATCTTGCGGGCCTCGATGATGGCTTCGCGTACGCGCGTGAACGGCTCGGATAACTCGACGGCGGCGTCGATGGCGTCGAGAAGTTGCTCGATGCGTGGGCCGTCGTCGGAGAACCGGACCGGGTAGAGGATGGGCTGTTTGGAACGATCGTGCCGGATGGCGAGCGTTTCCGGGTGCGTCTTCGCATCGGCCGCGATCGCGATTACAGGGATGTCGATGCGGGAGCGCAGCGGCAGCAACGCCGGCGAATCGACCACGACGAGCGCCGGCTGCGTCGCGGTTTTCTCGATCAGCGTCTTGCCGATCAGGTCCGCGAGAACGTACTCCCGCAGCGTTGCGCCGTAGAGGATCTCCTGCACGCGGTTCGGCTGCACGCAGGAGGTCAATCGAAATTCGAGCGGTCGGCCCCAAGCGTTGGTCACCAGGTAACCGCCCAAGTGTCCGGTTCCTTCGGCGATCGCGGTCAAAAATCCAAGATTCAAAGATATTGGCGTCGGGCGATCAATCACGGCTGGCAGTCCCCCCTGTCGGCCATTCATGGTGCGTATTGGCCGCTTATCGACGGGGACGTGCGAGATCCTTCAGCAGTCGACGGGGTAAGTTCGGAGGTAATCTTCATAATCGGAGGGGGACTGTCACGATCAACGCATCTTGACAGTTAGCGGGGCGATGGTAAATTATCTTTATCAAGATAGTCGTGTAATTGGAGCGATATTGTCGGCGGCGTCTGCCGATAATACCAAGAGTTCAGGAGTGGCCGTGCGGAGCGAGTGCACCGTGTCGGCGAACCATTGCTAAGGATGACGAACACCGATGTCGAACGATGCCGCGCCGAAGCCGTCGCCCGTAGAGGGAATCAAAACCGCCAGTCGGTTCTTGCGGGGAACGCTCGCGGAAGAACTGGCTTCGGACGCCGATCACTTCGGAGAAGAGAGCAAGCAGCTCTTGAAGTTCCATGGTAGCTACCAGCAGGAAGACCGCGATGCTCGCAAGAAGCGCGACAAGCCGGCGGGCAAAGCGTACATGTTCATGATTCGCCTGAAGCTGCCCGGCGGGAAACTGACGCCGGCACAGTACCTGGCAATGGACGACATCTGCGGGAAGTACGCCAACGGCACACTGCGGCTAACGACTCGGCAATCGATCCAATTCCACGGCATCCTGAAGGGCGGTCTGAAAGCATCCATCGCGGCGATGAACGACGCGTTCGTCAGCACGCTTGGTGCCTGCGGCGACGTGAACCGGAACGTGATTGCCTGCCCGGCCCCGACCGGCGATCCGGTGCGCGTGCAGATGCAGGAACTGGCGGATAAAGTCGCGGCGCACCTCGCCCCACGCGCCGGAGCCGGGGCGTATCACGAGATCTGGCTTAACGGCGAGAAGCAGGAGACGTTCGCCGCGCCCGAAGTGGCCGAGCCGATCTACGGGAACATCTATCTTCCCCGGAAGTTCAAGACCGGCTTCGCGCTGCCACACGACAACTGCACCGATATCCTCGCGCAGTGCCTCGGCTTCCTCGCGATCAGCGAGAAGAACCAGCCGGTTGGTTACAACCTGTACGTGGGAGGCGGGCAGGGCAACACGAACAGCAAGCCGGACACGTATCCGTTGCTCGCTCAACCGGTGTGCTTCCTCGAACCCGATGAAGTGGTTCCCGCCGCGGAAGCCGTGGCGCGGCTGTACAAGGACCACGGCAATCGCTCGGACCGCAAACGGGCACGCCTCAAGTACGTGATGAAGGACTGGGGCGTCGAGAAGTTCCGCGAGGTCTTTTCCCGGGACTACTTCAAGAAGCCGTTGAAGCCGCTCGTCGATGCGCCGATCACGGGATTGGACCTGCACCTCGGTTGGCACCGCCAGGCGAACGGCAAGCACTTCCTCGGCCTCTCCGTCGAGAACGGCCGCATCAAGGACGAAGGCAGCTACCGTCTCCGCAGCGGCCTCCGCGCCATCGTGTCGAAGTTCGATTGCATCGTCCGGATCAGCACGCAGCAGGACATCCTGCTCGGCGAGATCGACGGCGCGAACAAGGCCGCGATCGACTCGATGCTCAATGAGTACGGCATCCCAAAGCCGGAGAACCTCTCGATGCTCCAGAAGTGGAGCATGGCCTGCCCGGCGATCCCGACCTGCGGCCTCGCCATCAGTGAGAGCGAGCGCTCGCTGCCCGGCCTCGTGGACCAGATCGAGCCGATGCTCGCGGAACTTGGCCTTGCCGGCGAGCCGATCAGCGTTCGCATGACCGGCTGCCCCAACGGCTGCGCCCGGCCGTTCCAGAGCGAGATCGGTTTGGTCGGCCGGTCCGGTTCGAAGTACACGCTCTACATCGGCGGCGACAGCTACGGTCGACGGATGAACTTCGAAGTGCAGGACAGCGTGCCCATCGAGCAGTTGCCGGGCAAACTCAACAATGTCTTCAAGGCCTTCAAGGCCGAGCGTCAGGGTGCTGAACTGTTCGGCGACTACTGCCACCGCGTCGGGTTGAACCGGTTGCAGGAACTGATCGGCCCGGTGGTGAAGTAGAGTTGGCAAGCCCGTGCACGGCCGTGCGCGGGCATGGTTCGAGCCTATGCAACCGACCGACCCCCGTACGCAGATCAAACACCGCCTCGACTCGCTCGTTGCGGCGGGGGTCGAGTTTCTTCCCGCATCCTCACCCGTCGCGATCCGAAGCGAAACGTTACCGGAAACGATTCCACCACCGGCCGCGTTGCTTCACGAACCCGCGCCCACCTCGTCGACCCCGCCAGTCGATTCCCGGAAATCGCTCGCGCTTCTCGCGAACGACGTGGCGAGCTGCAACAAGTGCCCCGAGCTTTTCTCGACTCGTACACAGACGGTCTTCGGTGTAGGGAATCCCACACCTGAAATCGTTTTCGTCGGCGAAGCCCCCGGCGGTGACGAGGACCGACAGGGCGAGCCGTTCGTCGGCAAGGCGGGACAACTGCTGAACCGCATCATCGAAAAGGCCGGATTGACGCGGGACGAGATCTACATCTGCAACGTTCTCAAGTGCCGGCCGCCAAACAATCGCAAGCCGCACGCCGACGAATGCCGGAACTGCCGACCGTTTCTTGACCGTCAAATCGAACTGCTCGCGCCGAAGGTGATCCTCTGCCTTGGCGGCGTCGCGGCGAACAACCTTCTCGGCAACACGACGGGCATCACGAAGTTGCGGGGCCAACTCTACGATTACAACGGCGTCCCGCTCGTGTGCACTTATCACCCGTCCTACTTGCTGCGCGCCGAAGGGACACCGGACGAGCGCAAACTGAAATTCGAATGCTGGGACGACGTGAAGCTGATGCTGAAGCAGGTCGGGCGAACCGTGCCGGGCTGAACGGATCACATCGGTTGCCCGACTTCGCCGACTCGGATGAACGACCGGGTCGAACACATCGGGCAGGTCGCGATCGCCGGTTCGAGGATCTGCCGGGTACGCTCCGGCATCGAGGTGCCGGTGGAGCGACCGGCCGCGGGCATCAACCGGTCGGCGCGGAACTTCATCCACCCACGCAGCAACCGCACGGAACGCTCCGTCAGTTTGTCCTCGACGGCGATCCGGTGCGGGCCGAGCACAAGGATCGCGGTTGCCTTCTTGCCCGCTTCGATCCGCACCGGCGCATCGGGATCGGCCACGGTGGAATCGCCGACCGTGACACCCCGGCGACCGATCAATATCTCGCCGAGTTCGCCGCCGTCGGCGACGAGCAACGTGTCGGGGTAGACGAGCAGCGTCTTCGCGCCGCCCTTGCGTGTCAGATCGAAGACGGACTGCGCCGGTCCGACGGTATTCTCCCAGGGCCGCGAGTTCTTCAGTCGCCAGAGTTCGTGGAGCAGGTCCAGCCAATCGGCGTTGCCGGCGAGCAGTCGTCCGAAATTCGGGCACCAATTCCCCAGGTGGGCAAGTCCGGCCGGCGTCAGTCCGGCGTCGTAGGCGGCGGCCGGAAGGAGAATGCGTAGACGAGCCGCATCGCGTTCCGAGAGGTGATCGCCTTCGAGCAGGATTTCGGCGACGGTTTCGGCATAGGCCGGCGACACCTCGCCGCGCAGGAACGGCTCGAAGACGCCGAGCAACTGGTTCAGCCACTCCTTCCCGATGCGGGCGGAGTCGTTGGCCTGCAGCAGTCGCGCCGCGGCGAAGAGTTGCGTTTGTGCCACGCCCTTCTCGGCGAGCACGGCGGCGTGTTCGACGAGTTCCCAAAGCGGTTTCGAACGGGTATCGGGTTCGCCAAGTCCGTAGCTTGTGCGACAGAGACGGGAGAGGAAGCGGATCGCGCGCGATGATCGGCCGATGCCCGGGACCAAATCCGCCCAAGCGGCCGCGAGCGCCCGGACGTCCGGCTTCGGCACGCGACGCTCCCGGAAGAGCAACCCCGCATAGACCCCGATTGCCGCAAGCGCGACACCGACTGTCGGCAGCAATGGTTTCGCCGGTAGTGCCGCGGCGAGGAGGAACGCGCCGCCGGCCAGGCCGGCGCCTACCTTGGCCGCGAATTCCCGCGCGTTCGACCGGTCGTTCGGATCGGGCAGCCGGTCGACCGAACCGTCGGGAAACGCGATCAGGATCTTGCGTTTGAGCGCTTCGATTGCGTACCCCTCGCCGACGAGCCGGCCGCCGGCCAGGACGAGCGGCGCGGGCGCTGGAGGAATCCCCGGCGGCAGCGCGACGTAGCAGGTCGGACAGAGGCCGCAGGAATCCTCCCCGGCCGCCTTCGCCAAAGTTGTGGGGTCGGCCGCAGTCGTGCCAAGCCGCGTGAGGATTGCCTGGTGAATCTGCTTCGGCTCGACGCCTTCGTACATCTGCTCGGTGACGGCGTACACGCGATCGAGCGAGTCGGTTTCGCGGGATTCGCCGTAGGCCGCGACCGCCTTCTCGACGATCGGCCCCGGCTCCCGGGCGCCGCCACGTTCGTACACCAGCCGGTGTTTGTTCCACAAGTGGCGGATCAACGCCGCACGCGAGAGCCTCGCCGTGCACTTCGGGCAGCGCAGCCGCGTCGACTTGTCCGCTTCCGCAACGATGCGATCGAGGGTTTCGGATTTCTCGACGCGGGACTGGAGTTGGATCAGCCGTTCGAGCGTGCGCGTCTTGCCGAGTCCGGCGGTGAGGGCGCGGACGATCGGTCCGATCGATTCCGGCCGATCGGGCAAGGTGCCAATGAGCCGGCCGGCGACTGCGACTCGCAAATGCGGGCCGACATCGCGAGCCTGCAGCAACGGGGCGGCCAGAAGTAGCAAACCGGAAGGAATCGGCGCGGGCATGTGCTCGACGAAGAGGAGCGCCAGTCGGTGCCCGCCGGGCGCGGCCGCGAGCCGGTTGAACACGCCGAGCACGTCGCGAGAGAGATGGTATTCCTTTGCGAGTTCCGCCACGAGTTTCGACTGGGTGACACGGTCCTTCGCGGCGAGAACCGCGCGCACCGCCTCGGTGGGCGGGCGCTCGGCGCTGGGCGAAGCTCCGGTCGGGGGCATGGAGAAAGCTCGATCGATTTTGGCTTCGTCGGGGCGGACGTTTCCGATTACAGTATCTTGAAGCCGATGCTCCCGGCCACGCGATTCCCCGGAGGATGCCCCGTGAAACGATCCCTCGCCCTCATGTTCGCCCTCGGTCTCGCCCTGTCTGCTGTCGCCCAAGACGACAAGACCGCCGGCCAGAAATCCGCCGTGACCGCGAACCTGACCAAGACCGGCATCAAGAAGATCGCGACCGCCGATACCAAGAACATCCAGGTCCTCTCGACGCTCTCCGAAGCACGCGCCAAAACGATCGCGGAGGCGGCGCAGAAGACCTTCGCTTTTACCCACAAAGCCCTCAAGCTCGACGACAATCTCTGGCCCGGCAAGCTCACGGTCGTCGTACTCGGCGACACGCGAGAGTTCTCGGGTTACGTCCGCGTCGTGACCCAATCCCGACCGGACCCGAAGGACTGGTTCACGATCAATGTCCGCGGCGACGTACCTACCGCGGCGGTGTTCGTCGAGGCCGGTGAAAAGTCGAAGGACGCCGAACTGACCGGCCCCGTTTCCACCATCGTGGCTGCGGCGTTGCTCAACAAGAAAGCCGGTACCAGCCCGACGACCGGTTCGCTGCCCGAGTGGGTACAACTCGGATTCGGCAAGCTGATGCATGTGAAGACCGTTGGGGGCGCGGCGCTTGCCGACTATCGGACGAAGTCGAAGGCCGTCGTCGTTGGCACCAAATCCAAACCCTCGCCGGTGCGCTTAGCGTCGCTCTGGACCGACAAAAACAAGGACACCGATCTCGTGGCCGCCAGCGTTGTCGAGTACATGATGTACGGAATCGAAGGGGACAAGTTCTTTGCCTTCGCCGCCGGCTTCAAGCCGAACGAGATGGTCGCCGAACCGAGCGTCGATAGCGCGTTCGCCGGCGTGGAATGGAAGATGGCCGAATTCGAGTTCGGTTGGAAAAACTGGCTATCGAAGCAGAAGTGAGCATGCCCGCCCCAATCGTCCTCGTCAACGCCGTCGGATTGACGCCGCGCCTGCTCGAATCCGCCCCACGCTTGAAGGCGGTCGCGGAGTCGGGCTGGCGCGCGAACATGCCGGAGGTGCTGCCGGCCGTCACATGCACGGCGCAGGCTTCGATCCTCACAGGTCAACTCCCGAACGTCCACGGCGTCGTCGCCAACGGCTGGCTCTTCCGCGACACGAACGAAGTCCGCTTCTGGCAGCAATCGAACCGGCTGATGCGAGCGGAGCCGCTCTACGAAACGGCGAAGCGCCGGGCCGCCGAGCGCGGACGGGAGTTCGAAGCCGCGAAACTGTTCTGGTGGTTCAACCAGGGGGCCGACGTCGCGCTCAGCGTGACGCCGAAACCGTGGTATGGCGTCGATGGCAACAAGGCGTTCGGTATATCCAGTTCACCCAAAACCATCGCAATGGAATTGGAAAATAAGCTAGGACGCTTCCCGTTCCCGAGTTTCTGGGGCCCGACTGCCGGCCGCGCTTGCACGACGTGGATCGCGAAGGCCGCCGCGAGTCTTCTCGCCGACAAATCGCCGGACCTGACGCTCGTCTACCTGCCGCACCTGGACTATGAACCACAGCGGCACGGCCCGTCCGGCTGCGATATGCCGAAACTCGTGAAACAACTCGACGACGACTGCGCGCCGCTCCTCGATGCCGCGAACGCCGCTGGAGCGAAGGTCTGGATCGTCAGCGAGTACGGCCATTGCGACGTGGACACGCCGATCGTGCCGAACCGCGCCCTGCGCGTCGCGGGGTTGCTCTCCGTGCGCGAGGGGCCGTTCGGCGAGCAGTTGGACCTGTACGACAGCCGCGCGTTCGCGGTTGTCGATCACCAGTTGGCGCACGTCTACGTCAAGGACGCCGCCGACATCCTGCGCGTCCGCGACGTGCTCGCACAACTCGAAGGCGTAGACCGCGTTCTCCTCGGCGAGGAGCGGGCGACGATTCATCTCGACCATGTCCGATCCGGCGAGCTGATCGTGCTCGCGAAGCCGAACGCCTGGTTCGCGTATCCGTTCTGGCTGGACGACGCCCTCGCGCCCGATTACGCGCGGGCCGTGGCGATCCACCACAAGCCGGGCTTCGACCCGTGCGAACTGTTTTGGAATCCGAAGCTCTTCGCGCCGAAACTCCGCGCCGCCCGACGATTGATCCAGAAGAAGCTCGGCTTCCGCACGATCTTCGACGTGGTGCCGCTCGATCCCGGCATCGTTCGCGGCAGCCACGGCCTCGCGGCGAGCGATCCGCTCGACCGACCGATCCTGATCGGCCACGGCCCGAATCCCGGCCCGAGCGTGCCGATGACAGGCGTGCGGGATTTGATTCTGAACGCTCTCGATTTGGGCGAGTCAATGATGGCCCGCTGATGACGCTGACCTTCGGACGCTGATTGAAGATGATGAAAACCAATGATTGATGGTTTTATCAGGTTTTCATCAGCGTCCGAAGGTCAGCGTCATCTGCGGGCCATACTTCAATTAACCAATCAACTTTCGCAACTCCCTCACGTACCGCGGCACCGCGATCTTCGCGTCTTCGGCGGCCTCGTATTCGAGCGCCGCGTAGCCGTGGAAATTCGCATCCTTCAGAATCTTCATGTACCGTGCGAGGTCCGCCTCGGCCTTCTTGCCGCCGGCGGGGCTGACTTCCGTCTTGATCTGGCAGACGACGCCGTAGGGGGCGATCTTCGCCACGTCGCCATACGGGTCCGCCGTACGGAAGTTGCCGGTATCAATGTTCACGCCGAGGTGCGGGCTCTTGATCGGCTTCACAAGCGCGAGCAGTTGCTCCGGCGTCGCCGTGATGCCGCCGTGATTCTCGAGCGCGAGCAGCACGCCGTGCTTTGCCGCCACTTCGAGGCACTCCTCCATCGCCGCGATCACGCGGGCCTGGGCCATCTCCAGCGTCTCGCCCTTCTCGAGGTTCCCTGCGAAGATGCGGACGGTCTTCGCCCCGAGCTTCGCGGCCCGCGCCGTCCAGTCCTTCACGAGGTCGATCTGCACCTTCCGCTTCTTGTCGTCCTTCAGGCAGAAGTTGTTCCCGACCGGCACGCCGGAGATGGCGAGCTTCTTCTTCTCGGCGTGCGTTCGCACCTTGTCGAGGTAAGCGTCCGTCGTCTCGGCGAAGTAATAGGACGTGAGTTCGACCGCGTCGAGCGGCAGGTCGGCCGCGAGGTCGATGAAGTCGAAGAGCGACATCGTCGGCTTTTTGAGGTCGAGCCACTGTCGGTACGAGTAGGCCGCGAGGCTGAGCTTGATGTCGGGCTTCTCCGACGGCCGCTTGATCGGATCGATGGCCGAAGCGAACGGCGAAGCCGCGAGCGCGGCCCCGGCGGCGAGGAAGGAACGGCGGGAGAGCATGGAAAGGCTCCGAGGATTCAGGGAAGGAGATCGGCGACGGCGATCGGCACCGAGCCGGCGAGTGGGGTGATGGTGTCGGCATGGTCGAGCACTTGGATCGAATTGTATCGGAAGCCCCGAGGCGCGGTGGCATCGGCGACTGGATCGCGGAAGACGTGCAACTGCTGGCCGTTCACGTCGATCACCCAGTAGTCGAGAATGCCGGCGGCGGCGTAGAGGTTGGACTTTGTTCCGAGGTCGTAGTCGAGCGATGAATCGGCGACTTCCACGACGAGCGAGGCCGTGCTGGGATGCTGCTTGGAGAAGTCGCGGGGCGATCCCGCGATCACGGCCAAATCGGGAATTGGATCGGTGTCGAGGTTTGTCGGTAACCCCGTTTGCACGCGAACGAAATGATCCTGCGCAAAGACTCTTAGAAGGACGTAGAGGGTCAATGTGACGGCTGTGTCATGCGGAGGATTCGGTTTGGGCATGTCCAGAATCTCTCCGTCCACGAGAATCACGGTTCGACCTTCGAGCACGCCGGAATCGCTCATGTCCTGGAATTGCTGACATGTCCACCGGATTGGTTTCGGCACGAACTTCGGCGGCGGGGTCGAAACCGGAGACGGCATCAAGAGTGCAGACATATCGTTCTCCTATACCCTCTCTCAATTTAACACATTATCCCCATTCACTTTGCCAACAGTTGCCGCAGTACATAGGGCAGGATGCCGCCGTGCTGGTAGTACAGCACCTCCTGCGGCGTATCGACCCGCAACTGCGCCTCGAACGTCTTCGCGCCGGCCTTCACGGTCACGAACACCTTGCCGGTGCCGACCTTCTTGAGTGCATCCAAGATGCCCGGCAGTTCGAAGACCTCCTCGCCGGTCAGGCCGAGCGTCGCGACCGACTCGCCCGTCTTGAATTGCAGCGGCAGTACACCCATGCCGACGAGGTTGCTGCGGTGGATGCGCTCGAAGCTCTCGACGATCACGGCCTTCACGCCGAGCAGGTTCGTCCCCTTCGCCGCCCAGTCGCGGCTCGAGCCGCTGCCGTATTCCTTGCCGCCCAAGATCACGAGCGGCGTGCCGGCCTGCTGGTACTTCATGCTCGCGTCGAAGATCGACATCGTCTCGCCGGTCGGCAGGTACTTCGTCACGCCCCCCTCGACGCCGGGGACGAGCAGGTTCTTCAGGCGAATGTTGGCGAAGGTGCCGCGCATCATCACTTCGTGGTGGCCGCGGCGGGCGCCGTACTGGTTGAAGTCCTTCGGCTCGACGCCATTGGCGATGAGGTATTTGCCGGCGGGCGAATCCTTCTTGATGTTCCCCGCCGGGCTGATGTGGTCGGTCGTGATGCTGTCACCGAGCACGGCCAGGCAGCGGGCGCCGGCGATGTCCGTCACGGGCGGCGGGGTCGTGGTCATGCCGTCGAAGTAGGGCGGGTTGGCGATGTAGGTCGAAGTGGGCACCCAGGCGTAACGGTCGCCGGTCGGCACCGTCAGCGCCCGCCAGTTCTCGTCGCCGTCGTACACGCTGGAATAGGTCTTCTGGTACCCTTCGCGCGTGATGGCGGAATCGATCACGTCCTGCACTTCCTTCTGCGTCGGCCAGATGTCCTTCAGGTAAACGTCCTTGCCATCGGTTCCCTTGCCGAGGGAGTCCTTATCCCAGTCGATGTTCACGGTGCCGGCGAGGGCGTACGCGACGACGAGCGGCGGGGACGCCAAGTAGTTCGCCCGGACCTCGGCGTGGACGCGGCCCTCGAAGTTTCGGTTCCCGGACAGGACCGCCGAGACGACGAGCGCTTTTGAACCGATCTCCTTGCTGACGCTATCGGCGAGCGGACCGCTGTTGCCGATGCAGGTCGTGCAGCCATAGCCGACGACGTGGAATCGTTGTTTCTCCAGCTCCGGCAAAAGATTCGAGTTCGTCAGGTATTCCGTCACCATCTTCGATCCGGGCGCGAGACTCGTCTTCACCCACGGCTTCGTCGTCAGCCCCTTGGCGGCGGCCTTCTTGGCAACAAGCCCGGCGGCGACCATCACGGACGGGTTCGACGTGTTCGTGCAACTCGTGATCGCCGCGATGACGACGCTGCCGTCGGTCAGTTGTCCGTTGCTCGTCTCGGTCGCCGGCGCGCTCGCCATCGGCAAACCGGCCGCCTTCTTCGCGGCTTCCTTCAACTTGGGCAGGTTGTCGCCAAAGTTCTTCTTCATGTCCGTGAGGGCCACGCGGTCCTGCGGGCGCATCGGCCCGGCAAGGCTCGGGACCACGGTCGCGAGGTCGAGTTCGAGCGTGTCGGTATAGTTCGCCGTCGGCGTGGTCGCGTCGTGGAAAAGGCCCTGCGCCTTGCAATATGCCTCGACGAGCGCGATCTGCTCGTCGCTGCGGCCGGTCTGCTTCAGGTACTTCAGCGTCTCGACGTCGACGGGGAAGATACCGCAGGTCGCGCCGTATTCGGGGGCCATGTTCGCGATGGTGAGTCGATCCGCCAGCGAGAGTTGCGGCAGGCCGGGGCCGAAGAACTCGACGAACTTGCCGACGACCCCCTTCTTGCGGAGCATCTGCGTGACGGTGAGCACGAGGTCGGTCGCGGTCGCGCCTTCCTTCAGTTTGCCGCTCAGCTTGAAGCCGACGACCTGCGGGATGAGCATCGTGACGGGCTGGCCGAGCATGGCGGCCTCGGCCTCGATGCCGCCGACGCCCCAGCCCAGCACGCCCATACCGTTCACCATCGTCGTGTGGCTGTCGGTGCCGACGAGCGTGTCGGGGTACGCCACGCCGGCGTCATCAACGAACACCACGCGGGCGAGGAACTCGCAGTTCACCTGGTGGACGATCCCCGTCTCGGGCGGCACGACCTTGAAGTTGTTGAACGCGGTCTGGCCCCAGCGCAGGAAGGTGTAGCGCTCCTGGTTCCGCTCGTATTCGAGCTTCGTGTTGTTGGCGAACGCCGAGGGCGTGCCGGCTTCGTCCACCTGCACCGAGTGGTCGATGACCAGTTCCACCGGCACGAGCGGGTTGATCTTGCCGGGGTTTCCGCCGAGCGCTTTCATCGCGTCCCGCATCGCCGCGAGGTCCACGACGCACGGCACGCCGGTGAAGTCCTGCATCAGCACCCGCGCCGGCGTGAAGGCGATCTCCGCGTCCGGCTCCGCCTTCGGGTCCCACTTCGCCAGCGCCTCGATGTCCGCCTTCCGCACCGACAGGTTGTTCTCGGTCCTCAGCAGGTTCTCCAGCAGAACCTTGAGGGAGAACGGCAGAGTCTTCGCGGCCGGGAACGCCGTCTCGAGGGTTCGCAGGTTGTAGATCGTGTAATTTTTTCCACCAACGGCGAGCGACGACTTGGCCTGGAAGCTATTCAACATGGCGAGACCATCCGGGGTGAGGTTGACCGATGCGGCTATTGTTGGGCGACGGGCGAAGAAAGCAACGGCGGTTCGGCACCGGATCGGTTCGTGGTGTATGCTGGTACTGGGTCGCGAATACCGTTCAACTTGACGGTCGAATCGATCCCATTATAAATTGTTCACCACCGGACCGGGCGGCTGACACGCCCTCCACCACGACAAAACCCGACGCGAAACCGAGTTCTCCGTTTCCGGCTCCCCGACGGTTGAATGCCGATTTTCCACCCGGCACCCGTCACACCCGCATCGAGCCGTGGAGACTTCCCGCGACGAGGGGATGGTGATTCGTTTTCCGGTGGCAGTGGGCGAACGAACACGGAACTCGGACGGGCAGGTGGGCCGTGGCGCGCGATCTGGTGGAACTCAAGACGCGGATCAAAGCCGCCAGTGACATCGTCGATGTCATCGGTGGTTATCTGGCCGTGCAACCCGCCGGCAAAAACTTCAAGTGCGTCTGCCCCTTCCACGACGACACGCGACCGTCGTTGAACATCGATCGCAAGTGGCAGAACTTCAAGTGTTGGGCCTGCGGGGCGACCGGCGACGTCTTCACATTTGTGGAAAAGTACGACAAGGTCAACTTCCTGGAGGCGATGGCGATCCTGGCGAAGCGCGCCGGCATCGCCATGGACGAGGCGAAGGCGTCCCCGCAGGACATCCACAAGTCCCGCCTCTTCGAAGTCATGAAGTGGGCACAGGGGCTCTACCAGAAGCATCTGCTCGAATCGGACATCGGCGCGAACGCCCGAAAGTACCTCGGCGAGCGCGGCCTGGCTGGTGCGAGCGTGCGACAGTTCGGCCTGGGCTTCGCCCCGCTCGACGGCGACTGGCTCGTCCGCCGGGCGCACGAGGACAAGGTGCCGGTCGAACTCCTCGTCGAGGTCGGCCTGCTCGGCGAGCGGGATGAGGGGCGGGGCTTCTACGACCGCTTTCGAGATCGTGTCATGTTCCCGATCCGCGACGTGCAGGGCCGCACCGTCGGCTTTGGCGGCCGGATCATGCCCGATTCTCCTTACGCCGCCCGCGGGCCGAAATACTACAATTCGCCCGAGACGCCGATCTTCAAGAAACAGGAACAACTCTACGGCATCGACCTCGCCCGCCATGTGGGGTCCGCATCGGGAGTGCTCGCCGTCGTCGAAGGCTACACGGATGTAATGATGGCGCACCAGCGTGGCATCTCGAATGTCGTCGCCACAATGGGCACGGCGCTCAACGCCCGGCATGTGGCGCAGCTCGTCCGCCACGCCCGACGCATCGTCCTCGTCTTCGATGCCGACGCCGGCGGCACCACGGGCGTCGATCGCGCCCTCGAAATCTTCGTCAGCCAGGACGTCGAACTCGCCGTGGCGACCTTGCCCGATGGCCTCGACCCGGCGGACCTGTTGATGCGGGACGATGGCGAAGCTGCTTTCCGCCGGGCACTCGATTCCGCCGCCGATGCGCTGGATTTCAAGCTCGATCAACTCTTCGCGAAAGCGGACCGCTCCAACGTTGAGGGCGTCCGGCGGATGCTCGATGCCATCCTCGGCATCATCGCGCTCGCGCCGCAGGTGCCGAACCAGGCGGCACAACTCAAGCAGGAACTTGTCCTCACGCGGCTGGCGCAGCGACTCGGAATCGAACTGCGCACCGTGCGAGGGCGGCTGAAGGAACTGCAACTGGAACGCCGCCGGCGCGAGGCGCGGGAGACCACTCGCGAAACCCGCCCATTCGACGATGGCCCGTCTGATCCGGCACCCGCACCCCCGCCGCGCACCTCCGGCGCCGCCGCGATCATTGAACGGCAACTCCTCCAGATCCTCCTCGCCGAACCGGACCTTGTGCGCGAGGCCCACGGCAAGATCCGGCCGGAGCGGATTGCCCACACCGGGCTGCGCCGGATGCTCGTCGAGTTGTACGCGCTGCACGAGAGCGGCATCTCCCCGGAACTCGACAACCTCCGGGTGCGGCTGATCGACCGGCCCGATTTGGCCGCCGCCGCGATGGACCTTCAGGAAGTAGGTCGTAGTATTTCCGAACGCCCGATCTACTTCCACAAAGTCGTCGAGGGATTTGCTAAAGTAAGAGTCGACGACGAAACGCGGTCGCTGAAGCAGCAACTGGGCGGGGCCGACATGGACGACGCCGCCAAGCTCGACCTCCTCCGACGGTTGCAAGACCGGACGCGGGAGGCGGGGTGACGTGAAAGGCCGGCGATGGATCGCCGGCGTGGGGCCGATTCGGCGCCACCGGTTCAAGACCGTTCCAGGCCGCGACGCATGTGTTGCTCGCGCGGCCTTCGGGCACGGGAGACTCGGATGATCGACGCGAAGACGACCGACGACGTTCTCAAGACACTGATCGAGAAGGGCAAACAGAGCGGATCGCTCACCTTCGACGAAGTGAATCTCGCCCTCCCGGAAGGCACTTCCGAATCCGGGCGGCTCGAAGACATCCTCGAACAACTCGAGCAGAACGGCATCAACGTCATCGACCCCGAGGACGCCGAGGAAGTGGCCGGTGCCGTCGCCGAAGAAGCCATCCTTGCCGAGGACGAAGCTCTTTTCTCCGACAACGAGGGCGACGGTCGCCATATCGACGACCCCGTCCGCATGTACCTCACCCAGATGGGGGAAATCCCCCTCCTGGACCGCCGCCTCGAAATCTCGCTGGCGCAGAAGATCGAAGTCACCCGTCGCCGTTTCCGCCGCAAAGTCCTCGAGTGCGACTACGCCCTCCGCAACGTCTTCGAAACGCTCAAGCGAGTACAGACCGGCGACCTACCCTTCGATCGCACGATCAAGGTCAGTCAGACCGAGAACCTCGAAAAGGATAAGATCCTGCAGCGCATGCCGCACAATCTGCGGACGCTCGAGCCGCTGATGGAAGTCAACGTCGACGACTTCAACAAACTCACCGACGAACGGACGCCGGAAACCGACAAGGAGGCGATCCGCGACCGTCTCAAGTCCCGTCGCCGCAAGACCGTCACACTCGTCGAGGAACTCTCGATCCGCACGCAGAAGGTCCAGCCGCTGATGAAGAAGCTGGAGCAGATCAGCGATCGGATGGATGAACTCGAACAGCAGATCAACGAGATGCGGGGTAACCGCACGGCCAAGGAGGAACGGGCGAACCTGGAGAAGGAACTGCAGGATCTCATGCTCATCACGCTGGAGGAGCCGTCGACGCTCCGCCGCCGCGTGCAGATCATGAAACAACGCTTTGCCGAGTACGAACTGGCCAAGCGGGAACTCTCCGGCGGCAACCTCCGGCTCGTTGTCAGCATCGCCAAGAAGTACCGCAACCGGGGTCTATCCTTCCTCGACCTCATCCAGGAAGGCAACACCGGCCTCATGCGGGCGGTCGACAAGTACGAGTACCGCCGCGGCTTCAAGTTCAGCACCTACGCTACCTGGTGGATCCGCCAGGCGATCACGCGGGCCATCGCCGACCAGGCGCGGACGATCCGCATTCCGGTGCACATGATCGAGACGATGAGCAAGCTGCGGAACGTCAGCAAGCAGCTGGTTCAGGAACTTGGCCGCGAGCCGACGATCGAGGAAACCGCGAAGGCGGCCGGAATCAGCTATGAGGAGACGAAACGCGTCCTCAAGATCAGCCGGCACCCGATCAGTCTCGACCGGCCCGTCGGCGAGAGCGAAGACAGCTACTTCGGCGACTTCATCGAAGATCACACGATCGACTCTCCGGTGAACTCCGCCACCAACGAGATGCTCAAGGACAAGATCGAGGCGGTGCTGAAGACGCTGACCTACCGCGAACGCGAGATCATCAAGCTCCGGTACGGCCTCGGCGACGGCTACACCTACACCCTCGAAGAGGTCGGCCGCATCTTCAAGGTCACCCGCGAGCGCGTCCGGCAGATCGAGGCGAAGGCCGTCCGCAAGCTTCAACACCCCGTCCGCAGCCGCCAGCTCGAAGGCTTCCTCGACGCCTGGACAGCCATCAACGGCCAACTGAAGAAGTGACCCCGCGTCCAGCCCCCTCCTACGCCCCGCCGATCCGGCGGGGCGATTTCGTTTGCTCCGCGTTACCCACCCGAATTAAAACCGACTCTTGCCCCTCCCGCCGGAACTTTTCCGACGAACCAGTTGGTGGACGAGCGCGAGAAGGCGGACGCCTACGCCCAGTAGTGCGAGTGAGGGAGCACACGTGGAGGATCGCCCTGCGCGAGGCGCTGTGTTTGCTGGTTCCGTTCAACGAGGAAAAGGCGAAGACGCGAGAGGAACTGTAGTCGGATTTGCCGGAGGATCTGCGGGTGAACGAGAAGAGACTGACAGCGGCGCTGGAGGAGGGCATCGGCAAACTTTGGACGAGGAAAATCGGTTCTGGCCGGGGAGGTGCGACACTGTACTGGAAAATGGGACCGCTCTGACTCCGCACGTTTCGAATACTACCCCCTTACAGTGGGGTAGGTAGCATTCTTCGGAACGTCGCGGGATGGACGACGTTTCGAAGAACGCCTCCCATCCCACCCAGGAGGGGGAATTTCCGACGAACAATTTTTCCCCTCGTTAATGGGTTTCGACGATTCGGACCAATGCAAAATGAGGAATGAAAAATGCAAAACGAAGACCCCCGTTTAGCGGCGACGCGGAGTCTTCGGAGCGGAGCGCGTCACCGTCGTGAGGTAGCGGGATCTCTCATTGACGGGTTTCGACGATTCGGACCAATGCAAAATGAGGAATGAAAAATGCAAAACGAAGACCCCCGTTTAGCGGCGACGCGGAGTCTTCGGACCGGAGCGCGTCACCGCCGCGAGGCGGCTTGTGGGGAAAGGTTAGGGGAAGGGGGCATGCGGAAACGCCGGGGCCGCTGCGATCCCCATCACCCCCACCCCGAATGAGCAACTCCGCCTCGTGGCGCAACGGAGCAGGCGGTTCATCCCGCCCGTCGCTGGCGTTCGTCCTCGTACTTGTGCAGTTTGTTGTAAAGCGTCTTCAAGCTGATGCCGAGTTCGGCCGCCGTCGCCTGCTTGTTCTGGTTGTTCTTCGCGTAGACCTGCAGGATGTACTCCATCTCCACGTCTTCGAGCGTTTTGCCGCGAGGCTGCTCCGGCATCGGTTCGGATGCGGGCGTAGTGGGGAGGGCGGCGGTGGGGAAGCGGATCGTCGCGGGCGGGTTTTGGCGTCCGGTGCGGACGTCGTGCGGCAGGTGGTGGGCCGTGATCGGTCGCCCGCCGCTGACGATCCAGGCGTACTCCATCGCGTTCGAGAGTTCCCGCACGTTGCCCGGCCACCAGTAGCGGAGCATGGTGTCGAGGGCTTCGGGCGTGAGCAGGCCCATCACCTGGTCGACTGGTTTCTTGGCATGCCGGGCCAGCAAGTGCCTGGCGAGGTCGGGGATGTCCTCGGTTCGCTCGCGGAGCGGCGGCAGGTGGATGTGGAAGGTGTTCAGCCGGAAGAGCAGGTCTTCGCGGAATCGCCCGTCGGCGATTTCCTTCTTGAGGTCGCGGTTGGTGGCGCAGATGACGCGTACATCGGCGGTGATGGATTCGGTGTCTCCGAGACGGCGGACTTCGCCGGACTCGAGGAAGCGGAGCATCTTCACCTGGATGTTTTTGTCAAGTTCGCCGAGTTCATCGAGGAAAAGGGTGCCGCCGTTGGCGACTTCGAACATCCCTTTGCGGTCCTTGTCGGCCCCGGTGAAGGAGCCTTTGCGGTGGCCGAAGAGTTCGCTCTCGGCGAGGTTCTGGGCGACGGCGCCGCAGTTGACGGGGACAAAGGGCATGCCGGCGCGATGCGATTGATTGTAAATGGATCGGGCGACGACTTCCTTGCCGGTGCCGGTTTCGCCGGTGATGAGGACGGTGGCGTCGGTGGGGGCGACGGTTTCGATGAACTGCTGGACGGGCCGCATGGCGGGGCTGCCGCCGACGAGCAGGCCGGGGCCTTCGGCGGCGACGACGCGGGTTTGCAGGGCGGCCGCATGGTTGCTGAGCTTCTTCTTCTCGACGATGCGAAGTAGCAGGCCTTCGATGTCGGCGAGCTTGCAGGGTTTGGTGAGGTAGTCGAACGCGCCAAGCCGCAGCGCGTTCACCGTGGTCTCCTGGCTGGCATAGCCGGTCATGATGACGGCTTCGGTGTCGGGTGAAACCTGCTTCAGGTGGGCGAGCACCTGCAGGCCCGATGTATCGTGCTCCATTTTCAAATCGAGAATCGCGGCGTCGAACGTGGCGCGTTTGAGCGTTTCGACAGCGCTGCGCGTATCGGGGCAGACGGTGACGTCGTGTCCGAGCCGCGGCAGTTCCATCTGCATCAATTCGCGCAGGTGCGGCTCGTCGTCGACGAACAGGACGCGGAGTTTCAATTGTGGAGTCGGATTCACGGTTCGCGATCCTCTTCGGTATTCGCACTTCTCAGGCTGCCCGCTGCAACGGTCGCAGAGGCAAGATCGGCGGCTCGGCCGCCTTGGGTTCGACGGCGACCCCGCGGACGGGCAGGCGGAGGGTGAACTCGCTGCCGTGGCCGGGGCCGTCGCTGTGGGCGGCGATCGTGCCGCCGTGCTGGTCGACGATCTGGTGGCTGATGGACAGCCCCAGCCCGGTTCCGTTGCCGGTGCGTTTGCGGGTGAAGAACGGCTCGAAGAGATTGTCGAGCACGTCTTGGGTCATGCCGCAGCCGTCGTCGCGGAAGTTCAGTTCGACGTAGTCGCCGGCGCGGACGGCACGGATGCGTAATACACCGCCTTCGTCCATGCTGTCGAGGGCGTTTACGACGAGGTTGAGGACAACCGATTTCAGGTCGGGCGGATTGACCTCGGCGACGACGTAGGCGGGCGAGAAGTCGATGGTTTTGCCGCGACAGTTCGGAAGCGGTCGGGCCACGTCGATGACGTCCTGCACGAGGCGGCCGATGTCGGTGGCCTCGCGGCGGCCTTCGCCGGAGCGGCTGAAATCCAGCAGCTTCTGGGTGATCTGCTTGCAGCGGAACGCCTCCTGCTGGATGACGCGCAGGTAGCGGGCGAGCACTTCGGCGTCGCCGGGGGAGAGCCGTTTGGCGACGTCCTCGACGCGGCGTTCGAGTGCTTCGGAGCTGAAGGCGATGGAGGCGAGCGGGTTGTTGATTTCGTGGGCAACGCCGGCGGCGAGGAAGCCGACGGAGACCATCCGCTCGGAGCGGACGAGTTGCCGGCTGCGCTCGTTGACCTGGCGGGCGAGGTCGGCGTAGACGTCGCGGAGCCGAGCGGTCATCGTGTTGAATTCGCGGGCGAGTTCCTCGAGTTCGTCCTTGGATTCGAGTTGGATGGGGCTGTTGAAATCACCGGCCTGAACCCGGCGGACGCCGGCCTGGAGCTGCCGGATCGGGCTGAAGACCCAAACCTTGAAGTAGTAGAGCAGGGTGAGCACGAGAACGACCGCGAGCGCCGTCGCTCCGCCCGCGAGTACCGTGCCTCGCCGCGACGTGGAATTCGCGTGGGCGAACGACTGCTTCACGTCGGAGCGGATCAGCGAGAAGAGGGTGGTGGATTCGGCGAGCAACTCCGCGTAGGCCTTGCGGAGGGTGGGTTCGTCGATGAGGCGGAGGTCGCCGGTGGCGCTGATGCTGGCGCCGCGGGCGGCGACCGAGCGTTTCATCGCCGCAAGGGCCGCTTCCATCTGCCGAAGCGCGTGTCGTTCGCCTTCGCCGCCGTCGGGGTCGCGGTACTGGAACGGTTCGGTCGCCTTGAGCGTCTCGCGGTAGTATTCGATGGTCCGTTCGGCGATGGCGACGTGGTGGAGGATGTGGCTCTGTTCCTCCTGCCGGCTCTTGTGGCCCCCGCTGGCCATGAGGTGGATGTTGTCCCGCAGGATAATCATCACCTGCATCTGTTCGAGCTTGTGGTCGGTGAGTTGGCCCGCAGCGACGTAGGAGCGCAGCCCCAACACCGCGCCGGCGATGAGCAGGCCGATGCTCGCGATCACGAGCGCCAGGCCGAAGACGAGTTTATGTCGCAGCCGCCACGGACGGGCCACGCGCAGCCTCCTTGCCGCGGAAGTCCTTCGAGGGTCGTCCCCATTGGGATGCAAAATCTACCAAGAACTTCCCGCCGGCGGGAGAGCAATTTTTTCAACGGGCATTTCCGAGCGATCCGTGGGGAAAACTGGTCTTGATTCGTAAAAATGTCTCCGAGGAATTCGCATACGGGAAAGGATCGAACATGGACCGTCGAACCGTCGCGATCGGGCCGCACGCGATCGGGGCCGGGCACCCGTTGCTGTTCGTCCTCGGTCCCTGTGTGATCGAAACCCGCGACCATGCGCTGCGGATCGCCGAGGCGTTGCGGGGCCTCGCCGACCGGCTGAAGATTCCCGTCGTGTTCAAGGCGTCCTACGACAAGGCAAACCGGAGTTCGGGCAAGTCGTACCGCGGCGTGGGCCTCGATGCGGGCCTGCGCATCCTCGCCGAAGTTAAGTCCGAATTCGCGTTCCCGCTCACCACCGACGTCCACGAACCGGCGCAGTGCGCCGCCGTCGCGGAGGTCGTGGACGTGCTCCAGGTACCGGCGTTCCTCGCCCGCCAGACCGATCTGCTCGAAGCCGCCGGGCGCACGGGCCGGGTCGTCAACGTGAAAAAGGGCCAGTTCATGGCCCCGTGGGACATGAAAAACGTCGTGTCCAAACTCGCCGAGGTCGGCAACACGAACGTGATCCTGACCGAACGGGGAACCACATTTGGCTACGGTTTGCTTGTCAACGACATGCGGTCGATTCCGTGGATGCAGGAAACCGGTGCGCCGGTGATCTTTGACGCCACGCACAGCGTACAGACGCCGGGGGCGCTGGGAGATCGCACGGGTGGGGATCGGAAGATGGTACCGACGCTCGCCCGCGCCGCCGTCGCGGCCGGGTGCGACGGGCTGTTCCTCGAAACGCACCCCGACCCGGACCGGGCCCCGAGCGATGGACCGAACATGATTCCGCTGGCGGAACTGCCCGCCCTGCTGGCGACCTGCCTGCGGCTCCGCGAGGCGCTGGCCGGACGCTGACCCCGACCGATCGAGACACGAATGACTCCGATTCGAATCGTCGCCCTCCTCACCGCCGTGCTTGCCGTCGGCTGCACGGCGAAAACTGGACCGACCGGCGACGTCCCCGTCGAGAAAGCCGCCAAGGCCGATCCGTGGCCCGCCAGCGCGGCGATCCTGCGTCGCCAGCCCGACCTCGGCGGCGCCCGCCAGGCCGTGTCCCTGTTGAACTCCGACCTCGGGGAAGTGCCGGCTGCGGAATCGCCCCAACCGATGCCGGCGGACGCCGCGAAGACGCTGGCGGAACGGCTGCGGCTGAGCGCCGAAGAACTGAAGGAAGTCGCGGGGACGCCCTACAGCAATCTCGACGCCGCGTACCTTTCCGAGTGCCTTGCGATTCGCGATGCGATCCGCTCGCTCGATCTGGGTGAACTTCCGGCCGAGCAGAAAGCGCGTCTGGCCTTCGATTGGGTCTGTCGACAAGTCTATCTCCGGCAAGCTCTCGTGGTCTCGCCCGCCGGCCCCGCGTTCTCGCCACCGCTACCGCCGCAGTTCCTGCTGCTCCGCGGCTACGGCAGCGGGCTGGATCGGGCCTATTTGTTCCTCGCGGCCATCCAACAACTCGGTTTGGATGGTTGTCTAATCGGCCCGCCGGATCGGGAAACCGCCGCCAGCATCGCCGTGGAAAACGACAAGGCGACGAAAGGCCCGTTCTGGGCCGTGGGCTGCCGATTGCCGAACGGTTCGGTGGCGCTGTTCGATCCGTGGCGCGGCGAGCCGTTCCCGAGCACGGGCGGCGCCGTGGGGACGCTCACGGAACTGGTTGCGAAACCCGATCTCCTGAAACCGTGGATCGAGGACAAATCCCGCCCGTGGGACGGCTCCCCGGACTTGCTCAAGACGGCTACCGTTTATGTCGCCGTTCCCTTCATGGCGACGTCCGAGCGGATGAAACTGTTGGAACGAAAGATCGGTGCGGAGGTCGGCGTAATACTGGCGCGGGACCCTGCGGAACTCGTCGACCGCTTCGGCGCCAACACGAAGATCTGGAGCGCACCGGTCAACGTCGACAAGTACGGCCTGACCCGCGTGTTGCATTCGTTCCTCCCGCTCGAAGAGGGCGGCACGGATACCACGCCCTCGCGGGAACTTCGCCTCCTCGAACAGATCACCAAGCTCTCGCCGATCCCGCTCGATCTCTTCGATCCGCCGGCGGAGGTTCTCAACAACGAAGTGCGGAACGCCTTGAGGGGGTTTTTCCTCCGGCGCTATTCGGAACTGGTACTGGATCCGAACCCGCGGGAGCGGATCGGCCGGGGTCAGTTCAACGAAGTCGTCCGGGTGCTGGTGGAACGGGAACGGGCGGTGGGCCAGATCCGGGCGCAGGCGCGGCGCAATCCGGTATCGGCCGAGTCGCTCAAGGATTGGGGTGCCCGGGCCGACGAACTTTACGAAAAGCAATCCATCGCCCGACTCCCGCAGAATCAGGCCAATCTGCCCGACGCCCAGGCGGCGATCGCGCAATTCTGGGAGAAGGGCGGTCAGGTCGTCCAATCGATCGAGGATCGCACCATCCTTCCGCTCTGTGCGGCCGATCTGTCGTACCTGTTGGCGGTCTGCAAGCACGAGCAGGCGGAGCGCGCCACGATCCGGTTGCTACGACTGGACCCGAAGGATGCCGGCCGGGCCGCGGCCCTCGCGGTTGCGAAAGACGCCTGGTCGATCGCGAAGGACGCGTGGGATCGCCACATCGCCGCGAACGGCGCGCTGGCGAAATCGGATCCGGAGCGGACCGTGCAAGCGAAGCGACTGGCGGAGCGCGCCGCCCGGCGGGCGGTGGATCCCGCCCCCGCCGCGGAATAATCGGGCGGAAAGGTGTGTCGCGGGTATCCCGATTTCGGATATCATGCCGCCATCGAATCCCCTTTGGGAGACGCAATGCGTGCGAGACTCATTCCGGTCGACGGCGGGCCGGCGCTGGATCTGGTCAAGGATCTGACCCTCGTGGGGCGGGATGAAGGCTGCGATCTGTTCATCGACCACAAGAGCGTTTCGAAGCAGCACTGCGTACTCGTGAAGACGGAAGGCCTCGTGCTCGTCCGCGACCTCGGCAGCACGAACGGGACGCGGGTCAACGGTCAACGCATCCGCCGCGCCGCCCTGCTGCCGAACGACAATCTTGCGATCGCCAACTTCAAGTACCACGTCAAATTCGGCGAAGGGATCGACGGTCCCAAGGAAGCCGAGAACGGCAAGAAGAAAGAGGGCGAGGTCCCGATCAAGGTCAACGCCCTCCCGGACAACTACAGTTCAAGCTGACTCAATACCGCACGCTGAACATCGCCGCCAGCACGTTGGCGTTCGCCGCCGCGTTCGGTCCGCTCGTGGCGCGCAGGAACCCGCCGCCAAAGAGCTGCGCGTAGCTCACCAGCAGGTCCGCCCGGCGCGTCAGGTGGAAGTTCGAAATGAAGTCCACCTCGTGGCCGACGAACGCCGACGCCCGGCCGGTGGCGTCCCGCCGCACGGCGTTGCCCGGCACGTTGTAAAGCCCGTCCCGCACGTTATCCAGCCAGAAGTTGTGGAACTGCGTCGAGAGCGTCAGCCACTTCGCCGGGTACAGGTAGACCGTCGCGTTCACGTCGTGGATGTTCTGCCGGCCGATCAGGTCGGTCCACCCCATGTAGTAGTGGCCGAAGGGAAAGAGCTGGTTGAACGTGGTGAAGTGGTTCCCCGCGTTCGGGCTGTCGTCGCCGCTGGCGTAGTCGTAGTAGAGCCAGACGGTCGGGTTCATCGGTGCCTTCTTAAAGTTCAGGCCAAGGCCGGTGGTGATCATCCCCGCGATGATGTCCTGCTGCCCGCGCTGCCCGAACTGGATCGCCGTCTCGGTATCCCAGAGCAGCTTGCGGCAGTCGTCGAGGTCGGTGTCGCCGTAGTAGCGCGTGCCGATGGTGTGCACGGTCGAGGGTTGGCGCACGATCCCCTGCTGGGTTACGCGGTTCGTATTGTCCAGCATGAAGTAATAAAGGTCGATCGCCTGGCCCTTCTTCGGCCGGTAGGTCGCGAACGAACCGGCGAAGATCTGGTTGTTGTCCACGCTGTCGAGCGCGTTGATCGCCGGCGCGACCGGCTGCGTGATGAACGCGTCGAAGTCGAACTTCTCGCCGGTTCGCAGCAGGCGAAGGCCCTGGAAGGTGCGCCGGACGTTCGCCCAGTCCGGGGGCGAAACAAGCCGTTGCGACCCGAGCAGCAGTTCCTGCCGGCCGGCGCGCAGGTAGACCGGCGCGTTGTGGAGTTCGCCGAGTTTCACGTCCACGAACAGGTTCTGGATCTCCGGCCCCGATTCGTCGATGGCGAGCGGCGGTAAGTCCTGCCAGATGCTGTAGGTTGCGTTGAATTCGGCGAAGAGGCGCAGGCGGTCCTTGTACCAGAGGTCGGTGTAGAGGCGGAACCGCGAGAGGTTATAGACGTTGTCGCGCTGCGTGAGCCGCGAGTTGTACTCGGAGTGGTAGCGGTTCATCGTCTGACCGCCGACCGAGAGCAGCCAGTCGTCGCCGAGGTGGATGCGCTTCATCCGGTCGAAGACGTCCTGCGGCGGCGTCTTCGGGTCGTCGAGGTAGCGGAAGTCGGCGTCGAAGAACGACGGCGGCATGAGCGCGAACGGCGGGTAACCGAACTTCGGCGGAGCCGGCGATTCCTCGCCGCGCACGGCCGCGAGCAGGTTGTACGCCCCCGCGCCGGACGGCGGAATTGGGAACATGCCGGGGCGGGTCGGCGGGCGGACGGGCGGAACCTTCTTGAAGTCGAAGGACTCGCACGCGTTGCAGGGCACCGCGGCCGGAGCGGGTGCCTTGGCAGCGGGTGGGGTATCGTGATCGCACTGGGCTGCGGCGATCGTGGGAAAACCCAACGCGCTCGTCACGAGGGCGCACGGCAGGAAACAGCGTAGGATCGACACGGCGACTCCCGGCGGTCAGGCCCCGGCCGGGTCGGGCAGGCCGGAGCGGTTGGGCGAAGGATGGGGAGAATGCGCTCGCTATCGACTGTACGAGGCCGGAATCGGGTTGAAAAACGAATACCGTCCGCCAGACCGGCACCTGTCGCCCCGGTATCCTGTTCCTTCCCGGCAGTTCGCGAACCATTCGGAAAGTCCCATCAATTTCCCCCTTGTCCCCGACCGGCACAACCCGCACACTCTTCCGCATGACCGAAATCGTGACGTTCGGGGAGGCGATGGTCCGCCTCGCCCCGCCCCATTTTCAGCGCATCGAACAGGCTCGCCAGTTCGACATCGAGATCGGCGGCGCGGAGTTGAACACGGCCGTCGGGCTGGCACGCCTGGGTCGGTCGGCCGCATGGGTATCAAGGTTGCCCGACAACGCGCTGGGCCGACTGGTGGCCAATCGCGTCTGCGAGGCGGGCGTCGAGCCGCACGTGGACTTCGCCGCGGACGGGCGCTGCGGGTTGTACTTCCTGGAGTTCGGCGCGGCACCGCGGGCCAGTTCCATCCTGTACGACCGCAAGGATTCGAGCATCGCCCGGGTGGAACCGGGCGCGTTCGATTGGCCGACGATCTTCCAAGGTGCGAAGTGGTTCCACGTGACGGGCATCACGCCGGCGCTCGGCGAGAACGTCGCCGCCGCGACCGCCGAGGCGCTCGTCGCTGCCCGCGCCGCGGGCCTGCGGACGAGCATGGACCTGAACTACCGATCGAAGTTGTGGAGCCGCGAGGTTGCCGGCCGCACGCTCGCCGAACTGCTCCCCGGCATGGACCTGCTCCTCGCCAGCGAGCCGGACGCGGATCAGTTGTTCGGCATCACCGGCCAGGACTTCGCCGAAGTCGCCGAACGCCTCGTCGATCGCTTTGGCCTCACGATGGTCGCCGGCGTCCGACGCCAGACACCGCTGGTCTGGCGGAATACCTTCGGCGGGATCGGTTATTCGGTGGGGCACACGTTCACAACGGCCGACTTCGAAGTGGAGATCGTCGACCGCCTCGGCGCCGGGGACGCCTTCGCCGCCGGGGTCATTCACGGCATTCTGGAAGGCGACTTCCCCCGCGGCCTCGAGATCGGCGCCGCGATGGGCGCGCTCAAGCACAGCATCCCCGGCGACCTGCCCTGGATCGCCAAAGAGGAAGTCGACGAACTCCTGAAGGGGCAGGGGCTGAGGATCCGTCGATGAGCGGATTCCACCTGTCCCGCAAGCAGGTTCGCGAACTGGACCGGCGTGCGATCGAAGAATATGGCATCCCCGGCATCGTCCTGATGGAGAACGCCGGCCGCGGCTGCGCCGAACTCCTCATGCGGTGGAATCGCGATCGTGCGCCGACGGCGATCCTCTGCGGCCCCGGCAACAACGGCGGCGACGGGTTCGTCATCGCCCGCCACCTCGATATTGCCGGCTGGCCCGTCGAGCTGTTCCTCGTCGACGGCTTCCTTCCACCCGACGCCGAGACGAACTTCGAAATCGCGACGAAGATCGGGCTGACGATCCGACCGATTCGCGACTGGACGCCCGGCGCGGGCTGGATCGTCGACGCCCTGTTCGGCACCGGACTGAGCCGAGGGTTGGGCAAACCGCTCGATCAATTCGTCGAGTCGATCAACGCCAGTGGCTTGCCGGTGTTCGCCGTGGACATTCCGTCCGGCCTCGATTGCGATACCGGCGAACCGCTCGGGCCAACGGTGCGGGCGAACCACACCGCCACGTTCGTCGCGCCGAAACTCGGCTTTATGAACCACCAAGCCCGCGAGTGGACCGGTGAAGTGCATGTCGTCGATATCGGCGCGCCGAGAAAACTGATCGATGAGTACCGGACCGGAAAATGAAGCGACTCCGCCGTTCGGCGGAGTCGTGGGAATTCTCTCTTCGCATCAGCCCGCGTTCGGGCGGCAACCGCGGAAGCTCTGGAGGACTTCGTGCAGGTCCTCGGTGATCGTCACTTCGTCGTCGAGGAAATCCTTCACCCACAGGAAGTTCATGCGCTGGGCCATGGCCACGAGCGGCAGGAGGTCGCCGAGCCGGACGTTGACCGACGGCTCGGGCCGTTCACAGTCGTCCCACTCGTCCTCAGCCGACCGAAACACCTTGAGTTGCGTCGTCATGGCGAATCCTCCGGAACGCATTGCGGCCCGTCTCGAAAACCCCCGTCGAGTTTGCCGCCTTTACCGCATCGACTTCCCGAATTCCCTCCCTTCAGCGGTTTTTCCATCATGCCGCGTCCGTTGACGGAAGGTGGGTAAGATATTCCGCGTGGGAAAACGATCCGTTCGGAGGAGACGATGCGCCGGTTCCGATTCGCGGTGTTGGGGTCCGGGGGATGGGGCACGGCGATGGCCGTGCATCTGGCGAAGTTGGGCCATCCGGTGACGCTCTGGGCGGCTCGGCCGGAATGGGCCGCGGAGCTGGCGGAGACGCGCGAGAACGCCCGGCTACTCCCCGGCGTGCGCATCCCCGACACGGTGGCGATCGAACACGATCCGGTCCGCGCCGTCGCCGACGCGGACCTCTGGGCCATCGCCATCCCGACGGCGTTCCTCCGCAAAGCCCTCACGCCTTTTCCGAGTCTTTGCACCGATTCCGTCCGCCTGCTCAGCCTCGCGAAGGGGATTGAGAACGGCACGTTCCTCCGCCCCACGCAGATATTCGAGGAACTTTTCGGCCCGCGGACGACCGGCGTCCTCAGCGGTCCCAGCCACGCGGAGGAGATGGCCCGCGGCCTGCCCACCTCCGTCGTCGCCGCCAGCCGCGATCCCGACTTCGCCCTCGAAATCCAGGCGGCGTTCGGCAGCGACCGCTTCCGCGTCTACACCAACCGCGATGTCGTCGGCGTCGAACTCGCCGGCGCGCTCAAGAACGTCCTCGGCATTGCCGCCGGCATCTGCGACGGCCTCGGTTTCGGCGACAACGCCAAGGCCGCTCTCCTCGCCCGCGGACTCGTCGAAATGACCCGCTTCGGCGTCGCCGCCGGGGCCGACGCCGCCACCTTCGTCGGCCTCGCCGGTGCCGGCGACCTCATCGCCACCTGTTTCAGCCGACACGGCCGCAACCGCCGCGTCGGCGAGCGACTCGGCAAAGGCGAATCGCTCGCCGACATCCTCGCCGGGCCGATGGTGGCCGAGGGCGTCTGGACCGCCCGCAGCGTCGCGGAATGGGCCAAGGCGCGGGGTATCGAAACGCCGATCATGACCGCCGTGCACCAGGTGCTCCACGAGGGGAAACCCCCGCTCGCGGCCGTGCGCGACCTGATGACCCGCCATGTCGGGGAGGAGAGCGAATGCTGAAGATCGCCTTCAAGGAATGGGCTGCCGTCTGCGGGGCTCTTGCCGACGGCACGCAGACCGTCATCCTCCGCAAGGGGGGCATCGCCGAGGTCGGCGGCGAGTTCAAGCCGGAGCATGCCCGCTTCTGGCTTTACCCGACCCATTACCACGAGCAGCACCGCAAGGGGATCCAACCCGAAGCGATGCGCTACCTTGACGCGGCCGAGGCGGAGCCGCGCACGCCGGGGACGATCCGCTTCGCGCACTACGTCGATGTCGCCGATGTCGTCTTCGTGAATGATCTGGATGCCGCGCTCTCGCTCGCCGAGTGGCACATCTGGACGCCCGAAACCGTGGAACAGCGGTTCCGATATCGCACGCCGGGGCTGTACGTGCTCGCGGTGCGAGTCTACGCCGTGCCGGAAATCGCGGTGCCGGAACTGCCGACGTACGAAGGCTGCAAGACCTGGGTGGAACTCGATCGCGAGTTGCCCGACGAAGGGACGCCGGTGCTCTCCGACGCCGAATTCGCCCGGCGGCTCACGGCGATCCGCGAACGGCTGACGCCACGGCCGTGACGAGTTCGTTTTCCTGAGAATCGAAAATCGTCCGCAGATCGAAGAGCACGCGGCCCTGGCGGATGCGTGCAATCACGGCCGGCTCGCCGACGCGCAGCCGCCGGGCGAACTCCTCCTCGCTCGCCTCCGTCGCTCCGACCGCGACGACGACCGTCGGGATCGCCTGGTCCGGCAGCGAACCGCCACCGACGAAAGCCGTGTCGTCCAATACTTCCAAGGCCGCGATCCCGTCGAGAACTCGGATTCGCTCCGCAAGCCGTTCGCATCGGTGCCGCAAAACCTTGATCGGCGTCGTCATCATCCGCAGCACGGGAATCTCGGACAACGCCCGCACCGGATCGCGGTAGAGCGCGAGCGTCGCCTCCAGCGCCGCCAGCGCCATCTTGTCCAGCCGCACGGCGCGCATGAACGGGTCCTTCTCGATCGCGTCGATCCAGCGGCGCTTCCCGGCGATGATCCCGGCCTGCGGTCCGCCAAGCAACTTGTCCCCGCTGAACAGCACGACGTCCGCCCCGGCACGGATGCCGTCGCCGACGAGCGGTTCGTCCGGGAAGCCGAGCGCGGCGAAGTCGACGGCCGCGCCGCTGCCGACGTCGTCGATGACGGGAACGCCGTGCTTCCGGCCGATGGCGACGAGTTCGGCGATCGAGGCCGCCTGCGTGAATCCCCGGACGCGGTAGTTGCTGGCGTGGACGCGGAGGATGGCGCCGGTGTTCGGGCCGATCGCCTTCTCGTAGTCGGCGGCGCGCGTGATGTTCGTCGTGCCGACTTCGCGGAGCGTCGCGCCGCTGACTTGCAGGATGTCCGGAATACGGAAGCTGCCGCCGATCTCGATGAGCTGCCCGCGCGAGACGATGACGTCCTTCCCGGATGCGAGCGCTCGCAGCATGATGACCGTGGCGGCGGCGCAATTGTTGACGGCCGTGGCGGCCTCGGCGCCCGTGAGGCTGCAAATGCCGTCGCGCACGGCGTTTTGGCGCGAGGAGCGTTCTCCGGTGGCAAGGTCGAATTCGAGGTTGAGGTAGCCTCGCGCCGCGTCGTAGGCCGCGCGCGCAGCCGATTCCGCCATCGGTGCCCGGCCGAGATTGGTGTGCAGGACGATACCGGTGGCGTTCAGGACAGTGCGGAGACGGGGGCGAAGGTCGATTTGAAGCGAGGCGATCGCGGATGCGAGGAGGTCCGGCGATGTCGTGGCGACGGGCCGACCGGCGGCGATCTCGGCCCGGGCGCGGTCGAGTTCCCGGCGCAGCGCGGCGACGAGCGAATCGTGCGGCACCATCCGGCGGACGTCGGCCAGCTCCGGGGCTTCCAAAAGTTCCGATACCGAGGGTAGGGAACGAAAAGGATTGGTCATGCGCCGTCTTCGGGATTGGCCTTGGATTTCAAGGCCATCTTATCGGACGGGGCGCCGTTGCGGATGACGCGGACGATTTCGTCCGCGGAGAAGCCCCGCTCGAGCATCTCTTTTTTCAGGATGGCGTTTTGCTCGGCGACTCGCACCTTCCGCCATTCTTCCATGACCGAATAGACGATGAGCCAGAGGATGCCGAGCACGATCGCCGAGACGGGGACGATGTTCCGGGCGATGGCGGCTTCGAAGGAAGATTCCGCGGGCGTCATGGTGACGGATTGGGCGAACAGCGGGAGGACGGCGAACGACATGGCAAGCCCTCGATGCGACGACGATGCACGCTATTCGACCGATGGTATCCGGAATTTGAACGGTGCGGAACTATTTTCCATTCCGGGGCGCGAACCGGCGGAGGAAGCGGACGCTGGCGGCGAGGTCGTCGAGCCGTCTTTCGCCAACGGTCCGCTCGATGGTTAGGTAGCCGCGGTAGTCGATCGCTTCGAGCGTGGCGATATAGGCCAGCCATTCGATGTCCCCGGCGCCGACCGGGACTTCCTCCGGAATCGCGTGGGCGGTGGACCGCCTGGCGTCGCGGGCGTGTGTGTGGCCGATGCGCCCCGTCAGCGTCATCGCGGCTTTGAGGGGATCGTGGCCGTTGACGAGGAAGTTGGCCGGGTCGAAGTTCACGGCGAGCGCGCCGGTGTCGTAGGCCGCGAGGTAGTCCTTCACGCTTGCCGCGTCGTCGAGGCCGACTTCGAGGCAGACGACCGTGCCGACGCGATCGCCGTGCGCCGCGAGGGCGAGCAGCGATTCGCGCAACGTGTTCGCCGCCGCCGACTCCGGTTCGGGCAGTTTCGGGAACGGCACCACGACTTTCCGTGCGCCGAGGTCGTATGCAAGTTGCATCGCGTTTCGAATGTTCTCGAGTCGCTTTTGTTGATCCTCCGGTGAATCGAGGCCGCGCCGCAACGGGCAGCCGATGGCTGCGAGTTCGAGGTTGAAGGAGCGGAGGAGGTTCTTGAACTCGCGGCGGCCGGTGTCGCCGAGTTCGCTCGCGGCAAGCGCGCCGACGCCGTCGGCCTGGAGGCCGTCGACGGCCCATTTGGATGCCTGCTCGATGGCGGCCCGGATCGGCAGACCCGTGGATTCGGCCACGATTCCAATTTGAAACCGATTCATGCGGTGAGTGCCGGTTCGGGGAGGAGGAAATCGGTGAAGGGTTTCACGCTGCGCCGGAACGCGGCCACGGGTAGGCTAACGGTGCCCCACTTCGGGCTTCGCCGCCGCATCGCGGCCCGGTACGCCGTCACCTCGATGGCGCGCATCAGGTACGCGTGCTCGCGGAAGGAGAATAGATCCTTCGTGTCGGTCGGGAGCACGAAAGGCGGGCGGATCTGGTAGGCGAACGCGAGCACGCCGCGGTAGCCGGGGCCAAGCACGGCCGCCCAACGTTCAAGGCCTTCGACGTCGTCGAGCGACGTCCAGTTCTGCCAGGTCATGCTCGGTTTCGCCATCGTGCCGCCCGGGTACTTGCGGCCCTTCACGTCCACCACGAGCTTCGCGTCGTTCGGGCCCACGATGATGAAGTCGAGGGACTTCACGTCGCCATCGCCGAGGAGCGTGCGCTTGGCCTCGTCCACGGCGATGAACGGAATGGAGCGGGCCCGCAGGAACGCTTCAAAGGCGACTTCGTAGTGGTTGTCGCGTTTCATGGTCCCGGCTCTTCATTTTGCATTTTTCATTTCCCATTTTGCATTGGTCCGATCATTTTGGATCAATGAAAAATGCAAAATGGTTACTGGAGGAGTTGTTGTACAGCCGTTGCAATTTCGATGTTGGAAACGGTCGTTTCTTCCTTCTTCATCAAGTCCTTGATCTTGACCGTCCCGTTCGCGATTTCTTGCTCGCCGGCGATCACGCCGACGCGGTGGCCGCGCTTCTCGGCGTACTGGAACTGCTGGCCCAGTTTCTTCGGGTCGGGGTACACCTCGACCGCAAGGCCGACGTCGCGCAGCGTCTTCGCCAGCTTCTGATACTCGCCGAGGTGGTCCGCACCGAGATTGAAGACCAGCACATGCGCTGGCGACGACGCGCCGGTCAGCCACGGGTGCTTCAGTTCCTCCATCGCCGCGAGCAGGCGGTCCACGCCGAGCGAACCGCCGACGCCGGGGAGGACCTGCTTCGTGTAGAGGCTCGCGAGGTTGTCGTAGCGCCCGCCGGAGCAGACGGAACCGATGGCGGGCAGGTCCAGCAGGAACGTCTCGAAGATGATGCCGGTGTAGTATTCGAGGCCGCGGGCGATGCTGAGGTCGAGCGTGATTCGCGGAGCGATGGCGAGGAGTTCGCGCAGGCGGCGGACGCCGTCGTTCTCCGGCAATCGCGTTTGAAGTTGGTCGAGGATCTCGGCGTTTGTTCCGGCCATCGTCGCCAGGTCCAGCACCTGAGCAGCCTGGTCGGCCGATACATTCGCCTCGGCAATCATTTCCTCGATGACTTTTTCGCGGCCGATCTTCGCGAGCTTGTCCAGCGAGCGGAGCAGGGCGGCGGCGCGATCCGCGATGCCGAGCGATTGCAGCAGGCCGTTCAGGATCGCCCGGCTGTTGACGCGAATCTCGAATCGCGGAATCTCCAGCTTCGTGAACAGTTCGTTCACGACGAGGATCGTCTCGATGTCACTGGCGTTCGACGTGGTGCCGATGGTGTCGAAGTCGCATTGCCAGAACTCGCGATAGCGGCCCTGGCCGGGGCGTTCGCCGCGCCAGACGGGGCCCATCGCATACCGCTTGAACGGCGTGCCCAACTCGTTGATGTTCTTCGCGGCGAAGCGGGCGAACGGCACGGTCAGGTCGAACCGCAGGCCCATCTCCTCCTTCTCCTGCTTCGCCCCGCGCACGCGGTAAACGAGCTTGTCCGATTCGTCGCCGCCCTTGCCGAGGAGCACGTCGAGCGATTCGCACGCCGGGGTGTCGATCGGGGCAAAGCCGAAGGAACGGTACACGTCGCGTGCGGTCTGGAGGATCCGTTCGCGCGGGATCATCACCGCCGGCGAATAGTCGCGGAAGCCGCTCATCGTGCGCGGTTCGATCAGTCTGCTCACGGTCGTCTCACTTGTTGCGGTATCGGGCGCTGACGCGCTCCATGAATCGGCGTTCTTCGTCGGTGAGGGCTTGCTTGCCCTGCTTGGCAATTTTGTCGAGTAGCGAATCCATTCGTTCATCGTCCTGGATGCGCTGCTCGCTTTCTCGCTGGATCTTCTTCGCCTTGCGGGCGTCGAGCCAGCTGCGGATCATTCCCTTGCGTTTGGGTCGGGCCGGCGGCTCGTCGCGTTCGAGGCTGGTGTAGCCCTGCGAGAAGTCGTATCCGAACGCGCCGCGCTCGGTCTCGGCCTCCTGACGCATCTTGAGGTAGCACGTCAACCCAATGAAGAGCGCGAGGCCTCCGAGGATCGCCTCGTTCGTGGCGATCATGACACCGAGCAAGATGGCGGCGACGCCGTAGCCGACATAGCAGCAGACGGTGGTCGCGCGGGAGTGGTCGTCCCATCGGGACCAGAGGAAGGCATGCAGCAGTTGCCCGCAATCCATCGGATAGGCGGGAATGAGGACGTTGAAGAGGAACAGCAGCCAGTTGATCCAACAGAGCCGCCAGGCCCAGATCGCCCAAGCGGGCAGGACGGCGCGTTCGGCCTGGTCGGGGGACGCGACGAGATCGAACTTTTGCTCGCCGACCTGGAGTCCAACCCCGACAATTTCGGCGGTGCCGGGCTTGTAGTAGAGGTGCCGGTATTCGCTCGAATAGGTTCGGCCGTCCTGGAAGTTGTAGGTCTCCGCCGCGTAGCTGCTCTTGAAGGGGTTCAGCGCCTTGAGTGGCGAAAATCCGCCGGCGACGAGCGCGAGGGAACAAACGAGGCAGATCGCCAGGTTCACGGCTGGTCCGCACGCCGTCACGATGGCGTTGTGGCGCGGCGTGGGCGGAACGGTGACGTAAGCCAGTCCGCCAAGCGGCCAGAGCAGGATTTCCGTGGATTCGCCGCCGACCCATCGGGCGGAAAAACTGTGGCCGTATTCGTGCAGCAGCACCGAGAAGAAGACAAGCCCGGTGGTGATCATGAAGATGTCGAACCACCAGACCGTCCCCTTCGCCTCGCCAATCAAGCGCAGGCACATCGGGATTGTGATCAGGAAGAACAAGAGGTGGACGCGGACCTGGATGCCGAAGGCGCGATAGAGCGGCAGCGCCCATTTCATCGGATCGTGCATCGTGCGCCCCGCTCTCCTCGCTGCCGCCATGGTCGACCGTAAACCAGCATCTTATCATCGCGGTACCGGCCCTTCAACGAACGGGATCGAACCCATGCCCCGCGAAGTCGTCCACGTTGGCCGCCGCATCCGGGTCGAAGTCGATATCAGCGTCGCGCCGGACGGCACGACGATCCACCGCGACATGGTCTTCCACCCCGGCGCCGTTGTCATCCTGCCGGTGATCGACCGCGAGCATGTCTGCCTGCTGCGCAACCATCGCTTCGTGCTGGGGGAGACGCTCTGGGAAGTGCCGGCGGGCACGCTCGAACCGGGCGAACCGCTCGAAGCCTGCGCCCGCCGCGAACTCCTCGAAGAAACCGGTTATACGGCCGCGCGGTGGACCTATCGCGGCTACCTCTACGCCTCGCCGGGCGTACTGGACGAGAAACTGCACCTGTTCGTCGCCAAGGAACTGAAGGCGGGAGCGTCCCGGCCGGAAATCGACGAGCGATTGGAACCGCTGACGGTACGGCTCGACGATGCGATCCGGATGTGCCTCGACGGTACGATCAAGGACGCGAAGACGATCACGTCGCTCTTGCTCTGGGAACGACATTGCCGGAATTGATTCGTTAATCCGGCATCGCGTTCGGGGCGCGGAAGGCTTCGGGCGGTTCATCCTTCGCAACCACGACCACGCCGCCATCCACGATGGTGAACCCCCGGGCGCGATCGAATTCCAGGTCGTAGCCGAGCACGGTATTCGGCGGCAGTTTCACGTCCTTGTCGATGATCGCACGGCGGACCCGGCAATGCCGGCCGACTTCCACCCCTTCGAAGAGGATCGACTCTTCCACCGTGGCGTAGCTGTTCACGCGCACGCCGGGCGAGAGGATGCTGCGCCGGACGTGACCGCCGGAGAGGATGCAGCCGGAGCAGATCATGCTGTCGATCGCTTCGCCGCGCCGAGCGACGCCGGGCAGGCCGGGGTCGCCGAAGACGAATTTGGGCGGCGGCAGTTGCGGGGGCAGCGTGCGGATCGGCCAGTTCGAATCGTAGAGGTTGAGCACCGGGTCGACGGCGACGAGGTCCATGTTCGCCTGGTAGTAGGCTTCGAGCGTGCCGACGTCGCGCCAGTACGGTATCGCCTTGCGGTTCTCGTCGCGGAAACGGTAGGCGAAGACTCCGAACCCGTCTTGGATCATTTCGGGAATGACGTTCCGGCCGAAGTCGTGATCGCTGTCGTTCCGGGCGGCGTCGGCGCAGAGTCGGTCGAAAAGCAATCGCGAGTTGAAGACGTAGATGCCCATCGAGCCGAGGGCGTGCCGGGGGTCGTCGGGCATCGGTCGGGCCGTGGCGGGCTTTTCCTTGAACGATTCGACGCGGTCGTTCCGGTCGGTTTCAAGGATGCCGAAGTGGCGCACGTCGGCGACCGGCACCTGAATGCATCCAATCGTCAGGTCCGCTTCGCGTTCGCGGTGGAAGCGGATCATGTTCGCATAGTCCATCTTGTAGATGTGATCGCCGGCGAGGATGAGCATCTCGTTGGCGCGGTCGCGTTCGAGGCTGTAGATGTTCTGGTAGATCGCGTCGGCGGTGCCCTTGTACCAGTGTTCGTCGATGCGCTGTTGCGGCGGCAGGACTTCGATTCCTTCGCCGAGTTCGCCCGGTAGGAAGTTCCAACCCTGGCGGATGTGGCGATTGAGGCTGTGCGATTTGAATTGCGTGAGGACGCGAATGCGGCGCAGGCCGCTATTGATGCAGTTCGAGAGGGTGAAGTCGATGATGCGGTACATGCCGCCGATCGGTACGGCGGGCTTGGCGCGGTCGCGCGTGAGCGGTTCCAGTCGGGTTCCCTTGCCGCCGGCGAGGATGATCGTGGAAACGTCTCGGAGCATCGCGCGGTCCCCGTTGCGGTCGAGAGGTCACGGTATTGTGCCCGACGGGCGGAGCGAAGAGAAGGGATTAACCGGCGAGAGTGCGATAAAAACGTTCGAGGTCGCGCGCCGCCTCGTCCGGCGTCGGGAATCGGCTTTCCCGCGCGCCCTCCGTTAGGCGATTCGCAAGCGCGGAATCGGACACGATTCGCAACATCGCCCCGGCCTGCACGGGGTAGTCGCCGCGCCGAACGAGCAGTCCGTTCTCGCCGTCGCGGATCAACGTCCGCGCGTCCGGCGTGTCGACGGCCACGACCGGCACGCCGGCGGCGAGCGCCTCGGCCAGAAACGTACGGCCGCCGGCCCGGTGCGTCGAAAACGCGATCGCTGCCGAACGGAGCAATGCCGGCACGTCCGCGCGCGGGCCGACGAAGTGGATGCGCGGATCCCCTCGGCCGATCGACTTCGCGAACGCTTCCACCTTCGCCCGTAACGGCCCGTCGCCGACCACCACGAGATGAGCCTGTGGATCCACGTACCGCAACATGTCGTAGGACCAGACGGCGGAACGCTGGTCCGAGCGTTCGTCGTAGCCGCCGACGTTGAGGATCATCCGCGCGCCGGCCGGGAGCCCGGTTTCCGCAGGGGCGGCCGGTTCCGGATCGACGACCGGGACGGAATCGCGCGCGGCACAGGCGAGCCGCCGCATTCGACACACGAACAGGGATCGCGAATCTGCCCGAAGATCGCCGACCACGATCGGCAGGGACGGCCTGCGCAACGGATGGGGCACGAGGACATTGGCGATCGCGGTGGCGCGATCGCCCCAGAAATGAACGATATCGGGTGCGTACGCTGCCACGCTGCGATACAGATCCAATGCCGTGGCACCGTCCAGCGGCCCGCGGAATCGCAATTCACGTACGCTGGTCCCCGCCTGACGCAGTTGCGGCGCGAACGGTTCGGCAAAGCCCGTGTTGATGATCAGGCTTTCGCCCGGAAAGCGCGGGACGACATGTGCGAGGTATCGCGCTGAGCAGGTCGGGCCCAAGGAGGAAACCAGATGTACGATGCGCACGCCGTCAGCCCCCGGGGGTGGCCGAGTCCGGTAGAACCGCGATGAACGGCAGATGCCGGTAAAGGTCGTTGAAGTCGAGGCCGTAGCCGATCACGAATTTGTCCGGGATCGCGAAACCGACATAATCCGGTTCGAATTCCACCGATTGCCGCCCGATCTTGCGGAGCAGCACGCAGGTGCGCACGCTGGCGGTGCCCTTCGATTTCAAATGGTCGACGAGCTTCGAGATGGTCCGACCGGTATCGAGGATGTCGTCGAGCAGCAGGACATGCCGGCCGGTCATGTCGGGCAGGAGTTCGTCCCGCACGGTCAGTTCGCCCGGGCTGGTCGCCGTGCCGCGATAGCTGGACGCTTGCAGGAGCGCGATGTGCGTGGGGTGGTTCAGCCGCCGGATCAGGTCCGCGAGGAAGACGAGGCAGCCGGTGAGCACGCCGACGACGGTGATCGGTTTCCCGTCGAAGTCTGCGGTGATTTCGGCGCCGAGTTCGTCGACGCGGTCGCGGATTCGTTCCGAGGAGATGAGCACTTGCATGGCGATCATTGAACCGGAAACGAAGCCAATGGCCACGAAGATGCACGAAAAGACACAAAAAGGGAACGCTGTCGTTGAAAGGGAATCACGGACCGACGGAAAGGGATTGTTAGGACGAACCACGCCGAGGGAGCGAATGTCGACCTTCAAACTTTTCGTGCCTCTTTGTGCCTTTTTGTGGCCATTCCGCGAGCCGACTCAGCGAGCTGCATCACCGTAAGCGAGTTTCAAATTCTCTGGCGTGAACGCCTCCCCCACCTTCCCGCTCGCGATCACCTTCACGTTCAAGAGCGTCACGGAATCGAAGTAGGCCGGAACCGTGTGCAGGTCGTGGTGCACGGCGATGATGGTCTTTCCCGCGTTGCGAAGGTCGCGGAGGATTTCCATGACCGCCCGCTCGGTGACGGCATCCACGCCCTGCAGCGGTTCGTCGAGCGCGTAGACGTCGGCGTCCTGCACCAACGCGCGGGCGAGGAACGCCCGTTGCTGCTGGCCTCCGGAGAGTTGGCCGATCTGTCGGTCCCCCAGGTCGCCAAGCCCGACGCGGCGCAGCGCCGTCGCCGTCGCGTCCCGTTCCGCCGCACCCGGCCGTCGGAACCAGCCGAGCCGTCCGTAGGTGCCCATGCGGACGAGGTCGAAGACCGTGGTCGGAAAGTCCCAATCGACGGAGCTTTTCTGTGGCACGTAGGCGACGCGTCGTCGGCCGGAGTGGAACGGTTCGCCGTGGATGAAGACGTTCCCGGCGACGGCGGGGATGAGGCCGAGGATGGACTTCAACAAAGTGGTTTTGCCGGCACCGTTCGGGCCGACGATCGCCATCAGTGAACCGGTGGGAACGGCGAGGTCGACGTCCCAGAGCGCCGGTTTCTCCCGGTACGCCACCGTGAGATCGTGGACCTCGATCGCGGGGATCATGGGCGGCTCTTGAGGGCGTCGACAATGATATTGGTGTTGTGGCGGATCATGCCGAGGTAAGTCGCGCCGGGTGAATCCGGTTCTCCGAGCGCGTCGGAATACAGTGCGTCGTCGCCGCCTATGAGCCGCACCGAATGGCCATGTTTCTTTTCGCAGGAATCGATCACCGCCTTGAGGCCCTTCGACGGAACGGAGGTCTCGCCGAAGATCACCGGAACCTTGTTCGTCGCGAGGAACGCGGCAAGCTGGCCGACATCCCGGGTGCTGGCTTCGCTGCCGGTCGAGATGCCGAGGAGTCCGTGGACCTCGATGCCGTAGCGGGCACCGAAATAGCGGAACGCGTCGTGCGACGTCACGAGCTTGCGGCGTTCCGCGGGAAGGGATTGCACGAGCGATTCCAGCTCCCGATCGACCGCGAGAATCTCCTCCCGATAGGCCTTCGCAGCGTTTTCAAAGTCGTTCTTGCCCTCGGGATCGGTTTCCGACAAGGCGGCCACGATCGGCGGCAGGCAATCGGCCCAGAGTCGGGGATCGAACCAGACGTGTGGATCGTGCGGTCCGTCGCCGCCATCGCCGGGCAGCAGTCGCGATTCCGTGAGGTCCCGGGTAATGACGAGCGAGCGCTGGCCCGGTCGCGGCTTCTCCAACACGTCGCCGAGTTTGCCTTCGAGGTGCAATCCATGCTGGAACACAATGCGGGCGTCGGACAGTTTCCGGATGTCGCCGGGAGTCGCCGTGTAACGGTGGGGGTCGATCCCCGGCCCCATCAGGCATTCGACGCGCACGCGGTCGCCGCCGATCCGCTTGACGGCGTCGGCAATCAGACTCGTGGTGCAAACGACGGGGATCCGGCCGTCGGACGGGCCGTTCGCGGACTGGCAACCGATCAGGAATATCGAACAGACGGCACACAAGAAGAGCGTGGATCGAATCATGATTGTAGTTTAGTCTAATGGATCTGTTAGACAAGTCGAATCGATCGGGTCGCTTCAAAATCCGGTCGCCGATGGTCCCCTCTCGCCCTGCCTGCTTTTGGTTGGTGTTTGGTTGCAGGCTTGGGTATAGTGGCTGGTATGGATTTCCGCTTTAGGATTCCCATGCGACGAACATTCGTCGCCGATCCCATCGCAAAGTCGAAACGATAATCGTCGCCAAGGGAATCCGCGACGCAGGAATCGGGAAGCAGGTCCGGCAATGTCCGCCGGGCGCAAAGCCATCGCCCGAAGGGAGGGTATCCACCATGGACTTTCGACCTCTGAGCGAGTTGGAGCGACGGCAACTGGTGACGGCGTTGCGCGGCAACGCCGAGGGCAATCGCGTCCTCTTGCTGGACCGCAAGGACACGCGGTTCGTCGGCACTGCGGACGATGTTCCCGACGAAGACGTGATCCACGCCATCAAATCGGTGCCCTGCCACTACTGAAGAAGTGCGGAATGCGGAATTCGGATTTCGGAATGAAAGCCATCTCCGAGGCTCCGCCGGTCACGCTATCGAGCGTATTCAATTCCGCATTCCGAATTCCACATTCCGAATTTCCATGATGGGTCTCCTCGACACCGAGTTGGGCAAGCGGCGGTTGTTGTCCGTCGAGTTGCCCGTCATCGAGAAGTACAACGACGGCCGCGACGCGGAGTTTCGAATCCGCGTGCAGCGAATCGCCGGCGCTTTGCTGCTGCGCTACCGACTGATGCCGACGCACAATATCTACGCCGTGGAAACGCGATTGCTTCCGAGCTATCCGACGGTTCCTCCGGAAACGCGCGTGCTCACCCCGCTGGTGCATTGCCCTCATCTGTTGGAAAGCCAGACGCTCTGTCTTTGGCGACAAGGTTCGACGCGAAGCGGCAACCGGTGGGATCCGTCCAAGTTCTCGTGCATTTTCGCGGTGCAAGCGGCTTGGCGGTGGCTGGCGTGTTATGAAGTCTGGCGCGACACCGGTGAGTGGCCGCTGCCGGAAGCGAAATGAGTCCTTCGGCCCTTTTTTGCCGGCCGGACGGTTGTTATAGTGTCCGCACGGTGGCGTCCTTCGATCCTCTTCCCGAGTGCTCCATGGCTGAGATCCTGGGTGAACTGGTTCCGGTGGGCGGCGGCGACGCGATCCCACTCTTGCGCCCGGTCATGACCGTGGGGCGGCGCCGCAGCAACGATATCTGCCTCGACTTCTCCAACGTGTCGGGCCAGCACTGCGAATTCCTGCTGAAGAACGGCGTCTGGCATGTTCGCGACCTCCGCAGTCAGAACGGCACGAAGGTCAACGGGGAGCGGGTCCAGCAGCGGATCGTGAAACCCAATGACCTGATCTCGATTTCCAAACACGATTTCCGGATCCAGTACCACCTCTCGCAAACCGCCCATGAATTCCTCGAAAACACCGGGGACGTGGTCGAGGACGCTTTCGCGCAATCCCTCATGGAAAAAGCTGGCCTGGCCAAGCCGAAGAGTTCGCGGGATGACGATTGAACGGCCGGTGCGATCGGTTCAATCGCGGAAATCCCTCGGTTCCCGCGCGGACCGTTTCCGCGCGGGAATCTGTTTCGATAACATCCGTAAAACGCGAGACACCGCGAACGAGACGATCCCATGCGACGCACCATGCTGAAGTCGAAGATTCATCGCGCGACCGTGACGGCCGCGAACGTCGACTACGAGGGCAGCCTACTGGTCGACACCGACCTGCTGGCGGCCGCCGACATCCTGCCCAACGAGTTGATCCACGTCTGGGACGTGACGAACGGATCGCGGCTGATCACCTACGCCCTTCCGGGCGATCCGGGCAGCGGCGTCGTCCAGGTCAATGGCGGCGGCGCGCACCACATCAAGCCGGGCGACATCGTCATCATCGCGACCTTCACGGAAATGAAGACCAAGGACGCCCGCAAGCACCGGCCGATCGTCATTTTCGCGGATGCGCAGAACCGGCCCCATGAAAAACCGGTGGCGGAGGAGACCGCGAAAGCGGAGACCGCGAAAACGGCACCCAAGCCCCGCACGAAGAAAAAGTCCGATCCGCCCGCCCGTTGACAATCTCGAAGAGTTGCTAGAATTTCCTTTCTTCCTTGTCGGGAATCCGGTCGCGCGATCGGCCCGCGAAGGAGGTTCCTCTATTTGTGTTGGTCGCCAGTCCGGCCGGGGATTCCTCCGGACCGTACCGCCGTCTCCTCCAAAACTATGGTCAATCGCAATCTGATGCGTCTGTTCGACGCACCGCTCGAAGCGGAAGAGAAGATCCAGAGCGAATTCGAAACCGAAATCGCCGAGTGGATCAAGCAGTCCGACAAGGACTACGAAGCCAACAAGATCGTCACCGGCAAGGTCGTCGAAATCCGCGGCGAAGACGTGGTCATCGACATCGGATACAAGTCGGAAGGCCTCATCCGCATCGACGAATGGCGCGACGAAGGCGTTGACCAGACCAGTTATCCGAAGGTCGGGGACACCGTCGAAGTTCTCCTGGAAACGGTCGAGGACGAAAACGGCACGATCGCGCTGTCCTACCGCAAGGCGAAGCGGCAGAAGGAGTGGAACGAGGTCCTCGCCAAGCATAAGGAAGGCGACGTCGTTTCGGGCAAGGTGCTCAAGAAGATCAAGGGTGGCCTGCTCGTCAACATCGGCGTGAACGTGTTCCTGCCCGCGAGCCAGGTGGATATCCGCCGCCCGCAGGACATCGGCGTCTACATCGACCAGACGATCGAGTGCACGATCCTCAAGATCGACGAACAACGGCGCAACATCGTCGTCAGCCGCCGCAAGCTCATCGAAGACCGCCGCACCGTCCAGCGCGAACGCCTCATGTCGGAACTGCAGGAAAAGCAGATCCGCAAGGGGATCGTCAAGAACATCGCCGAGTTCGGCGCGTTCGTCGACCTCGGCGGCATCGACGGCCTGCTGCACATCACCGACATGGGCTGGCACCGCGTCACCAACCCGCACGACGTCGTCAAGATCGAGCAGGAACTCGAAGTCTACATCCTGCACATCGACCGCGAACGCCAGAAGATCGCCCTCTCGCTCAAGCACAAGACGCCCAGCCCCTGGCAGGACATCGAGGCGAAGTACCCGGAGAACAGCAAGCACCAGGGCGAAGTCGTCAACATCATGCCCTACGGCGCGTTCGTCAAGCTCGAGCCGGGCATCGAAGGCCTCGTCCACATCAGCGAAATGTCGTGGACGAAGCGCATCAGCCACCCGAACGAAGTCCTCAGTATCGGGGACAAGGTCGAGGTGCAGGTGCTCAAGATCAACCACGACAAGAAGGAAATTTCGCTCGGCATGAAGCAGTGCCAGCAGAACCCGTGGGACGAAGTGGCCAAGAAGTACCCGAACGGCATGCAGGTTTCCGGCGTGGTCCGCAACCTCACGAACTACGGCGCCTTCATCGAAATCGAGGAAGGCATCGACGGCCTGCTGCACGTCAGCGACATGAGCTACGTGCGCAAGGTGTCCAACCCCAGCGAAGTCGTGCAGAAGGGCCAGAAGGTCACCTGCGTCGTCCTCAGCGTCGATCAGGAACGCAAGCGCGTCGCCCTCGGCCTCAAGCAGATGGGCAAGGACCCGTGGGAAGGCGACATCCCCGAACGGTTCCTCCCGGGCCAGAAGGTCAAGGGGAAGATCACCAAGCTCACGAACTTCGGCGTCTTCGTCGAACTCGAACCGGGGCTCGAAGGCTTGCTGCACATCAGCGAGTTGAGCGAGAACAAGATCGAGTCGCCGGAGGAAGTCGTAAAGGTCGGCGACGAGGTGGACGTGAAGGTCCTCCGCGTCGACACGAAGGATCGCAAGATCGGCCTGAGCATGAAGAACGTCGACGACCCGACCGTGCCGGACGAACTGCCGGACGAGCTCATGGGCGGCGACAACAAGCCCAGCTCGGCGAAGACCGAAGGCAAGAAGGACCTGCGCGGCGGCACTGGTGCGGCCGGCCCGCTCTTCTCTTTGCCGGGCCAGGACGAAGAATAACTGGCTCGGCGGCAATGCCGCGAACGGCGGGCTACGGCCCGCCGTTTTCGTTTTTCCCAGACCGTTCGGACTTGTACTCCCGGAAAGTGCCGCCCTATATTACCCCCGCCATGACCGGTACCGTTTCCGATTCTCCGTTCGGCCTCGCGGCGCGATTGCGTCGAGCGGTTGCCTGCGCGCTGGTCGGCTTGCTCGCGCTTGCGCCCCTCCTCGCCCTGTCCACGGGCAAATCACCGCTGGCACGGGCTGGATTCCCAATCGCCCCCGCGAACGAGACCGAGCACGAATCGGAGGAGACCGAAGCGACGCTTTCGCTTCGGGCGAACGTCCGTTGGTCGCCGCCGGGTCGGCCATCGTTCGTTCGCCCGCTTCCGTTCCCGCACCCGACCTGTCTGTCGGATTCCCCTCTCCGCCGTGATACGTCTCCCTTGTCTCCCACCGATGGTCCGCGCCTGCGCTGTTGACACTTCCGACCGACCAATTCTTCGTATCGAACAACGTCCCTCACCCTGACTCTCCGATCGAACCGGCGTGCCCGGCATTCGCGCCCGCCGCACCCTCTCCCCGAGATCCCACGCACATGCCGAACGGAAACGGTAACTTCGCCTCGACCTTCCCGCGCGACCTCGCGTCCGGAGTGGTCGTCTTCCTGGTCGCCCTGCCTTTGTGCCTGGGCATCGCCCTCGCCTCGGGCGCGCCGCTCTTTTCCGGCCTGGTCGCCGGCATCGTCGGCGGCATCCTGGTCGGCCTGCTCAGTGGCTCGCATACGAGCGTCAGCGGGCCTGCCGCCGGCCTGACCGCCGTCGTCGCCGCGCAAATTGTCTCCCTCGGTTCCTTCCAGGCGTTCCTCCTCGCCGTTGTGCTGGCCGGCGGCATCCAGATCGTGCTCGGGCTCCTGCGCGCCGGCTTCGTCGCCAACTTCATCCCCTCCAGCGTCATCAAGGGCCTGCTCGCCGCCATCGGCATCATCCTGATTCTCAAACAGGTCCCGCACCTGTTCGGCCACGACGACGACCCCGAAGGGGACATGGCGTTCTTCCAACCCGACAAGGAAAACACCTTCACCGAACTTTACAAGACCCTGAGCGACCTGAACCTCGGCGCGGCCGTCATCGGAATTCTTTCGGTCGCGCTGCTGGTCGTCTGGGGCCGCTGGAAACCGCTCAAGAAGTCGATTGTGCCCGCGCCGCTGGTCGTCGTCGTGCTCGGCGTGGCGCTGGCCCAGTTCTTCCGCGGCTTCGGTGCCGGCTGGGAGATCGGTGCGAGTCATCTCGTGCAGGTGCCAGTGGCCGAATCGCTCGATGCGTTCTTCCAATTCCTCAAGCTGCCGGATTTCACGCAGATCGGCAAACCGGCGATCTACATGGCGGCGTTCACGCTCGCGGCCGTGGCGTCGTTGGAAACGCTCCTGAACCTCGAAGCCGTCGACAAGCTCGACCCGCAGCAGCGCGTCTCCCCGGCCAGCCGCGAACTGATCGCCCAGGGCGTCGGCAACGTCGCGTCCGGCCTGATCGGCGGCCTGCCGGTCACGTCCGTTATCGTTCGCAGTTCGGTCAACATCAATGCGGGCGGGAAGACCAAGCTCTCGGCGATCATCCACGGCATCCTGCTGCTCTCGTGCGTGGCGCTCCTGCCCGCCTGGCTGAACATGATCCCGCTCTCCTGCCTCGCCGCCATCCTGATCGTCACCGGTGCCAAACTTGTATCCCCGGCGCTCATCCGGCAGATGTGGGCGAGCGGCCGGCCGCAGTTCATCCCGTTCGCCGCCACCGTTCTCGGCATCGTCCTGACCGACCTCCTTGCCGGAGTCATATTCGGTCTGGCCGTTAGCGTCGCCTTCATCTTGCACAGCAATCTCCGCCGGCCTGTCCGCCGCTACGTCGAGAAGCACCTCGGCGGCGATGTCGTCCACGTCGTGCTGGCGAACCAGGTCAGCTTCCTCAACCGGGCCGCGCTCATCAACGTCCTCGAAGCCGTGCCTCGCGGCGGCCACATCCTCCTCGATGCCCAGAGCACCGATTACATCGACCCCGACGTGCTCGAGCTGATCCGCGAATTCAAGGAACAATCCGCACCGGCGCGCGGCATCGAAGTAAGCCTGATCGGCTTCAAGGGCGCCTATCAAATGCAGGACCAGATCCAGTATGTGGATTACTCCACGCGCGATCTGCAAAGCGCCGTTTCGCCAGCGCAGGTCCTGCAGATCCTGAAGGACGGCCACGAGCGTTTCCGCACCGGGCACCGCCTGACGCGGGACCTCGGGCGGCAGGTCAGCGCGACGGCCGCGGGCCAGCATCCCTTCGCCGTCGTTCTGAGCTGCATCGATTCCCGCTCGCCGGTCGAACTCATCTTCGACCTCGGCGTCGGCGACATCTTCAGCATCCGCATCGCCGGCAACGTCACCAGCCGTAAGGTGCTCGCGAGCGCCGAGTACGGTTGCTCCGTTGTCGGTTCGAAGCTGCTCCTGGTGATGGGGCACACGCGCTGCGGCGCGGTCGGCGCGGCCGTCAGGCTCATCGGCGACCCGCGCCCGCCCGCGGAAGTCACGGGCTGCCAGCACATCGACCACATCGTCGCCGATATTCAGCTGGCGACCGACAAGACCGCGTGCTCGCACTTCTCGCAGCTCTCCAAGGAGGAGCAGGAGAAGTTCGTGGACGACGTGGCAAGGAAGAATGTCCGACGCGTCGTGGAGGGCATTCGAACCGAAAGTGATACCCTGCGCAACTTGGAAAAGGCCGGACGCATCCTGATCGTCGGCGCGCTGTACGATGTCTGTTCGGGTACGATCGAATTCTTGGAGTGATCGAACCTGCGTGGGAAACGACAATGAACGTCGCCCTGGCTCCGATGGCGTGCGAATCGGGCGAGGTCGCCCGCAACGTGGCGGCGATGGCGCGGTCCATCCGCGCCTCCGCCGACCGCGGCTGCGACGCTGTTGTCTTTCCGGAGATGAGCGACACCGGCTACCACATGCCGACGATCGCGCGCACGGCATCGGCATGGGATGCCGGACCAATCGTTGAGCTGTCGGGCTTCGCGAGGGAAAATCGCATAGCCGTGATTGTCGGGCTTTCCGAACGCGAAGGTTCGACCATCTACAATTCGACCGCCGCCATCGGACCCGACGGTGCGTTGCTCGCCCGCTATCGGAAAATCCACCTCTTCACCGGACCGCCTGTCTGCGAAGATGAGCACCTGGCGGCCGGTCTCACGCTCGTCACCTTCGAACTGGGCGGCTTCCGTGTCGGCCTGATGACATGCTACGATGTGCGGTTCCCGGAACAGGCCCGCGCGCTTGCACTTGCCGGCGCGGAGGTCCTCTTCGTGCCGGCGGCGTTCCCGCTGGCCCGCATCGACCACTGGCGCACGCTGACGGCGGCGCGGGCGATCGAGAACCAGGTCTTCGTCGCCGCCGTCAACCGCGTCGGCACCGACCACGGTCTGACCTTCGGCGGCAACAGCCGCCTCCTCGACCCGGCCGGCGTCGCGATCGCGTCGTCCGACGAATCCGAACCCGGTCTGCTCGTCGACAAGTTGGATCGCGCCCGGCTCGACGAGGTCCGTGCCGGCCTGCAAGTCTTCCGCGACCGCAGGCCCGACGTTTACGGAAACTTCCACCCCCTCACTTGAGCCGCGCGGCGAGGAAGTCGAACACTGCTTTCGTCGTCGGATCCTCCGGCTGGCCAAGCTCCGCGTTGATCTTCGTGTGCGTCGATTCCCGCGCGGCATGCACCGCGACCGGGATCTCCGCTGCCTTCAGGGTCGTTGCCAGACGTTGCGCCTGTGCCGTCACGTCCGGATGGCCGGCGATGTGCAGAATCAGGAACGGCGGAATCCCCTCGCCCTTCTTCACGTGCGTGACGGCGGAGAAATCCTTGTGCTTGGCCGGGTCGTTTCCGAACTTCTCCCGGTGCCCGAACTTCGCCGGCGGCATTCCGTGCGCCGCCCAGCGTGCCTCCGCCGTCGCGATGATCGCCGGCACGTCGTATGTGTCGCCGTCGACCGGCACGCAGCCCTTCAACGATTCGATCGGCACGCTCTCCGCCTTCAACAGCCGCTTGTCGATGCAGACGTACGCGGCGAGTTGCGCCCCGGCCGAGTGGCCCATCACGAAGATCCGCTTCGGGTCGCCGCCGTGCTTGGCAATGTTCTTGTGCGTCCACCCGAGCGCTTTGCCGACATCGGCGATGATGGTTTCCATCGGGAAGTCCGGAAGCAGCCGGTAGTTCGTCGAAACGAACACGAACCCTTTTTCGGTGAAGGCCTTGGGTTTGAGCTGCACATCCTTTTTGTCGCCCGCCTGCCAACCGCCGCCATGGATCCAGAACACGACTGGCGCGTCCTTCGCATCCTTCGGCGTGTAGACGTCGAGCACCTGGCGTGCGTGGGGCTTGTCGGCGTACGGGATGTCGCGCTGGACGTCTTGCGCGGGCGCGGCAGCCGCGCTCGCGACCAGCACCGCGGTGAGGAGAAATCGCATGGCGGACCTTTCGATCGGGGAAGTCATACAAACGCATCTTGCCCAGCGGACGTGCGACCGGCAAACGAAAAGTCGTAAATGCCGGGCGGGCTTGTTCCGCCGGTGGGAACTGGGAGAATCATCTTCGTGACTTCTTCCAGACCCACGGATCGATCCCATGACACGCATCTTGTCCCTTTTGGTTCTGGTTATCGGCGCGACGTCCATGCCAGCGCAGGACCCGCAATCGCTCGCCGGCCGGCGCGTCGTCTTCCTCGGCGACAGCATCACTCAGGCCGGGGGCTACATCGGATACCTCACTCATCACCTGGAGACGAACTATCCCAAGCTCGATTTCGATTTCCTCGGTCTGGGCCTCGCGAGCGAGACGCTCTCCGGACTGAGCGAGGATGGCCACGCTGGCGGCAAGTTCCCGCGACCGTGCCTGTTCGAGCGACTCGATCGCGTACTGGAGAAGGCGAAACCCGAAGTCGTCGTGGCGTGCTACGGCATGAACGACGGCATCTACCTGCCGCTGGGCAAGGAACGCTTCGGCAAGTTCCAGTCTGGCGTCGAAAAGCTCATCAAGCAAAGCCAAGCGGCCGGCGTGAAGCGCATCGTGCTCGTGACGCCGCCGATCTACGATTTCGCGGCGAAGCCGGGCGAATTCAACTACGACTCGGTCCTCGCCGAGTACGCGAAGTGGGAGCGATCGCTGAAGGTACCCGGAGTCGAGGTGATCGACCTCCACACGCCGATGCGCGCCGCGCGGGACGCGAGAAAGGAGCCGTTCTCGAAGGATAAAGTGCATCCCGGCGACGACGGACAGTTCTTCATCGCCGGCGTGATCCTGAAGGCGTTCGGGGAGTCGTTGCCGGCCGAATCCCTGAAGGCGGTTCGCGAAGCACCGATTTTCAAGCTTGTGGAAGAGAAACGCCGGTTGCGCTCGGCGGCGTGGATGAAGCATATCGGCTACACGCGCGAGGCGACGTTTCCCCCACAACCACTGGGGAGCGCCGAGAACGACGCCGCGAAGATTCAGGCGAGGATCGACGCGCTGCGAAGGGCGAAGTAGTGGCCGGCGTGCCGAAACGCGAATATCCTTGGCCGGAGACATTTCACTCCCATCTTGAATCGTATTACTTAGCACCAGTCGAAATGCAGCAGACGTGCGCGTCGAGCTTGCTGTTGCGTCCGTTCGTCCGTTCCCGGATACTCGAACTACGGCTGAACTCTCTGCCTCATTCCGGGGGCGCTCATGGCCTGGCCACTCTTCCTGATCGCCGTGGCGTACGACGGCGGACAGACACTCCGCGAAGCGGCCCTGCTGAATCTCGCGATCGAACGCGGGAACGCCGGGAAAATCGCCGAAGCCGATCGGCTGCTGCTCGAAGCGACGCGTCTCCATTTCTCCGGACTGGGCGATCCGGAACTCTGCGATCGATTCGCCAAACAGATCCGGAGGCCACGATACGAACACCGTCGAGAGACGGTCGTTGGCCTCTCGAGCGTCGAGAGCTACTTGCGCGAGATGCAACGGCGGGGTGGGCCAGCGATCGAGAAGGCCCTCCAAAGTCACATCGATCGGCAAGTGAAGATCATGCGGTCGCAGGAGCCGGAACGCGGGGAGCAACCCTACAACCTCGAAATGCTCACGACCCTGCGGCGCATTCAGAAACGCCCCGACCCGATCCGCGTCGAGATCAAGGGCGAGTACGAACTGGAATCGATCTTCCCGAACGTGCCGAGTTTCTCCGTTGCTCTCGTCAACCGGGATGCCGGTCGACTCCTCGTCGCTTACATGGAAGGCGGCGATTATCGAACCGGTCGCCTCGAACGCTGGCGATTCGCCGTCGAAGCTTCGAAAGGAGAAGCTTCGCTAGTGGAGTTCGGAGAATTGATCCAGATGGGAGGAGGGCTTTTGAACTATTCGATCCTCAAACCGGAACAGAAATGGAATGCGAACCTGACGGCGCGCGATTACGTGGACCTGACTCCGGGGGATTACACCATTCGGATCCAGTACCACGATTCCGACACGATTGCCGATAACCTCTGGCTCGGCGGCCGCATCGTATGCGAATCCGCCCCGATCCGGCTCCACGTTCAGCCGCGCGTCGTCGACGTGGGCAGGAAGGACCGCCAGACCGTCGCGGGGCTGATCGACAAATTGGAATCGAAAGGGAAGGTCAAGGTTCTGGCGGGAGCCTACGGCAAGGGCAGCCACGACTTCATTCCGCCGGAAACGCCGGCCGGCCAACTCCTCGCGATGGGCTGGAAGGCCGTACCGCAACTGATCGACGCGGCATCGAACAAGGCAACGCCGCCGGTCCGCCGCGCCTGGATGTTGGGCATCCTGTATTCGATCACGTCGCGCAATTCACCCTCCTGGAGAACCGGAGTGCTACCCGATCATCTCGTCCGGAACTCGGGTTGGGCAATCTGGTACGGGACCGGCGATGAACTCTCGAGCGGGGGTATCGGTTTCGCAAGCACAACGTCCGTCTCCAACTCGAAGCTCGTACCGGAGACGCAACTCGAATTCGCACGTTGCTGGGAATCGTTCCGCAAGCACATCGTCGTCCGCGACGTCGAGTGACGGTTCAGCCCTGACTCTGGCAAGCGGTAATCGATGTCGGATTCGACGTAAGTCTTTACGGGGCTATGGTGCTTCCGGAATTCGGGCGTCTTTTCGCCGAGGGGTGGCGCGGTGGCGGCGGAAAGACGAGGGCGGCGATCGGTGGTAAGGATCCACGAGCAACGAGGCTTCCGTCACCGGTCCCGGATCGCCCACAGGATCCAGATCGTCAGGCCGAAGAGCAACCGAAGCCCCATCTGAACCGACACCCACCACATGGCCCAGCTCACGGTCTGGCCGAGTTGCTGCATCCCTTTTTGGACTCCTTCTTCGACCTGTCGGTCCGGATTGATTCGGCCGAACGTGATTACGCTCACGGCCCTGGCTTTCCATGTTCCCGACCATCGTTCGGCCTGGTCGAAGTATTTTTCGGTCTCGGTGCGGTCGAACCGGCCGACGGCGATCAGGAAATAGACGTCCACGGCGAGCATCGGCACAAGCGCGAGCGCGAAGGGGATCAGGTGCCAAGAAGGCGTGGGGAGTTCGCCAAGCGGCAGGCGTGCCTGCGGCCAGACGATGCGCGACGCCACCATCTGCACGATCATGAGGATCATCACGAGCACGATCGGGCGGATCGTGGCCCAGTTGACGACGGCCTTGCGGTGCGCGGCCATCCGTTCGACGAGTTTCGGCCAGCGGCCGCGGACCGCGATCAGGATCGCGAAAGTGTCAAGGTAGACGGACCAGCGGCGCATCAATCCGAGCACGAACATCGCGGCGAGATAGAAGGAATAGAGATTGATCAGGTTCGCGTTGGCGAGCGTCACCGGTCGGCCTCGGGCGGGCGAATCGAGAAGGAAGGCGCGGTTTGCGACCTTCGCGGAGATCGTGCAAGATACATCGACGATCCGGTTACTGCAGGATTTGAGAATTGCGTTCCGTTGAAATATTTACAAGTTCCATTGCTTTACCCCCGTGTGAATCTTTAACGTAAATGAGCGGTATCCGCAACGGTGTGTGAACACCGACTACGTCAGGCGCGAATTCTCGTTGACACGAAATTCCGAGCGGTTAGTTTAAAGCTACCGTTCATCCCCGAGGATTCGCACCGGCCGCCGAAACGGAACTCGACGTGCCAGCCTGGCATTCCCAGCCACCCCAATCCGGCTGAAGGATGCAATTGCGATGACCACTGTGAATACGACTGTCCCGAACGCGTCCGAGGATTCGGCGGAGCCGGGTTTTCCGAACGATCGCCGCAAACGGAACATTCCGGTCGCGACGGATCGGCGGCGCGCGAACAACGCGGCGGAGAAGCGCCGCACAAGCGAACGCCGTCGGCTGATCGATCCGACGACGTGCGAGCGAGACTACAACGACGAAGAGACGATCTTCATGAAGGCGATGGACCGCTACAAGCGGGACAACCGCCGGCCGTTCCCGACGTGGAGCGAAGTGCTGGAAGTACTGCGCGCCCTCGGCTACCGCAAGGTCGCCGAACCGACCGAAATGCCCGGCGAGAAGCGGGCGGAACAACTGGCCGCCGCGAAGGCGGCGTTGGCCTGATTCGCACTCGTATTGATTTATTCCCGGCACGGATGCCCCATGACGATCTTCGTTTCGGCCGGCGAACCCAGCGGCGACCTGCACGGTGCGAACTTCGCCCGTGCGGTCCGCTCGCTCAATGATAGCGCTCGAATGGTGGGCTTTGGCGGCGACCGGATGTCCGCTGCGGGCGTCGACCTGATATTTCCACTCACGCGGCTCTCGGTCATGTGGCTGAGCCGTTCGATCGTCAATCTCCCCAAGTTCTTTGATCTCGCCGATCAGGCGGAACGGGTCTTTCGTTCCGGCCAGATCGATGCGGTCGTGTTGATCGACTTCCCGGGCTTTCACTGGCATCTGGCGAAGCGTGCGAAGGCCGCGGGCGTGCCGGTCTATTACTTCGTGCCGCCGCAACTGTGGGCCTGGGGCGGATGGCGCACCCGCAAGATGCGCAAGAACTTCGATACGATTCTCACCGCGCTGCCGTTCGAGGATGTCTGGTTTCGTCGGAAGGGGCTGAAGACCCGCTACGTGGGCCATCCGTATTTCGACGAACTCGCCGCCCAGCGTCCCGATCCCGGGTTTGTGACCAGCGCCCGTTCCGCCGGTCCGGTCGTCGCGTTGCTGCCCGGTTCGCGCAATCAGGAAGTCGCGTCGAATGTGCCGCTCATGCTTGCCACGGCGGCCAAGATACATGCAGCCCGGCCGGATGTGCGGTTTCTCGTGGCGTCTTTCAACGAACGCCAGCGCGACGCAGCCAAGGCTCTCATGATGAGCACCGGATTGCCGATCGAGTTCCACGTCGGCTTTACGCCGGAGATCATCGCCGCCGCCGACGTCTGCCTCGCCGTGTCGGGTTCGGTCGGATTGGAACTCATGTATCGCGGCGTGCCCAGTGCGATTGTCTATCGCTATTCGCGGTTCGCCCGATTCGTCGCCCGTCGCTTGATGACCTGCAAGTACATCAGTCTTGTCAACCTGCTCGCGGACGAAGAACTGTTCCCGGAATTCCTGACCGACGGCGATTGTTCAAGCGCGATGGCGGATCGACTGCTGGGCTGGTTGAACGATCCGGCGGCGCACGCCGCGACGAAATCGAAACTGCTCGCGTTGCGCGACCGTGTCGCGGTACCCGGCGCGAGCGGCCGAGCGGCGGAGTTCGTTCTCGGGCGGATCGCCGAATCGGGTTCGTCAGCGCCCGCGGCGGTCCGTAAGATCGCCTGAAATCCACCCCGGCGCGAGGATGCCGATGCCCGCACGGCTCTCCGAAGCGGTCCAGGACTACTTGAAGGCCATTCATAGCCTGGGCGGGGCGGACCATCTGGTGACGCCGGCCGAGATCGCCGGCGCGATGGCCGTGAAGGCTCCCTCCGTCACCGCGATGCTCAAACGGCTCGCCGAAGCCAAATGGATCGAGTACACACCAGGCGACGGCGCGAAGCTCACCCCCAGCGGGGTTACCGAGGCCCGACAAGTCGTTCGCCGTCATCGATTGATCGAACTCTTCCTTACGCAAGTGCTTGGTCTGGACTGGAGCGAAGTCGATGCCGAGGCCGAGGCGTTGGAGCACGCGATCTCGCCGCGTCTGGAACAGGCCATCGCCGATTATCTCGGTCAACCGCTCGAAGACCCCCACGGTCACCCAATACCGACATCAGCCGGCGAGTTGCATCGCCGGACGCTGCATCGCTTGAACGAATTTCAAGGCGGTGATTCGGTGATCGTTCGGGAAGCCCAAGACGACAACTCCGACCGGTTACGCCACTGGCAGAATCTCGGGCTGAAACCGGGTGCGATCGTCCGCATCCTGAGTTATCAGCCGTTGGATGATGTCTTTGAGCTATCGGTAGGGGGGCGCGTGTTGCGATTGGGTAGCGAAGGGTTGGTCGGTTTGCGCGGCGAACGAATCGATGAGGTCTCAACCCATTCCCGTCCTGACTGATACCGGCGTCCGAATCCCCAACATCGGAAAACTCGACGACGTTTCACGAGATTTCCCGGACTGCCGTTTGCCCCCGTTCCGCGCATGAATTACTCTTCCCGCACGTGGCGAGCCACTCCGGCCGATCGACCGGTCCCGTGCGACCGATCGCGGCCATACATTCTCTCCCGCCACGGTATTGGGGCTGCGACCGGCATGTTCCAGATGTTTGTCGGATACGCTTGTGTCCTTTCGGTGGCCGTGCTGTACTACGCTTGGCGGGACGGCTATGCGGCCCGGACCCAGCGTCGTGCGAATGTCAACGAGCGGGTCGCCTACCTGCTCTGGGTCGCCGCGCAACGTGCCGGTTGACCTTGTTTTTCACTCCGCCCACCTCCATTTTTCTGGCCGTTCGTACCTGTTGCTCCTTAGGATTCACCGGGGCGCTTTCCCGCCGGTGATCCATGCTTGCCAAACGCATTATTCCTTGTCTGGACGTGAAGGACGGCCGCGTCGTCAAGGGCGTCCACTTCGAAGGCCTGCGCGACGCCGGTGATCCGGTCGACGTGGCCCGGCGCTACGAGGCGCAGGGCGCCGACGAACTCGTCTTCCTGGACATTTCCGCGAGCCACGAAGGCCGTTCGATCCTGTTGGACATGGTGCGCCGCGTGGCCGAGCAGATCTTCATGCCGTTCACGGTCGGTGGCGGTATCCGCACCTTGGAGGACGCGACGCAGTTGATCCAGGCCGGCGCGGAGAAGGTCAGCATCAACTCGGCCGCAGTGAAGACTCCGTCCCTCATTTCCGAAGTCTCGCGGAAGTTCGGCCGCTGCGCGACGGTGGTGAACATCGATCCAAAGCGGGTACGTCGCGACGGACCAGAAGTTTGGGAAGTCCACATCAACGGTGGTCGCGTGCCGACCGGTTTGGAGGCCGTCGCCTGGGCACGCGAGGTGGAACGGCTGGGTGCCGGCGAAATCGTACTCACATCGATGGACGCCGACGGTACGAAAAACGGCTACGACCTGCCGATGCTGCGGGCGGTGAGTGCGGCGGTCGGCATCCCGGTCGTCGCCAGCGGGGGTGCTGGTTGCCCCGAACACCTTTGCGAGGCGTTCGAGGCCGGTGCCGACGCCGCGCTCGCCGCCAGTATCTTCCACTACGACGAGTATTCCATTCCGACGACGAAGGCCTATTTGGTCAGTCGGGGGATTCCGGTAAGATTGGTTTCATCTTCTAGTTCATAGCGATCATTCCGAGGTTCCCGATGTCCGACCAGAAGCCCCGTCCCGCGCAAGCCCTGCCGGCGAAGCCGGTGGTCCGTCCGCCGCTTCCGGATTCCATGCGGCCGGCGGGGAGCGTGCCACCGGCGGCACCCGCGGCGGCTGCGCCGATCCCCGTGCCGGTCACCGTCGTGCAGGCACCCGCGGCTCCTGCCCCGGGTACCCCCGAGCCGGAAGTTCCCCGCGCCGACAAGCCTGGCGTCATTCCTGAGGGCAAAGGGTACAACAATCCGCTGTTTTCCCTCTCGCCCAAGCCGGGCGTCAAGGACGGGACCAGCAAAACCGGCCCTTACTACATCAACGAACTCGGTGGCCTGCGTGTCGCCGAAGAAGTACCCGGTGAGCCGAAGATCAACCAACTCTTCCGCACCGTCATGCTCCACGAGGGGTCCGATCTGCACTTGAAGTCCGGCCTGCCCGGCATGATGCGCCTCCGCAACGTCATCCAACGGATGAACACGCCGCCTATCTCGAACGATCAGATGTGGAAGCTCTTCCAGGGCATCATGAACGACAAGGCGCACAAGCAGATGGACAACGACGGCGGCGCCGACTTCGCACACGTCGTCGGCGACGACGAATGCCGCTTCCGCGTCAACATGATGAAGCAGCGCGGTAAACTCGCCATGGTCGCTCGTCGCGTGAACACCAGCATCCCGAATTTCGCGAACCTCGGCCTGCCCCCCTCCATCGAAAAGCTTTGTCACTTCGATCAGGGAATGATCATCCTCGCCGGCGTCACCGGTTCCGGAAAGTCCACCACGATCGCCTCGATGCTCGAGTACATCAACCAGAACGAGGCGCTGCACATCCTCACGATCGAAGACCCCATCGAGTTTGTCTTCACCGACAAGATGAGCGTGATGAACCAGCGCGAGGTCTACCTCGACGTGGTCGACTGGCACGTGGCGCTCAAGCACGCGGTGCGGGAAGACCCGGACATTATCCTCGTGGGGGAAATGCGGGACCAGGAGACGTTCGAGGCCGGCGTGCACGCGGCGGAAACCGGGCACGTGGTGTTCGGGACGATCCACGCGTCGACCGCGGCCAGTACGGTCAGCCGGATTCTCGACCTCTTCCCGCCGAGCCAGCACCACGCCGTGCGTCAGTCGCTCGCCTTCAATTTGAAGGCAATTGTCGCTCAGAAACTCGTTCCCGCTCTCAAGAAATCCCGCGTGCCGACGAACGAAATCATGATCATGAACCCGACGATTCGGGACCTGATCCTGAAGAGCAAGGACGATAAGATCCTGGACGCGATCCGGATCGGGTTCAACGAAGGGATGGTCGACTTCACAGAGAACCTGCGGCAGCTTGTGGACCGCGGGGACATCGACAAGGCGACGGCGCTCGAGTTCGCGCCGAACCCGGAGCAACTCAAGATGGCGCTGAAGGGGATCAAGGTCGCCGCGCCGGGGATTCTGTAACGGATCTTCCAGCCCGGAGCGCGAGCGACGGGCGTTCCACCTGCGATTCGAGGTGGAACGCCCGTCGCTCGCGCTCCGGGTTTTACTTCCTCTTTTCCGCTTGGCCGGGCATTCCTTCGCTCAGCCGCCAATAGCCGCCCGAGGCGAGGTCCTTCCATTCTTCGGTCGCGCCGTCGGGCCAGACGACCTTCACGCTCGCCGTCTTCGCCGCGCCAAGGCCGACGACGTGGCGCGGGTCGGCGGTCGAGCCATAGCTGGCACCGCCCTTCTGATATCGCGTGTTGGTGCCGTTGGCCGATTCCACGATGACTTTGGCACCGACGAAACTGCGATTTCCCTTCGGGGCGAGTTCCAGCCCGATCCAATGATTTTCATCCGCCGTGACGTTCTTCAGGACCGCGAGAGGTTCGTTCAAGTGACTGACGACCGCCTCGACTTTGCCGTCGTTGTCGAGGTCGCCGAGCGCTGCGCCGCGGGCGTTGTGTTTGGCGTCGAAGTAGGTGCCGCCCTGGCCGACCGTTTGCGAAAACTTGCCTTTTTGGTTACGGAGCAGGAGCGCCGCCTGCTGGCGCCCGAACTTCGCGGCCGGGTAGCGGATTGCGTGGCCATTGAAGATGGCGAGGTCGTCCCAGCCATCTCGATCGGCGTCGAGGAAGCCGATGCCCCAGTTCACGTAGATGCCGCCGATCTTCCCGATTCCGCTCACGACCGTGGCGTAGTTGAAGGACATCCGTTCGGCCGTCGCGCGGTTGTTGTAGAGGGCCGGGAGTTCCTGCTCGTAGTTGGAAACGATGATCGAACCGCGGCCGCTGCGATCGTAGTCGGAAATATCGATGCCCATGCTCCCGTTCGGGGTGCCACGATCATCGCGGGCGCAGTTGGCGAGCAACGCCACTTCCTCGAACGCCCACTCGCCGACTTTCGTTCGCTTGTTGAACCAGAGGTAATTGTCGTCGGTGTCGTTGGCAACGTAGACATCGGGTTTGCCGTCGGCGTTCAGGTCGGCGATGACGACGCCGATTCCCTTGCCGCCGTTCTTGGCGATGAACAGTTTGGACATGTCGGTGAAGGTGCCGTTGCCGTTGTTCTTGTAGACGGAATGGGGAAGGGCTTCGAATCGCTTGGGCTGGCAGACGTCGCGAGTCTTTCCGTCGTAAGTGCAGTCTTCGGGATGGCGGTAGGGTTTGCCGTCGGGGCCGGTTCCGCCGAAGCCCCAGTTGCCGTAGTGGGCGACGTAGAGGTCGGCGAAGCCGTCGCCGTCGAGATCGCCCCACGCGGCGGAGGTGCTCCATAGTTGTTCGTTCAGCCCGGACTTCGGGGTCGCGTCGAAGAATTTGCGCCCGCCCGTGCCGTCGGCTTCGTTATGGAGCAGGATCAGACGGTTGTATCCGGTGACCAGGATGTCCGTGAAGCCATCGTTGTCGTAGTCGAAGCAGGCGGCACCGTGGGAATAATGCCATTTGACAGCGTCGAGGCCGACGGCGGTGGACACATCCTGGAACTTGAAGCCGCCGAGGTTGCGGTAGAGCTTGGAGGGGTGCCCGAGGACGTTCTTGCCCTCGTAGTATCCACCGGCGGGTACGAAGATGTCGAGCAGTCCGTCGCGGTCGTAGTCGATCAGTCCGACTCCGCCGCCCAGGGATTCGATGATGGCGAAGTGGTTGGCTTCTTCGCCGTTCCGGTAGGTGAATGCAATACCGGTTTCGGGCGTGACGTCCTTCATCCAGGCCGGTCCGGTGGGAGAAGCCGATCCCGGTTCCTCGTCGATCTTCGGAGGGACCGGCACGTTACCGCCCCCGCCGCCGCCAAAACCGCCCAGCGCGATGGTCAGGCCGATGCCGGCGCCGATCACGAGAAGTCCGATCAACAATAGACGAATCCGGCTCGATGACATGAAACTGGCTCCGCACCGCAGGACAGTGCCGATTGGGAGGGGATTGGCTCCGTAGAATTAGCATATCGTGACTTTCCTCAAAGGCGAAAAGACCCGTTCCATGAACTCGGACGTTGTTGGTATCGATCTCGGCACGACATATAGCCTCGCTGCGTTTGTGACCAACGGCCGGCCCGCGGTCGTCCGCGATGCGGCCGGCGCGGCGCTGGTGCCGTCTTGCATCAGTTTTCACGACGACGGCACCGTGCTCGTCGGCTCCGCGGCGAAAGAACGCGCACTGTCCGACCCCGACCACACCATTTTCAGCGTCAAACGCCTGATGGGGCGAACATTGGCGGAATTGAAGGAAGAACTGAAACTGATTCCACACCAGATCGCCGAACGCGAAGTCGAGGGCGGCCGCAAGGTGCTGACGGTGAACGTCGGCGGGCGGGAGCATACGCCGGAGGAATTGTCGGCGCTCATCTTGAAAGAAGTCCGATCACGGGCCGGGAACCCGACCAAGGCGGTCATCACGGTGCCAGCGTATTTCGACGACTCGCAACGCCAGGCGACGCGGGATGCGGGTCGCATTGCAGGCTTGGACGTGCTGCGGATCGTGAACGAGCCGACGGCCGCGGCGCTCGCCTACGGGCTGGACAAGCGGGACGCGGGCGTCGTGGCCGTGTACGATCTCGGCGGCGGCACATTCGATTGCTCGATCCTGCAGGTGGCGGACGGAATCTTCCGAGTCCTCTCTACCAACGGCGACACGTTCCTTGGCGGCGACGACTTCGATCGCGCGATCATGTCGGAAGCCGGGAAGCGCTTCGGCGTGGAACTGACGAACCGCGATTCGGAAACGTTGCAACGTTACCGCGACGAGGCTGAGAAGACAAAGATTGCTCTCTCGTTGAGCGAGTCGACCGAGTTCAAGGATCGAGACCGCCGCACGACGTTCACACGAACGGAATTCGAAGCGATGATCACGCCGTTGGTGGAGCGGTCGATCGCGAAGTGCCGCGCGGCGATGGCCGATGCCGGGAAAACCGAAGTGGACGAAGTCGTGCTGGTGGGCGGTTCGTCGCGCGTACCGTTGGTGCGCCGGCGGGTCGAGGAATTCTTCCGACGCAAGCCGCATACCGACCTGAACCCGGACGAGGTGGTGGCGCTCGGCGCTGCGGTTCAGGCCGACATTTTGGCCGGGAATCGCAAGGATTTGTTGCTACTGGACGTCGTACCGCTTTCGCTGGGGATCGAAACGCTCGGCGGCGTGGTGGATAAGGTGATCCATCGGAACAGCACCGTGCCTTGCCGGGAAACGGTGCGGTATTCGACGGCGGTGGACAACCAGACCGCGATCCTCGTGAACATTTACCAGGGCGAACGCGAATTGACGAAGGACTGCCGGCTCTTGGGGCAGTTCAAGCTCGGCGGGATCCCTCCGATGCCGGCCCAACTACCACAGGTGGACATCACGTTCACGCTGGATGCGAACGCGATGTTGAAGGTGAGCGCGGTGGAACGCCGCAGCGGACAGCAAGCCTCCGTCGAAGTTCGAGCCGCGCATGGCCTGTCGCGTGACGAGGTTGAATCGCTCGTTCTGCAAAGCGTGGAACACGCACACGACGATTTCCGCCAACGGCAATGGATCGAATACAAGAACAAGGCCGAAGCCGATCTTCGCCATGCCGCGAAGGCGATGGCGGCGAGTGGAGCCGGGTTGACGGCGGAGGAGCGGTCGGCGATCGACGCAGCGACCCGAGTGGTGCAAGACGCGCTGGCGGGCAACGATCCCGCGGTGCTCCAGCGTGCCGTGACGGCGTTCGGCCAGGCGACATCGCCACTGGCGGAGCTGCATATGAACGCGGCCGTGAAGACGATGTTGGCGGGGAAGACTGAAGGAGAGTTGGATCAGGCCATCGGGAAATGAAATCGCCCGTCGTTTCCAACGGGCGAGGTCGATTCGAATCGCAGGTATCCGTTAGGGGCAGCCCGGCACGCACACGGGCACGCAGCGGCGAACACAGTAGTTCACGCAGTACGGTACCATTTCACAGGTTGTCACGGGAACCATCCGGCACATCTGAACCGGTTCCATCCGGCAGGTCGTCCGGTTCACATACCGCACGCAGGTTTGCGGCACGCACTTCGTGACATAACTCCGCACCACGCGCTGGTGGCATTCCGGCACCATCCGGCAGGTGGTGTATGGGACGTAACGCACGCACTCCTGCGGTACGTAGTCCACGGTGCATCGAGTTTCGTGGCGGACATGGTCCTCGCGCACCTTCCGGCAAACCGTGTACGGTACACAGCGCACGTGCGTCTCGGGCACGCTATAGCAGCGCCGACGTGTTTCGCACCGCACATGGTCCTGACGGACCATCCGGCAAGTCGTGTAAGGCACCTGCACGCACTTCGTCTCGGGCACGCTGTAGCACCGTCGACGCGTCACCATCCGCGTGTGGCACTCCGGCACCGTGCGGCACGTGGTGTACGGAATCGTCCGGCAGTGCACTTCCGGCACACGATAGCACCGGTGACGCGTCACCATCTGCGTGTGTTCCCGGCGTTCCATCCGGCAGGTCGTGTACGGAACTTGTACGCACTTCACTTCCGGCACTCGATAGCATTGCGTCTTCGTCACCATCCGCACGTGCTCCTCGCGCACCATCTTGCAAGTCGTGTAGCATCGCTGGTGCATCACGGTGTACGGCACCATGCGTTTCACCGGCACTTGCACCGTGTTGCACACCGGCTTGCGGACGTAGTGCGTCTCGCACACCTTCCGGCATTCCGTCGTCGGCACGCAGATCGTCCGGCACACCGTGCGGCCCGGGCATTGAACCTGTTGCTGAACCACCGGGCCGGGACAATATCGGCTCGTGCAGGTGCACGGGTCGAACACGCACGTTCCCGGCAATCGCACGCATTTCGTGATCACCGGGCCGGGAATGTACTCCTGCACGGTCTCGTAACGCACCCCGGGCACCGTAACGATCCGTTCCGTGGTCACCGGTTCGCAGACGTAACTCGTGCGAGTTTGCGTCACCCAATCCGTCTCTTCCCGGCACATCGTCACGGGGTAGTTCGCCACGTGCTGCTCGTACACCGGCCGCAGTGTGTGGTAGGTCACCGGCACCTGATAGCTCTGCGTCTCCGTGCGATAGGTGGTATACCGGTGCTCCCGGACGTGCTGTTCGTACACCGGATGCATCGTGTAATGAGTCACCGGCACCTGGTACGCCTCGACGTGCGTGCGGTAAGTCGTGTACTGTTGCTGGCGATAGTGCGTCTCGTGCACCTGCCGGTAGGTCGTGTACGTTTCCGGAACCTGGTATTCCTCGACCACCGGCCGGTTCACGGTGTAGCTGTGCGTGCGGACGTGTTGTTCATACACGGGGTGCCAAGTCGAATACGGAATCTGTACCTGATACTCCTGCGTCACCGGGCGCATGACCGTATACGGCACCTGCCGCACGTGCTGTTCCATCACGTTGCGGTAGGTCGAGTACGGAATGGCGACGGTGTAGGTCCGCGGCACCGCCTTCTGGACCACATAGCGCTGTTCGCGGACATGCTGTTCGTAAACCGGACGGTTGACCGTGTAGGTTTGAACCTGGTCCACCGGCTCCACGACGGTGCGGTTCACCGTGTAGGGCACGGCCTCGACATGGTTCTCGTAGATCGGCCGCTGGACCATGTACTGTTCCGGCTGCCATGTCGTTTTCGGGACGGCGCGGTAGCGCACTTCGCTGTGATTCTCGACGACAGTGCGGTAATGGACGCGCGCTTCGACGACCGGAGCGCATTGTGCGGCGGACAGGCACGCGCCGGGGAAGCGCGAGAAACCACAGTGGGCCGCGGCGGCGGTTCCTGCGTCCACGGCCAAACCGAGCATCGCGATCGTTAAACCTAGCGAGATTCGGGTCATTGTTCCCCCGCGCCTATGGCATCCTGGCGACTTCAGACTCGGAGCGTCCTTCCGAGAATGCAACTCATCTCCAGTTTGCCCGGCGAATCGGGAGAATCCAACGCGGCGCGGTGCGTTCCCCGCCGATTCCCCATCTTCCCCGACCGCGAAACCCGTGCGGTCGTCGTACCGCGTGCGATGTGCCATCGCGCCATTCCCGGCGCATTCGTTCCATCTTCGCATTCGCGGCCAGTTCGGTAACATGGCGGCATGACCGAACCGCTCGACCGCGACGAATACGTCGAACAGGCCTATTTCTTCCGATTATTCCGGGAGCGGATCGTCGAAAACGTACCAGCTCAGGAGATACTGGGCCGTGCGCACGAAGAACTGCTGTCCACGACCAAACTGCCAATGGCCGTACAGTTCCTCGCGGCCGAGATCCGGCATGCCGGTGTGCTCGGCCCGGCGTTCGGGCGACTTGGCCACTATTTCACACCCTTCCAGACGTTCCTCGTGCGTATGGCCGAAGACGAGAAAAGCAAATTCACGATGCCCGTCGCGCTGCTCGTCCTCGAACGCGAAGCGACTTACAAAGCTCGCAATGTCACACCGCAGGGGCTGTTCGTCTTCCACTTCGAGACGATTGCACGGAACAAGCTCGGCTACGACGAAGGACTGAAAGCCTCGGCTGGCGACCCGCGTTTCGACGAGAATTGGAAGCACTACATCGGCCTGGTCCGTCGCAGCGCCGGTACTTTCGACTTCGCGGAGTTGGTGTACGTGCGTTCGGAACTCTACGTGGAGGACGAGCGTCGCAAGATTCCGGACTACCATCCGCCGGTCGAGCCGATCTTCGGCTTGAAGGAGGGGAAGATCGCGAGGGCGAGCCGGGGCCGCGATCCTCTGTTCCTGTTCGCGGCGCTGCAGCGGCAACTCGACTATCCCGAAGTGCCGCGACCGAAGCGTACGGACAATCTGGAAGGGACTATCGTTCGGCTCGAAGCGAAGATCCGCGAAATGGAAGCCCGCCTTCGCATTCTGGAAGCCGAACAGCGCGGAACCTTCGATCCGATGCAGTTTGGCAAGCCGGAGATGTTTCGGGACATCACGGATGACGGGCCGTGAACTTCACCCTCACGTCACGCGGGCGAAGACGGCCTTGAGATACCGGCCCTCCTGCACGTGCGCAAGGAACGGATGGTCCGCTCCGGCACCCGACACCTTGAAGATCTGGAGTTCCCGCCCGGCCTGCCACGAGGCGCGGCGCAGCATCTCCAGGAAGTCCGGCTCGCTCACCAAACCGGTGCACGAACAACTCAGAAAGAGGCCGCCGGGCGACACGACCTGCAGCGCCAGTCGGTTCATGTCGGTGTACTTCCTCAGCGCGCCGTCCACGTCCTCGCGGTCACGGGTGAGCTTCGCCGGATCGAGCACCACCACGTCGAAGCGCTGACCGTTCGGTATCGCATCCCGCAGCCAGGGGAACAGATCCGACTGCACGAAGCGCACCGTCACGCCGTTGAGCTTGGCGTTCTGCTTCGCGAGTTCGATAACCTGTTCGTCGAGGTCGAGGCCGACCGATTCCGTCGCGCCGCCGACCTTGGCATAGACGGCGAACCCGCCGGTATTGCAGCAGATGTCCAGCACGCGTCGGCCGGCGCAAAGGTCGCCGAGGAACTTGCGGTTGTCGCGTTGGTCGAGGAAGAAGCCGGTCTTGTGTTTCGATCCGGGAGCGACGCGGAACTTCAGGCCGTGTTCGTGGATCGTCTCGGGCGGGGGCGGTTCGGGGCTGCGGCAGTCGAACGATTCCTGCTTGCCGACATGCTCCTCGGCGAACCAGTAGAAAGCGGCTCCCGGATATTCGCTGGCGAGCAGGTCGAGGATCGTCTGCCGGACGCGGAACATGCCGGCGGAGAAGAATTCGAGCACGATTGTGCCGCCGAACTTGTCGACGACCAGCCCGCTGAGTCCGTCCGCCTCCGAGTGGACCAGGCGATAGGCATTGGAGACGGAATCGAGCTTCAGGATATCCCGCCGCAGTGCGATCGCGGCCTGGAGCTTCTTGCGGAAGAAGTCGGCATCGACCGGTTCGTCCTTTTTGGAGGTGAGCACGCGAAGGGCGATGCGGGAGTGACCGTTGTAAAACCCCCTCGCCACCCACTGTCCGGCGCGGTCCTCGATGTCGACGATGGTGCCGCCCGGCAGGCGCGTGCCGGGCTTTTCGACCATCTTTTGGAAGATCCACGGGTGAGACGAGCGACGCTCGATCTTGAGCCGGACGACGGGCAACGATTCGTTCATTCGGTTAGTGTAGGATCAGCGTGCGATGAGATACATGCGAAGGACGTTGTGAAGTTCCTCGCAACGGTCACGCCATTCGTCGGCGTCGTCGGGAAGGTAATCGGGATAGGGGCGAAATGCCACTGCAACGGCGACTCGGTTGGAATCGAGGTTGTGAAGGTGGAGTTGGACATCGATCGGCTCTTCGCCGGGTTGCACGCCCCGGCCTCGGCGGGACGTGAGCCAACCGATCACCCCGCTGCGCGTCGCCTTGGAGGGGCCGCTGTCGGGCAGTCCGATGCTGATCAGGATGCGTCCCGGTTCGCTGTCGATCACGGTTCCGCCGACTTCGTCGACGAATCCTTTGATCTTCATCGCGGCGAGTTTCGGCGGCAGCAGGGCTTCAAAACGATCGCTAAAGGTAAATTGTTCGACCTCCGCATTGGGTATCGGAATGTCAACCATGGTCTTTTCGACCACATCCGTGGCCAGCGTTTGCTGCCCGGGGTTGGCGAAGGCGTGGTCCGATGGGGCCGAATCGTGCCAGATCTCGCGGCCGATCGCCTGTCCGAAGTGTCGCGCCAGTTCACGTGCCGTCGGGTGCCGTTCACTCGCGTACTTGCTCAGGGCGCACTGGACGACGGCTTCGACCGTTGGCGGCACGTCCGCGATGTTCAACTTCGCGAAACGCGGTGCCGGCGTCTTGGCGTGCGCCAGCACGATCTTGCTCACGGTCGGGTAGTCGAACGGCAAGCGACCCGCCAGCATCTCGAAGAGAATCACGCCGACCGCGTAGAGGTCCGCGCGGTGGTCGACGCTGTCGCCGCGCACCATTTCCGGGCTGACGTAAGCGGGCGTGCCCAGCGCCGACACGTCCGCTTCGTCCGTCAGTTCGGCAAGCGGTACGTGCAGGCGGTCGGTGAATCCGGCAAAGCCGAAATCCATGACCTTCACGCTCTCCGCCGGGGTGTTGAAGCCCGTGACCATGATGTTCGCGGGTTTCAGGTCGCGGTGCATGATCCCGGCGTCGTGGGCGGCCTGAAGCGCGTGACAGAGTTTCCCTACGATTGTCGCCATCCGGTCCGGATACCAACGCGGGTACTTTTCCAGAAGAGTTTCCAATGTTTCGCCCCGCACGAATTCCATCACGAGGCAGGGGCCGATCGGATCGTTCAGGGATGCATCGTAGAGTTGGACGATGTACGGGTGGTTGAACCGCGCCATCGAGTGGACTTCGCTCTCGAAGAACTGGCGGAACCGCGGACTTTCCAACAACTGCGGCTTCATCCGCTTTACGACGACGTATTCGGCGGGATATTCGCGGGAGCGAGCGAGGTAGACTTCGCCGTTGCTGCCTTCGCCGATCAGTTGAAGCAGTTCGTAATGCCCGAGCGCCAACTGGCCGATGAGGCTGCGATGGACGGCAGCGGCGGGCGTGCTTTTGGTCTTGCGTAGCCAAGCCATCGGATCGCCTACGGCGGTCGGGGGACACGCAACCGTAGTTCGAGGAACCGATGCACGCAAGCGGTGGTCGCGGATCGGGCCATTCCGCGCGCTCGCGATAGTTTACGGGCTTGCGCCGGGGGTCAGGAAATACGTTCCCGACGATATTCGACGGTGCCCATCCAGCATTCGCCGGCCGGCAACACGATCCAGCCTGCGGCCGTTCTCGCGTCGCCCGGTCGATTGGCCGCGTCGGTCGCGCAAGTGTACGGCTCGATCGCGACGGCCTTGCGATGCTGGGGCGTGAATAGGAGCAGTTCGCGGAACGACCCATCGACCGCGACAACAAGGCGGAATTCCGAACCCGGGTTTTCCAACCTCGCCATTTCGCCCAAACGGTCCGACGGAATCATCAGCGACGTGTAGGCCGTGTCGAGCACCGTCATTCCGATTGATCGACCTGTGCGGAAATCCAGTGACCCGCCTACAGGATTTTTGCGACCGGTCGGAAGATTCGCTTCGAGTTCCCAGGTCTCGTAGGCGGGCGCGGTGATGTGCCAACCCGACACGTCGGCCCCTCCGCCCGGTGCACGGAAGTATGGGTGATAGCCGAGGCCGAACGGCAGTTCTTTTCCGTCGGCCGCATCGACAAGGGCTTCGACTCGCAGCGCCGATTCGGTCAGTCGATAGGTCAGCCGCAATCGGGCATCCGCGGGCCAGCAGCCCACTGCGGCCGGTGCGTCCTTCGAGATTTGGAATTCGCCCGTCACGAACGCGGAGTCGGGCGTGGTGCCGCTGTCGATGACACGCCACGGGTTGCGCGGGGTAAAACCGTGGATCGCGTGCAGGCCGCTCGCCTCGTTCAATGGCAGTTGCCAGGTCTGGCCGCCGTGTTCGAACCGTCCGTTGCGCAATCGATTGGGGAAGGGGAAGAGAATAGGGTGGCCGCTGCGCGTCGGCACCGGGTTCTGTTCCCAGTCCGGCATCGCGAAGATCAGATCGTCCCAATCTCCGCGCGCGTCGGTCATCTGCCAACGCAGGCAGTTGAAGCCGTGCGTGGGCCAGACCTCGGCACGGCAACCGTTGCCGGCCAACTCGTAGGCTGTGCCGGCCTGGACTCCGGCGCGAACGTCCTTTGCGGTTACGCGGAATGCCATCGGACGCTCCCCTTTTCGGAAGCCAACCAATCGTTGGCCTCGTAGCACATGATTACCGTCGATCTTCCGGGTGTTCTATGCCGACACTGCTTCCCGAACCATTGTGTTCGTTCGCCCGTTCGCTCTTCGTCGCCGCGAACGTTCCCGCCGCCGATGCCGATGTCGTCGCCCGGCACCTCGTGGATGCCAACCTCTGCGGGCACGACTCCCACGGCGTGATGCGCGTGCCTCAGTACTTGCAATTCTTGAAGGACGGAAAGTTCCGCGCCGGCGTGCCGCTCGACATCTTGAGCGAGACGCCCGCCGTGGTCGCGGCGGATGCGAACTGGGGATTGGGGCAGGTGCAATCGCACCGGTTGTTGGGGATGCTACTGGAGAAAGTCTCCGCGCTCGGCGTCGCGTCCGGTACGCTGCGAAACAGCGGGCACGTGGGCCGATTGGGCGAATACGCCGAACGTGCCGCGGCACGAGGCTTCGCGCTCATCGCTTGCGTCAATTCGCACGGTGCCGGCCGACGGGTCGCACCGCCCGGCGGACGCGAGGGCCGCATCAGCACCAATCCGATTTGCCTCGGCGTGCCGACCGACGCCGAACCGGTCGTGCTGGATTTCGGCACCTCCGTGGCTGCCGAAGGAAAGGTCCGCGTCCATTATCAGAAGAAGGAACCGGTACCGCCGGGCTGGCTGTTGGACGCCACCGGTCAGCCGACAACAAATCCGGCCGTGCTCTATGAGGAGCCGCGCGGCACCTTGCTGCCGTTCGGCGGTTCGCAGGCCTACAAGGGCTTCGGACTCGGCCTGCTGATCGACCTCTTCGCCGGTGGCCTCTCCGGGGGGTCGTGCAGCCATCCCGACGCTCCGCTCGCCGGCATCGGCAACGCGCTCCTCTTCATCGTCCTCAACCCCGAACTCTTCGGCGGACGCGAGCGGTTCCTCGAATCAACCACCGGCCTCGCGGGATTCGTGCGCAGCTGCCCGACCGCCGCGGGTGTCGAACGCATCATGCTCCCTGGCGATCCCGAACGTGCGATGAAGGCGCGGCGGCTGATCGACGGGATCGCCATCCCGGACGGGACCTGGACGATGTTGGTCAAGGAGGCGGAACGGCTGAACGTCGTTCTGCCCTAAGACTGTCGCGTGGGAAGCGCCTGGGCGCTGTTCACGGTGGCGTCGTAGCCCGAGGCCTCGTCGTCGCCGACGACATCCAACAACGATTCGAAATCGGCCAGGTCGTACCACGCGCCGTCGGCGAAGTCGATGATGGCGCGCCCGCCGTAGTTGACCGTGACGACGCGGCCGACCCGGCCCTCGAATCGCTTGAGTTCCGGCTTCGAGCCTGGTTTCACGCGGACGCGCCGGTCGGTCCACGTTTTCTTCAAGGCGTCCACAATGGCGATTTCGGGGAACGACACGGTCGAATCTCTCGTTAGGCAATGGTCGGACGACACGGTGGTTGACCGTTCAACGGAACGCCTGGCGTGTGTGCGATGGCGGGTCGAAGTCGAGCCGTTTGACAAACTGGCACGCTTCGGCCGCGCCGAACTCGCGGTCCATTCCGGCGTCGTGCCAGTCGACCGACAATGCGCCGTCGTAGCCGATCTCGTTCAGGCCCCGGATGATCGCTTCCCAATCGATGCCGCCGCGGCCGGGTGAGCGGAATTGGAATCCCCGGCGGGGATCGCCGCTCGGCCAATAGCCCGTTAGGATGCCCGCGCGGCCGTTGAGCGTCAGCGCGGCGTCCTTCACGTGGACATGGAATATCCGGTCGGGGAACCGCCGCAGGAATTCGACCGGCTCGATTCCTTGCCAGTGCAGGTGGCTGGGGTCGAATGTGAAGCCGAACTCCTCGCGCCCGTCGAGCGCCTCGAGCGCCATCTCGGCCGAGTGGATGTCGAAGGCGATCTGCCCCGGATGGACTTCGAAGGCGAAGCGCACGCCGGAATCCCGGGCCGCGTCCAGGATCGGGTGCCACTGCTTCGCGAATTGTTTGAAGGCATCGGCGATCAACTCCGGCTTCGGTGCGGGGTAGCCCGCCACATGGCTCCAAATGGGCGAACCGGTAAAACCGCTCACGATGCTGGCTCCAAGTTTCTCCGCCAGTTTGAAGGTCGCGATCATTTCCTCCGCGGCGCGCTGGTGGACACCGGCCGGCTTGCCGTCGCCCCACACATAGTCCGGTACGAGCGACTGGTGCCGCTTGTCCACGACATCGGAAACGCACTGGCCGATTTTGTGGTTCGCGATCACGGGCAGTTGCAAGTCGTGGCGGGCGAGTAGTTCGAGTTTCGCGGTGACGGTATCCTCGTCGCCGAGGCTGCGCTGGACTTCGAGGTGATCGCCCCAGCAGCACAGTTCGACGCCGTGATAGCCCCACTCGTTCGCCTTCATGGCGAGTGTTTCGAGGGGCAGGTCCGCCCAGGGGCCGGTGAAGAGCAAGACTTGTCGGGGCATCGGCGGCATCCGTGAGCAGGAGATTCCTTTCCTTTGTCTTCGTACGGCGGCCCGATTGCGACAAGATTCGCCCACGGAATCGTATGAAGAGAGCGTGCACCCGATTCCCGCGATACTCGGCGGCCCACCCGCGTTTCCCGACGGCCCGCCCCCGTGGCCCCCGTCGACGGACGACGTCCGGGACGCCGTCGCCCGCGCGATGAACGAAGGAACCTGGGGCGGCTATCACGGTCCGCACGTCGAAGAACTGGAACGACGGCTCGCCGAACGGTACCAGACACCGCACGTGCTCACCTGTTCGAGTGGCACGATTGCCGTCGAGGCTGCCCTGCGTGCCGTTGGCGTCGGGCCTGGCGATGAGGTCGTCCTCGCCGCCTACGAATACGAATCCAATTTTCTCACGGTCCACGCCATCGGCGCACGGCCGGTGCTCGTGGATGTGTCCGCGAAAAACTTCAATCTCGATCCCGCGCGGTTGACCGGCGCGATCGGTCCAAAGACCAAGGCGATCCTCGTCTCGCACTTGCACGGCGGCATCGTACCGATGGACGCGGTTTCGGCGCTCGGCGTTCCCGTCGTTGAGGATTGTGCCCAGTGCCCCGGCGCGGCGATCGGGCCGAAGCCGTGCGGCAGCTTCGGCACCGTCGGTACGCTCAGTTTCGGCGGGTCGAAACTGCTCGCGGCCGGTCGCGGCGGGGCGCTCTTGTTCCAAGACGAACGCGCCTATCGGCGTGCCAAGCTCTGGCTGCATCGCGGAGTCCAGGCGTGGGCGGCATTGAGTGAACTCCAGTCCGCGGTGCTTCTGCCGCAACTGGAGCGTTTACATGCGGACACTATTCAACGGGCCGCTGCCGTCCTGCGAATCGCTGAAGAACGAGTTCCGGGACTTGAGTTGTTCGAGAACGCACCCAGATCGATGCCGGCGTATTACAAAGTCGGTTTCCGCTTTGATCCGATCGCGTTCGGGCTATCGCGCGACGTGTTCCTTCGTGCGGCACGGGCGGAAGGGATCGCGTTCGACGCCGGATTCGCCGCTCTGCATCTCGGGCGCTCGCCGTCGCGTTTCCGTGCCGCCGGACCGCTGACCGAAGCGGCGCGGGCGGGTGAAATGGTCGTGAAGCTGCATCATCCCGTGCTGCTCGCGGGTAACGAGTCGGTCGAAATTGTTGCCCGCACGCTGGCGAACATCTACCGTAACGCGAGCGAGATCTCCGCCGCCTTCCCGCCGTCCTGAAAGGACTTCGCATGTTCCGTTCCGTCTCTCTGGCCGCGATCCTCCTGCTCGCGACGTCGCTTGCCGCCGCGGAACCACCGGCCGGATCCTGGAAACTGACCCTCCGCCTCGGCGATCGGCCGGTGATGTTCCTGCTCGCGTTCTCGCAGGCGGACGGCAAATGGGTCGGCGACATCGTGGACGCGACGGCGCAGTTCAAGGCCGAACCCAAGATCGAAGCCGTCGCCGTGAACGGCTCCACGCTGAAATTCTCCATGACCCTCGACAAACAACCGTTCCTGACGTTCGATGGCGTCGCGGCGAAGGACGGCAAGAAGATCGCCGGTTCGTTGAGCCTGGGTGGCGGACCGCTCGAACTGACCGACCTTCGTCCCAGCACGCTCAAGAAGCTGACCGATCCTTTCGAATTGACGAAGGAAACCCTCGCCCAGTCGGACGATCCGCAGACGGTGTTCGATACCTCGCTGGCGTTGCTCGGCCAGGCGGCGGCGAAAAAGATGAAGCCGGACGAGGCCCGCGCGATCGTCGATCGCGCGACGAAGCTCTCGGCCGATTACGGTGCCCGCTGGGAACGCAGCGCGGCCCTGCGCTTCGCGACCGTGCTGCTGGATCAAGCCGGTTTCGAGGACGTGGCACTCGCCCAGGCGCGAAAGGCCGAACGCCTGCTGTCGGATGACGACGACGCGGCGGTGCGGATGGAAGTGCTGGAATCCTTGAGCCGGGTTCTGTCGAAGGCCGGTAAGGCGGAAGAGGCGAAAAAGTACGATCTGCAGATCCAACGTCTCGAAGCTCGCGACTACCAGGACTACGCGAAGTCCAACCCGCCATTCAAGGTCGAGGAGTACAAGGGGCGGAAGGCCAAAGGCGACCGGATCGCCGTCGTCGAAATTTTTTCGGCCAACGAAGCTGTGCAGGCGGCCGCCTTCGACTTCGCGCGGGATGCCCTGCTGAAGGCCTACAAACCCACCGACGTGATCGTGCTGAATTATCACATGAGCATTCAGGGTGGTCCGGATGTGTTCGCGAACAAGGGCGCGCAGGACCGGGTCGAGTTCTACCAGAGCGGGGTCTCGCAGGGGGTTTTGGCCTACGTGAACGGCAAACGCGCGGTTCGACTTCAGAAAGAAACCTCCGCGGCGGCGTCGAAGGCGATCTTCGACTCGCTCAAGGAGAAGGTGGACGAGGAACTCGAAAAGCCGTCCGGAGCGAAGATCGCCCTTGCCGTAACCTCAGGCGAGAAAGGGTTCGTCGGCAAGGCGACGATCGCGGATCTCGAAAAGGCCGGCGAACAGACGTTCCTCCGCTTCGCCGTCGTGGAGGAGCGGATCCGTTATTCGGCCAGCAACGGCGTGCGTTACCACCACAATGTGGTGCGTGCCGTGCCGGGTGGGAAGGGGATCGCGCTGAAGCAGAAGACCGCCGAGCACACCGTGACGGTGAACGCGAACGAAATCCGCGAGGGCCTGACCAAATTCCTCGACGAGGCCGCACGGGAAACCGACGCGCCGCGCGGCGAACGCCCGCTCGCGCTCAAGAACCTCAAACTCGTCGCGTTCATCCAGCACGATTCGACGGGCGATATCCTGAACGCGGCCCAGGTGGATCTGGTTGCGAAGTGACAGTCATGCCCGCGCAGCGAGCGTTTCGGAAACCACCGCGAAGCCGCAGCTTTCGTAAAGCGACCGGAGAGAATCCTTGCACGTGAGCATGACGTACGGAGCGGCATGCAGGTAGGCGTGATGCAGGGCGGTGCGTACGAGCCGGCTCGCGATGCCGCGTCCACGAGCCGACGGCTTCACGACGACGTAGTCGATCTGCCAGTTTACCGGGGCGGAAACCAGCAGGAATCCGTCCGCCACCCCGGCGTCATCCCGGTGGACCGCCACGTGTCGCACGCACGGCCAAATGGCGAGGAACTTGCTGCGCGTGCGGAACTCTTCCGTAACGAGTTTCCAAAGTTCCTTGCAGGTCGGCTCGTCCGCGAGGAATTCCGAGACGGGTAGCATCTCGTAGAGTTGTCCGGCCGGTTGGGCACCCGTCGGTTTGCAGTAACAGTGGTGTTCGGTTTCGGGAATCATTCCCCACCTCTTGGTTCGGTTCGATCCTCCGCCGCCGGGCGCTCGGCACCCGTCGACCCTAACGCGCCGCCGACGGACCTCGATAGCCCAATCGGCCAACATGTTCCGGGGACTAGACCCGGAACATGTTGGCCGATTCGTTCACGGGCCGGCTCAGAGGCTCGCGGTCGACGCGAGCGGGAGGTCGATCGCACCCGCCAGCACCGGGGTCGCCTTCGACAACAGGCCGTACTTCTTCATCTTCTTGTAGAGCGTCACGCGGCTGACCCCCAACAACTGCGCCGCCCGCGTGCGGCTGTACGAGGCCTTTTCGAGCGCTCGAACGATCACCGTGCGTTCCGTCGTTTCGCGGTTCTGGGCGAGCGAACTCGGATGCCCGATCGTACGGGAATCGCCGGAAGCGGCCGGCGTCTGGCGGATCATCGCCGGGAGATGTGCGGCGGCGAGTTCGTCGGAAGTGCACGTGAGGACCGATTGCTGGACGACGTTCTCGAGCTGACGGATATTGCCGGGCCATGGGAACGCTTCGATCGCGCGCAGGGCGTCGGGGTGAACGGATGCAATGCGTTTGCCGTACTTCGCGCTATAACGGGCGACCATGCCGCGGACGAGCGGCGCGATATCGCGGGTGCGCTCCCGCAACGGCGGGAGGTGGAACGCGATGACATGCAGGCGGTAGTAGAGGTCGCGGCGGAACGTCCCACGTTCGACGGCGTCGGCAAGGTTCCAGTTCGTCGCGGCGATGATCCGGGCGTGGCAGTGGTGCGTCTCGTTCCCGCCGACCGGCTCGTATTCGCCGGTCTCGATGACACGCAGTAGATTCGCCTGATGATCAAGGCCGAGCGTATCGATTTCGTCGAGCAGGAGGGTCCCCCGCCCGGCGGCGGCGAACTTGCCGACCTTGTGCGAATCGGCACCCGTGAAGGCGCCCTTCACGTGGCCGAAGAACTCGCTGGCGATCAGGTTCCCCGAGAGCGCCCCGCACGCGACGACGAGACAGCGTTCGGCGCGCCGGTCGGAGCAATCGTGTATCAATCGCGCGAGGTGCGTCTTGCCGGTCCCGGTTTCGCCCTGGATCAACACGGTCACGTCGTGCGCCGCCGCGATCTGGAGTTGTTCGACCAGCGGCTCGAGCGATGGCGTCCACTCTCCGAGTTTCCGGCGAATCCGTTCCGCGACCGGTTCGTTGGCCGGATCGGAGAACGGAACGCCCTCCGTCAGTGTGCGTCGCACCCAGACATTCAATTCGCGAAGGTGGTTCGGCCAGACCCAGCCGCCGTCAAGGTAACGACTTTCGGTTTCAATTTTCCGGGATGACGCGAAGTCTTCGGTCTGAAGGACCGCCATACAGGGCGGTAGTTGCTGAAGCCGAATGGTCCGAACGGCGGTGTCGATCCGATCGGCGTCGTCCGATTCGGCGGCGAGGAAGAGGATCAGACCATCGGTTTCCGCCGTCACCAGTTCGGGCAGGTCCTCGAAGCGCACAACGGGCGCGGTGAGCAGGAAAGTCTTGTGGATGTGGGTTTGGACGTGCTGGCCGAAACGGTGGTCCGATGCGACAATCACGAGCCGTCGGGCAAACGACATACGATACGCTCTCCTTCGAATACCTGCGCGAGGCAGACGTAGCGGGGTTCCGGCAATCGACGGGACAGGGCCGGACGGGTGGGCCGAGGGCTATTGGGATCGCGTGGACCGGGAGGGGTGAATCCGGTCCTTGACAAACAGTAGGGCACTGGCGGGTCGGGTGCAAATCTCGGCAACGAAAATCGACACAATCGCTACAGGGCGGAGAATTCAGATTGGATCGTTCGCGCCCAGAAAGAGGATTCAAGCGGGCGTTGAGCGAGAGAAGACATCACGGGATGCCGCGGACGATTTCCGGACCGAGCCAGCGAGTGACGCGCACGGGGAGACGTTGCCAGAGTTGGATGGCGCGGCGGTAGCGCGGGTTGTCGGGGCGTACCTCTCCGACGGCACCTCCGCGGAGGGCGTATTGCCAGTGGGCCGGCGACGGCACCGCGCCCCATTGTTTCTTGAATTTGAAGGTGGGGCCATCGATCGTCGAACGACCGAAGTCGAAGACCGCCTGTCCGCGTTCGACCGCGCGGTCGATCAAGTGGCGGTACATCAGCATGTTCGCGCTGGTGGAGTTGAACTCGCGGAGCGACGAGGCCGTCGGCACTTCGGTGACGCCCGGCCCATGAAACAGCAGCGCGGCCGCGATCGGCGTCGCCCCCGCACGGACGAGACAGATCTCGGCGCGGCCCGGAAAGGCGTCCAGGATGGCGGCGAAGAACGCCGGGCCATGCGACGGCGTGCCTAGGTCCCGCATGTTGTGGCCGAGGACGGCATGGAACGCGTCCAACAGATCGTGTCCGCCCCACGCGATCGTCAGATCGTGCTTCTCGCCCTTGCGAACCTGGTTCCGCACTTTCGCGTCGTAGCCTTTCCACAATCGGTCCACGCACGACGGCAGCGGCATCCGCATCTGCACTTTGCTGGTGAGGCTTCCATCGAGCGCGGGGTGGTCGATCGGGGCTTCGTGACGCAATTCGAGGTGCCGGACGTTCAGTTCGTCGGCAAGCTCCACGGCACGGTCGATCATCGCGGTGCGCACATCCGGCGAATCCGCGATGACGCCATTACTGTTCAGATAGGGCAAACTGACGAGGAAACGGCCGAAGAGGACGCTGCTGACGTGCGCGAGCGGCAGGAACCCGCAGACGTCGCCGTCGGCGGTGCGCGCTTCCAGTGCGTAGGCGTCGTGTCGGAGAGCGTCGCGGAATACCAGCGGCCAGCGTGGATCGCGCGCGAGCGGAGCGGGTCCACGACCTGCGAGATAGGTGTCGATGGCTGGCAGGCGCGTGGCGAGCGACGCGGCCGAATGAACGCGAACGGTGTAGGCTGGCACGAGTGGGCGGATCATGGTGCGGGCGACTCCTTGCGATCGAGGAGATCGTCGTAGATCGCCCGGAGTCGGCGCATTCGGGCTGGAAAGCTGTGGCGGACTTCCACGGTCTTGCGGCCAGCGTTCCGGAATACATGGCGGAGATCGGCGTTGGCGGTCATCGCGAAGATCGCGTTGGCGAGCGCCGCCACATCGCCGGGCGGGACGAGGAGTCCGTTCCGGCCGTCCTGGACGAGTTTCGGTACGCCATTGATTCGCGTGGCAACGCACGGTGTCTGGAGCGCCATGGATTCCAGGAGCACATTGGGCAGTCCTTCGCGGAAGCTGCTCAAGGCGAACAGGTCCATCGCTTCGAAATAGGGGCGCACGTCGGATTGCCAGCCGACGAGCCGGACGCGCGGTCCGATCGCGAGTTCGGCCGCAAGGGCTTCCAGCCTTGCTCGATCGCCCCCCTCGCCGACGACGACCAGCGAGATGTCTTCGCCGCGACGGACGAGATCCGCGACGGCGCGGATCAAAACGTCGAAGCCTTTTTCGGGTTCGAGTCGGCCGACGGCGCCGACGAGAAAACCATTCGCGGGGAGGCCCAACTTCGCCTTCGCCTGATCCGGCGCGAGTGACCTCGCGTAGTCATCGAGGTCGATGGCGTTCTCGACCAATTCGCAACGCCGGGCCGAAACGCCGATCCGGCGGCATTCGGCGTAGAGATCGTCCGAGACGCAAATCACTTTTTCGTAGCGAGGCAGGCAAAACTTGTCCACGCGGTAGTAAAGCGGCGTACGGGCCGTGTGGTGGACCCAGCCGTGCACCGTCGTGACCAGTTTCATCGGGTGGAACCGCTTCAGAAGCAATCCCAGCGCGTTGGTCTTGTAGTCGTGGCCGTGCCAGATGTCGACCCGTTCGCGGCGGCAGACGTCGAGCAGGTCTCGTATGGCACGCCAGTCGAACGGACCGCGATCGGGAATGGAAACGAGCGGCGCACCGTGTCGCTCGGCTTTGCGAATGATCTCGCGGTAGCCCTCGTCGCCGGGCGGGTGCAGGTAGCCGCAGAGCATTTTGTAGCCGAGCGGTTCGAAGTGCCGGGGCGAGTTCAGGATCGTCTTGTCCGGCCCTCCGCCGGAACCGGTGACGACGCGCGTATCGAACACGACGGGTGTGCGTTCCGTTCGTGCTGGAATCATTCGGGATTTCGCAGCGGTCGCGATCATACCGGCACCTCCGTCCGTCGAGGCGAGGCCGGGCTGATCGCGGATTCGATCCGTTCAAGTAGCGGTTCGAGGCATCGCTCCCAATCGTGGTGGGATTCGACGAATGCACGGCCTTCGCGACCGAGCGCCGCACGACGTCGAGGATCGGCGAAAAGGTCGAGCGTTTCGCGGATCCAATCGTTGGCATCCTCGGCGCGGAGGAGGTGGCAGCCGGTCTTCACGTCGAGCGCGGCGAGAGCCGGTGGGGCTGCGATCGTGGCCTTACCCATCGCGAGGGCTTCGAGAACCTTGTTTTGCAGTCCGCGCGAGAGTCGCATTGGGACGACGGCGACGGCCGCCGCTGCGAGATGCGGCCGGACGTCCGGCACGCCGCCGACAAGCACCAAGCCGGGCACTGTCGCCAGACGGCGGACGCGCGGGGCCGGGTTTCGGCCGATCAGATGGAACTCCGCATCGGGTCGTCTGGCATGGATCGCGGGCCAAACCTTCGTCGCGAACCATTCGGCCGCATCGACGTTCGGGAGGTAATCGAGCGCGCCGACGAATGCCGCGATGGGGCGAGTCGGTTCGGTGGCCGGGCGGAAGTATTCGAGGTCCACACCGTTGGTCGCAACGGTCGCCGCGCCGTCGCCAGCGATGGCGTCGAAGATGCGGGCTTCGGCGGCGCTGACCAGCGTGGCGCCGGACGCCCAATCCGGAAGAGCGCGCTCGAGACGACGCACACGCGAACCTTCGAGCCGATAAAGCCACGACTTCGGCGGCCAAACTGACTTGGCGAAGTCGATCCACTTCTGGCTGTCCACGTCGACGACGTCGACGAACGCCGGGACGTTTTGGAACGCCGGGCGTCGGAGATACGGAATCAGACTCGTCGCGGAGACAACGGCGGCGGAGAAGGGCGATTCGGCGTGCCAGGCTTCGGCCTTGATCGCCAGTTCGCGCGACGCGAAGGCACCTTCGGACAGGCTGCATCCGCGGAGCAGCGAGACTCCGGCCCGCGCGAGGCTGCCAAAACGCGAGACCGGCACGGTCGCCACGCGTTCACATTGTCCGGCGAGCGCGGACTGCGCCGCATCGGAGACCGGTTCGTCGGCCACGCAACCCAGCGAAACGCGAAACCGCCGCGCAAGGGCACGAAGGACGTGCCAGTTGCGGATGCGGTCCCCCTTGTCGGGTGGATACGGTACGCGGTGCGTGAGGTAGAGAATGCGCGGGCGCATGATGGTTCGGACGGTCAGATCGGCTGGAGGTTCGTGGCCGCCGCGACGGGAGGGGCGATCTTGGCCTGGAGGACTTCGGCGACGGCCTCGCGGCGGGGGAGCCAGAAGAGCCGGCGCGTCCAGGTTGGATTCACGCCGGCGGCCTTAAGCAGGGTGGCCGCCAGGAGGCGGAGGTCCAGCCAGAGACTGTAGTTTTCGATGTAGTACAGATCGTAGACGACTTTGTGTTTGACGCTGTTCACGTCTTCATCGGCCGGCAGTTGCACCTGCGCGAGACCGGTGACGCCGGGTCGAACCAGCAATCGGTGCGTGTACCCCGGCACTTTCCGGTCGAGTTCAAGCTTGTCGACGATCGTGCGTCGTTCCGGTCGCGGGCCGACAAGGCTCATCTGTCCGGCGAGCACGTTGAAGAGTTGGGGCAGTTCGTCCAGGTGCGTTTTGCGGAGGAACCGGCCAACGGGCGTGATCCGGCAATCGCCCTTCGTGGACCATTTCGGTCCGCCGGTCTTGAGTTCGGTATCGTGCGCCATCGTGCGCAACTTGACGATGCGGTACTCGCGTCCACCACGACCGAGCCGGGATTGCAGATAGAAACCTGGTCCCGGCGAGGTGAGCCGCACGGCGAGCCAGCACAGCCCGATGACCGGCAAGGCGGGGACGAGGATGATCGCCGCCAGCGTCCAATCGAACCAGGATTTCGTGGCCGAATACCAGTTGATGACCGGTTCGATTTGCACTGGCGTGGCCGGATCGAACGATTCGACCTCCGGCCAGCGGCGCGGCGAATCGGTTCGGTGGGGATCCAATTCCAATTGGGGCGTCGGTGCCACGGGCATCCTCAGGGGAAATCAAAAAATCCTATTCGGTCAGGTCGCGGACAAGCACGCTTGGGCCACCGGGAAGAACTCGGACAAAAAGCCTTCGGTCGGATCGTTGCCTTCGGGGTCCGCCGCGTTCAATCGTCGCGAGAGATAAAGCTTGTAAAGCGCCGGCTCCCGAACGAATTCGTAGCGGGCATTGTCGGACGCCACCCATCGGCCATCGACGCTCCAGGCCCATGCCACTTGCAGCGAGGCGGCCGGAAACGTATCGGTGTCGAACCGGGCGACCCAATAACCGCACGGCCCCAACGGTGTCGCTTCGGTCGCGGTCTTCTTCGCCGCGGCGCCGACGGGTCGATACCCGGCACCGACATAGCAGCGATTCGGATCGTGGCTGCCGATTTCCTGGGCCGGGCCGGCGAGGATCAGCACCGCGATCGATTCGTTCGTCTTCGAATTCCGGTACAGTCGATGCAGGGACGCGATCGAACCGGTGCGGTCCATCTGCTTCGCGTCGTAGTCGCGGTCTTCGCCGATCCAGTCGCCGAAGCTCTTCGGGATCGCGTCGAGCTTCGCCTGCACCGCACCCGCCACCACGGGATCGACCCCGCCGGTTCGCGTCCGGATTTCGTACGCCCCTGCACCGGCGAGCAGGACCAATGCGATACCGACGATGGCCAGTCGCATTTCGTTTTCCTCACGCCGGCAACTGTTTGACGTAGTTGTAACCGTACGCGTGGATGTCGGTTTTGATGCCGTTCACCACCGCGCCAAGCAACGGGATGTTCAACTGCGCCAACCGCTCGGAGGCGTTCAACACCTTTGGCAACTGACTGATGTCCTGCAGGATCGAGATCACCACGCCATCGACGTGCTGGCCGATGAGCAGCGAGTCGGCCACGGGCAGCACCGGGCAGGTATCCACGACGATGAAGTCGAACTGCCCGCGAAGGCGGTTGAACATCGATTCGAGCTGGTGCCCTTGCGCGAGGGCGGCGATCACGCGGTTCGAGCATTGCCCGGCCGAGATGACCCAGAGATTCGGCACGGAGGTCGGTTGCACGGCGTCGCTCACATCGAGTTCCGAGAGGAGGATCTCGGAACAGCCCGGCGCGAGAGCGAGGTCGAAGAGTCGGTGCATCGAGGGGTTGCGGAGGTCGCAATCGACGATCAGGGTGCGGAGGCCGGCGGTCGCCATGCTGGTGGCGAGTTGGCTGGAGAGGGAGGTCTTCCCTTCGCCCTGCATGGCGCTGGTGACCATGATGACCTGCATGCTCTGCGTCTTGGCGGAGTGCAGGAGCATGGTGCGCGTGCTGTTGACCGATTCGTTGAGGATGAACCGCCAGTTCTGGTTGGCGTCGGCCTCGCCGGTCTTGATCGCCTGCCGGGTGGGAAACGCGGGGATGGTACCAATGACGCGCAGGCCGATTTCGTTGACGACCTGATCGACGCTATCGACGCGGCGTGACCGCCATTCGAGGAAGGCGACGAGCGTGATGACGCCGAGGAACGCCGCCGCGCCGACCATGCCGCTGTAGAGCATCTTCTGGCGCTGGTTGTGGTTGTACATGATGACGGCCGGCTCGCGGATCTTGATGCGACCGCCGGAGTCGAGCCACAAGCTGATTTCGCTGATCTGCCGGTCGAGATTCTGCACCTGCTCAATCAGGGGTTTGAGTTCCTCGAACCGCGTCGCTACTTCGAGGGAATTGCTGTTCAGCTTTTCGAGGGAAATCTCCAACTGGACGATCCGTTCGCGGAGCGTATCGATTTCGGACTTGATCAGGTCGCGGTCCTGACGTGCCGCGCGCTCGGCCTTTTCCATTTCCTCACGCTTGTCGGCTCTGAGCCGCTTTTCGACCTCCTGTCGGCGTTGCGACGTTACCGAGGCGCGCTTCTCGCGGATTGCGACAAGGTCGTCTTGCGCCTCCTTGATTTTCGGATGCTGCTGATCGACGAATTTCTTCTTCAGGTTCGATAGCCGCTCGTTCGCCGCGTCCTGTTCGAATTGGAGGCCAACGAGCAGCGGGTCCTTGTCCTTGAGCAATACCGCTTCGATCTCTTCGTCGGAAAACTTCTTCTTGGCGTTGAGTTCCAGTTCCGTCTTTAAGTTTTCAAGTTTCTTCTCTTCCGCCTTCAACTTCACTTCGGCCTGGTTCAACTGCGCCTTGTCCGAACGGATCTGGTCGTTGCAATGTTCCACCTGGCCACGGGCGATGTCGGGCGTGATCGCGACCTTCAGGTCGCCGAGCACTTTCGCCTCGTTCTTCCGGTCGTCGATCTGCTTCTGGTAACGCTTGCGGATGAGCGTGAGCTTTTCCTTGTGGTCGGTCCGTTCCTGACGGAGCTTTTCGCTCGATTCAAGCTGGTAGATGGTGATCAGTTCGTCGAGGATCGTTTTCAGTTCTTCCGGCTTATCGCCATTCATGGTGACGGCCATGAGGTCGGAAGCCTCCCAGCGGGTCCGCATCATGTCCTCGATCATCTTGGCGGGGTCCTCGGTGGTCGCAACCATCGAAAGACCGGCGACTTTGGGTCGCTGTGCGACGCGGTTCAATAGGGTCCGCGTCTTGATGAGGATCATCTGGTTCTGCTTGAAACCCTCGTGATTGTCGTCGTGTCGGACGGCGCCGGGAATCACGCTCATTTGTTCGGGGGTGATTTCGAGCAGGGCCTTGACCTGGTGCTTGCCCTGGGGAGCGGCGATCCAAAGGCCGATCGCGGCGGCAGCGGCCACAAGCAAACCGAGGAATCCCGCAAGAACCCAGCGTCGTTTGAGCGCGTTCAACAATCCCATGAATGTCGGAACGTTCCGCGCGGCCGGTAGAAGCGGCAAGGACATTGCCGGGGCGGGCATGCCGCCGTACGGACCATTCGGGAGTGAATAGCTCGGCGGCGCATACGGCGCGAGAGCCGCGACGGAGCCGGACGATTCACTCTCGGGGGAACGGCGCATGGCAACTCCAGACGGAAACAATCGGATCACAGTTCGGCCGTCGGGAAGCCGGTGGCAATGCCGAGGGGATCGGCTCCCGAGTGTGTGCAGATGGCGTGCCGCCAATGCATGGCAGTCGCGAAACCGCACGTCTCCCGCTCCAAACACTGAAAAACACCGTCGATACGACGGTTTTCTTCGAACCTTTAATGTATTCCGATTTCGCGGTTTTTGCCGAGAATTCGGACGAGATGCCGAACTTTACGATGCATTGTTACCTTCCGTTTGCAATTCGTAAAGTTTCGGCTCCCGGGAGCATGGTGATCCGAGTCTAGCTCACACTTGTTCGGCGTGTGAACCCGCAGAGAGGAGGAAGTCGAGTAAAATCAGCCGGTTTCCGGTTGTGCGGGAAAAGCCGGGGAGTTTCTTTGCATCGAATAGCCGGAAATGACGATAAACCGGGCAAGCGCGGCTTCGTTTTGCGACGGGTTCGTCCGTCGATTGGCATTGTGGAGGAACGAAGATGTTCCGGACTCGACCCGTGGCGGTATTCGCGACTGTCGGCGTCGTTTTCGTCCTATTGGCCGGCACGGGCTGCCATTCGACGCCGAAAACGGCCAACGAGTCGGTCCCCGATTATCAGTTGCCCAAGGAACTGAACAAGGTCACCCATCCGACCTATACGGTCGAATCGCCGGATATCCTGCTCATTGAATCGACGCGCACGATCCCGTTGCCACCGTACCTTATCCAACCCCTCGACGCGCTTTACCTCTATAGCCCGACGACAAAGGGAGACGAAGACCCGATCCAGGGGATCTACCCCGTCGAACCGGATGGCACGATCAACCTCGGAGCGACCTACGGAGGTTCGTACCGCGTTGCCGACATGACGACTCAGGACGTGCAGAAGAAGCTGACGACGGACCTGCGCAAGATCATCCGGGACTTCGAAGTCGTGGTGACGCTCGCATCGTCGGGCCGGGGTGTGCAGCAGATCGCGGGGCAGCACCTCGTGCGGCCGGACGGTACCGTTGGCCTCGGCGTCTATGGCAGCGTCTACGTCGCGGGCATGAGCCTCTCGCAGACGAAGGGCGCCATCGAGAGCCACCTGTCGAAGTTCCTCTACCGGCCGGAAGTGAGTGTGGACGTCTACAGTTACAACAGCAAGTGGTACTACGTCATCACCGATTTCGCCGGCAGCGGCGAACAGGTCGTCCGGCTGCCGTCGACCGGCAACGAGACGGTGCTGGACGCCATCGCGCAGGTGGGCGGGTTGTCGGCCGTGTCTTCGAAGAAAATTTGGATCGCTCGTCCCGCGCCGGCCGGGGTCGAAGATCAGATCCTGCCGGTCGACTGGAAGGGTGTGACCCGGCGCGGCAAAACCTGCACCAATTACCAGGTCCTCCCCGGCGACCGCGTCTTCGTGATGGGTCAACCGCTCACGAAGTTCGACACCTACTTCGGCCGCGTCCTCGCCCCGGCCGAACGCGCCCTCGGATTCACGCTGCTCGGTACGACGACCGTGCAACAGGCACAAGGCAATGGCATCTTCGGCGGAGGCGCGGCGCGCTAGTCCTGACGATTGCACCCGTCGCGCCATCCGGCGTGCCGGATCCGACCCCTCGCCGACGGCGACGGACTCCATCCCGGGGACCGTCGCCGTCGATGCTTTTCCCGGCGGCCATGGATCGGCCGTTGACGTGGGCACCCCGGCGGCTACGCTGTCCGCATTCCCGTCGTCGCTCCGGAGATTTGCGATGCGTGGCACTTCGACGCTAGCCCTGGTCTTGATCGCCGTCGGCGGCACGTCCGCCTTCGCACAGCCGCAACCCGGCAATAGCGGCGTGCGATCGCCGTCGTTCAGCCCGTATTTGAACCTCGTCCGCGGCAACAGCCCCGCCGCGAACTACTTCGGCATCGTGCGCCCCGGCCAGCAACTCCAGCAGCAGGCGAACCAGTTGCAGCAGCAACTCTCGCAGACCAATCAATCGCTCTCGTCCGGCCTCGGCGGAGTCAACGATCAACTGACGACCGGCCGCGGGGCGACGTTCGGGTTCTATTCGCACTACTTCTACAACTCGCCAGCGTCGGGCGGCGGGCTGGGGGGCGGTCGAACCGGCGGCGGCGGCCCGAGTTTCGCCGGCGGTGGCGGCTTCGCCGGCGGCGGTGGAGCAATGTCTGTTCTTGGTCGCTCCGGCGCCGTCGGCGCGCCGCAGGCGCGCAATCGTCCGGCTGCCGGCGGTCGCCGCTGATCCTCGCACACACTCCGAAAGGACTCGGAACCATGACCGTTCGCCAACTCGCGTTGGGCCTGTTCGCCGCCGCGTCGATCGCGCCGGCCGTTTCCTCCGCCGACAAACCGCTCCGCGACCTGCTCGCCGGAACGAAGACCCCGAAGGCGCCGCATCCATACCCGCTCTCGGACCGGCATTACATCAAGCAGTTTGCCGGCCCGACCATCGGTTGCGGCTCCTGCTTCGGGTATCACACGACGCAATGGCGGCCGTGGGCGGAAGCGTGCCACGAGCCGCGAATCGTGGAATCCGCGCCGACGCGGATCGAAACGCCCGCGGAACCCGCGGCACCGATGCCGAAGTCGGTGATGCCTCCCTTGGAGAAGCCGCGCGAGCAGCCACCGGCACCGAAGACCGTGAAACCGGCGGAACCTGCGAAGCCCACCCCGAAGAAGGCGGAGCCGAAGCCGAACAAGAAGGTGGAGTTGCCGCCGTTGGTCCCGGCTCCGGTGGTGGTCATGTCCCCGGTGCCGGTGTCGATACCGGCGCGAACGGATATCGTGGTTCCGGTGCTGCCGGTGGCCAAGCCGATCCCAACGTTGCCATCCGAACTGCCGACGACTTTGCCGACGATCATCGTGCCGCTGGAATCGAAATAGAATGCGATCGTAACCATGTCGCGGGAGGGGGTTGCCCCTCCCGTTTTTCGTTTGGAGTCGACATGTCCGAGTTGTGTTTGGTGACGGGCGGCGCGGGCTTCGTGGGTTCGCATCTCGTGGAAGAGTTGCTGCGCGCCGGCCGGCCGGTCCGCGTGTTCGATGATTTCAGCACGGGCCTCCGGTCGAACTTCGACGGCTGGGATCGCGCGCCGGAGATCGTGACCGGTTCCCTGGCCGACCGCGAAGCCGTGGATCGCGCGGTCGCGGGCGCAGGAGTGGTCTTCCACCTCGGTGCGATGGCGTCCGTGGCGAAGAGTCTCGAGTCGCCACTCGATTGCCATGCCGTCTGTGCGACGGGGACGCTCCACGTGCTGGAGGCGGCGCGGAAGCATCGGATTCGTCGAGTGGTCTACGCCGCCAGTTCGAGCGCCTACGGCGGCGCGGACGATCCGGCGGGGCAGGACGAGGCGACGCCGCTGCAGACCCTTTCGCCATACGCCGCGGCCAAACTGGCCGGCGAGCACTACCTCGAAGCGTTCGCGGCGAGTTACGGACTGGAGACGGTGCGGCTGCGTTTCTTCAACATCTTCGGTCCGCGGCAGCGCGCCGACAGCCCGTACAGCGGCGTCATCGCGATCTTCGCGGCGGCGATGCTGGCGGGCCGAACACCGACGATCCACGGGGACGGCGGACAGTGCCGGGATTTCACGTACGTCGCGAACGCGGTGCGCTCGCTGGTATTGGCGGCCGAAGCGCAAGGGATCGCCGGTCGCGTTTACAACGTCGGCACCGGCGCGAGCATTTCGCTGTTGGAACTGGTCGCCGCGCTGAACGAGATCCTCGGCACCAATGTGGTGCCGAACTACGGGCCGGCTCGCGCCGGGGACGTGCGATTCTCGCGGGCGCGGATCGATCGCGTGCGGGCGGAACTCGGCTACGAACCAATCGTGGACTTCCGCGAAGGCTTGCGGCGGACGATCGCGTGGTATCGGTCGCAAACCTGAGTCGCCTCGACATGCTCCCGGGAGGAGGTTGAAGGCCGATCAATAATTGTTTGGACAACTATCGTCCAAACGGTTATAGTGCGGGTATGGAACCACGGCGAAGATTCGACTCCCCGGAACAAGAGGCCTACCTCGGCCTCTGGCGGACGTACGACCGCCTGCGGGCGCTCGAAGACGAGCTGTTCTCGTGGCACGACCTCACCAGCCAGCAATACAACGCCCTGCGCCTGCTTCGGGCGGCACACCCAAAGACCATCCGCACGCTCGACCTGGCCGGCCGGCTCGTGTCGCGGGCGCCCGACATCACGCGACTGCTGGATGCCTTGGCGAAACGATCCCTTGTCACCCGCGAGCGACCGGTTACGAACCGGCGAGAGGTCCACATTGGCATTGCCCCCGCGGGCATCGCCTTACTCGACGTGCTCCGCGAGCCGTTGCGAAAGTGCCACGAGCGCCAACTCGGGCACCTGAACCGCAAGCAGCTCCGCGAACTCAGCAAACTCCTGCAAGCCGCCCGCCTCCCCCACGAACCCGCCGACAGCAGTTGGCGCTGACTCTCCCGAAAGGACGAATCCGATGGCTCTCGAATCCAGCACCGACGTCGCCGTAGTCGGCGGCGGACCCGCCGGCAGCACCGTTTCGACGCTCCTCGCCCAGCGCGGAGTGAAGGTCCGCCTCTTCGAACGCGACCGGTTCCCGCGCTTCCACATCGGCGAATCGCTCATCCCGGAGACGTATTGGGTCTTCAAGAAGTTGAACATGCTCGAGAAGATGAAGAAGAGCGCGTTCGTGAAGAAATACAGCGTCCAGTTCGTGAACGCGGCCGGGAAGATGTCGGCACCGTTCTACTTCCATGACAACAAGGACCACGAGTGCTCGCAGACCTGGCAGGTCATCCGCAGCGAGTTCGACACGATGATGCTGGACAACGCCCGCGAGCACGGTGTGCAGGTCCATCAACCGGCGCGCGTGTTGGAGACGCTCTTCGAAGGGGAGCGTGCCGTCGGCGTGCGCGTGAAGCGCGAGGATGGCGGCGAGGAGATCGTTCGCGCGAAGGTCGTTGTCGATGCGAGCGGCCAGAGCACGATGCTGCAGAACAAGTTCAAGCTCCGGCTCTGGGACCCGGTGCTGAATAAAGGGGCCGTTTGGACTTACTGGAAGGGGGCCTACCGCGACACGGGCAGGGACGAAGGCGCGACGGTCGTGATTCAGACGCCGAACAAGCAGGGGTGGTGGTGGTACATCCCGCAACACGATGAAACGATCAGCATCGGCGTGGTCGCCCCATTCGACTACCTCTTCAAGGGTCGCGGCTCGCACGAACAGATCTTCAACGAAGAGATGGCGCAGTGTCCCGAAGTGCAGAAACGGCTTTCGACCGGCGAACGCGCGACCGGATTCTTCGCCACGAAGGACTATTCCTATCGCTCCTCGCAGGTGGCCGGCGATGGCTGGGTGCTGATCGGGGACGCGTTTGGCTTCCTCGATCCGCTCTACTCCTCCGGCGTGCTGCTCGCGCTCAAGTCGGGCGATCTCGCGGCCGATGCGATCGCCGACGGCCTGGCGAAGGGGGACACTTCGGCCGCGCAGCTTGGCCGCTGGGGCGATACCTTCAACAAGGGGATCGACCGGATGCGCCGGCTGGTATGCGAATACTACGACGGCTTCAGCTTCGGCCGGTTCGTCAAGGAATATCCGCACTTGAAGAATCGCGTGACGGACCTGCTGATCGGCGACCTGTTCGACGACGCCGTGGACGAAGTGTGGGGACCTCTCGAATCATTGTATCCGCCGGAGAAGAAGGCGATCCCCGCCTGGAGCGCCGGCGACCGCGAGGTGACGGGCAAGGTGAACGAACTGTATCTGCCCGAGGGGGAGTTAAGGTAGGAACAAATGGTGAGCGTCTCGGCGTAAGCTGAACGTGGTAGGGCGAGGCGAGCCACGTCCCGCTAATAACGGGACGCTCGCCGATGAATGAGTTTACGTTTGGATCGATATCGTTACTGGTCCGTGATCGAATAAACCATGTGCCAACATTCTGTCATTTGTCCTTTTTCGATAGCAATTCGATAATTGCGAGGTGATTGCGACCTATTGCCAGATCGCGGGCTGTATTGCCATTCCCCGTTCGTGCGAGGGAATCGGCACCGTTGAGAATCAAAATCCTTACAATCTCGGTCTTTCCGGAGTCGGCCGCAAAATGTAGTGGCGTCCAATTTCTGTCTCCATTTTGTAGTGGTAGACCACTCGCGTTGGCATCGGCACCCTTTTCCAAAAGGAGCGAGGCGATTTCGGGATGTCCGAATATCACTGCAAGATGAAGTGGTGTATGGCCGAGTTTGTCCCTGTTGTTGACGGCCGATGGTCTTTCCCTCAGTATCTTGCGAACGGCTTCGATTTCCCCATTGCAAATCGCCAAATGTAAGCGTGCGTGGCGGTTCATTTCAAAGAATAGTAGGCCCGTAGCACTGGCGATGCATATGCCAATAGATCCGAATATTAGCATCAATCGTTTCGACTTGAGAACAGTGTCAAGAAATGGATTCGGCATGGCAGTTCTCGATTTCATCGATACGCGAAATAAAATGCATGTGATCTATTCGATCCTTCGGTCCCTCTGAGGCTGTATTTGTCGCTTCACGCGATCCGCAATCCTCGGCAGGTGTCCTCGTAGGTCGCTTCCAGTTCCAGCGGTACGCACAACTCCTCCGTGAGCCAGAGCGGCAGCGTCGGCAGGGGCGATCCCACGAACAGTTCGTGTTCCCACGACTCGACGCGCCAACGGCCACGGATCGAGCGGCCCCGGCAGGCGACGGCGTAGATCGGACTGCCGGCCGTCGCGGGCGGCGCGGCCCCGAGCCGGTCCGCCAACTCCGCGTAGAGGTTGGCGGAGCGTTCAGTCACCACATCCACTATCGTCACGCAGACTTTCTGCTGGAGAAGCGCCTGACATTTCAAAACAAAAGCATCACGACTTTCCGGGCGGTCTTTGTTGCCGGGGCTGACGAGTTCGACCGCAGCCACGAGTTGACGAGCGTGGCGCAAGTCGTAGACACGGACTTCGTACTCGGGCGGAGTCGGCGTTTCCGTCTCAAGAAGCAGTGTCGGACTAGCCGGCTTCCACAACGTGGCAGCCCCGCCATCGGTTTCGCGATCCGTTCCCGTGGCTTCTTCGCCCTCGAAAGTGCCAATGTCGATCTCGACAGCCGTACCCAAACGAACCTTGACACCGGAGTAATAGTCGGGCGGCAGGATCGCATTAAGACGGAATGCGATGACCCCCGGCCAGGCACCGTGGAGTTCTTCCCACGAACGTCGGTCGGCGAGCGGGCCGTGAAAGTGATCGCGAAGCGGCATGGTGTGGCCTCCGTCATTGATTTTAGTTTCGGCACGCCCGAATTCGTTTGCCCGGATCAATCACCAAACAGATCTCGCTTCTTGAAGATGTTGTTCGGATCCTTTGCGAGATCGTCGGCCAGTTGGTTCACCGGGTCGATGTAGGCGGTCTGAACGACTCGGAAGATGCTCACGATCACGAGGATCGCGATGATCGCATAGACAAGACCCGATACGAGGCGAGTGAGAATCTTCATGCCCCGAACGCTGGCGTCGCGATAGCGGATGGCCTCTTTCTGCATGACTTCGGCCAAGCGGCCACTCTCTTCGCCGACGTGTACCGCCTGGATGAATTCGTCGGGGAACAGCGTCGGACCGAGTTCCTGCAACGCCTCGATGATCTCGCGGCCTTTCCGGCACGATTTCGCTGCTCGTTCGGCTTCCTGCTGATAGGCACGGTTCGCGGTGGCACGAAGGCTGAACTTCAACACGCGATCGGCCCGCAATCCGGCTTCTATCGTCATATGCGCGGCCATTGCGAATCGATGGAGCGCGAAGGCTCGCGCGATGGGCGCCAACCCCGGAACCTTCAATGCCAGCGCCTCGGCCTTCGCGCGGGCGTTCGGTGTGCGAACGACGATGACGACCGATCCGAGCACGAAGGTCGTGAACATCACAGCGAAGACGAAAAACCAAAACGCCCCGCTCGCGCCCGTCAATCCGAGGCCGAGCGGGTCGAGCTTCGTTCCCAGACTCCCCAACACGAGGATGAGCAGCGTCAGCACGCCGATGGCGCCGAAGTACATGATCGCGGGCCAGACGAGCGCGGTGAGGAACTGCCGGCGGGCGGTCTGCACTTCCTCATAGTGGCGTTCGAGTTCGGCGAAGACGGTGGGCAGCCGGCCGGCCTGCTCGCCAACAGCAACGAGTTCGACGAAGAGCAGGGGAAAGCGCCAGGCTTCAGGGCGGAGGGCGTCGGAGAGCGTGTCGCCGTCTTCGAGGCGCTTGGCCATGCCGGCGGCGAGGGGGCGGAACACGGCCGGGCCGGACTTCGCCTGTTGCGTGAAGATGCGCACCGGCGACAGGCCGATGTCCAGCCCGTGGTGCAGCGCCCGGCACCAGAGGATCAAAGCAGGCAACGGGCACGGCGACGCGAACATGCGGCAACCTCGTCGGTCCGTTCACCCTATCACTTTCCACGATCCGCCGCCATCGCGACGGACGATGCCTATCATGTCCGGGTCCGACGAACTCATTCACCAGGAGTCCACCGATGTCTCGCGCGAACGCGGTCACGTTCAAGGGTAATCCCGTCACGCTTGCCGGCGACGCCGTGAAGGTCGGCCAGAAGGCCCCGGACTTCAAGTCCGTGAACAACGGCCTCGCGCCGGTCACGCTCGCGGACAGCGCGGGCAAGGCGCGGCTGTTCAGCGTCGTGCCGTCGCTCGATACCCCGGTCTGCAGCACGCAGACGAAGAAGTTTGAAGATGGCATCAACGCCCTCGGCGACAAGGTCGTTTGTTATACCGTCAGCCTCGACCTGCCGTTCGCCCAGAAGCGATTCTGCGGTGCGGAAGGCGTGAAAACCATGCAGACGCTCTCGGACGTGCACGATCATTCGTTCGGCAAGAACTGGGGCGTGCTGTTCGAGCAATCCCCGCTGCCCATCAAACTGCTGGCTCGCTCGGTGTTCGTGGTCGATCCGGCGGGCATCGTGACCTACGCGGAATATGTGCCGGAAGTGACGAGCGAGCCGAATTACGCGGCCGCGCTGGAAGCGTTGAAGAAGGCGGCAGGGTAAGCGGTACGGCCGGTTTTCTTTCGAGTGGAGTGCGGACAACCCGCACTCCGCTTTGCGTTCCACCCGCTTCTCCGGCTTTCGTCAACTCGCACGTCTTCCCATTCCCCGCAAAGTGATTGAAGCTGGCGAAAACGTGAAGGATGGGCCGGCTTTGCCGGTTGTGCGGCGGGGTGTCGATCGCGACGATTCTCGGAATCTTGAATTTCAATGGTGCGCCGCGAATGCAAACTTAGTCTAAAGTGTGGGGAGGAATGCCTCTGGAGTCGACATCATGAGTTTCACCTTCCGATCCCTCATTGCCGCCCTCGCGATCGCGTCCGGAGCGTCCGGCGCGTCGGCCGGTTGGGACAACGTCTTCCAGCTTACCTGCAACAACGAGCGACGGTCGTATTACGTTCGGGACGACTGCCCGAAACCCGAGCGCCGCGTCGAATACGTTCAACGCAGCTATTACACACCGGTGACGGAGTGGAAGCGCGAGACGTACAAGGTACCGGTTCGCGAGACGGTGAAGTCGTACTACTGGGAGCCGGTGAAGAGCTACACGTATAAGTCCTATTACGACCCGTGCTCCGGTACATGCCAGGAGATCGCCGAACCGCGAACGTCGTACGTGCTGCGGGAACAATGCAACTCCGTAGAGCGGTTCGTCGAGAAGACGCGGCTTGTGCCGGTGCGGAGCTACCGCGAAGTGACGGAGACCACGCCGGTGGTGACCTACTACTATCCACCGACCGTCCGCCAATCGTACTACACTGTGCCCGCACCGCCGATCGGCGCGCCGCGCCTGGACGAGTTCCGTTCGGTTCCGAACGGTGCCGCTCCCGAAACGATCGCGCCGACCGACCTGCCGACGACGGGTACCAACTACCCGCGTCCGATGCCGCCGGCCAAGCCCTCCGCCAGCCGCGCCGTTCCGGCTCCGGCCCACACGGCCAGCCATGCCCGGCTACGCGGCGAAGTGGTTGCGAACGACCAGATCACGCCGAAGGCCGGATCGAAGCTCGTGTTCGTGAATGCTACGAACCACGAGGATCGAAAATACGCCAAGGCGAACGCGTTCGGCGAGTTCGACACGACCCTACCCGCCGGCGACTGGTACCTGTACGTGGATCGCGGCGATGGCCAGGCGGTCCGCTTCAAGAAACTGACGATCGCGGCGAACGACCAACGCGAGTTCAAACTTGTCAGCCGTTGATGCACGATCGCCGGCAAAAAATCATGACCCGGTCCGCAAGGGCCGGGTCGCTTCATTTCCCGGACTCTCTAGAACAACCCATCGGACTCGACCTCACTGCACGGCTCCATGAAAACGAACATCCTCGTCATCGGCAAGGGCGGCCGCGAGCACGCCATCGTCTGGAAACTCTCGCAATCTCCGCGCGCCGGCAAGATCCTCTGCGCCCCCGGCAATGCCGGCACGGCCCTCGACGGCGCGAACATCCCCATCGACGGCACCGACCCGAACAACTGGGACCGCCTCGCCCGCACGGCCGACAAGGAAGGCGTCAACCTGGTCGTCATCGGCCCGGAGGACCCGCTCGCCAACGGCTGCGCCGACTTCTTCCGCGGCCGGGGGTTCAAGGTCTTCGGCCCGTCGAAGGACGCCGCCCGCATCGAGGCGAGTAAGGTCTTCGCGAAGGAACTGATGCGCCACGCCGACGTGCCGACCGCCGAGTTCCGCGTCTTCGACCACCCCGCCGCGGCGCGAACCTACATTGAGACGCGAGACTACCCGGTAGTGGTAAAGGCGGACGGGCTGGCGGCTGGCAAGGGCGTGGTCGTGTGCAAGGACACGGCTGAGGCGCTCCAGGCGGTCGAGCGGATCATGGTACGGGAAGAGTTTGGCGCGAAAGCCGGGCGTCATATTGTTGTCGAGAAACGGTTGGACGGCGAGGAACTGTCGATGCTCGCGCTCGTGGCGGGGCGAACGATCCTGCCGCTGCCGCCGACGCAGGACCACAAGGCGGTCTTCAACGGCGACAAGGGACCGAACACCGGGGGCATGGGGACGTACTGCCCCGCCCCGGCCGGCACGCCGGAACTGGTCGCCGAGACGGAGACAAGCGTCTTCGTGCCGACCGTCCATGCCATGAAGCGAGGGATGAAGGACGAACGCTTCCCGTTCAACGGGGTACTGTTCGCGGGCCTCATGCTCACGAACCAGGGCCTGCGCGTTCTGGAATACAACTGCCGCTTCGGCGATCCAGAGACGCAGGTCATCCTGATGCGGTTAAAGACCGATCTTGTCGACCTCTTCGAAGCCGTCGCGAACGAAACGCTCGGCGATTTCGAGGACGGGAAGCTCGTGTTCGATCCACGTCCGGCCGTGTGCGTGGTGATGTGCAGCGGTGGCTATCCGGGCAAGTACGAATCGGGCAAGCAAATCCTCGGTCTTGATGAAGCCGCGAAACTGTCGGATGTGAAGGTCTTCCACGCCGGCACGGCGCTCAAGGGCGATCGCGTCGTCACCGACGGCGGGCGCGTTCTGGCCGTGACGGCACTTGGAGACGACCTCGCCGCCGCCAAGGCGCGGGCCTACGAGGCCGTCAAGCTTCTATCGTTCCCCGGCGCCCACTTCCGCACCGACATCGCCGACAAGGCACTCAAAAAGAAATGAATGCCGACGGCTTCCTCGTCGTGGACAAGCCCGGCGGCATGACCTCGCGCGACGTGGTGAATGTCGCCCAGCGCTGGTTCCCGCGCCGGACAAAGATTGGCCACGCCGGCACACTCGATCCGCTCGCCACCGGCGTGCTGGTGCTCGCCGTCGGCGCGGCGACGAAACTCGTCGAACGCGTGCAGGCGATGGGGAAGACCTACCGCACGCGAATCCTGCTCGGCTTCACGAGTGACACCGACGACGCCGACGGCAACCTGTCGCCGACCCCGGCCGGTGCGATCCCAAGCGAAGCCGCGATCCGTGATCTCATGCCGAGGTTCGTCGGCGAGATTCTCCAGTTACCCCCTCGCGTGTCGGCGCTCAAGATCGACGGCCGGCGCGCCTACGATCTCGCCCGGCAGGGAAAGGACGTGAAACTGGAGCCGCGACCCGTTCGCGTGGATGCGATCCGGCTGCTTAGCTACGAATGGCCGCACCTCGATCTGGAAATCGACTGCGGGAAAGGAACGTATATCCGCTCGATCGCGCGGGACGTGGGCGACGCGCTCGGCTGTGGCGGTTTGGTGCAGACATTACGTCGGACGCGCATCGGCGAGTTCACCGAGGAAATAGCTATACGCCTCGACGCACCGCCGAAATCGATTTTGCCGATCAGCTTCATCGATTGACCGGAAGCCCGGCGACGAACGTCGCCGGGCACGCGCAATTTACGATTCGGTCAACTCCGCCAGGTTCGCCCGCATCACCTTCAACTGGCCTTCCAGTTCGGCGACCGAATTCCGCTGTTGCTCGACCACCTCCGGCGGGGCACCCTTCACGAAACTCTCGTTGCCTAGCTTGGCGACGGTCGTGTCCAACAGCTTCTGCTTCTGGGCGATCTCCTTCTCGAGCTTCTTCGACTCTGCCGCATTGTCGATCAACCCCGCGAGCGGAACGTAGGCCTCGAAGTCCGGCCGTACGATCGAGCCGGATTGCTTCGGCTTCTTCGTCGTCGGTCCGCAGTCGAAGGACGACAAACCGCCGAGGAGTTTGACGAACGGCGCGAGGGCGTTCAACTCCGTCGCGACGACATCGTTGCACTTCACGTGGAGCGTGAGCGGGGTCTTATCGAGCAGGTAGCGGTTGCGGATTTCGCGGATGCCGCGCACGAGTTCCTGCATCCGAGCGATGCTGCCTTCGGTCGTGTCGTCGATGAAAATGCCAAGATTATTCGGCCACGCGGCGATGCATGCGCTCTCCTCGGCCAGCTTGGATTCCAGCAGGCCGCGCGTCGGGGCCACTTCGTTCAGGGCCTGCCAGAGCGATTCCGCGAGGAACGGCATCACCGGCTGGATGAGCCGCACGATACCGTCGAGCACGCCGACGAGCACGCGCTGGCACGTCGGGTCTGTGCGCCGGCCCTTGCTCATCTCGATGTACCAGTCGCAGAATTCGTTCCAGGCGAAGTCGTAGACGAGCCGCGACACTTCGCTGAACTTGTAGCCTTCGAGCGCCGCCGTCACCGCCTTCGCGGTCGTCGCTAGACGGCTGAGAATCCAGCGGTCTTCCGTCGGCAACGCCTTCGGATCGAGGGGCGCGGCCGTGAACCCTTCGAGGTTCATCAGGATGAACCGCGTGGCATTCCAGAGCTTGTTCGCGAAGTTCCGGCCCATTTCGAAGCGGTCCGACGCCGCCTTCGCCGTCGGGAACTCGGGATCGTCCTCGGTCCACGGGCCGCTCGGGCGGAACGGCTTGCTGCAGGTGATGCCTGCCGGTTTGTCGCCGGGGCAGACAACCTTGCGCGTCCGGCCGCTTTGGTGTTCCTTCTTCTGCGGGACGAGCGTGCCGCAGTGCGGGCAGACGTTCGACACCGGCAGCCGGCTGTCCTGCGTCTCGGTGGCGAGCGACACCACGCCGAAGCGCATCGCGTCGGCCCCGTAGAGCTCGATGATGTCGAGCGGGTCGACGCCGTTGCCCTTGGACTTGCTCATCCCTTCGCCGAAGCCGTCCATGATCTTCGGGTGGATCACGACGTGTTTGAACGGCACCTCGCCGGTGTTGTAGAGGCCGGTCATCACCATGCGGGCCACCCAGAGCGTGATGATGTCCCGGCTCGTCACGAGCGTGCTGGTGGGATAGTAGCGCTTCAGTTCCGGCGTCTCCTCCGGCCAGCCGAGCGTGCTGTGCGGCCAGAGCGCGGAGGAGAACCAGGTGTCGAGGACGTCGGATTCCTGCACGAATCCGAGTTTTTCTAAACTCACTTCCAGTGCAGGATCATTCAGGACGCAGACGTGATATGTCTGTGTTTTCGCGTCCGCCTGCTTCGATGCTCCGGCACCAAGGTCAATCGTTTGAGCCAGTACCTCGTCCGACGGGTTTTTGATCGTCCACACCGGGATGCGGTGCCCCCACCAGAGTTGACGGCTCACGCACCAGTCGCGCTTCTCGCCGAGCCAGTCGAGATAGGAATTCTCGTACCGCTTCGGGAAGAACTGCACGCGGCCGTCTTTCACGGCGTCAATGGCCATCTGAGCGAGGCCAGGCTTTCCATCGTCGCGATCCGCCATCCGTACGAACCACTGGTCGCTCAGGTACGGCTCGATCGGCGTCTTGCTGCGGTCGCTGTACTTCAGCGGGATCACGCGGTCTTCCTTGCCCTCGAACAGGCCCAGCTCCTCCATCGCGTTCACAACGGCCTCGCGAGCCTTGTCGCGCGGCATCCCGGCGTACGGTCCGCCGTTCGTGTTGATTGTGCCGTCTGGGTTCAGGATGTTGAGGATGCCGATCTGCGGGTTGCGCTGCCAACAGGCGTAGTCGTTCGGGTCGTGCGCCGGCGTCACTTTTACGCAGCCGGTGCCGAGTTCCGGATCGGCGAGCAGGCCGTCGGCGATGATCGGAATGCGGCGTCCAGTCAGTGGTTGGAGTACGTAATTTCCGATCAAGTGCTTGTATCGGTTGTCCGCAGGATGTACGCAGAGCGCCGTATCGCCGAGCATCGTTTCTGGCCGAGTTGTACTGAACTTGATGTACTTGTCGGTTGAATCCGGGTTGTCCGGATCGATTGCTAAATCCACATTGATCAGAGTTCCGTCGGGCAATCTTTCCGATCGACCGCCGGAGAAAATCTCAGGTAATTCTGGTTCTGGACGAGTGCCAACTGGATCACCAATGACCTCATACTTGAACGTCCAGAAGCCGCCCTTCGTGTCTTCGGTGTAGGTCTCGTCGTCGGCCACGCTCGTCTGGAGTTGGGCGTCCCAGTTCACCAGCCGCTTGCCGCGGTAGATGTAGCCGTCGCGGAACATGCGGAAGAATGTCTCGCGCACCGCCTTCGCGCAGGTGTCGTCCAGCGTGAAGCGGGTCCGCTGCCAGTCGCAGCTCGCGCCCATCTCCTGAAGCTGGCCCAGGATCCGCTTCTCGTACTTGTCCTTCCACTCCCAGATCTTCTCGACGAGCTTCTCGCGGCCTAGATCGTGGCGCGTTTTCTTCTCGGTTTGGAAGATCAGCCGTTCCACCACCGCCTGCGTGGCGATGCCGGCGTGGTCCGTCCCCGGCATCCAGAGCGCGTTGTAGCCCTGCATGCGCCGCCAACGGATGAGCACGTCTTGCAGCGTGTTGTTGAGAGCGTGCCCCATGTGCAGCGCCCCCGTCACGTTTGGTGGCGGGATCACGATGCAATACGGTTCGCCCGGCTTCGCCGGGTCGGCGTGGAAGTAGCCCTTCTCATTCCAGAATTGGAGCCACTTCTCCTGGGCCGTCTTCGGGTCGTAGGCCTTGGGCAATTCGGTCGGCATGTTAATGTTTCCCTTCCTCGTCCTTGAACAGCTTGTATTCGATCGCATCGCTCAATGCGAGCCAACTCGCCTCAACAACGTTCTCGCTGACACCGACGGTGCCCCAGACGTCCTTTGCATCCCTCGATTCGATGACCACGCGCACCCGGGCGGCGGTGCCTTCCTTCGGGTTCACTACCCGCACCTTGTAATCGACGAGTTGCATCTCGTCCAAGGCCGGGTAGTACTGGACGAGCGCCTTTCGCAGGGCCGCGTCCAGCGCGTTCACGGGGCCGTCGCCTTCGCTCACGGTATGCTCGACGGAGCCGGCGATGCGCAGCTTCACGGTCGCCTCCGTCGTCGGGTTCCCCTCCGTGCCCTGTTCGATATTCACGCGGTACGCCAGCCGCTCGAACCACGGTTTGTAAGTGCCGACGGCCTTCTTCACGATGATGTCGAACGACCCCTCGGCCGCCTCGAACTCGTACCCGGCGTTCTCCAGGTCCTGCACTTCGTTGAGAATCTTCGCCATCACGGCCTTGTCGTGGGCAATCTGGTACTTCTGAGTTTTGCTCAGTATCGTGGACTGCCCGGAGAGTTCGCTCACGAGGATACGCCGTTCATTTCCAACGAGGGCCGGGTCGATGTGTTCGTAGCTCGCCGGGTTCTTCGCGACGGCGTGCGTGTGCATGCCGCCCTTGTGGGCGAAGGCGCTTTGGCCCACGAACGGCTGGTTGTTGCGGAAGTTCATGTTCGCCAGCTCGTAAGCGTAACGCGACAACTCCGTGAGACGCTGGAGGCTGCCGGGCGTCAATACGTCGTACTGGTACTTGATCGCGAGGTTGGCGATGGTCGCAACGAGGTCCACGTTGCCGCAACGCTCGCCGAAACCGTTGAGCGTGCCTTGCACCTGCGTCGCCCCGGCCCGCACGGCCGCGAGGGTATTCGCCACGGCCAACTCGCAATCGTTGTGGCAGTGGATGCCGATCTCGGCCTTCAACTCCTTCTTCACCGCCGCCACGACTTCCGCGATCCGCTCCGGCATCGTGCCGCCGTTCGTATCGCAGAGGATTAGGCAGGTCGCCCCGCCCGCCTCGGCCGCCTTCAACGTCTTGATGGCGTATTCCGGGTCCAGTGTATAGCCGTCGAAGAAGTGTTCGGCGTCGTAGAACACTTCCGGTCCTTGGCTCCGGCAGAACGCCACGGAGTCGCCGATCATCTTCAGGTTCTCATCGAGCGTCGCGCCCAGGATCTCCTTCACCTGAAAGCTCGAAGTCTTGCCGACGATCGTGACGACCGGTGTCTTCCCTTCCAGCAACGCCCGCAGGCCGGTATCGGCTTCGGCGGAGCCATTCTTCTTGCGCGTCATCCCGAAGGCCACGACCTTCGCGTGCTTCAGTGGCAGGTCGCGCACGGCGCGGAAATACTCCGAGTCCTTGGGGTTCGAGAGCGGATAGCCGCCTTCGATGAAGTCGACGCCGATATCGTCGAGTCGCTTGGTTAGGAGCAGCTTGTCTTGAAGCGAGAAATTGACTCCTTCGCCTTGGCTCCCGTCGCGAAGCGTGGTGTCGTAGATGGCGATGCGCGTCATGTTCAGGTTCCGTGTATCAATGAAAAACCCCGAAGCGAAGGCTCCGGGGCGCGAAGATGTTTTCGTACGCCCGGGATCAACTCGTGCCGACAACGACGCGCACTCCCTGCGCGGCGGTAATCGCGATCGCGACAACCAAGGGCAGGGTGGAATGCGGCACGGAAACGCTCCGGAGTATCCAGAAACTCTATCTTCGAATTCGACAATGTCAACGCCGGGCGGGTTCGGGCGGATAAACTCTGGAGAACTGTCCGCCGCATCGCCGGAAGCCGCCAATGACTCGCACGCTCCTCGCCCTGCTCGCATTCGGCCTGCCCGCGTCCGCCGCCGACTGGCCGCATTGGCGCGGGCCGACGCGCGACGGGCACTCGACCGAATCCTCCGGCTACGCTGACGGCCAATGGCTGGCCAACAAGCCGATCTGGAGCGCATCCGTCGGCCGCGGGGCGAGTAGCCCGATCGTCGCCGGCGATCGCGTCTACTTCGTCGGCTGGCAGGGTGGGAACGACGTCGTCCACTGCCTGAATGCAAAGGACGGCACCGAACTCTGGAGCGTGAGGTACAAGTGCCCGCAGTACGGCCGGCACGCCGTCGGCGACGAAGGCCTCTACTCCGGCACGACCGCGACGCCGGAACTCGACCCGAAAACCGGAATGCTCTACACCCTCTCGTGCGATGGCGACCTGAACTGCTGGGACACGAAGACGAAGGGCGCCTCCGTCTGGAAGCGGAACCTCTATGACGACTACCGCATGCCGCGCCGGCCTCGCCTCACCCGCGCGCCGCAGCGCGACTACGGTTACACTTCCAGCCCAATGGTCCACGGCGACTGGTTGCTCGTCGAAGTCGGCGGGCCGACCGGCAACCTCGTCGCCTTCGACAAGGCGAACGGGAAGGAGGCGTGGCGGTCCGAACTCAAGGACGAAGCGGGGCACACCGGCGGACCAGCACCCATGACCGTCGACGGAATACCATGTGTCGCCGTGCTGACGCAGCGAAACCTCGCCGTGATCCGGCTCGACAAGGGATTCGAAGGCAAGACGCTGGCGAAATTCGAGTGGATCACCGACTTCGCGAACACAATCGCCGGGCCGGCGGTGCAGGGGAGCCACGTCCTCGTTACGGCGGCGTACAACCAGAACGCCCTCGTCAAACTCAAGGTGACGACGAAGGGGATCGAGGAGATCTGGAGGAAGAAGTTCCCGTCGAAGGTGTGCACGCCCGTCATCGCGCACGGCTCGATCTACGTCGCCTGGCAAACGGTGCGCTGCCTCGACTGGGAGACGGGCGAGTTGCGCTGGCAAGGCGGCGCGGTGAGCGATCCCGGCTCGTGCATCGTCACGGCCGACGATCGATTGATCGTGTACGGGAAGTCCGGGAAGCTGCTACTAGTGGAATCGGCCAAGCGATCGCCTAAGGCGTACGTCGAACTGGCGATGCGGGACGACATTTTCGGTTCGCTCGCCTGGCCGCACGTCGCTCTAGCGGACGGTCGCGTCGTCGTTCGCGATCGGGACGGCCATGTCGCGTGTTTCGTGATGGCGAAGTAGCCTTTCAGAATGCGATGTCGCGGACCCGCGCGGCGACTTCGTTCAGAGCCAGCAACTGGCCGATGAAGACCAGTATCAACGCATATTTCAGTAGCGAATTGAGCCGTTTCGAGGCAAATGGGATCAGCGCGAGCGCCCAGCCGTAGTGCGGGGAGTAGAGGAAGAATCGTCGCCCCAGAGGTTGTGGAAGATCAGATTCCACGCGATCCAGATCGCGAGCCATTTGACTTCGGGCGTGCGGACATCGCTGAGCGACCATCCGAGGGCGAGGAGCCAAATGATGGCGGCGATCGTGCGGTAAGGGTCGAACGGCCAGAGCGGCATCGCTTCGGACGGTTCGAAGGTCAGCATCGGCACGGCATGGAGGTTGTTCGTATCGAGATCGGGCGACGGCGCGACCGCAGGGTCGATGATTCCGCGACCCATGCGAAGGAGGGCGTCGGCGGGGGCGTCCACGAGCCGCAGGTGGAGCCAATGTTTGGCCTGCCAGGTGACGGGCCAGAGGTGGCCGTGTCGTTCGATCACTTTCACAAGCACAGCAAAACCAACAATACCGGCGATCGCGATCGGCACGGCGAATCGCCAATCGATTCGACTGCCTTCGAGTTTCAGTGCTAGCGCTAGCAGTGCCGGCCAGAGGGCGTTCGTCAGGCAGATCGACGCGGCGAGGAACGCCAGGCCGACGAGCCAGCGAAGGGCGGTCTTTTTGGAAAGGAGAGAGTGGATTGTCAGGAGGTACACGCCGTAGCACGCGGGGAGCAGCCCGGAGCTGAAGGCGAAGTGGTCCGGAAGGCAGGCGATGACCTGATAGCTCGACGCGAGGAGGAAGGCGAGGGCCGCGATTCGTTTCCGCCGGCTCCAGCCGATGCGAGCGAGGCAACCGAAGAAGAAGCCTAGCCCGACACCCGCGCCGAGCGCGGCGGCGATTCGGGAAATATAAACCGCGGCGACGGCTGGGTTCGGGAATTGGCGGTTGAAGAAGCCGAGGGCGTGAGGCCAAGTCTTCCCGAGGAGAAAATGCGTTCCGATGCCGAAGCTGTTCGTACCCATCAGCGTATCGTCGATGCGCTGTCCGGCGTCGCATTGAAAGATCACATCGCTGCGCAGCGCGGCGGGTTGGCCGGGTTGGACGCCCAGCCAGCCGGAGAGGAGGAAGAGCCAGATCGCCGCGCCAGTGCCGGCGGCAAGGCCGAAGCGGACGGCGGCACGGTGATTACTCGACGATTCCATTCAGCAACAACTGGTACTGGCGGAGCGTATGCAGGGCCGCCCCGGCGACGACCACGATTGAAGGATAGAACACACGGGCTGGGAGTGCGCGGAATCCGAACGCCGCGACCGTCATCAGCGGAAGCGCGAAATGCGGCGTGTACAGGAAGTATTCGTCGCCCCAGACGTTGTGGAATGCGGCGTTTCCCGCAGTCCAGCCGAGCGCGCCGAGGGTGGCGGGGCGCAGCGCGGCATCGTTCCAACCCGCTCGTGTACCCCAACCAAGCAAGCCGATCCAGAAGAGCGCACCCGTGGTTTGAATCGCATCGTGCGGCCCGAACGGTCGCGGTCCAGTCTCCGATTCGTAGGTGAGCATGGGCATTCGATCGAGGTTGTTCCGCAGCACGCGCGGTGTCGGCGCGACTGCGGCGTCGACGACCCCACGGGCCGAGTAGCCCAGAGCCGCGAGCGGATCGTCGACGAGGCGCAGGTTCAAGTAGAGCGAAACGCGCTCGCGCAATCGGGCTTGTATCGAGGGAGTCGTTGTGATCGCACGGACCGCGCAACCGACGGCGACGATTGTGAGGACGGCCGCAATGACATGCCAGCGTCGGATTGAAGCGCGGCAGTCGTGGACGACGAGCACGGCGATCAGGCCGAGCGGTAGGAATATGTTTGTAATCGTGATCCCGAACGCAAGCGGCGCGAGGATCGCGAGCGCGATTGCTCGGAATCGTACGCTTCGTTCAGTTAGCAACGTAGCGAAGGCGAGGCCGATGATACCGACGGAAAAACCGAAATGATCGGGGATGGCGGCAAGCGTGTGACCGTTGGCGACGACGGCGAGCAGCGTGAATGCGATCGTGCGATCGGGATGTAGGCCGCGTTCGACGAGCGCGCGCGCGGTCGCGCCGATGCCCAGACCGGCCGCGATCGCCACGAGCAAGCGGCTGACGAACGTTGCCGTCGTGGCGGGGTCGAACGTCGGCGAAATCCATCGAGTGAGCGAATGCAGTGGCCGGGTCCAAAGCGGGTAGATCAGGGGATGTGTTCCCCGCGCGCGGTTGTCCCGGTTGAGGACCGCGTCCTGGATCAGACCGCCGGCGTCGGACTGAAAGAACACATCGGTCCGCTCGGCGATCGGGTGGCTGGGGCGAACGTGCAGGGCGTGGGACACCGCGAGGAATCCGGCGACGGCGAGCAGCCCCGCCAGCCAGCCTGTGCGGCGCGGCGTCATTTCCACACCAGAATCGCGAGGACGGCGGACACCCACATCAGGCCGTTGAGGACGAAGACCGGGTCGGCGAAGAGGATGGAGGTCGGCCCGTCGCCGCGGGCTTCCATCGCCTTGAAGGTGTAGCGGAAAAGCCCATACGCCACGAACGGGACGGTGTAGACGAGATTGCGCGTGCCGTGGCGGGCGACAGTGTCGGGGGCGACGGTGTAGAGCATGTAGGATATCAGACAGACGGCGGTACAGGCGGCGAGGACGAGGACGAGCTTGTCGCGGGAATAGGCAATCAGTGTGGCGCGATGGGCGGCGGATACGCCAGGGGCTTCGACTTCGGCCAGGCGCTTGCCGAAACCGAGGACGAGCGCGAGTGAGAATCCACAGACGAGCAGCCACGGCGAGGGTTCGACCTGTACCGCGGCACAGCCGGCGAGGAGGCGGATGACGAACCCACTGGCGATGACGATCACGTCGACGAGGACGCGATACTTCAGCCAGGTGATGTAAGCGAGCGTGTTGACGGCATAGGCGCCGACGAAAAGGAGGAACCGGCGATCGAGTTCGAGGAGCGACCAGACGACGGCGATCGCGGCGATTAGCGCCGCGAAGGCGATCGCCGTTCCGGGAGACAAGCGGCCAGAGGCGATCGGGCGCCGGCGCTTGCGCGGATGGGCCGCGTCCTCACGGCGATCCTTGACGTCGTTGAGAATGTAGAAGGCGCTGGAGAGGAGGCAGAAGATTCCGAACGCACCAAGGGCGTCGCGGAAGACGGGCCACTCGAGGATGCGCTCCGAGAACAGCGCGGGCGCGATCACGAAGACGTTCTTCAACCAGTGCTTGGGGCGCAGGACGCGCACCAAGGCGAGGACGAACGATTCGCGATCGGCGGGAGCATTGGCGGATGCCTCCATCGACATCATCCTATCGATTCGCGTTGGGTCTGACCGCCTCACTTCGGCTTGACACCCCACCGGGCCACCGGCATATGCTCCGGCCGACTTGGGGACGGACGGGTTCTTCCGGCCGTCCCGGCTTTCGCCCGGGATCGAGGTTGCTGATGAAACGATGGATGCGCCGAATTCTGATCGCCGGCCTCGCGCTCGTCGGCGTCGCGGCGGGGAGCACGGCCCGCGCGGGATTGCTGCCAGTCAATGTCAGCGTCCTGCCCGAGGGGAACCAGTATCGCTGGACGTACAACATCGTGCTGCCGACTGACTCGCAGTTGCGTGCCGGCGACTACTTCACCGTCTACGATTTCGGCGGACTCGTGGCGAACAGCAACGCCCAACCCGCCGATTGGGCCTTCGAAACGAATGCGCCAATCCCGCCCGGCGTGATGCCGGTCGACGACCCGTCACTGCCGAACCTGACCTGGCGCTACACCGGCCCGACGATCGCGTCCGGCCAGACCGGCCTCGGCAACTTCTGGGCGGTCTCGTTGTTCGAAACGCCGACCGATTCGTTCTTCACCGCGACGACGCACCGCACGACCGATGGCCGCGTGGACACCAACATCACCGACACGACGGTACCCGTGCCGACCGGTCCGACGGATCCGAACCTGGTGCCGGAACCGGCCACCTTGCTGCTCGCGGGCCTCGGCCTGCCCTTCGCCGCGCTGCTCCGCCGCCGCGCGTAGCGGTTGCGGTTGACACGATTTTCGGGTCGGCCTATCGTGCCGCCCGTCGATGAACCCAATGCCCCCGATCGCTCGTAACTGGAGAGATATCCCATGCTCGGTCGAAAGTGGATCACGCGTCTTCTGGTCGCCGCCCTCGTCGCCTGCTCGGCCTCCAGCGCCCAGGCGGGTCTGCTGCCCGTCTCCGTCTCGGTTCTGCCGGAAGGTGGAAATTACCGCTGGACCTACGCCATCGTCCTGCCGACGGACAGCAAGCTCCAGGCCGGCAACTACTTCACCATCTACGACTTCCACGGTTATGTCGCCGGCGGCGAGTCGGCTCCGGCCAACTGGGTCTTCGAAGGTGCAATGTCCGGCCCCACGCCGGCCCTGCTCAACCCGTCGGACAATCCCGACGTGATGAACCTCACCTGGCGCTACAACGGCCCGACGATCCCGAGCGGCCAGATCGGCCTCGGCAACTTCTGGGCGATCTCCACGATCAGCGAGTCGCGCGTCGATTCGTTCACCGCCATCACCAACCGCACCTCGGATGGCGTGATCGACAGTAACATCACCGAGACGGACGTGCCAGTCGCCCCGACCACGCCGACCGACCCGAACCTCGTGCCGGAACCGACGACCCTCCTGCTCGCCGGCCTCGGCCTGCCGCTCGTTGGCCTCGCCCGGCTCCGCCGTAAGTCGGCGTAAGGGAATCCTCGAAAATGGAAATCGCGGCCCGCTCGATGGAGCGGGCCGTGTTCATTTTGAACGAATTGAACAGCGTCCTCTCCCTGTCCAAATTGCATCGGACTACGCCAGCATATCCAGCGCGAATTGCGACCAGGTTTCGAACTGCTCCCGCTCACTCGACAAGGTCGCGATCGGAGCGAATCCCGCGTCGGCGAGCGCCGCCTCGTTCGACCGAACCTCGGCCCGATCCAGATCGAACAGGTGTACGATGCCGAGGTGCACGCTGCCAACGGGCGTGCGGTCGTCGTTGATGAAGCCGAGCAATCGCTCGGTCCAGTTCGCCACGATCGTCACTTCCTCCATCAACTCTCGCATCATGCCGTTCGCGTATGGGTCGCCGGGGCCGGCGGCGTCGGCGTCGGAAATATGGCCGCCAATCCCGAGGGAACGCAAGGAGCGAAGGCGTGTCTCGGTGCCGGCGGCACCACGGCGGTAGTGGAACAACGAATCGTCGTGGCGAAGCAGGACGTAGGGGATCAATTGCTTGAAGGATGGATCGGTTTCGACCTGCGAACGAGGGCGGAACGAGAATAGCGAGGGATCGAGGAGGATGCGTCGGTAGGGTTCGTCGGCGAGTCGGAAACCGTGGAAATATCCAAGGGCGTGGAAGTGGGCCGTCGGAATGCAAAGGACGCGCTCGTCGGCGGGCATGATCGCCTCACAGGAACTTCAGTATCGCGGCGACGAGGAACGCAAAGAGCACCATCGCGGCGGCGAGTTTGAGCACGGACGACGACGATTGGCGATTCAGAAGCCTCGTCACCTCGGCCTGGTCGCCGGATTCGATCGCGACCTGCATCGCAAGTTCGTATCGGCCTTCGGGATAGTCCTTGCACTGTTCGTCCGTGAGAAAGCCGGACACGGGCGAGGGCAGGGCGGCGGCGTGAAAGTTCAATTCGTTGCCGAACGCGAACGACGCGGGCCAAAGCTCGCAGCGGACCCGGTCGGGTAACAATCGCCAAAGATCGCGGATCGTCGTGTCGTCGGGCGATCGGACGATCGCGAGTCGGGCACCATCCAACAGGGCCTGCGCGGCACCGAGCAGAAATTGGGAATCGCCGGCCTTGAGGATCTCGCGGAGGACTTCGACCCGTCGCGGCGGGAACGGATCGAACGTCCAGTTCAACTCGTCGAGCGTCCCGCGGGCGTCGAAGTTCGCCGGCAGTCGGTCCGCGATCTCGAATGGATCACCCAGGTACGAGTAAATGTCCCGCGAGAAGATCAGGAATCGAAACGCGAGCGGCGGGCTAGGCGTACCGTCGGGCCGGTCGGCGACCTGGGCGACCGCGACGCGGGCGCGATCGATCTCCTTCGCGAACACGGCCGACGGGCAAGCCGCACCGTCGGGTCGCGTGCCGTACTTCACCGCCATCCTAACGGCAGCTTCTTCAAGCTCGAAATCGACGTTCTGGGACTTCGCGACGATCTTCGGCTCGCCGCCGTGGCGGATCACGAGGATCTGTCGAATCGCCATGTCGGGGAAGGGCATCAGCGGTCTCGCAGGATTTCGCGGGCGGCGTTGTATCCGGCGGCCCCCATGACGCCGCCGCCGGGGTGCGCCGCCGCACCGCACAGGTACAGGCCGCGGATCGGCGTGCGGTAATTCGAGTAGCCCGCCGCCGGACGAAGGCTGAACATGTTGGCGAGCGACATCGTTCCCTGCATGATGTTCCCGCCGGTAATGCCCCATTCGCGTTCCATGTCGGGCGGCGCGTAGACACGCCGATCGATTACGCTGGATCGGAAATTCGGTGCGTAGTCATTGAGGATTTCGAAGCAACGGTCGGCGAAGCGGTCGCGTTCGGCGTCCCAAGTCGTACCTTTGAGTTCGTAGGGCGCGTACTGGACGAACATGCTCATCAGGTGTTTTCCGGGCGGCGCGAGCGTGTTGTCGAGCGCCGTCGCCATCGTGCATTCAATCATCGGATTCGTCGCGGGTTTGCCGTATTTCGCGTCGTCGAAGGCGCGTTCGATGTAGTCGATGGTTGGTCCGATGTGCATGGTGCCGTGGTGTTGCGGGCCATAGTCGTTCGAGGGCAGGCACCGGAAACTCGGCGGCTCGGAAAGCAACACGTTGATTTTGACCGTGGCGCTGGAGTAATCGATTTTCTGGATTTCGGTCCGGAAATCGTCGGGCAGTTCTTTCGCGTCGAGTAGTTTCAGGAACGTTACATTGGCGTCGGCGCAGGAGGCGACGGACCGGGAATGAAACTCCGTCCCGTCCTTCAGCGCGACGCCCGTGGCGTGGCCATCCTTCACGAGAATTCGATCGACCGGGCTGTTGGTGCGAATCTCCGCGCCGTGCTTCCGGGCGGCGGCGGCGATGCTGTAGCTGATCGTACCCATGCCGCCGCGGACGTAACCCCACACTCCTCGGACGCCGTTGCATTCGCCCATGACGTGGTGGAACAGGACATAGGCCGTGCCGGGGTGGGACGGCGGGGCGAACGCGCCGATGACGGCGTCGGTGGCGAGCGTGACCTTCAACTGTTCCGACTCGAACCAGCGGTCGAGGATCGGCGTCGCGGCTCCGGTGAGGACTTCGATCGCTTCGCTCGCGGCGGAGCGGCCGAGTTTGCGAAACGCGAGGCCGATCTTGCCGGTGCGCCACAGGTCGCCGAGGCCGCCGAACGGGTCGGGCGGAGTCTGGATCAGCAACGGTTCGAGGAAGTCCGCGACGCGCGTGAGCATCGCCTCGTACTTCGGGTAGTTCTCGGCATCCTTGGTGGAGAACTTGGCGATCTCGCGGTGCGTGAGGTCCTTGTCGGGCCCCATCAACAGATAGCGGTCGTCAGGAAACGGCGTGAAGGACGACGGCGAACGCGGGATCATTTCGAAACCGTGCGACTTCAAGTCCAGGTCGCGGATGATCTCCGGACGGAGCAGGCTGTTGACATAGGCGGCGCTCGAGACCTTGCAGCCCGGCCAGACTTCCTCGGTGATGCAGCACCCGCCGAGTATGTCGCGGCGTTCGAGGACGAGGACCTTTCGTCCGGCCTTTGCCAGATAGGCCGCTGTGACGAGGCCGTTGTGGCCGGCACCGATAATGATCGCGTCGTAAGTCTTCGGCATGGCGGTCGCTCGAGCGGACTTATTTGGAATAGCGGGGCGCAACGAAAAACCCACCCTCGCGGGTGGGTCGATCGTTCATTTTCCCTTGTTTCGTTGGTGTTCGCGTGGCGGCGGGGCCAGAGGGCGCTGCGGTTCCGGTTTCGGCTCGGCCGGCTTCGGCTCGGGTTTCGGTGCCGGCGGTTGAGGCGGAGGCACCGGTTTCGGTTCGGCTGGTTTTGGAGACTCCGGACGCGGGGCCGGCGGCAATTCCGGCTTCCTCGGCTCCGGCATCGGCTTCATCGGCGGCTTGGGCTCGGGTTTTGGTTCCGGCTTCGGCTCGGGCTTCACTTCCGGTTCCGGCGGCGGAGGCGGCTTCACTACCGTTTCACCTTTCGTCAGGTCCAACGAGATCGATCCGCCGGCCATCACTTCGATGCTGGACTTCTTCGTTACCTCTTCGCCGTCCCAGGTGTAGGTCGCCTCCAGGTTGTACCGGAATCGCTTTCCGATCGCGAGTTCGGGCGTTACGAATCGCCGAACGGCCGTCATCTGCTGCGTCGGTTGCCCATTGATGAACAACGTAGCTCCGACGGGAACATGGATCGTCACGGCCGCGGTGCCGGTCGGTTCGGCGGCAGGAAGGTTGATGGCTGAGACCGCGATGAAGATGACTGCGCAAACCGATCGCATTTGGGGTTTCCGGTAACGGAGCAAAACTTTACGGTCCATACCGTACAGGATACCACCCAACCTGCGGTTAGCACGTCGGAATCGTCCATAGCACCGCACGACCGGTCGCTCGATTCGTTACCTTCGACCCAACCGGTATCCAACGAGCGCAAGTACGGTGCCCAGCATCGCGGCGACATGGAAGTCGCGAATCGGTTCAACACTCGGAATCGCGGCCAATCGGTGCGCGAACACGCACACCGCGGCACCCGATAGCACGAGAACCGACATCCACGGCCCCCGATGGAACAGCGAGGCAATGAGCAGGATGCCGGCCCAACCGACCGTCGCATTGTCGATCCACGCCGTCCAGACGGACGGAAGATACGGCAGCTGGAGTGGTTGGTAGACCGGTCCGGCCGCGACCCAGAGGTTTTGAATGGCCCATGCGCTGCCGCCGGACAGGAGCAGAATTGCAAATGCGAGGCGGACATGCGGTCCGCTGACGGCCCAGATGCCCCAGCCCAGCCAGTCCGTATTCGCCGGAGATTTCGCGGCCGGTTGCCCGGCGATGAGTCGGCGGACCGATTCCACGGTGCCGGAGGTCCCGGAGGGTTCGCCGTTCACGCCGAGTTCGCGGCGGTGTTGTTCGGCAACCCGGATGGCGCTGACGTTGTTCAAGAGGTCGTCGGCGACGGCCTCCGCGCGGGATCGCGCGACCCGTGCTCGCAGACCGGTCGCGGCGAGGCGCGCGGTTTCGATCTGCACGAAGAGCGAACGCTCGCGCTCGCGTCGGCGGGAATGTTCGATCCAGTCGATAAGCTGGAAGATCGGCTCGCGCCAGGCCGCGTGACGCTCTCGCTGTCCGGCGCACTCGCCGCGGAGCAGTTGCGAGCGGGCGGCGAGCTTGGCTTCGTAACCGAAAAGCTCTTCGAAGAATTCTTCCCACTGGCGGCCTGCATATTTCGCCACGAAGAGTCGAAGTTGATCTTCGTCCTGACCGTCGGCCCGGAGCCGGCGCAGGAGACGGTCGCACTCCGTGAGAGCCGACCGGCGGACGGCATCGAGTGGACGGTCGAAAGCGGTTCGGAAAGCGATCGCCAACCCCGCGCCGATGACGCCAAAGCCGACCCAGATCCAGAACAGCTTGAGCATCCAGAGGAGGATGCCGAAGAGTGCGACGCAACCAAAGCAGACCAGCCAGTCCCCAATCGAGAATCCGGCGATCAGTTGACGAACCCGACGGAAGAGGTGGGTGCGTCGTGCGAGACCGTTTAGGACGAAATAGACGGCCGCAGACTGGAGCACCATGCCGGCGAGTCCGAAGGCCCAGCCGAGCCGCCCGAGAAACGTCAGAACGACGGCGGCCAGCAGGCAACCGGTCAGGAAGCCGGTGAGCACTCGAGTCCGCTGGATCACGACGGGAGCGAAATTGAATCGCTCGACGGCGCGTTCGAGCACCGCGATCTGCTCTTCCCGCGCGGAAACCTGTTTCGTGGTGTGGATGCCGAGCCATTGCTCGAGGGTGCGAACGACTTCGCCCATCGACTGAAACCGCTCGCCGGGGTGTTTCGCCATCATCTTCTGAATGACGGATGAAAGCTCTTTGGGCACGCGATTGGCGATCTCCTCGGGCGGAACCAACGGCTTGTACGCATGCGCGGTCATGAGTTCGACGGCGGTATCGCCGTCGAAGGGCTGGCGGCCGGTGACCATCACATAAAGGGTGCAGCCGAGGGAATAGATGTCGGCGCGGTGGTCGACGGCGGCGGCGTCGCGGCACTGCTCCGGGGACATGTATGCGGGCGTGCCGAGTGCCATGCGGCAGCCGGTCATGTCGTTCGGAATCGTGTACAGGCCACTCGGGGAGGCCGCGTCGGAATCGAGTTTGTCGGCGTCGTGAGCAAGGTCGGGCGTCTTCACGAGCCCCAGATCCGCGACTTTCACCAGCCCGTGGGAATCGACCAGGAGATTATCCGGTTTGATGTCGCGGTGGATCATGCCGCGATCGTGGGCGAGTTTCAGTCCGCGGGCTGCTTGGAGAATGTACCCGACGGCCGTTTCCGGATCGAATTTGCCGTCGTCCCGGATCATGTCGGAAATCGACCGGCCGGCGACGAACTCCATACTAAAGAACTTCGTGCCTTCCACTTCGCCGATGTCGTAGACTTGGACGAGGTTTGGGTGGTTTAGCTGCGCGGCGGCGAATGCCTCGCGGGTGAAGCGGGCGACGAAGACCGGGTCGTTCGCCCAGCGGCGACTCATGACTTTCAGCGCGACCGGTCGGTCGAGCGACAACTGACGGGCGAGGTATACAGTGCCCATGCCGCCACGGCCCAAGACTCGCTCGATCTGAAAACCGGGCACTTGCGGTCGTGTGGTGGGGCCGGGCGTGAGGAACGAGGGCGGGTAGTCCGCGACGGCCGGTTCGCGAGTCGCCATCGACCGGCCGCGCATGATCGGCGTTCGCGTCGAGGGATCGGCGGCCACAGCCACCTGTGCCACGGAGGAGGAGGTCGCGGTCGCAACTGAGTGGGAATCGTTCAGTTTCTTGGCGCGGCTCGCGGACGGGAAAAACCGGTTGCAGGTCGGGCAGCGATGGAACGGCAACCCGTGCGTGGACAGCGCGCCGTCGTGATGAGCCTGACAGTAGGGGCAATCAATGGGCACTTCGACATCCCCGGCGGATCGACGCGTTACAGGCACCGTACCCTAGTTCACGGTCGCATCGATTGGGACGATTTTCCCCGCCAGACCATGAACGCCGATTGCGACAGCGTCCGAAATTCCGTCCCTCGGCCCAACTCTCCTTCGGTCTCACAACTTCGGCTTCCGCAGATTTTTCCCATCTGCTACAAGTTCTCCGATTCGGGATACGACGTCCGCGGGGTCTCGCATGTACAAGTTTCTTCTCTGCCTGAAATACCTCCGGACACGATATCTGGCGTTCGTCTGCATCGTCAGCATCATGTTGGGCGTCGCCACGCTCATCGTGGTGAACAGCGTCATGAGCGGCTTTTCGAACAAACTCAAAGACCGCCTGCGCGGCGTCCTCGCCGATGTGATCGTCGAGACCGACAACTTCTCCGGTTTCGACCTGCACCCGCAGCTTCTCGAAGACCGCATCCGCCAGTCGTCGGCCGGGAAATACGTCGATACCGTGGCACCCACCGTGGAAGTGGTCGGCACGATCCAATTCAACTTCCGGGGCATGAACGTCGTCAAGCCGATCAAGCTCATGGGGGTCGATCCCGCCAAACAGACCAAGGTGGGCGGATTCGGCCAGTATCTCACTCGGCAGAAGAACTCAACCCATCCGTCGTTCGATTTGACGCCGGACGCCCTCGCGTTGTTCGAGAAGAACGTACGGCTTGAAGCGATGGCACGCGAGCCGATCCCCGTCGCGCCGCCGGCGGAGGACTTTCTCGGTCAGGGGCCCAAGATCGTCGAAGACCAATCGACGATCCCGTTGCCTCCGGTGCCGGCACCGAACCTGCCGCAGTTCGAGGCGCCGAAACCGACCGGGATCATCGTCGGGCATTCCCTGGCGCACTTCCGCTACAAGAATCCGGAGACCGGGCAGGTGGAGGAAGTTCCCGGTCTGCGCCCCGGCGACCACGTCATGATCGCCACGCTCGCCGCGAACGAGATGCGGCCTGTGTGGGGCACTTACGTGGTCGTGGACTATTTCAAGTCGGAAATGAGCGAGTACGACAGCCAGTTCATCTACATGGACCTTCCGGACCTGCAACGATTACGGAAAATGGACGAACGCGTGACCCACCTGCAGATCAAAGTGACGGAGGACTGCCCGAAAGGCTATTCCTTCGTGAAGCCACACGTTTCGAACGAAATTCAGAAGCTCTTCGGCAAATACGAGGCCCGCGCCGCGACTTGGGAAGATCATCAGGGGCCGTTGCTCTCGGCCATCGATATCGAGCGGGGCATCCTGAACCTGCTGCTGTTTTTGATCGTCGGCGTTGCCGGTTTCAGCATCCTCGCGATCTTCACCATGATCGTCGCGGAGAAAATCCGTGACATCGGGATTCTCAAATCGCTGGGTGCCTCCAATCGCGGGGTGATGGGGATTTTCGTCTGGTACGCGTTCCTCCTTGGCGTGGTCGGCTGCGGAGCGGGCACGGCGCTGGGGCTCGGCATCACCTGCAATATCAACGAGATCGAGACGTTCGTGAACGAACAGACCGGCCAGCAACTCTTCGACCGGTCGGTGTATTACTTCGACAAGATTCCCACGAACGTGGAAACCGCCACGGTCCTGATCGTGAATGTCGGGGCGATGCTCGTCGCAATCGGCTCCAGTTTCTTGCCCGCCTGGCGCGCCGCACGGCTGCGCCCGATCCAGGCCCTCCGTTTCGAATGACCGGGAGCGTCGATGTTAACGGCCGAGAACCTCACGAAAACCTATCGTCGCAATGCGGACATCGTGCGCGTGCTCAACGGCGTGTCGCTCGCCGTGCGCGACGGCGAGTTCATGAGCATCGTGGGCGCATCCGGTTCCGGCAAGAGCACGCTCTTGCACGTACTCGGCACGCTCGACGCGCCCGATTCCGGGACCATTTCACTCGACGGGAAACGGCTCGACAATCTCTCGAACCGCGAGCGCGACGCCGTCCGCAATCGCACGTTCGGCTACGTCTTCCAGTTTTATCACCTGCTGCCGGAACTCTCCGCGATCGACAATGCCCTCATGCCGGCGTACATCTCGAACTCGTTCCTCGGCTGGATGCAAACGCGACGGCAGTGGCGCCGTCGGGCCGATGAACTCTTCGAACGCGTCGGTTTGTCCCATCGAAAAACCCACAAGCCTCGCGAAATGTCCGGCGGCGAGATGCAGCGCTGCGCCATCGCGCGGGCGCTGCTTCAACGTCCCCGTGTCCTTCTTGCCGACGAACCCACCGGCAACCTCGACGCCGAGAAGGGGAACGAGATTCTTGAGCTTCTGCACGATCTGAACCGCCAAGACCGCGTGACGATCGTCATGGTAACCCACAACCTGGAGATGGCTGGGACAACGCACCGCACGATCCGACTCGCCGGCGGGCGTGTCGTGGAAGAAAAAGGGCCGACCTTTCGCCCCCGGCTGATGCAGGCCGCCGTATAAATCCGAGATGTCCAAGCCATTCGATGCGATTCTCAAGCAGATCGTCGACGAGTTTTCTCCGGACTGGATGGTCTGGCTCGCGCCGATTTTCGGATTGCCCGAAGGTCGACTTGAACCGATCGATCCCGATCTTTCGACGGTCCAGCCGATGGCCGACAAAGTGTTCCGCCTTCCGGGCGGGGCGGGGTTGATCCATCTCGAGCTGCAATCGTCCTGGGGCGGTTCCCTCCCGCAGCGAATCCACTTATACAACACGCTACTGCACGATCGTTTCGCCGAGCCGGTTCGATCCGTCGCGATCCTCCTTCGTCGCGACGCCGTGGCCAGTGTCCTGAACGGCGTCTACACGCGAGAACACGTCGATGGTCGGCGATACTTGCAATTCGACTACGATATCGTTCGTATCTGGGAACAATCGGCCGATGTGTTGTTGGCGGGCGGATTGGGAACGGCGCCCTTGGGGCTGCTTACCGACGACGCTGCGGATCGACTGCCGGAGTTGGTTCGGCGATTAGCCGAACGGATTCGCGATGAGGTTGCCGACGAAGGCAAGCAGGATCGGTTGCTCGTGAGCAGTTACATTCTGATGGGTCTGCGGTATGATGAGAATGTCATAGGGTCGTTGTTCCTTGGAGTCCAAGAGATGGAAGAATCGTCGACATATCGCGCCATCTTGACAAAAGGCCTCGAACGGGGGCGTCTGGAAGGTCGTGTCGAAGGTCGTGTCGAAGGTCGTGTTGAAGGCCGCGTGGAAGGATTGCGGATTTCGCTCGTTGCATTCCTGGAACAAAAGTTCGGTGGCATTCCAAAGGAACTCGAAGCGGCGATTCAAGCAATCGACGACGAGAGTCGTTTGAAGGACGCAATCCGGCAACTGCCCACCATCGGTTCCCTCGCAGGACTGAAACTCTAGTCTTGCCTGCCGCGATAATACGCTTTCCCGGAGCTTTCGGATGTCCACGCGAGTCTGGATCAACGGACAACTCTTCGACAAGTACGACGCCAAGATCAGCGTCTACGATCATGGGCTGCTCTACGGCGATGGAGTCTTCGAAGGCATCCGCATCTATGCGGGCAAGGTCTTCAAACACAAGGAGCACATCGAACGGCTGTACGAGTCGGCCAAGGCGATCGCGCTGACGATTCCGCTCACTCCGGCACAAATGTCGAAGGCCGTTGAAGACACCGTCGCCGCGAACAATAAGGCCGAAGGCTATATCCGCCTCATCGTGACGCGCGGGCCGGGCAGCCTTGGCCTCGATCCGCGCAAGTGCGAACCGAACGTCATCGTCATCGTCGACGACATCAGCTTGTATCCAAAGGAACTGTACGAGAACGGTCTCGAAATCATCACGTCGTCGTACACGCGCAACCACCCGAACGCGGTGAACCCGCGCATCAAGTCGCTGAATTATCTGAATAACATCCTCGCGAAGATCGAGGCCATCCGGGCGAACTGTCTGGAAGCGATCATGTTGAACCACAAGGGAGAAGTCGCCGAGTGCACAGGCGACAACCTCTTCATCGTGAAGAATGGTGTGCTGAAGACTCCCCCGATCGACGCTGGCATTCTCGAAGGCATCACGCGGAATTTCGTGATCGACCTCGCGAAGGGAGACGGCGTACCGTTCGCGGAGGCGACGCTCACCCGTCACGACGTCTACGTCGCGGATGAACTCTTCCTCACCGGGACGGCGGCGGAAGTCATTGCCGTCACGAAGGTCGATGGCCGCGTCATCGGCAGCGGGAAACAAGGCCCGATCACCCAACGACTCCGCGAACGGTTCACGGCCGCCGTGCGACAATAACGAATGGACGATCTCTCTGATAAACGTGACCGTCTCCTGGCCGTGCTCGCGAGCCTCGGTCGCGTCGCGGTCGCATTCAGCGGCGGTGTCGACAGCGCCGTTGTCGCGAAGGCCGCAGCAATCGCGCTCGGTGCGGACGCCGTCGCCGTGACGGCCGACAGCCCCAGCGTGCCGCGTGCGGAACTGGCCGAAGCGGTTACGCTGGCGGATTCGATCGGGATTCGACATCTTGTCGTCCGCACCGCCGAGTTCGACGACCCGGCCTACGCCGCCAACGACGGCGCTCGCTGCTACTTCTGCAAGACCGAACTCTATAACCGCATTGAATCGCTCCTGCCCGAACTCGGTATCGACACGATTTGCTCCGGTGCGAATCTCGATGACGCCGGCGACTACCGGCCGGGACTGATGGCGGCCGCGGAACACCATGTCCGTCATCCGCTTCAGGAGGCCGGATTCACGAAGGCGGACGTGCGCGAATTGGCGAAACAATGGCGATTGCCCGTGTGGGACAAACCCGCGTCCCCGTGCTTGTCGAGTCGGCTCGCGCCCGGCCTCGCGGTCACGCCCGAACGTACGCTGCGCATCGAACGGGCCGAGACTTTCCTTCGCGAACTCGGGATGCGAGTGTGCCGCGTCCGTTATCACGAGGGCGATCTCGCCCGGATCGAAGTGGAACCCGAACAGCTCGAGCGTCTGGCGGGTAGTGTCCTGCGGAAACGAATCGACGAGGAGTTCCGTCGGATCGGTTTCCGCTTTGTCTCGCTCGATCTCACCGGATTCCAATCCGGCAGTTTGAATCAACTTGTTCCGCTTGAACTCAAGATGAAATTCGCCGCAACCCCTGGAGGCCGGCCATGAAACCGCTCCCCGCTACCGACGCACTCGAGAAATACTACCTGGAAGCTCGCTGTCGCCTCCTGGACCTGGCGGCGATTCTGGACCGCGTGGACCGCGGCGGAGGCGCAGCGGCCGACCCGCGCGTCGCACGTATCCGCGAGGCGCTTGGTTTGCTCGGCGGTAGCGGATCTGGCCGGGCCGAACGAATTCAGTCGCTCTTTTCGCTCGATTACGATCCGAATTGGAAACGGCCCCAACCCCGATAAAACGATTGCAAGCCGACCGCGATCCCGTCCGCGAGGTCTTTCATGCCCATCAAAGTGACCTGCAGCCAGTGCGGAGGCGTTCTGCACGCTCCGGACGACTCCTCCGGCAAGCGAGGCCGTTGCCCGACATGCGGCACGGTGCTTACGATCATCGGCGAGTTCGTCGGCCCGGCCATGCCGGCCCCGCCGCAGTTCGGCGCTCCGCCGGCCGCACAGCCGCCACGTCCATCGACCACTCCCGTGACGAATCCGTGGGGTAGCCTGCCGGGCGGACCGGAGCCGTCGTCGGTCCTCGCCGGTTCGGGTGGTGCACCGGCCCCGATACCACGACCGACCTACGACCTTGCTAAGGAATCACCACCCGCACCACGGCCTGCCGCGTTTCCCGCACCGTCGGAACCAGTGCCGAGTTCGCGTGGTAGCCGACTGCCGCCCGACCCGCGCAAGGTCTCGGTGCAGGATCCGTTCGCGAAGCCGGGGAAACCCACCGACTCCGGTACCGAAACCAACGCCCAATGGGCCCGCGCCTATCGCGGATTGGGCTGGGTGCGCACCGGATTGTTCTTCTGCCTGCTAGGTGTGCTCGCATATGCCGCGGTTCCCATCGCGCTATCGTTCAACGTGCAACTCCCGAACCAAAGCCCTGGCTGGCTCAACGTCGCGGATTATTCCCAGTCGGACGAGATCCGATTGTTTGCAACCGTCGGACCGATGCTGTTGGGCCTACTCTGCGTGGCGATCGGTCGTATTGGCGTTTCCGGCGCACCAGCGGCGGCCCATGCCGGGGCAACGGCCACCTTCGCCTCCCTCGCGACTATGATCGCCCTCGCCGGATTCGTCGCGCTCGGTGTCATCTGCTGGCTTGGCATGAAGGATTCCGGATTTATTCCCCAATTCACGCCGCAGATGTCAAAGCTCGACTCGAAGCCGACGCTTGCCGAAAAGTTCGAGGTCTGGGGAGAAGGCATGTTTCTGGCGAAGGACGACCTCACCGGTCAAATCCAGGGCTTCGGTGCCGCGGCACTCATCGGCTTCGGACTGCTTGCCGAAATCTGGTTTGTCGCGACGCTCGGTCGGATCGGTGCCTCGCTTCGCAGCCCGCGCGCGACCGGTCGGGTGAATCGCTTCGTCGTCCTCGTCGGTCTGCTATTCGCGATCAAGATCGTCGTGCTGCTTGCCGCGCGGGTCTATTACCGCGCCTGGTTCGAATCCAAAATCTGGTCGAATTGGCAGAATCTCGAAGAAAAATGGAAGACGATCGGCCCGCTGGCGGTCATCGCCGTCGTTGCACTGGTTTTCGCGCTGCTCTACTGGCGGATGATTGGTGGAGTCCGTGAAGCGATCCGCGAGAACGCCGACGTGGCGTAAGAAACTGAAGCGAACCCGCCGCGCGACGGGTTCGCTTCGTGAGATACGAATCGTTCCATCCGTGGTCGGTCGACTCGCCATCAGCCCATGAAATTCCCGAGTGGCTGATACGTTATCGGTATGCGCCTCGGCCTTCGCTACCGGCTTTTGATCCCTCCCGTACTTCTCCTCGCCGGAACGGTGGCGGCGACGATTTGGGCCGCCGCGCACGCCGCCGCCAACGTCGACCGACAAATCGAAGAACGATTTCGTGACCTCGAACGGACCGTCCACGGGCCGCCGACATTTCGAATAAACGAGCCGATCCTCCGACAGATGCGCGGGCTGACCGGTATGGAACTCGTTTACTCGGGGACGAACGGCGAATGGATCGCCACGCTCGCCGACGGTTACTCCGAAGCGGACTTCCGCCGACACGGCTTCGAGATCCGCCCGCCGCACCCGAACGAAGGGGGGCGGCTGGTCGCTTTGTTGCCCGAGACGTTCCGCCGGTCGGCGATCGCCGAGGCCGTGCGTCCAGCACTTTGGTTGGGCGGACTTGGTGGATTCATATCGTTTGCCTTAGCTGCGATCACCGCGCGCCGCCTCGTTGCCCGTATCCGGGACATCGAGGCTCGAACGCGGGACATCGCCGCCGGCTCGTTCGAACCCATTCCGCTCCCAGTCTCCGACGATGAAGTCCGCGACCTTGTGCGCTCCGTGAACCGGATGACCGCGACGCTTGCCGAATATCGAGAACAACTCCGTACAACCGAACGCCTGAGAGTCCTCGGCCAGTTCTCCGGCGGTCTTGCGCACCAACTCCGAAATGCCGCTCTCGGTGCCCGGCTTGCGGTTCAACTTTACCTCCGCGATCCCGATGGCGATCGCGACCCTCTCATGGTCGCACTCCGGCAACTGGAGCGGATGGAATCGAACCTGAGACAATTCCTGAACCTCGGCCGACCCGACGCGATCCGCCGCGAACCGTTGGATCTCGTGGCCGTGCTCGATGCGGCAGTGGCGGGTTTGCTACCGCAGGCCGCGCATGCGGGTATCAGCCTCGAATGGAAATCCGGCCATCCGCTCCCTCTACGGGGTGATGCTGAACAGTTGGGTCATCTCGTCACGAACCTTTTGGGGAATGCACTCGACGAGGCAAGGCCCGGGGGAAGCGTCAAACTCGCGGCGGATATATCAGGAAATACAATAGTCCTCGAGGTTTGCGACAATGGCCCCGGTCCATCCCCGGAGGTGGCACAAAGGTTGTTCGAACCCTTCGTGACCGGGAAGGAACAGGGGGTCGGTCTGGGTCTTGCGATTGCCCGGCAGGTCGTGAATTCGCACGGGGGGACAATCCGTTGGGAGCGACGGAGTGGTAGGACGGTTTTCACGGTCGAACTGCCATGCGAATTCGACCCGGCGCAAGTCTTACGATCCTCGTAAAACTCAAATCCCGCAGATTCGTTTTGAACCTCAAGGTTGTGCCCCTTCGGTAATACCGTTCCCGATTTTCGCCGATTTCCTCCAGTTTTTCCCGGCTTTTCTTGAACCGCGATCTAGCGTTGTGGAAACTTCACCAAACTCCGTCCGCGAGTGCGAACCATGCTCGGCTTGACCCTCCTCGCGACCGCGATTTTCACCTTCGGCAGCGCCGCCATCCTCTATGCCGTGGCGACAACCGACTCGGCCCTCATGCCCGCGACCGTGAATCCGTTCAGCACGTCTCACACCGGTGACCCGTCAGCCGACACCTTTGAACTCGCCAATGCCTCGGCCGCGACCCTCACCGGCGACTGGCACACGAACGAAGTGAAGACCCTTCGCGAAGCGGAGGACGTTATGGACTGGCTGGAGAACCACAACGTCCGCCACGCCGAACTGACGAACGCGAACGGCCTGTTCCAGATCCGTTGGCGTTGAGCCGAGCGAAGAATGAAACAAAGCCGGCCGGGGGGATCCCCGGCCGTTTTTCGTTGCCGGTTGCCGCGCGCGTCCTTACATTCGTGAATTACCGCCTTGGTGACCGCCTGGAGCCTTTCCGCCATGTCGAGTGCGACCGACACGCCCATCGCCGCCCCGCCCGGCCTGATGTTCAAGCTCTCCCTGATGATGTTTCTCCAGTTCTTCATCTGGGGCGCGTGGTTCGAAATTGCCTTCTCGTACATACCCGGCTTGAAGTTCCAGGACGCGGAATGGTGGATGGAGCCGCTGATCTACGGTGCGTTCAACATTGGCGCGGTTGTCGCGCTCTTCTTCAGTACGCAGTTCGCCGACCGCACCTTTGCGGCCGAGAAGTTCCTCGGCGTCAGCCACTTTATCGGCGGCCTCGCGATCGGCGGGCTGTACTTCCTGCACCCGATGCCCGGCGAAACGATCAACTTCTGGCCCTATTTCGGCCTTATGCTTTTGCACTCGGTCTTCTACGTACCGACCATCAGCATCACGAACGCCATTGCTTTCAACGCCTTCACGAACCCCGACAAACAATTTGGACCGGTGAGATTGTGGGGCACCATCGGCTGGATCGCCGCAAGCTGGCCGTTCATCTTCATCCTCACGAACTGGGCCAACGTGCCGGCGTTCGGGTCCGTCGGCGTCGGCGAATGGCTCGGCAAGGTCTTCGCTTCCCCACTCGAAGGCGACGCGGCCCAGAGCGGCAAGAGCTACGTCTTCCTCGTCGCGGGGATCGCCTCGCTCGTTTTGGCGTCATTCAGTTTCAGCCTGCCGCACACTCCGCCAAAGCCCGCGACCGGCGAGGACTCGCTGGCGTGGCTCAAGGCGATGAAGCACCTCGGCAAGCCGTTCATGTTCGTTCTCTTCATCGTGACATTCATCGACGCGGCCGTGCACCAAAGCTACTTCATCTGGACGTTCGACTTCCTGGTGGGGCAGGTGGGCATTCCGGCAAACTGGGCCGGTGCGACAATGAAGATTGGCCAGATTGCGGAGATCGTGACGATGCTGGCGCTGGGCTGGGCACTCAAGACCTTTGGTTGGCGCGTTACGATGACGGTGGGCGTACTGGGGCACGCGGCTCGGTTTGCGGTATTCGCGTTCGTCCCGGAGCAGACGCCCGTCATCGCCGTCATCGCCCTTCACGGCGTCTGTTACGCGTTCTTCTTCGCGACGGTGTACATCTTCGTGGACAAGTATTTCCCGAAGGACGTGCGCAGCAGCGCCCAGGGCCTCTTCAACCTGCTGATCCTCGGCGTGGGGCCGTTCGTCGCCGGCTTTGCCTGCAAAAAGCTCCGCGTGACCTACACGGCGGACGGCAAGCTGGATTACCCGATGGTGTTCCAATGGTCGATGGGCGCGGCCCTCGTCGGCGCGTTGCTGCTTCTGCTGTTCTTCCATCCGCCGAAGGAAGAGCCGAAAGCGGCTGAGCCCGAAAACTCATGATTCAGCTTGACTCAGAACTCACGACACACATCTCGATGCGGATCGAATTCGAATCGAGTACTGATGCCCTGAGTTTTGAGTCATTAGCGAACATTCCTTTCCGCGGCCTCGATCGCGACAATGGCTGAATGTCGAAACTGAAACAACTCCTCGCGCCCGGCGGCCCTCTGGCTGCGCGTTTGCCGGGGTTCGAGGCCCGACCGCAACAGGTTGAGATGGCGACCGCCATCGAAGCCGCGATCGCGAAGGACCGCACGCTGATGGTCGAAGCCGGCACCGGCGTCGGCAAGAGCTTCGCGTACCTCGTGCCCGCCATCGCTGCGCTCGCTGCCGATAAGGACCTCCGCGTCGTCGTATCCACGCACACGATCGCGCTCCAGAACCAACTCATCGAGAAGGACATCCCGTTCCTTCAAAAGAACCTGCCTTACGAGTTCCGCCCCGTGCTCGTGAAGGGCCGGAGCAACTACCTGAGCCTCCGGCGGCTTCAGGTGGCGCGGCAGCGGATGGGCACGCTCTTCGCCGACCCGTCCGCCGCCACGCAACTCGCGCAGATCGGGCAATGGTCGCGCTCCACGACCGACGGCAGCCGGGCCGACCTGCCGCTCGTGCCCGCGCCGCACGTCTGGGACGCGGTCGAGTCCGATAGTGGCAACTGCCTCGGCCGCGCCTGCCCGCGCCACAGCGAGTGCTTCTACTACAAGGCGCGCAAGGCCGTCTTCGGCGCCAATCTGTTCGTCGTGAACCACGCGCTCTTCTTCAGCGACCTCGCACTGCGGCAGGTCGGCGGCGGATTACTACCCGACTACTCCGCCGTCATCTTCGACGAAGCCCATACCCTCGAAGACGTGGCAGCCGACCACCTCGGCTTGCAGGTGTCCCAGGGCGGCGTCGACTACCTCCTGAACCAGATCCTCACGCAAAAAGGGAACCGCGGCGTCCTCGCCGCCCACGGCGACGCGGCGAGTTTCGTGCAGATCGAAAACGCACGGCTCGCCGCCGAACGGTTCTTCGCCACCGTCCACGACTGGTTGCGCGTGCAGGCTCGGGCGAACGGCCGCGTGCGCACCGCCGGCATCGTGCCCGACATCCTTTCGGAAGAATTGGACAAGCTCGCGGCGATCCTGAACGCGATCGCCGCGAAGCTCTCGGCCGAGGAGGAGAAGATCGAGTTGACGAGCAAGGCGACTCGATTGATCTCGACGGCGCAGACCGTGCGCGAATGGCTCGGCCAGACGGCGAAGGGGCACGTCTACTGGATCGACCAGAAGACGTCGATGGGCCGCACGCGGGTCGCGCTGATGAGCGCACCGATCGAAGTCGGCGAGGAGTTGAAGAAACGGCTCTTCGACAAGGTGCCGAGCGTCGTACTCACGAGCGCCACGCTCAGCGCGGGCGGCCGCGACGGCTTCGCCCACGTCCAGAAGCGGCTCGGCTGCGACGGCGCGCACTCTCTCCAACTCGGTAGCCCCTTCGACTACAAGAGTCTCGTTCAGTTGCATCTCTTCCGCGACTCGATGCCCGATCCGGCCGGCCGGAGCGCCGAGTATGAGGAACAAGTGATCGCGAAATTGCCGGCTTACCTCGAGAAGACCGAGGGCCGGGCGTTCGTGCTGTTCACGAGCTACTCGTTCCTGACGCGCGCCGCCGAGCGGTTGCGGCCCTGGATGGCGAAGCACCGGTACACGCTATTCTGCCAGGGCGAGGGGCTGGCGGCGGCGAAGATGCTGGAGCAGTTCCGCAGCACGCCGCGGGCGGTGCTCTTCGGCGTGGACAGCTTCTGGCAGGGTGTGGACGTGCGCGGCGAGGCGCTGTCGAACGTGGTCATCACGAAGTTGCCGTTCGCCGTGCCGGACCGGCCGTTGACGGAGGCGCGGCTGGAGGCGATCCAGGCGGAGGGCCGCAATCCGTTCATGGAGTATCAGGTGCCGCAGGCGGCGATCAAGCTGAAGCAGGGCTTCGGCCGGCTCGTACGCACCGCGACCGACCGCGGCATCGTCGTGCTCTTTGACCCGCGCGTGCTGACGAAACCGTACGGCCGGCAGTTCCTCGACGCCCTGCCGGACTGCGAACGCTACGTGGATGGGGAAGCGGAACGGTCCTGATTTTCTTGCATTCCTCCGCCCGTTCTGGTAGTTGTGGAACATCCCGCCGAAGCCTCGCTTTCTTTCCGTCGTGATTCGGTTCCTGTCGTTCCTGCTGCTCGCGATTTCGACCGCGCCCCGCGCGGCCGCGGAGCCGTTGCATTTCGAGAACGACATCGCACCGCTGCTGGCCCGGTACAACTGCAATTCGTCCGGCTGCCACGGCAAGGCCGAAGGGCAAGGCGGGTTCAAACTCTCCGTGTTCGGCTTCGATCCGGCGGCCGACTACGCCAGCCTCGTGAAAGAAGGCCGGGGCCGGCGTGTCTTCGCTTCGGCCGCAGAGGAGAGCCTGCTGCTTCGCAAGGCGTCCGGCCGTTCGCCCCACGGCGGCGGCACGCGATTGAAGGCCGACACACGGGACTATCGCACGCTGCGGGACTGGATCGCGGCCGGCGCGCCGCTGGGCGACCCGAACGCACCGCGCGTCGTCGGCATCCGCGTCGAACCATCGGAACTGTTGATGGCGCCGCGCGGTTCGGAATCGATTCGGGTGTTCGCGAAGCGTTCCGACGGGCAAGAGAAGGACGTGACCGAGCACGCGAAGTATCAGACGAACAGCGAGTCGATCGCGACGGCGACGGCGGAGGGACGAATCGAATCGCACGACGTGCCAGGCGAGGCGGCCGTGATGGCGGCGTATCGTGGGCACGTGGCGGTGTGCAACGTCCTCGTGCCGAGGCCGGGGCCGATGGTCACGCACGCCGCGCCACGATACAACGCGATCGACGAACACGTGGATCGCAAGCTCGCGAAGTTGAACATTGCGCCGTCGGGCGTGTGCGACGATGCGACGTTTTTCCGCCGCATCCATCTCGACCTTATCGGGCTCTTGCCGGAGCCGGATGCGGCGCGGGCGTTCCTCGACAGCGCCGTCAAGGACAAGCGGACGAAGGCGGTGGACGCGCTGCTCGCGCGGCCGGAGTTCGCCGACCTGATGGCGTTGCGCTGGGCGGATCTCCTACGCGTGGATCGCCGAGTGCTCGGGCACGAGCGGGCGTATGCCTACCATCGCTGGATCCGCGATTCGTTCCGGGAGAACAAACCGTTCGATGAGTTCGCCCGTGAACTCGTATTGGCCGCGGGTCCGCTCGCGGATGTGCCGGCGGCGAACTTCTTCAAAGTGGTGACGAAGCCGGGCGAGGCGGCGAGCTCGGTATCGCAGGCGTTCCTCGGCGTGCGCATCGCATGCGCGGAGTGCCACCACCACCCGACGGACCGCTGGACGCAGACCGACTACGCCGGCATGCTCGCGTTCTTTACGCCGTTGGGCGTGCGCGGCGACGCCGTGCTCGCGACGGGCGATCCAATCACGAAACACCCGCGCACCGGTGAACCGGTCTTTGCCCACGCGCTTGGCACGGCCATGCCGTCGACGAATCCGCCCGGCGATCGGCGCGCCGCACTCGCCGGCTGGATGACCGACCCGGCGAATCCGTACTTCGCACGGAACTTCGCCAACCGCATCTGGGCGTTCCTCTTCGGCCGGGGCATCGTGGACCCCGTGGACGACGTGCGTGTGACGAACCCTCCGAGCCATCCGGAACTCCTCGACCTGCTTGCGAACCGAGCGATCGAAACGAAGTTCGACACGCGATCGCTCGTCCGGTTCATTTGCGCGTCGCGGGCCTACCAAAGCGATTCGAAGCCGAACGCGAGCAACGAGATGGACGAGCGGAACTTCTCCCGAGCGTTGCTGCGCCGGCCGGGGGCGGAAGTGTTGTTGGACATGATCGGCCAGGCGACGGGTATACCCGACCGCTTTGCGGGACTGCCCGCCGGAACGCGTGCGGTGCAGGTGTGCGACAGCGAGACGAAGCAGCCGTTCCTGCGGCTGTTCGGCCGTCCGATGCGCGCCACCGCCTGCGAGTGCGAGCGCAACGTCGAGCCGAGTTCGACACAGGTGCTGCACTTGCTGAACTCGCCCGATTTCCAACGCCGACTCTCGCACCCCGAGGGCGTTGTGGCGAAACTCCTTCGCACCGAGGCCGACGATGCCAAGCTGACCGAACGATTGTTCCTCGCCTACTATTCCCGCCGACCAACCGAAGCCGAAACCAAGAAAATCCTCGATTTCTTCTCTGGCAAACCGGATCGCCAGAAGGCCGCCGAGGACTTGGCGTGGGTGCTGCTGAACTCCATCGAATTCACGTTCAACCATTGAGGGCCGCCATGCCGCGTTCCCGATTCTGCGATGGCGTCTCGCGCCGCGATTGCGTACGGCTCGGCGCGGCCGCGATGTTCGGCCTGCCCTTCACCGCGCGCAATCTTCTCGCCGCCGACGCGAAGAAAGACGTCTCGCTCATCTACGTCTTCCTCCACGGCGGCCTCAGCACTATCGACACGTTTGACCTGAAGCCCGACGCACCCGCCGAATTCCGCGGCGACTTCGCACCGATCCCAACGAAGATTCCCGGCCTGCAGGTCTGCGAGCACCTGCCAAAGCTCGCGAAGGAAGTCGACAAGTTTTCGCTCGTCCGCTCCTTCACGCATCACAATTCGGACCACGGGCCTGCCGACCATTACATGCTCACCGGGTACTTCCCCGGCCCCGGGTTCAACGGCGGCCTCTCGCCGAACAATCAGAAGCCCGCGTTCGGCGCGATCCTCTCAAAGAAGCTCGGCCCGCGCGGCTCCGTGCCGCCGTACGTCTGCCTGCCCAAGATGCACCCGAGCGCCGGCTCGGCGTACCTCGGCGCCGCGCACGCACCCTTCATCATCGACGGCGACCCGAGCGCGGCGAACTTCTCTGTGCCCGACCTCGCCCCGCCCCCGGTCGTCGCCGCGGATCGCCTGGACGATCGCCGCAAACTCCTGGATACCGTCGACCGCTTCCAGAAGTCGGCCGAGAGCCGTGCGAACGCGGCCGCCGGCGCGGTCGAGACGTTCCGCGGCAAGGCGTTCGACCTCATGACCTCCGCCGACGCGAAGAAAGCGTTCGACATCGCCGCGGAGCCTGAGAAACTTCGCGACGCCTACGGCCGGCATTCGCTCGGCCAGTCGTGCCTGTTGGCACGCCGGCTCGTCGAGGCCGGCGTCCGCTGCGTCACCGTCGACCACATCAACTGGGACACGCACGACGGCAACTTCCGTACCCTCAAAGATTCGCTGCTCCCGCAGTTCGATTCCGCCATCGCCACGCTCTTCCGCGACCTCGCCGATCGCAGCCTGCTCGCCAGCACTCTCGTCGTTGTCACGGGCGAGTTCGGCCGCACCCCGCGCATCAATAAGAACGCCGGCCGCGACCACTGGGGGCCGGGCTTCACCGTGCTCCTCGGCGGAGGCGGCCTCAAGAACGGCGTCGTCGTCGGCGCGACGAACGCCCGCGCCGAGCGGCCCATCGACGCACCGTACGGCCCCGAAGACCTCGCCGCCACGCTCATGGGTCGGTTCGGCATCGATCCGCAATCCGAATTCCACACACCCGACGGCCGGCCGATCATGGTCGTCAACAACGGCAAACCGATCCGCGAACTGCTCTGAGGCCCGCCGATGCCGCGCTTCCCGATCGCCGCGCTCGTGCTCCTCGCGACGGCGTCCGTCGCCGACGCCGTGCCGCCGACGCTCTCCTACGTCTTTCCCGCCGGCGGCCAGCGCGGTACCAGTGTACCGTTGCGCGTCGGCGGCCTGTTCCTCCACGATCGCAGCCAATTCGAAATCGACGGCCTGAAATTTTCGGAACCCCTTAAACCCATCCCGCGCATCTGGTTCGAGGGGCCGATCCTCCCGCTGCCCGAATCGCAGCAGGCCGAGGATTACCCGGTCGACCGCACGGCGACGCTATCGATCCCGAAGGACGCGCCGCGCGGCCCACACCGCGCCCGCGTTTGGACATCGCAGGGCGCGCACAATGGGCCGGCGTTCGTCGTCGGCGACCTGCCGGAAGTGGTGGAAGCGGAGATCGACGGAGACCCGATCCCGGTGCCGGTGATTCTGCCTGTCACGGCGAACGGCCGCATTTTCCCCCGTGAGGACATCGACCTCTGGTCCTTTGCCGCAAAGAAGGGGGAGTCGATCACTGCTTTCGCGACGGTCGCCGCGATCCGGTCCCCGGTCGTTCCACACCTGGAAATCGTGGATGAAAATGGTCTCGTGCTCGCGGAGCAGCCGCGACGGCCGGGCTTGGGGCAGGATGCGGCCGTTCGATTCGTCGCGCCGACGGACGGCCGCTACGCCGTACGCGTGCGCGATGCCAGGAACGCCGGCGGCCCGGCGCACGTCTATCGCCTCACGATCACCGCCGGGCCGGTGGTCGATCGCGTCTTCCCACTCGGCGGCCGTCGTGGAACGACGCAGAAGCTGGATCTCGCCGGCCAGTCGGTCCCGGGTTCGCGCGAGATTGCCATCCCCGCCGATGCGCCGGTGTCGTGGAACCCGAACATCGTCAGTGCGAATACCGTCGCGCTCGATGTGGACGACCTGCCGGAATTCGTCGGCCCGACGATGGACACGATTCCCGTTCCCGCAACGCTCAACGGCCGAGTCGGTCGGTCGGCCGTGCACGACCACTGGCGACTGATCCTCAAGAAGGGGGTCAAGTACGAAATCGATTTGCTCGCGCGCTCGCTCGGTTCGCAACTGTGCGGCAGCATCGTCGTCCGCGATCCGACCGGCAAGGAACTGGCTCGCGGCGAGTCGCCAGATCCGTCCGTTGATCCGATGCTCGCATTCACTCCGCCGGCCGACGGCGTCTATGCCATCGGCGTCGTCGAACGATTCCGCATGGGTGATGGTTTCCCTTATCGATTAAAGGTACGCGTTGCGATGGCGCCAAAGCCCGGCGTTCGCCTCACCGTGGCCAACGACATCGTAATGGTACCGCGCGGTTCGACGATCAAGCTAAAGGTGTCGGCGCTGCGGTCCGGCGGTTTCACCGGCCCGATTTCTCTCCAACTACAAGGCCTGCCCGCCGGAATCACCGCGAGCGCGGCCACGATCGGGGAGAAACAATCGACCGCCGAGATCGTCCTGACCGCCGAATCGGGCGCGAAGGTCCAGCCCGGTCGCGCGTCGCTCACGGGCACGTCCTCGCTCGGTACGCATGACGCGTCGGCGAACGATTCGGATCGGTTCTTCATCCTCGCGACGGTGCCGACGCCGTTCAAGTTCGCCGGCGACTATACGATGGGCAACGCCCCGCGCGGCCAGCCGTATTCGCGTAAATACCGCCTCGAACGCAACGGCTTCGACGGACCGATCACGGTTTCGCTGGCGGATCGGCAGGTGCGGCACCTGCAAGGTGCGGACGGCGACGCCCTGATCCTGAAACCCGGCACCACGGAGTTCACCTTTTCGGCCCGGTTACCAGCGTGGATCGAAACGGGCCGCACCTGCCGTGTTACTCTCATGGCCGTCGGTCGCGTCCGCGACGCCGACGGGACCGAACACGCGATCGCCTTCACGTCGACGGAGCAGAACCATCAATTGATCGTGGTACCAGAGCCGGGCCGGCTGGGCGTCGAAATCGCCGGCGATGTCGTGGTCGCCGCGCCGGGCCGGACCCTGCGTGTGCCGATCCGCGTGGTACGGGCGAAAGGTCTGACAGGCACGGCGAAGGTCGAACTCGTATTGCCCGCGCACTGGCGTGGCGTGACGGCCGACTCGATCGATCTGCCGGCCGATTCGGAGCACGGCATTCTGGTTATTCGATTTGCCGATGGGGAAGTTGGTCCATTCAACCGTTCGGCCAGGTTGCGAGCCACCGTCGGCGACGCCGTCGCCGAGGCGAAACTCGAAATCCTTCCGCCGCGTTGAAGCGGATTGGCGAATTGCCCTTTCTTCCGGCCGACGGATCGCATACACTTCGCGAACGGATGCCCCTTCGACCGGGACGGATTCCCATGGCCGCGACGACTTCCAACGATCTGACCCGCCACCAACTCGAGGAACTGGACGCATTACTCCAGCGGATGCTCGCCGCGCCCGCGCCAACGCCCGAACCGCGCCGGGCGCCGCCGCCCGCCGTGCCGCCGGTGGTCGAGAGTTGGCGTATTGACCGTGCGGAAATACCGATGCCGCGTTTGCAACTCGAACCCCCGGCCGCGGCCCCGGCACCCTCGCCTGCTTCGGTGCCGACCGTCGCCTTCGTGCCGGCCGAGCCGCCAATCCCTCCGCTCGCTCCGGAACCGTCGTTGTCCGAACCGCTCGAGGAGGTCTTCGCAACTGTGCCGGTGACGCCGTCGAAGCCCTTCGCTCCGCCCCTTGCACCGGAACCGGTCCCGGAACCGATCGCGCTGAGCGCCGCCGAGCCGGCGCCGCGCGTAATGGAAATCGAGTTCGCGATTCCACCGGTGGTGGAAGCTTCGAGAATCCCACTCTGGATGCGGCCGGTGCAGGCTGTGAATTGGCTGGCAGAAGAGACGCTCGTGGCCCTCGGGGGCGAATCGCTGACGCGCCCGATGGCGAAGTGGGCGCTCGGACTCGCCGGCCTCGCGATGATCGGTGTCGCCATCGCGTGGGTCGCGACCGGCGGGCGCCTCGTCGCGTCGTTCCGGTAATCATTTCGTGCGGAAACCGATCACTTGCACGTCGCCGGGGTGGACCCGAACGCGCACCGTATCGTCCCTCAACTCCATCGCGCGTCCTGAGGTCCACTCCATCGCTGCCTTCGCTGCGAATTTCGATTTCAGAATCACGTCCACGTATTGCCGCCGATCGACACGGGCCACGCCGGACGGGGTCTTGTCCACGCCCCGGTTGTTCATGAGCAAGACGAGATACCCGTTGGCGGTCTCGTTCACCTGATAAAGGACCTCGCCGTTGGGCCGGTGTCCGTTGGCGAGTCGCACGTCGACGGGGAGCAGGCCGTCGGTCAGGCCGTTCACGAGCCAGGGCAGGGCGGGGTGGGCGCGTTCGTCCAGCCCGATCGTGCCGGGAATGAGTGAGACGATGACCGCCCCCTCGCCGATGGCGTGGCGAGCGAGGATCGGCGAGCCGTCGCTCGCGGTTGCCAGGGCCGTCGCCGCGCGCAGCTCGGCCGATTCGCACTCGTAGGGTACGCACGCGCGGACTGCACTGTCGCCGGGTTTCCACGCGTCGTACATCTTCCGAGAGCCGGTGAGTTTCAAACCGAGCAGGGACTCGGGCAGTTTACCCAGCGCCGCGTCCGCGTTCACGACGAACGTGCCGCCTTTGCGAACGTACTCTTCCAGATTCTTCGGCCAGTCGCGGGAAAGATCCACGTTGCCGGCCGCGATCAGCACCGGATAGCGATGTATCGCATCCGCCTTGTTCGGTCGGTCGACGAGTACGTCGAAGATATTCCCGTAGCGGCCATTGGGCAGGCTTTGCACGTCCGGCGCGGCCGACTGCCCCTCGACGACGCCGACGGGGTGCCAGAGTACGTTGAACAGTTCCCGCAACTCGCGGTCGGCGGCGTTCTCGGCGAAGTGGTGGAGCATCTTGCAGGTGTAGTTCACTCGCTCGTATCCGTGACCGGCGGAGAGCAGCACACCGACCGGTGCGATCGGTTCACCTCGGTCCGGCAGGCGGGTTACGAACGCCTGGAACTCCTCAGTCGCACGGCCGAACGGTGAGAGTTGGATCGAGTGCGTGCCGGGGCCGGGCTGCATCCACTGGTTGCCGAGGCCCTGTTCCCAAAACGTCGCGGCCGCGCCGGAAAGGAAGTTCAGGTAGTACATCTTGCGATACCAGCCGATGCTAACGCCGTCGGTGATGGCGTACTTGCTATGGAACCATCCGGGGGCGCCGCGCGGCACAACGGGGATTTGCGTGAAGTAGTTGCATGCGTCGCCGAAGTTGCCGCTGGCGTAATTGATCCACGAACCGCCATATTGCCGCGCCGCCCCGCGCTCGAAGGCAATCCGCATCGGCGCGTGCACGTTCGTGGCATCGAGTTCGTATCCGACGACCTTCGTTCCCGACTCGTGGTAGGCGTGCGCCAGCGCGATTGAATCGACGGAGAGGCAGGAAATGCCCTTTGCCCAGTGCTCCTCCGGCACCGGAGTCTTGTAGAACTTCGTCCACGCCTCCGCCTGCTGCTTCCGTAGGTCCGCCATCATCGCGTCGAGGTGCGCCCGGCGTGTCGGGGCCAGCGGCTTTGCCGGCATGCCGATGCCGGATGTCGCAAGCGCTTCGCCGTGGATGTAGCCGAGGAATTGGTTCGCCAGCGGACCGGTCAATGCCTGATAAGTTGCAGGGCCAGATTTATCCGTGTAAGTCGGACTCGCGTAGTTCGTCATGATGTAGAAAGGCGTCTTCGATTTCTCCAGCCACATCCGCAGCGGCGAGCCCGGTGACAGGTCCGGCGAGGCGCCGAGGTACAACCCCGGCACGAGGCCCGGCCACGACAGGATCGGCAGGTCTCTACGGCCGGCGAATTGCTTCGCGAACTTCTCGCGGATGTCCGTCGGAGTCGATTGATTAAAGAACACGTCGTACTTTGTCAGGACATCGATCTTCAGCTTCTCCCACGTCTTCGTGTCCGCTTCGATGCCGGCCCACATCGTGTAGTCCCGTCGGGCGAGTTGCGGGCGCTTGCAGTCCATCGCGATCCCCTTCGCGCTTCCGCGCCAGGCGGCGCCGTTCTTCGGCTGAAGCGAAAACGAATCGCGATAGGCAAACAGTGGCTTCTCCCGGCCGTTGGGCAAGAAACTCAGGTCGTCCGTGATCAGTATCGCGTCGATTTGCCGCCATCCATCGCCGGGCTTGTCGATGCTCACTTCGAGTCGCGCCGGACCGGCCGCGAGATCGCCGTCCACCGATGTCCAGCCGAAAGAGAAGCCCCAATAGAGTTGGTACTCGTCGTTCTCCGGAACAATCGGTTGCGTTCCCAATTCGCCAGCGAGGACCGCCTTACCGTTCTGCTTCAAAGCGATCGTGAACGGCTCGCTCTTCCGCCGGTGATCGACGTACCGCACCCACGCGCGGAACTTCCCCGCCCGCGGCACCACGATCTCCCGTCCGCAACTCGCCTTCGTCTCGCCGCCGGCTGCTCCCATCGAGTTCCACTCGCTTTCGCCGCCCTGAGTCCACTCGGCCGAGATGCCCGGCCCCGCCACGCCCCATTTGCCCGTCGGCTTGGCCTCGCCGGTCCAATACGCGAACGACCCCTCGACGCCGTCGAACCATTCCGGCTCGTACCAGAGATAAATCGGCGGCTTGTCGGCGGCGCCGACGGAAATGGCCAAGAGCAACAGGATCGCAAGGGATCGGATCATGGCGGTCGATTCCGAAGAAAGACAATTTGGCTACAAAGAAGCACGAAAAGACACAATAAGTAAAGCAGAAATGGACTTCACTTTTCGTGTCTCTTTGTGGCGAAATGGTTTTGATTCGTCGTATACGTTCGATTCGTGGTCCTGATTCACTTCTTCCCGGCCAGTTGTTCGAAGCTTTCGTTCTGGATGCCGTACTTCCGCCAGTCGGCGAAATCGAAGTGCCACCACTCGGCCTCGTAGACCGTGAAGCCTTCGGCCTCCATCGCCCGGCGGAGCCGGTCGCGGTGCCAGCGCTGGCGCGACGTGCCGCCGACGTAGTCGGGATAGGCCCGGTCGGAGAATTCGTCGTAGCCGCTGACGACCTCGATCACCTTGCCAGTCTTGAGATCGTAGAGGCCGAGGTCGACGGCGCAGCCGCGATTGTGGCGGGAACCTTTCGACGGATCGGCGACGAAGTCGTGGAACTTCTCCGGCGTCGCGTCCCAAAACATCTTCGTGACGTACCACGGCCGATAGGCATCGTAGATCCAGAGGCCCAGCCCCTCCGTGGCGAGCGTCTTGCCCACGCGTCCGATCGCCTCGGCGGCCGGCTTCTGCATGAAGGCCTTCGCGGACGTATAGACAGGAGCGCCGAGGAAGTTGTTGTCGGTTGCGTAGCGGATGTCGAACTTGAAGGTCGGGTCGATTGTCGCGAGGTCGACGAGGTCCGACTTGCGGAAGTCGCCCGTCTCGGCCGGCGGCTTCGCGGTGAGGGCCGCCGTGCGGATCTCGGCAAGAGGCTTCACCGGTTGGATGCGGAACGTCTCGCCGTTCTCGCCGTCCACTTTACGGCGGTGGAAGGTCACGCTCGCGGCCTCGACCTTCGTGGCGCGCCCCGATTTATCGCGTGCGAAGACGAGCTTCTCGCCGTGGTAAAGGCCGAAGTCCGGGAAGGCGAAGACGTTCTCCGCTTCCTCGGTGAGCGGGTAGAGGAAGACCCATTCGATGAGGGCGTTCAACTTGCCGTCGCGTTCGAGGATGTAGAGCGTGTTGTGGTCCCAGCCGTACTCGCCAATGAGGCCGAGCCACTTTGCCCGCGGCGCCTCGTGCTCAGGTACGGCGACTTTCTGGTAAATTCGATCGCCGACTTTCAGACCATCCGCGACTTCCTCGATGATCGGCCCGAAGGACATCGCGTCGTCGCCGCGGAGCTTCGCGCCGTCGGCACGCAATTCCGTGCGAAATCCTCCGCGGCCCGGCGTCAGGATCACCTTTCCAAAGAGTTCGTGGATGTCCCAATAACGGTCGCCGGCGGCGTGACGTCCGACGAGGGCCTTCGCGTCCTTCGGTTCGAGCGGCTTTGTCTCGACGAGTTCCGGCAGAGGCCTACCGGCCTTCGCCGCGAGCATCAGGCGCAGGGCGTCGTCGGCGATGCGCGAGGTCACGGCGTTGGTCACGTCGCGCGAAGAGACGACGACCACACCGAGTTTCTCCGTAGGTAGCGCGGCCAGTTCCGTCGAGAAGCCGTAGATCGCGCCGCCGTGGCCGATGCGTTTCTTGCCATCCAGCTGATTCAATGCGAAGCCGATGCCGAAGCCCTCCTTTGCGTCCGCCGGCGCGAACTGCGGCGTCAGCATCGCCGCCAGTGTTTCGGGCTTCACGAGTCGGCCGTTCGCGGTCTTCCCGTCGGCGAAAAGGCACGAGAGGAACTTGCCGAGATCGGTGACGGTCGAGTACATGCAGCCGGCCGGGGCCATGCCGAGTTCGAACGTCGGGGCGGGGAACTCGCGGCCGTGGTAGGTCCACATCGTCGCAGCCGCGAGATTCATCTTGACGAAGTCACGATCCGGCGAGAACGAACTCGATTTCATGCCGAGCGGCCCGAGCACGGTCTTCTCGACGGTTTTCGTGAACTCCTCGCCGCGCACCTTCTGCACGGCGAGGCCGACGGCCGCGATGGCGGCGTTCGAATACTTGATCTTCTCGCCGGGTGAATAGACGAGCGGGATTCCGTTGACACTCGCGACTGTCTGTTCGAGTGTCGGTCTGGTCGGATCGAAGTAGTTGCCGACCGGCGATTCGCGGATGAGGCCGGAGCGGTGCGACATGAGCATCCGCAGCGTGATCGGCTTCTGCTCCGGTTTAACCAGCGGTTTGAAATCGGGAAGGTAATTCGTAACCGGAGCATCGAGGTCGATCTTGCCCTCTTCGACGAGTTGCATGATCGCGACGTCGGTGAAGAGCTTCGACACGGAGCCGACGCGGTAGATCGTCTGATCGGTCGCCGACACTTTCCCCTCGCGGTCCTGCTTGCCGTAGCCCTTCGACCAGACGACTCGCTGATCGTCCACGAGCGCGATCGACATCGCGGGGATCTTCTTGTCGCGCACTTCGCGTTCGACGAGCGCCGTGAGCTTCGCGACGGCGTCGACGTATTTGTCGGGCGACTGGGTGCCGGCGCGTGGAACGAACACCAGAACGAGTAGAAGTAGGGTGCGGCTCATGGAGGTGCCTGGGTTTGGTCCCCTCTCCCCCGGCTTTGCGGGGGAGAGGGATAGGGTGAGGGGGTCTTGGGGAATGCAGTTGCTTGCCGTCTTGTCGAAAGCCCTCGGCCCTCACCCCGACCCTCTCCCCCGCAAAGCCGGGGGAGAGGGGGGGTAATTCCGCTTTGGCAGACGACGCGCCTCATTGAAGTTCCCGCTGCGTTCAAGCGATCAATGGCTTCACGACTTTGCCCGCCACGTCGGTCAGGCGGAAATCGCGGCCCTGGAAGCGATAGGTCAGCTTTTTGTGATCGAGGCCGAACTGGTGCAGGATCGTGGCGTGCAGATCGTTGATGTGGACCGGATTCTCGACGACGTTCCAACCGAGTTCGTCGGTCTTGCCGAGCACCGTTCCGCCCTTGATGCCGCCGCCGGCCATCCAGATCGTGAAGCAGAACGGGTGGTGGTCGCGGCCGGTGACGTTCGGGTTGCCGTTGCGGTTCTCGCCGAGCGGCGTGCGGCCGAACTCGCTGAGCCAGAGGACCATCGTGCTGTCGAGCAGGCCGCGGCGCTTCAGATCCTTGAGCAGCGCCGCGACTGGCTGGTCAGCCATGAGGCAGTTGTGCTTCAGCTCGGCGTCAAGGTTCGAGTGGTGGTCCCAGCTCGCGTGGAAGAGCGAGACGAAGCGCACGCCGCGCTCGACGAGCCGGCGGGCGAGCAGGCAGTTCGTGGCGAACTGGCGGAATTGCCCCTTTCCGCCGCCGCGGCTGGCCTTGATCTCCGGCTCTTCGCGGTCGAGGCCGTACTCGTCGAGTGTCTTCTTGTCTTCCTTCGACAGGTCGATCAGTTCCGGCGCGGCGGTCTGCATCTTGTAGGCGAGTTCGTACGCGGCGATGCGGCTCTCGATCTCCGGGTCGCCGATAGCGGCGTGGCGGATGCCGTTGAGGTCGCGCACGGCCTCGATCGTCTTCGCTTGCATGGCATCCGAGAGACCGGCCGGGTTCGAGAGGTTCAGCACGGGGTCGCCGGTGTTGCGGAAGAGCGTGCCGGCGTAGCTGGAGGGGAGGAAGCCGCTGCCCCAGTTGGACGTGCCGCCGGAGGTGCCGCGACCGGCCGAGAGGACGACGTAGCCGGGCAGGTTCCTGGCGACGCTGCCGAGGCCGTAGTTGAACCAGCTTCCCATGCTCGGCCGGCCGAACATGGTGCTGCCGGTGTTCATCAGGAGTTGGCCGGGGTGATGGTTGAACGCCTCGGTGTGCATGGAGCGGACGAACGCCATGTCGTCCACGCAGGTGGCGAGGTGCGGCAGCAGGTCGGAGAGGTCCATGCCGCACTGGCCGTGCTTCTTGAAGGTGCGCGGACAGCCGAGGATTGTCGCGGTGTCCTTCTGGAGGAAGGCGAAGCGGACGTTCTTCGTGAACGATTCCGGCAGCTTCTGCTTGTGGAGTTCGTTGAGTTTCGGTTTCGGGTCGAACAGGTCGATCTGTGAGGGTGCGCCTTCGAGGTAAATGCAGATGCAGTTCTTCGCCTTCGGGGCGAAGTGCGGTGGCTTCGGCTCGTCGGCTTCGAGTCGGCCATCATGCATCAGCATCGACGCAAGCGCGACGAGGCCGACGCCGTTGGCGGACGTGGCGAGAAAATCGCGGCGGGAGCGAGCGAGAGCATCCGGTAATTCGTTCATTGTCACTCCCGTGTCACAAATTCATCCAAGTTCATGATGGCTCGGCAGACGCCGACCCACGCGGCGGCATCCTCGGCGGGCACGCCATCGATCTTGAAGTTCGCCAGCTTCGGATCGGCCTTGGCGAGCGTCCGCAGTTCGGTGAAGAGCTTGCGAATCGCCGATTCCTCGCGCTCCGTCCAGTTCCGGCCGAGCGCCAAGAGGAAGGCGTATCCGCCGATCGCGTCGCCCTTCGCTTCCGTCAGCACACGCTTCGCGAAAGCCTGGGCTGCCTCGACGAAGACGACGTCGTTGAGCACCGTGAGCGCCTGCAGGGCCGTGTTCGATCGCTCGCGGCGGACAGTGCAAACGTTCGATTCGGGTTCGTCGAAGGTCATCAGCATCGGGTATGGGCTGGTGCGCTGGAACCAGATGTAGAGGCCGCGCTTGTAGCGGTCTGGTCCCTTCGATTCGGTCCACCGGGCACTGTTGGCATAGGTGAGTTCGGAGATGCCCGGCGGCTGCGGCGGGCGGATCGACGGGCCGCCGACGGTGCGATTAAGTAGGCCGCTGACGGCGAGGGCCGAGTCTCGCACGATCTCCGATTCGAGCCGGAGGCGGGATTGGCGCGCGAGCAGCACGTTCAGCGGGTCGCTTTCGAGGAGATCCTTGCGTTGGGCCGACGATTGCCGGTAGGTCGCGGACATCACAATCGTCTTGTGCAGTTTCTTGAGCGACCAACCGAGGTCGTCACGAAAGTGAATCGCAAGCCAATCGAGCAGTTCCGGATGCGACGGCTTCTGGCCCTGTGTGCCGAAGTCCTCCGGCGTCGCGACGATTCCCCGGCCGAAGAACTTGCCCCAGACCCAGTTCGCGATCACGCGTGGGGTGAGGGGGTTCTCCTTCGAAACGAGCCAGTTCGCGAGGTCGAGGCGGTTCGCCGATTCCTTCGCTTTCGGCAGCACGCCAGGGGTGCCGGGTTTTACCTCGACTCCCTTTCGGAGGAAGTCGCCACGGATGAGCACGTTCGTCGAGCGCGGCTTGCCAAGCGCGAGTGTCGGCACTTTCGAAACGCTCGCCTGCTTCTTTTCGAACGACGCCAGCGCCGTCTCGCGTTTCACGAGTTCGGAGGCCGAGAGATTCTTCTCCTTCGCTTCTTCGACAGCCGCCTTCAGCTTCGCTCGCTCGGCCTGCGTGACTTTCGTTCCCTCTTTCACTCTCTCCAACTCGCCCGGTAGCGGCGCGTCGAGATCGACCTCGCGATCTGAGTTGAAGAACGCGAAGAGCTGATAGTACTCGCGCTGGTTGATCGGGTCGTACTTGTGGTCGTGGCACTGGCAACAGCCGACGGTGAGGCCGAGCCACGCGGTGCCGGTGGTGTTGACGCGATCGGCGACGGCGGCAACGCGGAATTCCTCCTGGTCGGCGCCGCCTTCCTTGTTCGTCAGCGTGTTCCGGTGGAAGCCGGTCGCGGTCCTCTGCTCGATCGTCGCGTTCGGCAGCAGATCGCCCGCCAGTTGCTCCCGCGTGAACTGGTCGAACGGCAGGTCCTTGTTCAGTGCCCCGATCACCCATTCTCGGTACCGCCAGGCGAACGGCCGGCCGGTGTCCTTCTCGTAGCCGTCGCTGTCCGCGTAACGGGCGATGTCCAGCCAATGGCGCCCCCATCGCTCGCCGTAGTGCGGGCTGGCGAGCAGGCGATCGACGAGCGTCTCGTAAGCGGTTTCGGATTGATCCGCAAGGAAGGCGTCGATCTCCGCGAACGTCGGTGGTAGGCCGGTGAGGTCCAGCGACAACCGGCGGATCAGGGTCGCTTTGTCGGCGCCCGGCGAAGGTGCCAGCTTCTCCGTTTTCAGCTTCTCTCGTATGAAGTGATCGACGGCATTCGCACCCGCGGGCACAACCGGTTTGCGGATCGGCTGGAATGACCAATGGTTCGATCTCGCGGCGATGGTCTCGACGGTCGTACCCCACTTGGCTCCCTGGTCGATCCAGGCACGCAACGTTGCAATCTCCATTTCGTTCAACTTCTTTGCGTCGCCCGGCGGCATGACCTTTTCGGCATCCTTCGATCTCACCGCGTGGAGCAACACGCTCTCGCTCGCCTTACCGGGCTGGATCACCACACCGGAATTGCCCCCGGCGCTCGCGGCCTTCTCGGAGTCCAGCCGCAGGCCGCCTTTCTCCTTCGATCCGTGGCAGTTCAGACAGTGTGTCTTGAGAATCGGCTGCACATCGCGGTCGAAGTCGATGGTTCGAGGCGGTTCGGCCGATCCCTTTGCGGCGAGAAGGAAGAGCAAAGCTATGGAGCGCATGGGGTGTTCGCGGTGAGGAGCCGTCGGCGGTTTTCCTCACTTTACCCGCACTCAGATACGAATTCAATTTGCAAAGGTTTGAGGTCAGGCGCGCCAGAAGCGGACGAGATCGTTGACGAGGAAGTGCCAGTGTCCAACTGCGGCGAGTCGGCTCTTGGCCGCGCGGTCGCGGTCGCCGCGTAGCAGGCGGACTCCGGCCTGGACGAGCTTGGCCACGCCCTGGACCGGTGCGTCCAGCGTAACGAGGAACTTGTACAATCGCAGCCGACCGTTGCCGACGCCGCATTTGCGGAAATAGTGCACATACCCGATGGCAACGTTCGGCGATGCGAAGGAAACATTGGCCCGGCTGGCGACGCGGCCGAAGTGAATGATTTCCACGTCGCCAACGTAGACGAGCGGTTTGCGGCGACCGACCTGCGTGGAGAGGTCGAGGTCCTCTCCACCAAAACGGTAGGTTTCGTCCCAGCGGCCGGCGGCCTCGAAGAGATCGCGTCTAAGAAAGACGGCGGCGCCCATGAGCACGTCGACGGTGCGGACTCCGTCGGCCACGAAGGAGTTTCTGCGGTAGTCGTAGTAGGCGTTGCGGAAGAGTCCGGTCCAGCGGAGCAGGCCGACGCGGTGGAGCAGGGCACCAAGCGTCGGTTTGGCGCGGTAGGAAATCTGGTCTTCGCCGTCGCCGCCCCGGAGTCGCGGGCCGATCATGCCCGCTTCGGGATGCTTGGCGCAATATTCGAGGAGTTCGGCGAGGGCGCGGGGTGGGACGATCGTATCGTTGTTGAGGAAGAACAGGTATTCGCCCCGTGCCAGATTGGCGGCCTGGTTGTTCGCGGTGCTGAAGCCGCGATTGTCAGTATTTCGGACGAGGCGGACTTCCGGGAATTTCTCGGCAACCATCTCGGCGGCACCGTCGGTGCTGCCGTTGTCGACGACGATGACCTCGAACGGGACTCCCTGGTTGCCCTCAAAGAGCGAGACGAGGCAGCCGTGCAGAAGTTCGCAGCAATTCCAGTTGGCGATACAGACGGATACGGCGGGCCGGACGGCCGGTGGCGCAGTAGCGATGGTGCACAATTCGTTCGTGAGCCGCATAAATCCGGTGTAGCACGGCGTCGAAGACACGGTCAAGGCCGACCGTGCGGCCCTATCGCTTGTAATCCCCGCGCCAACGACGTATCATCCAGTAACGTTTTCTTTTGCAGCAACCCCGCCCACACTCTCCGCCGGGAGCCAAGCCATGCGACGACGCCTGTTCCTTTCGTTCGCGTTCACCGCGCTCGCCGCCGCCATGTTCCTCCAGAGCGCCCCGACCGGCCGAACGCAAAACCCGAACGATCCGACTGACGAACTCATCGAAACCGCCGACGGCGTGAAACTCCGCGGCATCTTCTACAAGGCGACGAACAGCAAAAACGGTTCTTGCGTCATGCTCATCCACGAGCCTTTTACCGATCCCACGAAGGGGGATTGGGACGGCCTGGCGCGGACCCTCGCCAAGAAGGGCTACCATACCATCCGCTTCGATTTCCGCGGCCACGGCAAGAGCAAGGACATCATCCCCGAAAAGTTCTGGCGCGAGCAACTCAACACCACGCTACCGGGCGCGAACCGACGTCCGCCCCGGGACACGATCGATGAAAAGGACTTCAAGTCCAAGTCGAGCTACTACCCGCAAATGGTGTACGACCTGGCCGCCGTCCGCAATCACCTCGACAAGATGAACGATGACGGTCAGGTCAATACCAGTTCGACGTACCTGATCGGCGACGGCGACGCCGCCACCCTCGGTATGCTTTTCCTCGCCACCGAATGGCACCGCGAACAAAAGAAACCTATGGGATTCCTCAATGCCCAGAAATTCTGGGTCACCGCGAATCAGGCCATCGCCGCTGGCAATTCGCCTGCCGGTCGCGATTACGGCGGCGCGGTCTGGCTGTCTCCCAAAACAATGAAGGGTTTCAGCACTTCCGCGATGAAGAACTGGGTGTCCACCCACGGCCGCGGCATCGATGGCGACATGCGGAAGGAAACCCCGATGCTCTTCGTCTACGGTGAGAAAGACAGCGAAGGACAACGGAACAGCAAGTATTTCAACGACCAGATCATGGTTTCGGCCGGTCGGGGTAAACTCGAAAAGCTCGATTCCACCTACATCCGCGAACGAAAGGGTACCGACCTGAAGGGCGTCGGCCTTCTCGGCAAGGACGATACGCTCGGCACCGAAAAGCTGATCGTCGAGTTCCTCGACAAGATGGAGGAGTTCCGCCGCAAGAAGGTCCGCATTACTCGCGAATACACCGAACCGCTGAAGATCAACATCGCATCCTTCGGGAATTGACGACGGACGCCGATTCGCGACCGGCCCGCGGATGATCTCCGCGGGCCTTTTTTGTTCATCCGCGAGGATGGAATTTCTTGTGGAGTTCCTTCAGCCGTTTCCGGTCCACATGGGTGTAGTGTTGCGTGGTGCGGATGGAGGAATGGCCGAGCAATTCCTGGACCGTCCGCAAGTCGGCTCCCCCCGCAAGCAGATGCGTCGCGAAACTGTGCCGGAGCGTGTGCGGGCTGACGCTCGTCGGAAGCCCGGCACGACGGCAATGCTTCTTGACGAGCATCCAGAGGTCGATGCGGCTCAATGGCCGACCACTGCGGCTGACAAAGACAAATTCCTCGCCGTCCCGCGCGGTGGATCGGCCCTCGTCGAGGTATCCTCGGAGGGCATTCACGGCGGGCCGACCCAAAGGTACCACGCGCTGCTTATTCCCTTTCCCCGTGCACTTGCAGAACGCCGAATCCAGATACAGGTCGCGAATCCGCAATCCCACGACCTCGGATGCCCGGCAACCGGTGGCGTAGAGGGTCTCGAGCAATGCACGGTTCCGGAGGAAGAAACGGTCGGCCGCACGCGGACTGGCGAGCAAAGCGTCGACGCTCTCCGGCGAGAGCACCTGCGGCACACGCTCCCAGAGCTTGGGCGAGCCGAGCAGTTCGACCGCCGACGGATTCGCCCGCTCTTCGAGCCGAAGGAAGCGATAAAACATCTTGAGCGAGACCAGATGTCGGGCGATGCTCGGCGCGGCGAGTCGTTCGTCGTGCAGGAAACCCAGATAGCGAGAAAGGTCGGATAGTGTCGGGGCCGTGTAGTCCGCCAAACGGATGGTGGCAGCCCACCCCGCATAGCGGTCGAGATCGTGACCGTAGGCGATCACGGTGTTCGCGGCCATTCCCCGCTCGGCGCGAAGATAGGTGCGGAAGGCCAGGATATCCGATACCAGTTCCGAGAGCGCCATGCGGGACCTTTCGGGATGACGCTCCATTCTTCCCGTCGGTCCGGTTGGGCGAAGCGACCCGGAGTGAATCCACGGTCATTCCCCGCGTCCGACAACGACGCAATCCGAAAATCGGTTACAATGAATCGGAACGTTCAACCTTCCCGTCCGGGAGAGGCGCGTGGGACTGTTTGGCAATCTCTTCGGCGGCAAGGCCAAGAAGCCCGGTATCAACACCAAGGGGATGAAACGCGCCGACTTCGCCAAGCGATGGGATTTGCGCGGGCGCACCGGCCAGGGGAGCATGTCGAAGGTCTTCCAGGCCTACGACAAGACCCTCGGCCGCTCCGTCTGCCTCAAGCTCATGGACAAGGAGAAAACGCTCCGCTTCGAACAACGCTTCACGCAACTCGGCCTCGTGAAACCGCCCGAAGGCGAGATCTGCATGGCCCTGAACCACCCGAATTGCGTCCGCAGCTACGAGTTCGGTCTGACGACGACGGGGGAACCATATCTCGTCATGGAGTGGATCGACGGGTTGGGATTGAACTACCTGATCGAGACGAAAAACATCGCCCTGAACGGCAATCGCATCCCGTACCTCGCCCAACTCTGTGATGCCGTGCAATACCTGCACGACTCGAAATACCTCCACCGCGACCTCTGCCCGCGCAACGTGATGGTGGACAAGGAAGGCGTCGTCAAGTTGATCGACTTCGGCCTAACGATTCCCTATACGCCGGCATTCTGTCAGCCCGGTAACCGAACGGGCACTGTCGACATTCTCGCGCCCGAGATCGTCAAGCGCAGCCGGACCGACCACCGGGTCGATCTGTTCGCATTGGGCGTGACCGCCTTCGAAATGATCACGGGGCATCTGCCCTGGGAGCGGTCGGTTTCGTCCGAGGAGAATCTGCGTCGTCGTCTCAACACTCCGCCGCGCAAGCCGAAGGAACTGGCCCCGCATCTCGACGATGACATATGCGAAGTTCTGACGAAATCGGTGGCCCGCGAACCCGTCGATCGGTTCTCCACGGCCAATCAGTTCAAAGAGGCACTTCTGTCAGTGAAGAATCAGACGCTTTGAAGGCTTGCTACGGCGATGGCCGCCGTTTCGATCCGCAGGATTGTTGGTCCCATCCCGGTTCGCTCCCAGCCTTCAAAGGCCAACTCCGAATCCGTGAAACCACCCTCGGGGCCGATGGCCACCACGGTGGGCAGCGACGATTTCGAGTACGAGGATTCCGAGTTCGGGTGCAGGATCCTCTTGCGTTCGGGCAGATCGGATCGCCGGGCGAAGGCCGGCCATGATTGTGGTGCGTCGGCCGTCATCAGCACATTTCGGCCGCACTGCTTGCAGGCTTCGATGACCTGACGCGCGTATTTGTCCACGACATCCGCTTTGGGCCGTACGACGCTGCGCTCCGCCACGATCGGAGTCCACCGAGCCACACCCAATTCGACGAGTTTCTCGATGAGGAAATCAGCGCGGTCCCCTTTGGGTATCGCCGAGGCAATCCAGAGCGGAACGGTGCGTTCGCGATTGACGGTCCGCGGCTCGCTTACAAGGAGTTGGACCGATTTCTTGCCAACCCCGACGACTTCCGCAGGGTATTCGCGGCCATCGCCGTTGAACAGCACGATCGAATCACCGACACCGATGCGGCGCACGGCGGCGAGGTGGTGCGATTCTGGACCGGCGAGCGTGAAGTCGCCAGCGGTTATTGCATCGGGTGTGAAGAATCGATCGGCCACCGGGTCGTTGTACGAATCACGCCGCGGCGCGGAGTACGCCGCCTGCGCGCTCCCAGCGGCCATCGCGCCAGAACATGACGACTTCCTCGTGGCCGCGCCAGACCACGCAGTAGGAGCCGTAGACCGATTTCACGTTCCAGCCGTCGCGGCGAAGGAGTTCCGGTTTCGGATCGTCCGGGACGGTCGCGTTCGGGAGCATCATCGATTGGCTCTCCAATAATGGACATCGTGAGGTTGGTGGCTCCTTGAGAACCGACCAAATGGAGAGATGGCCTTTATCGGGTGCGGATCCGTGTCACGATGAACCGACCTTCTCTGGAACCGACGTCCCAAGGGCACGGCCCCCGGACAATCGTCACGGCTTCGCTATTTCGCCAACAGGGGATGGAATATTGCCGGGGCCGTTCCCGCAACTCCCAGCACTCCGATCGGGACCGGTTGCGGCGGGATGGGTTCGTCCGAATTCGCATAGCGTTGCATTGTATCTGGCAATTGCTTTGGTTCGTTTGGATCGGTTTTCGCAAGCGAATTGGGAGTATCTTCGCGGCCGATGAGCGGGATCGCCGGCAGCTGCGGAAGCGGCGGCAGCGCTTCGCCGGCCAGTTCCGTATTGCGGAGAATCGAACCCGAACTGTAGGGTCCGCTGCCCAACACCCAACGATCCTTCAAGCGGCTGACATCCTCGACGAGTCCCGACTGCCAGACGGCACGACCGGTCACACGATTGTATGCGAACACCGCGAGCTTCGCGACGCCCTTCTGATCCGTTCGCTTGTAGAGCGCGATCTCCGGGATGCTGGTGGGTATACCCGGAACAATGGCGGGAACTGTGATTTGTGGCGAGCCGAAGAGCAACGAGTGGCGATCGGTACCGACGGCACCGACGCGAGCCTCCACGACATACGCAGCGTCGCGCTTGTCCTCCATCACGTGCGCGCCGTAGGCGAGCAATTGCTGGCGGATCGAACTGATCACGTATCCCTTGTCGACCGTTGTTGCGTCGATCATGGACACATCCAGATGGACGGCCTTGCCTTTGAGAGGTGTAAAGTCGATCCGGCCGACCGCCTTGTCGACAGCCTGCGAGACGAGCAACATCTCCGTCGCGGCACGGGTCGTGTCGGTCGTGCGCGTGGTGCCGCACCCCGCCAAACCCAACACGATCAAACCGATCCAACTCGCCCGCATTCGGTTCCCCCGCAATCAACGCGGGACTATAACGATAAGTATTGTCCCGTCAATTCGACTTCCGAGGCCTCTCCCATGCGATCGCTTTCCCGCCGCCGGTTCCTCTCTGCGTCCGGTGCCATCCTGACACTCCCAGCGATCACGTACCGCAACGCCTTCGCCGAAACGCCACCGAGCGAGTTCGTCCGCATCGCGGCCATCGGCGTCGGCAATCAGGGCACCGGCAACCTCAAGGCGTTCATCAAGAACGCCGTCGCCGTCTGTGAAGTGGACAAGGCACGGCTGGCGACCGCCGCGGGCATCGTCGAGAAGGACGGCAAGCGCACGCCCGTCGCCGCCGTCGCCGACTACCGCAAGCTGCTGGATCGCAAGGATATCGACGCGGTCGTCATCACGACGCCGGACCATTGGCACGCTCTGCAGACGATCCATGCCTGCCAGGCCGGGAAAGACGTGTACTGCGAGAAGCCACTCTCCCTCGTGATCGAGGAGGGCCGCGCGATGGTGAAGGCGGCCCGCGACCACAAACGGATTGTGCAGACCGGTAGCCAGCAGCGTTCCGGCAAAGAGTTCCACAAGGCTTGCGAACTTGTCCGTAATGGTACCATCGGGGCGGTCAAGGAAGTGCTCGTCGGCCTTCCCGGCCCGAATTGGATCGACCGTGCCAAGAAACCCGTCCCCGACTCGGCACCGCCGGAAGGGCTGGATTACGAATTCTGGCTCGGGCCGGCGCCCATGCGCCCCTACAACGAGAAGCGCGTCCACTACCTCTTCCGCTTCTTCTGGGACTATTCCGGCGGCCAGCAGACCAACTTCGGCGCCCATCACCTCGACATCGCCCAGTGGGGACTCGGCATGGACGAGAGCGGACCCGTGAAGATCGAAGGCACGGCCACCTACAACAAGGACGGCTGGTTCGAGACGCCCGAATCGGCGCGCATCACGTACACCTACGCCGGCGGCATTCCCGTGAGCTGTACGCTCGGCGCGAAGGGGCACCCCGGCGGCACCACGTTCATTGGCGAGAAGGGCAAGGTCTATGTCACGCGCGGCAAGATCGAAGTGACGCTCAACGGCGAAAAGGTCAAGGATCCGTACGCGCTCGAAACCGGGTCGGTCAAGCTTTACGTGAGCACGAACCACCACAAGAACTGGCTGGATTGCATCAAGAGTCGCAAATTGCCGGTGTGCGACGTGGAAATCGGCCATCGCTCCGCGACGGTATGCCACCTCGGTAACATCGCGCTGCGGACGGGGCGCAAGATTGCGTGGGACCCCTCGAAAGAGGTCATCGTCGGCGACGCCGAAGCCGCGAAGATGGCCGGCAAGCCGTACCGCGAGCCGTGGAAACTCGGGTGATTGTCACTTTGCCAGCGACGGAAGGCTCAGCATCGAGTTATCCGTCAGGTTGTCGACGATCGATTCGATGGCGTGGAACGCCGACTCGCCGATCCCCTTTTGGTAGATCGGCGGGTAGATTTGGTGTCGGATCGCCATGAATGCCCGGACGACGACGGGGTCGAATTGCTGGCTGGCCTCGGCGGTGAAGACCGCGTCGATTTCGTAGGGCGAGCGCGCGGAGCGATAGCGCCGCGGGGACATCATTGCGTCGCAGGCGTCGGCGACCGAGAGGACGCGGGCCAGCAGCGGGATCTTGTCGCCGGCGAGACCGTCCGGGTAGCCCTTGCCGTTGAAGTGTTCGTGGTGGTTTCGCACGGCGGGGCGCAATCGGTCGAAAGGCTTGATGCTCGCCACGATCCGATCGCCGAGGATCGTGTGTTTCCGCATTTCCTCCATTTCCTCGGCGTTCAGCCGGCCAGGCCGTTGAAGCAGATCGTCCGGCAAGCCGATCTTGCCAACGTCGTGCAGCAATCCCGCCAAGAACACGTCGCCCTCTATCGCCGGCGACAGCCCCATGGCCTTTACAAGCAGCACCGCGATCCGCGCCACCCGCTCGCTGTGCCCGGCCGTGTACGGGTCCTTCGCGTCGATGATCGTGGTGAGGCAGTGCAATAGCCCCAACAACAGACTCTTGGTGCTCGCCTGGCTTTGCGCCCGCTGGGCCAGCAGCATTTTGAGCGCCATGCGGACAGCCTTCGTGTCGCTGTCGTCAAAGCGTCGGGACGGGTCGAAGTTGAGGGCCATGATGCAGCCTTGTGTGCGCGCATCGGAACAGATCACGGCCGAGTCGGGGATCGTGTCCGACATCGCATCCGGATTGAGCCAGCGAAGCGTTTCGTGGCCCGCCGGCAAACGACCGAGAAGCTGCCGTGCCAGACTCGCCGCGCGGTCCGCGGCGTACTCGCGCGGCCCGCCCAACGCCGAGACTTTTCCGCTGTTTCGCGAATACCAGTATGCAACATCGGCATTGACGGCGGCACGGGCCGATTCCACCGCATACGAGACCGACTGGTTCGTCGAGGTGGCATCGCCGAGCTTCAGCAATAGCGATTCCAACACGGGCCACGGATCGGGCATCGCGTTCGAGAGGGTGTCGGTCATGGTCGGCTCGCAGACGATGCGGGCGAAGTGCTGTCCCGAAAGTATAGCGTTCGGATTCGCATTCCAGATCCAAGGTAAACCGGGTTTTGACGGTTTTTCTCGAGGTTGCCGTTTCCATCCGACAACAAATCCGACTAAGTTATCGGAAACACGGAATCTTGAGCCTGCCATGCCCGACGCCCCGATCACCTTGACGATGATGCGCGAGCGATTTACGAGCGCCGTGGTTTGCGACGCGCTTGACGCCGCCGGCTTTCCAAACCAGTCGCCTCGGATCGCCTTCCGACAACTGACGGTGCCAGGCGTGCTCGTCGGCCGGTGCAAGACGACGCTCTGGGCCGACATGGCCCACGTCGATCCGAAGCCGTACGAACTCGAGTTGAAGGCCGTCGATACTTGCCAGCCGGATGATATCCTGATCGCGGCGGCCGGCGGTTCGATGCGCTCCGGTATCTGGGGCGAACTGCTCAGCACGGCCGCACGCAACGCCGGTTGCGTCGGCGCGATCGTCGACGGAGCCGTTCGCGATGTCCGCCAGATGGCGGCGATGGGCTTCCCCGTCTATGCCCTCGGCACGATCATTTACGACAGCAAGGACCGCCAACGCGTCATCGACATCGACGTGCCGGTCGAGATTGACGGCGTCGCCTTCCATCCCGGCGACCTGGTGATCGCGGACATGGATGGCGTCGTCGTCGTGCCGCGTGCGGTGGAAGCAGACGTTGTGCGGGCCGCGTGGGCGAAGGTGAATGCCGAGAACGAAGTCCGCGACGCGATCAAGGCCGGCATGCCCGCGACGGAAGCTTTCGACAAGTATGGAGTGCTTTGAGGAAGAAAGGGGCCGCACGATGAAGACGATGAAGACACGATCAGAAGAAATCAATTGATTGGTTTGATCGTGTCTTCATCGTCTTCATCGTGCGGCTATTCAAGGGATTTCGTCATGCTCATTTTCGATTCGCACCTCGATCTCGGCCTCAACGGCGTCGATTGGAACCGCGACCTGCGGATGGCCGTCGACGATATTCGCGTTCAGGAGAAGGTCCTGAACATGACCGACAAGGGCCGACAGACGAACACGCTGAGCATGCCGGAGCTGAAGCGGGCCGAACTGGGTGTCGGCGTCGCGACGCTCTTGGCGCGGCTGGAGAAGGATTTCAACCACCCGCTTGGCAAGAGTAGCCCGGAAGCGTGCTACGCGATGTGCCATGCCCACCTCGCGTACTATCGCGCGATGGAACGCAGCGGTTGGATGAAGCCGATCCGCAATCGCAAGGATTTGCAAAACCATCTAGACGCGTATCGCGCCGACCCGGACGGCACGCCCTTCGGCTACATCCTCAGCATGGAATGCGCCGACGCCGTGCTGGACCCGGATAACATCCGCGAGTGGTACGACCACGGCCTGCGCGCCATCGGCATCACGCACTACGGCCCGAACCGCTACGGCGGCGGCACGCGCTCCGAAGTCGGACTCGCCGCTGACGCGATCCCGCTGCTCGCGAACATCGAACGCCTCGGCATGGCGCTCGACCTCACGCACCTCTCCGACAATGCCTTCTGGCAGGTGACCGAGCGCTTCGGAGGCCGCGTGCTGGCGAGCCATCAGAACGCCCGCAAGTTCTGCGACTGGCAGCGCCAGTTCTCGGATGCCCAGTTGAAGTGGCTCTTCTCGCGCGGCGGCGTCGCCGGCATCGCCTTCGACGCCATCATGCTCCAACCCGGCTGGGTCCGCGGCGTGACGAAGCCCGAAGTGACGATCGAACGGGCCGTGGACAACATCGACCACATGTGCCAGCTCGCCGGCAACGCGAAGCAGGTCGGCATCGGCAGCGACCTCGACGGCGGCTTCGGCAACGAGCAGACGCCGAAGGATCTGAACACCATCACCGACCTGCAGAGAATCCCCGACATCCTCACCCGCCGCGGCTATTCGTCGGCCGACATCCAGGGGATCATGCACGGCAACTGGATCCGATTCTTCAGCGAAGTCCTACCTGCCTGAAACCAGTGCGGAACGCGGTGTGCGGAGTTCGGAGTGAAGACAAGAAGAATTCGGCTATCTCCGTAGTTCTTTCATCTCTTGACTCCGCTCTTCGCACTCCGCACTTCCCCACGCATTGGCGAAATCATGTCCCAACAAGCCACTCCGCAGCGGTACGCGATCGTGGGATTTGCGTCGATGGCCGCGCTCTGGATGTATATCGACCGCGTCTGCCTGTCGACGCTCGCCGATCGGATGCAGAAGGACCTGCAATTCGACGGCGACCAGAAGGCCCTCATCCTCGGCGCGTTTTTCCTCGCCTACGCTCTCTGCCAGATTCCCACCGGTTCGCTCGCGGACCGCTTCGGACAGCGCAAGGTGCTGACCGCCTGCATCGTCGGCTGGTCGCTCGTCACCGCGTTCACCGGCTTCGTCGAAGGCTTCCTCGGACTGCTCGTCGTCCGGCTCCTGCTCGGCGTGGCGGAATCCGGCGCCTACCCCGCCGCCGCCGGACTTGTGAAGAACTGGGCGCAACCGACCGAACGTGGCCGGTTCAGCAGCTTTGTGGCCCTCGGTGGCCGGCTTGGCGGAGCCGTGGCACCGTTCCTGACGGCGTTCCTCGCGCTCGCGTTCGTCGGCTGGGGGCCGGCACACTGGACCGCGGACTTTCCAAACGAATCAGCACCTAACGGCATTGAGACGATCAACTGGCGCATGGTCTTCGTCTTCTTCGGCGTATGCGGCCTTGCGGTCGCGGCGGCGTTCTGGGTCTTCGTCCGCGATCGGCCCGAGGATACGGCGGGGACCGCGACCGTGTCGGTCCCGCCGCCGCGCCCGTTCTGGGAGCGGATGGCAGTGCTCGCGAAAAGCCGGAACATGATCCTGTTCGCGACGGTGCAGTTCGGGGCGAATGTCGGTTGGGCACCGCTCGTCACGTTGTTGCCCACTTACCTAAACGAAGTCTTCAAGACGCCGCTCAAGGAGATCGGTGCGATGCAATCGACGGCGCTCACGATCGGTTGCCTCGGCATGTTCCTCGGCGGTTTCTTCACCGACTTCATGCACAAGAAGTTCGGCGGGCGCTGGGGCCGTTCGGTGCCGATCGTACTCGCGAAATCCGGCTGCGTGTTGTGCTGTCTTGCGGTCACACAGGTCGATTCCGCGTGGACGGCCATCTTCATCCTTGGCGCAATGGCGTTTCTGGTCGATATGGGGAACCCATCGATCTGGGCGTTCGCTCAAGACGTGGGTGGGAAGAACGTCGGAGCGGCGCTCGGCTGGGGGAACATGTTCGGAAACCTCGGCGCATTCGCGTCGCCAATCCTGCTGACGATGGTGAAGAACGGGGCGGGGTGGAATGCGGCGTTCGTCCTGTGCGCCGTTTCGTTCGCCTGCGCCGGTGTCGCCGGATTCCTGCTGAACGCCAGCAAGCCGCTCGACGATCACCCCGGCGAATCGAGATAGCCTTGCAGGATGAGCACGGCCGCGATCCGATCGCGTTTTCCCTTCCGTTTGTCGCGCTTCACGCCGCCAGCGATCAGCGCGTCCTCCGCGATGCTCGACGTGAAACGCTCGTCGGCGAAGGCGACGGGTTGACCCGTGATCTGCGTCAGCCACTCGGCATAGGCGCGGGCCTCCTTCGCCTTCGGGCCTTCCGTGTCGTTCAGGCTGATCGGCAAACCAATCACCAGCCCAACGATCTGTTCGGTCTTCACCACCCGCTGGAAATACGCCGCGTCGGCCTCCGCATCCTGCCGCGTGTAGGTGTCCAGCGGCGACGCGAGGATGCGGTCCGGATCGGACACGGCCAGGCCGACACGGACCGTGCCGAAGTCAATGCCCAGCAGCCGGCCCTTCGCGGGAAGGCTCACAGGTATTGCTCCCCGTCTTTCTTCAACCGATCGACGATCTCCTTCACGCGGCTCTCGTCCTGCTTTCGGCAGACGAGCGTGGCGTCGGCGGTCTGGATGACGACGAGGTCCGAGACGCCGAGCGTGGCGACGACGTGGCCCGGTTCGGCGGCGATCACGCAGCCGGTCGTATCGATGCCGACATGCCGGCCCTGCACGGTATTGCCGGCGGCATCCTGAGGGTTGTGCCGCTCGAGCGCGAGCCAGCTGCCGACGTCGTCCCAGGTGTACGGTGCCCGCAGCACCATCCGCAGCGGGGCCTTCTCCATGACGGCGTAGTCGATGCTCGTGCCCTTGATGGCTTCGTATTCCTTGCGGAAGATCTCCTCGCGATTCGGCGTGCCCCAGCCGTCGGCGATGCGGATGCAGGCGTCGTGAATATCAGGTCGGTTCGCCTTCAGCTGCGCGAGAATCGTCTTCGCCTTCCAGACGAAAATGCCGCTGTTCCATTCGTAGTTGCCACTGGCGACGAACTGTTGCGCGACCTCCGCTTTCGGTTTCTCCTGGAATTCGCGGACGCGGAAGAGCTTGACGCCGTTGCGTTCGCCGGCCGGCTCGCCGCGGTGGATGTAGCCGTAGCCGGTTGAGGGGAACGTCGGCGGGATGCCGAAGGTGAAGAGCGCGTCCGGGTATTCGTCGGCGAACTGCGCTGCCGCCATCGCGGCTCGCTGGAACTCTCGCTCCGGCTCGATGAGGTGGTCCGCCGGCATCACGATCATCGTCGCATCCGGATCAGTTCGCGCGATTAAAGCGGCTCCCAACCCGACGCACGGGGCCGTATCGCGGCGACACGGCTCGCCCACGACCTGATCGCGCGGAATCTCCGGCAGTTGCACAGAAGACTCGTGCGTGTACGCCGCGCCGGTGAGGATCCACGTGCGCTCCGGCGGAATGACGGCCGCGATCCGGTCGGCCGTCGATTGCAGAAGCGTGCGCTCGCCGGCGAAGGCGAGGAACTGCTTTGGCCTGGCGTTGCGGCTCCGCGGCCAGAACCGCGTCCCGCCGCCGCCGGCCATGATCATCGCGTGGAACATCGCATCACTCCGTAAATAACCACGAAGGACACGAAGAGCACAAAGGAAAGATGAGATATTCTTTGTGCTCTTCGTGTCCTTTGTGGTTCAAGTATTCAGCAAAGTTGGGCCGTTGATCGCGAATCCGTTCGGAAGTTTGATTCGAAACTCCGATTCGTCTAGTGCAAACCGGGGACCAATTTCCAGCGGGAACTTCGATTCGCCGTTCGCGCGGGGCACTTGCACGCCGGCCGATTCCAGCCAGCGCGCCGCGCGGTCGATCAGAAGCTTGCGCACGGTCGCCGGCGAGTCGGCGCCGGTCGCGTTCTTGAGCGGGGCGAACTCGTCCTCGCGCCGCACTTCCATCACGAGCCAGCGATCGGCGAGCGGAAGGGCGTCGAAGATGAACAGTTCGAACTTGAGTGCGTTCTCGACCGTCGGCGCGAACGGTTTCCCGGCGTCGTCGAGGCAGTTCACCTTCTTCTTCGCCAGGTGGAAGTCGAGCCGCGTCGGGCCGCTGGTGATCCGTTCAAGGAACTCGAGCGAGAACAGGTGGATGGCGGGGCTGCCGGCGCGGAAGACGAGTCCGCCGTCGGTGGCGCGTTCGTTCGCCATCGCGTGCGGGAGGTCGGAGTATTCGAGGATCGAGCAGCGGCCGTCGACGAGGCCGAGGACGCCGACCTTCTCGGCCGGGTCGGTTTTGGCGACGACCTTGGAGGACACTTCGGAACTGGTCTCGACGTGCCGGCCGACGAACGCGGGGTCGGCGACGCGGACGAGCGGGTTGTCGACCTGGAAGTAGAAGAGGTGGCGAATGCCGTTGGCCTTGAGCTTCGCCAGCAGGCCGGAATCGGCGAGCGCCGTCAGGGTGCCGCCGTGGCCGTTCGGGCTAAGGCAGAGCCGGCCGGGGGCTTCCATCAACAGTCGACCCGTTGCGAGGTCGAGCGCCGGCATCGTCCCCTGTTGGAAGAACGTCACGGAGTCCGGCGGCAAGCCGAAGAATCGGTTCTTGGTGAAGAACTCGATCGTCTCATCGTGCGTCGCCGGGCTGGTCATCACGAGGAACGGGATGTTGGCAGAGTATCGCCGGCGCAGCGCCAGGACCTTCTCGGCGTGGATCTGGAAGAGGCTCGCGCCGCTGACGGGGCCGACCGGATAGACGCCCTTCGGGCGATCGGTGCCGAGCCGGGTCGCCTGCCCGCCGGCGACGAGCAGTGCAGCGACTTCACCCCGACGGATCGCCGCTTCGCCGACCGCGATCGCCGCGGTCGTGCGCGGTTCCATCGGCACCGGGGCAATTCGCTCGCGCGACGGCAGTGCGGCGTGCGGCTCGTTCCGCCGGCGGAACAGCCGCTCCAACTCCGCGAAATCCACGCCGGCCAGTTGTTCGACCAAGCGCTCGCGTGCGTTCACGTCGAGCGCGGCCCAGTCGGCGAGCAGGTGCTGCTGGCCGTGCGCCCGCAATCGCGCGGCGAGGTTCGGTGGCGGTTCGCCCATCGGTTCCGGTCCTCAGAACTCGAACGAAAGGCCATCGTAAGCCAATTCGACTCCATCGGGCAAGGCCGGCGGGTTCGCGTAGTCCAGTTCGTGCGACATGTGGGTCAGGTACGTCTTCCGGGGCCGAATCCGGGCGATGGCCTCGAGCGCCTGCTCGAGGTTGAAGTGCGACGGGTGCGGCCGGCCGACTTTGAGCGCATCCAGAATCAGAACGTCGAGCCCGTCGAGCAGCGGCCAACTCGCGTCGGGGATCGCACTCACGTCGGTGCAGTAGGCGACGTTTCCGATGCGGAAGCCGAGGACGTCGAACCGGCCGTGCACGAGCGGCACCGGCGTGAGACGTTCGCCGAGGACGTCGAACGGATTCGCGTCGATGCGTTGGAAGACGAGTTTCGGCAGCACGCCAGGCGGCAGGTCTTCGCTGCCGGGGTGGAAGGCGTATGAGAACGTCTTGCGGATCACCTCTTCGACGTCGTCGGTGCAATAAATCGGCATCGCGCCGCCGAGATGGCGCGGGAAGATGCGGGCGTCGTCCAGGCCGAAGACGTGGTCGACGTGATAGTGGGTGTAGACGATGGCATGGACGAGTTTGATCTTCTCGCGAAGCAGTTGCAGCCGCATCTCCGGCGTCGTGTCGATGAGCAGGTTGCCGGCCGGGAGCTTGAGGAGCACGGACGACCGCGTGCGGGAATTGCGCGGGTGCGTCGACTGGCAGACGGCGCAATCGCAACCGAGCATCGGCACGCCGACGGATGTGCCGCAACCGAGGACGACGAGGGTTCGGGAAGCCATTCGGGCAGTATAGAAATGCGAAGCCGCGCCGCGGAGGGAACCGCGGCGCGGCATTCGTGGTCACAAGAGATTAGTGACTCGTATTTCCACTCTTGTCCAGGTGGACCTGCTTGTAGCCGCCGGTCGAGCTGAAATAGAGCAGGAGCAGCAGGAAGCCGACCGCGAGCACGGCGGGAACGTACGAGGTCCACATGAGAGCTTTGCGGTCGCCGTAGTCGCGGGCTTCGTTGAGCGGCTTTTCGTCCTTTTCGAAGTTGGGTTTACCTTCCTTCTCCCACCATTCGAGTTGTCCGTTCAACGATTTCTGCAGTTCATCGGGAACGGATTTACCTGCCGCGAGTTCCTTACGCATGGTCTCGATGTCCGCTTCGAGGCCGGTCTTGAGGTCCTTCGGTGGTTCCTTCTTGGCGTCGACGGCCGCCTTGATCTTGGCGAGGTTGCCGGCGTGATCGCCGAAGACTTTGAGTTTGGCGTTGTCGAGGCCGGCGATCTTCGGGGCGAGGTCCGGCATGAAGCCGGAGACGATCGGGAAGCCGTTGGCGTCGGCGGACTTGTAGCGGTCATAAGTTTCGGGGGAGAGTTGCTTGAGCTTGTCGACGGCGGCATAGTCCTGCTTGTAGCCGATGCCAGGGCCACCAAGCAGACCCGCGGAGATCATTCCAATGCCGCCGGAGATGCCGAGCGCGAGTGCGCCGGCCTTCGGGAAACGTTCGGAGATTACGCCGAGGAGGGTGGGCCAATAAAACGTCTTGCCGATGCCGTACACCGTGACCGCCGCGATGTAGAGCGGCACGGTGTCGACGAACGCCTGGCCGAGCAGGTAAAGCCCGATCGTGCCGAGGATCGCACTGACCAGCAGCAAGCCGATCGGATTGATCTTGTGGACGATCGGCCCCGCGAAGAAGCGGAGGGTGAACATGAGGGCGTTTGTCCAAACAAACGCCATGAGGGCCGTGTTTTCGTCCTTTAGGATTCGTGAGCTGATGTTCGTGATCCAGCTATCAGTGCCGAGTTCGACGTAGCCGACGAGGGCGTGCAGGAGGAACAGGAAAATCAGGATCGGAGCGAAGAGGGATGCGATCATGGTGCCAGTCGACACGCCGGAGGCGCTGGCCTCGGAACGGGGGAATGGACGGTTGAACATGAGGAAGCCGTAGAGCAGCACGGGGACGAGGAAGATACCGAGCTTGATTTCCCATCGGATGGGCGTGTCGATCTGACCGAACACGAGGCCGATGACGGCACCGAGGATGAGGCCGCCGGGCCAGCCGGCGTGGAGGATATTGAGCCAGTGTGTCTTGTTGTTCGGGAAGAGCGTCGCAGTGAGGGGGTTGATGACGGCCTCGCAGGTGCCATTACCCAACGCAAAGAGCCACATGCCGACATAGAGGCACCAAAACGCGCCTTCCTTGCCATACATCCCGTAAACCGGCGTGGCGGCGAAGGTGACGACGGCGGAGGACGCGTGCAGCAGGAACGCGATGAGCATCAGTTTCCCATAGCCGAAACGGTCGGCGAGGAAGCTGAAGAAGATGATGGCGACTCCGAAGCCGACAAGACCGCCACCGGTGATGCCTCCCAGTTCGGCTTGGGTGAAGCCGAACTGATTGCCCCAGTCCTTCAGGATGAACCCGCGCACCGAAAAGCCGATCCCGGCCGCGATGAGCGTAAAGAAACTCGCCCAGAACAGGATTCTGTTGTTGAGGCTCGGCGCCTCGTTCCCGTTTCCGTCCATGTGTTCGTGACTCCGGTGAGAGAGGGTCCGCAGAGTATCAAGTCCCGCGATCTTATCCGCGCAACTTTCACAATGTCTAGGAAAAACGGCGAATCCCCGCAACGGGGCCAAGCCCGCCGAATCGCGAATTCGGGTGATTTGGGCCGACTTCGACGGTCGGATCGCCGCTGACGCCGTCCGACGGCGCCCTTCGACTCCGCCCGACCGGATTCCGTTCACATTTCCCGCCGCCCCGGTCGATGGAATACGGACGTGGCCCGACCGGGGAGACCGACCGTGACCCAGGAACTGAACGTGCTCGCGCTGTTCAAGGGGAACGAACGGTACATCTTCGTCTATGACGACGACAGCCGCGAGACGCTGATCGACACGATCCGCGACTCGGCTGCCGACCCGCGGACGCCCATCAACTGGTTCGACGCCGCCGTGCTCACGGAACGTGCCCGGCAACAGGGGAAGGACTCTCCGGAACAGCATTCGCGACTGTGAATGCGGGACCCGAAGTCCACCCCCGGAACTGCCGCGTGAACCTCGAAGCGAAACTCGCCGAGTTCCTGCAACATCTCGGCCTCGAGATAAACTCGTCGCCGCAGACGGTCAAATCGTACCGCGAAGACCTCGCGCAGTGCCTACACTTCATCCGCGAAACCTTCAAGAAGTCGTCCGTCGAACCGCGGGACTGGAATACGCGGTCGCTCCGCGCGTTCGTCGCCTGGATGCACGAGCAGGGCTACGCCAAGACCACCATCGCCCGCCGGCTCGCCGCGACGCGCACCTTCGGAAAGTTCCTCCGCCGCGACGGCACGCTGGACACAAACCCCGCCGAAGCGCTGCGCGGACCCCGGCCCGGCCGCACGCTTCCGCACTTCCTCACCGTCGCGGACATGAAGAAGTTGCTGGCGACGCCGGACGCGAACCCCGTCTTCGGTCGCCGTGACCGCGCCATCCTCGAAGCGCTCTATTCCGCCGGCCTGCGTGTCAGCGAGGTCGTCGGTTTGGATCTCGACGACCTCGACCATTCCGACGGCGTACTCGTCGTCCGAGGCAAGGGGAAAAAGGAACGGATCGCGCTCCTCGGCGACGCCGCCCTGCATGCCGTCGAAGCGTGGCTTCCCGAACGCGCTGCCCTCCTCGCGGGACTCGGCAAGGAAACCGATGCGGTCTTCCTGAACAAGAACGGCGGCCGCCTGACGACGCGCAGCGTCGGCCGCATGCTCGAACGCTACCTCGCCCTCGCGGGCCTCGATCCCCGCACCAGCCCGCACACGCTCCGCCACAGCTTCGCGACTCACATGTTGGACGCCGGCGCGGACATCCGCGGTGTCCAGGAGTTGCTCGGCCACAAGAGCCTGGCGACTACGCAGGTCTACACGCACGTCACGACTCAACGGCTCCAGGACGGCTACCAGAAGGCCCACCCGCGCGCCCACTAGCGCCGGGCCGGGCGACGACTTGATTCGCACCGTGGGGATCGCACCATGTCCGCCGCACTGCCGCGCGCCTTCGCGTTGTTTGTCCTCGTCGTCGCGTTCGGCCCGCCGCCCGCCGTCGCCGCCGACCCCAAGATCGAATGGCGCACCGACTATTTCACCGCCCGCAAGGAATCGCAGGAGACCGGGCTGCCGATTCTCGTGCAGATCGGCAGCGAAGATTGTTTCTATTGCAAAAAGATGGAAGCCACGACGCTCAAGGACCGAGGTGTCGCGGCGATGATCGGGAACTTCATCCCGCTCAAACTGGACGGAGCCAAGGAGGCGAATCTCGTTCAGAAACTCAACGTGCAACTCTATCCGACGACGGTACTGGCCGGAGCGGACGGTACGATTCACGCCTTCGTGCAGGGCTACGTGGAAGTCGAGGCGTTCAAGGAACAGTTGAAGCGAACAACCGACCTGGTGGCCGCCGACGTGAAGGCGGGTCGGGAACTGGCCGAGGCGGCGACGGCGATCAAGGCCGGCGAATACGGCCGTGCGGTTCCGATCTTGCAGCGGCTCGCGATGGTGGCGAAGGGAAAGCCGGCCGAGACGAAGGCGAAGGCCATGTTGGCGGATCTGGAGAATGTCGGGGGCGAGCGATTGCGGAAAGCGGTCGCCGCGCTGGACGCCGCGGACCGAGAGCCAGCCATCAGACAGTTGGACGAAATCACTCGCGTATTCGCTGGCACCGAGCCGGCCAAGCTCGCGGAAGCACGGCTGGTCACGCTCGGCGTCGATCGACTCGACCGCGTCGCGCTCGCGATGCGGGCGACGGCGCTGCTCACGGCGGCGCGCGACCTCGCCAAGGCCGGCGCGTACGCCGAGGCGCTCCACCTCGCCGAGCTACTCGACGGCACGGCCGAGGCGAAAGCCGCCGCCGCGCTCGTCGCCGACATTAAAGCCGATGCGCACAAACTCGCCGCGTCGGCCCGGCGCGCGAGCGAGGCCGCCGCCGCCCTCCAGTTGACCCTCGCGGACGCCTACACCGCCAAGGGCCAGGCTGATGACGCGGCGAAGTGCCTCGAACTGGCGATCCGCCTCGCCCCGAATTCGCCGAAGGCCATACAGGCCGAAGGACGCTTGACCAAACTCCGCGGCGCCGTCCCCGCGATCCCGGCCGTGTTGATGAAGTGAACCTTACTTCGCTCGGATGCACCAGAGGTGCTGGTAGGTCCGGATGAAAATGTCGCCGTCGGAGATCGCCGGCGACGCGTTGCAGTGCTCGCCGAGTTTGTTGCGGGCGACGAGTTCGAACTTCGGCTTGGCCTCCAATACGAACGTGTCGCCGTTCTGGTCGGTCGTGTAGAGCTTGCCGTCGGCAAGCACGAGGCTGCCCCAACAGGCGACGCCAAGCCTCTGCTTCTCCCACAGGTCCTTGCCGGTCTTCACCTCGATGCACTGGATGGTGTTTGCGCCGGCGTTGGCCATGTAGAGGTGATCGCCGACGATGATGCCAGTGCCGATTCGTTGCGGGTTTGCCTTGGAATGCTGCCAGAGTCGGTTCGATTCGGTCAGGTCGCCGCTGCCGCCGAGTTTCATCCCGATGGCCGCGCCACTATAGCCCGACATGGCGACGACGTGCTTGCCGTCGGTCACCGGCGAGGTGTAGACGAGCTTCGTCAGCCCCTTGCAACTCCAGAGGACGTCGCCGGACTTCGGGTCGTGCGCCTTCAGCACGTTCGGCCACGACATCAGGAGTTGATCCTTGCCATCGACTTTCACGATGTGCGGCGTACTCCACGAACCGATCCAGTCGGTCTGACTCGTGCCCGCCTTGCCGCCGGGTTCGGGCACTTCCCACGCGTCATTGCCGGTCTTCTTGTCGAAGGCCCGAAGCGAGGTCCGCTCGCCCGGCCCGCAGTTGAGGATGACGAGATCGCCGTACAGGATCGGCGAGGAGGCCGTGCCCCAGATGTGGATGAACATTCCCAGATCGCGGTGCCAGAGTTGGTTGCCCTGGAAGTCGTAGCAGACGAGGCCGGCGGAGCCGTGCGAGGCGATGACGCGCTCGCCGTCGGTGACGGGCGTCGCGGCGCAGTAGGGGTTTGTGGCGTGCGTCGGTTCCTTCTCTTTGAACGGGATCGATTTCTGCCAGAGGATCTTGCTCGTCTTGCGATCGATGCAGAGGAGCGCCCGCTCCGTGCCGGCCTTGTCGATGGACTGCGTGAGGAAGATGCGGTCGCCCCAGACGACGGGGCTGGAATTCCCCGGCGAAGGAAGTTTGAGCTTCCATTTCACGTTCTTCGTGGGACTCCAATCCGTGGGGATGTTCTTCTCGATGCTAGTGCCGTCGCCGCGCGGGCCGCGCCATCCGGGCCAGTTCTCGGCGCGAACGGAGGAGGCGAGGAGCGCGAGGAGGATGAGGGAGCGAGACATGGCACGGACTCGGTGGGAGTGTCGGACATTTGCTTTCTCATTTTGAGTTTTTCATTGTTCCGAATCCAGTCAAAACTATATCCACTCCGTTCGTTCCCTCATCCGGTGAAACCCATGACACCCCGAATCCTCTCGCTCGTGGCCCTCGTACTTTTGAGTTCATGTGTGACGGCCGCCGGACCGACCGTCGTTTCGACGGCGAAGATTTGGGATCAGGGCAAGCACAATGCCTTTACCGATCTGATCCGCTGGAACGACAAGTGGTACTGCACCTTCCGCGAGGCGGACGCCCACGTCGGTGGCAACGGATTGATCCGCGTGCTCGTCTCGAACGACGGGGAAAAATGGGCATCCATCGCCGGTATCACCGAGAAGGGCATCGACCTGCGCGATCCCAAATTCTCGATCACACCCGACGGTCGACTGATGATTGTCGCGGGCGGATCGGTCTATGACGGCAAGACGCTCATCGGCCGCCAGCCGCGGACGACGTTTTCGACGGACGGTGCGAACTGGACCGAACCGAAGCGTGTGCTCACCGAGGGCGAATGGCTCTGGCGAGTAACCTGGCACGACGGTAAGTGTTACGGCGTCACATACAACCCGCAGGCGCGGGCCACGAAGGAGGCCCAGGACGCCGCCAAGACCGGCAAGGTCGAACCCGGACCCGCCGAGTGGAAGCTCAAACTCGTCGTCAGCGTCGACGGCGAAAAGTTCGATCTCGTCACGCATCTCGATGTGCCGGGCCATCCGAACGAAACGACGATTCGCTTCCTGGCCGACGGCGAAATGGTCGCTCTCGTCCGTCGCGAGGCGGGCAATACTTTCGGCTGGATCGGCCGCAGCAAGGCTCCGTACAAGGATTGGAAGTGGATCGAGACGAAGCATCGCCTCGGCGGGCCGAACTTCATTCAAACGCCCGACGGCACGCTCTGGGCCGGCAGCCGCAGCTATCCCGGCGGTGCGAAGACCGTGATCGCCACCATGACTGCCGAAGGCGCGTACGAACCGGTGCTGACGCTTAATACCGGCGGCGACACCAGCTACCCCGGCATGGTCTGGCACGACGGCCTGCTCTGGTTCAGCTACTACTCCTCGCATGAAGGTAAGTCCGCGATCTACCTTGCGAAGATCAAGCTGCCGCAGAAGACGGCCGCGCTGCCGCCGGCCCTCGCGCCGTACTTCGACGTGCCGAAGGAATATGCGAACGATCTCGGGAAGTTCAAATCGGTGCTGACCTTCGCCGATGGTTCGCAGGTGAAGACGGCCGCCGACTGGTCGAAGCGCCGCGCCGAGATCCGTAAGGCTTGGTTCGACGCACTCGGGCCGTGGCCCAAAGTGCTCGACAAGCCGACGGTCGAAGTGCTGTCCTCGAAGAAGCGGGAGAATTTCACGCAGCAACACGTTCGAATCCAGGTCGCTCCGGATCGCACGAACGACGACGCTCATATTCTCATTCCCGAAGGGACGGGGCCGTTCCCGGCCGTGGTTGTCGTCTTCTACGATTCCAAGACCGGCATCGGCGAAGGAACGAAGGGCTTCCGCGACTTCGCCTATCGCCTTGCGAGGAAGGGATTCGTCGCGCTCTCGCTCGGCAGCCACTACGAGACCTATTGGCCGAACATGGAGACCTGCAAGCTCCAGCCGCTGTCGTATCACGCTTATGTCGCGGCGAACTGCCGGAACGTCCTCGCGAACATGCCGCAGGTCGATCCGAAGCGGATCGGCATCGTCGGCCATTCCTATGGCGGCAAGTGGGCGATGTTCGCGAGTTGCCTCAACGACGACTTCGCCGCGGCGGCGTGGTCCGATGGCGGCATCGTCTTCGACGAGGCTCGTTCGAACGTGAACTACTGGGAGCCTTGGTATCTCGGCTTCGAGCCGGGCAAGGAACGGAAACGCGGTGTGCTGACGAAAGACTTTCCGCGCCAGGGACCTTACAAGATGCTCGTCGAAACAGGCCGCGACCTCCACGAACTTCATGCGCTGATGGCACCGCGCCCGTTCCTCGTGTCAGGCGGCTCCGAAGACCCGCCAAGCCGCTGGGCGGCGCTGAACCACGCGGTCGCGGTGAACAAGATTCTCGGTTACGAGCGGCGCGTGGGCATGACGAACCGCCCCACGCACGAGCCGACGGAAGAATCGAACGCGAGGATCGACGACTTCTTCGAGTGGGCGTTGAAGCCTTAACCGACGAACACTCCGCCGCGGAAGTCCTCGCCGAAGGCGAAGAAGTCGAGCAGGGACGTGCCGTCGGGGCCGAGGACGCGAACGCGTGGACCGCCGCCCAGACCGGTGCCGAACACTTGCCGGGATTCGCCGTTCGCGGTCGCAACGTTGGTGACCGTCACTCCGCCAAGGAATCCGGCCTCATAGATCATCTGCGTTTCGAGCGGTTGGCCGCTAACGGCGTCGAAAGTCTGGACGAGCGGCATTCGGCCGGCGTCTGTACCCGCCGTGAGCACAATGCCCTGACCGTCGAAGCTGAGCGCGACGTTCACGCCGCTGCGTGAATTCGGATCGAAGGCGAAATAACTGGCGACGAGGTTCGCGTCGACACCACTGAAGACCTTGACGTGTGGCCCTCCGGTGAACCCCGGTCCGGTGGCGAGCAGGCCGCCGGCGACGGCGACGTTGACTCCACCGCGGAAGTCGGGGTCGTAGGCGAAGAAGCTGTTTCGCAAGTTCAGCCCGGCCGCCGCATCGAACGAATACACGTTGACCTGCGGTCCGCCGCCCGGTCCGGCGCCGGTGACGATCTCGGCGACGCCGTCGCCGTCGAGGTCTCCGGCGGCGACGTTCACGCCGCCGCGGAAGGAGGGATCGTATGCGAAAAACTCCGCGATCTGATTGAACGTGACACCGTCGTAGATTTTCACGTGCGGTCCGCCGCTGAGCGCGGTACCGACGATCACATCTTCGATACCGTCGCCGGTGACGTCGCCCGTGGCGACGACGGCACCGCACCAGTACTCGGGGCCGTAGGGCTGGAACTCGGCGAGTTGAACCCCGTTGGGGTCGTACACTTTCACCGTAGTGATGATTCCATAGCCGGACGAGGCGGCGAAGATTTCCTGGACCTGCGATCGCGCGTTGACGGTGGCTGTCGTGGTACCGCTGCTGCCGGCAAGGTTGCCAGTGGCGGGTACGAAGATGGCCGAGATCGTATTGATTCCGACCGGCAGGTTCGTCACGACGAGCGTCGCGATGCCGGCGTTGATCGGCGCGGAACCGAGCGGCGTGGTTCCGTTGAAGAAGTTCACGGTGCCATCGAGTATGGCCGGATTCACCCCGGCTCGCTGAGCGCTCATTTCGGGTGGCAGATCGAAATCGACATTGGCAGTCAATACGACGGCGGTGCCTTGCGTCGTGGGATCCGGTTCGGCGGAGACGATCGTCCGCGTCGGCACGGGAATCACGCTCAGGACGGTGTTCGCGGAACTCGAACCTTGATGGTTCGTATCACCGGCATAGGTCGCGACGACATCGAAGTTCCCGTCGCCGATTTCCAACCCAGCGGACAGGGTCAGGAACGCGTTGCCGGATCCGTCCAGCGAGGAGATTCCGACGATCTCGCCGTCGATGGTGAACGTCACGGTACCGGTCGGTGGCGTCGAAATCTGTCCGAGCACCGTCGCCGACAAGAAGATCGGATCAGTGGCGAAGACCGGATTCGGGAAAACGAAGATCGTGGTCGCGGTCGGCGATGGAGTGACGAGGAACGGACTCGGCCCCGCAGAGGACGCTGCGAACGCGGAATCGCCGGAGTAGATTGATTCGACGGTATGGGCCCCGATGGCGAAGCCGGCGGGCACGACGAGCGTGGCGGTTCCGGTGCCGTCGAGGGCGACCGGTGTTCCGAAGGCCGTACCGTCGACGAAGAACTGGACGGTTCCGGTGGGCGTGCCGGCGAACGGGGAAGACACGACTGAAACCAGCGAAACCGCCTGAGTCACGAACGTCGTATCGGGCACGGCGGCAACGGTGGAGTTTGTCACGGCGATCGCATTGAATTCGCCGGTGGGCGACGAGACGGCGAGGTAGGCAGCATCGCCGGAGTAATCGAACGACGCAGTGAAGAATCCCGGCATGCCGAGGATCGTGTCGAGGGTGGCGACGCCGTTGGCATCGAGCGAAGCCGTGCCGACGGACGAGCCGTTGACGAAGAACTCGACGGACCCGGTGGGCGGAAAGCGAGGATCGGTGACGGTGGCGGTTAGGGTCAAGGTTTGGCCGGCGATGGCGGGGTCGGGAACCGTCAGCGTCGTGTTCGCGGGAATCTGGACTTCGAAGGCGCCGACGTCGGCATTTCCGTTGATGACGCGGTCGAAACCCGCGCCGCGTTGATCGGACGTCTGACCACCGTCGGCGCCCGCATCGCGAGCGGGACTGCCGATATTCAAGGCGTGCACGAGCGAGAGTGGGGATCCACCGAAGAAACCGAGAGGCGTGAGAAGCGGATCGAGAGGCGTGCCAGGCGAGCCGACCTGATCGCCGTTCACGCCATCGAGGAAGCCGTTGCTGCCGTCGCTCGCGCCGATCAGGTTGTTGCCAAGGGACGTGAACGGTTGCTGGACACTGATGGAGCCTTGGTTGGCCAAGTCCGGGTTGAACGGTGCCCGGTTGCCGGCAATGATGCTGCTTTGAACGCTCGTGGTCGGACCGCCAAGGAACGTCAGGCCAACAAGTCCGCCACCTTCGGCGAATCCGGGTTCATCCCCATTACCGGCAATGGCTTCGTTGTCGGTGATCGTCGCGTTGGAAACGAACGCTCCGGACGAAAACGACGTGTCGAGGTATAGTCCGGCACCGAACGCTCCTCCGCCGTTGTTTGAGAGTTGGCCCGATATGCCATCGCCGCCGATCGTCTTGTTCCCGGAGATAGTCGAATTGCGGATATTGATGGTGTTGAACGCAATGGCGGACATGCCGCCGCCGATCGCATCCCCGCCGTTCCCGCTGAACTGGCCGTCGCCGATACCGCGGCCGCCCCGCGCGTGATTGGCGCTGAGCGTGGAATCGGCGATGTTGATCGATCCTCGGACCGCAATCCCGCCCCCGGAAGCCAATCCGCCGCTCGATCCGAGCGTTCCATCGCCGCCAACAGCCTGATTGTTGACAATGAGGGAATAGAAAATCGAATTATCGGAAAACCCATCGATATAAGCTCCGCCGCCCAAAGCGTCGCCGACCGAATCGCCCTCGCCTTGGCCTTTGCCGATCCCGCCGAACGCACCGTTGTTGGCGAGGCGGACGCCGTTGAGTTGGACCGATCCGCTGTTTCGCGAGGCGAGTCCGCCGCCAAAGCCGGACCCTCCTCCGGGAAAGTTGTCGAGTGCCGGGCCGCCGGTCGCCGTGTTGAAGGTGATTGCACCGCCATTCATTACGAGGGTGCCCGTGTTGTCGATCCCGCCGCCGAAGGCGGAACCGCCGAAATTGAATCCGACCGCGTCGGCGCCAATCGCGCGATTGTTCGTGAGGATGACTCCCTCGAGCGTGAGTGCTCCCGCATTGCGGATGCCGCCGCCCGAGGCATCGCCGAAATTGTCATTCGTTGTCGGCGCGTGCGTCCCGCCCTGGATCGTTCCGCTTCGTATCGTGACGACTGCGGAGGGGTTCGGGATATCGAAGACGCGATCGCCGAGTTTCGAGGCGTCCACGATCGCGTTGGATAGCTCGATCGTCGTATCGTCGGTCACGTCGAGGTCGCCGGTCCCGCCGGTGTCCTCTTCTGCACCTGTCAACGTCAGGAAATAGGTTCCATTCGGCAGTATGATCGAGTCCGCGCCGACCGTAGCGTTCGCGGCGAGGATGGCGGAACGGAGCGTGATCTCGCCGGTCGGCAACTTGCCGGTGGCGAGGTCGACGCCCATTGTGTCGAGATCGGCGAAGGTCGTGGGGGTGAAGGTCGCTGGGACCGCGCGGTCTTCCAACTCGACGAACCGGAGGGGAAGGCGGGATCGAATCGGTTTGCGAGCCATTTCCAAAACCCCCTAGCGTCGGGATTCCATTATCTTCGGAACATACGCGTCGACGAAACGATTTCCCACGGCTCGATTCATTCGTCCGGGAAAATAAGATTCGTCAGAATCGGAATAATCGGATGTGGGGGAGACTGAACCGGATCGGTTCATGCCCGGAGGAAAAACCAAGAGAATCGCTAGCCGAAATACTGGGGGGTCGCTAGATTGACGCATCTGGAAGATTCGAACCGGCAAGCGTGAGGCGAGACCGTGGCCGTCGTGATTCGCATGAAACAAATGGGCCGGACGCACCGGCACTACTACCGCATCGTGGCGATCGACAAGCGCCAGCCGCGCGACGGCAAGGTGATCGAGGAGCTCGGCACCTACGATCCGCACGTGGCGGAAAAGGACAAGCGCGTCACGCTCGTGCCGTCGCGCATCAAGTACTGGCAAGGCGTCGGGGCGAAGGCTTCCGATCATTGTCAGGTGCTATTCGACAAGTTCCTGAAGACGTGGGAAGAACGCGAGGCGGAAGCGGCCGCGAAGGCCGAGGCTGCCAAAGCCGCGCCCGCCAAGTAAGGTCTGCTGTGGGCGCTGCCATGTCGATCCGCTTCGACGTGCTGACGCTCTTTCCGGACCTGTTTCAGGGGTATCTCACGCAGAGTTTGTTGAAGCTCGCCATACAGGCTGGGCTTGTGCGAGTGGACCTCTGGAATATCCGGGACTGGACGGCCGACAAGCACAGCCGAGTGGACGATCGGCCATATGGCGGCGGCCCCGGAATGCTGATGATGGCGCAGCCGGTGGTCGATTGCGTCGAAGCCGTGCGGGCCATGGGCCCGAACCCCGGTCGGTTGGTGATGCTGACGCCAACGGGTCGGCGGTTGACGCAACGGGTGGTCGAGGAGCTCTCAACCGAGTCGAGGATCCTCCTGCTCTGCGGGCGTTACGAAGGTTTTGACGACCGGATCCGGGCGGTATTGCAGCCCGACGAGATTTCCCTCGGCGACTTCATCTGTAGCGGTGGTGAAGTTCCGGCAATGGCGATCATCGACTCCGTGATCCGGTTGGTGCCCGGCGTGCTCGGCGATGACGCCAGTGCCGCCGACGACAGCCACAGCGAGACGGGTCGTCTGGAACATCCACAATACACGAGGCCGCGGAGTTATCGCGGACTCGACGTGCCCGAGGTGCTCCTGAGCGGAAACCATCGGGCCATCGCCGAATGGCGCGAACGGGAATCCCGAAACCGAACTCCTCGAACCGAGACGACCGATGCAAAACCGACTCCTGGCCCTGGTTGAAGACGCACAGAAGAAAAGCGACGTGCCCGATTTCCGCATCGGCGACACGGTGGATGTTCACCAGAAGCTCCTCGATGGCCAGAAGGAGCGAGTTCAGGTGTTCAGCGGCACCGTGATATCCCGCAGCGGCGCCGGCGCGAAGGAGACCTTTACCGTCCGCCGCCTCGTGCAGAGCGAAGGCGTGGAGCGGATCTTCCTCGTCCATTCACCGCGGATCGCGAAGATCGAAGTGAAGAAGGCCGGCATGGTCCGCCGCGCGAAGCTCTACTACCTGCGCGACCGCGTGGGGAAGGCGACAAAGATCAAGGACGACGCGAAGCGCCAGGTCCAGATCGACAAGGCGATCAAGGCGGCGGCCGAGGCCGAAACGAAGGCCGCGCAGGAAGCCGCCGCGAAAGCCAAGACCGAGGGCGGCACCAGCAAGCGACAGGCGAAGAAGGCCGCCGCGAAGGAAGCCGCGAAGACCACGAAGAAGTAACCGGCCATGGCCGACGACCGGCGATCGAAGTTGCGGAATCGAGGACGGCGCGTGTTTCGCGTCGTCCTCGTCGGTACCGCTCTCGCTTGGCTCGCCGTGACGGCCGTTTACTTCTTCGGTATCTGCTTCACTTCGATGATTCGCCAGGATCTACACTTTTACGCATTTTCCACGGCCTCTCTTTGGTTTTGGCCAGTCGTGTTCTATCCGTGGGAATATCTATGCGATCCAGTCAAAAGTGATCTCAACGAAGCGGCCATGCCATGACCCTTTCGCCACCGCCCGTCAGCCTCAGTCGCTGGCCGCGGTGGCGGCGCTGGTTCGGCACCCGCTCCGAACGCGCCGCCGCAAAGTTTCTCGCACGGTCCGGCCTGCGAATCCTCGCTCGCAACGTCGCCGACCCGCAGGGCGAACTCGATCTCGTCGCGTTCGATAAGGCCACCGGCGAGCTCGTCATCGTGGAAGTCCGCTCGACCGCCTCGCCGGACCTGCACCGCCCGCTCGATAGCGTGAACTTCGCGAAGCAGAAGCAACTCACCGAAGCGACGCTCCGCTACCTCGTCCGAAAGCGGTTGCTCGGCAACGCGAACGTCCGGTTCGACGTCCTCGCGATCAGTTGGCCCGCCGAAGCGGCGAAGCCGACCTATCACCACGTCCGCGGTGCATTCGAAGCCGTCGGCCGACATCAATTCTGGAATTAATTTCAGCCACAGATAAACACAGATGAACACAGATCAAGAAATCCGGTCTTATCTGTGTTCATCCGTGTTGATCTGTGGCTAAATTCTGAGGCAACTTCCATGTCGAACTTTCGGCCGGTGGACGAGCAGCTTTCCCTCCTGCTCCGCGGTGCGTCGCACGTCGAGAAGGAATCGGAACTGCGGGCCAAACTGGAACGCAGCTTCAAGACCGGCGCACCACTTCGCGTGAAGTACGGCATCGACCCCACCGGTTTCGACGTCCACCTCGGCCACACCGTCCCGCTACGGAAGCTGCGCCAGTTCCAGGAGCTTGGCCACACGGCCGTGCTCATCATCGGCACCGCCACAGCGATGGTCGGCGATCCCTCCGGCCGCGACGAGTCCCGCAAGGGGTTGGACGTCGCCCAGATCGAGAAGAACGCGGTCAATTATCTGACTCAAATCGCGAAGGTCGTGGATACGACGAAAGCCGAAGTCGTGCGGAACGATTGCTGGTTCACAAAGTGGAATTTCGCAGACATGTTGCGACTGCTCGGCCGCGCGACCGTGCAACAACTGCTCGCGCGGGAGGACTTCGCCAAGCGCTTCCACGAAACCAAGATGCCGATCTACCTGCACGAGTGCTTGTATCCGCTCTTGCAGGGTTGGGACAGCGTCGAGATCAAGGCCGATGTCGAACTCGGCGGCACGGAGCAACTCTTCAACCTGATGGTCGGCCGCGACCTCCAGCGCGAGACGGGACAGGAGCCGCAAATTTGCCTCACATTGCCGATCCTTCGCGGTACCGACGGCGAGAAGAAGATGGGGAAGAGCGTCGGCAACTACATCGGCGTCGGGGAGCCGGCGAAGGAGCAGTTTGGCAAAACGATGCGCATCCCGGATGAGTTGATGCGGGAATGGTTCGATTTGCTGACCGATGCGCCTGCCGACGAGGTCTCCGCGATCCTGGCAGGGAAGCCGAACGAAGCCAAGAAGCGGCTCGGCTCGGAGATCGTGCGGTTCTACCACGGCCACGCCGGCGTTGAGCAGGTCTTGAGCGAGTGGAAGAAGCAGTTCGAGGAAAAGGGTGATCCCGCCGACATGCCGACGGCGTCGATTCCGGCCGCGGAACTCGCCGATGGCCGCATGCCCGCCATCAAACTGCTTGTCGCGGTCGGCTTCTGCAAGAGCAACAGCGAGGCCCGCCAGAAGATCCGCGAAGGCGCGTTTAACTTCGGTCCGGACCGCTTGAAGCCGGCGGATGAGAAAGCCAGCGTGGAAATCGTCGATGGTATGGTGGTGCGGCTAGGTCGGAAGGTAGCCAAGATGGCGATCGCAAAATGAAAAGAAAAAACCGATCCGCTGATGGCCTCTCCCTCCATCAACGAACCGGCTTTTCTGAAAGATTAATAAGCACTCGCCGTGCCAAACGGTGTGGTAATAATTCGACATTTACGCAAGTCATTGATATGATTGACTTTGCGCGTCGTTGAATGGGAAAGGGTGCTTGGCGGCTCAAAAAGGGGTGCCTGCGAATCGAGCAGAGTATGCCCGCTCATTCATCATTCGGCGCCATGCCTGCCAGCGTCCGGTGCACCACGGTGCCAAACTACCCTCCCGATAGCGCCGGATCGCTTTCCCTGCCAAAACCGCGACATGCCGGGGTAGAGTTCGCCAACGATTAAACCCGGACGCGTTTCGCCAGTACAGCATTTCCTCGTTCCGTGATTGCTGTTCGATCAGTGCTCGCGACGGCAGCCTTCCATGGCTTGCCGAGACGTGATGCCAGACGATCGAGGCCGGTTCGTAGCGGATTTCACCAATCCGGCCGAGCCTGAGCGAGAGATCCACGTCGTCGAAATACGCGCCGAACGATTCGGGGAAGCCACCGACACGGATCAGCGAGTCACGACGATAGAACGCCGCCGCCGCGCTCGCGGCACGGACCGGGCTTGGTTTTGCATAGTTTCCGTCTGCTTCGAACCGAACGCCGTGGCCGCGCTTCGTCGCGAAGCCGCCGGTGTCGTAGTCGTCCCCGGCCGAGTCGATGATCCGTTCGGTGCCGTACTGGAGAATGAGCGGCGACACCGCGACGATGTTCGCATCCGAGAATCTGGCAACCGCAGCGTGAGCCCAACCGGCTACCGGCTCAGTGTCGTCATTGAGCATCTCGACGATGTCGCCTGTCGCGGCGGCGATGCCGGCGTTGGCCGCCGCGCAGAAACCGCGGGGCCGCTCGTGCCGGACAATCGTCACATCCGGGAATTCACGGGCCGCATGGGAAACGATGCCGTTTGGTGAGCCGTCGTCGACGACGACGACTTGTGTGCCTGCGGGTGCGAACGGAATGACGGACCGGAGGCAGGGCCTCAACAAATCGACCCGGTTATGCGACGGGATGACGATGGAAAGTGTCATGACGGCAGATCGTGGCTGGCCGAGACGGAGCGAAGGAGTTCGGCCGCCTCGCGGACTCGGTCGAGCGTCGGCTGATTCGCAAGTTCGCCTAGCCGCCGGTAAAGTTCCGCATCCTCGTGTCGGCCGTAGATCCTGGCCTGCCCGCGGCGTGTGAAGGCCTCTAGCCGGACGATTCGTTTCAGCCACCTGCGTTCCCACGCCGACCAGTGCCGGTCGGCGTACGCCAGCAGCGCCTGCCGCGTCACGAGCCGCATCGCTGCCGGCACGTGCCGGCCGTGCAGCGGCGAGTGGTGCGTCGCCGTCACCGACGGATCGTACCGCACGGTGTATCCCGCCGCACGGGCGTTCCGGCAGAAGTCGACGTCCTCGTAGTAAAGGAAATAGCGCTCATCCAGCCCGCCCGCGTCCCGGAAGCAATCCCGCCGCACGAACAGGCAGCCACCCGTTGCCCAGTCGACTTTGCGCGGTCCGTTCGTCGCGTAGTGGCGGCACTTGCGGCTCGCACGTGGCCGCAGCAACCCCAGCACGGTCGAGGCGAAGGTCGGGAAGGGGCCGGCGGACGCCTGCGGCGCACCGCTCGCGTCCACTAACCGGAAGCCGATCGCGCCAATCGAAGGGTCGTCCCGATCGGCCCGATCGATGGCTGCCCGCGCGTCGTCGAGAAAGCCGTCCGGTACGCTCACATCGGGGTTCAACAACAGGATCCAATCGCTCGCGAAGAGTTCCGCACCGCGGTTCACCGCTGCCGCGAAGCCGACATTTCGAGCGTTCGCCACGATCCGGGTATCCGCGAATCGCTTCAAGCGTTCCACGGCCGGATCGTACGGGGAAGCGTTGTCGACGATGGCGATGGCGGCTTCGCGGTCCCGCATCAGGATCGAGCGCCGCAACTGCCGCACGAGACGTTCGGTGTTCCGCCACTGGCAAAAGTTGACGATGACGACCGCGACGGACGTCGTGGCCGGCGAACGGACGATTGCTTCTCGAATGCCCGGCGATTGTGCCAGTGCCATGCGGGGTCCTTCCCGTCCGGCCGGTCGCGTCTTGGAATATTGCGGCGACTATACGAAACGGCCGAAACCGACGCAATCGCAAGTCAGGACGGGGTGTTCGCCGTGGAGATGTTCGAGACTCATCTGGGCATCGAGAACGGATCTGCGGGCTTCCGAAGCGATTCATCGTCCTTCGAGGACGAACCAGTTTTTCGTGCGTCCCGTGGCGGAGTCGTAGCTGTGTCCCAGCCAGGTGTTCGGGCCGATGAGGCGAATCTCGTCGCGGGCGTTGGGGAAGGCGCGGGCGTCGGGGGGATACTGCAGCACGAGGCAGGGTTGGCCGTCCAGCCAACTCGGTTCGATCCGGACCGTATGAGTGCCGGCCGTGATGCCGCCGAGCCAGCGGTTGGTGAAGGTGCCGTCGGCGTGGAAGGTTTTGCCCTTCCAGATCGTTCCTTGGAGTCGGGCCTTGATTCGGGGTAGGGCACCGTCGGCGTGGAGGACGGTGCCGCGGGTCGTCCCGCACGGCCCGCACGCCAGCACGCCGCAGCGGAAGAGGGTTTCCAGTTCGCATGTGCTGGAACAACGAAGTTCGGCGGCCGACGAGCCGGCGAAGATAGGAGTGGTGAAGGCGACGGCGAGCGCGGCGGCAATGGCTTTCATGCTCGATTATGACCGCGGTCCGCCGGCGGGCAAGGCGGAGTGCATGCGAAGACGGGATAATCGCCGTTACGATCGATGCGAAACGAAGAACCGGGCGACTCGCGCCCGGTTCCGCGTCAACCGCGTCGGCTCTTTGGAGGTCCGAAGATCTCCTGTAGGACGATGATCGTGGGAATCGATTGTTTGTTGCCGAGCATTGTAAACAAGTTCTTGGCGAATGGTGTCGCCGAGGCCGGTCGCGTTGTCTTGGACACCATCGGGCGGTCGAGCGACAGGGCCGGCACGGGCGGCGGGGGCGTGGGAGCCTCGACCGGGAACGGCGTCGGCGGCGGGGGCGGAACCACCGTCGCCGGAGGCAGGTCTTCGATGCGGCGCGAGACTGGGATCGTGGGTACGTCCCGTTTCGATTTCTTCGCCGGTGCCACGGTCGGTACGCCGCGGGTGGTCTTCGCCGGCCGGGCCGTGGGCTTTTTCGGTTCGTCGCCGCCATCGGCGGCACGCTTGCGCAGCTTCTCGATTTCCTGAAGGAAGCGGTCCATGTCGCTCGCGCCGGTCTTAACGCCCGACGCGTTCGCGCGGGAGTTGTTGTTCCGACGGCGCGGCGTCTGTTCCTTTTCCTGCTGGTTCTTGATCGTTTGCGCGATGGCGCTGACCACCGCGATGACGATGATGATGACGACGACCCAGACATTCATGGTCGGCCTCCGTTAGTTCGTCCGACCGCTTTCGGAGGTGCCGCCCGACAGCGCCGAGATGCTGTTGCGCATCGACGTGTCGGATTGCAGGTTCCGCATGTTGTAGTAGTCCATGACGCCCATCTTGCCTTCGCGGAACGCGACGGCGATGGCCATCGGCACTTGCGCCTCGCTCTCGACGACTTTCGCGCGGAACTCCTCGACCCTCGCCTTCATTTCCTGCTCGAGCGCGACGGCGGCGGCCCGGCGCTTCTCGGCCTCGGCCTGCGCCACGCGAAGGTCGGAACCGGCCTGGTCGGCGGCCAACTTAGCACCGATGTTCTCGCCCGGCTCCAGATTCGCGATATCGATCGAAACGATCTCGAACGCGGTCTGGGCGTCGAGGCCGGACTTCAGCACTTCTTCGGAGATCATGCCGGGGTTCGCGAGCACTTCCTTGTGGTCATGTGCGGAGCCGATGGCCTTCACGATCCCCTGGCCGACGCGGGCGATGATCGTTTCTTCCGTCGCACCGCCGACGAGCCGTTCGAGCTTCGTTCGCACCGTAACGCGGGCCTTGGCGAGGAGCTGAATGCCGTTCTTGCAGACGGCGTCGAGGAACTGCTTACCCTTGGCCGGATCGGGGCAGTCGATGACCTTCGGATTCACGCTGGTTCGCACGGCTTCGAGAACGTCGCGACCGGCGAGGTCGATGGCGGCGGCGGTGCGCCACGGCAGGTCGAGGCCGGCCTTGTGGGCCGCGATCACGGCGGCGGCGGTCTTCGGCACGTTGCCTCGCGCGAGGTAGTGGCTTTCGAGGTCGCCAGTGGTGACTTTCACGCCGGCCTGTACGAGGGCGATCTTCTGCTTCACGATCAGACCGTAGTCGACGTTCCGCAGTTTCATCCCGATCAGCGTGCCGATGCCGATGTTCGCGCCGGTGAGCAGGCTTTGGATCCAGAGCCGAACGAAGCTGAAGAAGATGAAGAGGAAGACGACGAAGATAAGGACCGCGATCGCGGCGACGACGATCCAGACGGTATTCATGTTGTCGCCGGCGGTCCGCCCCTGGGCGTACAAGAGGGCCGAGTTCACGGTGGTCACGGGCCGTTTCCTTTCGTGGGGGTTCGGTTCGCGGGGAGAGAGGGCTCCCGTGGGTCTTACTATACCGCTCCTTCGCGGGCGGCGACGTACTATTTCAGGTCGTCGAGTTCGATTTCATTCAAGTCGGGCGGCTTGGGAACGGGCCGCACGACGACGCGGGCGCCCTTTACTTCGATGCATTTGACCCAGGCGTCGGTTTCGATTGGCATCCCTTCGGAAACGACATCGACACGGCGGCCGTCGAACTCCGCGACACCGGAGGGCCGCAACGGGGTGACGGTCTTGCCGAAGCGCCCGACCAGCGGGGGCGGTTCGCTTTCGGCCGGGGTTTCCGTATCCAAGGATTCGGCGACGGCCTTGAGCGCCAGTCGTTTTCCGGCCAGCGACATGCCGGCGATCGCGAAGATCGGTTCGCCGATGCAAAGGATCACGATGGCAGCGATGGTCTCGCGGTAATCCTCGGTGTTCGCGGCGATGACGCCGACGGCACCGGCGGACACCAGGAATCCGAAGACGATCAGGAGACCGCCGGTCGGCAGGAAATATTCCGCGAGGAACAGCACGAGGCCCATGACGGCCAGGATGATGGCGATGGACAGGTACGACACGCGAGCGGCCCCGGTGGAGGAAAGCTCAGACTTCCTTCACGACAATACGGGTTCCTTCCACTTCGACCACCTGAACGCGGACGCCGGAGTTGACGAAGCCGCCCTCGCTCACGACGTCGACGTACTGTTCGCCGAATTGCGCCATGCCGGCGGGTCGGAGTTGCGTGGCAGTAGTGCCGATCGCACCAAGGAGTGCAGCGGCCGCGGCGGCCCCGGGCAGGTCGGCGATCGGGCTGGCGTTCGGATCTTCGGTCGGCGGCGTGAGGACCATTCGGTTGGCGAAAGGAATTTGTGGGAGGAATCGCGCGATGAAGAAGGCGATGGCCATGCTGGCGGCCATGGCACCGACGTACATCGTGATACGGCCGCCGAATTGCGTCCAGTCTTCCATCGTGTCCGGAATGCGGTCGAATGTGGCGAGTCCGATGCCGCCGATGAGGAACAGAATGCCTAGGAGTCCAGTCACGCCGAAACCGGGGATCACGAAGATTTCTACGAGCAGCAGGATCAATCCCAAAAGGAAGATCAATCCGCCAAGGATGGCGGTCTGGCCGCTGTATTGGGAGTGGGACCAGAACACGAGAATGAAGCAGAGGGCGGCGATGATGCCGGGAACGGTCACACCGGGCACCTTGATTTCCAGGATCAGGCCCGCGAAACCAATGACCACGAGGATCACGGTGACGGCCGGGAGGCGGATGTAGTTGGCGAAGCGGTCGAGCCAGCCGGGCGTGGCTTCCCGGACCTTGCCGGCCTCGACGCCGTAGAGTGCATAGACTTCGGCGATCTCGGAGTTGTCGACGGTGAACCGGGCGATGCCGAGTTCGGCCGCGCGGGTCGCGTTCAAGCGGAGTACCTGCCCCTTCGCCTTGACGGTACCGGTGGAGATCCAATCGGCCTTATTGGTCTGAAACTCCTCTTCGGTCATGAGGCGGCGGCGGCTGCGATCGACTTTGTGGTGCGTCGAGACGATGGCGAGATCCCGTTCGAGCATGCCGCGCACGAGGAGCACCGGGTAGCCTTGCTGGCTGGCGAGTTCGGTCAGGCTCTTGTTCAATAGGTCGCGGCGGGCAGGGTCGTTGCCGATCACGCCTTCAAAATCGCCGAAGACTGCTTCGCGCTCCTCCTCGCCGGATTTGTTGTCCTTCCGCTTGCTCATGACGATCTCGCCGCAGCCGAGCGCGACGATCGCGGCAGTATCGGGCGCGGCGACGGGTACGAACGCGACGACGAGGATCGACTTTTCCTTCTGCACCTTGATGAGATGATCGGCAATGTCGCGGGCGGCCGACATGTCTCCGCCGGAGGACCGCAGTTCGAGGAAGAGCACGTTCCCCTTGCGGGCGACGACGTCGTCGACGGTTCGCTTGATGGTCTCGCGAAGGCCGCCATCGATGGGGCCTTGCAATACGAGTTTGTACGCCACCGGCGCCTGGCCCGCGAGTGGATCGTCGCGAAGGCTGGCGGGCGACAAGGAATAGAGTTCGACAAGGTCCTTGCGGGACTCCGCCGTGGTCGCGACGAGGCCGAGCGATTTGAGACGGTCGGCGGGGAACTTGCCTTCCGCCCCGGGGCCAGCGAAGGGCAGGGGGGACGGATCAGGTATCTTCACGCCTTGCTTTTTGAGCGATTCGAAGTCGCGGAGGTCTATGTAATACGGAACGCCGTTCTTTTCGCCTCGGCCCAACGAGACGCCGCGGTCGTACATCTTGCGAACGACCGCACCGAAGCCTTCGCGGGATTTGCCGAGCGTTTCGCGATAGGCGGTGGCGACCGATTCTTTGACGGATTCGCCCGCCGGCAGGATCTCGCCAAGACTTCCGGTCTTGGCCATGGCGATTTCCTTGCACGCGAGCACGGGAAGCACCGCGTGGCCGGCGACCGGCTGCGAGACGTAGCCGATCGTGCCGAGATCGTGGAGTTGGGAGATGTACTCCGCCAACTGGTAGCAAGAGCCGAAGTCGATGGTTGCGATTTCCTTGCCGTCGGGATTGAAATCAAAGACGACTTTGCGAAGGGGCCGGTTGGCATTCGCGCGGCCGGCTTCGATCCGGTTTTTGATCCGGTTGACTGCTTCGCCGGTGATCGGATTCGGCACGTTGATGAAAGCGGCTTCGTCGCCGAGCGCGTTGTCGGCGGCTGCGGCGCGGTCCAGCGGCAGCGCCGCGACGACAGTCGCGAGAAAGAGGTGCAGGGCGACGATTCCCGAACGAAGTCTCGACATCGGATTCGATTCCTGCGGTGCTTGCGCGGTGGTAAGGGAATTATAAGCGGTCTTGCGACGCGGGGCAAAACCGAACCGCCGTCGTCGCAAGGTTATGGAGGAATTCGCTCGAAGCGTGCATTTATTCACGGCGGCGCGCGGCGGTCGCGAAATACCGAATCTAACGCGAGGAGTTGGACCGTTCCCGTGTTCTCAGGTTTTGGGGGGATTGCACCATCTCTCGCAATGCGGTAAAACTGTGGAATCTGGCAAATCTGGGCGATGGAAGGGGTTCCGTCGCCAGGTGGCTGCCGGGACGAACCCACTAGCCCGTTTCGGGTTACGGTCGGATGCCGCTCCGGTTCGATATCGCTGCCGTGCGCCGTCGATTCGGAGGATCGACGTGTGCGTGTGGGGTGGCACGCCATGCGTAGGATTGCGGTGACCGGGATCGGGGTGGTGGCCCCGAACGGAATCGGCCGGGTTGCGTTCTGGGAAGCCTGCAAAAGCGGCGTTTCCGGGATCGGTCCGATCCGTTCGTTCGATTCGTCGAATCATCCCGTGAAAGTCGCGGGGGAAATTCACGATTTCGATCCGGAGCCGCACATACCCCAACATGTCCGCAAATCGCTCAAGGTGATGGGTCGCGCCGCGAAATTCGGTTTGGGAGCCGCCGGACTGGCGATCCAGGATAGCGGACTCGATCTGCCCCGCGAGAATCCGGAACGCATGGGCGTCGTCATGGGCGGCGGCGTCGTGCCGGTCGACCTGGCCGAACTCGCCCCGATGCTTGCTCGGTCATGTCAGGAAAATGGCGACTTCGACGAGCGCCAGCTTTCCGAAGATGGCACCTCGCCTCTCTTCCCGTTGTGGCTGTTGAAATACCTGCCGAACATGGCCGCCGCGCACATCAGCATGGCGTTCAACTGCCAGGGACCGAACAATACGGTGGTTACGGCTTGCGTCGCTGGCACGCAGGCCGTCGGCGAAGCCTGCCGGCTGATCCAACGAGGTGAAGCCGACGTCATGCTCGCGGGAGGGGCCGACAGCCGAATCGATCCTCTCATGTTGCTCGCGTACACCGCCCTCGGCACGCTCAGCCGGTCCGAACGTCCGGCCGGGCAAATGTCCCGCCCGTTCGACCGCCTGCGCGACGGCTTCGTCATCAGCGAAGGCTCGGCGATTTTGGTTCTTGAAGAATGGGACCGCGCGACGGCGCGCGGGGCCAACATCTACGCCGAGATCCTCGGATTCGGCAGCAGTTTCGACGCCTACTCGGTCACAAAGCCCGACCCCGAAGGGAAGGGGGGCGCTCGCGCAATCCAGTCGGCGCTCAACGAAAGCCATGTCGACTTCCGGGACATCGGCTACATCAACGCGCACGGCACCAGCACCCGGTTGAACGACGCAATGGAAACCGCCGCCGTGAAGCGGGTCTTTGGCGACCGCTCGAAGGACGTACAGCTTTCGAGCATCAAGTCGATGATCGGGCACAGCATCGGCGCCAGCGGCGCAATCGAGGCCGCGGCCTTGGCCATGAGCCTGCAGGAACAGGTCTACCCGCCGACGATCAACCTCACGAATCCCGATCCGCAGTGCGACTTGGATTACATCCCTAACACGGCACGCGAGACGAAAGTCCGCTACGGGCTTTCGACGAGTTTCGGCTTCGGCGGGCAGAACGGCGCGCTCGTCATGGCGGCGGTCTGACGCTTCGCAACTTGACCTTGCACGTTCGCCGCGATCCGGTCCACAATCGCGAACCCCATGGAACGGGGATTCCCGCGCGATTGGAAGACAGGGATGTCGAACCCGGCCATACTCCTCGGTAGCCTCGCCGCCCTCGTTACGTGGGCCTTCTGGCCGACACTGGCGTTCCTCCACGACAAGTGGTCTGGCGATCCGCAATATTCGCACGGCTACCTCGTTCCGCTCTTTTCCGCGTACCTTCTGAATCAGAACCGTGAGCGACTCCGCAGTGCGGTTCCGCACGCGCTGCCGTGGATTGGCGGAGGCGTGTTGCTTATCGTCCTCGCGATGCGTCTGGCGGCCGGCGGCTTACTCTTCCATCAACTGGACGCGCTCGCACTCCTCGTTGCCATCGCCGGTTTGGTTCTCGCCGTCGGCGGTTGGTCGATCTTGAAGTTGACCGGCCCCGCGATCGTGTTTCTCCTGTTCGCGATTCCGCTTCCCTATGAGTTGGAACGCAACGTCGGCGGGCCGCTCAAGACCGCGGCGACCGTGTCCAGCACGTACTTGTTGCAGACATGCGGACTACCGGCCATTGCGGAAGGAAATCTGATCCTCATCGACGAAGTTCGTCTTGGCGTTGTGGATGCATGCAGTGGACTCAAAATGCTCATGACGTTCGCCGCCTTCTCCGTCGGGGCCGTGCTCCTGAATTCGCGGACGTGGTTCGAGCGCGGCATGGTCCTCCTCGGCATTGTGCCCGTGGCCATGCTCGCGAACATTCTGCGCATCGTCGCCACCGGCATCACACACACGATCGTTCACGACAAGCCAACGAACGACTGGCTTCACGACGTTTACGGTTGGTGCATGATGCCGCTTGGCCTCGGCCTGCTCGCACTCGAGTTGTGGATCTTGAAACGGCTCGTGGTGGCCCCGGTCCGGTCTGGAGTGAACGTATGACGACGACCGTCCCGCCCATCTCTCTGCGCCCGGCGACCGTCGCGCCGCGATCGGTCGTCCCGCGACCGCCAGGCGCGTCCGCCGCGCCGCCTGCCGGCAGAATCATGGCCTGGTTGCGGCTCCACTGGCTCACGATCCTGTTTTGTGGTGGATTGCTCGGCGGCGCGCTGGCTGCCGCCGCGTGGACCTTCCTGCCGTCCAAGTACGAATCGTATGCGCTCTTGCGCGTCGCCAGCACGCCGTTCACCGTCTCCAATTCGCGCGACCCGAACAAGGGCCGGACCGAGTTCGCGACTTATATCAAAACCAACGCCGGGCTGATCAAAAACGAGTTCGTGCTCAATCGCGCTCTCGGGCTGGAGGTCGATGGCCAACGGATCGGCGACCTGGCCACGATCAAGGATCAAAAGAACCCTTTCCAATATCTCGAAGACGAATTGCAAGTCAGTACCCAGGACGGCTCGGAATTGATTCGGCTCACGCTCAAGGGCCACAACCCGGAGGATGTGCGCCGGATCGTGAACGCCGTGCAGACGGCGTTCATGGAAGAAGTCATCGAGAAGGAAATCAAGGAACGCCAGGCGTTCCTGCTGGTGCTCGAAACGACGCTGATCAACCTGCAGAAGACACTCAACGAGAAGGGTGGCAAGCCGGCGGAGCCGAACCTTCGGTTGGCTGGCGGCGACGGCAAGGCGCCGAACGCGCTGCCGACCGGGATCGTCAACGCCGGGCCGCCGGAATGGGTGCAGCGGCAGATCGCTGCGGCGCAGGTATCGCGGACGCTCGCACTGCAGGAACAACTCTCGGACCTTCCGCTGGCGATTGCCACGCAGAAATCCCGGATCGAGCAACTGAAGAAACGGTTGGAGCAGCCCAAGGATTCGGCCCCCGCGCCGTCGGGCCTGACGCCAGAGATGATCGCGGCCGCCGTGGACCGCGACCCGGACGTGCGGGCGCTGGAGGCTGCGGAACAGACGATGCGGCGCGAATACGCCCTGGATCGCTCGCGGTACGAGAACCCGGACGCCCCGGCGATCGTGGCGAAGTTGAAGCGAGCCGACGAGATGGCGGCTGAGCTGAAGGAACTCAAGGATTCCAAAGCCAAGCTCTTCGCACAGGTGCGGCCGAACGCTCCGCTGGCGAGCGCACCGGTTGTCGATCCCCGTGTGGCGGAGTTCGACGCGGCCGTGTTGCGGCTCCAGGAACTGGAGGCGATGCAGGCGGCATCGAAACTCAAACTCGTCGCGGCGCAGGAGGAACTCGTCCGATTGCCACATGAGGAACCGCTGAAACCGGCCGAGTTCCGCAAGGTCGACGACAAGAAAGGAATCGACCCGAACGAATCGCTCGCCGAGGCGGAGGACGGTATCTTTCGTGGCCTCGCGCAGAACGCGGCTGCGCTTCGGCTCGACCTGAGTTCCCCAAAACGCGTCAGCGTCCTGCAAACGGCGTCGACGCCCATGCAGAAGGACACGCGCAAACAGATTCTCGCCACGATCTTCGCCGGTCTCATGGGGTTCGCGTTCGTCGGCCTTGTTGCCTTCGGCTACGAAACCGTGGCGAAACGAGCCTGTGGTCTGGCGGACGTGGCGGCTACCGTGCCGATGCCGATTGTTGGCGTCGTGCCCTGGGACAATGTCGACTCGACAATCGACCCGGTCCGGCGCACAGAGATTCTGGAAGCCATCGACAAGTTGCGGGCCTACGTGACGCAGACGTGGCTGCCACGAGGCGCGACCACGGTCGGCGTTACAAGCGCCCTGTTGGACGAAGGCAAAGCCTTCACGGCGTTCGCACTCGCCGACAGTCTTGCCGATGCCGGCTACAAAACACTCGTCGCCGACTTCGACCTTCGTACCCCGGCAATTCATTCCTTCGCGAAGGTTGGGAATGCTGCCGGCGTCTGTGAACTCCTGCGCGGCGAATCGGATTTCGCTCGCACGATCCAGACGCTTCCGAACGGCCTGCACGTCCTGCCCGCCGGTCGCTGGAGCGACGACGTCCGACGCGTGGCGGGCAGCGGGCGCCTCGAGCAACTGTTGCGCTGCCTCGCGGAACCATACGACTGCGTTATCCTTCACGCCCACCCGCTGCTGACGGCGGCGGAGTCGATCGAGGTGGCGCGGCGGTGCGAGGTGGTGCTATTGTGCGCGAAGCATCGCGAGACGGCGTTGCCCGCGCTGGCGAGGGCGGCGGACCGTGTCGCCTCGATGGAAGTGCCGCATTCGGGCGTGGTGTATCTCGGAGCGACGCCGCAGGAGGCGCTATGTTGAAATCGAAGTCGCCGGTCTGGGTACTCGCGGCACTGCTCGTGGCTGGTGCGGTCGGGCACGGGGCGATCACGCAGCGGTGGTCGGTCTTCGCGCCGGACGCCGCACGCACGGAACGCATGCACGCTCTGGCGATCCAGTTGCCGGATTGCGAAGTTCAACCGATCGAGCACGACGTGCCGTTGAAGGAACGCAGCGTCGCGACGTCGCGCCGCTATCGCCCGGCAGACGGCGCGTTCTCGGCGGCTGTTTCGATCATTTCCGGCGTCCCCGGCGCCGTGTCGACGCACACGCCCGACGTTTGCTACACCGCCAGCGGCTATCGCCTGCTCGGCGAGGTGAAACGGGAAACGATCAAACTTGCGTCCGGCACCGCAGCTTGCTTCGTCGCCGACTTCGAGAAGAAACGTGAGTCCGGCGTCGAACGGCTGCGCATCCGCTGGGCCTGGACGACCGACGGAACATGGGAAGCCCCGGACCGGGCGCGCTTCCACTACGTGCGCGAGACCGAATTGCACAAACTCTATATCGCGACGCCGATCACCGTTCTGGACGGTCCGCCGGTCGCCGATTCCGCGGCGTTGACCGCTTTTGTTCGTGCCGCATTCGAACAGTATTCCACCGCGTTCCGCGAACCGTCTTCGCCCGATGGACACCCTTAACGATCAGGAAGAATCGGCCCGATGGAAACGACGCAACGTGCCAAGCCCTCGACCCCGCCGGTGTTTCGCGTGAAGGCTCTCGCCATCGAAACCGTGGCCCTTCCTGCAGTCCGCCCCGTAGCGGGTGTGAAGGACGCCATCGATCTCGTTCTGGCCGCGGGCTTGTTCGTGCTCGCACTGCCGGTGATGGCGTTTGCGATCATGGCCGTGCGGGCGACGTCGCGCGGGCCGGCGATCTACCGCCAAACGCGCACCGGCCGTGGCGGCGTGCCGTTCACGATCTTGAAGATTCGGACGATGCGCCACGACGCCGAAGGCGACGGTCAGGCGCGATGGGCCGTCGCCGGCGATCGGCGCATCACGCCTGTCGGCCGCGTCCTCCGCGCCCTGCATATCGATGAACTTCCGCAGCTTTGGAATGTCCTGCGCGGCGAGATGAGCCTCGTCGGTCCGCGCCCGGAACGGCCCGAAATCATCGAACGACTCCGCAAGTCGGTGCCGCGCTACGATTCCCGCCACGCGGTGAAACCCGGCCTCACCGGCCTCGCGCAGATCCACCTGCCGCCCGATGAAACCATCGCCGACGTGAAACGCAAGCTCGTCCACGACCGGTTCTACATCCGGCGAGCAAGCCTCGGCTTCGACCTCGCCATCCTCGGATGCACCGCCCTCAAGCTGTTCGGACTTAAACGACTCTATCGGCGCAAGTGATCGCGGAGAAACGCATGCCTACCGTCGGCGTCAGCGTCATCGTGCCGGTGCGGAATGAATCGCGCTCCATCCGCGCGACGCTCCAGTCGCTCCTGACGCAGGAGTTTCCGACCGAGGAGTTCGAAGTGATCGTCGCGGACGGTTGTTCGACCGACGACACGGTGCCGATCGTACGCGAACTGCAACGCGACCATCCCAACCTGAAACTCGTCCACAATCCCAACCGGTGGTCCAGCGCGGGGCGGAACCTGGGACTCCGCCAGATGACGGGTCGCGTGGCCGTCGTGGTGGACGGCCACTGCCATGTGCCGGATCGGAGCTACCTGCGGAATGTCATAAAGGCATTCGCCGCCAGCGGGGCGGATTGCCTCGGCCGACCACAGCCGCTGGATGCCCCGGACCCGACGCCTTTCCAGGCTGCCGTCTCGATCGCGCGATCGAGCCGGTTGGGGCACAACCCCGATTCCGACATCTTCTCGAACGAGGCGAAATTCGTTGAACCGCAAAGCACCGCCGTCGCCTATCGGCGCGAGGTGTTCGATACGATCGGTTTCTTCGATCCCCGGTTCGACGCCTGCGAGGACGTGGAATTCAACCAACGCGTCCATGACGCGAAGCTGACCTGCTACTTCACGCCCGATATCCGCATCGTCTACGACCCACGTTCGACGCCGAAGGGGCTGTTCAGACAACTCGGCCGTTACGGTGCCGGGCGCGCCCGCCTCGCGGCGAAGCACCCGCGTTCCCTGACCTTGCCGGCGCTCGTGCCGCCGCTCTGGTGCGTCTGGGTCGTCGTCGGCGCGGCGCTCGCCTTCCTTCATCCTTACTTTTCGCTGGCCTATCTCGGCTCAATCGCACTTTACGCCAGCACGATCCTCGGCGCATCGCTCTGGATCGGCCGCGGTCAACCCGCGTCCGTCCGCGTGCGGCTTCCCCTCGTCTTTCTCGCGATCCATTTCGGTTTCGCGGCCGGTTTCCTCGGCGAACTCTGGCGTCGAGTCCGCGGACGTATAGCATCAGCTACATGAGCGAAGAACGGGATACGTTGCCGGACTTCACTTTCCTCCGTGCGAACGGCGTCGCGGTCAAACTGTCCGAGTTGATCGAATTGGACCGCACGTTGCTGCTTTTCCTCCGACATTTCGCCTGAATGCCCTGCGTCGCCCACCTCGGCGAGGTGGCCCGCAATTACGAGCGGCTCCGCGCCGCCGGCATCGGAGTCATCGCCGTCGGCCACGCCCCGCCCGCCATCGTCGAACGCTTCGTCGAGCGCGAACGCGTTCCGTTCCCCGTCGTGACCGACCCAAACCGCGAAGGGTACAAACACGTCGGCCTCGGCCGCGTGTCTGTATGGCACTTCTTCCGGCCGCGCATCGTTTTGAACTTCCTCAAACTCCTGTTCCGAGGCGAGAAGATCCGCCGGTTGACGCATACCGAAGACGTTTTCCAACTCGGCGGCGACTTTCTGATCGACCGATCGCGAACGGTGTTGCACGCCTATCCGAGTCGCGATGCGACCGACCGGCCTAGCGTCGAGGCGATATTGAGTTGGGCCGCCGGTTGACTCGCGTTGACCGCGTGACTACCGATGATAGTGACGATTCCCGCCTCCTGATCAATTCCCGGAAAGGATGACCATGCTCCGCTTGTGGTTCTGTGCCCTCATCGCAGTTAGCATCGTTTCAAACTCCATCCCAGCAGCCGAACCAATCGACGCCCTGATTCCCAACGAAGCCAAGAAGATCCCGTTCGCGAAGGACACGCCGATCACTTTCGTGACGCGGAACTCCAACGCACAGGTCTGGGCGGCCCTGCCGAAGTATTGGAACGAAGCGACACAGGAAGTCCTTGATCCGGTTTCGGGTGCTAAGGTCGCCCGCAAAGCGGTGCTTATCAAGGTGCCCCTCGGCCTGTCGTCCGGTCCCGCGGTGCCACCCGAAAATCCGATGACGCTCGCGAAATGGACGCTCGGCAAGAAACTCTACTTCGACAAGATCATCTCGTCCGATGCCACCGTCTCGTGCGCGACCTGCCACGACCCGGCGAAGGGCTACACCGATCAATCCCGGTTCTCGACCGGAATCGGCGGGAACATCGGCGGGGCGAACGCTCCGACCGTGATTAACTCCGCGTACAATCGCTTCCAGTTTTGGGACGGCCGCGCGGCGTCGCTGGAAGATCAATCGCAGGGACCCCCGACGAATCCAAAAGAGATGTTCGATGGCAAAGGGGACGCCTGGGCGGCCGTGGTGGCGCGGCTCCGCGCAAAGCCGGAGTACGTCAAGGAATTCGAAGCGGTCTTCGGCCACGCGCCGACCCGGGACGCAGTGGCGAAGGCGATCGCCACCTATGAACGAACCGTGCTGGTCGGGAACTCGATCTACGACCGCGCCGAAGCCGCGATGAAGAAGCGATTGGCCGACGACGACACGGGCGAGAAGCCGGAACTGAAGGCGGTCGATTTCTCGGCGGTACTGAAGGACGCGGCCGCAAAGAACGACGCTGCGGCGCTCCAACCCTTCGGCAACGCCGCGAAGGACGCCGAAGCGTTGGGCAAGCGGCTCGTCAGCGGCCGCAATCTCTTCTTCGGCAAGGCGCGCTGCACCAACTGCCACGTCGGCGAGAACTTCACCGACGGACTCTTTCACAACCTCGGCGTCGGCTCAAAGGACGGCCAACTTCCGGCCGGCGACCTCGGTCGCTTCGGAAGCCTGCCGACGGGCCACAAGGACCCCGGCCTAGTCGGTTCGTTCAAGACCCCCGGCCTGCGCGGTCTTGCGTCCACCGCTCCCTACATGCATGACGGCAGCGAGGCGACCCTCGAAGCCGTCGTCGACTACTACGACAAGGGTGGCAACGCAAACCCGCACCTCGCCGAGAAGATGCGCGACACCGCTGCCGAAGCGGCCTATGTGAAGGCGAAGGCAGCCGGCCAACCGGTCGACCCGAACGTTAAGGTGTTCACGTCGGGCGGATGGCCGATCATCCCGTTCCAGCTCAAATTGACCAAGGACGAAAAGTCGGATCTGGTGCTCTTCATGTTGTCGCTGCAGAGCGATCCGGTCGATCCGATGGTCGCCGACCCGGCGAAATGATCAGACAAAGTTGTCGTTGATGCGCCGGCGGGGACCGCGGTCTTCGTCGGCGCTTCCGTCGTAATATCCGTAAAGTGCCAACATGAATCCACCGCCGATCAGCAGTACGCCGATGGGCGGATTGTGGATACCGAGCGATTTTTCGCCGCTGAAGAGAATTCCGCCGATCATCATGAGCCCGAGTCCTGCGATCGTGGCGACATTCATGGTGTTGCTCCAGATGTTCATTTGAACCTAGCACAAAAACGATTCGAGAGGCCGCCATGTCGAACGCCGAGCCGAGCGCCGAATCCTGGCCCGTGCTGCCGATCCGCGAACGGCGCGTCCTCGGCGTACTTATCGAGAAGCAGAAGACTTCCAAGTCGCCCGACGCTTATCCGATGTCGGTCAACGCCATCACGACAGGCTGCAATCAGAAGTCGAACCGCGACCCGGTGCTGGACCTCGACGAGGACGACGTGGAGGAAACGCTGACGCGTCTGCAGGGCGGTGGCTGGGTGTCCAAGATCACCGGCGGACGCGTCGAGCGCTGGCGGCACCTGCTCTACGAGAACTGGAAGGTCGGCCGCGTCGAATTGGCAATCCTGGCCGAGTTGCTGCTGCGCGGGCCGCAATCGGAAGGGGACCTGCGTACACGCGTCTGCCGGATGGACGACGTGCCGGATCTGGACCAGTTGCGGGCGCTCCTGAAACCATTGGCGGAGCGCAAACTCGTGGTCTACCTGACGCCGCCGGAACGCCGTGGGACTACGCTGACGCACGGGTTCCACGCGCCGGAGGAGTTGCAGGCGGCCGCGGCGGCCGTCGGTCGCGGCGCAGTGGAATCGCCGGCAATCAACGTCGAGGGGCGTTCCTCGCTGGCAGAGGAAGTCGGCCGTCTTCGCGACGAGGTCCGCGAATTGCGGGAATGGGTGCTGGAACTCCGTGACGCCAGGCCTTCCTGATTCCATTCGATTGTTTCACGTTTGTCACGTCGAGGCTTAGATTCCGCGCGCGGGCTTCCCCGGTCCGTCGTCTCGATTAGTGTGAACGCCATGATCGAGAGCGATACCGACCTCGTCCGACGGGCGAGCGACGGCGACCGGAGCGGGTTCGAAGAACTCGTCCGCCGCACGTCCCGCCTGGTCTTCTCCCGCATCTACCTCGATACCGGCGATACGCACCGGGCCGAGGACCTGACGCAGGAGACGTTTCTGCTCGCCTATCGCTCACTTAACAAACTGCGCAGCCCGGACGGCTTCCGACCTTGGCTGCTGACCATCGCCAACAACGTCGTCACCGATGCCGCCCGGCATGACCTCAGGCAGAAACGGGCCGCGCCCCCGCGATCCGACATGGAGTTGAAGACCATCACCGGCGGCGAGAAACCGCCGGACGAATCTCTGGAACGGGACGAACGGCGGGACCAGGTGCTGGCGGTGCTGCGGAGCCTGCCGGACGAATACCGCCTGCCGCTGACGCTCCGGTACATCACCGGGGCCGACTACGAAACCATCAGCACGCAACTCGGACTCACCAACGGCTCCCTCCGGGGGCTGCTCCATCGCGGGTTGAAGATCCTCCGCGAGCGGATGCCGACCGATCTTTTTTGAAGGACGATGCCATGACCGATCACATCTGGACGCACGAGCGGATCGCGGCGTTCCTGGCCGACGGGCTGGACGCGATCGAACGGGAACGGTTCGACGCGCACGTGCGGGATTGCTCCGAGTGCTTTTCGGCCCTGGAAGCGGCACGCGCCTTCGACGGCGGCCTCGCGAACCTCTTCGCCTCCGTCCGCCCGAGTGCGATGCTGGAAGACCGCACGCTGCGTGCGATCCGCGAGCCGAAGGCGGTTCCGGCGCGGCCGATGAGCCGCTGGGGCCGGCGGGCGCTCATGGGCTTGGCGGCGACGCTCGTGATCGGCGCGTTCGGCGCGGTGACCAGCTTCGTGATCGCGAACGGCGGCCTGCCGATGCCCGGCGAAAGCTTCGCGTGGGGGACCGGCCCGAATTCGCCACTCCCTGAACGGACACGCGGAGTATTACGATTCGGCGGAGGAGATGACGATGAGGGAACCGTTCCGACGGCTGGCGAAATGGCGGAGAATCTGCAAAGGTCACTTCATCGCAAGTTCGCAATCGAGGACCAAGCGGTCGATGTGAAATCCACAAACGGCGTGGCTTCGACATCCAGTAACTGGTACTCGACGTTTGGCGATCAGACCTTCGATGCCGGAGTGGTGGATTCCACGGCCAGCCCGAAAACCTGGGATCGTCGTTCCGGCGGCCAACCAAACGACCAGTTCAGTCTCCAGATAGACCAACCCGAGGAAGCCGGCAAAGCCCGAAGCAAACTGACCAACCGCTACTACAACGAGCGCGGCGCGGAGGCCGATGGCGTGTCTCTCCGCTACAGCAATGTTTCCCCGCCGATGGCCGGCCCGGCCACCGCGGGTGCCCCCATGTCCGGCAGCGGCGGCGCGCCGGGTGCTGGCGGCGTGATGTTCGGCGGGATCATGCCCCCCGGCGGCGGGCCAATGGGACCGGGCAACGCGACCAGTACCACCACGTCTCCGACAGGTGCATACGGATTCGGTCGAGGTGGTGCGCCGGCACCCGGTTTACCCCAACTGCAAACCAACGGCGGCGACGTCGCGAACCGCGCGCTCGGCGTCACGCCGACCGCCAGCACGCCCGCACCGCCGGTTGCCTACTTCGTACCCGGCCCGCAAGGGAACGTGAAGGAAAATCGGGAGAGCCGCGACAAAGCGGCGGAGGCGATCGACAGCAAGAAGAAACTCGACGACCTCGCGGAACGGGAATTCAAGCAGCGGGGCTTTAACGGCGAAGCGAAGCCCGGCGACCCGAAGCCGGAGCCGAAGACGACCGTCGGCCAGACCGTTCCAGCACCGGCGGTTGCGCCCGCCGTCCAGCAACCGGCGGTGCGGAAGATCATCATCCGCTCCGGCGACATCGAGTTCGAAGTCGAATCCTTCGATTCCGCCGTCGCCACCGTCACGCTGCTCGTGACCAAGATTCCCAACGCCTACGTTGGCACGGTCAACAGCGAGAAGTTGGCCAACGGCAAGGTGAAAGGATCCGTCGTCGTCCGCGTCCCGCCCGACAATCTCGACGGCTTCGTCCTCGAACTCCGCAAGGAGCTTGGCAAGACTGGCGAACTGAAGGGCCAGCGGATCGGCAGCCAAGATATTACGAAGATGTACACCGACCTCGAGAGCCGGCTGAAGGCGGCCCGCGCGATGGAGACGCGACTGCTCGCGATCATCAAGGACGGTAAGGGGGAGATCAAGCAACTGCTCGAAGCCGAGAAGGAACTCGGAGTCTGGCGGACGAAGATCGAGGAGTACGAGGGCGAGCTGCGTTACTACGGCAGCCTCGCATCGCTGAGTACGCTAACCATCACGATGGCCGAAAAGGAGATCCGCCAGGCGGCGGGCATCACCGAGAACGAGCGAGTACAGGCCGGCATCGAGACCGAGGACGTGGACAAGACCTTCCGCGACGCGATGGCGGCGGTGCTGGAGGCCAAGGGCCGCGTGACAAAATCCGAACTGAAGCAGCTCCAGGCCGGGCAGTACAGCGCCGTGCTGAACTTCGAAGTATCGCCGGACGCGTCCGGCCCGATCCGCGATCGCCTCAAGCAGCTCGGCCGCGTCGCGCGGCTCGAGATCGACCGGCAGCAGACCGCCGACGGTTCGCCGACCACCAAGGACGCGAAGGTGAAGCGCGGCGACACGGTCTTCCTCGTTCAGTTCTACAACCTGGCGAACGTGGCTCCACGCGAGACGGCCGTGGTGCAGGTGGCCGTGCCGGACGTGGCCGCGAGCTTCCGCACCCTCCGCGACGCCGTCGAAAAGGCGAAGGGCCGCGTCGTCACTGCAAATGTGACCGAAGGCGAGAAGATCAACGTCACGGCGCAGTTCGACTTCGAGGTGAAGCGTACGGAAGAGGCCACGCTGTTGGCGGCGATCGCGGCGGCGGGCGAGACTGTCGGCAAGACGGTCAGCCGGGCGCCGGAGTCGGACAGCGTGACCGATACTAAGGTGCTGTTCCGCACGTCGCTTTTCAGTGCCGCGAAGATCCCGGCCCGCGAGACGACGGTGCTGCAACTCTCCGTGACCGATGTGCCGGCGACGTTCACGAGCCTGCAGGACGCGGCCCAGAAGGCCGGCGCCCGCATCGTGAACGCCCAACTCCACGACGGTGACGGGAATCAGATCACGCAGCTCGACTTCGAGCTGAAGCGCGGCGCCGAGGCCCCGGTGCTCGCCCTGTTCGCCACTGCCGGCGATACGGTTTACCGCAACGTCCTCCGCGCCGCCGAGACGGCGCAGGCCACCGATTCGAAGGTGCTCTACCGCCTCTCGCTGCTGGAGGCGTCGAAGATGCAGCCCCGCGAGACGACGACGGTGCAGTACGCCGTGACGGACATTCCTGCAGGGTTCCGCGCCCTCAAGGACGCCGTGGAGAAGGCGAAGGGCCGCATCGTGAATTCCAGCCTGAACGAGAACGACAAGCTGAACGTGACGGCCCAGCTCGATTTCGAGTTGAAGCGCGGCGAGGACGGCCCGGTGCTCGCGGCGATGGCGGCCGAAGGCGACGTCCTCGGCCGGCAGACGACCCGGCAGCCCGAGTCCCGACTCGTCAGCGATTCGAAGGCGCTCTACCGCGTGACCTTCGCGAATGCGAACCGGCTGAAGCCCCGCGAGACGACGACGCTCGCCATCGAAGTGGACAACGTGGACACGACGGCGGCGGCCCTCTCGGCGTTCGTGACGGAAGCCAAGGGACGCATCGTCGATTCGAATGTCGCCAACGACCGCAGCGGCCGCGTGACGGCGAAGCTCGTGTACGACGTGCCGCTGGCGAGCGCCGCCGGCATCGTCGAGAAGGCGAAGGGCGTCGGCATCGTCCGCGTGCAGCAGACCGGCCGCGACCAGTCCGCGACCGACGGCAAGTTCGCCACGGCCCGCCTCGATATCGTGCTCTCGAACGCCGACCTGATCGTACCCAGCGACAGCGGTGTCTGGCCGCAGGTCCGCAAGGGCCTCGCCACCAGTGCCTCGGTCCTGCTCAGCAGCCTGACCTGGGTGATCTTCGGCTTGTGCGTGGTGCTGCCGTGGATGGTGGTGGGCTACTTCGGGTATCGGCTGGTGCGACGGGCGACGAAACGCTCGGAGCCGATGGCGACGCCTGCGACGACGGGATAATTCGAATGCGGAATGTGGATTGAATCCCGCATTCCGCTTTTCTTTTATTGCTTCACTTCGATGTGGAATTCGAACTCGTTCGCCTGACCGTTCACCACTTCGCGCTCCAGTCCCGACTTGTCCGGCCGCCGCAGCGTCTCCGGGAACCCCGACACGGCCGCGAGCTTTGGGGAATCACCCGGCACCACCACAGTCCAGTACGGCGGGTCGGCGATTGCGACGCGATACCACCCGGCCGGGATCTCCTTCTCGGTCTTCAGTTCGTACTCGCCGTTCGCATCGATGTCGGCGGCGACGGCCCGGCCCGCACCGCCGCGCTCCGGGTGCGGGGCAAAGACGATCGTGCCGCCGGCGAGCGGCCGGCCCTGCACGAAGACTCGCCCGCGTACGGTCGTCGCCGCGGTGTTCGTCGGCTTGGCGCAGCCGGCAAGCGCGAGGCCCAGCAGCAGGAACGCGAACAGTCGGCGCATCGGCGTCTCCGGAGTGGTCCAATTCGCATCATCGGCCGGAATCGGGGGAATTCTTGACGAATTCGCTGGACTGGGAACGGATGTTCAGTTAAAGTGCGTGTAGATAATTTTGTTCACTATGCCGTACCGTCGCTCCGTCGAAGGGAAAGCTCTCTTTCCCCCTCCCCCTTGAAGGGGGAGGGCCGGGGTGGGGGTGACGGGGATCGCGACAAGCTCCCGCGTCGGCCGTCACCCCCACCCTAACCCTCCCCCTTCGAGGGGGAAGGGACAAGAATTCGCACCGGTGCCCCATGTCTCCGCCGCCCCTCCGCCGCGTCTTCGTCGACATGAACGCCTACTTCGCCTCCGTCGAGCAGCAGGAGGACCCGAAGCTGCGCGGCCGGCCCGTCGGCGTCGTGCCCGTCATGGCACGCACCTCCTGCTGCATCGCCGCCAGCTACGAGGCCAAGAAGTTCGGCATCAAGACCGGCACCCCCGTCTGGGAGGCGCTGCGGCTCTGCCCCCGCATCCGGCTCGTCCTCGCCCGCCACGAGAAATACGTCGAGTACCACGACAAGATCGTCCGCGCCGTCGGCCGCTGCCTGCCGGTCGATCGCATCCTCTCCATCGACGAGATGGTCTGCAACCTGATCGGCGACGAGCGCGAGCCGGCGAACGCCGAGCGCATCGCCCGGAAGATGAAAGAGGAGATTCGGAATTCCGTCGGCGAGTGGGTCACGGCGTCCATCGGCATCGCCCCGAACACCATGCTCGCGAAGGTCGGCACCGACCTGCAGAAGCCCGACGGCCTCGTGATCATCCGCGGCGACGAGTTGCCGCACCGGTTGCACGCTCTCAAGCTCACCGACTTCTCCGGCATCGGCCCCCGCATGGAGAAACGCTTCCACCGCTACGGCATCTTCAGCGTCGAGCAGCTCTGCGGCCTGTCGGCGAAGTCGATGCGCACCATCTGGAGCAGCCAGGTCCACGGCGACCGCTGGTACCACCTGCTGCGCGGCGACGAGGTGCGCGACCCGCCGACGAAGCGGCAGACCGTCGGCCATTCGCACGTGCTGCCGCCGGAGATCCGCACGCACCCCGGCGTCTACGGCGTGATGGTGAAGCTGATCCACAAGGCGGCGGCGCGCCTGCGGGCGCTCAACCACTGGTGCGGCCAGATGGCCGTGACGGTGCGCTACGAGCACGGCGAGCGCTGGGACGCGGCCTGCAAGGTGCTGCGCACGCAGGACACGCTCTCGTTCCTGCGCGCCTTCGATTCGCTCTGGCCGTCGCGGCTGCCGGGCAAGCCGACGCAGGCGGGGATGGTGCTCTTCGATCTGACACCGACGCCGGGCACGACGCCGTCGCTCTTCGACGCGGACCGCGACCTGGTGGCGGTGTCGCACGCGATGGACAAGATCAACCGGCAGTTCGGCAAGAACGTGATCCGTTTCGGCACGCTCTGCGGCAGCGAGGAGACGGCCCCGACGCGCATCGCCTTCACGCAGATCCCGGAGTTCGACCCGGCGAGCATTTGACAGATAGCGGTGGGCTTGCCCACCGGGCGGTTTCGAGTCTTCGAGAAACCGCCGCGTGCGCCTCGGATGATGAAGAATCACGATAATCGCAGGGGAGCAGCTCGCATTCCAAAGCCATCGGTCGCATCAACGAATGAAAGGTGAAACGACTGCAACCATGCCAAGGAGACAAATCCTCATGGAATCGCCACCGCCGGAGATTGAAGTCTTCCGTTCGGCTCGTTGGTTGCTACCGGTGTATCTCGTCGTGGCCGGATTGGTGGTGACGATGGCGGCAGTTGGTTTTCAGATGGAAGACCCGATCAGCCTCCCGCTCGGATCGTTCCTCGTCTTCATCGCGATCCTACTTGCTTGGTCGGGAATCCATTTCTCGAAGATGACGACGGAAGTCGGCCCCGAGGGAATCTTGGTCAGAGAACGCGGCCAAGTGCGCGAGTACAAATGGGTCGATGTATTCGTCTGGCAGATGTACGAGATGGATAAAGAGCGACGGCTCACGAGTCAGTTTCTCGGAAAGTTGTTCCCGAGGACATGGCATGACCAAGAGGTAGGCCGGCCGGGGTTCGACCGCTTTCTCGAACTGTTCCGACAATACGCGGGCAATAAGGAACGGCCTCCTGTGCTTTGATCGATGTGGCGGTAACACGTGCGGCGGTTTCTCGAAGACTCGAAACCGCGCGGCGGGCTTGCCCACCGCTATCTGTCGGATCGCGGCGGCGTTGTATCGGCCCGGTGTCAGAGTTTCCGGTGCTCCCGCAGCACGTCCAGCGTGCGGCGCATGTCGGGGGGGAAGGGGGCCTCCACTTCCAGCCAGTTGCCGGTGCGCGGGTGCTTGAAGCGCAGGCGGAAGGCGTGCAACGCCTGGCGCTCCAACAACAGTTCGTCGGTCTCCAGCGGATGGCCGATCGCCTCAGAGAGCTTGAACGAACTCCGGCCGCCATAGAGTTTATCGGCGAGTACGGGGCAGCCGACGTGGGCGAGGTGGACGCGGATCTGGTGCGTGCGGCCGGTCTTCGGCTGCACCTTCACGAGGGCGAAGCCGCGGAATCGCTCCATCACCTCGTAGTAGCTCACCGCCTCCTTGGCGTCGGCGTCCCGTGAGACGATCTGCCGCAGCCGGTCGTGCGGGTGGAGCTTCATCGCGGCCTCGATGTAATCGCTGTCGCGGTCCAATTCGCCGGCACAGATGGCGACGTACTCCTTGAACATCTTCCGGTGCTCGAACATGCCGGCGAGTTCGCGGTGGGTGCGTTCCTCCTTGCCGATGAGGATCGCGCCGCTGGTGTCCTTGTCCAGCCGGTGGACGATGCCGGGTCGATGGCTGCCGTTCGCCTGGCTGAGCGCGTCCTTGAAGCGGAACTGCAGGGCGTTGACGAGTGTGCCGCTCCAGTTCCCCTTCGCGGGGTGGACGACCATGTTCCACGGCTTGTTGACGACGGCGAGGAATTCGTCCTCGTAGAGCACGTCGAGCGGGATGTCTTCGGGCACCGGGGCGGGGTGCTGCGGTTCCGGGAGCGTGACGGCCAGGATATCGTCGCTGCGGACCTTGTGGCTCGGCTTCGTGGTCTTGCCGTTGACCGTGATCGCGCCGGAGCGGATGCCTTCCTGAAGGTCGGAGCGGCTAAAGTCCTGGAAGTAGATCTGGAGGTAGTGGTCGAGGCGCATCCCTTCGGCCTTGATCTTCACGACCATGCGGATCGGTTCGGAGCCGCGGCGGAGTTCGGGCGGAGCGTCATCGAGGAGTTCGTCGTCAATGTCGGGATCGGTCATGTCGGGGCAATCGCGCGGCGAACGAATCAGTTGCAATCAGTCTACGAGTTGGTCGTTCGAAGTGTCGGATGGTATACTGATGTTCTCAACGTGTCAGGGGTGCCGCGATGCCCGCGCAGTTCGAACTCGCCGCCGACTACAGCCCCGCCGGCGACCAGCCCAAGGCGATCCGCGAACTCGTCGACGGGTTCCGGCGCGGCCGGACGATGCAGGTCCTCCTCGGTGCCACCGGCACCGGCAAGACCTTCACCGCCTCCAACGTCATCGCCGCCCTCAACCGCCCCACGCTCGTCCTCGCCCACAACAAGACGCTCGCCGCCCAACTCTACAAGGAGTTCAAAGGCTTCTTCCCGAAGAACGCCGTGAACTATTTCGTCAGCTACTACGACTATTACCAGCCCGAAGCCTACATCCCGCAGCGCGACATCTACATCGAGAAAGACAGCAGCATCAACGAGAACATCGACCGGCTGCGCCTCGCCGCCACGTCGGCGCTCGTCAGCCGCGAGGACGTCATCATCGTCGCGTCCGTCTCGTGCATCTACGGCCTCGGTTCGCCGACCGACTACAAGCGCATGATGGTCCACCTCAAGAAGGGCGACACGGTCGACCGCGATAATCTGCTCCTGAAACTCGTGGACATTCAGTACAAGCGGAACGATATCGCCTTCGAGCGCGGCAAGTTCCGCGTTCGAGGCGACACCATCGAAGTCTGGCCCGCGTCCGAGGAAGTCGGCTATCGCATCGAACTCTTCGGCGACGACGTGGATGCGCTCTCCGTCGTCCACCCGGTCACTGGAGAAGTAATCCAGGAACTGCCGGAGCTTTACATCTATCCGGCCAAGCACTTCGTCACGCCGGAGGAGCGCACACGCGAGGCGATCAAGGGGATCGAACAGGAACTGAACGACCGGCTCGCGCAGTTCAAGACCGAGGGCAAGCTGCTGGAGGCCGAGCGGTTGCGGGCACGTTGCCGGTACGACCTCGACATGCTCCGCGAAGTGGGCTACTGCTCCGGCGTGGAGAATTACGCCCGCTGGTTCAGCGGCCGCGCGCCGGGCGAACCGCCATACACGTTGCTGGACTTCTTCCCGGAGGATTTCCTGCTCGTCGTGGACGAATCGCACGTGACGCTGCCACAGGTGCGCGGCATGTTCCACGGCGACGCTGCCCGCAAGGCCACGCTCGTCGAACACGGCTTCCGCCTACCGAGCGCGCTGGACAACCGCCCACTCCGCTTCGAGGAATTCGAAAAGCGTCTGACGCGCTGCCTCTGCCTGAGCGCCACACCGGGGCCGTACGAGTTGGAAAAGACCGGCGGTGAGGTGGTGGAACAGGTGATTCGACCGACCGGACTTGTCGACCCCGTAGCGCACGTGCGACCGGCGCGGGGGCAGGTGAAGGACCTGGAGAAGGAGATTCGACTACGGACTGAGAAGAAAGAACGCACCCTCGTGACAGTGATGACGAAGCGCATGGCCGAGGACCTGACGAACTACTTCAAGGAGGCCGGACTGCGCTGCAAGTGGCTGCACAGCGAACTGGACGCCATCGAGCGCGTGACGATCCTCCGCGAACTGCGCGAGGGGGCGTTCGACGTACTCGTCGGCGTGAACCTGTTGCGGGAAGGCCTCGACTTGCCGGAAGTCTCACTTGTGGCGATTCTCGATGCGGACAAGGAAGGCTTCCTGCGTTCGGACAAGTCGCTGATCCAAACGATGGGCCGGGCGGCACGGAACGTGAACGCCGAGGTCATCATGTACGCCGACACCGTGACCGCGTCGATGGACCGCGCCCTCAAGGAGACGAGCCGCCGGCGTGAACTGCAACTGGCGTACAACGCCGAGCACGGCATCACTCCGCGCACGGTGCAATCCGCCATCAAGAGCGTCATCGAGGAGGAGGTCGAGGCCCACAAGCTCGCGCAGGAAGCGGCCGGTACAACGGAGGACTACGTGACGGCCGAGTTTCTGGAGGAGTTGCAAAAGGAGATGCTGTTGGCAGCGGAGAACCTGGAGTTTGAGCGCGCGGCACAACTGCGGGACCAGATCGCCAAGCTGAAGGGCGAAACGGTCGCCAGCCCGCAGGCGAAAGGGAAGGGCCGCCGGCGGGCGAAGCGTTGACGCATTTTTTCATACTCAGAAGTTGCGTCCAATTGGTTTATCGGGGATACCGGGGATCGGTTTACCTTTGATCACGGGATCCTTTTGTTGAAGATCATCGTCGTTCGCAACGAATTTGGACGAATAAACGATATAGGCTACGACGAGAAGCGCGATGAGTACGACGCTGCCAATTACGTATCGAATTGGAGATACGCCAGTGGAATCGTCACGCGATCGCCGATCGGACCGCCGATTCCTCGGTTGATAATCATCGGCTTCGGAGTCATCATCCTTTCGTTGTTGGCTTCGCTTTCGAACCGGTTCGTCATCGTCTAAATCTTCAATGGGTCTACGTTTCTTCCGGACCGCGACATCGGCTTCAAAATCATCGTTTGCACTTGCAGGGCTTATGGATTTCCGGATAGGTGGGTCGTCAACAACGACTTCGAAGCCTTCCTCCGAATCAGCAGTCGGAATCCGCATCGGTTCTTTGCATTTCGGGCACTTCACGCGTTTTCCAGCGAGATCAATAGGTACGTCCGACGCGGTTTTGCAATTCGGACAGACTGATGGGATCGGCATCACATTCTCCGAGGAAGAGAGCCACATTGGCTTCCGGGTGTACTCGATGTTGTTTTCTCCGACATACATTACCCATGCCTATCAGTTGTCACCAAGCGAATTCACGGGGGAGACCGGTGTTTATCGGAATCGAAATCGGCGGAACGAAGCAACAGGTTGGCCTTGGTGCCGGCGGCGGTTCGTTGGTATCCCTTGGAAACGAAGAGAATTTGCTGAAGCGGACAGTCGTACCGTCCGTCGGAGCCGCCGGGATTCGCGCGAAGATTGAAGCTATGCTACCGGAACTGTGGGAGCGTTCCGGCATTTCTCCTAGTGCAGTGAAAGGCATCGGCATTGGCTTCGGTGGGCCGTTCGACGACGCCACCGGCCGCACGATCAAGTCCCACCATATCGACGGCTGGGACGGCTTCCCGCTCGGCGAGTGGGCGAAATCCCTGTTAAACGTCCCCGTCGCCATCGGGAACGACGCCGACGTCGCGGGCCTCGGCGAAGCGCTCTTCGGTGCGGGACGTGGCGTCTCGCCGCTGTTCTACATCACCGTCGGCACCGGCATCGGCGGTGGACTCATCCTCGATGGCGCGATCTATCGCGCCGTCGGCCGTGGGGCCGCCGAGATCGGGCATCTCAAGGTGTTGGATTGGTCCCGTGCCGGCACGCCCATGATGATCGAGTTGGAAAAGATCGCGTCCGGTTTCGCCATCGGCGAGCGGGCGAAGGAGTTGGCGATCGCGGGCGAAGCCGCGGGTTCGCTATTGCTCGAACTCGTCGAGGGGGATGCGTCGAAGATCACCGGGACATTGGTCGGTCGTGCGGCGAAGAAGAAAGACAAGTTTTCCCGGAATGTGCTGAAAGAGGCGACCGACGCGCTGGCGGAGGCGATTTGCCAGATGATTGCGCTTGTCTGCCCGAGGCGGATCGTCATCGGCGGCGGCGTGGCGTCGAACGGCGACGAGTTGTTCTTCGACCCGCTCCGTGCCGCCGTGGCCGAGCGCGTGTTCCGACCGTTCGCGGACCTGACGGACATTGTGCCGGCTAAGCTCGCCGAGGAAGTGGTGATCCACGGCGCGATCGGCTTGGCGGCCCGCCGCGCGAACGGGTAGACTTACCGGGGGAGGTTCCATCATGACCGCGACGCGACTGCCACCGAAGCCGACCGTACGACCGATGACGGCGGACGAGTTCTGGGAATTCGGCCATCGGCCGGAGAACGAGAACAAGAGTTTCGAACTCATCCGTGGCGAGGTGATCGAAATGTCGCGTCCGACTCGTCAACACGGATACGTTTGCGCCCGTTTTACCACGATCCTCACGAACTGGTCTTTTGAAGTGAAAGTTGGATACATCGCCTCCAATGATTCCGGAGTGCTTTTGGAACGCAATCCCGACACCGTCGTCGGGCCGGACGTGGCGTATTACACGGACGCGAACACGTTCGCCGAAGTCCATCCCCGTTGGGGTGAGCATCCGCCCGTACTGGCCGTCGAAGTACTTTCGCCGAACGACCGGATGAGTAAAGTCAACGCGAAGATCGCCGGATACCTTCGCGGCGGCGTCCGGGTGGTTTGGCTCGTTGACTATGAAGACCAGAAAATCACCATCTATCGACCGGACCGTTCGCTCATCGTGCTGGAGAGTACAGATACGATCGCAGGCGATCCCGAACTGCCGGGCTTCGCGTGCGCCGTCGCCGAGTTCTTCAGGATGCCGGGCGTGCCGGCGGCGGGGGCGCCATGATCCAGATCAAGATCTGCGGCGTAACGACGCCGGAGGACGTTGACGTTGTCGCCGACGCGGGAGCGAATGCGATCGGGTTCAACTTCCACCCGAAGTCGCCGCGTTATGTGGATCCAAAGGCGGCCGAACCGCTGGTGCGAGCGTTGCCGTCGTTCCTCGCGCCGGTGGGCGTGTTCGTCGAAGCGCCGATGCGGCAGGCGATCGCGATCGGGTTCCAACTCGGCCTTCGTACACTTCAGACATACACTTCGCCGCCGGACGATGATCCGTTCCCGTTCGCGCATCTGCCAGCGTTCCGCGTGAAGGATGCGGCTTCGTTGCAGGCGATCCGGCAGTACGTGGCGGGCTGTGCATCGTTCGGCCGCAAGCCGGCGGCGGTACTCGTCGATTCATTCGTGCCCGGGGAAGTGGGCGGAACGGGCAAAATCGCACCATGGGAATTGCTCGTCGGTTTCGATCCCGGCGTCCCTCTGGTGCTCGCGGGCGGGCTGACACCCGACAACGTCGCGGAGGCGATCCGGCTCGTAAAGCCGAAGGGCGTCGACGTTGCCAGTGGTGTCGAATCTGCGCCCGGAAAGAAGGACCCCGGCAAAGTCCGGGCATTTGTGAAGAATGCGCGTGCGGCCACCCAACTATGATAACCCCCGACTCTTTGGGGTTACGCTCATGGCTCACTGGATCGGCATCGACCTCGGCGGTACGAAAATCCTCGCCGGCCTCTTCGACGACTCTCTCAAACTCCTCGCTCGGGCCAAGATTCCCACGGAAGCCGAAAAGGGACCAGAAAACATTTTCGCGAGGATCGGTCAGACGGTCGAAGGGATCCTCGCGGAAGCAAAAGTCGCACCATCCACTGTAAAAGGTCTTGGCATCGGCATCCCCGGCCAGATCGAACCGAACGGCACCGTCGTCCGGTTCGCCCCGAACCTGAACTGGCGCAACCTCGACGTGAAGCCGATGCTCCCCAAAAATTGGAGTTGGCCGGTCGTGGTCGAGAACGATGTGCGCATGGGCACTTTCGGCGAGTTCTCCGCCGGCACCGCCCGCGGAGCGAATCACGTCTTCGGCATCTTCGTCGGTACTGGCGTGGGCGGCGGCCTCATCCTCAACGGCCAGCTTCATACTGGTTTCAACGGCCACGGCGGCGAGATCGGCCATATCGTCCTCCACTGGCGCCGCGGCAGCACACTCGAATCGATCGCCGGCCGTAAATACCAGATGCTGCGCGCCAAGGAACTGCTGGACGATGCCCCGAAGCGCGTCCGCAAAGAATGGAAAGGCGTGGACCTGGAGAAGGTGAAGAGTTCCCAACTGGCTGAGTTCTACCAGCGCGACGACCCGATCGCCGTGCAACTGATCGACGACGCGGCGCGTGCCTTGGGTGCCGCCATCGCCAGCGTGGTGAATTTCGTCAGTCCGGAAGTGATCGTCGTCGGCGGGGGCGTGACGGGCGCGCTGGGCGACCCGTTCATCGAGCGAATCTGGGAACTCGCCCAGCGCCACATCTTGCCGGACGCCGCCCGAAACGTGAAATGCCTTGCGGCGGCCCTCGGCGACGATTCCGGTATCGTCGGATCCGCGGCCTACGCGAAACTCAAACTGGCGGGACCCTGACAGCATGAATGCGGACTGGCGCGCGCGGTACGACCTGGCCATCGACGTGGCCCGGCAAGCGGGAGATCTGGCGAAGAAGTACTTCGACGAAGGCTTCGAAGTGGAGTGGAAGCAGGATCAAAGCCCCGTCACGATCGCGGATAAGCAGGCCGAAGAACTGATCCGCACAACCATTCGAAAGCACTTCCCCGGCGACGGGTTTCTCGGGGAAGAATACGGCGATGAACCCAGTACTACCGGTTATCGCTGGGTGATCGACCCGATCGACGGCACCCGTGCGTTCGTGCGGCACATCCCGATCTGGGGCACTCTGCTCGGTCTGGAATACCGGGACGATGTCATCGCGGGCATTGCCTATGCTCCGGCGCTCGGCAACCTGTGGCGTGGCCTTCGCGGCGACGGCGCCTACGTCGACGATCGCCGGATCCATGTAACCAAAACGACCAAGCTCGATCAGGCGTTTCTGAGTTATTCCGGCGTGAGTTGGTTCAAGAAGGCCGGACATCTCGACCGGTTCACCCAACTGTGCAACGCGACCGAACGTCAGCGCGGCTTGGGGGATTTCTACGGTTTCACGCTCGTCGCCCAAGGCTCGATCGACATCATGGTTGATCATGGCGTTCATGCGTGGGACGTCGCCGCCGTCGTGCCGATCGTGGAAGAGGCCGGAGGAGTTTTCACCGACTGGAGCGGCCAGCGCACCATTCACTCGACGGACGTGATTGCGTGTGCCCCGGCCCTGCACGCTCCGACTCTCGAGATCCTCCGGCCGCGCTGACGGGTGTTCCTTGCTATAATAACAGCGAAGAACCTGCCCGTACTCCCTTTTGACCTCACCCAGGAGAACGCATGACACGCTTTCGTCTGTTGGCCTCGCTGGCCGTTTTCGCGATGGCGACACTCGGAGCGAGTGCCCAATGGGCCTCGATCAAGGGCCAAATCATCATCGAAAACGCACCGGATGCCAAGGACATCAACGTTACGGCCGACAAGGAACATTGCCTCTCCAAAGGCACTTTGAAGTCGGAAGAATTGATCGTTAGTGCCAAGAGCAAAGGCGTCAAGAACGTTTGGGTCTATCTCAAACCGGAAGACGGGGAGACGTTCGACGCGAAGCAGATCAATCCGGCGCTCGCGGCCGCGAAGCCGAAGCAACACGTGATCGATCAGCCCTGCTGTGCGTTCATCCCGCGCATCACCGTGGCACGAGCCGGGGACACGTTGCTGGTGAAGAACAGTTCGCCGGTCCCTCACAACATCAAGTACTCGGCCGATAACCTGGAATTCAACCAGACGCTGGCGGCCGGTGGCAGCTACAAGCCCGAAAAGGCCCTCGAGGCCCAAAAGACGCCCGTAACGATCCAGTGCAATGTCCATCCGTGGATGGGCGGACGCGTGGTCATTTTCGATCACCCGTATTTCGCGATTACAGACGCGGACGGCAAGTTCGAAATCAAGGACGCACCGGTCGGCAAGTTCCGCATCTTCTACCGCCACGAACTCGGCTACCACAAAGGCAAGGACGGAGCCAAGGGCTTTCCGATCACGATCGCCGGTCCGACGACGGAACTGAAGCCGCTTGCGTTGGAACTGCCGGCCCTGAAGAAGGAATAACGATCGACGATTCCGACAACCCCCGGCAGCGGCCGGGGGTTTTTCGTTGGTAGACTTGGATTCACGTCACCGGTCTTCGAATGCTTGGCTCGTGGAACTCTGTCATTCAAATTGCCTTGTTCACCGATTTTCCCGCCGCGTTGTCAATCGGGAACTTCGATCCGACCGTTCATGAGACGGATTCGTGATCGATTCCGGTCGCGATCGTTCCGCGAATGCCGGTACGGCTTCCGCAGATGGCACGACCCGAAGCTTCCCCTGGTGGTTTCGCCGCCTTCCGATGCTCGCGGCGAATCACCGATTCAAGAACCGTCGCATATTGCGATCAGCCGGGAAATGCTCAGATGAGCCAACTGGCCATGAAAGGAATCGCACACGCTCCAGGGAGGGTCCGCCGATGCAACGACGGATACAAACGGGAAACCGAACATGGCGACATTGGCCGAAGTGATCCCAGACGGATCCCCCTTGCGTGATCGCATCGCTTCGCTGACGGCGCGGGCCGAACGCGTAAGCGATACGGTTGCGACTTCCGATACGCCGGTGATGGTCCCCTGGCCGGCCCGGCGGGTTTCGATTGAAAAGCCGACGGTCGCCGACGAAACAGTCGAACAGTCCCGGAAACTGGAATTGCTGGGTCGCATGGCCGCCGGCGCGGCGCACGATCTCAACAATCTCCTCGCCGTGATCGGCGGTCACGCCGAGTTGTTGGCCCTCGATTCGGGACTGCGTCCCAATCCGCATTCCGACGTGATCCAATCGTCGATCCGGATGGCCTCCCAATTGACCGGCCGTCTGCTCTCATTCGCCAAACCCTCGACGACCAGCGAATCGCCCGCGCTGGGGGTGGTAGTCGCGGAATCGGCCCCACTGCTTCGCGCGGTGGCCGGAGCGGATGTCGAATGCATTGTCTTGACCGATGGCGACGAGGTTCGCGTTTCGGTGCGGCGAGATCAGATTGAACAGGTACTTTTAAATCTGGTGACAAATGCGCGGGACGCGTTGACTGAGTCCGGCGTGATCGCGGTTCAATCGTCCGCGCTTGTTGTCGGTAGTGGCCGCCGGGGGTGGCCGGCTGACCGACCATCCGGTTTGTACGCGGTGCTGACGGTCGCCGACAACGGCCGAGGCATGGACGCGGAAACCGTGAAACGCATCTTCGATCCCTACTTCACGACCCGCGGTGACGCGGGTACCGGCCTAGGACTCGCCACCGTGCGCGAGATCGTGGATCTCGCACGGGGGCATATCGAAGTCGAGACCGCGCCGGCTCGCGGCGCGCTCTTCCGAGTATTCCTCCCGGCGGTCGAGATGGGTACTGGCATGGACCGGGCATATCAGGAAATGATCGCCGGGGCGAACGGTCGGACGGTTCTGCTGGTGGATGACGATCCGGGAGTCCGACGCCTGGCGAAGGCGTGGCTCGAATCGGTCGGGTACGATGTCATCGAGGCTCGCAACGGCGAAGAAGCAGCGAGGTTGGAGAGGGTTGTCCGGGAACCGATCGATCTCCTCGTCACCGACTTTGTCATGCCGGGATTGGGCGGTCGGAAACTCGCCGAACGGATGCGATGCTCGCGCCCGGGGCTGCCCGTCGTATTCATTTCGGGTTACGGCCAACCGTTCGAGATGCCGGAGCCGGGCGTTCGGTTCGTCGCCAAGCCGTTCGCGCGCAATCAGTTCCTCGTCGCCATCGAACAGGTCATGAGGACCGTCGCAATCGCATGATTGTGGCCCGTTTGACGCGAACGGAATACCATCGACGAAAAGGTCCGGGAGTCCGCCATGCGCGCATCCGTCGTTTGGGTTCTGCTCGCTTCGTATCCGTTAGCCGCAGCCGAACCGGTGCCGGACCTGACTCGCGGCCAGGAGATGATCGCGACGTATTTTCGTTCGCAGGCGCGCATCATCGCGGAGGGTTGCCTCGCCGATCTTTCCAGCAAAGCGAACTGGGAATCCCGACGGGAGAAATACCGTGAGCAGTTTCTCGAGATGATGGGGCTGTGGCCGCTGCCGCCGCGGACGGACCTGAAGCCGGTTGTGACGGGCCGCGTCGAGGGGGATGATTACCGCGTCGAAAAGCTGCACTTCCAGTCGTCGCCGGGATTGTACGTTACGGCGAATCTTTATCTGCCAAAGGGCGAAGTCAAGAAGGCACCCACCGTTCTCTACGTTTGCGGTCACGCCAATCATGTCGAGAAGGGCGTCTCGTTCGGGAGCAAGGTGCCCTATCAGTATCACCCGGCGTGGTTCGCGAAGCACGGCTATGTCTGCCTCATCCTCGACACGCTTCAGCTTCACGAGATTCCTGGCTTGCACCACGGCACCTTTCGCGAGGGGATGTGGTGGTGGCAGGCTCGTGGCTACACCCCCGCGGGCATCGAACTGTGGAATGCCATGCGGGCGCTGGATTATCTGGAAACTCGGCCGGAGGTCGATCGCAAGCGGATTGGTCTGACTGGACGATCCGGTGGCGGGGCGACGAGTTGGTGGACGGCGGCGGCGGACGAGCGGATCCAGGCCGTCGTGCCCGTCGCCGGCATCGCCGACCTGACGGCGCAGATCGCCGACGGAAACCAGACCGGCACGCCGGACCGACTCAAAAACGGCGTCATCGCCGGCCACTGCGATTGTATGTTTCCCGTAAACACCTACCGCTGGGACTTCGCGCAGATCGCGGCTTTGATTGCACCTCGGCCGTTGCTGCTCGGCAATTCGGACGCGGATAGCATTTTCCCCGTCGCCGGTTACCGCCGCCTTGCAGACAAGGTCCGCAAGGTTTACGCCCTGTACGGAGCCGAAGAGAAGTTCCAACTGTTGGAAACCCAGGGGCCTCACAAGGATTCTCCCGAACTCCGTATCGGGATCAATCGCTGGATGAACCGCTGGTTGAAGAACGACACAACGACCAAATTGGACGATGATCTTCCGGCGAAACTGTCACCGGTTCAATTGAAGGTCTTCGAGACGATTCCGGAAGGTTCGGTCAACGCCACCATTCAGGAAACGTTCGTGAAGGCGGCACGGTTCGAGACGCCGCACGCTCCGGCGGTGACGAAGGAATGGTGGACGGGTCGCAAGGCGGAATTGATGCAGGGGCTGCGTGAGAAAGTCTTCGCTGGCTGGCCGAAGACCACACCGGCAAGTGAGCCTAAACAGGTCGGGGAAGTCGTTCACGAAGGTGTGAAACTAAGGGCATACGATTTCCTGTCGGAGGATGCCATCGAACTCCGACTCTTTGTGATGTCCGCGACCGAAGGCCCCGCGCCCGAGGGGGTCGTGCTGTCGGTTCTCGACGAGACGGCTTGGAAGGAATGGTGTGCGGGGCTGGGCGAGCCGTTCGCGAAGTTGTTGTCGATCGGAGGAAAGCTGCCGTTGGATGGGGCGAGGTTCACGCAAAACCGTGCCGCGATGGCTAAGGAAAAATTCGTTTGGGCTGCGGTCGCGCCGCGTGGCATCGGGCCGACACGATGGGCGATCGAGGGCAGCTTCGAGGATATCCAGATTCGACGTCGGTTTCCTCTCATCGGGCAAACGCTCGACGGGCAGCGGGTCTGGGATGCCCGCCGGGCGGTGCAGATAATTCTTTCGATCGTACCCAAGTTGCCGATTCGTATCCGTGGCGAGCGCCACGCGGCCGGCATCGCCTATTACGCGGGACTTTTTGAACCGGGCGTTGCCGAGTTCGATCTCTGGCATCCGCCGGCCAGCCATCGCGAGGGGCCAATCCTCTTAAATGTTCTCAAGGTTCTCGATTTTCCGCAGGCTCTGGCGCTGACTGACAAGCCGCTGGTCCTGAATGTGAAGCGGGCCGAGCGCGAGAAATGGTACTGGCCGTTGCAACTGACGAACGCGACCGACGAAGGGAAACTCAAGTTCAACTTCCATTACGATTGACGGGATTCATGTCCAATCCAGTCCGCCCGATTCTCGGCGTCGTCTTTGGCACTCGTCCTGAGGCGATCAAGCTCGCTCCCGTCATCGCGGCGGCGCGGGGTGATTCCCGTTTTCGAGTCGACGTCTGTGTCACGGGCCAGCACCGGCAGATGCTGGATCAGGTGCTGTCGGCTTTTCGAATTGAACCCGACACCGACCTCAATCTGATGCAACCGGGCCAGACGCTCGCGGATCTGACGGCACGCACGCTCGTCGCCGTCGACGGTTGGCTCGCGCGGTCGAAGCCCGACCTCGTCCTGGTGCAGGGCGACACGACGACCGTGCTCGCGACGGGGCTTGCGGCGTTTTATCGTCATGTGCCCGTTGGTCACGTCGAGGCCGGGCTACGCACCGGCAATCTTCGCTCGCCTTTCCCGGAGGAGGCAAACCGCGTGCTCGCGACCCGGCTCGCGTCACTGCACTTCGCGCCGACGGACGCAACGGCCGCGAACTTGCGAAAGGAAGGCGTGCCTGCCGAACGCGTGTTCGTCACGGGCAACACCGTCATCGACGCGCTGCTCCATGTCGTCCGCGAACTCGAGATGAATCCGCCGGAAATCCCAGGCGTTCCATGCGAGGCCTTGCCGGCGGATCGGCGGTTCGTGCTCATCACTGGCCATCGGCGCGAGAACTTCGGCGACGGGTTCGAACAGATTTGTCGGGCCATTGCCGCGCTCGCGGAGCGGTTCCCCGATGTCGCGTTCGTCTATCCGGTCCATCTGAACCCGAACGTGCGCGAACCGGTGGAGCGGATTCTTCGCGGCCGGTCCAATGTGATCCTAACCGAGCCGCAGGGCTATCGGGAATTCATCGACCTGTTCCGGCGCTGCACGTTCGTGCTGACCGATAGCGGCGGCATCCAGGAGGAGGCGCCGACGCTCGGCAAACCGGTTCTGGTCATGCGGGACACGACGGAACGGCCGGAGGGCGTGGCCGTCGGCGCGGTGAAATTGGTGGGAGCGGAATTCGACGGGATCGTCAACGCGTCGATGCAATTGCTGACCAATCCAGTGGCGCTCGCTGCGATGACGGGGAAGCCGAACCCCTACGGCGACGGGAACACCTCCCGGCGAATCCTGGAAGAATGCGCTCGATTCCTGGCACTCAGTTGATCCCACCGCGATTCGTCAGTCGGCGGAGCCAATCCGGTTGCCACCACGGCCGTGCCCGACGATAGCCGGAGTCGTCCATGGTGCTTTCCACAAGTTGCATCACGTCGCGGGGCGAGCGTGTCGTGAGCGCCAGCCGACCGCTCGCTTCGCGAATGACCGCTTCGTATGCGGCGCGGTCCAGGCTGCCGTCCGATTTCGCCTTCAACTTGAGTTGTTCGCGGATGAACTGGACCAGCGAGGCTTCGATGACGTAGCCCTTCTCGCGGCAGACATCGACGACCACAGCGCGGGCGCGTTCCGGCGGAAAGCCGTGCTGGATCGCGATCTGCATGAGCTCGCGTTCCTCGACACCGTCGATGTACTTGTCGTCGATGCCACGCTTGTCGATCTCGGCGACGTAGCGATCGTGCAGTTCGTCCGCGGTCATGGTGCCTCACTTGAGCGAATCGTTCCAGCGAGTCCGTTCTTCGGAGAGCTGACGTTTCATTTCGGCCAGCTTGTCGGCGTGCTCCGGCTTCGCGGCGAGATCGTCAATCTCGTCGATGTCCATCGCCAGGTCGAACAACTGGTAACGGTTGATCTTTGGATAGTGGATCAACTTCCAGCGATCATTCCGGACCATCCGCTGGCAATCTTTGTACGCGGCGAAGAGCCGATCCCGCACGAACTTCTTCTCGCCCTTCATCACCGGCGCGAGGCTCGCCCCTTCGCACTCCTTCGGCGCCGGCACGCCGGCCAGGTCGCACGCCGTCGGAAACAGGTCGAAGAGGTACACGAGCGCGTCGCTCTTCCCCATCGGCACGCCCGGCCCGGCGATCACTAGCGGCGACTTGAAGTGTTCGTACAGGTTTTGCTTGCCCATGAGGCCGTGCCGCCCGCCGACCGCGAGCCCTTGATCGCTCGTGAAGATCACGACCGTATTTTCCAGTGTTCCATTTGACTTCAACGCGTCGAGGATGCGGCCCAGGTGATGGTCGAGCGAGGTGATGCACGCGTAGTACTCGGCCAAGTGCCTCTTCATCTCCGTTTCCGTCCGTGGCCACGGGGCGAGCTTCTCGTCCCGGATTACCAGTTCGCCGTTGTCGAACGGATGCTTCGGCAGGAAGTTCCTGCTCAATGTCAGCTTCGCGGGGTCGTACTTGGCGTGGAACTCCTTCTCGGCCGTGCGCGGGTCGTGCGGCATGCTCGGCGCGAAGTAGAGGAAGAACGGTTTCCCGTCCGGCTTGCGGTCCTTGAGGTATTCGATGGCGGCGTCGGCGCATTTCGCGTTCGTCTGCGCTCCGACGTGCGGAATATGGACGACTTTCTCGAAGGCGTCGTGCCCGACGCGGAACGAGTTCCCGGGTTTGCTCACGCAGAGCGTGTCGTACCCGGCCTTGCGGAACGTGCCGCCGAGCGTCGGGCCGGCGTAGGTCTTCGCGTTCGGCTGCGGGATGCGGAAAAGCGATTTCCCCGTCAGCAGCATCGTCCGGCTCGGCGCGCAGACCGCCCCGACCATGCTGCCCTGACAGTAGACGTTCGTGAAGTGGAACCCGCGTTCGACGAGCTTGTCGAGATTGGGCGTTTCGATCTCCTTGTTCCCGAGCGATCGAATCGTGTCGAACCGCTGGTCGTCGGTGAACACGAACAGCACGTTTGGCGGTGCCGCACGAGCCGACGATAAAACGAGGACGACCAAGACCGCCGAGAGTGCCAAGCGAGTGATCAGGAGATCACGAACGCCCGAAACGACAAAGACCCGAAGATAATCCCAAGTTCGGGATTTCGTCTTTTCGGGTTTTCGTGAACTCGTGGTTTTCAACTTCGATCTCCCGTTTGAACCCATTCTTCGTTGAACGTTGCGTGCTTCATACTTTTGCCCTCTTTGACGAAGTAGCTGTAGACGGCGTGCAGCATCCCGTCGCGGCTCTGGATAATCGCCGGATAGTGGTACGAGCCGGCGTCCTGTTTCTCGAGGTGGCGCGTCCATTTCCAGGACTTCCCTTCGTCGTCGGAGATCGAGACGGCCAGCGAGTGGCGGCCTCTGACCGTGTCGTTGTAGATCAGCGCGAAGTGGCCGTTCGTAAGGCGCAGGGCGTCGAGGCCGCTACCGGGGTTTGGGAGTTCGTGCGAATAGACCGTGCCCCACGTCACGCCGCCATCCTTCGATTCGCTGACGCGGATCTTTTTGAAAACGCCGTTCTCCCGCATGTACGCCACGAGCGTGCCGTCGGCCTTTTCGACGACGGCCGGTTGGATGGAACCGAACCCGGCGAGCGGCTTGGACGCCGTCCAAGTCGCTCCACCGTCGTCGCTGATCGCCATGAGGCCGGCCGAGTAAGTATCCGAATAGAGCGGCAGCAGGATGCGGCCCGTCTTCAGCACCGTCGGCTTGCAGCGCGACTGCCAGCCGAGCCGGGAGAGCAGTTTGTCTCCAACCTTCTTCTTCACGTACTCGTCGCCAAGCTTCTCCGGCAGCGGCTGGCCGAGCGACTTCTTCCAGATCTCGAACTCGTGGAGCATGACGGTTTCGAAATCGACCGGCTTGAGCAGTATGTTCGCCTGCCAGTCCCACTTCGGGGCGCCGGGGCCGTCGAATTTCGAGGCGACGCGGTACTGCGTGATGCACGACTCCCACGAGTTCGCGAGGATGACAGGCCAGAAGAGCCAGAGGCGGTCCTTGGCGTCGACGAAGAGCGTCGTGTTGCAGTCGGGGAAGCCGGGCGTGTCGGCGAGAACGAACGGCGTGCTCCAGTTCGCATCGCCCTTCTTTCGCCGCGCGCCGAGCACGGCCACGTCGTCCGCGCTGCGCTCGCCGCTGCCGCGGTACCACGAGATGAGCAGGTCGCCGTTCGGGCACTCGACGATACCGGGAGCGTGGTTGTGCTTGGCATCGAACGGGAACACCAACTCGGCCGAGTATTGTGGTTTCGCTTTTGGATCGGGCAGTCGACCCGGCTCGCGGACGTTTGTGCCGACGCGTTTCGTCAGAGAGTCGCCCATGTCGGCGCGGGCCTTCTCGGCCAACGCTTGCAATCGCTTCACGACCTCCGGGTACTGGTCGGCCACATTCATCTGCTCGCCGACATCGGTTTCGAGATCGAAAAGCATCGTATCGAGCTTCACCTGTCGATAGCCGGCGGGTTTGCCGTCCTTCCCCGGAGGGCGATCCTCGATCATCCGGCAGTTGTGCGGGAGTATCAGCTTCCACTTGCCGCTGCGCACCGCCTGCAATTCATTCTGGCCGTAGTAAAGGAAGAAGGCCTCGTGCGGGCACTGCGCGCCGGGCTTTGCCGCGAGCAGGTCGCCGATGTCCTTGCCGTCGATCGGCCGCTTCGGCAGGTCCGCCCCGACAAACTTCGCGATCGTCGGAAGCAGATCGATCGTCATTGCCGACTCGGCCTGCACGGTTCCGGCGGGAATCTTCCCCGGCCACTTCGCCACGAACGGCACGCGTGTGCCGCCTTCCCAGACGCTGCCTTTGCCTTCGCGGAGCGGGCCTTTCGTGCCGCCGTGGTTGCCGTAGCTCAGCCATGGACCGTTGTCGCTGGTGAAGATCACGAGCGTGTTGTCCTCGATGCCGGCGTCCTTCAACGCCTTCAAGATATCCCCAACGGCGGAGTCGAATTCCTGGATCACGTCGCCGTAGATGCCGCCATCGCCGGAGGAGCCGCGGAACTTCTCGCCGACAAAGAGCGGCACGTGCGGAAACGTGTGCGCGAAGTAGAGAAAAAATGGCTTCGCCTTATTCTCGCCGATGAACTTCACTGCCTGGTCGCGGTACAGTTCCGTGAGCTTCGCCTGGTCTTCGGCTGTCACGTCGGCGTCGACAATCGTTTCGCCATCAATGAGTGGCAGGTTCGGGTAGCTGCCCTTCTTGGCCTCCGGGTGGTGCGGCCACATGTCGTTCGAATACGGCAGGCCAAGATAGGAATCGAAACCGTGGCGAGTCGGGAGGAATTGTTTGTGATGGCCGAGGTGCCACTTGCCGACCATCCCGGTGGCGTAACTCTTCGCCTTCAACAGTTCGGCAATGGTCGTTTCGTCGTCGTGGATACCGTGGCGTGCCTGCGGGCCGAGGGCGCCATGGATTCCAAGGCGGTTCGCGTAGCAGCCGGTGAGAAGGCTGCATCGCGACGCGGAGCACACCGGCTGCGAGGAATGAAAGTCGGTGAAGCGGATGCCATCCTTCGCGATCCGGTCGAGGTTCGGGGTCTTCCATTTGGTGGCGCCGAAGCAGCCGAGGTCGGCGTAGCCGAGGTCGTCGGCGAATAAGAGCACGATGTTCGGCGGTGCGGCGGAGGCCGGTGTGACAAGAAGGAGAAACCCGAGCAGGGCGAGGAAGCGACGAACCATGGGAGTTCACCGGAGAAGGTGGTTCTTCCTCTCCTCTTTATTCCGGACCTCGCTCTCGTCCAAGATGCGCACCGGGATTCGCTAACGGAGTCCGGCTGCCTGGCGTCGCTCCGTCTTCAAGGGCTCCTTGGGCCGTTTGGCATCCTCGGCACGCCAGGCGGCGTCGGCGCTTTGTAGCGATTCGATCGCATCAGCCCGACCCTCAATGGCCGGAGAAAGATGCTTCGAGAGCATATCAAGCAGGGTCTGACGGTCAGGGCCGCGCAGGCCGATGGCGGGAAACGCGAGACCCGCACCAATCTGCCGCCGTACGGCGAGCGCCAGCTTGCGGCTTCGTTCGGCATCGAAGCCGTAGCGCTGCCAGATGGCATCGCGGGAGGGATCGAGGTGTTCGGTGCGGAATGGACCGAAACCCAACGTGGGATCGCTGAGCAGTTCGGTGCTGCGTTCGAGGCCGGAGAGCTCCGCGATCAACTCGAAGCAGGTGTCGGGATTCGTCGCGGTGGGGCGAACGATCGCGAGCCAACCAGCAGTTCCGAAGTAAGGAACGTAATTGATGCCAGCAACCTTGTCGGCCGGCGGATACGACTTTCCGGCGGCATCGAACCAGACTTTCGTGCCGGGAAGAGGGGCAACATCCAACTCGCGGGGCAGGGCACCCTCGGTTTTGGGCAGGCGACCGAGTTCGGCGAGGGACAGAATCGCCATGGCGGATTTGCCATCGGCAAGAGCCGCCACGGCGTCCGTGGCGTTCGGTGCCGACGGTTGTGGTCGGGCGGTCGCCGTCTGGCGCAGCCATTGGGCGGCGGCCCGGAAAGCCGGGGCCATCAAACGGGATTCGCCCGTGTCCGTGTCGTGGTGGAACCCCATCTGCGAGACCGTCAGGTCCGTCCCTTTGCCGGCTTGCTTGATCATGGCGAAATCAGTCGCCGACATCGCGAGCCGGTCGTAACACGCCGCGATCAGATGGAACTCCCGCAAGGTGCGATCGGCATCCTTCGAGGCGGCGGGCAGGCTTGGTACGCCATCGGAGGCGAAACGAGCGGCCAGATCCGCGTAGTCTTCCCAACTGGCCGGGGGAACCACGGGCCTGTTCCATCGCTTGGCGGCCTCGGCGAAACGATCGGTTCGATAGGCGAGAACGTATGACTCACCGGCGAGGGGAATCGCGTGAATCGTACCTCCCCATCCCGCGAGTCGTTCGGACCAGACTGAAAGACAGCGCGACCATTGCAGGGAATGGGCGGAATTCCGAAGATCGTCCGGCACCGGAACGGTTCCACGGGCGACCCAGCGACCCAGATCACCGGGACGGAGGATGACGATATCGGCGGCATCTCCCGGTTTGCGTTCGACCATGGCCCCTGTGCGAGCCGCCCATGCGGCCGAACGACGCCGGAAGACTTCGGCGATCGTGTCATCCTCGCAGTCCAGCGAAATCGTCTGACCCGAATAGGGCAACCGACTGCTTACCGGAACCCCGGGTCGTTCCGATCCGCCGCATCCAAGACAAAATCCTAAAGCGAGCATTAGCCAGAGCGTACAGGTTCTCCAGCTGGAAAGTTTACCCGGATTGGCAGAATTCGGTTGCATTGTGCAGCCTGCGTGAAATAAGATGCTGATAAGCACCTGAAGTACCCGATTTGAATACGGTTACTTTACGCTCCGCGAATCACGTTGTTCATCGGTTCCTTCGAATCGGAAGACTCGCCCCGATTCCTGCGAACCATGAACGGTTCACCCCGTCGATCGGCTTCTCGTTTGCTCGGAAGGATTTGACATGAAAGTGAGTCTGGTTGTCGCCAGCGGCGTCCATCAGGGAAAAGTCATTCCGGTCGCGACCCCGCAGTTCCTCATCGGCCGTGACCCCCAATGCCAGCTGCGCCCCGCAAGCCAATCGATCAGCAAGCAGCACTGTGTTCTCGTTGTCCGCAACCAATCTCTCTACCTGAAAGACTTCGGCAGCACCAACGGCACTTTCGTCAATGAGATCCAGATCGAACCGAATATCGAACTTGCCATCAAGAGTGGCGACCGAGTTCGCGTCGGCCCGCTCGATTTCACGGTCCAAATCTCCCTGCCACGTCCCTCCGATTCCACCCCATTGCCTGAAGACCTGAACATGGTCAACGGCCCGGCCGCCGCGAAACTCAAGGACGCCGCCGGCGTCAAACCTTCGTCCACCACGCAGAAACCAGTCTCGAAACCGGCCGAATCGAAGCCGGCCCCGGCCAAGCAACCGATCCCCGGCCCGGCGGCCTCGGAAAGCGATGACGACATCGCCGCCATGCTGCTTGGCATGGGCGACGAAAGCTCGGTCCCCGAAGGCAGCACAGTCTTCGAGATGACCGCCGTGAACCCCGACGGTTCCACGAAGGCCGAGACCAAACCGGAAGCCAAGAAGACCGATTCCAAGGAAGATTCGTCGAACGCGGCCAGCGATATTCTCCGCAAGTACATGCGCCGACCCCGCTGAGTGCGATCGCACCCCTTCAGCCTCCTTCGATCGCCGAGGGAGGTATTTTGTTGACCCTCTCCATGCCGACTATTCCCGTCGCCCTGCCCGAGTCCTGGACGCCGCGCACTCTCGCCGGGCTTCGCCAATCGCTCCTGCACTGGTTCGACCGGAACCGCCGCGACCTTCCGTGGCGTGCCGACCGCGATCCGTACCGCATCTGGGTCAGCGAGGCGATGCTCCAGCAAACCACGGTCGCCGCCGTGGTGCCGTACTTTTATCGGTTTCTTGCTGCATTCCCGGATGTTCGCGCCCTGGCCGCAGCCTCCGAGGCCGACGTCCTGAGGCTTTGGGAAGGCCTCGGTTATTACCGCCGCGCCCGCCACCTGCATGCGACGGCGAAGCGGATCGTCGCCGACCACAATGGCTGCTTCCCCGACGACCCCGCCGCGTGGACGGAGTTCCCTGGCGTCGGCCGCTATATGCTCGGCGCGATCCTGTCCCAGGCCTTCGAACGACGGCTGCCGATCGTCGAAGCCAATAGTATGCGAGTGCTGGCACGGCTCTTCGGAAACGAGGACGACCCGCGCACTGGTGCCGGCAGAGATTGGGTCTGGCGCGCCGCCGAAGCGGTGCTTCCGCGAAAGCGGATCGGCGACTTCAATCAGGCAGTGATGGAACTCGGCGCGCTCGTCTGCTCGCCGCGTGCGCCAGACTGTGCCGTGTGCCCGTGGGCCAGGGCATGCATCGCAAACCGCGACAACCGACAGGAGACGATCCCGCCGCCAAAACGTCCGCTCGCGATCGAACGGGTCCGCGAGGCGGCTGTGGCGATCCGGTCCGGCGAGCGGTATCTCGTTGGGCGTCGCCCGGCTGGCGCGGGGCGATGGGCCGACCTGTGGGAATTCCCGCACGCCGATTGGCCGGCCGGCGAGGATCTCTTTGCTGCCTCGGAACGGATCGCCCGCGAGTTGACCGGGTTGACGGTGCGGGCCGAGGGCGAATTCGCAAACGTGCGTCATGGCGTGACACGCTATACGATCGTGATGACCGGCGTGCGTGCCGAGCGAATGAGGGGCCGCGAGCGGGCCGGCTTCCACGCCGAATTGCGCTGGGTGTTGCCGGCCGAACTGGCCGACCTGCCGACGAGCACACCGCAGCGCGCCCTCTTCCGCGCCGTCGTCGCGCCGACCGAGCCGGGGTTGTTCAGTTGAGCCGATCCGGAGTTGGTGTAGCGTATCCGCATTAACCCGAGGCGCTAGCGAGTGTGAACGGAAAACCCTCGCCGGCGCATCGAAGTTGCCGGATACGTTCGCCATGAAACCGATTCTTGCGAAGATGTTGGGATTATCCCCGCGAGCAATGCCACATTACACACGTTGACACGACGGGTGACGTCCGATCGGATACGATCTCTCTGGAATTCGTCCTCGCCTCCCTTTCCCTGGTGCCCCATGTCCAATCGACGGGAATTCCTGACGGCTGGCGCTGCGCTCGCCCTCGGCGCGCGATCGCGGGCGGCGGATGCGGCGCTCGTCGTCGATACGCATCTCCACTGCTTCGCGGGTCGCGATGACGCTCGCTTTCCTTACCACAAGGACGGACCGTACCGGCCGGATGCGGCGGCGACGCCGGAGCACCTGCTGAAGTGCATGGTCGATGCGGGTGTCGATCGCGCGATCGTCGTCCACCCGGAGCCATACCAGGACGACCATCGCTATCTCGAACATTGCCTCGCCGTAGGCAAAGAGAAACTGAAGGGAACCTGTTTGTTCTTCCCGGAGCGGCATGATTCGCCGAAGCGGCTGCGGGAACTGGCGAAGCGCGTCCCCCTCGTGGCGGCACGTATCCATGCCTACAATCCGGACCGGCTACCGGCGTTCGAGAAGCCGGAATTCGGCACCTACTGGAAAGCGGTCGGCGATCTGGGTCTGGCAATCCAGTTGCACTTCGAACCGCGTTATGCTGCGGGGTTCACGAAATGGATCGCGGATCATCCGGCGATAACCGTGCTGGTGGATCATCTGGGCCGGCCGTTCCAAGGTACTGCCAAGGAACACGCGACCGTGCTCGGCTGGTCGAAATATCGGAACGTGCTGGTGAAGTTGTCTTCGGTGCCGGATCGGAGCAAGTATCCCCATCGGGACCCCGGTCCGGTTATCCGTCAGCTGACCGACGCCTTCGGGGCCGAACGGCTGATGTACGGCGGCGGATTCGATGCATCCGCGACCGGCGCGAGCTATCGTTCAGAACGCGAACGCATTGCGGGGTTTCTCGGTCAGATGACCGCGGCGGAGCGAGCGAAAATATTCGGAGGCACCGCCGCGAAGTTGTTCAAGCTTTCGTAGTTTCGGAAGCCTCCTTCGGCTTGCCGCGGAACAGATAGGCGATCATCGCGTCGAGTCCCAGCCATTTGCCCGTGGGCATGCAGGCGAGAGCGAGGAGGGCGAGGAATTCGATCGCGTTCTTGTTGATGAATAGCGGGTTGCCTTCGGTGCCCGGCGGCAACGTAAACCACGGGAACGGCGGGTGCGTGAGGTAGGTGAGCAGCAGGAAGCCGGCTGCGAGAACGCAACTGATCCGCGTGAACAAGCCGAAGAGGATGCAGGCACCGACGATGGCGAGGAACCAGCGAGTGAGTTGGTCATTGCGCTGGAGCGGTGTAACCTCCACCGGCGCTTCCAGCGCCTTGCCGCCATTAAGTCGCGTTCGGAGTTCGCCGACGAATGTGTCGATTTCCTTTGCAAGATCGGCCTCGGCAGACCAGTATTCGGCGCGGGCCGCCTGCGTTTTCTTGACATCGATTCCGTAGCCGTTTCCGAGTCCAAGGCGATGGCGCTCTTCGGCGTCGTCCTTGGCTTTGCGGAGGAGGGCGAGGAACTGGAGACGTTGAGGGCCGGTGAAGGCCGGCTCGCCACTGATTCGGACCAGTTTGATGTCGCGCCGATCGACTCCATAAGCCCACCGGGCGTACTCGGCCTTGGCGGCTTGGATGGCCGCAGTGGCAAACGCGTCGGGTCCATCCCGGCGGCGTTCTTCCTCCGCCTTCGCCTTGTCCCGCGTCTGCTCGGCTGCCGTCCGGGCACTCTCGGCCTTTTGTTTCGCGGCCGTCTTACCAGCGTCATCCTTGGCGGTCTCCGTCTCCTTCTTTTCGGTGGCCGCGATGGCTTGGATCGCTTTGTCGTGGTTGGCGGCGAGTTGGGCGAGCGCGGCCTCGGCGGCCTCGCGCTGGGCGCTCGTGGCGGCTGCCAGCATGGCATCCAATTTCTTGGCGATGCTCTCGGGGCAGTGTGCGGCCTGCTCCGCCTCGGGCAACCGTGCGAATTCCGTAGCCGAGACGTTGGGCTTCACCGTCAGCCCTTCGGTGATGGCTTTGGTAGCGTCGCCGTTCATCGCTCGCATGTAGGGGGCCAATGGGCCGGGTGCCTCCTTGAAATACGGCTCGCTCGTGAACGGCTTGTTCGTTTCGGATGGCCCGACATAGTGGGAATGGATCTTGTTCAGGCCTTCGAACAGGAATTGCCACCCGATCGCGAGCCGCAGCGTGAGCAGGAAGAAGACCTTTGGCTTCCACTTCTGTTGGGCTGTGGCGACGAGGAGTGCCAATCCGAGGCCGACGAGGCCGGCATAGACAAACGACATCGGTATCGGAGCGGGCATGAGGTAGAACTCGTCGGTGAGAGGTTATAGGAGGCCGAACAACCGGGGTGCATCTTCGCCATCGGTCAGGATCAGGCCGCCAAGATGCGGTCGCGAGCGGCCAAACTCCTCGGCGGCATCGGCACCCAAGACGTAGAAGGCGGTCGACATCGCATCGGCCTCCGTCGCGGTCGGGGCGGCGGCGCTGGCGCTGGCGACTCCCTCGGATGGCCAACCGGTTCGCGGATCGAGCAGGTGGCCTAGCTTCCGTCCATTGTAGACGAAGTGCTGCACCGTGGCTGCGGAAGTCCCGAAGCCGCGGTCGATCAGCCGGACGGTCCCCAGGCTGCGTTCGGGATCCCATGGGTGCCGCACGCTGATCGGCCATCCCATTGGATCGCCCGGCGGATGGCCGAGGGCATAAACGCTGCTTCCGCCGACGCTCAGGAGTGCGGAATGGATCCCCCAATGTTTCACGAGGTACTCGACCGCTCGATCGAGCGCATAGCCCTTGCCGATCGCGCCGAGATTGATCTCCAGTCCGCGAACGCGAAACTTGACCGTCTCCCGCTCCGGGTCCAGCATCAGGTGTCGAGTTCCACAGCGAGCCATCGCTTCGGCACGTTCCGGCGCCGAAGGCACGCGTCCCTCCCGGCGGTAGAAGCCCCAGGCCCGCGTCAGCGCTCCGGTGCAAACATCGAATGCGCCGGCCGTATCGTTGGTCAGACCGGCGGAGTACTGCAACAAGTTGAAGAATCGCGATTCGATCCGGACGGGTCCATCGGCCGCGGCCGCGTTCACCGCAGTCGCCTCGCTGGTGTCGCGGTAAACCGTCAGTTGTGATTCCAGTTCGTCGATCAGGTCGAGCGCGCCTTCCGCGGCCGGGAGCGCGTTCGGAGTGCCGTATGGGAGCGCGATCTCAAACGTGCTGGCCATCGCCCGGCGCGTGACACGCAACAGGTGGTATCGCGCGGCGAGCGATGGGGATTCGTCGAGAAATGTTGCCAACGAACCAACAGGGCCGGCCGAGAAGAAATCGCGCCGTTGCATACGAGTAGTTTACAGGGATTATATCCGCCATTACTTCAATCTTGCCTTGATCTTTGCGATGCACAGTTGCATCGAGTCTCGCTCGCTCGCGACAACAAGCTTGGCGAGCTGAGCTTCGAGGATCGGCAGGATCTTCGCGCCGCCGTACTCGGACGCCAGCGCGAGGAAGTCGATTCGGCGATCCGCAGTGTTAGCCTGAATGTAGGGTAGGATCGCATTTTCGATCGCCTCACGGCCGGCATCGGATCGGCCGATTTCATCCAAAGCCGGCCGTGCGAGGTTCGTCGTGCCTAGTTGTTTAACCAACAGACTGACGGTCTCGGCGTCGGCCCAGGCCGTCACGAGTTCGTAGGCCGTCTCACGTTCCTCGTCGCTCCCCCTGGAAATCGCCGAAAGAACGAACGGTTGCGCGTCGTCCTTTGACCAGATCACCAAGGCCCGCAATGCATCGTCGCGGATTTCGGCGCGCGGCCCTTGGACCAATTTTAAGAGAGCCGCAATTACCGCGGGCTTTTCCTGGGCCGGCGTGAGGATGAGGGATTCCGTTTTCGCGAACAGCGCCAACTGGCGTTTGATACCGAGCGTGTCACCATCGATCTGAGCATCCTGCAAGCGCATGAGCGGTGTTTGCGGCCGTTCCACCGGCGGAGGCGGGGTATCGTCGGTAATTCCAATCCACGCGAAGATCGTCGGTTGGACCTTGGGCGCGATGACGTAGAGCGAGAGCAACAACGCACCGGCGACAACGAACCGGAGCGGGCGGTAACCCGGTTCGTAGGGCGGGTTGGCGGCGCGATAGACCCAGAGCGGCGGAATCAGCGTCGTGAATGCCTGCTTGGGATTGCGTTGACCCCAGGCGATCGCCACCCAGAGGTAACCGATGACGAGTTCGAGACCACCGATGAGGGCGACGTATTTCAGCGGTTCCGGATCCGACATCATACAGAAGAGCCAGAGCGCCGCTCCGCAGGCCGTCAGAATGATCCAGATACCGGTGGTGATCCGCAGGTCGCTCGGCGGTTCCGGGGCCGGTTTCATGGTCATCGAGATGACTGTGGTCAGCTGCGCGGCGATATTCGCAGCTTCGACATCGGTGGGATTGAAGACGACCAATCCTGCGGTCGCTCCGGATCCGCCTGCCAACGCCGGCGGCACGGCCGCGGCCGGATGGTCCCCTGTGATGCGGCCCGGTGCTGGATAGCCCAGTCCCGGTGTCGGTGCCGGTGCCATCGCCGGCGCAGTGAACTTCGGTGGCGAAGGCTTGGGAGCCGGCGTTTTGGATACGGCCGGTCTGGGAGGAGAATAGTTGGGAACGGGAAACGTCGGTTCCGGGTACGACGGCATTGGCAGAGGCAACGGCGTGTATTCGACCGTGGTCGAAGCAGGAATCTCCTGCACCTTCGATTCAACCGAAACCGGCTCCAGATCCGCGACGGAATCGGGATTCCGCAAGAGCATCGCGGCCGCCGGTTGCAATGGAATTGGATCGGCTATCGTGCCCGCGGGGGGGCCGATGCGTGCCGCCGGACGCGGTTCCGGCATGGGAGTCCGGCGACCGGGATCATTGGGTTCTTCAAGATCCGACCCGTCCGGCATTAGGCTGATCGGCACTTCATCGGGTTCTGAAACAAAGGACGCCGAAGACGCTTCCGCATCCGTTGGCTTCGGCGCTTCCGGTTGTGGTATGACGATCGGCTTCAGGCATTTCGGGCAAATCGTTCGCTGACCCGCCCGCTCCGGCGCAGCCAAGAGGCGCTGTTCGCAAAACGGACACGGATAGCCAAACATGGGCGCCTCGGCGAATCACCGGCGGGTATCTCCATAACTTACGGTACGATTAGTCCCCATGCAAACGCCTCAGGCGAGGCGATAATCGCAATATTGCTTGTACCCGTTCGAATTCGTTCAGCCAGTCGTTCACAATTCCGGCCAGTGTGTCGCCGGCCACGACACCACTCCCACACGATTCGCCCCCGAGTTCCGCGACCATTTTCCGATAACTGGTAAGTGTCCGCTCGCCAAAGCGGGAAACCTCGAAGCCGTCCTCGCTGAAAAACACCACGACGGGCACGCGGTTGCCACCGTTGATTCTCAACTCCTCCTGTGCCGCCGCGTGCGCGTCGCGATCGAGATACCTTGGTACGATCACCGGTACGACTTCGGCAAATCGTTCAAATATCGGGCATTGCCCCGCGCAATCCCCGCACCAGGCGCCGGCCAGAACCAGGACATTCATCCTTCTGCGGAACCTACTCAGCCGCTTTTTCTGATCGTCGGTCAGCACGACTCGCTCGCGCACCGCATCCCAGCGGTTCCGATCGCCCGATGTTCCAAAACGATCCAGGAACCGGTCGTAGGGAAGGGCCGCCCCGAAGAAATCGTAGGAGAGCATCTTCAACTCCAAGTGAAACGGCCCGTGGACAAGAATCCACGGGCCGTGCTCGACATATGGCCGAATTCAATCGTCG
>JAHBXO010000029.1 GCA_019636445.1 Gemmataceae bacterium | reverse complement strand
GATCCGTTCTACCGGCAGATCGGGTCGGAGACGCTCGATTTCCTTCTGAAGGAGATGACGCACGCCGACGGCGGCTTCTACAGCACCCTCGACGCCGACAGCGAGGGAGAGGAAGGGAAGTTTTATGTTTGGAGTTTGATGGAGATCGAAGCAATCCTCGGCGAGGAGTTGGCGGAGCTGGCCGTGCGGGTCTTCGGCGTGACGGAGCACGGGAACTTCGAGGGGCACAACATCCTGTTTCGCTCGAAGACCGACGAGCAGGACGCGAAGTTGAACAACATGGGCGTCGAGGAGTTTCGGACGAAGCTCGCGACGATCAAGGAGAAGCTGTACGCGGTGCGGGCGAAACGAGTCTGGCCGGGGCGGGACGAGAAATTCCTGACGGCGTGGAATGGCCTCGCGATCTCGGCGTTCGCGTTCGCGGGGGCGGCGTTCGGCGAAGCGAAGTATGTGACGGCGGCGACGCGGGCGGCGGAATTCGTGCTGGGGCGGTTGCGAGTGCCGTCCCCCCACTCTAACCCTCCCCCTCAAGGGGGGAGGGGACAAGAAGGTGGCCGGCTGTACCGCACCTGCGGGGCTGATGCGCCGGCGAAGCTGACGGGATATTTGGAGGATTACGCCAACCTCGCAGATGCGCTCGTGACACTGTACGAGGCGACGTTCGAGCCGCGCTGGCTGACGACTGCGGCGGAGTTGTGCGATGTCCTGTTGAAACACTTCGCCGATCCGGCCGGCGGGTTCTTCTTCACGGCCGACGACCACGAAGAGCTGATCGCGCGAACGAAGGACCTGCAGGACGGCGCGACGCCGTCGGGGAACGCCGTGGCGGCAACGGTGCTTTTACGCCTGGCGAAATTGCTGGACCGCGCCGACTTCCGCGACGCCGCAATCGGGACACTGAACGTCTATCGCGGCCTGATGGCCGACAGCCCGATGGCCGCGGGGCAGTTGCTCATCGCGCTCGACTTCCACCTGGGGCCGACGAAGGAAGTCGCCGTGATCGGGCCGAAGGACGATCCGGAGACGGCGGCCGTGCTGGCGACGCTACGCTCGCGCTTCCGGCCGAACCGCGCGCTGGCGTTCCATGACCCCGCGACTGGCCAGTCGGCAATTCCGCTGCTTGCGGATCGGCCGATGGTGGACGGCAAGCCGACGGTGTACGTCTGCGAGAACTTCGCTTGCGCGGTGCCGGTAGTTGGGTGCGAATTGCTGTCCGAATCCGCATAATGTCCGGCATGGATTCCGCCGAGCGGTTCGATCCAGAACGCTACACGCCGGTCTTCGCCGCGCTCGGCGTTGTCGCCCTCGCCGCGGCGTTCCACTACCCGATTTGTATTCTGCCCGCGATCGCCTTCCTCCTGCTCGCCTGCCTCGCCGACACCCGCAAGCTCTATCTCTTCGGCCCGTTCCTGCGGCTCGAACTCCGGGCGATGACGCGCCGGGTACGGTTGCACCTCTGGTGGCCGCTGCTCGCCCTGCTCGCCGCCGCGCCCGTACTCGGCCTGCAATACGCGGTCACGCAGCTTCCGCCGGACCAGGCACCGCCCGCCGAGATGGTCTCCAGCATCGCCGCCGGCGGATTCCTGTTCGTCTTCTGGATCCTGATGATCGTCACGCTTTCGCTCGCCAGTACCTACCTCTGCTACGGCGTCTCCGAGGACCGCGAGTCGAAGCGGCTGGATTTCCAACTCGTCACCGACCTGCGCGGCCGTGAACTTGTCATCGGCAAAATGCTCGCCCGACTCATCGCCGTGCTCATGTACCCGCTGGCGACCGTGCCGATCCTCCTGACCATGCCGCTGCTCTTCCGCCTGGACCCGTCGATCATCCTGTACGCATTCGGCTACGGCGGGGCGATGCTCGCGTCGATCTCCGGCCTGTCGGCGCTTGGCTCCGTCCTCGCTGCCACCAAGAAGGGCAGCGGGAACTGGATGGCGCTCTTCGTCATGCCATACCTCTTCCTCGTCTTCCTGCTCTCGCTCCTGCGGTTCTGGCCGGAGGTCTGGTTCTTCCCCGGCACGCCCGCGCAACCGATGCGCTACGCCGTCGGCGACCTCATCGAAGCGTTCGCCATCGGCAATCCGCTCACGCTGCTCGTAAGGTGGACGACGCTCGGCTTTGGCGGCGGCAGCCTCGGCGCCATCGCGGCGGACTTCCCGGGCTTCGCGGCGTTCCACACGCTCGTCGGCGGGCTGGCGATCCTGCTGGCAGCGCGAAAAGTACGCACGGCTAGCGCCAATGCCGGCGAAACCGTAACACCGAAGGAAGGCGAAGCCAACTCGCGACCGCCCGTCGGCGACAAGCCGATCCTCTGGAAGGAAATCCACTGCAATCCACTGCTCGTCGCGGCGCAGAAGAACAAGTCCGCGAACCGGATCGCGACGCTCCTGCTTGTCATCCTCCCCGCCGTCGTGCTGCTCGCCGCGGCCGCGTTCCCGCTCGGCGCCTACGGAACCTTCATCGCCAACGATGTGGCCCGTTTCCTGCCCATCATCATCGTGATCATCGGCATCTTCAGTTCGCAAAACCTCGCACTGCAATCGATCCCGCGAGAGCGCGAACGCGACACGCTGCTCAACGTGCTCCTGAGCGACCTCGGCCCCGACGAAATCTTTCGGCAGAAATATGCCGGCGTTCAGCGCATCGGCCGCGGCATCGTGATCTGGTTCCTCATCGTCGGCGTCCCGGCCGTGATCTGCGGCGGCTACCTCTGGTGGGCCTTGATCGGCTTGCTGCTCTATCAGATCGTGTTCATGAACCTGATGGCGAGCATCGCGTTCTGCTTCGGTGCCACTGCGCCGAACATCCAGGTCGCGGGCAAACGCATCGGCGTCGCCATCTTCATCGCCACCTTCGCTTTGATGGCCTCCGCCGGCATCGGCGGCGCGCTCATTGCGTCGACCTCGCTCGAATCCCTCAAGTATATCGCGGTCGGGCTGATCCCGCCGTTCGGACTCGTCGCGCCGGGCTTCGCGAAGCAAGTACCGTCCGACAGCCTTCCCTACTGGATCGCCGGCTACGTCGGCGGGCTGTTCTTCTATTCCTTGATTGCCCGATATCTGTACTGCCTCGCGCGACGTCGTTTCGCCGCCGCGTGCGACGGCTCCGCCGAACGCGGCCCCCTCCTCGACAACCGCGCGCCATGAACCTGTCCGGTATCGCGGGTGTGCTGCTTCTCGCCGCGGGCGTGGTCGCCGGACTGGTCCTGCTCCCCGGCCTCGCGCTGAAAGTCGTCGCATTCGTCCGCCGACGGCGCGAGTCGCCGGCGATCCTCGGCCCCCTCTTCTGGCACGAACTCGTCTCCGTCACGCGCCGCGGCACGCAGGTCCGCCTGCGCGTGGCCTATTCACTCCTGTTGCTGGCCGGACTCGCCATCGCCTTCCTCAGCCAGTTCCGCGAAGTGAACCCGATCCGCCTCATCCTCTCCGGCGGCGATTTCCCGCGCGAGCGTGTCACCGCCTTCGCCACCACCTTCTTCCAGATCTTCCTGTTCTGCCAACTCGCGGCCCTCACGTTCGTCGCCCCCGTCTTTGCCGGAGCATCCCTCATCGAGGAGAAGGACCGCGGCACCCTCGCCTTCCTGCAGACATCCCTTATCTCGAACCGCGAGATCGTCCTCGGCAAGCTCGCCGCCCGCGTCCTCTTCGTCCTGGGCCTCGCCATGACCGGGTTGCCCGTACTCGCCATCTCGCTCCTGTTCGGCGGTGTCGACCCGGACATCCTCGCCGCGTCCTTCGCCGCCGCCACGCTCGCCACCATCAGTCTCGCGGCGTTCAGTTTCTGGCAGGCGACCCGCCACGATTCCATGAAAGTCGTGCTCGCCAACTCGTACACGCTGGCGATCGCGCTGTTCTTCCTGACGGGCTGCTGCATGTCGTGTCTCGGCGTGGGAAGCCTCCTCGGCGCGGTTTCTCCGTTCGTGCTGCTCATCGCCAGCATCAACCCCGGCTCGTTCCGATCGTTCGATCTCTTCGAGGCGACGATGCTGGCCATCGCGATCCACGCCGTACTCGCATTGTTCTTCGCGATTCTGGCGATGGGCAACGTGCGAGCGATCCTGATCCGCAATCCGGTTCCTCCGAAGGAATCCCCGAAGTGGAAGCCGGCGAACGGGCCACGGTGGGTGGAAGCGCTGGGCGACGGGGAATCGACTTCGTCAGAGAGGACTCGCGATCACGTGCGCCGGGAGCGCCCGCCGCCGCGCTTCGTGCGCATCCCGCCGATCGACGACGACCAGCCGTTCCTCTGGAAGGAACGGCATTTCGGCGGGAAACTGCCGTCGTTCGAAGCGGACGCCTTGCGCGGGTTGGGGCTGGCGCTGTTCGTGGCGGCTTTCCTTCCGGCGCTCTTCGGGGCGTTCGCCACCGCCGCGTCGTCGGACCGGCCACAGGATGTCATTAACCCGCTCTTTCGCGTGGTGTGCGTGGTCCTGGTTGCGTTCGTGATCCCGCTCGCCGGCCTACGCGCCGTCGGCTGCGTGGCGAACGAACGGCAACGGCAAACGCTCGATTCGCTTTTCGCGATTCCGGTCGAGCGCCGCATTCTGCTGGACGCCAAGGCCAAAGCTGCACTGCACTGGCTCCGTCACTGGATCATCGGCTTCACTTTCCTCGCCCTGTTCGTGCTCCTCACCGGTAGCGTCAACCTGGACGGGTTCCTCATCGTCGGAGTCGCCATCATGGCGGCGGTGCCGTTTTTGCTCGCGCTCGCCGTCTGGCTCTCCGTCCGTTGCGCGTCGACCGCGCGCGCCACCGCCTGGTACCTCACGGCTGCGTTCGCGATCTTCCTTTTGCCCCCGATGCTCAGCGTGCTGGTCGGCGGCGCGGCGGAACTCCTCGGCGGTTCGCCGCGGTTCTTCGAATCGTTCGCGACCGCGACCAGTCTCCCGTTCGGCGTGTCGAGCATCGCCGCGATTTCAAGCGAGGGGCGCGATTCGGTCTGGTTCGCCACGCTCGCCGGCCTCCACGCCGCCGTCCTCGGCTTCGTACTCTTATCCATCATCCTCTGGCGCGACGCCGTGCGTCGTTTCGAACGCGAAGGGAAGTGACTTGTGACCGGAAAGACGATCGCCGTCCTCGTCGAGCAGAAGTACGAGGAGCTGGAACTCTGGTATCCGGTGCTGCGTTTCCGCGAGGCTGGCGCGACCGTGCGCCTCGTCGGTCCGGAAGCGGGCAAGGTTTACCCCAGTAAGCTCGGCTACCCGGCGAAGGCGGATGTTGCGGCCTCGGACGTGTCGGCCGCGCAGTTCGATGCCATCATCATTCCTGGCGGCTGGTGTCCCGACTATCTGCGTCGCAGCCCTGCGATCCTGAAACTTGTGCGCGATGCCCACGCGCTAGGAAAGGTCCTCGCTGCGATCTGCCACGGGCCGTGGGTGCTCTGCTCGACCAACGCCCTGCGTGGCGGGCGAAAAGCGACGGGCTTCCATGCCATCAAGGACGACATGGTGAACGCCGGCGCGACGTGGGTGGACGCCGAAGTCGTGGTCGACGGGCCGATCGTCACGAGCCGTACGCCCGAGGATCTGCCCGCGTTCGTGAAGGCGATTCAATCGCTTCTCACGCCATGAGCCTCACCGTTTGCCGGCCACCTTCTCTGCTTCGCGGAAGGCGCGCATGAGGTTCTCGCCCAGCAACTTCCTGATCTCCTCCGGCTTGTAGCCGCGGTCCAGCATCGCCTGCGTGATGACGGGATAGGTGGAGACGTCTTCGAGTTGGGTCGGCACCTTCATGATTCCGTCGAAGTCGGAGCCGAGGCCGACGTGGTCGATGCCGGCGATCTTGACGATGTGGTCGATATGGTCGACCACCGTGTGCACCGTGCCGGACGGAAACGGGTTCTCCTTTTGCCAAGCCCGCATCGCCTCGCGATACTTCGCTTCGTCGTCGGGGAATTTTTTCTTCAACTCGCGGCCGACCTGAAACATCTTCTGCATCGCGCGGGCACCTTCGGGGACGACGAAGCCGGAGTAGAAGTTCACCATGACGACGCCGCCGTTGGCCTTCACCAGCGCCAGCACGTCGTCGGGAACGTTGCGAGGGTGATCCGCGATCCCGCGCGCCGAAGAGTGGGAAAAGATGACCGGCGCCTTCGTCACCTTGAGCGCCTTCTTCATACAGTCGGGCGAGACGTGCGAGAGGTCGACGAGCATGCCGAGGGCGTTCATCTCGCGGACGATCTCCTCGCCGAAGGGGGAGAGACCGCCGCACTTCGGGTCGTCGGTGGCGCTGTCGGCCCAGTCGAGCGATTCGGAGTGCGTCAGGGTCATGTAGCGCACGCCGAGGCGGTAGAGGCTGCGCAGGGCACCGATCGAACCCTCGATGGAGTGGCCGCCCTCGATGCCAATGAGGGAGGCGATCTTGCCGGACTTGCGGATGCGTTCGATGTCGGCGGTTCCGGACGCCATCTCGAAGGTGTCCGGATAGCGGGCGACCATGCGGTGGATGGCGTCGATCTGTTCGAGTGTGGTCTTGAGGGCGACGCCCTTCTTGCCGGTGTCGGCCGGGACGTACGCGCTCCAGAACTGCGCGCCGATGCCGCCGGTACGCAGCCGCGGGATGTCGGTGTGCAGGTTCTTCTGCGGGCGAAGCAGGTCGATGTCGCGGAAGGACGCGCCGGAATCCTTGCGGCGAAGTTCCCACGGAAGATCGTTGTGGCCGTCAATGACGAGCGACTCGGCGTGCAGTTTGCGCGCGGCCTCCGTCACGACGACCGGCTTGCGCACCGGTTCGGCGGCGCACGCTCCCAATGCGAGGACCATCAGCGAAATCGACTTCCACATCGTCGGACACTCCGTGGGCGGGGATTCATCGAACGGAGAGGCTTTTACCGTTGTCGGCTGGACCAAGTTTCAAAAGGAACGGGGCGGCGGTCGTCGCCCAGACGTCCGCCTTCGGGAAGGCGGCGGCACCGTCGGCCCACGCCTGCCGCAGCATGTCGGTGTCGATAATGCCGGGGTTGAGCGGAATCGCGGCCATGCCCGGCGGCAGTTCCTGCGCGAGCGCCAGCGTCAACCCCTCGATGGCGTACTTCGACGCACAGTAGGGAGCGACATCCGGAGCGGTGCTGCGGCCCCAACCGCTCGAAAGGTTGACGATCACGCCGGTACCTCGGCGGACCATCGCCGGCACGAACGCGCGCAGCACGTTCGCCACGCCCTTGATGTTCACGTCCATCACGCGGTCGAAGTCGTCTGCCGGAATCTCCCAGAACATCGCGACGGGGTTCATGACGGCGGCGTTGTTGACGAGCAGGTCCGGCGGTCCGTAGGTATTGATCACTCCGGCGGCCCAGACGTCCACGGCGGCGCGATCGGTCACGTCCACGGCCGCGAATGCGTTCGGTGCCGGAAACCGGACCGCCAGATCCGCCACCAACGACGCGGAGCGACCGCACCCGAACACGGTGTGCCCTGCGGCCGCCAACGCCGGCACGAGGGCACGGCCCAGCCCCCGCGTCGCACCCGTCAATACGATCCGTTTCGAGGGCATCGGCAATCTCTCCCCGGGTTACCGTCAGTCTTGAATGGTCGGCAGGACGACATCGCAAGGCGCGTCGAAACGGACGTCGTCCACCTCATCCGGCATGGTCTCGGATTTCAACCAGGTATTCCAACCGAGTCGAAGACCCAGTCCGCCTTCCGGCACATCCTGAATCAGGCAGTCCGGCACTTCGAAGTTGTGCAGGACCAACTGGATTTCGAAATCGAGCTCGGCACCGACATACAGCCGCGTGAGCTGGGACAGCAGGTAGATGCTCTTGCGCTCGGGGATCGGTGTGGGGTCGGGCAGGTAGCCGACGAAATCGCGGTAGAGCAGCGGGCCGATCCGGAGTCGGAACTTGCTGCCGGAGTCCCAGATCTTCTCGCCGGCGACGGCGTTGACGCCGAGCCGGCCGGCGGATTCGCCGTCGTCGAGTCGCGTCTGGGCGGATTTGGGCAGGTCGAGCCACTGGCCGGTCAGGGTCTGAACCTCGATCGGCAGGTCGAAGTGGTCGGCGAGAATGGCTCGCAGTTCGTGCGCGCCGGCGTGGCGGCGGGCGAACGCGCCGGCGTAGGCAAGGATCGCGCGATCGTCGAACCGGACCAGGGGTTCGCAACCCAACCCCCCCACGCGGCACTCTTCCGCGGCCGCGGGGCCGAGAACGCGCAACCGATTGCGGAGCGACGGCGTGCCGAGGCCGACGACGGCGAACAGGGCCTGCGTGATCCGGTCCGAACTGGACGGCGGCAACGTCGGTGGTCGCCGCCACGCCGAACGCAGGTAGCCGACCGGCATGCGGTATTTCTGCCACGCGCGGTAGAGCAGTGCGGTCATCCGGTTGTTGAAGAGGTCCAACCAGTCGCGGAACGCGGTGCGGGTCGAGGTGCCGCGAACCTGCCGGAGCGTATCGAGTTCGCAAAGCGTCTGGGTGTAGGTCAGGGGCAACGCACCCTGGGGGCCGGTCAGCCCGAAGAAATTCACCACGACCGCCGGCACGTCGTCCCGCTTGTACCGTTCACGGATCCGTTCGGCGTTCGTCGTCTGATAACGGGTCGGGTCCGGCGGGGCGTCCTTCGGGGGGATGATTTGAGCGATCAGACTCGGCGGGAACGCGAGGGAGACATTCGCGCGGAAGTGCAGAGCTTCCTCGACATCCTGCCAGCCGGTGCCCGTCGACCGCACCGGTCGATCGTTGGCCATCAGTTCCAGGGTCAGGAAGGCCTGGAACGGATCGAACTCGCAACAGCCCTCCGGATCGAAGAGCTGGTCGCGCGGCGACATTCGGGGCCGACCCGCGGCAGGCTCGCTCATAGTAGGACCTTCTCGCCCGCACGCGCCGACCATTTTCGGATCGGACCGCGCTGCCGCGTTCGATACGTCAATCGCGTGAACGAATTCATCGAAACGGCGTTCGCGAAGAACCGTTCGAGTACCGAGGCGAACAGATACGAACCGATGCCGACGTATTTTTCCTCGTCCAGTTCGAGACGCACCTCCAGCCCCCGCGCGTACCCGCCGACGGTCTGGCTCTCGCCGGGAACGAACGCAACGTCGCGCCCGGCGTCCACGCCGAGGATCCCTTCACGCACCTGCCGCGCGACCTCGCGCAGATCCGGATGCTGGTCGTCGGAAAAGTCGTACAGGGCCAGGTATTCGGCGAGCGCCTCGCGGCCGCGATCCGGATCGGTATCCACGAGCGAGAGGTGATTGAGCGTCAGGTGCGAAACGATGCGCCAATAGTTCATCTTGCGGATGGACTCGTCGCGGCCCACGGCGTCGACGCGTTTCTGCATCGGTCGCAACGTCGGGGTCGGGGAGCGCAAGGTCTCGATGCTCGCCGGCACGACCATGCCGACCGGCCGCAGCGCCCACGATTCCAGGTTCTCGCGCAGTTTCGACGGCAGGTCGCGGTTGCAGCAGGTGACCGCCGCGAGCGCGACCGCTTCGGCCGGGGCGCGCGGATTGTAGTCGCAATCGACGAAATGCAGGTCGATCTCGGTTCCGCGGTCGCCGAACCGTCCGCTGGGCCGGCGCCGGCCATACCAATAGCGCCGGTCTCGCATCCGGTCCTGGTGCCTGAACGAATAGAACGGCGCATAGGAAATCTCCTCGCCCGAGGGCAAGCGGTGGAACACGCCGTCGATCGAATAGATCTCGTACCCTTCGGGATGCTCCGAATCGGTCACGAGTGGATAGTCGTAGCGCTGCTGGGTGACGCGAATACCTTCGGTGCTGGCCTTGCGGAACAGGTTCACCATGGGCCCACAGCCCAATTTGAATGTGGACGCGCGCACCGCCTGTTCCAGATCCGGGTTCACGTCCACATTCAGGAACAGGTGGATCTCGATGCTGTTCTTCCCGAGCACACCGTCGGCGCGGGCGCGGTCCCAGCCCTTGAGGTCGAAGAACCAGAACTTGTCGCGATAGGCGAGGAACTCCGTCAGGAGTCGATAGCCGGGGAAGGACTGCGGCGGATAAGGCAGGACCCCCTCGTCGAGGTCCGGCCCGGATGTCCGCGCGCCGCTCGCGACACGGAAACCGACGGGGACGAGTGCCGTTTCCGGGGCCACTTCGGACGCCTTGAGTTCGCCTGGCTCGCGAAACGCGACGGCGGTGACGTTGTTCATCAGGTATTCGTACAGCGTCGCGGTGAGCGGCCCGTCGGCGTCGAGGAAGAACCGCAACCCGGCGAGGCCGCCGGTCGACGGGTCGGCCACGCCGAGCGGCAACTGCTGGAAGGTGGTCCCGACGGGGAGATCGAGTTTGAGTTTGAGACGGCTTTTGCTGCCACCCGGGGGCACCTTGAGCTTGGGCAGGAGTTCGCGGATGTCCTGGAAGGGGGGGCGCTTGAGGCTGGCTTCGGCGACCGTGACGGGCCAAAGGCGGATCGGATAAACGCTTCGGTACTCGCACTCGACGCCGTTGATCGGGGTGGCACGGAACGGCGTGTGGCGCGGGATCGTCAGGCCGCCCGCAAGGTCCGCTCCCGGGTTCGGCACGAAACGCGCGATCAGCATCGACGGCAGCGGCGCGAGGTAGTGCGGGTACAGCAGGCTCAGGAGCGCGTCGGTGAGTTCGGGGAAGTCGTCGTCGATCTTCTGGCGGACCCGCGCGGCGAGCAGCGCGAACCCCTGCATCAGTCGTTCGACGTGCGGGTCGGTACTGCGCCCCGTGGCCTCCAGTCGCAGGAAGCCGGCCTCCTTCGGGTACTCGCGGCCGAAGTCGCGCGCCTGCTCCTGCAGGTAGCGCAGTTCCTGATCGAAGAAGGGCCAGAGTTCGCGGCTCACGCGATCCCCCCCGGAGTCGTGACGTTGTGCCGGCCGGTGGCCAGTTCGATCATCGTATCGAACACGACGCCCTCGATGGGAGTCGGGTCGACATTCAGCGTGGCGACGATCCGGTAGTAGACCGCGCCGATGCGATATCCGCGGGGATGCTCCTGCTTCACTTCGTCGAGAGACCGCGGAATCACCTGGACCTTGGTGAGGCGTGGCTCGAACGTCTCGATCACGGAAAGGATGTGTTCGGCGATCTGGATGCGCGATTCCTCGGTGCTGCCGTCCTTGTGCGTCAGGTCGCGCAGTCCGAAATTGGCGATCGATCGGGACACCGCGGGCAGTTCCGTGAAGTAGTACTCCGGCGGCCGTTTGGTGTTGAGGAGATGTTCGAGATCGCGAAGGACGGCGGCTTCGGTTTCCGCGAGTGAATAGCGGCACCGGTTGGCGGAGATGTTGGGGTCGGTCAGTCGGTCGAAAAACGACGGCGGGTAGTCGTCCATAGGTAGTATTGTCGGGCGCGGACGGCAGCGAGGGCAACGAAAAACCCCCGGGAAACCCGGGGGTTCGTTGGACGCAGCGTGGCGATCAGTACGAGTGGTTCTTTTGCAGGTCGTATCCGGTCTTGCCGGCCGACTTGGTAACACCCTTCTGATCCTGGACGAAGTATTCCATGTCGATCTTGGCGTAGTTGAACGAGATCGATTCGATCGGGAGACCGTCGGAAGCGTTGGCGCCGCCGGTCTGGTAGGACGAAACGAGCACATCATAGAAGTTGATGACGAGGAACTTCTGCTGGGCTGCCTTCTGGCCCGATTTGCGGGCGGTAAGGATGGCCTGGCCGATGTGGTGGCCGGTTGCGCAGTGGCGGAGAAGTTCCGGCGAGGCCGTGCACATCTGCATCGTGAAGTGGAAGTCCTGCATCGAAACCTTGCCGGCACCACCGCCGGCCCCGTGCGCGAACGAACCGGTCTGCGTCGCGCCGAAACTCCAGCTCAGGCACTGGATCTGCTTCTCGAATCCCTTTTCTTGGGATTCCCCGTTGATGCTGGCCTTGGTCAGGTCCAAGTGGATGTCCATCGCCATGAGAGATCTCCCTTGCGAGCCGGCGGTGCCGGCCGGGTGTGACGGGCGAGGCGGCGGTTCGGATGTGAACCGCCCGCATCACCCTGGAAACGAATCGGAAACCAGTCAACCCAGGCCGACCCCACGTCGGACTAGGACTTCTTCTTCGGCAACTCGGCGACGAGCCGCATGGACGTCGCCAAGCCTTCGAGCTGGAAGTGCGGACGCAGGTGCGCGACCGCCTGGTACCAGCCCGGCTTGCCTTTCACTTCCGTGACTTCCACCTGCGCCGCCTGGAGGGGCCGCTGGGCCTTGGTGGCCTCGCCGACGCTCTCCGGATTGGGGACGACGTAGTTCTGGATCCAGTTGTTGAGCCAGAGTTCCATCTCGCCCCGCTCGGCGAAGGAACCGACTTTGTCCCGCGCCATCGCCTTGAGGTAGTGGGCGAATCGCGAAACGCAGAGCATGTAGTTCAGCTTCGTGGACAGTTCGGCATTGGCGTTCGCCGTCGCATCGAAGTATTTCTTCGGCTTCTGGGCGGTCTGAGTGCCGATGAAGACGGCTTTGTCGGTGTCCTTGTAATGGAGCAGCGGAAGGAAGCCGAGTCCGCTGAGTTCGGCTTCCCGGCGGTCCGGGATGAGGACTTCCGTCGGGCACTTGGCCGTCTTGCCGCCCGCCTCTTCGAACACGTGGAGCGGAAGGCCTTCAACCTGGCCGCCGCCCTCGACCCCGCGGGTCCGCATGAACCAGCCGTCTTTGGCGAAGGCGGCGGTGGTGCGGGCGGCGAAGGCCCAGGCCGAGTTCATCCAGAGGTACTTGTTGTGGTCGGTTCCGTCGATGCCTTCCTCGTAGCGGAACTCTTCGACGGGTTTGTCGGTCAGACCGGTCCCGTAGGGGAGCCGACCGAGGACCCGAGGCATCGTCAAGGCGATGTAGCGGGAGTCTTCCGTATCGCGGAAGCTGCGCCACGCCGCGTACTCGATGCTCTGGAAGATCTTGTCGAGGTCGCGCGGGTTGTTCAGGTCGGTGAACGATTCGAGGTTGAACATGTCGGCGCCGGCGGCGGCCACGAACGGGGCGTGCGCCGCACCGGCCACGCCGGCGATCTTTTGCAGCATCGCCACGTCTTCGGCCGACTTGCCGTCGAACTCGTAGTCCCCGACCAGCATGCCGAACGGGCTACCGCCGAGTGTGCCGTACTCCGCTTCGTACACCTTCTTGAAGAGCTGGCTCTGGTCGAACTCGATCGCGCGTTCCAAGTCCTTGGCCAGCGTCTTCTTGCTGATGTTCATCACGCGGAGCTTCAGCGTCGCGCTGGTTTCGCTCTGGTCGACGAGATACTTGATCCCGCGCCAGGTGCTCTCCAGCCGCTGGAACTCGGGGTCGTGAAGGATCTCGTTCAGTTGCACCGAGAGCTTGCGGTCGATCTCGGCCTTCCACGCCTGGAGTGTCCGCTCCACATCCCCGGAGACCACGGAACCGGGAGCAGCCTCAAGGGCTTGGCGGATGACCGCCTCGATGAACTGCTTGTTCTGGGCCTTCTGATTGTCGTTTTTCGGTTTGGTCGCCTTGAGGACATCGTCCAGCAGACTTCCGCCCTCGGCGGTTGTGGTGGACGCTTGCGATGCGGCGGCTTTTTGCTCGGACATGTTACTTGCCCTCCCCGGCGTTTTCGTCGATGCCCATTTGCTTGGCGAGTTCCTTCACCTTTTCGGTGTTCGCCAAAACGTCTTGGAGGACATTTTCCAACTGACTGTTCGTGCTGATGCGGGATATCACCTCATCCAACCGCTTCCGCATGTCGAGCAGTTCCTTCAGCGGAGCCACCTGTTCGGCCACATTCGCCGGGGCGAAGTCGTCCATCGACTTGAACTGAAGCGAGAGCCGCAGCTTGCTATCGTCGTCGGCGAGCTTGTTGGCGACGCTGATATTCAGCATCGGCGCGGCGTCCTTGATGACGTTGTCGATGTTGTCGCGGTCGATTTCGACGAACTTGCGATCCTTGAGCGCACCCAATTCCTTTTCGTCGCGGTGGCCGGAAAGCCCGGCCATGATGCCGACAACAAACGGGAGTTCCTTCTTCACCATCGCGCCGTTGGTTTCAACGTCGTAGGTGATCTGCACGCGCGGGCTTCTCACCCGGTCCAGCTTGTGCTGAAAACTTTCCGCCATGGCCTGCCCTCGTGGGGTTGGAGCGTCCCACTCGCCGCCGCAGCCCGTTCGGAAGGCTGTACGGGGCGAGTTGGCGGGCGGATTCCGTGGATTGCGAGAATTGTCCGTCCGCGATTGGCCGCCCGTTTTGGTTTCGATCACTATCTAACGGCGTCACAAAGCCAAGAGCAAGAGAATTCGCTCGATTCCCCATACAAGTTGCCAAACTTCACGTTTTCAGGCCGATTCTCAGTGCGACGCGGGGCCACGAATGGCATGAATCGCGGTTTCGTCTTTTCCTTTTTCCCGGTTCCGAACTATCCTTTCACCGCCCGCTCATCCGTGCCCGAGGCCGCTGGCGTGACCGTCGCCCACGACGAACCGATCCGCGAGGTTCTGACCCCTCCCCCCGCGAAATCCCTGATACTCCCCTCGACCGCGCCGCCGCTCACCGTCGTCGAACCGCGAGGCGGATTCCGATTCGCCGACCTCGGCGAACTTTGGCGTTATCGCGAACTGGCGTACTTCCTCGTCCTTCGCGAGATGAAGCTGCGCTACAAACAGACCATCCTCGGCGTCGGCTGGTCGCTCTTCCAACCCGTCGCCACGGCACTCGTCTTCATCGTGTTCATCGGCTGGATGGGCAAGACGGCCGAGGGGGTGCCGAATTACGTCCTGCACGTCCTGCTGGGCGTGCTGCCCTGGACCTATTTCGCGTCCGCGCTCAACAACGCCGGGAACAGCCTCGTCGCAAATGAACGACTTGTCACGAAGGTCTATTTCCCGCGCTTGCTTCTGCCGCTCTCGAACGTCGGCTCCGCGACGATCGATTTCGCCATCGCGCTCGTCCTGGTCGCCGCCGTGATGCTTTACACCGGTGTCGCGCCATCCTGGACGATCGTCTTCGCGCCGCTGGCGATCCTCTTGCTGGCGATGCTCGCCACCGGACTTGGCGTAATGCTCTCCGCGCTGATCGTGGCGCAACGGGATTTCCGCTATCTTCTGAACTTTGGCGTGCAACTTTGGATGTTCGCCACACCGTGCATCTACCTCGGCCGACACTCCGTCGGGCCGCGCGGCGAACAGGTGCTCACGCTCAATCCGATGTACGGCATCATCCTGACGTTTCGCAATCTCGTTCTCGGCTACCCTATGGACGCGCACTCCTGGCAAGCCCTGGGAATGGCCTCGCTGACGACCGTCACGCTACTCCTCGCGGGACTGGTCTACTTCCGGCGCGTAGAAAGAACTTTCGCGGATACGATTTGAAACTTTCCGAGAGGATCTCACCATGCTCGGCGCCACGATGCCGGCCGGGCCGTTCCTGAAGCGAATGGCCGACGAACTCCTGAGGCTCGACCCGGCGCAGGTCACGAACCTCGCCGACCTCATGTACGACTGCTACCGGCGCGGCAAGACGATCTTCGTCATCGGCAACGGCGGCAGCGGTTCGAACGCCTCGCACTTCTGCGAGGACATCGGCAAGGGAACGCTACGCAAGAAGGATTTCGACGACGACACCAAGAAGCGGTTCCGCATCCTCAGCCTGACCGACAACACGCCGTACATCCTGGCGTGGGGGAACGACGAGGGGTTCGACCGCGTCTTCCTCGAGCAACTCAAGAACCTGGGGGGGGAAGGGGACCTGCTGATCGCCATCAGCGGCAGTGGGAACAGCCCGAACATCCTCCGCGCGGTCGAGTGGGCTAACAAGCACAAGCTCACAACCTTTGGCTGCACCGGATTCGAGGGGGGCAAGCTCCGCGGCCTCGCGCAACACGGCCTCCACGTCGACCTCGCCGACATGGGCATCGTCGAAACGCTCCACCTCGCCGCGTTCCACTGGGTCGTGGACGACCTCTACCGCCGCCTGGGCGAGATTTGACCCGATGAACCCTGCCTTGCGAGTCGAGAACGTCTCCAAACGATACGGCCTCGGCGCGCAGGTCGCCGGAGATCTGAATCTCACCGAAACCGCGCGGCGGTTCGCGCGGGGGACGATCCAGAAGTTCCGCGCACTTCTGCGCCCCGGATCGCAGTTGGACGATTCCAACAGTTTCTGGGCCGTGCGGGACGTGTCGTTCGAGGTGCGTCCCGGCGAGGCGGTTGGCGTCATCGGCCGCAACGGCGCGGGGAAATCCACCCTGCTGAAACTCATCTCGCGCATCACCGAACCGACACAGGGCCGCATTGAAATCCGTGGCCGCATCGGCAGCCTGCTCGAAGTCGGCACCGGGTTCCACCCCGAACTGACCGGCCGCGAAAACGTCTACATGAACGGCAGCGTCCTCGGCATGTCCCGCCGCGAGATCGCCGCCAAGTTCGATCGGATCGTCGAGTTCTCCGAGATCGGCAAGTTCCTCGACACGCCCGTGAAGCGATATTCCAGCGGCATGTACGTCCGCCTCGCGTTCGGCGTGGCGGCGCACCTCGAACCGGAAATCCTCATCGTCGACGAGGTCCTCGCCGTCGGCGATGCGAACTTCCAGAAGCGCTGCCTCGATCGGATGATGGAACTGGTGCGCGGCGGGCGCACGGTGCTGTTCGTCTCGCACAACATGCAGCAGATTCCGAACCTCTGCCAGCGCGCCATCATGCTGGACGGCGGGCGGATGGTCGAGTCGGGATCGGCCCGCGCCGTCACGCAGTCGTATCTGGACCGGATGCTCAAGGACACGCGGTCCGGCGACCTGCGGACGAAGCCCCGCAGTGGCGATGGCCGCGCGAAGTTCGTCCGCGCCGGCCTCGTCGACACCGACGGCCGATCCGTCTCCGTCTTCACCTCCGGCGACGACCTCGTCCTGCGCATGGACCTGGAATCGAGCGTCGATCTGCCCGATGCGAACATCCTCGTCGCCGTACAGAATCTCTACGGCACGCGCCTCGTCACCGGTTGGACCGACGAATCGCACTTCCCCATCCACCTGCGCAAGGGTCGGCAGGGGTTCGAGTGCCGCATCAAGAACGTGACCATCCGCCCGACGAATTCGATCCTGGTCTCGCTTCGGCTGGCGCTGGCGAACACGACCCTGATCGACGCCGTGGACAACGCGATCGCCTGCGACGTGGTCGGCGACGCCCGCACGCAGCACCTCTATGCCAATACCGACCTCGGCATCCTGGCTTTCGACACGGAATGGAAATCCGTGCCGCCGGCGGAGTGATTTCCGCCCATGCTCGTCACCGTCGCCATCTGCACCTGGAACCGCGCGAGACTGCTGGACCGCACGCTTGCGGAACTGCGCGGGCAGCGCGTGCCCGACGGCGTGGAGTGGGAACTCGTCCTCGTTGACAACAACTGCACCGACGACACGGGCGCCGTGGCCGAGAAACACTCCGGGGCATTGCCGATCCGCCATGTCGTCGAAACGAAGCAGGGCCACTCGCACGCGAGGAACCGGGCGATCGACGAGGCCCGCGGCGAACTGATCCTCTGGACCGATGACGACGTGCTTGCGTCCGGGAACTGGATCGCGGAATACGTGCGGGTGGCGAAGGCCTTCCCCGACGCCGGCTACTTCGGCGGTCGGGTCACACCCTGGTTTGCGGACGAAATTCCCCGGGCGACCCGCGTCATGATCGAGCGGAATCTGGAGTTGCTGGCGCCGGTCTATTCGTTGAAGGACTACGGTGAATCCGTGCGTCCGTTCGCTCCGAACGAAGGTCCGTTCGGAGCGAACATGGGATTCCGGACCGAAATCCAGAGGCGGTTTCGGTTCGATCCGAAATTCGGGCGCGTGAAGACCGGATTGATCGGGGCGGACGAGGTGTCGGTGATCCGCGCGATGCAAAACGCGGGGGTGCCGGGTGTCTGGATCGGGACGACGGAGATACAACACTACATTCCGCCGGAGCGCACCACGCCCGGGCACTTCTGGCGGTACTTCGAGGCCCTTGGCCGGACGCAGGTGCGGCTGGATGGGGCCGCGCCCGCACCGACGCTTTTCGGCCGTCCGCGGTGGGCGGTGCTGGGAAGCTGGCGGGCCCGTGCGAAGTCGTGGATCGGCCGACGACGGGGCCGAACCGACTGGCTCGCGCACTACCTGACGGCCGCGAAACTGGCGGGCTACGCCGACGAAGCCCGCGTGAGCCGAACCGCCCGATGCCCTTCGTGACCGTTGCAATCTGCACCTGGAATCGGGCCGCGATGCTCGACCGGGTCCTCGCGCACCTCCGCACCCTGCGGATCCCGGCGGGCGTCGACTGGGAAGTCCTCGTCGTCAACAACAACAGCACCGACGAGACCGACGCGACGATCGCCCGGCACGCGGGGAAGTTGCCGATCCGACGTGCGTTCGAACCCCAGCCCGGCATCTCGCTGGCGCGCAACCGCGCCTTGCGCGAGTCTCGCGGCGACATCGTCGCCTGGACCGACGACGACGCCTTTCCCGAACCCGAATGGATCGAAAAGACGCTGGAAGCGTTCGAGCGATTCGACGCCGAACTCGTCTTCGGCCGCGTCGACCCCGACTGGGAATCGGCCCAGCCGTCCTGGTTCACGCCGAAATTCCGCGGCATGTTCGCCCTGATTGACCTCGGCGGCGAACCCCGCCTCGTGACCGAATCGCACATCGTCGGCTTCAACGTGAACATGGCGTTCCGCAAATCCCTCGTCGCCCGCATCGGCGAATACCGCTCCGATATCGGCAGCGGGCGCATGGCCGGCGGCGAGGACATCGACCTCTTCCAACGTGCCCACCGCCACGGCGTGCGCATCGCCTACCAGCCCGAGGCGGTGGTCCGGCATCACATTCCCGCGTCGCGCTGCACCAAATCCTTCTACCGCAGCTACACCTGGGGCGGCAGTCCGAACCACCTCAAACTCCTGATGGACGAGGGCCGCCGCGTGCCCAAGCTCTTTGGCCTGCCCCGCTACTTTCTCCGCCGGCAACTCAGCTATGTACCCGAATATTTTCGCGCCGTGTTGCGCGCAGACGCCGGCGAAGCGTTCTATTGTGAATTGAAACTCATCCGACTGGCCGGTCTTTACTGGTCGATCTTTACGCGGCGCGATCCGAGAAAGGTCCACCACCGCGCCGGCGAGTGACCGCCATGCCCACGTCGATGCTCGATACGATTCCTTCGCCGTTTCCGGCGCTGCCGGCGCCACCCGGGCCGGCGCGCGACCCCGCGTTCTGGATCGTGCTCGTCGATTTCAACGGCCTCGACGACACGCGCATGTGCCTGCGCTCCCTTGAGGCGATCGACGGCGCCGCCAGCGTCGTCGTCATCGACAACGCCTCGCGCGAAAGCCCGCTTCCCGCCCTCCAACTCGAATTCCCCTGGATCGACACGATCCGCAGCGACGTGAACGGCGGCTGGGCCGGCGGTAACAACCTCGGAGTCCGCCACGCCCTTGCCCGTGGTGCCGAATGGGTCGTGCTGCTCAACAATGACACGACGGTGACTCCCCGATTCGTCCGCCGTCTGAAGGAGGCCGCCCAAGCTCATCCAGACTACGGCGTACTCGGCCCCGTCATCCGCTTCATGGACGAACCCGACAAAACGCAGACGACCGGCGTCGTCTTCAACCGGCCGGACCGCGATGGATTCTTCCAGCCGATTGACGTGCCGCAGGACGATCGCGGTCCCATCGGCGTCGTGCCGTGCGACATCGTCAACGGCTGTTGCCTCATGATCCGTAAGGATGTGATCGAAACGATCGGCTTCGTGGATGAACGGTATTTTCTGATCCATGAGGAATCGGACTGGTGTCTGCGCGCCGGCCGAACGACGAAGTGCGGCATCCTCACCGACGCCCTCGTGCAACACAAGGGATCGAGCACCTTCCGGCGGGAAGGGAAGGCGCATCAGCGCTACTATGACGCGCGGAACCTCGTACGGTTGCTGCGGAACCACGGTGCGAAGTCCGGAACGCGCGGACGATGGGGCAGCCGACGGCACCTCTTGTCCTACCTGCTCCATCGCTACCGCGTCGAACGCGCCAACGGCGAACGCGACTCGGCCCGTGCCATCGTCGAAGGCTTTTACGATGGCCTTCTCGGCGTCGGCGGCGTCCGCCATGATCGCTGGCGACCCGGTCTCGGCCTTCTCCGTGCCGCCTTCTCGCTGGCCCGGACCCTCCGACCGTGACCGCGCGCAACCCCGCGCTCGACTGGCTCCGCGCCGCCGCCATCCTCATGGTCCTGGCCACGCACTTCGCCAACCAATTCGCCGGCGGCACCGAACTCGCCAAGGCACTCTCCGTCGGCGGTCGCGGCGTCGACCTCTTCTTCGTCCTCAGCGGCTTCCTCCTCGGCTCCCAACTGTTCCGCGAGTCGAACGCTACCGGCACCGTCGACGTCCGCCGCTTCTGGATCCGCCGCTGGCTACGCACACTTCCCGCGTATTATGCCGTCCTGTTCGCGACGTTCTTTCAACTCGCGGCCACCGGCAAAGCCAACTTGATCGACTGGCGGTACCTGATCTTCCTCCAGAATTATCTCGAACACCGGCCGTTCCTTGGTGTCACCTGGTCTCTGTGTGTCGAGGAACACTTCTACCTCGCCATCGGCCCGGCGATCCTGCTTGCGGCTCGGTATCCGAAGTCCGCGTGGTGTTTCGCGGCCATCGTATTGGCGCTCGTCGGCTTGCACATCGCGGGCCATTACCGGCATCGCCCCGATTACCACATCACCGAGACGCACGTTCTCTTCGAACAATGCCTCGCCGGCGTCCTGATTGCGTGGCTCGCTGTCAATCGGCCGGCAACATGGGGACGGATGAAACGGTTCGCGGGGCCACTGTTTGGCGTATCGCTGGTGCTGATATCGATCGCGGCCGTCAACCGAACGGTCTGGGAGTGGTGGCTGCCCGACTGGGGCACCGGAGGTTGGGCACTGGTATTCGCCGCGTGGGTCGTGGGAGCCGAATCCATCACCGTACGCCGCGTGGCAATCCTCGAGTTCATCGCGTCGCGGGCGTACGCGCTTTACCTGGTCCATATCGAGGCGCTGGTGCTGGCCAGGAAACTGCCCCTGCCGCCCGTCGGGCAACTCGTCGCGGCGCTGGCTCTGGCCTTCATCCTCGCCGAAATCCTGCATCGCATCGTCGAGCGTCCGTTCAACCGGTTGCGGAATCGTTGGAAGCCCCATTAGTCCGCATCCGGCTTCGCGTCCGGTTCGTCGCTCGCCGCCTCGGGCTTCTTGACGCCCATCAGCACGAACACGCCAAAGAGGAGGTGCGGATTATGCAATGTCGAAATCTCCTTGGCCCACCAGGCCCGCCAACTGCCGACTTTCTTCACCTGGAGGATTCGGTGTGCCAGGCTGGCTTCCCGGATCTCGGCCCACGGCAATGTCTTGTTTCCGAGTCGCAAGCCGTCGCGTGTCACCGACAGTTCGCCGAAATGGATGGTCCCGCCGGAATTCAGGGTTGCCAGAATGTTGGGCCATCGGGCCGCAAAGGTCCCCATCTGAACGCCTTTGGCGAGTTCGGGAAAGTCCGCCACCGCGGGCCGAAACCGGACCTTCTCGCCATCGGTTCGCTCAACTTCAAACCAGGAATTCCAGACTTGGACAAGGGGCACGCTGACCGGCAGCCAACAACCGACCAGTTCACCAGTCTCGTTCCACTCGAATTGAGGCTCACCGGCATCGGTGCGCACGCGCAGGGTGGCGACACCGTCCCAGGGGAACGATTCGACCTCGCCGGGCTTGAGTCGGAGGAGGCCGGTGGGGAAGAGAAGGATGCGCAGGCCGCGATGGCGGTAGAGGAAGCCGAGCAGGCCTCCGCCGATGATGGGCGGCGCGATCAGGAAATGAAATTCGAGATGGCCGAAGCGGGCGGGGCCGTGGACCCACCAAAGGTAGTTCGCGATCAGCCCGTAGACCACAAGTCCGAAACCAAGAAAGACCTTGAGCTTGGTCCGGCGTCCTCCAGCGCGGAAGGTGGCGTCGGGCACGCCGAGCTCCTGCTCGGCGAGATCCGCCTCCGCGTCGGTTGTCAGTTCGGGTTCTTCCGATTGGGCAGGTTGGAGCAGCCCCATTCCTGCGCTCCGTTCGCGGGGGTGGACACGCTGTATAATAGCCATTCGTTCCGCGGCCCGAGCCGTTTTCGCACCGGTGATTCATGCTGATCGTCATGCAGTCGAGCGCAACTTCGGGAGAAATCGACCAAGTCGTCGCGGCGATCCGCGAGCACGGTCTGACGCCGCACGTGCTGCCAGGGGCGACGCGCACGGCCATCGGCCTGACCGGCAACACCGCCGCCGTGGATGCCGGACTCTTCGAGGTGCTTCCGGGAGTTTCGGAGGCGATCCGCGTGACCAAACCGTACAAGCTCGCCAGCCGGGAGATGCACCGCGACGACACCGTCATCCCGATGCCGATGGCGACCATCGGCCCGAAGACGTTCACCGTCGTCGCCGGGCCGTGCTCGGTCGAGAGCGAGAAGCTGATCTTCGACACGGCCGAGTTCCTGCTGTCCAAGGGCGTGCGCATGCTCCGCGCCGGGGCGTTCAAGCCGCGCACCAGTCCATATAGCTTCCAGGGTATGGGTCTCGAGGGGTTGCAGATCCTCAGGCGAGTCCGCGAGAAGACCGGCATCGGCATCGTGACGGAGCTGATGGACACGGAGTACGCCGACGCCGTGGAGGAAGCGACCGACATCATCCAGATCGGCACTCGGAACATGCAGAATTTCAGCCTGCTTAAACGCGTCGGGAAGTGCCGTAAGCCGGTGTTGCTGAAGCGCGGCATGAGCGCCACGCTGGAGGAGTGGTTGATGGCGGCCGAGTATGTCATGGCCGGCGGGAACTATCAGGTGATCCTGTGCGAGCGCGGCGTTCGCACCTTCAACGACCACTCCCGCAACACGCTGGACCTCTCCGTGATTCCGCCGGCGAAAACGCTCTGCCACCTGCCGATCGTCGTCGACCCCAGCCACGGCACGGGCAAGCGTGCCTACGTCCCCGCGATGGCGCTCGCGTCCCTTGCCGCCGGCGCCGACGGCCTGATGATCGAAGTCCACCCCGACCCCGATCATGCCGCCAGCGACGGCCAGCAGACCCTCAACTTCGAGCAGACGGCCAAGCTTCTCGACCAACTGAAGGCGCTGGCCCCCGTGTTGGGCCGGCGGATGTGAATCCTTCGGGCGGGTCAAGGCTTTGCGTCGACCCGCCGCCGTGACTCCGGCGGGTCGACGCAAAGCCTTGACCCGCCCGACAGGAATCTCACTTCGCGACGTGCATCTTCTTCCCGCGGATGTCCGCGCGCGTCAGGCCAAGTTGGTTCAGCAGCGGGGTCACCACGTCGTTGAGGTAGTTTCCCTCGTCGAAGATCTTCAACTCCTTTACCGCCGCGATCCGTCGCCGGCCGTCCGCCAGCAGGTGGTCCGCCGGCATCGCGAACGTATTCAGCACCAGCCGGATGCGCTCGAGCGTCGCCTCGCGGTGCTCCTCCAGGAAGACCGAGACGAGTTGTCGGAAGAAGTGCCCGTGCGCCGCTTCGTCGATCTGCACGAGCTCGAGCACCTTGTCGAGCGCCGGGCAATGCCCCCCGGCTGCACGGCGGAGGTTCCGGTAGTTCACGCGCGTCGCCACCTCCTGCACCATCGTGTACACCACCGTCGCGAGCGGGTCGTTGTAGCGCAGGGTCCATTCCTTCTCGAAGACGCCGTCCTCCATGTCCTGGAGTTGCTCCTCGGTGCGGTGCCCGGCGCGCAGCAGCCAGTCGTTCAGCACCATCGAGTGCTTTGATTCCTCGTAGCCCCAGCTCGCCAGCATCCACGCGCGGCCCTTGCTCTTCCGAACCTGCGGGAGCTGCTTGCTGAGATAGTCGGGCAGGAACAACTCGATCATGCAAAACGTCTGCACCACGTCCGCGAGCGCCGGGTCCACGCCGGGGTTGCACTGGTCCCACGGAATGTCCGTGGTCATGTTCCAGCGGCGTTTCTTCTCGGCGGCATCGAAATAGTCACGGTAAATACGCCAAATCTTCTTCTGCATCTCCGGGCTGTCCGGTTCCAGTGTGCTCAAGGCCATGCGTTCGGTTTCCTGACGTCGGGGGTGTCTACCATGCTCTATCGAACGCCGGCTCGCCGGTTTCCGTGAAAAAACCAACGGTCGGGGCAAAATCGAAACCGGGCGACGGCGAATCGAGTAATGTCTCAAAATCGCACCCTTCCTCATGGAGATTTTCTCATGCGACGGCTGATGTTTGGAGTGCTCACTCTTGTGTTGATGGCCGACTTCACGGCCGCGGCCGAGCCGAAGACGGTCGTCGAAAAGGCGATTGAAGCCCACGGCGGCCGGAAACTGCTCGAAAAATACCCCGCCGCGAAGGTCAGTTTCACCGGCGAAATGGCCATCATGGGCCAAAACGCCACGATCACCGGCATGAACACGACTGACAAGGGGAAGATCAAGGTCGAACTCGATATCTCCGTCGCCGGTCAGAAGGTGAAGGTGTTGCAGTTGGCCACGGCTGACAAGGCCGCCGTCAGCGTGAGCGTCGGCGGGATGAAGATCGACGCCCCCGTAACCGACGGACAGAAAGAGGAGTTGAAGCTCTCCTCGCTCTTCGCCGACATGACCACACTTGTGCCGCTGCTTGACGACAAGCGCTTCGAGTTGAAGGCCGAGGACGACGCCGAGGTTGAGAAGAAGAAGGCCAACGTCATCAGCGTGACGATCAAAGGAACCGAGAAGAGCGTGAAGCTCTTCTTCGACAAAGAATCCAAGCTGCTCGTTCAAACCGAGCGCGAAGGCCTCGTGCCCGGCTCACAGGAGGAGAAGAAGGGCAAGCTGACGACGCACTTCAGCGAGTACAAGGCTGTCAACGGCCTCCAGGTGCCCATGAAGTTCGTCTCGAAGGTCGACGGCGAAGTCTTCCTGACTGCGACCGTCACCGAGCACGTCAACCTGGAAAAACTCGACGCGAAGGAATTCGCGATCGACGACTGAAATGGAACATCAAATGAAGCGGGGCGTCGCATGCGACGCCCCGCGACTTTTTTGCCTACTCCGTCACGGTGTCTCCACCGTCACCGCCATCACGATCGGCGCCACGGCGTCCGGCCCCTTCACCAGTTCGATGCTCTTGATCGCCTCCGTCCGCTTCGGCGTCACGGCCAGATAGCGGATCTGCTGCCCCCGCAACGCGAACGCGAACTGACTCTCCGGCACCTCCACCCGGCGAATGTAGTCCGCGAAATGGACGCCGTTCTTCCACTCGTGGTCCTCCGACTTCCCGTCGGCGTACTGCAGTCGGACGATCATGCTCACGCTCTTCGTATTGTCGTACGGCGCCGCCCAGCCGCCGACGCCGCTGAGGAAGTGGATCGCCTTCGCGGCCGTGTTGCACGGCAGCGTCACCGACTTCGGCATCTTTGGCGGAATATTGCCATTGGGGCTGTACAGCAGGATCGCGTTCTTCTGCTTGTCCCCGTTCGGATCGACGAGGTAGAACGGCACCTTGTTGAACTCCTTCGGCTTCCAGTCGCGGAACACCATCCGGCTTGTCGGATCGTCCTCGCTGAAGAACATCCCTTTCGTGCTCACCACCGTCGCCACCTTGTCCAGCGGGATCGGCACGTACTTCCCTTTCTGCGTGAGGAACTCCATCAGGTCGACGATCTCCTCCACCTTCATGGACTTCTCGAATCCCTCCGGCATGAGCGACTTGGGAGATTCCTTCAGGGTTTCGATGTCGTCGCGGGGAATCGCGTGCCGCTTGTTCTCGGCGTCGATCAGTTCGACGCTGGTGCGCGTCTCGCTGGCGAGCAGGCCGTTGATCGTGCGGCCATCGAGCAGGTTCGCGGTGTAGGCTTTGTAATTCCCCTCCACACTGCGGGACGGATCGAGGACGTGGATGAGAATCTCCTCCTTCGGGTGCACGGCGAAGCCGGTGAGGTCCGGGCCGATGGTGTTTCCCTCGCCGGAGTGCTTGTGGCACTTGGCGCAATGCTGGGTGAACGCCTTTTTGCCATTACCGACGTTTCCGGTCTTCGTCAGGACGTGCTTGAGTTCCTCGATCACCTTCTGCCGATTGGCGTCCGGCAGTCCGCCGCCCATCGCCAGGAGTTTCGTCGCCCTCGCGGCGATCTCCTTGTTTGGGTGCGCCGCCAGGGCCGTCTTCTGATCGAGTTCGAGCAGGTCGAAGCGGAGGTCGCCCTTCTCGACGGCGTCGAGGAACGCTTTGGCCGATTCGGGCCGGGCGAGCACGACACGCAGGGCGATCGGTCGCACGGTCGGCGGCAGGTCCTTGATCTTGGCGACGACGGCGGCGCCGGCGGTCTTGGACTTGCTGTTCCCGAGCGCCTCGAAGACGCCGGCCGAGAAGGTCGCGCTCGATTTCGCGGTCACGGCCGCGACGATCTTCGCGGCGGCCTCCTCGCTGTCGGGTTGGAACTCGATGATCTGCTTCGCCGCGTCCAGTCGGGTCGAATCGCTGGCGGATGTGTCGGCGAGCGTGGCGAACAGACCCTTCGTCAATTCGGCGAGTTGCGCGTCGAGGCCCTTCACGCCCCACGCGGCGGCGAGTTTGAGCAGCCGTCCCCGCGAGGTGGCCGAGACCTTGCCGAGCAGGTTGCCGAGGGCCTTTTGTGCTTCCGGCGTCAGTTGCGATTCGCTCTTGCTGATCGAGCCGCCCGCAATGCCGTCGACGATCGCCGAGACCACATCGTTCGATTGGGCCAAGTCGAGCGAGACCAGCAGTTCGCCAAGGCCTTTGCCCTTCGAGGTCGAGGCGTAGTGCCTGGCGACGAACTCGACGACAGTCATGTCCTGACGAGTCAGGCTCGGCTTGGCGGCGACAGCCGCGAGGAAGTGGACGTCGTGGACGGACGCGGCGATCGTCAGGGCTTGTGTCAGGGCCGTGTCGCCGTAGGTCGTCGCGTCCGAGAGGCAAGTCGCAAGCAGCTTGCCGTACTCCGCCGAGGACGGCTCATCAGAAATTCGAAGGAAAGCCTGGAGTCGTTCCGGTAGCGAATTACTCTTCACCCGGGCGGCGTCGACGGCGACCTTGCCCTCGACGATCTTGAGGTTTTCGACCGCCTTGCCCTTCTCGACGAGCAGCCGCTGGGCGTGGACGCGCCAGGCGAGGTTGTGGTGCCGGAGCGTCTCGATCAGCTTATCTTCCGAGGCGTCCTTCAGATTGATCCGCGGCTCCAGTTTCGCCTTCGTGTAGACGATCCGGTAGATGCGGCCGTACTTCTTGTCGCGATACTCGATCTCGTACGCGTTCCCCTTGCCGGTGCGGTAGCCCTGCGGCGTGGGGTTGTGCTGGACGATGATGTTGTACCAGTCCATCACCCACATATGGCCGTCGGGGCCGACACGGGCGTCGATCGGCGCGGCCCAGTCGTCGCGCCCGGCCACGAGGTTCCAGCCATAGCGGGCTGTGTAGGTGCTGCCGTTCGGCTGGAGCACGAGCGCCGCCGTCAGGTGCGCCGTCGGCTCGGACACGAACGCGACCTTGTTCCAGTACTCCTCCGGATAGGTGCGAGCGGTGTAGATTTCGCAGCCGGCGCCGGCGGTGAACCCGCCGTGCCAATCCACTTGTCGGTATTCCTTGACGACCGGTTCGATGTGGTTGTCGTGGACGATGTTCTGGAGCGCGCTGGGCGTGAGGCCTCGGACCTTCTCGAAGTAGCGGTTCGGGATCGTGAGGTGGACGAGCGGGCAACCGTTGGCGGTACTGCCGAAGAGTTCGCCGTTTTCGTTGAAGGCGACGCCCCAACTGTTGTTGTTGGTCGAGCGGAGGAATTCGAGCTTCGAGACCTTGAGGTCGGCTTCGACTTTGAATCGGAAGAGTCCCTGTCCGAATCGGATCCGTTCGTCGGCGACGGTACCGTTGAAGCCGCTGTAGCCGCACATGCCGTAGATCCAGTTGTCGAAACCGTAGCGGAGGTTGCTCGGCCCGGCGTGCGTGTCGTTGGTACCCCAACCGGTGAAGAGGACTTGGCGGGCATCGGCCTTGCCGTCGCCGTCGGTGTCCTTGAGGAAGAGGGTGTGCGGGGCCGAAAATACGAGGAGGCCGCCGCGATAATTGAGCATGCTCGTCGGAATGCTCATTTTCTCGGCGAACGTGGTGACGGTGTCGCAGACTCCATCGCCGTCGACATCTTCACAGATCACGACCTTGTCGCGGCCTTCGCCGTCCTGCTTGAGTTCGTTCGGGTAGTCGTAGCTGAGGGCGAGCCAGAGCCGGCCGCGTTCGTCCCAGGTCATGCAGATCGGCTTGCCGCCGCCGAGTTTCTCCTCGGTGACGAACGGCTTCATCTCGAAATCGACCGGTGTGACGTAGTGTTTGATCGAGTCTTCGGCCGAGAGCGGCTTCTGCATCTGCTTGATCGGTTCGCGGCTGCCTCCCTGCCCGCGCGCGGGATAGAAGGGCAACGTCGCTTCGACATATTCGAACGGCTTGGCGTCCTTCGCGAACTCCGTCATCATCGGCCGGTCGATGTAAACGGTCGCTTCGTCCAGCCCCTTGTCGCAGGCCCAGCGCGTGCCGCGCTCGACGAGGGCAAGGAAGCCGGGATGGCTCCAGGTTCGGTGGTCGTGGCCCCACGCGGTGTAAAACACGCGGCCCTTACCGTGCGTCCGCACCCACGTCCACGGCTCATCCACGCCGCCCTCGGAGCGGACTTCGAGGACGGTGCGGTTCTTCTCGTTGTGCTTGGTGTGCGTGTAGGTCTCGTCCCACGACTGGAATGACTGGAACCCCTTCATGATCGGGTGCTCGGGCGTCGTGGTCTTCACGCGGAAGACGCCGTCGCGGTGCGTGCGGAACTGCGCCCCGACGAGGTCGGTGTACGGCTGGCTGCGGATGAAGCAGTAGCTCGCACAGTGCAGCGGGATGAACCCCTTGCCCGATGCGACATAGTCGAGCAGCGCCTTCTCGTTCTCCGGCTGCCACTCGGTGTGGTTCGCGAAGATCATCAGTCCGTCGTACTTGTTCAGGTTCTCGGTATTGAGGTCCGAGACCTTGTCCGTGTAGGTGAGTTGGATGTTCCGTTTGGCCATCTCCGGCTGGAGTTGACGAAATCGCGCGGCCGGCTGGTGCCCCGCGTTGTCGCCGAGGAACAAGATGTCCAGCTTCGGTGGAGCCGCCGAGGCGAATGCGGCGGTGACCAGCACGAGCGAGAGGGAGAGCCATCGCGCGAACATGGCGGTATCCGTAAGAGAAAGAATGGGATTGTCGAAATCAGCTTAGTCCGAACGGGTTCGATGGAAACCGCCCATTAATAAAGATTCCTGATTATTTAATCTTCTCCGCCCATTCCACCGAACCGGAACAACCGCGCCGATCGGACCACCTTTCGCGATCCGTTTCTTTTTCGCGGCTTCCCGATCAGATCGACCGATCGTCCCTAGTCCGAATGCCGTGGCTCCGGTAACGTTTTCTTTAACGAGCCCCACACCAATTCGCAGCCGCTTACCATGGCCCACACGCAGACCACCTGGTTCGGCGAGCAGGATCTCTTCCTGTTCAACGAAGGTAATTACCTCAACGGCTACGAGAAGTTCGGTGCCCATCCGATCACCCGGGATGGCGTCGCTGGCACGCACTTCGCGGTCTGGGCGCCGTCCGCCCGTTACGTCGCCGTCGTCGGCGACTTCAACGGATGGGACCCCGGCCGGCACCCGCTCCAGGCGCAAGGTTCCTCGGGAATCTGGGCCGGGTTCGTTCCCGGCGCCCGCCCCGGAAACTGTTACAAGTACCACATCGCCACGCCGCACGACGGCTTCAGCGTCGAGAAGACCGATCCGTATGCCTTCCTTTGCGAAGTGCCGCCCAAGTCCGCCAGCGTCGTCTGGAATCTCGATTACCAGTGGAACGACGGCGAATACCTGAAGACCCGCCGCAAGAAGCAGACGCAGGACGCCCCCGTCAGCATCTACGAACTGCACGTCGGTTCGTGGATGCGCTCCGACACCGCGCCGTACCATTCGCTCAGCTACCGCGACATGGCCAAGCCCTTGGCCGAGCACGTGAAGAAGTGCGGCTTCACTCACGTCGAGCTGATGCCGATCACGGAGCACCCGTTCTTCGGCTCGTGGGGCTACCAGACCACCGGCTACTTCGCCGCGACCAGCCGCTTCGGCACGCCGCAAGACCTGATGTACCTGATCGACGTTCTCCACCAGAACGACATCGGCGTCATCCTCGACTGGGTCCCGTCGCACTTCGCGACCGACGGCCACGGCCTCTGCTACTTCGACGGCACCCACCTCTACGAACACTCCGAGTCCAAGCAGGGCTACCACCCCGACTGGGGCAGCTACATCTTCAACTACGGCCGGCACGAGGTCCGCAGCTTCCTGCTCTCGAGCGCCATGTTCTGGCTGGACAAGTACCACATCGACGGCCTGCGCGTCGACGCCGTCGCCAGCATGCTCTACCTCGACTACTCCCGCAAGGAGGGCGAGTGGATCCCGAACAAGTATGGCGGCAAGGAGAACATCGAAGCCATCAACTTCCTCCGCCGCTTCAACGAGACGGTCTACGAGAAGTTCCCCGACGTGCAGACCTACGCGGAGGAATCGACGAGCTGGGGCATGGTCTCGCGGCCCACGTACCTCGGCGGCCTCGGCTTCGGCTACAAGTGGGACATGGGCTGGATGCACGACACGCTCAAGTACTTCGCGAAGGATCCGATCCACCGGAAGTTCCATCAGAACGACCTCACGTTCCGCATGCTCTACGCCTACCACGAGAACTTCGTGCTGCCGCTGTCGCACGACGAAGTCGTGCACGGCAAGGGGCCTCTCTGGGACAAAATGGCGGGCGACGACTGGCAGAAGTTCGCCGGGCTGCGCGCGCTCTATGCGTATCAGTGGGGGATGACCGGCAAGAAGCTGCTTTTCATGGGCGGCGAGATCGCCCAGCGCCAGGAATGGCGGCACGATTCCAGCGTCGATTGGCACCTGCTCGAACACGGTACCCACCAGGGTGTCCAGCAGTTGATCGCCGATCTGAATCACCTGTACCGAAACCAGCCCGCGCTGCACGAACTGGACAATCAACCCGGCGGATTCGACTGGATCGACTGCTCCGATGCCGCCGCCAGCGTCATCAGCTTCCTGCGGAAGGGGAAGACGACGGCCGACCGGATCGTCGTCGTGTGCAACCTGACGCCGGTGCCGCGAGCGGATTACCGCGTGGGCGTGCCCTGTCCCGGCTACTGGAAGGAAGTGCTGAACACGGACGCCGGGTTCTACGGCGGTTCGAACGTCGGCAACGACGGCGGCGTCCATGCCGAATACATCCCGATGCACGGCCAGCCGTATTCGGTGAACCTCAAACTTCCGCCGATGGCGGTGCTGTACCTGCACGGCACGGCTTGAGGACGGCGCGTTGACGTTTACCCGACCGCCCCGGAAGATAAAGGTACCACGCACACTTACCGGCCGAAGCCATGCCACCGCCGCCGAACGATCCGTCGAAACCGTCGGAAGCCGAGGGCGTGCCGAACCTCACCGAGACGTACCTGCCGTCCCAGGATGCGCCGCCGCCGAGTTTCCCGTCCTCGCCGTCGAAGTCGCTGTCCTTGCCGCCCGAACTGCTCACGCTCACGCAGTACGAGATTCTCAAGGAACTCGGCGCCGGCGGCATGGGCCTTGTCTACTTGGCGAAGGACATCCCGCTCAACCGAAACGTCGTCATCAAGGTCATCAAGACCGAGCGCTTGCATCGCTCCAGCGCGATCGAACGATTCACCCGCGAAATGCAAGCCGCCGCGCGGTTGAATCACACCAATGTCGTCACCGCGTACACCAGCCACCAGATCGGCGAATTTCTGGTGTTCGTCATGGAGTATGTCCCCGGCGACGACCTCTCCAAGCTCGTGAAGACCAGCGGCAAACTCGCCGTCACGAACGCCGCGTATTACATCCACCAAGTTGCCCGCGGTCTCCAACACGCGCACGAGAACGGACTCGTCCACCGCGACATCAAGCCCTCGAACCTGATCCTCAACAAGAACGGCAAGAAGCACACGGTCAAGATTCTGGATTTCGGCCTCGCCAAGGCCCGCAGCGAAGACGAGGAGATCAATACCGGCCTCACCGGTATGGGGAAGATGCTCGGGACGCCGGAGTATGTGGCCCCGGAGCAGATCCGCGACGCGTCCAGTGCCGACATCCGCGCCGACCTCTACAGCCTCGGCTGCACGCTCTATTACCTGCTCGCGGGGGAGCCGCCGTTCCGCGGACGCAGCGAGTTCGAATTGCAGGAGGCGCACGTCTTCAAGACGGCGAAGCCGCTGAATCTGGTGCGGCCCGAGGTGCCGGTGGAATTGGCCAACATCGTTGGCAAGATGATGGCGAAGGAGCCGGGAAAGCGCTATCAGACGCCGGCGGAAGTGGTGGTGGCGCTTACGCCGTTCCTGAAGGGGGGTACCGCCCCGACCGGCACCGGCCCGCAACCGATCATCCTGCTGGAGGAAGACAACGAACGATCCGGCGAGATCAAGCCGGGGACCGGTTCGACGAGACCTCTGGGCGTGCCGGTCGCGAAGGCGATCCCGGCACCTGCGACGTCGATGCCATCGAAGACCGCGGTGCCGGTGGCACGGCCCGCCGAGCGGAAAGACCTGCCGGACCTCGGCAAGGCCGAGGCGATCCCGGCCGTTGCACCGGACAAAAGCCGATCGACCGACAAGTCTTCGCCGGGCGAACCGTCGACGGCCGCCGCGCCCGGTGCCGATACGAAGGCGAATTCCGACGACCAGAGGGCCCGCACCACGCGAGTGGACGACGGGGACGACGACCGTCCGGTACGCCGTCGCCGTCGCGAGCCGCAGCCCCGCAAACCGGTGAATCTGTCGAAGGTCGTCTGGTGGCTGATCTGGGGCTATTCGCAACTGGTTTTCCTGCTCCTCGTCGCCGGTATCGCGGCCGAGTTCCACGGCGACGCGAAATCCAGTTCGGAGAGTTCGACCACGAAAACCGCTTCGACGAAATCGAGCAGCGACGTTTCGAGTAAATCGTCGACCAGCCACCCCTCGTTCTTCCTGCTGGAACTGCCGGCGATCGTCGCGCTCTTCGCCATCGTCATCGGGCTGACCCGAGCGACTCCGCCGACGCCGACGGAGGCACCGCCGAAAGCGCCGGTCACGCGGTGGTCGCGCCGGAATTGGTGGATCGCCTCGTTCCTGCTCTCGTGGTTGCTGGGGCTGTCCTCCAGCGTGCTCTTCGTGGACACCCGCATCCTGATGGTCGTGGCGTTCCTTGTCGTCCTAGGCGTCGGAGCCGGGATCGCGGTCTTCCTCAGCCGTTCCGCCGCCGCCGAGCCTGGCGAAGACGACGAACCGCCGGCCCCACCCGAAGCGAACCCATGAACCCCGCCGACACCAACCGCGACGCCGACCAACCCGGCAAGACCGCCGGTGTGAAACCATTCCAACCCACGCACCGTCCCCCCGTCGCCGTCCTCACGGTGTGTGACGATGGAAAGGAATCCGGCGAGACCTTCCGTCTGCGCGGCGAGAAGTTCACCGTCGGCCGCGCCGAGGGCGACCTGGTCCTTGCGAACGACGATCTCATTTCCGGCAAGCACATCGAGATCACCCGACAGGCGTTCGGTCGCGAATACCGCTGGGTCATCACCGATCTTGAAAGCACCAACGGGCTCTTCGTCCGCATCCGTCGCGGGCCGCTGGATAACGGTTCGGAGTTTCTGATCGGCGGCGGCCGCTATCGCTTCGAAATGCCGATGGACGAGACGGAACCGGACGACTTCGTGCCCGACGAACCGCGTGTCGCCAAGACCCGCTACCAGGGCCAGGAGTTTCGCATCCGTTACCCGTCGCTCGTCGAACTGGTCGGCGGTCAGCCGGCGATGAAACTGCAACTGGTTTATCCCGAGTATTGGATCGGCAGCGACTCGGATTGTACCATTGGCCGGCCGGACGACCCGTTCACCGATCCGAAACACGCACGCCTTTACCGAGACGAGGACGCCCGCTGGTGGTTCGAGAACCAGAACACCGTGAACGGCATCTGGCTCCGGCAGGTCCAATGGGAAGTTCGCGGCAGTTGCAAATTTCAAATCGGTGAACAGCGTTTCAAGTTGGATGTGCCGAACGCCGTGGGATAAACGGTCGACACGCGGCGGAGATCAGGCCGCCATGTCCGGGGGAGGCTTCCTTGAACCTCAGCGTGTTCGATCTGTTCAAGATCGGCATCGGGCCGTCCAGTTCGCATACGGTCGGGCCGATGGTCGCGGCCGGACGGTTCGTTCAATCTCTTCGCGAGACGGGCCGGTTCGAGTTGGTCGCCCGCGTCGCGATCGATCTGTACGGCTCGCTCGCGCTCACGGGGCGCGGGCACGCCACCGACAAGGCAGTGATCCTCGGCCTTGCCGGCGAGAAGCCCGACGCCGTCGATCCGGACCTGGCGGACGCGGTAGTCGAAACTGCCCGCGGCACCAGCACGTTGCGGCTCGGCGGAAGTGCCCCGATCCCCTTCCGCGACGAGACCGACCTCGTCTTCCACGAAACCGAATCTCTGCCGTTCCACCCGAACGGCGTACGCTTCGCCGCGTTCGCGGCCGACGGTATGTTGATCGCCACCGAGACCTACTACTCCGTCGGTGGCGGTTTCGTCGTGAAGGAGGGGGAGGTTTCGGCCGGAGGGCGCGGCGGGAACGTGCCGTATCCGTTTGCTTCCGCGAAAGAACTGCTTGCGATCGGCCAGGACAGGAAGCGGAGCATCGCGGACATCGTGCGGGCGAATGAAGCGACTTGGCGGCCCGCGGCGGAGACGGATGCCGGGCTGGACCAGATCTGGAACGCGATGCACCGCTGCATGGAACGCGGCATGGTCACCGGCGGCATCCTTCCCGGCGGCCTCGGTGTGAAGCGCCGCGCGCCGAACCTCCACCGTGAGTTGCTAGCCGCGCCGAACGATCCACTCGCGGTGTTCGACTGGGTCAGCCTCTTTGCCCTCGCCGTCAACGAGGAGAACGCGGCCGGCGGGCGCGTCGTCACGGCACCAACGAACGGCGCGGCCGGCGTCATCCCCGCGGTGCTTGCCTACTACCACCGTTTCTTACCCGGAGCGTCGCCGGACGGAACGCGCACGTTCCTGTTAACGGCGGCGGCCATCGGCATGCTGTACAAGCGGAACGCGTCGCTCTCGGCGGCGGAGGTCGGCTGTCAGGGCGAGGTGGGCGTCGCGTGCAGCATGGCCGCCGCAGGCCTCGCGGCCGTGATGGGCGGCACGAATGAACAGATCGAAAACGCCGCCGAGATCGGCATGGAGCACAACCTCGGCCTGACGTGCGATCCGGTCGGCGGCCTGGTGCAGGTGCCATGCATCGAGCGGAACACGATGGGCGCGATCAAAGCCGTGAACGCGGCGCGGCTGGCAGTGCTGCACGGGGACGGCACGCACCGCATCTCGCTCGACCATGTCATCGAAACGATGCGCCGCACCGGCGCCGACATGCAGGACAAGTACAAGGAAACGTCGCTCGGCGGGCTGGCGGTCAACCGGGTCGAATGCTGATTCGACCCGGTTGAATCGGTGTCAGCGGCGCGGGATGACCGTCCGCTGGAATTCCTTGACTTCCCCGGCCGGCGGTGCGGCCAAGCCGTTGGCTGGAGCCGTCGGGGGCGAAGCCGGCGGCGGTGCGCCGAGGTTGGTCGGCCAACTCGCGGCGTAGTTCGCCTGCTGAATCGGCGTGGTCGCGGCGACGGGGATCGCAGGAGCCGGGCCGGCGCCCTTCGCGTTCTGCATCAGCAACTTCGGGTCCGGCACCGACATCTGTCCGGCCGGCAGGCGCGCCGACGAGTGCGCAGTCTGGTGTTGTGCCGTCGTGAAGAAGTCGAGCGTGACGGTGGCGGGCGGCGCGTAGATCGTGTAGCTGTTCGGCTGGTCGTAGCGCGCCTGCACGTAGAGGCGGTTCACGTCGGTCCATTCCTCGGGCCACGGCAGGAACAACGCGACCGATTTACCGAACCGGTCGTCGTTCACCACCATGCGTTTAAGGGTGGCAGCGTCGAAGTGCCAGACGTTCGGCTGCTTCGCCGGCTGGCCGTTGGGCCGGTCGGTGGAGTCGTTCGCCACTACGGTCAGCGTGCCGACGATGTCGGCGGCGGCGAACTTGTCGGTGTACAGGAAGACCTGGCCGACGATGCCGGAATTCATCACGCCGTTCTTCGTCGGGTCGGGCAGTTGCCCGAGCTTGGTCTGCCACGCGGCGGCGAATTGCGTCGCCGGCGGCGTCTTGGGCGCGGCCGCCGGCGTCACGGTCGACGCCGGCATCACTTCCTTGAGCGTCTGGTTCAGGCGTTCCACCTGCATCGGCTTGGCCGTCATGCACCCCGTCGCCGGGGCGATGGCGGCCGCCGCCAGCATCAACGCTTGAAAACGTCCCATTGCTGCTTCCCTTCCGTGGGTTGCTTTTTAGAGGTGTCCGGGAACAGGTTTGGCGGCGTCGTGGCGTTCGACGGCTTCGCAGGCGCTTGTGGTACTGCCGGTGTCTGCGGCGACGAAAACATCGCCGACACGGCCGCGGTGTTCACGCTGCGCGGCTGCACCATCGGCACTTGATGGTTCACGGGCAGGATCGGCGCCCAACCGGCGGGCACCGTACCGGGGTAGTTCGCCGCCACGGGCACGGACACGGTCGCCGGGGCAACGGGCGTGGTCGGTTTGTCGTCCATCGCCGGGATCAGCCGGCTTTGGGGCGGTACGCCGTTCGTATCCGGCACCACGCCGCCGGGCAGCGATTGCGGGAACGGTTCCGGATTCACGCCGGGCGGGCTGATGACGATGCCATCCGGCGCGACGCCTGCGGGCAAGGACGTGTTGCCCTGGCTCGGCAGCACCATCGTGGTGGTCGGCAAGCCGAACGCCGGCGCGCTCGGCGCCTCGTACGGGTTTTTGCCGCTCAGAACGTCGGCACCGTAGCTGTGCACGCCCTGCACTTCCGGCAGGCACCAGTGCATCTTGCGGGCTTCCTCGGCCGCGATGCGGGCGCGGTCGGCTTCCGAACGCAGGATGTGCGGCGTGACGATGAAGATCAGCTCGCGCCGTTCCTGCGCCTGCGTGCGGTAGCGGAACGCGCTGCCAAGGTACGGGATGTCGCCGAGGACCGGGATCTTGTTCTCGGCCCGATTGTCACGGCGGGTGATGAGGCCGCCGAGGATGATCGTCTCGCCATCGGAGGCGAGGACGGTCGTCTGCACGGTCTGCGTGTCGAAGGCCGTAGCGGTCTGGCCGTTGCCAACGTTGATCAGCGTCGGCGAGGGGTTGGTGATCTGCGGTTCGACGCGCATCAGCACCTTGCCGTCGGGGTTGATGCGGGGCGTCACGCGGAGCGTGATGCCGATCGGGATGTACTCGACCCCCTGTTGCGTGGTCGTCGCGTTCTGCGTGATGCCGGTCGGGATGGGGAAGTTCTGGCCGACCTGGAAGAAGCCGGTCTGGTTGTCGGTGAGGCTCATCTGCGGGTAGCTGAGCACATCGACGCGGTTCTGCGCCTTGAGTGCCCGAATGAGCAGGCTGAAGGTATCGCTGGCGGCGGAGAAGACGAATCCGCCGACGCCGGTGGAGCCGGAGCGGCCGACGCCGAGATTGCCGAGGCCCTGGAAGCCGACGTTGCCGCGATCGGCGACGGTGGCGTTCGGCAGCGCGGCCGTCGTGTTGAAGTTGAAGCCCGGCGTGCCCGGCCCGGTCGTCGTCTGGCTCCGCGCGAACAGGACGGGGCTTTGCAGCCCGACTTCTACACCGAATTCCTGGTTGTTCCGCAACTGGACTTCGGCGATGAGCACCTGCACGAACACCTGCAGCGGCGGCGCGTCGACCTTTTCGATGAGGTTCGCGATCTCCTGGAAGTAGATCGGGTTCGACGCGATCAGGATCGTGTTCGACACCGGCTCCGGCTGCAAGAAGACCTGGCGCTGGAGTTGCTGGAACGCGGACGCGGCCTGCACGTTCGTTTCGATCTGGATCTTTTGCTGGAGGAACGTGAGCACGGCCGTCGAGACGTCCGCGGCGGCGGCGTTGCGGAGCTTGTAGACGCGTGTCTGGAGCTGTTGCGCCTCGGTGTCCTCGAGCCGCGTGACAATGGCGCGGATCGTGTCGAGGTCGCTCTGGCCACCGGCGACGATGATGGAGTTCGTGCGCGTGTCCACGGAGAGGCGCAGGTCGAGCAGGGTGGCGCCTTCGGACACGTCGCCGGTGAGGGTGAGGATCGGCCGGTTCGTCTGGTTGCCGCCGAGTCCGCCGAGTCCGCCCTGTCCGCCGAGCAACTGGTTCAGGCCGCCACCGACTCCGCCGCCTGCGGTCCGCGAACCGAACAGATTCGTCAGCAGCGTGGCCGTGGTGGTCGCGTCGGCCTTCTTGAGCGTGAAGACCTTCACGTCCGCCTTTGCGGCCGAGGGCACGTCCAACTCCTCGAGCAACTTCTCGATGAGGCGCATCGTCTTCTCCGGCGCGGAGACGACGAGGCCGTTGATGCTGGTGGAGGGCGTGATGTGCACATCCTCGCGGTAGCCGGTCTCGGTGATCTTGCCGTCGACGGCGCTGTAGAAGCGCAGCGAGGTGGTCTTGGTCGTGAGGCCGGTCTGCCCGGCGCGGTTCGCACCTTGCTGGCCCAGGCCGCCCTGCTGTCCGAGGCCGCCCTGGCCGAGGCCGCCCTGCTGCAGGCCGCCACCCCCGCCAATCTGGTTCAACCCGCCACCCCCGCCGCCCGTGGCGAACGGCGATTGCCCGGTCGCGCCGCCCGGCACACCGGTGCTCGTCGCGGACACGGCCGGATTCAGCACGCCGCCCGTGAGCGCCGTGATGAGGATCTGCGAGACTTCATCCGCGAAGCCGTACTTCAGCCGAAAGATCTTCAACTCGTTGATCGCACCGTTCGTCCCGGTCTCGATCTGCTGGATGTAATCCTCGATGTCCTTCATGTCCGCCGCCCCGGCTTGCACGAACACGGTGTTCGTGTTGGCGTCGAAGCTCACGCGAATCTGGTTCTGCTGCAGCGACTCGCCCGGGTAACGCTGGTTGAAGAAATTCTGGATCTGCTGGGCGACGATCTGCGCCGAGCCTCGCTTCAGGCTGAACGACTTCGGCGCGAGCGTGTTCGGCACGTCGAACCGTTCGATCTCCTTGAGGATCTTCTCCATCTGCGCCTTGGGCGTGGCGACGATAATGGAGTTCTGCCGTGGGAGGGGCAGCATGAACACGGAGCCGATGGAAACGGCCCCCTGCGTTTGCTGGCCTCCGAAGCCTCCAATGCCGCCGAAGCCGCCGGTGCGTTGCTGGCCGGCGACTAGCGAGGTCGTGTTCAATCCGAGGTTGACGCGCGAGAAGATCGTGTTGAGCAGGTTCACGAGGCTGGTCGCGTCCTGGTTCTTCAGGGGCACGACCCGCAATTCAATCTCCGAACCGGGGATCTGCTTCTTGATGAACTCGATCAGGTTCAGGATCTTGTTCAGGTCTTCCTGATTGCGGGCGCGAATCACCATTTGATTGGTGCCTTCAATCACCTGCACCTGCACCGTGCCGGACGGCGCGGCGATCTCGGGCACCGGCTGGCCGGCAGGCGGCGGGGTCTGCCCCGGCTGCGCTTGAGCCGCCGGGACGGGAACGGTGGCCTGCACCTGGCGCAGGCGAGCCTCGTGTTGTTCGCGTTCGGTCAGGTCGGATTCAGGATCGTAGAGCGTCGAGCGGGCCGAAGGGACATCCATGTCCCGGTCTTCAAAAAAATCGCGCCCTCCGCCGCCGTCCAGGCTGGGGTCGTCCGATCTCTGGCTGCGTCCGCCGCGTCCGCCGCCGCGGGTCCCACCGCCGGTGTTGCCGCGCCCGCCGCCAGTGTTGCCCCCGCCGCCGAAGCCGCGGGTGCCGCCAGTGTTGCCTCCGCCGAAACCACCGAAGCCGCGGGTTCCCCCACCGCCGAAGCCGCCGCCGCCGAAGCCGCCGCCCCCGAACGGGCTGCCGCCACCGCCGAAGCCGCCGCCCCCGAACGGGCTACCGCCGCCGCCGAAACCGCCAAAGCCGCCACCGGTACGGCCCTGACCAGTCGTCGGGCGCGTCGTGCCCGTCATGGCGTCGATCGCCTGCTGCACGATGAGCGGATCGACGCCGTCGAGCGAGACGACCTTGACGATGTCGGTCGAATCCTTCGCCGCGTCGTCCAGGTCCTTGATCGTCTTCTCCACGTCGCGGTAGATCGCTTCGTTACAGTTCAACACGATGCTGTTCGTCGTCGAATCGGTGCCGATGGAGAGCGGCGGAGGTGCCTGCTGGTTGCCGCCGCCCCCGCCGCCCGGAATCGGGAACGGGAAGGCACCCAATTGCACCTGCGTGCTGCGCCCGCCGCGCTGCGCCTGCGTCAGGTTCGCGTAGACGCTTTGAAGAGTCGCGGCAAGCGTTTCGGCGTTCTGGTGCTGGAGCGGGATGATCCAGGTCTTGATCGCGTTGGCGCTGTCGATGTCGGGCGTGCTGTCGATGGCGCGCTCGAGAAGCTTCTTGATGGTGAGCAGATCCAGCGGCGACGCTTTCACGACGATGATGGAATTGCTCTGCTTCTCGGCGACGACGCGGATGCGGTTCGCGCTCGGGTTGGCCGGTGCGGTCGCCCCGAGACCGGCGAACTGGCCAAGGAGTTGCAACGGGTTGAATCCGCCGCCACCGCCGCCTCGACCGCCGCCGCCCTGTTGTTGGGGCTGCTGCGGGCCGTTGAACACCTCCGTGATCGCCTTCGCGGCTTCCTCGGCGCTCGCGTTCTTCAGCCGAATCACATCGAACCGCGATTCATCGACGACCTTGCCCTGGCTGAGCACGAGCCGCGCGAGCTGGCTGGCCGTCTCCACGGCGATCGGGTCTTCGCCGGTGATGGTGATCTTGCTGCCGATGACGGTGATCGTGACGGGTTTCTGATCGGACTTCGGCGCGGCGGCCGGGTCGACGATCTGGGCGCGGACCTGGCGCGGTCCGGCCGGCGGCAATGTCAAACCGCTCTTCCGTTCCGGCGGGGGCGGCGTCGCGCCGGGGCGCGGAGCGGGTGCCGGCATTGGCGCGGGCATCGGCGCGGTTCGCGGCTCGACGCCGCGCAGCTCAACCGGCTTGCCCATTTTCGTGAGCGTGTCCGCGAGCAACTCGGCCACCGTCGCCGCGCTCGCGCCGTCCACGCTGATGACGCGGATGTTACCGCCAATCCCGGTCGCCGGACCGGACGGGTCGTACAACTGCTTGGCTTTTTTGACTTCCTCGATCTGCGCCGCTGTTCCTTTGACAATGATCGCCGGAGTCGGCTCGGTGCGGATGTCGATAAGCGGGCCGCTGCCGAGGTCCGGCACAAGCCTTTTGATTGCGTCCGACAATTCCTTGGGGTCACGACCGGACGTGATTTCGAGAACCTCCGGTTTCGTCTCGGTGCGGACGTCGCCGGTGCCGTCGCCACGAATCTTCAGGGAGATGTCGAAGTGATCGGTCATCGGGGCGAGGACCATGATCTCGTCCTTGCCCGGGATCGCGGCGATGCGCACGAGTTTGGACGTGCCGTAGCTCTCGTTCAGGATCTTCGCGAGGGCGTCGGCGCTCTTCGCCGGCACGGCGTAGATCTTGAGCGTCGGCTCCCCGGGCACGTACTCCTTCTGCCCCGGCCGGGAGACGTCCAACTCCTTCAACAGTTTTTCCGCCGTCGCAAGTTTGTCCGACGGGCCGGTGATCATGATCGTGTTGAACTTCTCCTGCACCGTGATCTGCACGGTGCGGAACCGGCTGGAGATCGTGTTGCGGTCGCGGCCGCTGCTGCGCGGATCGAACCCGCCGCCCGGCATGCTCCGGGGGTCGAACCCGCCGGGGCCGAATTGTCCGAAACTGGGCGTCGGCGTGACGGCCTGCACGTTCGTGCTCGCGTCGCTGAGCAGCTTAGTGAGGTTGTCCGCCGCCTCCGACGCGCGGATGTACTTGCACGTGTACGTCAGCGAGTCGCCGTGCGCGTTATCGTTTTTCAGCAGGTCTTCGATGATGACGCGGATGTTGCCCGCGGTGTCCGTGAAGAGCAACTGGTTGGAACCGATCGCCTTGACGTCGCCGAAGATCCCCTTGCGCTGCTTCACCTGGTCGAGGATTTCCTCGGCGTTGAGCGTCTTCAACTGGATCGCCACCTGGACCAGTTCGGTGAAGCCTTTCTTGGCGAGATCCTCCTTGGGAATCCGCTGGATGTACTGGTCCGGAATCTTCTCGTCCGCCGGGCAAAGGGTGAACGTCGTCGAGTCGATGCGCAGGAGGATGAATTTCTGCAGCGCCAGCGAGCGGTTCAAAAGGTCCACGACCTGCGGGATCGTGTACTTCTTGCTCGAATCGGTCTTGATCGTCACGCTGCCCGTGGGAAGCGTCGTGCCGATCATCACGAGGCCGCTCTCCTTGGCGAACCAGTCGAGAACCTGGTTCCACGGCGTCGCGGAGAAGTTCATCGACACGGTCTTCTCGGGAAGCTCCGCCTTCACCTCGGGCGGCTTGGGCACTTCGGCGAGTTTGGTCGGCACCACCGCCGCGGGCTTCCCCTCCGGCGCGGGCGCCTGGGCCAACGCCGGCACGGCCACGCCCGCCGCGAATACCGCCGGCAACCACCGCCGCAACTTCCACATCGGCACGCGACCGAACGACCGCGCGATAGGCTGGCTCATCGAGAATCCCCCAACGTGTCTCACGGTGCGGCATCCTGCCCCCGAGAACCGGCGCGTCCCCCGACGCGAGGCCCTCATCCGCGGTCCGTGGATTCGGGCGGTATCTACCCTTAGACTACCCGGAACGCCAAGCGAAATGTGGACTGGTCCGCGATTTTTAATCCGAATGACGAACCGATGAGTTTACCTCGGTGCCGCCACAAACGCCAACGGGGCAAGCCGCCCGGCTTGCCCCGTCCCATCCCGCTTTCCCAAACTCAGTTCGACGTCCGCGGCATGGGTGCCAGCTCGGCCGCCGCCGGTTCTTTCGCCGGCCCCTTGGCCAGCAACTTCTTCGCCTCCGCTTCCGTCATCGCCTTCTTGTCGTCCAGTGAGGCCAGGGTCGTTCCCAGACGCCAGACGTGATACTTTTCCACGACCGTCGGCTTCGTCATCGCAAACCCGCCGATCGCCGACACCTGCGCCATCTGCTCGTTTGTCAGTTTCGGGGTCAGGAACCGGTCGAATTTGTTCGGAGCAGGCGCCTTCGCGCCCTTCTTCGGTTCCGGAGCCTTGGCGTCCTTCGGCTCCTCCTTCGTTTCCGAGATCAGTTCCTTCAGCACCAGGCCGTCTTCGTGATACCCAAGGAACACGAATTTACGCTGAGTCGCCGTCCCTTCCTCGCCAATAACAAACGGCTCGGCCTTCGATACCGGCTTCCAACTGTTGTACTCCAGGTTCTTCCACTTCTCGCCAAGCCGGTACTTCTTGATGAACTGGAACTCCGGCGACGGCGTTTCCTCGTCGCGGACGTTGATTTCGTAGTAGTGATTCGTGGCCGTATCCCAAGCGACGGCTTCCTTCACGCCGGTGGAACTCGTCGTGATCGCGTTCAGGCGGATGTACGGCGCGATGTCTTCGGGCGGTGCTCGGAAAGGTTGAACGGGCTCGGGCGGCTCCGGTGGTCGCGGCGGCGGCGGTGGGAGCGGGCCGTGGAAGACATCGCGGGCCTGCATCGCGAGGTATTCGCGGGCTCCCGACGCCAGCACGGAAGGGAACTGCTGGGTCTTGATGCCGCGGCCGGCTTCGGGCAAGTGCAGTACGGCCTGGTAGCCGCCGATGCCGCCGGCAGCCGCAAAGGCGATGGGTACGGGCAGGAGCGTCCGCCGCTGCTCCGCGCCATCCAGAATGATCGCCTCGGTATGGAGCGTCACTTCGAGATCGGCGCGGTCCCCGCCCTTCCGTGCGAATCCGCCGGACGAGCCTTCCTTCTCGACTCGCTTGATGTCGAGCACGGTGATCTGGTGCAGGAGGTTCAGGTCGTAGTACGCCTTGAGCACTTTCGTGACGGTGGGAAGGTCGACCTTCTGCATGCGCACGTCGTAACCGATGCGCTGGTAGGCGGGTCGTTTGGGAGCGATATCGGGGATGCTGCGGAGGTCGCCGGCGTCCTTGGGCACGATCGTGTAGCCGGGCGGGACGCCGTTGGAGCGCAGGAGGTAGCCAAGGGCGGCCTCGTATTCGCGCTTGGCGACGTCGACGTCGGCCGGCAGACTGCGGCGCTTGGCGATCGGCAGGCGTTTCTGGTCGAGCACCATCTTGTCCAGCACGCGCTGCTTGTCGGACAACTCGTCCTCGAGTTTGGTCATCTCGGCGCGGTTGCGTTGGATCGGCTTGAGGATCATCTCGTAGCCGGCATAAACGACGCCGAGGAGACCCATCACACCGACGATGGCGAGGAGTTTCTTTTCACGGGCGGTCACGGGTTGCCTCCGTCCGGGTCGAACCCGTTGGGGAAATCGTCGGGCACGGGCGCGGCGGGCTTTTCGGCCTCGACCGGCTTAGGCACCGTCACGCGGAGCTTGGCGAGATAATCGGCCGGCGAGCGATGCGCGAGCTGTGCGTCGACGATGAACTGCTGCGTCGGCGTCCGGGATCCGCCGCCGGCCAGGAGCGGTCCGGTCGTCATCTTCACTCCGGAATAGTACCGCGATTCCCGTGAGAGCGACCTCACCAGTTCCTCGGGGAACGTCGCGTTTTCGGAGGCGATCTGCAACCGTAGCTTGGCCACCGGAACGATGACGTTCGCGCTCGCACGCGGGGCCTGCGTGGCCGACAAGGTCTGCCGTTGCTTGTCCTTCGCCGTCGGCGGCGGGATCGCCGTGCCGACGAACGACGTGACTTTCATCTTGTTGATGTCCGGGAACTGCACGGAGAGATCGTAGAGTTCGTCGATCCAGGCGACGCCGCGCTTCTCGAAGTCCTCGGCCGCGGCGAGGCGCTTCGCGTTCGGTTCGGCGTCCTCGATCTGTTTCTTAACGGCCTCGACCTGCCGGCGCATGCTCGCCGTCATGGCGTTCGAGTTGCTGACGAGGATGTAGCCGCCCAGCGCGACGCCGGCGAGGAGTACGAGACCGACGAGTACGACCACGGCGTTCCGGTTCCGGTTCGGGTCGACGGCGGCCTTAGGCTGGCGCGGCTGCGCGAAGTTGATCGGCGACGGGCCGAACTTCGCCTGCCCTGCCAGCAACCCCACGACGCCCGCGAACCGCGCCCGCTGCTTCGGCGCTATCGCCTCCACGCCGGCAAAGCCCGCGAGCGGATCGAACGGATAGACCGGCACCGGCAGCGACGCGCCCAGCCGTCCCGACCAACCCGACAGACCCGCGTCCGCCTCCGCGAGGTAGATCGCTTGCACCGCGTCGCCGCCCGACTGGGCCGCGTACATCGCGAGGTTGTTCCGCAATGCCCCCACCAGCGCCGCTTCGCTCGCCATCGCGATCGCCGACACCGGCCGCGAGAACCGGATCACTCCGTTTTTCACCACTGCGAACTCGCCCGACGTTTCGTTCAGCGTCAGCACGGCGATCGCGGCGTCCACGACGTCCGGCACCGGCATGGCACCCGTCGTGACCGCCCGCGCCGCCGCCGATGCCGCCGCGAACGGCCGCGGCGATACCACGGCGAGCTTTAGTCCGGAACCATCGCACAGCGCCTGCGCCGCCGCGTAGACATCCTTGTTCACGAACGCCACGAGCGACCGCCGCTCACCCGACGCCTCCGCACCCAACGGTACGTAGTCCAGCACGCCGTCGTCCGGTGACTCCGTGAATTCCTTCATCGCCTGGAAGCGCACAATCGCCGGTTCGTCCTGCGGCGCCGACGGCGGATGTTTCAGTTCCTTCATCACGACTTTGTCGCGGCCGAGTGCGAACAGGACGGGCGCCGGGGCGATGCCGGCCGACTTCAATAACTCGGCCAGGCGCGGCGCGAGCGCCGCCACGCCGGACGGTGCAAGCGGCTGCGGGGCGTCCAACCAGAGCGGCGCCCGTTCCAGCAGAACGGCACCGCCGCGGACGGACCCGGCCGCCACGGTCAGTCCGTGGGCGTCGGCGTCGATGGCGAGGAAACGGGGCACGGGGGAAAGCTCCTGGGTGAATCGACGATTTATTCGCGCGGCGGGGCGAAGCCGCCCCCGAGTTCGGTCAGGTCGCGATAGTACACGATGCGCGGCTGGCCACCGTTCGTGTCGATCACTGCTTCCACTCGCGCCACCGGACCGCCGCGAGCGAAGTACCCGATCGACTGAATCCGGTACATCTGCGTGTAGCCTGTGACATACGTCTCGATCGCCTTGAAGATTTCCAGCCGCATGCCGGCCTGCGTATGCAGCCACGCGCCCGTGCGGTACTCGGCGCTGAGCGGGTCCAGCGTCGCCCGCGCCGCCACCGATGCGGCCACGTCTTCCTCCGTCACGCCCGGCAGCACCCGCAACAGTGTCGGCGGGCAGGTATTCACGTTGATCCGTGGGTTCAACTCGTAGTTGCTTTTCGCCGTCACTTTGTCCATGAGTGTCGGCAGGACCGACTTCAAATACGTCGCGTCGTTCAGCGGGCAGTTCACCACGACGTCGGGTTGGTTCTGCGGAGCATTCGACGCCCGAGGGAGTGTCACCCGCGTATTCGTCATTACCAGCATCGAGTTCCGGACCTGCCGGCGCGCCCGGGGGTTCGCCAGCGAGGCTTCCACTGCGGCGCGGAGGTCCGCCGCCGTGCCGGTCCGCGTATTGCCCGACGGCGCCGTCAGGCTCGACGATTGCGAATACATCCGGTACGCGATGGTGTAATCGGCCAGGTCCTGTCCCACAATCGCCGCCAGATTCTTGTGCGTCGTCGCCAGGTCGGCATCGTTGACGTAAAGTCGGGGTTGACCGGCGGAATCGACATTCAACTCGTGCCCGTACACGGTGAGGTAATCGGACCACCCGCGGGAAAAATCGTTGCCGTCGGCCTCGTCGGCATCCTGCACGCCGTTCCGGTTGCGGTCGTTGCCGTAGAGATTGGCGGTCGTGACACCCCGTACCAACAGCAGTTCGTCGAGCGTGTTGATCGGTCCGTTGCGCGGCCGATAATTCGGATAGGCCGCCGATTCGGCACCGCTGGCGCGCTGGTCATCGTCGGAATCGAGCCAGTCGGTGATCGCGTCGGCGACGTCCTCGCTCATGTTCGGCAGCAGGATCAGCATCGCCCGAAGGGCTTCCCCGGACGAATCGATCCGCATCATCGTGTTCAGGTTGATCTTGCCGGCTTCGTCCGTCACACCATATCGCTGAATGTACCTTTCGGACGACGCATTCCCATCGCTCTCGGTAACGCTCACGATGGCGAACCGGCCTCCGCCGCGCGGGCCGTCGTTCGAAACCGGAATGTTCGCGAAGGCGCCGTAGTTGTCGTACGGGTCGTCGTTGCACACGTTCGACATCGACGCGGGGTCCGCCAGCACTCCCATCGCGTAGTGGATGCCGGAGATGGCGAACGCTTTCGCCTGCGCCGCCTCGCCGGCGCGGAACGCCACCTGCTGTTCGCCCGCCATCGCATCCGCGAAGCGATAGGCGACCAGCGAGAGCACGACGATGATCATGAGCACGGCGACGAGCACGTAGCCGGGACGACGTTGGGAACGGGAACGCATCACATCCCCTCCGTCGTGGTCGTGGTGTCTTCCGGCGGCAGCGGCGGCAGGAAGGTACCGACGGCGGCACGGATGGCGAACACATGTTCGACCGTCTTCTGGTTGCCGTCGTCGTCCGCGATGACCATTGTCATCTTGATGGCGCGGGGCGGCCCCTTCACCGTCTTGCCGTCCGAGTTCTCCTCGTCGCCGGCCCAGGTGGAACTCCACGAACCGCCATCATAATACTCGAAGTTCACATCGATCACTTCCTCGGCGATCAGGTCGACGGTCTCGCGCGTGTAGTCGGGATCGGTCGAATTGCGCACGCCATCGGCCGTGACCAGGAACTGTTCCTGCCGGCACAGCCCACCGGTCGCGCCGAGGTAGTAGGAGATCCGCCGCAGGTCCGGCTTCGGATCGCCGCCGAGCGCCGTCTGCGCCGCCGAATTCACGTCCAGCAGGTCTGTCGGCACGCGGCTGACGTACAGCGTCAGTTGCTTCCCAGAGCCGAACACGCCCCCCTGGAACGGCACGTCGGCCGCGACGGCCATCTCGGAGGTGGTGGTTTCCGTTTCCGTCGAGCCTTCGGTACCGGTCGTTCCCTCGGTACCCGTTGTCGTGGAACCGCTGGAACTGGATGAGCTCGAGGAACTCGCGGCGGATCCCGAATTGATGTTGGTTGATTCGGGGGGCAGGCCGCCGCCGGACTTCGGAGGCAGCGGGCCGAGACTGCCCGACAGATCCAGCGTCATCCGGTTCACGATCGCCCGCGAAAGGTCGCCCCGCTCGACGGCGGTCCGCCCGGCGTCGGACTGCTTCAAGACCATCTCGAACGTGACATAAAGCCCGCTCAAGAGCATGATGCCGATCACGGTGGCGAGCAACACCTCGAGCAGCGTGAAGCCGGACCGCCGATTCCGCGAACGTGCGAGCATCATGGCATGGCCCCCGCCGTCGATTCCGGTTTGGCGATCTCGCCGGACTTCCCCATTTGCCGGCTGTCATACACGATCTGGGAATGTGTCACGCTCACCGGCTTGCCGGAGGTCCGCGAGACCGTCACGTTGACCGTGTACAGGCTCGGTACGCTCCACGGCTCGGATTGCATCGTCCAACTCCAGCCCGGCTCCGCGTCGAACGTGCCCGCGGCGCCCAGGTCCGGGGGGATCACGCCGGCTTCGATCTCCGCGAGCTTCGACTGCGCCAGCCGGTTCGCGTCCGAGCGGAAAGTCGCATCCAGCGCCGCGTCGGTGGCGATGTCCATGAGGCGTGTTAGCGCCGTCATCGCCAGAAGGAAGATGCCCATCGCGAGCAGCACTTCCAGGAGCGTGAGGCCTTCGCGCTTCGCGAGCGTCGGTCGTGCGATCATGGCATCGCCCCCGTCGCGGTCGCCGGTGTATTCTCGACCGTGATGTTGCCGGTCAGCCCGCGGATGCGGAGCGTGAGCGGCTTGAGGTTCGCCTCGGATAGCTGGACGAAGACGCTGTCTTCGCGGCAGGTGCCGTCGGGCAGCAGGGTTGCCACGCGCTGCCGGCCGGTACCGTCGTCAAGCGGCGTCGCGTCGTCGTCCAGCAGGTCGATGATCGCCACCGTCACGCCCTTCGGCAGCTCTTCCTCGCGGACGATCGGCCGATCGTCCGCGTCGGGTTGCACCGCCTCGCCCGTGATTGCGTTCACGTCCGGTTCGACGCGCACGATCCGCCCGTCGGTGGAGAAGGTCAGCTTGTAGTTCTTCCCGTCCTCGATCGCCTTCGCCCGCCCCTCGGCGAGCAGGGCACGGATGATGTCCGCCCCGGCCTTGAGGTTCGTGTTCCCCCGGATGCCGGAGAGCGTCGGCAGGATCATAACGCCAAGGACGACGAGGACCGCCATGACGGCCATCACCTCGAGCAGCGTGTAACCCGGACGACGCGTGCGGCGGATCATGGGAACCTCTGGATCAGTAGCGAGGCCAGAAGATCTCTTCGCCGGTCTTGTCGTTGAGCGTGAAGAACTGGATCCGCATTTCGCCGGTGTCGCTCGACTGGACGAAGCGGAACTGGTACGGCTTGCCCCACGGGTCCAACAGGGCGTTCTGGCCCTGCTCCATCTTTGACGCGAGCATGCCGATGTTGAACGTGTCGGGGTTGACCTCGTCGGGGAACTGGATCGCCATCGCCTTATAGGTCTTCTCGAGCGCCGTCATGTCCAGTTTGGCCTTATTGACCTTGGCGTCGTCGAGGAAGCTGAAGACGGCGATGCCGGCGACGCTCGCCAGGATCACGAGAATGGCGACGACGACGAGGACTTCGAGCAGGGTGAAGCCCGGCCGGAGCATGCGTTGCGAACGCGACTGTTTGACGATCATCGGAAACTCCTGAAACGGCAGGTTCTGCTGCCAGTATAGGCGGGCCGAACTTAACGGAACATGAGACTTTAAGTCGTGTTCTGTTAAGGCTTTACGCCTATTTATGAGAACGGACGCGCCGCGCGGCCGTACGGGGTGGGATACCTGCTATTCTCCTAAACGGTGCCGGAATTTCCAGTGCGACCGGCAATTCAGCAACCGAATGCGATCTCTCATCAATTCCACTCATCCGGTTCCGACCGCCTGGCCCATCTTGAAGATCGGCAACAACAGGCCCATGACCACCAGTAAGACGACGCCGGCCATGATGAGCAACATCAACGGCTCCAGCAACTTCACCATCAGTTCCAGGTTCCGCGCCGTCCGCTTCTCCAGGCTGTCCGCGATACCCACCAGCACCGTCTCAAGCGTGTTCGCTTCCTCGCCGACGGCGATCATTTCGACCACGTCCGACGGGAAGTGCGGGCTGCGCCGCAGCGGGTCGGCCAACTTCTGGCCCTGCATGACGCTGTCAGCGGACTTTTCGACCGCCTCGGCGAGAACGCGGTTGCCGGTCGAGTCCTTGGCGATGGTGAGCGATTTCAAGAGCGGGATGCCGTTGTGGAGCATCGTGCCGAGGATGCGCGTGAAGCGGGAGAGGGCGAGGCCGAGGAAGATCTTGCCGAAAAGCGGGATCTTGAGACGTGCGGCGTCGGCGATGCGGCGGCCGGAGCCGCGCGTCCAACGCACAAAGGCGATAAAGCCGACGATTGCGCCAACCAACGAAATCGCGCCGAGCCACGACTGCTGGAAGTGGCTGAAGCCGATGAGGTACGTCGTGAGGACCGGAAGTTCGCCCTTGGCGGCGAGTTTCTCGAAGATCGGCTCGAACATCGGCACGAAGAAGATCACAAGGATATTCAGCACGAGCGTGCCGGCGACGGCGAGGAAGACCGGATACGCGAGCGCTCCGACCACCTTCGCCTTCAGGTCTTCCTGGTGCTCGACGAACGTGGCGATGCGCTTGAGCACGTCTTCGAGAAAGCCGCCCTCCTGCCCGGCGCGGACCATGCTGACGGCGAGTTCGTCAAAGACTTTGGGGTGCGCCGCCATCGCTTGCGCGAGGTTGGTGCCGTCGGCGACCTTGAGGCGCACGTCGCGCATGATGGCGGAGAGCCGCTTGTTCGTGCCTTGCTTCTCGAGGATTTCGAGGGAGCGAAGCAAGGGGACGCCGGCATGGAGGAGATCGGCCATTTGGGCGTAGACGGTGGCGATCTCGCGCTTGCTGACGCCGCTGAAGAAGCCGAAGCCGCCGGAGGTCGAAGGGTTGCCGGCGGAGGTGATCTTGATGGGGAACAGGCCGCGCGCGTCCAGCATCGTGATCGCTTCGCGCTCCGATCCGGCGCTGAGCGTCCCCGTCTGCTTCAGGCCCGTCTTGGCGAGGGCTTCGTAGCTGTAATCTGGCATTGATCCGGTTGTTAGGTGATGTCGCCCGCCGTCGTGCGGGCGACTTCGTCGACGGTGGTCGTGCCGTTCAACACCTTGAGCCAGCCGTCGTCGCGCAAGGTGCGCATGCCGTTCTTCAGGCCCACGCCCCGCAGCACGTTCGCGTTCGTGCGTTGCACGATCAGATCCTTGATTTCGTCACCGGTGACGAGCAGTTCGTGGATACCAGTCCGGCCGCGGTAGCCCGATTGACGGCACGCGCGGCAGCCCTCCCCCTTGTGCAAACGGGGCGATCTCCCATCCACGCCGTGCTTTTTCAGGAAATCGATCGGCAATTCGTCCTGGTTCGGATCGTATTCGGTCTTGCAGTCCGGGCAGATCATCCGGACCAGCCGCTGGGCCATGATGCCTTCCACTGTGCTGGACACGAGGAACGGCTCGACGCCCATGTCGATCATCCGTGTGAACGCGCTCGGCGCGTCGTTCGTGTGCAGCGTGCTGAAGACCAGGTGGCCCGTCAGCGACGACTGGATCGCCGCTTCGGCCGTTTCGAGGTCCCGCATTTCCCCGATCAGAATCACGTCCGGGTCGTGCCGCAGGATCGACCGCAGCGCCGCCGCGAACGTCAGACCGATCTTCGTGTGTGTCTGGATCTGGCAGATGCCCGGTTGCTGGTATTCGACCGGGTCTTCAACCGTGATGATCTTCAGCGTCTCGTTCTTGACCTCGTTGAGCGCGCTGTAAAGCGTCGTCGATTTACCCGAACCAGTCGGCCCCGTGACGATGACGATTCCGTGCGGAAGGTCCAGCAGTTGCCGGAACCGCTTGTCGATGTCGGGAAGGAAACCGATGCTCTTGAGACTGAAGACCATGCGGCTCTTGTCGAGCAGACGCATGACCATCCCTTCGCCGTGGATCATCGGGATGATCGACACGCGGACGTCAACCTCCCGGCCGGAGACGCGCATCTTGATGCGTCCGTCCTGCGGCAGGCGCTTCTCGGCGATATTCAGCCTAGCCATGATCTTGAGGCGGCTGACGATGGCGGCGGCGAAGCGGTTGATCTGCGGCGGGAGTTTTTGCTCCTGGAGCAGGCCGTCGATCCGGTATCGGACGCGGAGACCTTCCTCCTCGTGTTCGATGTGGATGTCGCTGGCGCGTTCGTTGGAGGCCTCGACGAGAAATTCGTTCACGAGCTTGACGACCGAGGCGTCCTGCGCCTGTTTGGCGAGTTCGCTATCGTCGGCCTCGAAGTCCTCGAGGAATTCGATGTCGTCCTTGCGTTCTTCGACGAGCGTGGAGACGGTGTCGCCGCCGACGCCGAAGTGAACCTTGATGAGCCGGCTGATTTCCTTGGATGAGCCGAGCACCGGATGGACTTGCAGACCGGTGAGTGTGGTCAGTTCGTCGAGGGAGTTCGCGTCGTAAGGATCACCTGTTGCGACGACGATCGTGCCATTATGCCGGGAGATCGGCATAATATTCTTGCGATTGAGCAATTTGAGCGGCGAGCCGGTCAGGGCGTCGGGTTCGACTTTCACTTGTGTGAGGTCGACCCATTCCATGCCGAACTCTTCGGCGAGGACCGGGAGGATCGCTTCTTCCTTGACGAACCCTTTCTCGACCAGCGTAATATGCGGGGAGCGATCCGGTGCCGCGGCGATCGCGTCGGCGGCGCGCAACCGATCCGCGTCCGGCAGAATCCCGCGGGCGATCAGTGAATGGAGCAGGTGCATGTTCGGCACGATCAGGGAAGGCAGGCAATTCTCACAATTTAAGATAATAGCCGACTCTCGATGAGAAGTATCTGAGATTAACGAATCTGAGTGAAAAGCCGGTGACGGACTTGCGGGTTAGGACAGAACTTGAGTCGATCGATTGCGAATCTGGAACTTCGCCCATTCCGCCGCGTCCCGGACGGTTGGATCGGGATCGTTGGCGGCACATTCGAGCGCCGGCAGGGCGTGGGTGTCGCCAGTGTTTCCCAGCACGAAGGCGGCGTTGCGGCGCAGGCCGTTGCGTTTCGGCCGCGCTAACGGCGTCGCGCGGAACCGCCGGCGGAACTCTTCGTCCGTTAGCTCCAGCACCGCGATCGCGTCGAGCGCCGCCAGCGTCGGATCGGCCGGAAACGCCGTCGCCCGTTCGCCGGCGTTCCGGTTCCAGGGGCAGACGTCCTGGCAGACATCGCAGCCGAACAACCAATCGCCGACCTTGCCGCGGAGTTCGAGCGGGAAAGCGGTCTTTGTTTCGATCGTCAGATAGCTGATGCACTTCCGCGCGTCGAGCGTGCCGGGGGCGGGGAATGCCTGTGTCGGGCAGGCGTCCAGGCACGCGGTGCAGGTGCCGCAGTGGCTGGCGGCGTGCGGGGCGTCCGGCGGGAGATCGACGCTCGTGAGCAGGGCCGCGAGGAGAAAGAAACTACCCCTGTGTTTATCGATGAGCATCGTGTTCTTACCGAACCAACCGAGGCCGGCGCGACGGGCAAAGTCGCGTTCGAGGAGCGGCGCGGAGTCGGTGACGCCGCGCGATTCCGCGTCCGGTACGCGTTCGCGCAGCCAGGCGGAGAGCGTGTTCAATTTCTCCCAAAGGAACTCGTGATAGTCCGGCCCGCGCGCGTAGGCCGCGACGCGCCCTAGGTTTGGTTCGGCCACGGGAGGGTCGGCCGGATAGTCGAACCCCAGCATGACGACCGAACGCACCGTCGGCAGGACGGCCGCCGGATGCCGCCGCGCGGCGCGGTGTTTCTCCAGGTAACCCATCGCACCGTGATGTTCGGCATCGAGCCACGCCTCGAAGCGGGCGAACCCGTCCGCGTCCGTCGCCGGCGCGACGCCGAAACGGAAAAAGCCGAGACGCTCGGCCTCGGCTTTCAAATCTTGTTTCAACGATGCGTCATCCATCAGTCGATCCGCACCTTCGCCCCGAAGTCGCGCTTCGCTTCGCTGATGAAGTAGGTCGAACAGGCCGCGTCGATCAGGTCCGGGCTGAAGTTCACACGTTCCATGTTGTACTTCGCGATCGAAATCATCTGGTCGAGAATGTCCCGCGGTTGGCACATGCGGAACGGTCGCTTCGTCGGTCGATACCACTTGTCCACGAGATAATCGACTCCGCTCGGATCGAAATCCACGCGCCGGCCTTTGCACACCAGTTCCCAGATCCGCCGGTATTGCTCCTCGTTCGGGTCGCGGACCTCGATCTTGAACTTGATCCGCCGCAGGAACGCCTCGTCCGCCAGTTGCGTCGGGTCAAGGTTGGTGCTGAAGATCAGGATTTGATCGAAGGGGACCTCCACCTTGGTACCGGAGACGGTGTTGAGGTAATCGTACTTCTTCTCCAGCGGCACGATCCAGCGATTGAGCAGGTCCATGGCGCGCATCTGCTGGCGGCCGAAGTCGTCGATCATGAAAATGCCGCCATTCGCCTTCATCTGCAAGGGGGCTTCGTAGTACTTGCCGGTCTCATTGTACTTCAGGTCCAGCATGGGCATCGTCAGTTCGCCACCCACGACAATCGTGGGGCGCTTGATCTTCACGAAACGGCGGTCGAACTCGGTCGCTTTTTTCAGAATGGATTGCGTACCGAGTTCCTCCTCGTCCTCCGCGACGAGCGTGTGCAGGATCGGATCATACACGCGAATGATTTGACCGTTAACCTCGACGGTGTGCGGGATGTAGATGGCGTCGCCGAGCAATCGCGTGATGCGCTCGGCGATGCTGGTCTTCCCGTTGCCGGGGTAGCCGAAGAAGAAGATCGATTGCGCGGAGTTGATGGCGGGGCCGACCTCGTTGAACATGTCGTCGGTGACAACCAGGTCCTCGAACGCCTTGCGGATGCTGCGTCGCGTGACCATGATCTTCTTGACCGTCTGCGCCAGCACGGCCTCGACATAATCCGTGAACGGCACCGGCAACGGGCCGACGTAGCTCGTCTTCTCCATCGCTTCCTGCAGCGCGGCCGTGCCCTTCGGCGGCTTGATCTCGTACACGAATCCCGCGTCGCCACCGCCGTTCCGCTGGCCGACAATATCCACCAGCGTCTGCTTCCGCATCGATTGAAGGATCGGCGCGATCACGGGAAACGGAACGGCCAGTTCGTTGGCGACCTCGTTCCCGGTGACTTGACCGCGAGCGAAAATCGTCCGCAGCACCATGTCGAAGAGGAAGGCGCTCGGCAGACCGAGATCTTCCCATTTCGTGGGAGTGCGCGGGACATACTGATTCCCCATCGGCGGCGCTTCGTCCTCCTCCGAAGGGGGCGGGTCGCCGAGGAGCGTGACGCCTTCGAGGCTTCCATAGCGTTCGGCGTCGGCCAGAAGTTGCTCGTAGTGCAACTTGTGGAGCTGCAGGTGCTCGACCGCCTCCTTGTCGCCCGCCTCGATCGCCTGGTCGAGGCAGTCCAGCACGGCGGGTGCGACGGCATACTTGATACCGTCGATGTACATGTGGTGCAGGTATTCACCGGGCCGGACGTAGCAATCCGGCGTGTGGTCCGGCATCTGCAACATCTGCTGGTAGAATTCGTTCGCGATAATGAATCGCATCGCAGTCCGCCCGGAAAGGAAGTTCGCGCCGCCGTCCGAATCATAGAACACGCTGGGGACGCGCGGGCGAACTCGCGAGTCCGAAAATTCGACATTCCTTCGGAGCCTCTCCCATGCTCGATCGTCGCACGTTCCTGGCGCTGTCCGGCGCCGCCCTGCTTTCGCGTAACTCTTTGGCAGCCGATGACTTCGGCGGCTTCACCGTCGGTATCCAGAGCTACACGTTCCGCAAGTTCGGCTTCGAACAGGCTTTGAAAAAGACTCAGGAACTCGGCCTGAAATTCGCCGAACTCTACCGCGGCCACGTCGCCACCGACAGTTCCGCCCCCGCAATCGCCGCCGCCAAGAAACTCTGCGCCGAGTATGGCGTCACCCCCATTGCCTTCGGCGTCGAACGCTTCACCAATGACCACGACGCTAACAAGAAGCTCTTCGACTTCGGCGCCGCCCTCGGTGTCAAGCACTTATCCGCCGACCCCGACCCGGACAGCTTCGACAGCCTCGACAAGCTCTGCGCCGAGTACAAGATCTCGATCGCGATCCACCCGCACGGCCCCGCCGGCGGCGGCAAGCTCCACCGCTGGGCCGACGCCGCGACGATCCTCAAAGCCGTGAAGGACCACCACGAACTGATCGGCACCTGCCTCGACACCGGCCACCTCATCCGCTCGGCTCAGCTCGGCGTCGACCTCGATTCCGCCCAGCAGGTGCTTCAGATGGGCAAGCGGAATTTCGGCCTGCACCTCAAGGACCACGACAACAAGCGCAAGACCGACGTACCCTACGGCGACCCGACCGGCAAACTCGACGTGCCGGCGGTCCTTCGGGCTTTGAAATATGTGAAGTTCGGCGGCTACATCTCGATCGAATACGAGGCGAACGAGAACAACCCCTCGCCCGACGTGCAGAAGTGCGTGACATACCTGAAGGACGCGATCAAGAAACTCGGCTAAGCCGTCGCGTCATTCGTATAACGTCCGAACGGGTTCGGCTCTCCCCCTGCCCGCGCGCCATACTGCGGCGCACCGGCGGGGGGCCTTCGTTTCCCGACCGATCCACCATCGTTTCGCGAGGACGTGCCGTCGATGAGTCCTGAGGAAATCGCACAGCTCCGCCAGTCTCGCTACAACGCGACGGTCGCCTCGCTGACCCTGTTGCATTCCGACCTGATGGTCCTCCGCGTGAAGCCGGACTTCCAACGCCACGACCACCACCCTGGGCAATATTGCACCCTCGGCCTCGGCTACTGGGAACCCCGCGCCGACGGCTGCCAGGAGGAAACGCTCAAGCCGGACGACCTCGCGAAGATCGTGCGGCGTTCGTACTCCATCAGTTGCTCGATTTACGAGAACCAACTCGGCGGCCCGCTGCGCGACCTGAAGAAGGACGACTGGCTCGAGTTCTACATCGTTCTCGTCCGCGAGAATTCCGAGGGCCGCGTGCCGGCGCTCACGCCCCGGCTCTTCAAGCTCAAGGATGGCGACCGGCTGCAACTCGGCGAGCGAATCGTCGGCCATTACACCACCGCCGACGTGAAGCCCGGCGACGACGTCGTCTTCCTCGGCACCGGCACCGGCGAGGCGCCCCACAACTACATGATCTGGGACCTGCTCTCGCGCGGGCACACCGGCCAAATCCTCCACGCCTGCTGCGTGCGCTATAACCGCGACCTCGGCTACCTGCCCACGCACCAGGCGCTGATGAAGCAGTTCCCGAACTATCATTACCTGCCGCTCGCGACGCGCGAGCCGGGCCAGACCAGCAAGGTGTACATCCAGGACGCGATCGAGGGCGGCCTGCTCGAAGATCGTCTCGGCCGGAAGCTCGACCCCGCCAAGACGCACGTGTATCTCTGCGGCAACCCGAAGATGATCGGCGTGCCGGTGAAGGACAAGGAAACCGGTGAACGGAAATACCCGGAACCCACGGGCGTGATCGAAGTCCTTGAACGCCGCGGATTCCAGGCCGACTACGCCCCGACGAAGTTCAAGGGCAACATCCACTTCGAAGAGTACTGGTAACACCGGGGTCGCTTCATGGCGGAGATGCAAACCACAATCGGCGGGTACAAACTGCGTTCGCTGCTCCAGACCGGAGCGGTGTCGCAGGTGTACGAAGTGGTCGAACCGACCAGCCACCGGCACTTCGCCATGAAGGTGCTGCTGCCCGAACACGCCGACAAAAAGGACGTGCGCGGCGTGCTCTTCCACGAGGCGGATGTCGGCATCAAGATGCGGCACGAGAACGTCATCAACATCTTGAAAGTGAGCAAGGACGAGCATACCCCGCACTTCATCATGGAGTACTTCCCGTCGGGCAGCCTGCGGACACGTCTGATCTCGCGGGATCCGAAGGACAAGGAGTTCATCAAGGTCAACTCGCGGAAGATCTTCAAGCAGATGGCGACCGGCCTCGCGTACATGAACGCCAGCGGCTACGTCCACTGCGACGTGAAGGCGGACAACGTGCTGGTGAACGCCCTCGGGCAGACGAAGATCATCGACTTCGCCATCACGAAGAAGATCAAGAAGGGCTTCTTCGAGAAGCTGTTCCACCGCAAGGGGAAGCCGCAAGGCACGCCGAGCTTCATGTCGCCGGAGCAGATCCGCGACGAGATGCTCGACGGCCGCGCGGACATCTACAGCTTCGCGGCGACCTGGTACGAGCTGACGACGGGTCGGCCGCCGTTTCGCGCGACCTCACAGACCGAGTTGCTTCGCAAGCATCTGGGCGAGAAACCGGCCCCGCTGGTCGCCTACAACGACGATGTCACCGAGGAATTCTCCAAGTTCATCTTGGCGATGCTGGAAAAGAAGAAGCAGAATCGGCCCGAGAATTTCCACAAAATCCTGATGGACATGAAGAAGATCCGCATTTTCAAGTCGATCGCCGACGAGGCGGACGAAGACCCGAACTATTAATAACTCATCCCGATGGTTCCCGACCCGCTCCCTTTCGAAGCCGACATCCACGAACTCGAACTCCTGCTGGAGAAGCTGGAGGCGAGCGGCGGGGACGCGGCTGCGGACGAAATCCGCCGCATGAAGCGTGCCCACCGCGAGTTGCTCAAGAAGACCTACGAAAACCTGACCCCCTGGCAGACGATCGAAGTCTCCCGGCACAAGCAGCGGCCCCAGTTCCTCGACTACGTCGACCTCGCCTTCGACGAGTTCGTTGAGCTCCACGGCGACCGCGCGTTCGGCGACGACCGTGCCATCCGCACCGGATTCGCCCGCCTCGGCGAGCACAAGATCCTCCTCGTCGGTCATCACAAGGGCCGCACACTCGCCGAACGTCAGCAATGCTTCTACGGTTGCACGCACCCCGAAGGCTACCGCAAGGCCCTCGGTAAAATGCGCATCGCCGCAAAGTTCGGTGTGCCCATCGTCTGCCTGATTGATACCCCCGGTGCCTACCCCGGCGACAAGGCCGAAGAACGCGGCCAGTCCCAGCTGATCGCCACCAGCATCCTCGAGATGACCCGCCTCCCCACACCGATCGTCTGTGTCGTCATCGGCGAGGGCGGTTCAGGCGGCGCGCTCGGCATCGGGATCGGCGATCGCGTCGGCATGCTCCAACACGCCTACTATTCCGTCATCAGCCCGGAAGGCTGCGCGGGCATCCTCTGGAAGACCGCCACTGAAGAGACAAAAGCCCGCGCCGCCGCCGCCCTCCGCCTCACTGCCAAGGACCTTCTCGGCTTCGGCGTCGTCGACGACGTCGTCCCTGAACCGCTCGGCGGTGCCCACCGCTCTCCGCGCGACATGGCCACCACCCTCAAGAACCATCTCCAGCGCCATCTCCGCGAACTGACGCAACTGCCGAAGGACCGCCTGCTCGCCGCCCGCTACGACAAGTTCCGCCAACTCGGACAATTCAGACAGGGATGACGCCGTTGCCACCGACACCGCTCGGGAAGTTCCGCCTCGTGGCGCTGATTGAAGGTTGTTCCTTCATGCTCCTCGTTTGCGTCGGGATGCCGCTGAAGTACCTCGCGAAGATCCCGGAACCGAACTGGATCATCGGTGCCGCGCACGGCGGGTTATTCTTCCTCTACTGCATCCTGTTGGCATGGGCCGCGCGATCGCGCCGCTGGCCCCTCTGGTGGGCCGGCGTCGCCTTTGCCGCCTCCCTGCTGCCAATCGGCACCTTCCTGCTCGACCCCAGTCTGCGGAGGGAACTCAAGGAAGAGTCGCTTGCTGCGGCGAGCGCCGAGGCGTCGATTCCCCTTCCGTCGGGTCGCGGCCGCGGGGTAGGATGACCGCTTCGCAATCGCCGCGAGGACCGCGCATGGCCGAATCCCCCCCACCGAAGAAACGCCGCCGCTGGCCGCTCCGCCTCGCCATGCTGCTCGTGCTCTTCCTGGCGATCGTCTGGTTCGCTCCGACCATCGTCGCCAAGTCCGGCCTTTTGAACACCGCCCTCGCCGACGCCACCGCCAAACTCGACGGCCGCGCCTCCGTCGGCTCCGTTTCCCTCGGCTGGTTCGCGCCCATCGTCCTCTCCGACGTCACGCTCGCCGACGCCGACGGCCGCGTCGTCCTCGCCGCACCGGTCGTGCGATCCTCCCACTCGTTGCTCTCCCTGATCCGAAGCTCCGGCGACCTCGGCACGTTCACCCTCGAAAACCCCGTCGTCGAGATCGTCTGCTCGAACGACTCGACGAACCTCGAACGGGTCATGCGGAAGATTCTCGACGACCCGTCGCCTTCGGGCGGTCCGCGGCCCGTGTTGGCCATCGCGGTCGCGAACGGTACCGTAACGGTCGCCGACGGCGATCAGAAGTGGACGATCGAGAAGCTCGATGCGACGGTGACGATACCGCGCGTGGCGGAGCCGATCCACGTCGTCGCAACCGGCCGCACCGACGGCGCGCCGTTGGAGGCCGATGTGAGTGTGGGATCGGAGATCGTGGCGAAGGTGCGGGCCGACGGGTTCCCGCTCGCGATGGCGGCTCCATTCGCGCGGCGCTTCGAACCGGGTTTCCGCGCGAAGGGTACGCTATCTGTCGACCTGACGGCGAACGCGGCGCCAAGCGAATCGGTCACGACGTCCGGCATGATCGCCATCGCCGATCTGGAGACCGGCGCGGACCGCTTCGGTACCGAACGTCTAACGATGAAATCGTTGAAACTTCCCGTCGCGATCGCGTCCCGACCCGGTTCGTTGACGATCGAGAAGGCCGAACTCGCCTGCGACATCGGAACCGCAAGCCTCGCGGGGACGTTCGACCCGTCCGAATCCCCGGAAAAACTCCTCGACCGCGCCGGTCTCTCCGCGTCCGTCGATCTCGACGTCGCCCGGCTCGCCACGATGTTTCCCAAGTTGCTCCACCTCCGCGAAGGCACCGCCCTCGCCGAGGGGCACATCGTCGCCAAACTCGCCAGCGTCACCGGTGCCGGCGGCACCACATGGACCGGTTCGCTAACAACCACCGCCCTGCGCGGCACGCGCCATGGCCAGCCGATCGCCTGGGACCAACCCCTCGCCGTCACCTTCGCCGGCCGGCTCGGCCCCGATGGTCGACCCGCGTTCGACCGGCTCGACGCCAAGGCCGACTTCGCGAACGTCAACGCGTCCGGCACCGCCGAACAGTTCACCGTCACCGCCGACCTGTCCCTCGATGGTCTCGCCAAACGGCTTGGCGAATTCGTCGAACTCCCCGGCCAGATCGCCGGCACCGCCAAGCTCACGGCTGCCGGCCAGACGCGGAACGGTTTCACAACGATTACTCTCGCCGCGAACGTCGCGAACCTCGCGCTGGCAAACGACAAGCGCAAGTATCTGGAGCCGAGCCTCGTCATGAACGGTTCGGCGGAGGGATCCTTCTTCCGATCGGACAAACAACGGCTCGACTCGGCCAAGCTGACCGTGACGGCGGGCACCGAGTCGGTGGACGTTCGCCTGCTCGAACCGATCGCGGACCTGCGTGCGCCGCAAAGCGGCAAGGTGGATGCGAAGCTCGCCGGCGATCTCGAACGCTGGGCCACCCGCGCGTCCTCGTTCGTCGCGATTCCGAAGTCGATCAAAGCCCTTGGCGGCCAGGGCACCCTCGGCGGCACCGTGACGCTCACGCCCGCCGTCGTCAATCTCGATTCGATCACGGCCGACCTCAGGAACGCGCGATTCCACGGCTATGGTCTCAATCTCGATGAGCCGCAACTGCTGCTGGACCCGACCACCGGCCGCATCGACCGCGCCACCGGCCTCGTCGAGTTTCCTACGCTGCAATTGCGATCCTCGACGATCGCCGCGTCGGTCAAGCCCTTCAAGCTCGTTCCTCAGCCCGACGGCGACTATGGCGTCGAACTCGAAGGCATCGCGAACGCGAACCTTGCCCGAATCCAGCAACTGCTGCAATTGCAAACCGACCCCCAACTCGGCGACCGGATCGACGGCGGCATCGTCTCCGGCACCGTTCGCGTGAAGACCGTCGGCACCGTCTACGAATTCGAGGGAAGCCTGCCGATCCAGAGGTTCGTGCTCGGCCCACCAACGTTGCCAAAGTGGACCGAAGAGAAACTCGCAATCGCAGCGAAGGGATCGTACGACCGCGCACGGGACCGGCTGCAATTCGATCGTGCATCCGTCGAGCGACCCGACGGCCTGAAGGTCGATGCCACCGGACGCATCGACGCGATCACCACCACGACCGACCTCGACCTCGCCGGGCAGCTCCGCTACGACCTTGCGACGCTCGAACCTCAGCTCAAGAAGTATCTCGGCAAGTCCTTCGAGGCGAAGGGCCAGGGCACGCGGGACTTCAAGCTCGCCGGCCGGCTCCAGCCCGGCGCTGCCGCCGGCGCCTCCGGATTCGGAAGCCTCAACGGTAACGGCTCCCTCGCATGGCAATCGCTCAAGGCATACGGGTTCGACGTCGGCCAGTCTCAGCTCGTCGCCAAGCTCGATCGCGGCACGCTCGCCATCGATCCGCTCGAGGCCTCCTTCGGCCAGACGGGCAAGGTCCGTCTCGAACCAACCGTGCGATTCCTCCCCACCGGTGGGGAGTTGTCGTTCGCGAAGGGGAAGATCGTCGACCAGGCGAAGCTCACGCCGACCGCCTGCGCCGACGCCATCGGCTACGTGCTGCCCGCGTTCGCACGCTCTACCGAGACCTCCGGCACCATCTCCTTCGAACTCGATTCCAGCCGCATCCCGCTCGCCGACCCGGAGAAGGGGACGATGACCGGCCGCCTCACGCTGCACGAGGTGCAGATCGGTCCCGGCCCCGTCATCGCCGAGATCGCGCAACTCGCCGGTGCGAAGTCGTCGACGTTCTCGCTCAACAAGGACAACAAACCGCAGGTCGTGAACGTGAAGCTGGAGAACGGCTGGGTCCACCATGACAACCTGACGCTGGCGACAAAGAACTTCACGATGGTCACCTCCGGCCGCGTTTCGGTAAACGGCGATCTGGAGATGATGGCGGACCTGCCGCTGCCCGACACGGACCTCGGACCTCTGCTGAAGAACAACCCGAAGATCCGCGAGGCGCTGGCGAAGAAACGGATTCAACTGCCGGTGCGGGGTACGATCCACAAACCGAAGCTGGACCCCGGCGCGTTCCGCGCGGCCGTGCGCAAGGTGACGGACGAGATCGTGCGCGACCTCGGCAAGAACGCGCTCGGCGGGCTGCTGGACAAGATCGGCCCGCCACCGAAGAAGTAATAGGATAATCGTTCCCCACGCCCCGGTTCGACGGACGCTCGATGGGCCTCTACGACCGCGAATACTATCGCGAGGACCATGCCCGGCGCGAGGCGTGGCAACTCGGCCCCGTCACGATCGGCCTCATCGCCGTCAGCGTGTTCGTCTACTTCGCGCAACTCACGACGTTCAACTTCCGGCAATACGGCGTCTGGAGCGACCCTCTGCTCTACTGGGGCGGCTTCTCCGCCGACAAGATCCTCGCCGGCGAGGTCTGGCGCATCATCACGCCCCTCTTCCTGCACCATGCGTTCGAAAACATCTGGCTCCTCGTCGCCAGCCTGATCGTCCTCGGCTATTGCGGCCGCGGGATCGAAGGGACCTACGGCCCGAAGGAGATGTTCTGGTACTACGTCGCGACCGGGTTGGTCGCGCAGCTCGGACTGCTGGCGGTGAGCATCGCCCGCCCGATGCAGTTCATGCCACCCGAACCGGGCTACGGCTGCGGTGGCCCCGTCGCGGCCGTCATGGTCCTCTACGCACTCCACGCACCCAACGAACGCGTCCCCTTGATCCTCGGTTCGGTGCGCGCCGGGCTGCTCGCGTCCATCATCGTCCTCGCCAACATCGGCCTGTTCCTCGCCACACAGGGCCGACACTTCTCCGCCGTGCCCGTCCTCGCGGGCGCCCTGTTCGCGATGGCTTACCACCAGTTCGGCTGGCGCGTCTCGAACTGGGTACCGGATCTGCCCGGCCTGAAGCGCCGCCCGGTGCGGACGCCGATCAAAAGCCGTCCGTTGTATCGAGATGCCGAAATCGAAACGCCGGAACCCAAGACGCCCCAGCCCCTCGCTCGCAAAGGGGACTCCACCGTCGAAGCCCCTTCGCTGCAGGTGGACGAACAATTGGAAGCCGAGTTGGACCGCGTGCTGGGCAAGGTGGCCAAGTCCGGCAAGGCGAGCCTGACCGCCGAGGAAAACGCGGTGCTGCTCCGCGCCAGCGAAATCTATAAAATGAGACGGAAATAAACGGGAGCGCGCAATGCCGTTGGATCGCTATTCGTGCAACGATTGTGGCGAACGCTTCGATCAGATGCGCTCGCGTTCGAACGGCCTCGCGACCGCGATCGTCTGCCCCGCTTGCGGAAGCGAATCGGTTGAACTGTCATTCGGTCTGCCGGCCAAGCCACTGCCGATCTCGGCGGCTGCGGCGACCAACTGCCGGGGAGACGGCCCACCGTGCGGGGCGTCGTTCTGCGGACGGATGCGCGGCGGTTGAACGGTTCGGGTCGGGTTCATCGACAGTCACGGGGCGAATCCCGTCTCATCATTTTTTCATCATCTTGACTCGCTCGTTAATGTAAATAAGACCGTTCTAATGCAATGACTCGCGATGTCCTCGGTTTCCATCCGCTGAAACCGACCAGCGTGCAGTTTACACTCCCACCGTCTAGGACCCGCCGATCATGACCGATCCGAAAGTTGCCAAGGTTTGCGCTGACAAACTCCAGGCCATCGCGGAACCGAACCGCATCCGCATTATCGAGTGCCTGCGCACCGGTTCGAAGAATGTGACCGAACTGGCCAAACTCCTGCAAGTGGAAATTGTCAACGTCTCACACCATCTTGGCGTGCTTCGCGTTGCCGGTCTCGTCCAGGACGTGAAGGACGGCCGGTTCGTCGTTTATTCCCTTCATCCCGACCATTTCAATACGGAAAGCTCGAAGGCGACCTACCTCGACCTCGGTTGGTGCCGCATCGAGATCCCTTACAACTGACTCGACTTGCGATGTGCGGAACGCGGAATGAAAGGAATGGGTTTTTGAACGTCGTTCGTCATGCCCCATTGCTCGACTTTTCTTGATCACGCATTCCGAATTCCGCACTTCGCATGACCGAGAGTTGCCCCGGCAGCAGTTCGATCTCCACCTCGCGCACGCCGTCCGCCGCGACGCAGAACATCTCGCCATCGAGGTGAATGCAGAGCGGTTCTTCGGAGCGGACGGTTGCGCGCCGGCACTGGAGGAACGACACCTTCGGATGATTGCGCGGCAGGTTGCCGGTGATCATCGACGGCAGGTGCCGGATCAGTTCCCAGCGGCGGATATCGCCGACGTGCAGGCAATCAAACAGCCCGTCGTCGAGTTTCGCGGCGAGGGCGAGGGGAAAGCCGCCTTCGCGCTGGCCGATCGCGAAGGATTGGACCAGCGTGGGCCGCACGGTCCGCTCGCCATCGCACTCGATGGTCAGCACGGGCGCGGAGAATCGGCGGATGAGCGTGCGGACGACGGCGAGAGTGTATAGCGGGATGCCGCGGAGCCAGCGGATGCCGCGGGCTTCGTGGGACACCAACCCGTTGAAGCCGATACCGCAGCCATTGACGAAGTATTGTTCGCGTCCGCCCCCGCGAACAACTCCAACATCGACGGAACGGGCCACCAGTTCGTCCCAGGGGCGTCGCTCGCGCCACCAACGATCGACGCCAAGCGAGAATGCGTAATCGTTGGCACTGCCGACCGGAACCACGGCAAAACGGACTCCGGGTCGCTTCGCGAGTAGCAACCCGTTCGCGACTTCGTGTACGGTTCCGTCGCCGCCCGCCGCAACGACACGATCGAAGCGGGTGGCGGCCTCGGAAGCCAACTCAATCGCGTGCCCGACCCGCTCGGTTGGAAGGAAATCGGTGCCCGGCGGCAATCGCTTTTCGAGCTCCGCCCGCCATCGCGTCGCACGACCGCGACCGGCGGCGGGATTGAAGATGACGGCATCGGTCACCGTTGCACGCGGGCCGATCCGCCCTTGGCGAACGCTTCGACCTCCTCGAGCGTCGCCTGCGTCACGTCGCCGGGGAAGGTCGTGAGCAGCGCGCCGTGGGCCCATCCGAGTCGCAGCGCCGTTTCGGGATCGCGGCCGGTGAGCAATCCGTAGATCAGCCCCGCCGCGAAGCCGTCGCCGCCGCCAATGCGATCCACGACGTCCAGATGGCATGTCGGGCTGACGTACTTCTGCCCGTCGAGCCATAGCACGGCCGCCCAGTCGTGGCGATTGGTGCTATGCACCTCGCGCAGCGTCGTCGCAACCATGCGGATGTTCGGGAACTTCTCGACCGCGCGGTCGATCATGCCGAAAAACGTATCCGGATCGAGTTTCGATTCGGTATCCTTGGTCACTTCCGGGCCGGCGATGCCAAGCCCTTTCTGCAGGTCCTCTTCGTTCCCGATGAGACAATCGACATGACTGACGATGTCCCGCAGGACTTGCGGTGCCGTGGCCGCGCCGCCCGCCACCGCCCACAGTTTGGCGCGGAAGTTCAAGTCGAACGAGGTGATGGCACCGTGCGCCTTGGCGGCCTGGAACCCTTCCAGGATCAATTCCGCGGTCGTCTTCGAGAGTGCCGCGAAGATCCCGCCGGAGTGGAACCATTTCACGCCGGTGGCATGGATGGCCTTCCAGTCGAAGTCGCCGGGCCGGAGCATCGCGCCCGCTTCGTTCGAACGGTTGTAGAAGACGACCGGCGCGCGAACGCCGCCGCCGCGATCGCTGTAGACCGTGGCGATGTTCGGCCCGCGCACCCCATCGTGGTCGAAGTACTTGTAGAACGGCGTCACGCCGTACTCGCGAACGCGGGCCTGAACCAGATCGCCGATCGGATAGCGGACCATCGCGGAGGCGATCCCGGTCTTCAGGCGGAAGCAATCCGACAGGTTGGCCGCGACGTTGTATTCGCCGCCCGAAACGTGAATGTCGAACGTACGAGCCTTACGGAACGGGGCGATGCCGGGGTCGAGGCGGTGGACGAGCGCTCCCAGCGAGAGGAAATCGAGGGCGCAGGCATCCGAACGGACAGGCAGCATGGTGGCTCCGAATCGGGGAAAGTCGATGGCGAAAGTGTATCGACCGGAGGCCGTGCGCTCCATCCGCCCGGCCCGATTAGAAATCCGCATTGAACCGCAGGCCGAAAGCGTGCATCGAGCCGTTGACGAGGCCGGCCGTGTTCGTCGGTGCAAACCGGCGGTCCTGCCACACGTAGTTCGCCTGAATGCGGGCGTTCGAGTTCAGGTACCAGTTCATGCACGCGCTCGCCGCATTCCCCGCCCCGCCGTTGATGCCGCGATCCGTCAAGTCCAGGTATTCGTAGCGCAGGCCGACCTCCCAACCGCCGCACGAGACGATCCGCCCGGCGGAGCCGTTCGCGAAGCGGAAGACCTTTTTCGGGACGACGCGCGCGTAACCGGGGCGATCCTTCACGTACTTCCGGTGGTCGTCCGTCAGGAAGCAAAGCGCCTCGACGTACCCGCCTGCGGCAGTGTACGTGCCGCGGTTCACGGCTCCTGCCGGCAAGGTGCCGTCGGATCGGGGAGGTCCGCCTGTGACGGCGTTTGTCACCCAGCTGCCACTCGCCTCGGCCGCGAACGTGAACCGTCCCTTCGCCATCGCGAATTCAAGGTTGACGATCTGCTGGGCGTCGTTCGTGAAGATCGTGCCGGTGCTCAGCACGTTGGGCGTGAGGAATCCGGGGCCGGATCGCACGTTCGGCCGGGCACGGTATCGCACCTGGCTCGCGTGCGGATTCCGATAGCTGTAATCGGCACCGACGTGGACCCACGTCTTGGTGTCCTCATCGTACACGGGTAGACCCGTGAGGCGGATGTCATAAGCGTATTCGCCGTCCCCGACTGCGTAGAAGCCCCGGTTCGAGTTGTTGTTCGCGTGGAAGAAACCGAAAAGGAAATAGGCCCGCTCGTCGAGGACCGTGTTCGAGACGGTGACGCCGTTGGAGAAGTTGAAGTCGCCGTTGAAGGCGTCGAACATCAGGCCGCGTTCGAGCCAGACCTGGTTGTTGTCGGCGGTGGCAGTGACGAAGTTCAGGCTCTCGCGGTGCCGGCCGACGCGAACCGTGCCAAGCACGGGGAGTTTGGTGACCCCGAGGTAGACCTCATTGAAGCCGACGTTGTCACCGGGGTCGAAGTCGTTCATCGAGCCGACGGACGTGGCCGCGGGGCTGATGCCGAGCGTGCGGCGGCGGAGGTCCAGCGATTGGGCGAACTCGTACTGGGCGTAAAACTCCACCTGCTCCCACATCAGGCCGGAGAAGCGCAGCCGGGCACGGCGGAACGCGAAGCTGTCCTGTAACGCCAGACCGGGATCGACAAGGTTGTTGAACGTGCCGAGGGAACGGACGACCGCGTCGTTGGCCCCGAAGAACGATTGATCGAACTGGATCACGCCTCCGACCGCCCAACGGAACGCCTTATACGTTTCCCACAAATTAACTTCCTGTTTTAAGGTAGGGGCACGCGCACACCGTCTA
>JAHBXO010000028.1 GCA_019636445.1 Gemmataceae bacterium | reverse complement strand
CCGCCCCCCCCCCCCGGGGGGGGGGGGGGGGGGGGGGGGGGGGCCAAAACCAACCGGTGTTGACCTGGCCTGTATAATCCTCGTCGCTGGTGGCACCGACAATCGAAATTGGATCTTTCTTTCTTCGACGACCCCGAATTCCCTCTTCATCTTTATGAAAAGCAAGCACTTTCACTGTATCGATTGCGCAAGATACGGACCGTTTTCCGTTCCCTTCGTATCGTAATGGCGATCGCCCAGCGCCCCTTGTCACTGTTGATGCCGCGATTCCCTCTTCGCCCAGGATGAGGCCATATACCATGCACCGGCTCTTCGCGTGTGCGTTCCTCTTCATTGCCGCGCCCCTCCACGCCGCCGACGACCGCTATTTCCTGCTGGTCTTCGGTGCCGAACGCCCGTCGCGCAGCCCGGACCACGCGCATACGTTCGCCACATTCGTGAAGCGCAGCGAGACGCCGGAGGGTGCCCGACTCGAGGTGCGCACCATCAGCTGGCTGCCGGCGAAGTTGCCGGTGCGCACGCTGAAGATCCGCCCGGAGGCCGGACACAACTACGAATTGCATCAAACGATCCGCTTCCTGCAGGGGGATGGCCAGCGCGTGTCGGTGTGGGGGCCGTACGAGATCCGGCCGGAACTGTACGAGATGGCCGGGTGCCAGATCGCCCGGCTGAATAGCGGCGCGATCCGCTACAAGTCCTACGACGGGCTGTTCCACAGCGCCCGGGTGACGAACTGCATCCATGCGCTCTCGTCGATGGTCGAAGGAGACCGCCGGCGCGTGTTCGGCCCGGGCTGGGGCGACGTGTCGAGCTATCACGTGACCGGGTTGTTCCTGCCGTGGGTGGTGGACCGCTGTACCACGCACGATTTCCTCGTGAAGGAACTGTGCCTCGACTCGTACTGTCTGGCCTACCGCAAGACCTTCGCCGTGCCCGCCGCCTCGCCGCGCATCGGCCTGCAGCGCCGCGATCCGAACCCCGTCCTCACCGCCGGCCCGCCGGCTGTGCGCGGGCGATCTCACCGGAGATAACTTCCCACCTCGTCCTTTCATCCCCGTGACATCCATGAGCACGCCCGAACAAGGCTTGGCGACGCAGCTCGCCAACATCCAGAAGAAGACCGGAAAGACGCTCGCCGAATTGACGGCGATGGTGAAGGCGAGCGGCCTCGCTAAGCACGGCGAGATCCGCGACATGCTGAAGGCGAAGCTGGGCCTGGGGCACGGCGACGCGAACACGATCGCGCACGTGGCGCTGAAACCGGCCGAGTCTTCGGATGCCGATCCGCTCGACGCGATCTACGCCGGCCCGAAGGCGGCGCTGCGCCCGATCCACGAAAAGCTCATGAAGGCGATCGCGAAGTTCGGCGACTTCGAGATCGCGCCGAAGAAGGCCAACGTGAGCCTGCGCCGCAAGAAGCAGTTCGCCCTGCTCGGCCCGGCGACGAACACGCGGTTCGAGGTCGGGCTGAACATGAAGGGCGTGCCGGGCACCGAGCGGTTGCTCGAACAGCCGCCGGGCGGCATGTGCCAGTACAAGGTGAAGCTGACGAGCGCCGACGAGGTGGACGCCGAGTTGATCGCGTGGATCCGGCAGGCGTACGACGCGGCCGGCTGACGGCCGTTTTCAAGCAGCCGCCCGCCACGCCGCGATCGCGGTCTCCAGAATCCGTTCCGTCGATTGGTCCAGGCCAGTCGTATCCAGTTCCAGTTCCTCGCGTCCTTCGACCTTCAGAAAGATCGACGCGTCGATCACGTCGGAACCGATGGATTGCGTTTGCCCGCGGATATTCCGCACCGATCGCCAGAGCAAGTCCACATCGCCCCACTGCCGGGCGCGGAGAAACCCGGGATGGATTTCGATCTGAGGTCTGCGGTCGAACAATCGCATCCAATATCGTCGGGCGTGGATGAGGCAGGCCAGACTGACGAAACCGAGCACACCGGCGACCACTCGAATTTCCTGCCCCGGTTTGTCCAGCGAGGCCATCCACATCAGGAGACCGGGCAGCAGGACGATCAGCAGGCAGAACACAAAGGAGTAGCCGATCCGTAGGAGTGCGAACCGGCGGCTCCAACCAAACGACTGAATCATCGCCTTCGTTTCTCGCAAGAGGCCGGGTCGGTTGCCATCAACAGGTCGTCAATCGTCTTCATCTTCGTCGTCATCGTCTTCCTCGTCATCATCGTCCTCGTCATCTTCCTTCTCGTCGGCGTCCATCGCGCCTTCGACTTCCATGAAGCCGGCAATCACCTTCGGGTTCCGCAGCATGATGATGGCGAAGACGCCCACGAGGAGCGGCAGGATACCAAGAACTGCGCCGGTCATTGCCCAGGTATAGGACTCGAGGTTTTGCATCCGGCTCGCGCCGAGGCAGATCATCGCGCCCCAGACGGCGAGCAGAACACCGAACAGAACGAGTGGGAGTTGCTCCGTGTAGTCGTCGTCGCTCGGCGATACTTCGGTAAAGATCAGCGGCCATAGCCCCCAGATGAAGGTGCCGAGACCGATAATGAACGTGAGCGCGCCCTCGGCGATGAGGAGATTGGCGGGCATCACGAGCAGGGACATCGCCGGCCCGCGGGCACTGCGTTTTTTCTTGTCGTCGACACCGTCGAAGCGGACTTTCTTCTTGGCCGCGATCTGCTCTTCCGTCTCGACGTCCTCGACGACGCCGTACGGGTTCACCGGTCCGTCTTCGTCATCCTCCGATTGTGGAGGGGGAGGAGGAGGAGGACTCGGCGCGGCGGCGAGTTCCTTCACCTTCGGCACAAAGGCGTGTTCGCACTCCTTGCAGCGGATCTTCTTGCCTTCGGGCGGGCGCTTCGATGACTTGAACTCCGCCTCGCACTCGGGGCACTTGAACGCGAACATGTTGGCTCCACGGCGACGCCGGCGAACGGTGCGATGGCATCCTATCCGGTCACTCGGGCTTCTGCCAGACGCTCATCGTCGCGAGTTGGCCCAGGATGCGCACCTTGAGTTCCTGTCGCGGCTGCCAGCCGTGGAACTTGACGGCGTCGCGCAGCGTAACCGACTCGGCGACGAGAAAGACTCCACGGCCGCCGGGCCGCAGCACACGGTCCCATTCTCGTGCGGCGGCGCGGTAGAGGCCGGGAATTTGCTCGATATTCGAAAGCTGCTTGCCGAACGGCGGGTTCGTGACGATCCGGTCCACCGAATCGGCGGGCAGGGGCAGCCGCGTGGCATCCCAGCGGCATAGGTCGGCCGGGCCAAGTCGCTCGATATTGGAAACCGCCGTGTGCACGGCGTGCGGGTCGATGTCGCCGCCGATGACGCGCACGTGCCCGGCGCGCCGGCGGCGCGCCAGCTCGATCTGCTCGGCGAGGATGGTGCCGGCGCCGCAGAAGGGATCGAGTACCGTCATACCCGGCGCTGCGCCGGCGAGGCGGACCATCGCGGCGGCGACGGTCGGCCGCAGCGACGCGGCGATATGTTCGCGCTTGTAGGTGCGGTGCCGCATGGTACGGTCGGACAGTCGCACACCGCAGACGGCGGTTCGGCCGGTGATGGTGAGCCAGATTTCCAGCCAGGCGTTCTCGTCCGCCGGCTGCCAGGAGGCGGGCACCTTGCCGCGCAACCCCTCCGCCATCGCGTCGAGCGCATCCACGCGCCGGTAGCCGTGCTCGCCTTGCATCTGGCAGACGAGGTGAAACGTCGGCTTTCCCTTCGGCGTGCCGCGCACCGCCCGGTGCAACTCGAAGAGCCGCTTCCAATCCGGCCCCTTCGCCGTCCACTGGGTGATCGACTTCAAATCGGCGGCCTTGTACGTCAGCGTGTCGGACCCCCACGCGAGCAGGTAGACGTCCTCCGTGGTGCGCAGGGTCAGCACGTCCTCATCAATCGCATTCAATCGAAAGATCACGGTCCCACGCTTGGTCTTCTTCACTTCCCCGCCAAGGTCGCGCGTGATCTCGTCCGCGACGACCGGCTCGAGGCCGGAGTGCAGCATCGCGTAGAGGGGCGGAAGTTCGGCTTCGACGGTGCGGCGCGACATGGAACCCGATCGGCGAGGACACGGACGGACGGCGGAATGATACGGAAATCGGCGGCCGTTACTTCACCACAAAGCTCCGCGTCACGCTCGTCGCGGCGTCGACCGGCTTGCCGACCGGTTCCAGCAGGTCCACTTCGAACGGCTCGCCCACGCGGTTCCCGCTGGGGTCTTCGAGGTGTTTCATGATTCGCAGCGTGAGCTTGCCCGCTGGCCAGGCTTGTTTTGGAATGAACGACCATTCCGCTTCGTTCCGGGCGAGCGTAATTGTTCCTTCGATCGACTTTCCCGCGGCGTCTTCGACGGTGATGAGCCGCTGGACTAGGCCGGCATCAAGCGGCTTGCCGAAGCCGATTTTCAACGGATCGCGTCCGCCGGCCTTCGGTGCCGCCAGCGTCCATCGATCCGGGTCGATCGCTTCGCGATCCGATTTGCCGACCTTGAACGTCTTGCGGAAATCCGCCGCCAGCGGCGTGCCGTCGCCGTCCGTCCAGGTTTTCGCCACCGTCAGGGTAAAGCTCTTTCCCTCCTCGAGAGTCGGACCGAGGTCGATGCGCGGCTTCACTTCCCGCTTGATGCGGCCCGGGTCGATCAGCAGCGTCACGCGCATCTGGTCCCGCGTCCAGAGCTCCTCCTCCAGTTCGAGGAACGGCAGTTCAACGAGTTTCCCGTCGGTGTCGTTGCGCAGCGTGATGTGTTTGTAAATGTCGCCGCGCGCCATCGGCTTCGAGAAGTGGATGTAGAACCGCAGCGTGTTCTCCGCGAGCGTATCGCCGCTCGGGAAGATCGCGGTCACGCGGCCCGGCTCCGCCTTGGGCTTAGCCAGGGTGAAGTCGTGCGTGGTTTCGCGGCCTTCGACCGTCAGGATTGCGCGGTATTTCAAGCCGGGGGCGAAGGGGAACCGGGGTTCGAACTTCAACGTGCCGTCGGCGAGGGAGTGTGTGCCGAGCAGCGCGGTGCCGGGGTTGTCCGCGAGGACCACGCGCAGGGCGGCGACCCAATCGTCGAGCGTCTTGTGCTTGAAGGATTCCGGCAAGCCGGTCGCCTCGACCACTTTGCCGTCGGCGACGCGGAGTTCGGGTGCCTTCGGATCGGCCGCGAGCGCGACCAGGAGCATTAGAAACATTTGTTCACTTTGTATCGAAAAAGAAGCCCGCGGACGACCGTCCGCGGGCGGTGGGAATCCGTTACGGCAGTTCGACGCTGGTCAGCGTCATCGTCTTCTTGTCGTCGATCAGGATGACGGCGTGCGTGTCGTCGAGCTTGTCGAGCTGCACCACGTCCTTCCAACCCTCGATCGTTTCGTATTTCACGCCGGCCTTGTCCGCGATCCGCGTCGTGATCCCCTCGTTGGTCGCGAGGCTGTCGCCGGAGATCTTCATGATACCGCGGGCGCTGTTGGCCATCAGCACGAAGTCCTTACCGTCCTTCTTGTAGACGATCATGTCGAGCGGACGGTTGCGGTTGCCGAGTTCGGCGATCGTGGTGCCCGTCACCTTGTTGCCGGACTGCAGTTCGCCGACCGGGAACTTGACGAGCGGGGTGCAGGTGTACGCGGCGACGACGTGTTCGGCATCGCCGATCTTGTACGTGGTGAAGGTGCGGACGGGGGCCTGGGTTTCGTACTTGCCGTGCGCGCCGTGGAAGATCTTCACGCCCGCGGCCGCGGCTTTGTCCCCGAACGGGAACGGAATGATGCGGAGCGTCGAGGCGAACTCCTCGTTGGCGAGGCCGGCGATGATCAGCTTGCCGTTGGCGAAGCCGAGGCTCGTAATCGCTTCGGCGCGGTTCTTATCGGTGGCGTTCGGCAGGTCGACGACCGAGAACATCACGTCCTTCAGTCCGAATTCGCTGATCTTGCCGTTGCGCGCCACCGTGAGGATGACGGCGGCGGCGCTGGGTCCGCTGCCACGGCGCACGGCCAGGTACACGGTGCCCGAAGCCGGGTTCACCTTCACGTCGGCGATGGCGACCTGCGCGGCCGGCACGCCGAGCATCCCGCCGATTTGTTCGTTGAGCTTCTCGACCTTCAGCGCACCTTTACTGGCGTCGGTCTTTTCGTGGGTCTCGACGGCGTAAACCTTCGCGGCGGTCGAATCGCCGATGAACAGCACACCCTCGCTGTTGAAGGCGAGCGCGGTGACGGATTTCAGTTCCAGCGAGCCTTTCTTGGCGGGGGCCGCGACGGCGCACGCCGCCACGGCGACGGTCAACATCAGAGCGGACAGAAAACGCATGAGGACACTCCTGGAGAGACGGAAAAATCGGGCGAACCGATACGGTCCATGATTGCGATGCGCGGCGTGAGAGGCAAATGAGAAATCAATCCGCGAACAGTTCGATCGGGTGGACGGCCATACGGCGGGTAAGGTCGCGGATCTGATGTCGGCAGGACGTGCCGGTCGCCACGACAAGCGCGTCCGGCTCGGCGGCGAGCGCCGGAAGCAGTTGCAATCCGGCGATTTGCACGCTCAGGTCGAAGTGTTCTTCCTCGTAGCCGAACGCGCCCGCCATCCCGCAGCAACCGGCATCGAGCGCCGTGGCCGTCAGGTTCGGGACGAGTTTGAGCGCCGCCATCGTACCGCCGACGCCGACGAGTGCTTTCTGATGGCAGTGCCCATGGACAAGCGCCTTCGCGGCCCGTGCCGGCACGGGGAGTTCACAACGGCCGTCCGCGATCTCGTTCGCCAGCCACGCTTCCACCAGGTGCGCCGACTCCGCCACGTGTTTCGCATCCTCGCCCGGTACCAGTTCCGGCCATTCGTCGACCAGTGAGAGGAGGCAACTCGGTTCGAGACCCAGGATGGGAATGCCCTGCCCGGCCGCGGTTTTCAACCGCTCGATCCCGTGCTGCGCCAGCGCCTTGGCCGCCGTCAGGAATCCCTTCGACAGCATCGCGCGGCCACAGCAGATTCCCGCCAGTTCCACTTCGTAGCCGGCGCGCTCCAAAACCGTCACGGCTGCGCGGCCAATCTGCGGCTCCTGAAACGTCGTGAAACAGTCGTCCAGAACGATGACCTTTTTCCCGTTTCCGTTTTCCCTTTTCCCCTCCGACGCGAACCATTTTCGGAAATGCGTCCGGTGGAACTCCGGCAGGCTCCGGCGGCGGTCGAAGCCCGTGCTCCACTGCATCGCACGCCGGACGAGTCCTCGACGGCCCAGCCAGTTCAGCGGCCCCGCAAACTTCGCCGCGATCGGCGAGAGCCAGTCGATGTTCTTGAGCATCAGGTGCGAGACAGGCCGCGGCCGGCGGCGGTAATAGGCGTGCTGCCATTCGGCTTTGAGCTTCGCCATGTCGACATTGCTCGGGCACTCCGCCTTGCATGCCTTACACGACAGGCAGAGATCCATGACGGGAGCGAGCCACCGTTCGGAAAGTGCGGAGTGCGGAGTACGGAGTGCGGAGTGGGAAGTTTGCGATTGCTCTTCTGGTTTTAACTCCGCACTCCGCACTCCGCATTCCGAAGTCAAAGCCAATCTCAGCGCATTGGCCCGGCCTCGGGTGCTGTCGTTTTCGTCCAGTGTCGCGCGGTAGCTCGGGCACATCGCGCCGCCCTGGGTCTTGCGGCAGACACCGGCGCCGTTGCACAGCTCGATGCTGCGGAAAAAGCCCCCCTGCTTCGAGTAGTCGAAGACGGTCGGAGGTTCGGCGACGACGTGCCCCGGCGTGAAGCGCAGATTCTCCTCCATCGCCGGCGCATCCACGACCTTGCCGGGGTTCAGCACGTTCTCCGGATCGAAGGCTCGCTTGATCTGCCGGAAGCCCTCATAGATCGCATCTCCGAACATCTTGCGGTTCCACTCGCTGCGCACGAGGCCGTCGCCGTGCTCGCCGCTGAGCGAACCGCCAAATTCGAGGACGAGATCCGTAACGTCGGTCATGATCGCGCGCATTCGCACCACGTCGGCGGGATCGTGCAGGTTGAGCACGGGGCGGATGTGCAGGCAGCCGACGCTCGCGTGGCCGTAGAAGGTGCCGTCGGTGCCGTGCTTGTGGAAGATCTCGCGAAAGCGCGTGGCGAACTCCGGGAGCTGCTCCGGCGAAACGGCCGTGTCTTCGCAAAAAGTAACCGGTTTGCCGTCCCCCTTCATGCCATAGAGCAACGGCACGGCGGCGGAGCGAAGGTTCCAGAGCGGGTCGCGCAGGTTCGGGTCGGTCGCGGTCACGGCCGCCGTGAGGCCCCGGGCGCCGGTCAGCCGTTTCGCGAGTTTCTCGATCGTGTCGTTCACTGCGCCGGGGTCGTCGCCGACGAACTCGACCATCAGCACCGCCGCCGGCGTGCCTCGGATCGCCCCCATCGCATGCTTCAGTGCCCGTTGTTCCCGCGCCAGCTTCAGCAACAGCTCATCCATCAACTCGACAGCCGAGGGGGCGAATTCCAGACACACCGCCAGCGCGTCGAGCGCCGCCCGCAGCGAATCGAACTGCGGAACCAGCAGCCCGCGTTCCCTCGGCTTCGGCACCAGTGCCAGTTCCGCCTCCGCCACCACCGCCAACGTCCCTTCGCTGCCCACCACGATCGGCACCAACGAGTGCGGAGTGCGGAGTGCGGTGTGCGGAGTGGAAGACGAGTCGCCACGGAACAAATCGGCGAGATTGTACCCGCTCACGCGCCGGACGATCTTCGGGAAGCGCCGGTCGATCTCGTCCCGATTCTCGGCCACGACACGATCGACCATGCGGTAGATGTCGCCTTCGCGGTTGCGGAGTTCCAGCTTCCTCTGCTTCTCGACGGGCGACAACGAACGAAAGGTCGTCTTCGTACCATCGGAGAGGATCGCGTCCAGCGCGCGAACGTGGTCGATGGTCTTGCCGTAGCGGATGGAGCGCGAGCCGGCGGAGTTGTTGCCGATCATGCCGCCGAGGGTCGCGCGGCTGGCAGTGGCGACATCCGGCCCGAAGAGGAGATGGGATTTCGCCAGTTCGCGGTTGAGCTGGTCGAGCACGACGCCGGGCTGCACGCGCACGGTCCGGTTCACGGTGTCAACTTCGCCGATCTGGTTCAAATACTTCGAACAGTCCAACACGATGCCGGGGCCGATCGATTGCCCCGACAGGCTCGTACCGCCGCCCCGCGCCGTGATCGGTACATTCAAGTCCGCGGCGATCTGCACCGTGACGACGACGTCTTCGACGGACTTCGGCACCACGACGCCGAGCGGGGGAATCTGGTAGTGGCTGGCGTCGGTGGCGTAGAGTCGGCGGGAAGTATCGTCGAAACGGACTTCGCCTTCGACATGACGACGGAGGTAACGGAGCAGCGAATCGTGCCGCGCGGCCGCGATGGGGGTCATGGGGTTGTTCTAGCGTTGTTCGCGCGAACGCGGCGGTCCTATCAATATCCGTCATGGCGCTCGTCGTTCTCGACCCCGGACTTCACTCGCTCGTCGTCGGCGCCGGCCGGCCGACGACGCGGCATCTTGGCCTGCCTGTCGGCGGCGCGGCCGACCGTGCCGCGCTGGCGCTCGGCAACGCACTCGTCGGCAACCCACCGGACACCCTCGCGCTCGAAATCACCGCCAGCGGACCGACGCTCCGAGCCGACCGCCCCACCGCCGCCGTGATCTTCGGTGCCCCGTTCCTCGCCGCCGTCGCGAACAAGAGCCGCCTCGAGTCGGGAACGACGTTTACTCTCGAGGCCGGCGACACCCTCAAGATCGGCGGTACTCCATCCGGCGTGCGCGCGTACCTTTGCGTCCCCGGTGGTTTTGCGTCACACCCCCACGAACCGATCCAGGTCGACGACGTGCTGGAGTGCGCCGAGTCGCGCCGGAGTGGTCGCTCGCTTCCGTTCGTAGCGTTGCCGGGCGAGCCGCCGGATGCCCCGATCCGCGTCGTGGCCGGACCGCAATACGATTGGTTTCTGGATGTCGGACCGTTCTTTGCCAACGAATACCGCGTCTCGCCGGCGAGCAACCGGATGGGCGTGCGCCTGTCGGGGGAAAAGCTGGAACGCCGGCCGGGAGAAATGGTCTCGGAGGCCGTCGCCCCCGGCGCCATTCAGATTTCGAACGACGGCCAGCCGATCGTTCTTGGTGTTGATGGTCAAACCATTGGCGGTTATCCAAAGCTCGCCCATGTCATCCGCGCCGACCTGGATCGACTCGCGCAACTGCGCCCCGGCTCGGCCGTGCGGTTCCGCCAAGTGGTGAACGACGAAGCGGTCCGAGCCTGGGACTCGCGGTCCGCAACGATCCGAGAATGGCTTCTGCGGATGAGCGTCGCCGCAAATCTATCCTAATTATGCTTTTACGAATCGTTGATTCCCGCGCAAGTCGTGCATTCCCATGCGTTCCTCCGGCGGAACTCCGTCCGCTCCGGTGGAACATGACCCGGTCCCTGCTCATCATTGTCGTCGCGATCGGCCTCGCTTGGGGCCCGGCCGGCGGCGTGGCACGGGCCGGTTGGGTCACACTGTCCAACGACACGAGTCAGACGGTTGTGGTCCAGGAAATGGTGACGGTGAACGGCCAGGTCCGCAAATGCAAGCCCTTTAAACTCGCTCCCGGCGAAACGGTGCGGGAGTTCCACCCGGCGGGCGGAACCAAGAAGCTCACGATTCTGGAACCGGGACTTCTCGGCCGACAACTCTTCAATGGCGACGTGACCTGGAAGGACGATACAACGTTCTCGATTCATCGCGAAGCGGATAAATTCAAACTAACGGATGCGGCCACTCTGAACGCGAAAGCGAAACCGGTCTCGAGGGAGACGAAGCCGGCTCCGGAGAAAAAACCTCGCTAACCTCAATATTTGCAAGACGATAGATCGCTCGATACCCTTCGGGTCCCTTGACAGCATCCCGTTCCGCTAAAATCTCTCTTCCCGATTTAAGGCCGGTCGCCCCCCGGGCGCCCGCCTGACTCGGTCCGTTCGGCTCGGCTCGGCGCGGAGCATTCGGACCGGGCGCGTTCCACCCACCATGTCCACACCGACCGCAGGTTCCACTAAGGAGCCGGTCCACGCCCCCCATCAGTCGTTCTGGCTGTGGGTCATGTGCCTGACCGGTGTCGATTACTTTTCGACGCTCGGTTACCAGCCCTCGATCGCGGTCCAGAACGCCGGACTGCTCGCGCCGATCGCCACGGTCGTGCTGATCCTCGTCACGCTCTTCGGCGCGCTGCCGGTCTATTCGTACGTCGCATCCAAGTCGTTCGAGGGGCAAGGCTCCATCGGCATGCTCGCACGGCTCGTCTCGGGCTGGCCCGGCAAGATCATGGTTCTCGTGTTGCTCGGCTTCGCGGCCACCGGCTTCGTCATCACGAAAACGCTCTCCGCCGCCGACGCCGCCGTCCACCTCATCGAGAACCCGAACTGGCCATGGCGGCCGGAACACGGCGCCGACCCGGTCGTCGGCCAGCAGATCGGCGTGACGCTTTTCATGCTCACGCTGCTGGGCGGCATGTTCCTGCGTGGCTTCCGCGAGGTCATCGGCATCGCGGCCGTCATCGTCGGCGTCTATCTCACACTCAACGTCGTCGTGCTCGGTTACGGGTTGAACTACTTGATCGAGCATCCCGAAAAGTTGAGCGACCGGTGGAACCACCTCCGGGCCGGTGAGTGGCACCTGCCGCACAATCCGCTTGGCGCGGGCGGCAGCGGCCTCGTCATGATGGTCGCGGTGGCGCTCTTGCTCTTCCCGAAGCTCGCCCTGGGACTGTCAGGCTTCGAGACCGGCGTCGCCGTCGTCGCGCACGTTCGCGGCCGGCCCGACGACGACAAGAAGCACCCGCTCGGCCGCATCGCCAACACCAAGAAACTACTCCTCACCGCCGCGCTCATCATGTCCGTGATGCTGCTCGCGTCGTCCGTCGTGGTGAGCACGCTGATTCCGCCGGACCAGATCACGCCCGTGAAGGCCGAAGGGGGCCTGCCACTCGACGCGAACGGGAAGCCGATCCATCACATCGAGGACTGGCCGAAAAAGCCCGCCGCAGGCCGCGCGCTCGCCTACCTCGCGCACGGCGAAAGTCCTGAAGGGAAAGCGATCTGCCCGTTCTTCGGCGCGACCTTCGGCACGATCTACGACATCAGCACCATCGTGATTCTCTGGTTCGCCGGAGCGAGCGCCATGGTCGGCCTGCTGAACCTCGTGCCGCAATACCTGCCCAAGTTTGGCATGGCGCCCGATTGGGCCCGCGCCGTCCGCCCGCTCGTGTTACTCTTCACGGCCATCAACTTTCTCGTCACGATTCTCTTCAAAGCGAACGTCGACGCCCAGGGCGGCGCCTACGCCACCGGCGTGCTCATGCTCATGACCAGCGCCTGCGTCGCGAGCCTGATCGACGTTTACCGCAGTCGCACCGGGCCGTGGCACAAACGGCTCTCGAAACCCTTTGTGCTTATTACGGCCGTCTTCGTTTACACCACGATCGCGAATGAAGTCGAGAAGAACTTTCAGGGCCTCATCATCTCGTTGTTCTTCATCGCCACGATCCTGATCACCTCGCTCATCTCCCGCTTCGCCCGGAGCAAGGAACTGCGCTTCAGCGGCTTCCGCATGGCGGACGCGCAGTCGCACTTGCTCTGGGACGCGATCCGCGAAATGGACCTGACGGTGCTCGTGCCGCACCGCCCCGGCCGGCGCAGCCTCGCCGAAAAAGAGTCGGCGATCCGCCGCGAACACCGCATCCCGCGCGACCTGATGATCGTGTTCATCGAGGTGGAGTTGAGCGACGCCAGCGACTTCGCCCCGCAACCGATCGTGAAGGTGCAGCAGGAGGAGGGACGCTACGTGATCGACATCACCGAGGCGGCCTCGATCTCGCACACGCTCGCGGCGGTGGCGCTCGAAATGGGCAAGGTCGGCCGTCCTCCCGAAATCCACTTCGGCTGGACCGACGAATCGCCGGTGAGCGGCACGCTCGGCTTCCTGCTCTTCGGCGAGGGCAACGTGCCGTGGATGGTGCGGGACCTGCTCAAGCGCGCCGAACCGGATCCGAACAAGCGACCGCGCATCATCCTCGCGGGGGCGTGAGTCGCCACGCTCGCTCCATCGCCGTTTATCCTTGGACCGATACGCTGACTTCGCCCCTCTCCCGGAGAAAATCATGTCCTCGTCCATCATTCCCGTTTCGCGTCGATTGGTCCTCGGCTCCGCCGCCCTCGCGCTCTTCACCCCCGGTGCCTTCGCCGAAGAACTCGTGAAGACCCCCAAACAGACCGAAGGGCCCTTCTACCCCAACAAGCTCCCCCTCGACACCGATAACGACCTGATCATCATCAACGACGGCACCAATCCCTCCGTCGGCACGATCACGCATCTGACCGGCAAAGTGCTGGACCCCAAGGGCAACCCGGTCAAGAACGCCCTCGTCGAGATCTGGCAGTGCGACGCCAACGGGGTCTACCTCCACACCAAGGACAGCGAACCCAAGAAGGACAAGCAGGACAAGCACTTCCAGGGCTTCGGCCGCTTCCTCACCGGCTCGACCGGCGAATACTACTTCCGCACGATCAAGCCGGTCGAGTATCCCGGCCGCGCGCCGCACATCCACGTGAAGATCAAGATGGGCAAGGATACGCTGCTCATTACGCAGTGCTATGCCAAGGACGAGAAAGCTCGGAACGAGAAAGACGGCATTTACATGGGCATCAAGGACCCGAAGGCCCGCGAGTCGGTCACCGTCGACTTCCAAAAAGTGAAGGGTTCCAAGATTGGCGAATTGCAGGCGCAGTTCACGATCGTACTGGGTTCAACCCCGGCCGGGTGAAATCGCGCAGCCTGGGCGACGTCAGGAAATCGGAACGGCGCTTGGATTTTTTCACGCCGTGGCATAAGCTGTCCCGGTGGAACGCCGTTCCCGGATTTTCCTTCGCGCCCGGCCCGGGGCGCGGTAGGCTATTCCAATTCCCGCCGAGATCACCCCGTTGGCTGCGGAGCCCCGAGCAATGCCCGCATTGAACGGCCTGTTCGAACGGATCCGCCCGAAGGCGTACGGCCGCCGGCAGCCGCTCGTGCTCGTCAACGGTCTCGCCGAACAAGCCGAGTCCTGGTTCCGCAACCGGCGATTCTGGGGCCGATACTTCGACGTCCATCTCCCGAACTTCCTGGTCTACGACGGCGACGCCATCCATAAACGGATCGACGACAAGAAGGAAGTTTCGGTCGACTACCTCGTGGAACAGCTCCACAGTTATCTCTTCAACTTCGCACAAACCCCGCCATACCACCTCGTGGCCAGCAGCCTCGGTGGAAAGATCGTCGTCGAGTTCGCCCATCGCTACCCGGAAATGGTCAACCGGATGGTCCTGCTGTGCCCGTCCGGCATGGGCGACAAGGAATCGCTCCCGATCATGGAAGGGGTTCGCAAGGAAGACTGGAACTCGGTCGTTCGCAGCGTGTTCCACCGACGCCGATATGTCGATCGCGACATGGTTCGCTATTACAAGGCGGCCGTGAAGAACCGCCGCTGGAAGCGCGGCATGCTTCGGACCGTCAATGACACGAAGGAACACTCCGTCCGGCAGTTGATGTCGCAACTCAAGGTGCCCACGCTGCTCATCACGGCCGAGAACGACCGCATCTGCTGCCCGAAAACGGCCGAGGAAGCCGCCGCCGAAATGCCCGATGGAATTGGCCACTTCCTCTCGATCCCGAAATGCGGCCACGCCCCGCAAATCGAACGCTCGCGAAAAGTGAACCGGCTGGTGCTTTCATTCCTTACCGATCCGAATCCGACGGCGCATCCCAGCTGGACCCGTCAATTCCTGGTCAAACCCACCCGACGCTAATGCCCCACGAGTCCCCCATGACACCCGGCTCCGTCGACGCCCGAAGCCCCGCCGCCCCGGCGGACTCGAAGCACCGCAGCGATTTCTGGATGGTCTTCAAGAAGTTCATGACACAGGGCACCGCCATCGCCACGCCGGCACCGAGCGGTCGATTCCTCGTCAAGGAAATGCTGCGGGGGATCGACTGGGATTCCGCCAAGGTCATCGTCGAACTCGGAGCGGGCACCGGGCCGATCACGGATATCCTGCTCAAGCGCGTGAAACCGCAGACGCGGCTCATGATTGTCGAGATCGAAGCCGATTTCTGTGACCGCCTTCGCCGCCGCTTCCCGAACGCCGAGATCGTGCAGGGCGACGCGGCGCACCTCGACAAACTGCTCGCCGACCGCGGCATCGAGCACGTCGACCACATCGTGTCCGGTCTGCCAATGCCGTCGATCCCGCATCCGGTCCGCAAGGCGATCTTCGAGAGTTCGATGAAGTGCATGGGCCCCGAGGGCGTCTTCCGGCAACTGACCGTGATGCCGTACGTCTACTGGAACTTCTATCGGAACTACTTCAGCGACGTGAAGTTCAAACTGGTGCCGCTGAACTTCCCGCCGGCCGGCGTCTACTTCTGCAAGGGCTTCAAGCCCGAAGCCGAAGCGCCATGAATGGTATGCGATAGATAGAATGCAAGAACGGCCCGCCGTCGTGCGGGCCGTTTTCGTCGGATGGACCCATGATCGACTCTTCGTTCCTCGCGCCGCTCGTCAACCACAGACTCTCGCGCCGCGTCGCCGACGCCGCGTTCGTGCAACTCGCCCACCGCGACGTCCGCGCCCTCGACGCGCTCGACCTCGCCAAGGTTCAATCCGAGACGCTTCTCAGTCTGATTCATCGCGCTCGCGACACGCGCTTCGGCCAGGACCACGGCTTCGCCAAGATCGACTCCGTCGCCGACTACCAGGCCCGCGTGCCCGTGCGGTCCTACGAGTACTTCTGGGAACACTACTGGAAGGGCTACCCCGACATCGCGGACCAGACCTGGCCCGGCTTCATGCCGTACTTCGCGCTCTCGTCCGGCACCACCAGCGGGGCAACGAAGTATATCCCCGTCTCGATGGAGATGGTGAAGTCCAACCGGCAGGCCGCGCGGACGACGATGGCGCTCTTCCGGCACGCCTTCCCGAAGCATCGCATCTTCACCGGCCAGTTCTTCTTCCTCGGCGGCAACACCGACGTGAACTTGCTCGCCAACGGCGCGCGGGGCGGCGACCTGAGCGGCATCGCGGCGCGCGAGGTGCCCGCGGCCGTGCGACCGCTGACCTTTCCGCCGCTGGAGCTGAGCCGCATCCCGAAGTGGGAAGAGAAGATGCCGCGCCTCGCCGAGGCGGCCGCGAAGGCGGACATCGTCGCGCTCTCCGGCGTGCCGTCCTGGATGGCGCTGCTCTTCGACATGATGAAGAAGGTCACGGGGAAGAACACCATCTCCGAAATCTGGCCGAACTTCCGCATGCTCATCCACGGCGGCACGAAGTTCGACGGATACCGCGACCTCTTTCGCGCCCAGATCGGCGGGGATGCGTTCGAGTTCTGCGAAGTCTACCCGGCCTCCGAGGGGTTCATCGCCACCGAAGACCCGCGGTACAAGCTGCTGCGGCTGGTGCCGGACCACGACATCTTTTTCGAGTTCGTGCCGTGCGAGGACTTCGATTCGAAGGGCGTGCTGAAGGAGAAGCCGACGCGGCATACCGTGCGCGAGATCGAGATCGGCGTGCGCTACGCCGTCGTGCTGACGACCTGCGCCGGCCTCTGGAGCTACCTCATCGGCGACACGGTGATCTTCGAGAAGACGGATCCGCCGTTGATGCGATTCGCGGGTCGGACGAAGAACTTCCTGTCGGCGTTCGGCGAGCACTTGATCGAGGAGGAAGTCGAGAAGGGGATCGCGTTCGCGGCGAAGGCGTGCGGCGTGTTCACCGGCGACTTCCACGTCGGCCCGGTGTTCCCGTCGAAGCCGGACGCGCCGGGCTTCCACCGCTACCTCGTCGAGTTCCGCGACCGCGTGCCGGACCTGACGGAATTCGCGATGCATCTGGATAAAGAATTGGATCGTTTGAACGAGGACTACGCCGCCCACCGGATCGGCGACCTAACGATGACGCGGCCGGAAGTCGTGCCGGTGAAGCTGACGGCCTTGAGTGCCTGGGTAGAGGCCCGAAAAGGTTCGCTCGACGTGCAGGCGAAGGTGCCGCGGATGGACAACGACGGCACGCTGACCGCGACGATCTTCGAGTGGCTGAAGTCGAACGGCAAACTCGTCGAGTTCGTTTAGCGGCGAGGCGGAGTCCGCGGAGCCGAGCGCGGCGCCGCCACCGACTTCCGAAGTCCGGTTTCGACTTCGGAAGTCGAGAGATAGCGGTCAGCCATTTCGAAGTGGAACCGCGAATACTTTTCCTGCCGAGAACGGCCCGCGATTTGATACGAGTCGAGTAGCTTGAACACCATTTCCGTCTCCGGCAACGATCCCGACCGCAATCCGAGATACTCCGGACAACTCGAATACGCCCATTCTTCCGGACACGAAACCAAGCCGGCCCTCACCGGATTTAAGTGAGTATATCCCGTCAGGTGCAGCAGGTACTCGTCGTATTCAACCGCCTTCGCCTGGAACGGGCCTTGAAACAGTGCCCCGACGCGATCCCGCTCGCGGTTTACGATCTTCGCGAACGAGATCGCGAACAACTGCATCGCGTGGGATAGGCCGTCCGTCGCGGCCTTGACCAACATGTGGAAGTGATTCGGCATCAAGACATAGGCCAACGTGACCGCATGTTCCGGACAGACGTATTGGCGATACTTGCGAAGAAAGAGGCCGTAATCGTTCGGAGATTGGAAGATCGGCTGTCGGTTGTGGCCGCGATTGTAGATGTGGTAGAACCGCCCAGCGACGAGCGGTTCCTGCCTGCGGGGCATGGCGAATCTCCACCGACTTCCGAAGTCCGGCTTCGACTTCGGAAGTCGAGGGTATCAGGGACCTATTGCACGATTGAAATAGCTTATCGTCTTCTGCAAAAATATTGCCTGCGCCGCGTCGACTTCCGAAGTCGAAGCCGGACTTCGGAAGTCTAGGTTTTCCCCAACACCAGATCGACAACCCAGCAGCCGCGGACGTGGACCTGGTGCGGGTCGCGGCAGTGGTTCAGGATCGCGTCGTCTTCGCAGCCGGCGTCTTGCAGTGCGTCCGCAAGGATCGGCATCGCGGTGAAGTCGCGGGCGTCGTACATCGTCCGCGCGAGGCCGAAGGTGGTGGAGGTTCGCCAGCGGGGATCGAAGGCGACGGGGCGGAAGGGGTTGCCGAAGATGTCGTGAAATGGCTTGAGAAACATCGCACCATCCACGCGATCCTCATCTCCGCGATGAAAACCGCCGCTTCGATGAACAATCCGAAACCATTGGGGCCAATTCGGGCCCTCACGGTGTAGCATCTCTGCCCAAAATGCGCAATCGTTCACAGCTCGTGCCGCCGAGGAAGCAATGAGCAAACCCGGAATGCCGCGGGTGACAAGCTGCTTGAGTGTCGCCATATGATCAAGCAGAAACGGAACACTTCGACTTAGCACACGGCTTACAACATCGTTCCACTTCAAAAGTCCATCGAGATGCTGTTCCACGTATTTGATGCATGCCTGACTTTCAAACGGTAACATATCGCCAAGAGAACGAAGGGTATGACACGCTGCGAGTCTCAGCTTGCGATCAGAGATGATTGCAGGTTCCGGATTCAGGACCGCGAACACGTCTTTCATGTCATACCACTCGTCCTCCGTCATCGCCCGCCCTCCGCAACTGTTGTCACCGCCCGTAAGATTACACGATGACCGCCCTCGTCGATACCGCCATCCCCGCCCCGCCCCGGCACTACCGCGAGCCTATCGCCATCGGGCGCATCCAGCTCGCGTCGCGATTCGCGCTCGCCCCGCTGGCGGGTTACACGAACCTGCCCTTCCGGCTCTCCGTGCGCGAGATCGGCGGCGTCGGACTCTGCACCACCGACCTCGTCAACGCGCGGGCCATCCTCGAAGGCAAGGCCAAGACGATGGACCTGCTGGCCACGCACCCGACGGACCGGCCGCTCTCCGTGCAGATCTTCGGCGGCAAGGCCGACGAACTCGCCGGGGCCGCCCGCTGGCTCCAGGATCGCGGACTCGCCGACATCGTGGACATCAACATGGGCTGCCCGGTTCGCAAGGTCGTCGCCGTCGGCGGCGGATCGTCGCTGATGTGCGATACCACCGGCGGCACCATCGAGCTCGTCCGCAAGGTCGTCGAGGCGGTCGCGCTGCCGGTTACCGTCAAGATGCGGCTCGGCTGGGACGACTCGCAACTGACCGCCCCGTACTTCGCCCGCGAGTTCGAGAAGGTCGGCGTGGCCGCGCTCACGATCCACGGCCGCACGCGCGAGCAGGGCTTCAGTGGCCGGGTCAACCGAGACGGCATCCGCCGCGTCGTGGAAGCGGTCGAACGCATCCCCGTCTTCGGCAACGGGGACGTGATGACCGTGGCGGACGCCGCGCAGATGATCGAGGAGACCGGCTGTCCCGGCCTCGCCGTCGGCCGCGGGGCGCTCGCGAACCCCTGGTTCTTCCGGCAGCTTGCGAGCTGGATCGAAACCGGCGACCCCGGCCCGCGCGGCACCTACCGCGAGCGGATCGAGTTCATGCGCCTGCACCTCGAACGCCTGATCGAATGGCGGCGGGACGAGCGGTTCGGCTGCGTCATGTTCCGCAAGGTGGCCACGTGGTACACGAAGGCCCTGCGGATGCCGAAGAAGGTGCAGCAGCGGTTCGTGATGTTGCACAGCCTCGCCGAGTTCGACGAGATCGTCGCGCCGTATCTCGAGGATGGCCCGCCCGTCGGTTGGAGCGAGTGGGACGTGCAGGAATCGCGAGTGAGCGTGCCGACGGGACCGAACGCGCACTGGTAGTCGGGCGTTGGCATGGGTAGAATGCCGCCATCGGCGCCCCCGTAGCTCAGCTGGATAGAGCGGGGCTTTCCTAAAGCCCAGGTCACAGGTTCGACTCCTGTCGGGGGTATTCGCGGATCTTCGCCGACATCATCGACTGTTCCGGGATGATGTATGAAACTGCCCTACCTTCTCGTTGCGGAGGTTCCCGAGGCTAAGATCAAGGAATATCTATTGTCCACTACGCATCGCGACGGGAAACACAAGGCAGCGTTTTTCACGCGGTTCGGATTCGATCGAGACCGCTGGGAACTCCTTCAGAACGCCTTGCGGGATCACGCCGCGGAACACGATGTCGTCAAAGTCGAGGATTCGCCATTCGGTGTCAGGTACGTGATCGAAGGGACAATGCGATCGCCGGATGGGCGTTCCCCATGCTTGCGATCCGTCTGGTTCATCGAAGCCGATTCGACCGTTCCCCGTTTGATCACAGCCTATCCCTTGCCGGAGGAAAGCGATGTTGGATGAGCTGACCGTCGTGGCGTTGACGGAAGACCTGCCGGATCTCGGCCTGCTCGCCGGCGATTTGGGCACGATCGTCTTGGTTCACACCGACCGGGGATACGAGGTTGAATTTCTTACGTTGTCGGGGGAAACCGTCGCCGTGACTTCACTCGAGTCCCGTCAAGTCCGCCCCGTCGGGAAACGCGAGGTCGCGCAGGCACGGTCACTCGTTCCCGTCTAATTCGATAGTTTCTCCGCCCTTTCCCCGGAGCCTCTCCCATGCGCTGCGCGTTCGTGTTCGCCGTTCTCACCGTCGGCCCCGCGTACGGCGAGGAGCCGACGGCGCGGGAGTTCGCGTTCCACAACTATACGAAGGCGATCGAACTGAAGCGCGGCGCGGCCCGCGTGGTGCTTTGCCCGCAGGCGGGCGGGCGCGTGCTCTCGTTCAGCGTCGATGGCAAGGAAGCGATGCAACTCGACGACGCGGAGCAGCGATGGCAGCCGGGCAAGGCCGGGGCGATCTCGGCCGGGCGCTTCGATTACGGGCCGGAATTGACCGTGACGCCGCACCCGAAGGCGTGGGCCGGCGAATGGACCGGCAAGTTCAAGGACGGCACCGCGATTCTGACCTCGCCGCGCGAGGATGCCGGCATTCAACTGACGCGCACTTTTGAATTCATCACGCATGGCGATTCGATCGGTTTGAGTTGCAAACAGACGATGAAGAACGTCTCGAACGAAATCCGCGAGATTTGCCACTGGGGGCGGTCGTTCTCGCCGGGTGGCGGCATCTGCGTCATCCCGCTCGGCGATCGACCGAGCCGGTTTCCGTCCAAATATGCGATGTACGAGGAGGGCGCGATCATCAACGTAAAGGCGACCGACCCGAACATTCGCACGCGGGACGGCTTCCTGGAGATCCTCGCACCGCCGCGCAAGCCGAAACTCGGCTTCGACAGTTTCGCCGGCTGGCTCGGCTACGCGATGCCGAACGACACGCTCTTTGTGAAGCGCTTCCCGACCTACCCGGACCGCGTGTACAACGAGGCGGCCGGGCTGACGCTTTCGGTGTGGTACCCGACGGGCCCGCGGATCGAGTTGGAGCCGATCGGCCCGCGCGAGCGGTTGAAGCCGGGCGAATCGGCGTCGTTCGTGGAGGAGTGGTGGCTCCTCAAGCACCCCTTTCCGAAGAACGGCGACCAGCTCGATTTGAAAGCGGTAGCGGCAAAGGTGGAACAACACATACGTCCGGCAAAATGAGAATTGACATCTCGAGTTAGACATCGTGGTCAAGCCGGTATGGTATAGTTGGCAGTCCCTCCCCGCGGCCGTTCTGAGGCCTCTGAATGACCTTTCCCTTTCGTGGATTGTGGCTCGCGAGCGTATCGATCGGTTTGGTCGGTTGCGCGAAGCCGGTACCGCCGAAGCCGGAGCCGGCGCCCGCGCCCGTCGCCGTCGCCACGAGCGCGAAGAAGACCGTGCCGATCCAGGTGCGCACGATCGGCACCGTCAAGCCGGTGGCGACGGTGGCGATCCGCCCGCGCGTTGGCGGGCAGATTACCGAAGTCTTCTTCAAGGAAGGCGAGTACGTCACGAAGGATCAGAAGTTGCTGATCATCGACCCGCGGCCCTATGAAGTCGCGGTGAAATCCGCGGAGGCCGCACTCGCCAAGAGTGTGGAAGTGCAAGCGGGTGCCGAGCGCGAGCTGAAACGGCTTGAAAAGGTCGGCGTGGCGTCCGGCGTCGAACTCGACACGGCGCGCACCGCCGCCGCGACCGCCAAGGCGACCGTGGCAGTGGATTCCGTCGCACTCGAATCGGCCAAGCTCCAGCTCGGCTTCACCACCATCGTCGCTCCGCTCGACGGGCGTGTCGGCGAACTGCTCGTGAACCGCGGCAACCTCGTCGACGCCAACGGTGCGAATCCGCTGGTGGTCATCAATCAGGTCAGCCCGATCCATGTGGCGTTTTCGCTGCCGGAGCAGCAGTTGCCGGCGGTCGCCGCCGCGCGGCGCGAGGCTCCGCTGAAGGTGGAGGCCTACCTTCGCAACGGCGAACCGCCGATCGAGGGGATGCTGGCGTTCATCGACAACGCCGTGAACCTGGGTAGCGGCACGGTGATGTTGAAGGCGGAGTTCCCGAACAAGGACCGCAAGCTCTGGCCGGGGCAGTTCGTGGACGTGGTGCTGACGGTGCGGGACCGGCCGGACAGCGTCGTGGTGCCGACGGCGGCGGTGCAGACGGGCCAGAAAGGGACGTATTTGTTCGTGCTGTCGCCGGACAAGACGGTCGAACTCCGATCGGTGTCGGTCGCGTTCGAGCACGGCGACGAGGCGGTGATCGCGTCGGGGCTTTCCGCCGGTGAAACGGTCGTGACCGAAGGCCAGCTTCGGCTCGTCGCGGGGTCGAAGGTCGACGTGAAAGCGAGATCGAAGCTGCCGGCGGAGAAGGCCGAGTGAACATTTCCTCGCCGTTCATCCGCCGGCCGATCATGACCGGTCTACTGACGCTCGCGGTGGTGCTGGCGGGGGCGCTTGGGTATTCGTCGTTGCCCGTCAACGATCTGCCCAATGTCGATTTTCCCACGATTCAGGTAACGGCGACGCTCCCGGGCGCGAACGCCGAGACGATGGCGGCCGCCGTCGCCTCGCCGCTCGAGCGCGAATTCACGGCCATCCCCGGCCTCGACGGCATTACGTCCACCAGCGCGCTCGGCGTCACATCCATCACGATGCAGTTCAGCCTGTCCCGGAATATCGATGCCGCCGCGCAGGACGTGCAGACCGCCATCGCCAAGGCGGCGCGCTCCCTGCCCGACGATATGCCCTCGCCGCCGTCGTTCCGCAAGGTGAACCCGTCCGATTCGCCCATCGTGCTGCTGACGCTGCGATCGGATACCCTGCCGCTGTACGAGGTGAACGAGTACGGTGAATCGTTCCTCGCACAGCGCATGTCGCAGATCAACGGCGTGGCGCAGGTGACGGTGTTCGGGCAGCAGAAGAAGGCGGTGCGCGTGCAGGTGGACCCGGACCTTCTGGCGGCGCGTGGGGTGGGAATCGACGAAGTCTCGGCCGCCATCAAGGACTCGAACGTGAACCTGCCAACCGGCGCGTTCCAGGGCCGCAAGCAGGCGTTCAACATCCAGGCGACCGGCCAACTGACGGAAGCCCGCGGTTACCGGCCCGTGATCGTGACGTACAGTGCGGGTCAACCGCTTCGGCTCGCCGAGGTCGCCACGGTCGTCGACGGCGTCGAGAACGACAAGGTCGCCGCCGTCTTCACCGAGCGCACCGAAGCCGGCGAACCCGGCGACATCGCCCGTTCCATCATGCTCGCGGTCTACCGCCAACCCGGAGCCAACACGGTCGAAGTCGCCGCCGAGGTCCAGCGGCTCCTGCCGATCTTTCAGGCGCAACTGCCTGCGTCCGTCAAGCTCACGCTGATGGCCGACCGCTCCATCCCGATCCGCGAATCGATCCACGACGTGCAGATCACGCTGCTGATCGCGTTCGGCCTCGTCGTCATGGTCATCTTCGTGTTCCTCGGCAGCGTCCGCGCCACGCTCATCCCCAGCCTCGCGCTGCCGGTGTCGATCGTCGCGACCTTCGGCGTCATGCACCTGATGAACTACACGCTGGACAATCTCTCGCTGCTCGCGCTGACGCTCGCCGTCGGCTTCGTGGTGGACGACGCGATCGTGATGCTCGAGAACGTCGTGCGCCACCTCGACATGGGCAAATCGCCGGAGCAGGCGGCGCTCGACGGCTCGGCCGAGGTCGGTTTCACGATCGTCTCGATGACGATCTCGCTCGTGGCCGTGTTCATCCCGGTGCTGTTCATGGAAGGCCTCGTCGGCCGGCTGCTCCGCGAGTTCGCCGTGGTCATCTCCGCAGCCATCGTGATCTCGGGGTTCGTGTCCGTCACGCTCACGCCGATGCTGTGCGCGTACATGTTGAAATCGGGCCACGCCGGCGCGAAGCCTGGTCTCTTCGTCCGTGTCACCGAATGGAGTTTCGGCCTGCTGCTCCGCGCCTACGCCTGGTCGCTTCGCATTGCGCTCCGCTTCCGGCTCCTGATGCTGCTTCTCTCCTTCGCGTTCATTGCCGGCACCGCGTACTACCTCGACACCTTGCCCAAGGGGTTCCTGCCCAGCGAGGACAACGGGCAGATCACCTGCACGACCGAAGGCCCGGAAGATATCTCCTTCCAGGGCCTGATGGACTCGCAAGCCAGGCTCGTCGAGGTACTGCGGGACGACGAGAACATCGCCGCGTTCAGCAGCACCGTCGGCTCGACGGGCTTCAGCGCGAGCGCCAACGCCGGGCGCATCTTCATCCGCCTCGCCCCACGCGAGAAGAGAACTCTCACCGCGGATCAGGTGATCGCCCGCCTCCGCAAGAAGGCCGCCGAGATCCCCGGGCTGAAAGTCTTCTTCCAGAACCCGCCGCCGATCCGGATCGGATCGCGCACGGCCAAGAGCCTCTACCAATTCACCGTGCAGGGGCCGGACACGAAGGACCTTTATGCCGGCGCGGCCAAGCTGGAGGAACGGCTGCGGAAGATGCCCGACATGCTGGAAGTGTCCAGCGACATGCAACTGCGCAGCCCGCAGCTCAATGTCCGCATCCACCGGGACAAGGCACGGACGCTCGGCGTCACCGCGCGCCAGATCGAAGACGCCCTCGCGAACGCCTACGGCGCCCGGCAAATCTCTTCGATCTACACGCCCAACAACGAGTACCAGGTCGTACTCGAAGTGAAGCCGGAATACCAGGAACACCCGAACCTGCTCTCGCGGCTGCACGTTCGCAGCGACAGCGGTGTCCTTGTGCCGATCGACGCCCTCGTCGCCGTCGATCGCGGCGTCGGCCCGCTCACCGTGAACCACTCGGGCCAGCTTCCCTCCGTCACGATCTCCTTCGATCTGCGCCCCGGCGTCTCGCTCGGGGATGTGCTCGCCCAGGTCGACGCCGCCGCGCGTGAGGAACTTTCACCATCGCTCTCCACCGGTTTCCAGGGCACGGCCCAGGAATTCCAGAAGTCGGCGCAGGGTCTCGGACTCCTGCTCATCGCCGCCGTCGTGGTGATCTACCTCGTCATGGGCATGCTCTACGAGAGCCTGATCCACCCCATCACCATCCTTTCGGGGCTACCGTCCGCCGGTGTCGGGGCGCTCTTCACTCTGGCACTCTTCAAAAGCGAGTTGAACCTGTATTCGATGGTCGGCCTCATCATGCTCATCGGCATCGTGAAGAAGAACGCAATCATGATGATCGACTTCGCGCTGGAAGCCGAACGGCAAGGGAAGACCGCACACGAGGCGATCTACGAGGCGTCGCTGGTCCGGTTTCGACCGATCATGATGACGACGATGTGCGCGCTGCTGGGCGCCCTGCCGATCGCGCTGGGCCTCGGTGCCGGAGCGGAATCCCGGCGACCGCTCGGCCTTGCGGTCGTCGGCGGGTTGCTTGTCTCGCAGGTGCTCACCCTCTACTTCACGCCGGTCTATTACCTCTACCTGGACAAGCTGCGGTTTCGTCGTTGAACAGCCCAAGGTTTTGGCGAGCGCGATTTTTGATTTAAAGACCAAAACAAAACTGCAAGTATTCACCTCAGGCGCGAATAAACTTCCTGATCTCACGCTCAACAATCCCATCTTGAGTCGGATGTCTTCTATAGTTCGGTGCCTCTGAACCCAGCCTCGGACTCGGTCCCGCCGCGCGGAGATGCGGGAACGATCAGGTAGACCGCATGCCCTCGCCAATCCAATACATACCCGAACTGGAGTCCGATTGCCCCACCTCCATGCTGGATGTGGGGGTCGGAGGAGCCGATAAACTGCTCGGCCGGTTGATGGATCAATTGATCCTGCTTCCGGAAGAGTGGGAGGAAGTTCCCGCGAATACGCGAATGGAGCTTTCTCTGATCGCCGATTCCGACGAATTGCTGACACGCTTGGCCGATCAACGGCTGCTGACGCCGTTTCAAGTCGACGCGATCCGACGCGGCTCCGAGGCGGATTTGATCATCGGTCATTACCGGTTGTTGGACGTGATCGGGCGAGGCGGCATGGGGACCGTCTACAAGGCGGAGCACCTGTATCTGCGCCGGCAGGTGGCGATCAAGGTCATGAGCCGGACGGTCGACACGAACGTGCGACTGGTGCACCGCTTCTACGCCGAAGCTCGCGCCGTGGCGCGGATGCAGCACCCCAATATCGTTTCGAGCCTGGATGCCGGCCTGCACAACCGGCCGGGACAACCGGTCCGCGACTATTACGCGATGGAGTTGATTCGCGGGGATGACCTGAAGGAAGCAATCCGCCTGCGCGGTCCTTATACCCCCAAGCAGGTCTGTCAACTGTTCCGGCAGGTCGCCGAGGCCCTCGCGGAGGCCCACCGGCTCGGCCTGGTCCACCGGGACATCAAGCCGTCGAACATCCTCATCACGCCGGACATGCAGGCGAAGGTGCTGGATTTCGGCCTTGCCCTGCAACCGCACCATCGCATGACCGAACCGGGCACCGTCCTCGGCACGGTCGGCTACATGGCTCCGGAACAGATCCAGCACGCCCACCTCGTGGACGCCCGCGCGGATCTCTTCGGCCTCGGTGCCACCATGTACTGGGCGCTCACCGGACACGATCCGTACCCGGAAACCGGTAACATGCTGACGGATCTGTCGCAGCGGATGAAGGCGCCGCCGGCCGACGTCCGGCGCGTTCGCCCGGAGGTGCCGGTCGAACTCGCGGAGTTGATCGCCAAGCTGACGAACCCGGACCCGGAGAAGCGATTCGCCTCCGCCCGAATTCTGGCGAGCACGCTGACCGGCCTGGCGAACTGGCTTGGATCGCACGAGACGAATTGCGACGCGGCCGAGGGCGATCGGCCGATCCGGGCGCTCATCGTGGACGACGAACCGTACATCCGGGAGCTGATCCGATCATCGCTTCCCGGCTGCGAAATCTCGGAAGCCGCGGACGGCCTCGCGGCGTGGGAACTGCTCGAACGCCAGACGTTCGACATCGCTACGCTGGACGTGAATCTCCCGGGCATCAGCGGTTCGGAAATTCTCGACCGAATCCGGAAGCTGTCGGATTCGCGCCCGGTTCCGCGCGTCCTCCTGATGTCGGCGGACATTCCCGTGGAGGCCCTCAGCGGGCTGGTCGCCGGGGCGGACGACTATCTGGAAAAGCCGTTCACGATGGCGGCGTTGCGGTCCCGATTGAAGGGGATGTTGAACCGGTCTTATCTTTCGCTGATCGAAAGCGCGGGGGCCGGCGTCCAAAGCCCGCCGGTCAAGGAAACGGTCCGCATCACGATGGGTGCGATGACGCGGACGCCCGCGCCGCCGCCCCCGGCCGCGCCGACCACGCACGGCACCAAGGTCGGCGCGCTCACGCCGCTATCCTACGGCATCGGCCGGTTGCTCGAAGAGCATGGGCACCTCCCGCACGGCTACCACGAGCGCGTGGGGCGGTATGTTCGGGCCCTCGCCTTCGCGGCCGAAGACTCGGGTGAATATTCCCGACTGAAGGACCCCACGTATCAGGAATTGTTGGCTTCGACCGGCGCGGCGCACGACATCGGCCTGCTCCTCCTGCCGACCGACCTTCTCAAGAAGCCCACCAAGCTGAACGCCGAAGAGTATTCGTTCGTGCAAACGCACACGCTCTCCGGCTCCGAAGTGCTGGCGGATCTGGCGCGGACCATGCCGGACCGCGTGGCCGATATCGTTCTGGCCGCCGAGATCGTACGGCACCACCACGAGCGTTGGGACGGCGCCGGCTATCCGGACTCGCTGGCGGGGGCGGCAATCCCGCTCGCCGCGCGGGTCCTCGCAATCGTTTCGGTTTACGAAGCCCTCCGCACGCGCAAGCCGTATCGACCCGCCTTCGGGCACGCCCGCGCAGTGAAGCTCATCACGGCGGAAAGCGAAGGCCAGTTCGATCCGACGTTGTTGGCAGCGTTCAAGGTCGCCGCACCGACCTTTGAGAGCATTTTCCAGGATTCGTCGCGGAATTGACGGTCAGGGATTGATCGTCGTCCCAAGCAGGGTGAGGAACGCGGCGAGCCAGGCGGGGTGGGCCGGCCAGGCGGGCGCGGTGACGAGATTGCCATCAACGTGGACGCCATCGACAGGCACGTCGCGGTAGGTACCCCCGCAGGCGATCACCTCCGGCGCGACGGCCGGGTAGGCATTGCAGGTGCGCCCTTTGAGTACGCCCGCGGCCGCCAGAATCTGCGGGCCGTGGCAGATCGCGGCCACCGGCTTGTTCTCGTGAAAGAAGTGAATCACCACGTCCAGCACCTTCGGATTCAGCCGTAGGTATTCCGGCGCACGGCCGCCCGGCACCACGAGCGCGTCGTACGCCGTCGGATCAATCTCGGCGAAGGAAGCATTCAGCGCGAACAGGTGCCCTGGCTTCTCGCTGTACGTCTGCTCGCCTTCAAAATCGTGGATCGCCGTGCGGATCCGCTCTCCCGCGATCTTGCCGGGGCAGACCGCGTGCACGGTATGCCCGACCATGGTCAAAGCCTGGAACGGCACCATCGCCTCGTAGTCTTCGACGAAATCGCCCACGAGCATCAGGATCGTCTTCGCGGCCATGGCCGTCCTCCGGTCACTTGCGTTTCTTCTTGTTCTTCCGGTCTTGGGCGCGGTCGGCGGCGCTCGGGCGGGGCGGTCCCGCGGGCGGGGTGCCGTTGGGTCGGTCGTTGCGGATCTGCCGGTCCGCTTCGGCCTTTCGCTGCGCTTCCTCCAGGGCCGTCTTCATGCGGCCCCAGAAGCCCTGAGGCTTGTCGGGGTCGACCGACGGCGCGGGCGGCGCGCCGGGCTTCGCGTTGGCAATCGAATCGACCGGATTCTGCGCCGCGCGGGCGGCCGCGTGGGCTTTCGTCAGGTCCGGCTTCGGCACCAGCCGCCGCTCCAGCAGCGCCCAGATGCTCCCGACGATGAAGTACAGGCACAGGCCCGCCGCCACCTTGTAGAAGAAGAGCGCGGTGAAGACGAACATGTACTTCATGATCGCCTGCTGCTGCGCCTGGATCTCGTCCGTCGGCGGCGGCATCACCATCTTCTGCGTGATGTACATCAGGATCACCGCCGCCAGCGGCATGATGTTGAAATACGGGCCGAGATACAGAAAGCTCAACACGCCGAACCGCGACGACGGCGAACTGATGACCGGCACCATTTCCGACCACCATTGAAGCATGTCCGGCGCGGCCAGGCTCGGGAACCACAGGAACGGCTCCAGACGGAAGAAGATGCTCTCTTGCAGGCAGAAGTAGAGGCCCATCAGGAACGGCATCTGCAGAAGCAGCAGGAAGCAACCGCCGAGCTGCGCCGACTGGCGGATGCCGGCTTGTTTGAACAGCTCGCTGCGAGCCTTGGTCTGCGCCAGGAAGTCGTCCTTGTACTTCTCGTTGATCTTGTCGATCTGCGGTTTCAGGGCGGCGATCTTGGCGGACATGTGCGCGTTGATCGTCTGCTGCCGGCGACTGGGGAAGAACAAGCAAAGCCGCACGCAGACCGTGACGCCGATGATGGCGGCACCCCAACTGCCCAGCAACCCGTGCAGGGCGGCGAGCAGCCAGTGCATGATATTGGTCGTCCAGATCACGAGGCCGGACCATCCCAGCCCGTCGAGCCGCCGGCCGAACCAGGTCGGCGAGTGGTAATCGGTCAGCGTTTCGAGGTGGTACTTGGTCAGGTAACGGTCGACCGTCTCCGGCGGCACGGCTTTGTCCCCGGTCATTTCGCGCAGGAGGCGGACCTTCATCGGTCCGTTGTAGACGGCGTAGTTGTGTGCGAGTGTTTCGCCGGCAGCCGGGTCGAATAGGCGCGAGACGGCACGGTAGTTGATATCGAAGAGAAAGTAACGTTCCTGATCGTAGGGCTGGGTAGGGCGGCCGGTTTCCGCAACGGCATCCGCCGGCGGCACGACGCGCGTCGGGCGGATGTATTCCCACGGTTGGTCGGAGTCGGTGGTCTCGTCATCCACGGCCAGCGCGGAGGCGAAATACTGCGTGCCGACCGCGGCGTACGAGAAGCGGCCGGGTTTCACGACACCGTCGCCGCCATGGCGGTAATGGATGTTGCCGGCGTCGTCGATCTCCCGGCGCGGCGTGCCGGTGCCGTCCAGCCAGCCGAAGTACGCCGTGCGGAACGACGTGGTGTACCATTCGCCTTCGATCGGCATCCCGACCGGGCCGGCGATCTGATAACGGAACTTACCCGCGCCCTTGATGCGCCCCGGCAGCGGTTCGATCTCGACCTTCAGCTGAAAATCGTAATCGGCCCGATCCAATCGGTAAGTCTTTCGCAACCGCAGGTGGTAGGGTGCGGCGAGTTCGGTTTCGAAAGCGACTTCCCACGCACCTTCCACCGGTTGCTTCAGGGCGACGATTTTCCAGTCCATCTCCGCCAACGTCGCCAACGGATACTTATCGTCCTCCGGAAGGGGTTTGCCCTCCTTGTCGAGCGCGCGGATCGGGTCGTCCTTCGCGGGATAATGCAGCATCACATAAGATGGCGTGGCGAGGCGGTCGGCGTGCGCGAGCTTGCCCGGCTTCGCCCCGGCCGCGTAGCCCGCCGCCGTCAGATTCGCCGAGAGAGTCGGGTAATCGTTCACGTCCGTGAGAAAGACGTAGGGCACGCGCGTGAAGCCCGGGATGAGGTGCAGCGGGCGCTTGGTCTTGGTTTCGGGATCGATGACGGGTCGCCCGACGCGGTCGGCTTCGTGGAATTTCGTGAGAATAAGTTGCTGGACGCCCGCGCCGCGCGTGGTGAGCAGCGCTTTGATCGCGAAGTTATCGTCGCCGAGCGCGACGAGCGTCGGCAGCTCGGTCGGTGCGGCGGGCTTCGGCGCGACGATCGGCTTGGGCGGCCGCCCCGGAGCGAGTTTCGCAAACGGTTCGCCGGCAAGAATCACCGGACTGCCCACCGCCGCCGCCTGTTCCCGGGTGACATTCGGCAGTTTCGCCGCAGGCTCCGGGTCTTCCGCCGGCGGCTTCGTGGGGAACAGGTAAAGCCACGCGACGTAGGCCACGGCCATCGCAAGCACGAGGCGGACAACGTTCGACAGACTGTTATCTTTCATGGATACCGCACGGAGGATCGAACTTTCGGCAAGCCGACATTCTATGGCGCGGGCGAACGCCTGGACGCCATTCGAACAATGGGAACTGGTTCCGAACTCACTCCTTCCGGAGTGCCGGCGGACGGCCGAACAGTTCCTGTTCCTTGCCTTCGCCGACCACCAGTTGGAACGATTGCCGTTCTTCGACCGTGACGGGCGCGATCAGCCCGTCGAGCGCGACGGCGAGCGATCCGCGCACGTGGAACAATTCGTCCGCGGACACCGTCCTCGCCGTGACCGGGTCGTAGAGAATCGCTCCACCGGCGGCGATCGTTCGGAACTCGGCCTTGGCAATCCGGATCGGCAGGGCACCATCGGCCCCGGCCGCGGGTGGCGCGTGCGAAAGGTCGTGACGGAAATCGATCCGCTCGAGCGCACCCCGGCCCGCCGCCCGCCCCACCGAGGCGAATACCGTGCGACCGCTCCAGCGGCCGAGCGGCCCCCACTCGTGAGCAGTTGGGTTGGCCCAAGTCGACTTCGGCTTCAACGGCGCGCCGGGCTGGAAGAACGTCAGGCCCGCCAGTTCCTTCCAACCGTCTGCGTCCACCAGCGCCGAGAGGCGGAACGACCGCGTCGGGTCGTCGTCCTTGCGTTCGACGCGGATCGGATCGTCCCATCCCTCGATCGCCGTCGCGCTCCCGTCGGCGGCGATCGCGATCCCGAATTTCCTCCCCTGCGCCTTCTCGAGCGCCGCGGCCAGACCGGCTTTGGAATCCCGGTCCGCGTCCAGCAGTTTCGCCGCCGCGATCGTCTGCGTCGCGGCGAGGGATCCGTCGGCGTGAACCTTCGCGATGACGATCGACGATTCCAGCCGGTAGTCGCTCGACGAGGCGAGGTCGACGCCCGCAACAGTATACTTCGATCGCCGCGACACGAGGACCGTCTGTTGGATGACATCGCCGACCTTGTACCGGCCCGGCGGTTCAACGGCCGCCTCCAGCGCGCCGGCACGGGGCATCGGCGACGGCGGGGGTTCGGGCGGGGGCGGCACGGGAACCGGCATCGGCTCCGGTGCCGGAACCAACTTGGGCGGGGGCGGCGGCACGAGTTCCGGCTCAATTACCGGTGCGGGCGGGATTTCCGGACCGGGTAATACCGCGACCGGGGCCGGAGCCGGACGTGTCGAACCGATCAGCGCGCCGAGCAGCCCGACCGCGACCACCGCGAACGCCGCCGCCGCGGCGAGCGCGAGCGGCAGCGCCCGGCCTTCGCCCAGCACGACGTGGCACCGGCCGCAGGACGGGCAATCGATCCGCCCGCGCGCGATTGCCAGTTCCCGGCCGCAACGGCAATGGATCGTCATCGGCATGGCGGTCTCCGTCGACAATCCGATTGTAACCGCTCCGGGGCCGGCGCATCGAATAATGTGACAGCATCGAACCGATCGGGTGGACCATGCGCATCCTCGTGACGGCCGGCAACACGCAGACCCCGATCGACCGGGTGCGCTGCATCACGAACATCTTCACCGGGCGCACCGGTGCGACCATCGCCGTCGAAGCGGCCTCGCGTGGCCACGCCGTCTCGTTGTTCACGTCCCACCCGGACACCGCGCCGCCGGGCACACCGATCCGTGTCGAGGCGTACCGCACCTTTGAGGATCTGGAATCGCTGCTTGCCTCGACCGTTCCGAACGGCGGGTTCGACGCGATCGTCCACGCCGCGGCGATCAACGACTATCACGTCGTCGGGACATTCGCGAAGGTCGACGGCGAACTCGTCGATGTTTCGGCGGGCAAGATGAAGGGAAACCACGCGGAGCTTTGGATGAAGCTGATACCAGCACCGAAACTCGTCGACCGGTTCCGATCCGCCTGGGGATTCAAAGGCACTCTCGTGAAGTTCAAGTTGGAGGTGGGAGCGACGGACGCGGACCTGCTGCGGATCGCGGAGGCGTCGCGCATGCACTCCGGAGCCGACCTGATGGTCGCGAACACTCTGGAGGGGATGCGCGATTGGGCCTACGTCGGTACCGGCGCGGACTACGCGAAAGTCCCGCGCGCCGAACTGGCCACTCGAATCCTCGACGCGATCGAAGCTCGCTGATTCACTGATCCAGCGGTAGCCCACAGGCACGCAGCAGCGTCTCCTGCACCGCGAGGTCGTGGCGGGGCGGGAAGCCGAAGGCCGCCTCCCCACGGATGACTTTCGCCATGTCGGCCGCGTCGTCGACGTAGCGGACGTACTTCGGAAACTTGACCTCCTGCGTCCCCTTTCGATATTCGCCGCACGGCTTCGCCAACGTGATCTTCGCGGACGGATTGTCCAGCGGTTGGATCTGGAAGGTGCCTTCGGTGCCGCAGACGACGAGGTGCCGGCGGTCGCCGCCGTCGACTTCGAGGGCCGTCGATTTCACGGTCGCGGTCGCCTTCGGATAACTGATAACGGCGAGCATGTTGTCGAGCAGGCCATCGTCGAGCGGGGACGAATGCCGGTTGAAGGACGCGACTTCCTTCGGAGGCCCTAGCACGCCGACGACGAGGTCGAGGACGTGGCAACCCAGCTCGAACATCAACCCGCCCTTGTACTCGGCAAGTTTCTTCCGCTCGGCCGCGCCGACGACCTTGCTCATGACGGCGTGGACCTCGAAGACCTCGCCAAGCCAGCCGTTCTTGAGGAACTCGCGAAGCAGCACGACGGCCGGGTTGTACCGGTACATGTAGCCCATCTGCACGACGAGTTTCTTCTCCACGGCCGTCTTCAGGATGCGGCGGAACTGCGGCAGCGATTCGCCGGCGGGCTTGTCGATGTGGACGTGCATCCCGGCGTTCACGCACGCCTCGGCGTTGTCGAGAAGGTCGCGGACGCGCGTCTCGACGAGCACCGCTTGCAGACCCGGCGTCTTTAGTAGTTCGTCGCGCGTCAGCCAGTTCAGACCCTTGTACGCCGGCAGATTCTCGGCCGCCTTCCGCAGCCCGGCGTCCGGTTCGACGACGCCGACGACCTCATAGTCCGGCGATGTCCGATAAACGCCCAGTTTCGTCGCATGGGCATGGCCGACGCCGATCTGCCCGACCTTGATCCGCGGCTTCGAAGGGCGGGCCGCGGCGGCTCCGGCCACGATGGCTCCACTGAACGCGACCAACGATTCGCGACGGGACAGCATGGGAACGCCTCAGGGAGTTTTCGGACCGATGAACTTTGTGGCGACGACGACATCGTCGTACCAGACGGTCCGCGTGGTGCCGCCGCCGGCGCGGGCGTACGATGCCGGTTCGAGCCAGAGCGAAAGCTGCACCGCGTTGATCCGGAGTTCGTCGGTGGAGCGCCATTCGATCTTGCGGAACTCGCCGCACTTCCTGCCGTCGATCCAGCAATCCAGTTCGCCGTCGGCTTTCCCGGCCGCGTTCGCCTTCACGCGCCACTCAACACACGTCCACGTCTCGCGCTTCGGCACCTGGTCGGGGGTCGGCTGGAACCAGTTGCCCCAGTGGTTGCCGCGGCCGTCGGGCTTCATCTTCCACCAGTAGGCGTAGAAGATGAGCGCGCCGGGTGGGTCCCATTGGCGCGGGCCGATCGGTTCGAGCGTGGCCCAGAAGTGCTTGTCGCCGTTCGGCGCCTTGCCCGCGCCCTTGAAGTTCCCCTTCCCGGCGTCGGCCATGAAACCGCTGCCGCCGTGGCCGTGGTAGCCGTAGTCGGTTCCATAGCGGACATAGTGCCGCATGAAGAGTTCGTCGTGGCCGGGCTTGAGAAACTTCGTCAGCGTGGCGTCCTCGTGGCCATCCTTGCGGAGTTGAACGCGCGCCGAGCGCGTCCCGCGCACGATCGACTTGTCCGTTTCAACGGCAAACGGGTCGCTACCGTCCGTCGCGCCGCGCGCCTTGCGGCGCTTCACGTCGTCCCACTTCGTGCCGAAATCACCGGCCTCGAAGTCGTCGTGGAAGAGCACGGCCGGGTCCTTCGCGATCCCGGCATCGGCGGGGTACTTCATCCCAAGGCCGCGATCCTGCGCGAAGGCTGCGCCGGACAGAAGCAAGAGAATGGTGAATGATTTCATGCGGTCACTTCCGGCGGAACAGGTCGCTTTGCACTACTTCGTGGACCAAGGTGCGCAGGCCGTAATCCTTCACCTTCACGCGAGCCACGAGGCTGGCGATCTCCGCACGGTCGTTGGCGTCCGGGGCGGCACCAGTGGCATAGGTCAGCAGCTTGAACGCGAGCGCGCGGGCGAGTCGGTCTTTGTCCTTCAGCAGTAGGGCCTTGAATTCGTCGATGTCGGCGAACTTCGTTCCATTGGCCAACTCGCCGGTAGGATCGACCTTCAGTCCCATCCGGTAGGGCATGCGGCGGCCATCGACGATCACCTCCTTGCGATCGCCGTTGCCGGTGGTACGGTACTGCGTGCGCCAGCCGCCGATCACGTCGTAGCTTTCGAGGGCGAAGCCGGGAGGGTCGATGGCGACGTGGCAGCTCGCGCACGAGGGCACGTCCCGGTGTTTGGCGAGTTGCTCGCGGATGGTCGTGGCACCGCGGATGTCCGGCTCGATGGCGGCGACGTTGGCGGGGGGCTTCGGCGGCGGACTGCCGAGGATGCGATCGAGCACCCAGGCGCCGCGCGTGACCGGCGATGTGCTCGTGCCGTTGGCCGTGACCTTGAGGACGGCCGCCATGGTGAGGACGCCGCCACGGTGACTGTCGGGCGGGAGCGGTACCTTGCGGAAGGCAAAGCCGTCGACGCCGGCGATGCCGTAGTGCTTCGCCAGCCGACCGTTGAGCATCGCGAAATCGGAGGCGACGAAATTCGTCAGACTGAGATCCTGCTTCAGGATCTCGCGGAAGAAGAGTTCCGCCTCGCGCACCATCGAGGCGCGGAGCATCGCGTCGTATTCGGGGTAAAGGAGGAAACTCGGTTCGGTGAAGTCGATGTCGCGCAGGCCGAGCCACTGGCCGACGAACTGCTCGACGAACATCGCGGCCTTCGGGTGGTTCAGCATCCGCTCGACCTGCGCCCGCAACCCGTCGGACCCGGTCAAACGGCCCGCGTCGGCCGCCTCGAACAACTCCGCGTCCGGCATCGAACTCCAAAGGAAATACGACAGCCGGCTCGCCAGCGCGTGGTCATCCAGACTGCCGGGTTTCTCCTTCAAGAAAAGGAAGTCCGGCGAAACGAGGATCGCCGCGAGGCCGACCCGAACGGCCGATTCGAACGATTGCTTCGCCGCGAGTTTCGCCTCCACAAGGTTCAGGGGCGTCTTCAGGTCCGCGTCCGTCACGGGCCGGCGGAACGCGCGGCGGGCGAACGACTTCAAAATGCGCGCGGCGTCCGCCATCGGATCACTCGACACGACTTCCACGCGACGGCTGTTGTTGAACACCGGCGCCGGCTTCTGCTCCATCTCCCCGAAGATGCGCCGATGGCTCTCCGGCGGCCACGCGTCGGACAGCGGCCCCTCCACCTCGACCCACTGCACCGCCAGGCCCGGCCCGGCGTACGTCGCCGCACCCGTCTTCGTCACCGTCTGCGCGTTCGCCAATCCGTACGGATGGATGCGGATGTGGTCCCGCGCCTCGAAGAAGTCCTCGAACTCCACCACGGTCGGCTCGTCCGGTTTCGCATCGAAGTAATCCACAAGGTGGTTCTTCGTCGCCATCAGCATCGGCCCGGCATCCACGCGATACGACACCGGCTTGCCGCCGCTTTGCACCGCCGACGCCGAAATGCGGATGCGGTATCGCCCCCGGTCCGGCGGGTAGAACTGCCCGACCGTGATGGAATTCCACGGCGACGAACTGAACATCACGAGGTCCGCTTCGCGCTTCCGGTACACGCTCTCCGTGGACACCTTCACGATCCGTTCGTCGGCGAGGGAGTAGCGCTTCTTCACGAGCGGCGGGCGCGGGCCGTTGGCGATCGCGCGGTCGAGTGAGCGATCCACGGCCTCCAGATACTTTTCCAGCAGGAACGGCGAGACGTGATGCGCCGCGGCCGCGGTGTCGAATCCGTCGGCGGCGGCGTCGGGCGGGAGGAGTTCCTGCAGGTCGATCGTGATGCCGAGCAGGTCGCGGATCGTGTTCTCGAATTCGACCTTGTTGAGCCGACGGAGCGCCGTGCGTCCGTGCTTGGCGCGTCGGTCCGTCTCGGCCGCCGCGAGCCAATCGACGAGCGCCCGGACTTCCTTCGCGGCCGGTCGGGGCTTGCCCTTCGGGGGCATTGCGCCGGTCTCGATCTTCTCCCGTGACAGCGCCCAGGCGGCGCGGGCCGCGGCACCGGTCAGGTCGTTCTTCAGCGAGGCCATTCGGAAGCCGCCCTTCGGCTCGTCGCCGTCGTGGCAGTCCGCGCAGTGGTTCGCGAGGAACGGCTTCGCGGCGGCGTCGAAGGTTCGATCGGCCGCGAAAACGGGTGGCGCGGCTATCAGGAAAAGAACGAAGCCGAGGCGACGCATGGAACGCACTTCCGAGGGAGACCCTCGAGTGTACCGCACTCGGCTGCCGGGGAAAACGAAAAGCGCCTCAATCGGCAAGCCACGCGAGGATGTCCGCCACGAATGTCGTGTTCGTCTCGAATTCCAGCGTGTGGTGCGCGCCGGCGTAGTCGACGATCTTCGGCGGCGTCGGAAACACCTGTACGAACTCCTTCGTTCGCGCATTGTCGATGATCCGGTCGTGCTCCGCGAGCAGCAGGAGGGACGGAACGGCGACGCGCTTCGCCGCGCGCTTCAGGTAGATGTCGAGCGAGGTGCTGCCGAAGAGGAACCGTGCCGTCGCCTCTCGCAGGTCGTGCGGGTTCTCATCGATGAACTTCTGCGATTCCGGCGAACCGGTGAACAGTTCCGGCTCGCTCAACGGGATCGTGAAAAGCTTCGACGGATTGCGGACGCGTGCCCGGCCGATGGCGATGCGCTGGCCGAGCGATGGTCCGACCTTCGGGCACAATCCGGGGCAGAGCAGCACGAGTGAACTCACGAGGCCCGACTTGCGGTACGGCAGCCCGACGGCGAGCTTGCCGCCCCACGAGATGCCCGCGAGGTGGATCGGCAGCCACGGTTGCGTGCGCCGGAGATCGAGCAGGAACTCGGCGACATCGTCGAGGAGGCGGCGGAAGTTTGGCGTGTCGCCGCGGTGAGCGGTGTTCAGCCCCGAACCGCGGCGATCGAGGAAGAACACGTCGTAACCGGCGGCGGCAAACGCTTCGCACGAACGGCCGTACCAGCCCGCGTGGCTGCGGATACCGTGCAGGACCACGATCCGCCCGCGCGGCCGACCGGCGGCGGGATAGTGGCGGTAGTAGAACCGATAGCCGTCGGTCGCGGAGAAGGTTCGCAGTTCGAAGGAAGCCATGCGGACGTTTTAGGTCTTCGACTTCCGATGTCCGGCTTCGACTTCGGAAGTCGGGGTGGAACTCTGCGCTGGCCCCGGCGTCCCATATCCCGGATACTGGACTACATCGAATCGCGGGAGGACACCCCAATGCGCCGCGCCGTTGCCTTTCTCGCCGTACTTCTCCTGACCGCGAACGCATCCGCCTATGTTGAGGCACCGCTCTCGCTCGGTGCGATGATCGCGCAGTCCACGAACGTCGTCACCATGGTCGTCACCAAGGTGGACAAGCAGAAGAACCTCATCATCTACAAGAAAGTCCGCGACGATAAGGGCAAGCACCCGCAGGACGAGATCAAGCACAATATCGGCTTCGGCGGCCTGCGCCCCGGCGAGTGGCAGGAGATCATGAACTGGGCCGAGGTCGGCAAGACGGCGGTGTTCCTCCACAACGGCGGCGCGAGCGAAACCTACTTCGGCACCAGCTATTACCAGGCCTACCCGCAGGGCGAGTGGTGGGGTATGTCCCACGGCGAACCGTTCCTGCTCCGCAGCTATTCCGGCAAGGTCGAGAAACTCGGCGACATCGTGAAGGAGATCGTCGATGGCAAGGAAGTGATCGTGCCGTGCATGGTCGACGGCGACAAGGAAGCCCTGCACAAGAAGACCGCGAAGGTGCAGCGGCTGAAGGCGAGCCTGAAGCTCCAAGACTACAACCCGAAGCGCGACTTCGTCGGCTGGGGCGGCGACGACATCCGCCGCCTCGCCGGCATGCCCGGCTTCGACCGCCTCGGCACGCTCGGCAACGCCGGGGCCGACACGCTCGCCGCCTCCGCGATCGACTTCGACGGCGACGGCAAGCTCGACATCGTCCTCGTCGGCGCGAACCGGGTGATGCTGCTCCAGAACAACGGCGACGGGTTCTCGGAATCGTCGCTCGGCCTGACGACCGGCGCGCGGTCGGTGGTGTGGGCCGACCCGAACGGCGACGGCCTGCCGGATGCTCTCGTCTCCACGCCGACCGGGCCGCGGCTGTTCACGAACCTCGGCAAAGGCCAGTTCCGCGACGACTCGAAGCTCCTCCCTGCCGAGCCGTGCTACAACCTCACCGCCGCCGCGTGGATCGACGCCGACGGCGACGGCTACCCCGATATTCTCCTCGCCAACGGATTCCACGGCCTGCGTCTCTACCGGAACCTGCGCGGGCAGGACGCCACGGCGAAGCTGCCCACACCGAAGCTCGGCGACTGGCACGCCGTTGGTCCGTTCCGCGTGAAGGACACGCCGCAGAAGAATTACGAGACCGCGTTCGGCCCCGAGGCGGACGCCTTCGACGCGAACAAGGCCTACAAGGGCAAGCGGGACATGGAGGTGAAGTGGACGAAACTCGACTCGACCGACGGCAACGTGACGAGCCTTGCACCGTTTGGCGCGAACTGTGCGATCTACCTGCACCGCGAGATCGAACTGCCCACTGCCGCCGACATCCCGGTGTCGTTCGGTGCCCGCGATTCGCTCTCGGTGTATCTGAACGGCGAACGGATCCACACCGACAACGCGCCTCGACAGGCGGCCGCCGATCAGGTGAACCTGACGTTGAAGCTGAAAGCGGGAAAGAACCGGCTCGTGATGAAACTCGTCCATGCCGAGGGCGAATCGGCCTTCTATTTCCGGCTCGGCGGGGCGGGGAACAAGCCTCTCTATGAGGATGTCACGGCGAAGTTCGGCCTCGCCGGCGTCGAACTCAAGGCTGACGCGCTGACCGTCGCCAACTTCGCCGGCGAAGCGCTGCCCGACTTCCTGTACGGGAGCACGCTGTTCGTGAACCGTGGCGGCCGCTTTGAGGCGAAGCCCGATTCGGGGTTGAAGTTCGTGGGCAAGGTCGGACCGGCAGCGGAAGACTTCGACGGCGACGGCCGGATCGATTTGTTCGTTCCCCAATCGAACGGTGCCTGCAAGCTGTACCGGAACACGGGCAAAGGAAACTTCGCCGAAGTGCCGGGCGGCGATCTCGCCAAACCGATCCCCGGCGCGGTCGGCGCGGCGTGGGGCGACTTCGACAACGACGGCCACCCCGATTTACTCGTGACGCGATTGCGTGGGCCGAACCTCTTCTTTCGGAATACGGGCGATGGTGCGTTCGCGGAGCAGTCGGCGTCGCTCGGTCTGAACCAAAAGATTTTCAACTCGCAGGCGGCCTGCCTCGCGGACCTGAACGGCGACGGCCGGCTCGACCTGATCCTCGCGAACGAGGGCCAGGACTCGGCCGTGCTGTTCGGCGCGGCGGCGGACGCGAAGAAGACGCCGGTGACGTTGGCCGGCGTGCCGGTCGGCGGGCGCGTGACGGTATTGGCAGATGGGAAGCGCATCGCCGGTGCGACCGTGACCGGCGCCGACGGCCGCGGAGGGCAGTCGGGGCTGGCCCCGCGCTTCGCACTCGCGCCGGGGGCGTACAAGGTCGAAGTGCGAAATGGCAGCGCGGCCGCGATCGTCAAAGATGTCACGGTGACAGCCGCGCCGATGAGCGTGAAATTCCAATAACCCGTTTAGCCGCGAGGCGAGTTCCGATCATCCACCAATCCGTTTAGCGGCGAGGCGGAGTCTTCGGAGCCGAGCGCGAAACCGACGTCTCGCGCCCGGCTTCGTAGACTCCGCCTCGCCGCTAAACATTCAACGGTTTCGATCATGCGCACGGTCTTGTTTTGTCTCGTGTTCGCTTCCAACATCGCCGCCGCCGAGCCGTGGGCGACGTATCGCGGCAACCCGGCCCGCACCGGCAACGCCGACGGCGTCGCCGTGCCCGATTCGCCGAAAATCCTCTGGGCGATCAAGGCGAACGATCAGTTCATCGCCTCCCCGGTGCCGGTCGGCGATGGCGTCTACCTCTCGCGCCTCGGCGCGTTCAACCAGCCCCGGCTCGGCGTTTACCCGCTCGCGTCCGCCGGCGAACCGAAGGCGGTTTGGACCAAGGCCGTGCCGTATCTGAGGCTCGCGTCGGTGTCGTCGCCCTCGCAGGCGGGGAACCTCCTCGTCTTTGGCGACGGCATGCACCAGGATGCCGGCGGCACGCTGCATGGTCTCGCCGCCGACACCGGCCTGCCGCTCTGGCAACTGCCGATGCCTGGCGAACTCATCCACCTCGAAGGCGCGCCGACCATTGCGAACGGCCACGTGTACATGGGCGGCGGCGCGGCCGGAGCCTTCCGTGTCGATCCGACATCACTGACGCTCGATGGCAAACCGGTCGCGGCGGCGGACCTGCCGAAATTGCAAGAGACGAAGTGGAAGGAACTGCTCGCGAAGTACGAGGCCGAAAAGAAGAAGGACCCGAGTCTGGCCATTCCGCCGAGCGAAGACGAACTGCCGAAGCCGACACCCAAAGTCCTCTGGCGGAAGGGGGAGAAGAAGTGGCATGTCGACGCCCCCGTGAACGTCGTCGGCGACCGCGTACTGGTCTGCACGTCGTACCTCGACGCCGAGAGGGTCGGCGAGCGGGCGATCTACTGCCTCGACGCGGCGACGGGCGAGACGGTCTGGACGAAGCCGCTGCGGTTCAACCCGTGGGGCGGCGCTTCGGTCCTCGGCGACACCGTCGTCGTCGCCGGCAGTTCCGTCGGCTACTACTACGCCCAGCTCAAGGGGGCGAAGGGCGAACTCTCCGCCTTCGACCTGAAGACCGGCGCGGAGAAGTGGCGGAAGGACGCGCCGGCCGGCCTCGCCAGCTGCGCGGCCCTGTCGGGCGACCTCGCCGTCTGCACCGCGACCGACGGCAAAGTGCGCTCCTTCGCGCTCGCCGACGGCGAGCGGCGCTGGATCTACGACGCGAAGACGCCGATCTTCGCCCCGCCCGCCATCGCCGGGGGAGTCGTGTACGTCGGCGACCTCAAGGGCGCGATCCACGCGATCGACCTGAAGACCGGCAACGGCAAAGTCCTCGTCGATCTCGGCACCGACCCGGCAACGGCGTCGCCCGGCATGGTCTACGGCGGCCCGATCGTGGTCGGCGGAAAGCTCGTCGTCGCCACCTGCAATCTCGAAGGCCCCTTCGCCCGCAAACCGACGTGCGTGGTTTGTCTTGGCCGGTAATTCCGCGATCGGTTCGTATCGACCGCCAATCCATTTTTTGCGACAGATTGTTGCCGCTTCCGCGTAGAGTGAGGGACGATTCCCGCGGAATCCTTTCCATGAACTCGAAAACCCCCTGCCCTTCCGACGATGCGCTGCGCCGGTGTCTGGCCGAGGCGTATCGCGGCGGCGACGCCGGTGCGACGCGCGACCACGTGCGGGACTGCGCGCCGTGCCGGCAGCGCGCAGAAGTCATGCTCAAGACCGAAACCCGCTTCTCGGAAGTGCGCATCGCGCAGTCCGTGGCCGGTCGTTCGGTCAACGCGTCCGTCGTGGACGCGATCCTTCGCCAGCCAGCGAAGCCGCCCTCGATCGCCCCGACGTCGAAGTCGAACGCCGCGCCGGCCGACGACTTGGATTTCCTCGATCCACCGGACCCGGCACACCCGACTGATCTGGGATTGTTCGACCGGTACCGGATCGTCCGCAAACTCGGTCAGGGCGGCATGGGAATGGTCTTCCATGCCGTCGACACGACGCTCGACCGGACGGTGGCACTCAAGATCATTCTGCCGCAGTACGCCGGAGACGAGGGACTGCGCGAGCGGTTCCTGCAAGAGGCGCAGGCGACGGTGAAGGTACGGTCGCCGCACGTCGCGGAGGTGTACGATTGCGGCGTGTGGAACAACGTGCCGTACCTGACGATGGAACTGCTCGTCGGCGTGACCTTGGACCAGAAACCCAAGCCGATGGCGCTGGACGCCTGGCGGCGGATCGCGTTCGGCATCGCGAAGGGTCTGTCGGACGCGCATCGCGCCGGGCTCGTGCATCGCGACCTGAAACCGGGCAATATCCACCTCGGCACGGATTCCCGCACTAACAAACCGACAGTGAAGATCATCGACTTCGGCCTGGCGCGCCCGGTGGATCGCAAGGTGGAGATGACCAAATCCGGCGTGATGCTCGGCACGCCCGCTTACATGTCGCTCGAACAGGCGCGCGGCGACAAGGTGGACCACCGCACCGACCTCTATTCCCTCGGCGTGATTCTGTACCAGCTCGCGACCGGGAAACTGCCGTATTCGAATACGTCCAGCGTGATGGCGATCCTTGCGGAACTGGCGACGGCGGAACCGTTGCCGAGCGTGGCGCTCGGCGCGCCGGACCTGCCGCCCTCACTGGTGGAGTTGGTGGATCGCCTGTTGGAGAAGGACGCGTCGCGCCGCCCGGGTTCGGCGGACGAGGTGATGCGAGCCTTGAAGGCGAGCCTCAGCGGAGATGCGTCGGCGAGTGCGGCGGAGGTGGCACCGGTTGTCGCGACGCCGGTCCTAGCGCGGGCGGTGCCTGTCCGCGACGCGGAGCGCACGGCTGGGCCGCATGACGAGCGCACCATGGTGGAACTGATGCCGATGGGTGCACGGGCACGGCCATCCCGACGCCGTCCATCGCGCGAGCGGGAGCGTGCGCCACGTCGGTCGTTGTGGCGATGGCTCGCGTTGTCGGGCGTCGGCGGTACCGTGGTGATAGTTGCGATCTTGTTCGCCACGGGGGCGTTTTCCAACCATCCGGACAAAGGTTCCGCGACTGACGCTGGCTCGCGCGGGGGACCGGACGCACCAACTCGCCTGGCACCGATGAATTGGGCGGAATTGCCAAACCTCATCGACGCTACACCGCGCTGGCAACCGATCGAATCCGCCACCGCGGAACGCATCCGCGCGGCGCGGACGAATGCCATCAAGGACGTGCCCTCGTTCGAGGCCAAAACACTAGGCGAGCACATGATGGCGCAAATGTCCCGTGTCGCCCTCACCGGGGCGCTCCCTCCGGGGCTTTTCCCTCCATCGCCCCTCCCCGGTGATCCCAATTCTCTGCCGCCAACCCTCGCCGTTCCATCGAAAATTCTCCTCTCCGGTGACCTTGTCGGCATCCGTACGCACGCTGACAAGACCTGGATCATCCTCGCCGGGTCCGTCGGCGGACCAATGAATTATGGACGTTCGGTGGGCTGTCTGGTGGAGTTCAAGACCGCCAATCTGGCCTTGCATACGATGGATTATCGAGCGGGGGATCGCGTCCGCATTCTGGCGACACGGGCACCACGCGAGGAGCTGCGCGCGATCGTGTCGCCGCAGGCTCCGGCCGAGGTCCGCGATCTGATCCTCGAAACCCGCTACGTCTTGAAAAACGCTTCGCCGCAAGCGTTCTGGTCCTTACGCGGCGAGGGGATGGAAAAGGCCAACCAGGCGGGCACGTGGATCGACGCGACCCTCGGCCGGGCGGAGACACCGACGAACGAGCCCGAGCTGCGCCGCTCGCCGACTTTTTTCGTACGAGACCGTGCCGCAGCCGGTGGTACGCGCGGCCGCATCGCCGGTGCGTTTCGCGCGATGGGGAAATCCGAGACGGGGGTCTCCTTCACTCTCCAACTCGGGAATACTGCCGAGGGTGCCCCGCTTCTGCATTGCTACATGACCGGTGCGTCGCTTGAGGAATTCATCGACTATGGTGCCGGCGACTCGCTTGAGGCCGACGTCGCGATCTCCGCTCCCCCGCCGGCCCCGCACGCCATGCCCGCGTTTGGTCCCGGGCCGGGCGCGAGCTTTGAAGGCTTTTCACTCGACACTGCACTGCAAGCGGAGTGCCTGAGTGTTCGCAAAGTGGGGAAACCGGAAACGACCGTTGTTCAGTTCGGCGAACGCCGCGCGAACCTCCCGGCCGTGAAGACCACGCCCGATAGCGTTTATGCCAATCCCGCGGGCCACGTTGGCGCACGGGTCACCTGGACAGGTCCGCTCAAAAAGATCCGCGCGCTGGGCGACAGTACGCATCTGCTCGTCGGTGTGACCGGTTCCATTGCCGGTTTGACGAACTTCGAAGCCCGCGTCGCCGGTACCGCATTTCTGGACGAACTCTCCGATTTCGTCACCTCGGACGAATCGACCGGCAAAGCCGACACCGTTACCGTCACCGGCGTCGTCGAGTCGCCCCCGCCCGGCGTCGAACGCCTGGAACCAACGGTACCCCTCCTGCAACTCGATCGGATCGAACGGCCGGGCGACAACGAGTCCGCTGCCGTCTCGGGTCGCAAGCGCGATCCCAAATCGTTTCGTGCAGCGAACGTTCTGGACCCTCTGACCAAATTCCAGCGGCATCCTCCGCCAGTGGGCACGGCAATCCGTTTTTCGGCCCGGTACAGCTCGTTCAATTCGTACAATCTCACGATTTATTTGAACCCCGCGCCGAAGACGCACTCGGGTGGCATCCACGTGAAAATGACAGGCGCGACCGACGCCGCGCTGAAGGACTACAAAACCGGCGACCTCGTCGATGTCGAAGCCGTCGTCGAGAATGTCGATAACAGTTCGGATCGGCCGAAACTGCGCGGAAAGAGCGTCGTAAGGAAGGCGAACGCACGGTCGCTCATCACGGAGACAGGCCGGGCGATCCCACCGCTCGACTTTACTGCCGTCGAAAGACTCTGGAACGACGTTCGCTATGTGAGCAACCCGAATGCGACCGATCCGCTCCGCGGCGGCGGCGTCTTCGAAAGCTACGCCGCCCTCGAAGGGCGGCTCAAAATCGTGCTGAAAAACGCATTCTTTCAGTACAGCAATCTGGATCTCTACTGCGCCGACACACCCGTGAACCGCAAGGCGCTCGACGCGCTCAAGGCCGGCGACGAACTGATCTTCGAAGCGAAATCGATCGCACCGCCTCCGGGGAAATCGTCGTCGTCTTATCGCGAACTCGACGCCGATTGGATCGCCCCCATCGGCACGCCCGACAAGAAGATCGAGTTCAAGCCGAAGCCGTAACCGTCACGGCGTGAACGGCTGCGTCCACGCCACCTCCGTGTCGCCCTTCGCGTACGGGTTCGGGTGCGGCTTGCTCGACGTCACCTTCGCCCGCACATACAGTTCGTTCCCGGTGAACGCATAGCTCGGATTCGCTTCCGTCGATGTGGCCACGATCTTCCCGATCTCCGGGCTGTAGCGGCGCGTCACGTCCAGTTCCTTCCCGTCCTTGTCCTTCATCGGCTCGCTGTCCAGCGAAGCTCCCTTCGTCGTGGCGATGAACTCGGTCCGGTACGTCACTCCCGGTTCGGCCTTGATTGCGAGGGTCAGCTTGCCGTCGACCTTTGTGATCGAGTCGAACGTCACACCGGTCGAGAAGTAGAAGTCGCCGGCCTTCATCGCACGCACGATCGACTCGGCCGTGAGGTGCCGCGCGCGGACCATGCACCAGCCGCGGCCGGGGTTCGTCTTGCCGATGGCGAACTCGTGGTAGGCGTGCGAGTCGTCGGTGGCGACGCCGTACACGACCGGCAGGCCGAGCTTTCCCAAACGTACGGAGAGCAGGATATCCCAGATGCGCTCACAGCCCGCGTGCGTCTCGTCGCCGTAGTTGCGGACGCCGGAGTGGCCGTTGAAGACTTCGAAGTAACGCAGTTCCTCGGCGGCGATCATTTCCTCGGCCTTCACGCCCCACTGGAAGTTCGGGTGGTTCAGGAACGTCACGTTCGGCCAGGTTGTCTTCGCCTCCTGCTCCGCCGCGAGTTTCAGGTTCGTGCGAATCGTCTCTGTCACGTTCGCGCCTTCGATCGGCTTGATCGCATCCCGCAGGTTGATCCCGTTCATGTGAACGGGGAACTTCGCGAACTTCGTCGTGATCTCCTCCGCCGGCACGAACAGGAACTTCCCCGGCTCCTCCAGCAGGCTGCGGAACTCGCGCAGCGGTTTGAGGCGCACCTGCTTCTTTCCCTTCTCCTCGCGCCATTCGAGCCAGTTCTTCCCGAAGCGAGCCTGGTACTTCTCCACCGCCTTCTTCCGAACCGGCGTCGTCTCGGCGTCCACCCACTTCTCGGCGTCGGCGATGATGTTGTGGTCGGTCAGCGCGAGGAAGTCGTAGCCGTGGCGCTTGTACCAGTCGGCGATCATCTCCGGGAAGTCGTCGCCGTCGCTCCAGAGGGAATGCGTGTGCAGGTTCCCCTTCCGGTACTCCGGCTTCGCGTCGGCGACGGGCAGCGGCGCCGGCGGCGCCTCGGTCGGGCGCTGCGCCACGACGGCGGCGAACACGGCGAACGTGACGAGCAGGGCAAGAAGCGAGCGGGGCATGGGAGAGGCTCCGGAATTATTCATCCGCGACGAGTTTGATCTTGGGTTGCAGCGGGAGCGGTTGGAAGGTGACGCCGCGGTACACGTCGGCGAGCGGGATCGAAACGGGGATCGAATCGAGCGAGAACGTGTCGTCGATCCCCTCGAAAACCTGCAGCTTCCACGAACCGTCGTCCTGCCGCACGAACCGCTCGATCACCGGTTGGTCCTGCGAAACGAGGATGTATTCCTTCAGCGCCGGGATCTGCTGGTAGTGTCGGAACTTCGTCGTGCGGTCGTAGAGGTCGGTCGAATCGGAGAGCACTTCGACGATGACTTGCGGATTGAGGAGCGTGTCGCCGTCGAACTCGGGTTCGCCGCACAAGACGACGATGTCGGGGTAAACGTAGAGGCCGGTCCGGTTGACGCGGACGCGCTGATCGCTGGACAGCGTCCGGCACGGCCCGCCCTTGAAGCGCATTCCCAACTCGAGAATGAGATTGTCCTTGGCGTAGTTGTGCCGTCGGCTCACGCCGGCCATCCCTTGCGGGGCGTCGCGGTAGACCGGGAACATCTCGCCGTCGTAGAACTCGCTCTTGAACTCGGCCTTCTCCTCGATGGCGAGATATTCCTCAACCGTCAATTTTCTCTTGGGTACGGCGCTCATCGATTCACCTCCCGATCCTAACTATCAAAGTACAGCGCGAACTCGTACGGGTGCGGGCGCAGGCGGATCGCGTCCACTTCTTCCTTCCGCTTGAAGGCGATCCACGTCTCGATCACGTCCTCGGTGAAGACGTCCGAATGCATCAGGAACTCGTGGTCCTTCTGCAAGGCCGACAGCGCCTCGTCCAGGCTGCCCGGCGGCTTCGGTACGTCGCGCAGTTGCTCCGGGGCGAGGTCGTAGATGTCCTTGTCCAGGGGCGGGCCGGGGTTCGTGCGCGTGCGGATGCCGTCGAGCATCGCCATCAGGATGGCGGAAAAGGCGAGGTACGGGTTGGCCGCGCCGTCCGGCATGCGATACTCGATGCGCTTGGAGTCGGGCCGTGAGGAGTAGACCGGAATGCGGATCGCGGCGGAGCGGTTCCGCTGGCTGTAGGCGAGCGCCGAGGGCGCCTCGAAGCCCGGCACAAGGCGCTTGTAGCTGTTGGTCGTCGGGTTCGTGAACGCGGCGAGCGCCGGGGCGTGCTTGAGCAGCCCGCCGATGGCGTACATCGCCGTCTCGGACAATCCCGAATACGAACTGCCGGTGAACAGGTTCTTGCCGCCCTTGGCCAGCGAGAGGTGCACGTGCATGCCGCAGCCGAACTCATCGAAGAGCGGCTTCGGCATGAACGTGGCCGTCTTCCCGTGCCGCCGCGCCACGTTCCGCACGATGTACTTGTACTTCAGCACGTTGTCCGCCGTTTGCACCAGTTCCCCGTACCGGACGTCGATCGTGCACTGCCCGCCGCTCGCCTTCTCGTGGTGGTGACTCTCGACCGTCAGCCCGCTGTCCATCATCACACGCATCATCTCGCTACGCAGGTCGTGCGTCTGGTCCGCCGGCGGGCACGGGAAGTAACCCTGCCGATAGGGGATCTTGCTGCCGAGATTCGGCCGCTCGTCCCGCCCGCTGTTCCACGCCCCCTCCACGCTGTCCACGTAGTAGAACGCGCTATGGCTCGTCTGGTCGAACTTCACGTCGTCGAACACGAAAAAGTCCACCGAAGGCCCGAAGAACGCCGCGTCCGCGATGCCGGTCTGCTTCATGTAGTTGACGGCCTTCCTCGCCACGTTCCGCGGGTCCCTGCTGTAGTCTTCCTTCGTGAGCGGGTCCTGGATGTTGCAGATCATCACCAGCGTCGTCTCGTTCCGAAACGGATCGAGGAACGGCGTCTCCGGCTGCGGCACCACGATCATGTCCGACTCGTTGATCGCCTGCCAGCCACGAAGGCTGGCACCGTCGAATCCAATGCCGTCCTCGAACGAGCTTTCGTCGAGTTGTTCGGCCGGGATGGTGAAATGCTTCCAGAGGCCGGGGAAGTCCATGAATCGCAGGTCGACCGCTTTGACGTCGCGTTCGCGGAGGAAGGCGAGAACTTCGCGTGGGGTCACGGAGAAAACCTCTCGGTGCGGAGGGCGGATCGTCGGTCCGCGAGAGAGGAAGTGAGATCGCGGGTGAGGGCAGTATAGCAGAAGGAGCGGGGAACACCACCTTACCAATTCGAACGGCGCGACGCGAGTCCGCCGGTGTCACGTCGACCACCGGCGGACTGATGCCGCGCCATCCGCCGTTGGAGCACGCCAGCCGGCGGATTGAGGATCACTTCAGGTGGTCCTCGGCATGGAGCCGGTCAAATTCTCGCTGCTCCGCGTAGGCCGAGAAATCGTAATCCTCCAGTTCCGCGATCGCCTTCGCCGCTGCCGCCCAACGCTCGTCGCTGGACAATTCGGGTTCGACCGTCACCTGGATATCCACCGTCTTGCCGATCAACGGCACGAGTTCGGGCAGCACGAGCGTGTCCGAATCGATTTTCCTGCGAATCGAAATCGTGGCCATCGAATCACCCGGCTCTCGTAGACGATCGTCTTTATTCTATCGCATTGGACAATCCGCTCATAACATCGCCCTGCCCCGGCTTCTGACGCGACTCGGTTCGCCAAAACTCGCCCGCACAATCGTCACAATCATTTCCACTGGCGCATTCGGCAAAGTTCTCCTATCATGGTGCAAACACGGCTCGCCGTGAACCTACAGGAGGTAGCGCCATGGACCATGATGTCCTCACCGGCGACTGTCTGCGCATCCTCGCAGAGCAGCCCGCCGCGTCCGTCGATCTCGCCTTCGCCGACCCGCCTTTCAACATCGGCTACGAATACGACCTCTACGACGACCGCCGCGCCCGCGAGGACTACCTCGAGTGGACCGAGCGCTGGCTCGCGGCCGTCAAGCGCGTCCTCAAGCCGACCGGCTCGTTCTTCGTCGCCATCGGCGATGAGTATGCGGCCGAGCACAAGGTGCGGCTAGACGCCCTCGGCTTCACGATGCGGAACTGGATCGTCTGGCATTACACCTTCGGGGTGAACTGCAAGAAGAAGTTCAACCGCAGCCACGCGCACATCTTTTATTACGTGGCCGATCCGAACCGTTTCACCTTCAATCCCGATCCGGTGCGCGTGCCGTCGGCGCGGATGACCACATACGCCGACCGGCGGGCGAATCCCGTCGGCAAGCTGCCGGACGATACGTGGGTGCTGCGTCCGCAGGAATCCGACGTCCATTTCCAGTCGGACGCGGACACCTGGTACGTGCCGCGGGTGTGCGGCACGTTCAAGGAGCGCGGGGAGCATCCGTGCCAGATGCCGGAGGCGGTGTTGGAGCGGATCATCCAGGTGGCGTCCAACCCCGGCGACCTGGTGCTGGACCCGTTCGCGGGAAGCGGGACGACGCTGGCGGCGGCGAAGAAGCTCGGCCGGCGCTGTCTGGGCGTCGAACTTTCGGAAGAATACGCCGACGGCGTCCGCCGGCGGTTGCAGCGCATTGAATTCGGGGAACCGGCCCGGCCCGTTCGTCGCAAGCCGGCGGTGGCACGCGCCCGGTGAGGATCGCGCCGGCGCGCCGCGAGGCCGCCGACGGTTCCCGCACGCCCGTGCGATTGATCCGACCGCTCCGGCCGGATACAATCCCCGAACGTCCATCGGAACGCTTGAAAGGATTGTGTCGTGCAAGTCAAGGTATCCGCCCGCCACGGGCATCTGGATGAATCGACCCAGACCGAGATCCGCGAGAAAGCGGAGAAACTCCTCCACTACTTCGAGCGGGTCTCGCTGATCGAAGTGACGGTGGAGTTGCGGGGTCTACAAAAGCATGCGGAAATCCTGCTGAATGCGGAACACAAGCACGACTTCGTCGCGCATGCGGAGGCGGAGGACATCCAGACCGCCGTCACCGCCGCGGTCGAGAAAATGAAGCATCAAATCAAGCATTACAAGGAAAAGATCCAGGATCACCGCCGCAATCCGTCGCATGGCGGCCCGGAAGGAATCCGGGAATAACGCCGATCAGGACGCCGCAGCAGGACCGGACGAGGAACGGCCGATGAATTTTCTGATCCCGGACGCCATCGTCCCCGCCCCGCAGTTCCAGGCCACCAACCGGGACGATGCGATTCGCGAGCTGGTGGCCAGCCTGTTCCGCGCCGGCGTACTCGTCGAGTCGGACCAGGCGGACATCGTGCGCGCCATCCTGCGCCGCGAGCAACTTGGCACGACCGGAATCGGCCGAAACATCGCAATCCCGCACTCGCGCCACGCCGCCGTCGCAAAGCTGACCGGAGCGCTGGCCGTCTCCGGTCCGGGTATCGGCTTCGACAGCGTGGACGGAGAACCCGTCCACGTCATGATCCTCTTGATTTCGCCGCCGGATCGCCCCGGCGAACACCTGCGCTGCCTCGAAAGCGTGGTCAGCACCCTCCGGGATGAATCGCTGGTCGCGGCCATTCGCGCCGCGCAAACCCGTGAGGAAATCCTCGCAGTTCTGGCGAATCACAAGCCGGGAGGCGCGCCATGACCGGCACCCTCCACGAACCGGTGCGCCGCACGGTGGTCGTCGTGAACCCCAACGGGTTGCACATGCGCCCGGCCACGACGTTTGCTCAACTCGCCGCCGGCGTCACCTGCGATATCACCGTCTGGCTCGGCGAGAAACGGGCGAATGGCAAAAGCCTGTGGGACTTGATCGGCCTGTGTGCGCTGCGCGGCACCGAACTGACCGTCGAGGCCGACGGCCCGGACGCCGAAACCATCATCGGCCAGTTCGTCGATATTTTGGCGTCGCCTGGCGACCCCGACTAAACCAATGCGGAGTGCGGAATGCGGAGTGCGGAATGAAAGACATCCCACGATCCGTGTACTCCGGTTTTGAATTCCGCATTCCGAAATCCGCATTCCGAATTTCTTTCTTGGCGGACGAATGGAAACCAAACACGGGATCCCGGCTTCCCCCGGCATTGCGATCGGTCCCGCGCTGGTGTTGGATACCGAAGGCGTACATATTCCCCGCCGCACGGTCCCCGCGGACCTGATTCCGTCCGAACTGGCCCGGCTCCAGGTCGCCCTGCACCAGTCCACCGAGGACTCCCGCCGCCGCGAACAGGAGATGACCACGCGGCTCGGCAAGGATATCGGCAAGATCTTCGCCTCGCACGCCCTGCTGCTCTCCGATCAGGCCCTGCGCTACGACATCGAAATGCTCATGAAGGCCGAGTCCTACTCGGCCGAATACGCGGTCAGCCGATGCATCCGCTCGCGTGTGAAGAGCCTGGACGACACCGGCAATGAAATCGCCCAGCGCATCCGCGCCGATTTCATCGACGTGGAAAAGCAACTGCTCCACCGGTTGCTCGGCGCGCGCGGCGATTCGCTGGATCTGGCGACGGAAAACGTCATCGTCCTCGCCAACGACCTGACCCCCAGCGAGACGGCGATCTTCAACACCAAGACCGTGCGCGCATTCGCCACGGAATCCGGCGGTCCGACGAGCCACACCGCGATCCTCGCCGGTGCGCTGAACATCCCGGCCGTCGTCGGCCTCGGCAAGCTCCTCAACGATGTCTCCGGCGGCGATACCGTCATCATCGACGGTTACGAAGGCCTCATCATCCTCGAACCCGACGAGGCCACCCTCGAACGCTATCGGGAACGACTTCGCGAGGACGAACACGCCACCGACCGCTACGAGTCGCTCCGCGATTCCGAGGCGATCACGAAGGACGGCGCGGTGGTGCGCCTGTTCGGCAACATCGAGTTCCCGACCGAAGCCAAGGCCTGCATCGAGAAGGGCGCTGGCGGAGTAGGCCTGTACCGCACCGAATTCCTCTACGTCAACAAGACCGACGATCCCACCGAAGACGAGCACTACGAAGCGTATCGCGAAGTGCTCACCGTGTTGGGGCCGAACCGCCCGGTCGTCATCCGGACCCTGGATCTGGGCGCGGACAAGTTTTCACCGGCCGGCGGCGCCCCGCACGAACGGAATCCCTTTTTGGGCCTGCGCAGCGTGCGGCTGTGCCTTCAGAACCGCACGCTGTTCAAGACGCAACTCCGCGCCATCCTGCGTGCCAGCTGCCACGGCGACCTGCGCATCATGTTCCCGATGGTCAGCACGGTCCTGGAACTCCGGCAATGCCTGAGTTTACTTCGGGAAGTGGAGGAAGACCTTCACGAGGCCGGAATCGACTACAAGCCGAACGTGCCGGTTGGTACAATGATTGAAGTTCCGTCGGCGGCGATCATGGCCGACGTGCTGGCGAAGCAGGTCAGTTTCTTCTCGTTGGGAACGAACGACCTCGTCCAGTACACCCTCGCCGCGGACCGGAACAACGAAACGGTGGCGAATCTCTACAGTCCGGTCGATCCGTCGGTGCTGCGATTGATCCATCAGGTCGCGCAGGCCGGCAACCGGCAAGGGATTGAAGTCAACGTTTGCGGGGAAATGAGCGGCGAGGCGCTGTATACCGCCCTTTTGCTGGGGCTGGGCATCCGGCAACTCTCCGCAACCCCCCGGAAGATACCCGAAATCAAGCATGTGATCCGGAATCTGACGATTCCGGACGCCGAGCGGGTGGCGACCGATGCTCTCCAGATGGAGACCGCCCGCGAGGTGACGACTTACTTACGCGGACAATTGCGCCGCTTCCTCCCCGACGGGGCCGACTAGCGCCCGGCATGGCCGGCTGGTCCTCCGAGGGTCGAGACGACGATGAGGATTCCCCGACAACCCGTTCCGACGCCAGGCCCCCGCGGCCTGTTCCGTCGCCGGACCGCCGGCCTCCTGCCGTCTCCGTCCCGTTCTCGGGAGGGCGGCCGGAGGGGGTGATCGCGCCGAGCCGCGATCCCCGCAACCGATGGTCGGCGACAAACTGCGCTTCCGGTTCGAAAAAACCGGCGATCTCCGATTCCTCAGCCACCACGACCTCATGCGGTGCGCCGAGCGGATGATGCGCCGCGCCGCCATCCCCTTCAAAATGACCGCCGGATTCCATCCGGCCCCGCGTCTCGTCTTCGCGCTTTCCCTCTCCCTCGGCATCGTCGGCCGCAACGAAGTCGTCGAACTCGAACTCACCGAACCCCGCGACTCCGACGCCGTCCTCGCCGCCTTCCGCGCCCAGGCCCCCACCGGTTGGAACTTCCACTCCGTCAAGGTCGTGCCGATGAAGGCGTCCGCGGTCGCCCGGCGGATCGTCTACCGGATCGCCGTGCCCGACGATCGCGCCGTCGCCGTGCAGGACCGCGCTTCGGAACTTCTCGCGTCGCCCGAGGTCTGGGTCGACCGCTACCACCCGCGCCCGCGCCAGCTGGACATCCGCCCGTACCTGCGCGGGCTGCGCATCCACGACGGCGCATTCGAAGCCGACCTTTGGGTGACGGGCACCGGCACCGCCCGCGCCGACGAACTGTTGAAGCTGCTCGCCATCGACGACCTGCCCGACGCCGGACACGTGCTCGAGCGAACCGAACTCGAATTGATCGACGAAACACCACCGGACGCGACCGACGGCCCGCCCACCGGGCCGGCTCTCACGCGCCGATTGGAACTGTCGCCGGGCACGGTGCCCGTCGACGACGAACCCTCGCCGACCGCCACTTGGGGCCTCTCCCCCAGCGGACCGGTCGTCGAATGACATTCGCCACGCGATCGCGTGGCCCCACGAACGAGGATCGAATGAAGAAGGAAATGCTCATCAACGCGGCGCAGCCGGAGGAATGCCGCATCGCCATCCTGGAGGACGGCGTTCTCGAAGAACTCTACGTCGAGCGCGCCAACCAGGAGACGTACGTCGGCAACATCTACAAGGGCAAGATCGTCAACATCGAGCCGAGCATCCAGGCCGCCTTCGTCGACTTCGGCGGCGGTCGGAACGGCTTCCTGCACGTGTCGGACGTCGACCCGGCCTACTTCAAGCATCTGCTGCCCAAGGACGTGGCCGCGCGACTGGAAGCGGAACAGGACGAGGAGTACGGCGTGGACCGCCCGGACCGCGCCCCGCGCGGCCGCAGCGACCGCGGAGACCGCGGCGATCGCGGCGGCCGGGGACGGCGCGACCGCCGCGAAGAAGCACCGGCCGAACCGCAACCGCGCGAGCTGACCTCCTGGTTGGAACCGCAGTCCGCTGATCCGATCGAACCAATCGCACTCACGCCGGTCGAGATGCCCGCTTCCTTCCCGGAATCCGTCCTCGATGAAAATGAAGGCGGATTCGGCATCGGCCTGCTCGAAGACGCGCCGGAAGACACGCCGCCCCCGCTGCCGCCCGAAGCGCGCGTGGAAACCGTGGTTGCCTCATTCGATCCGCCACAACTCCGGGAACCCGTGGCGAGCGTGCCCCGGCCTCTTCCTGCTTCGCCTCCGAAAGCGGCACCGGTTCCGGCTGCGGCCGACGAGGACGACGGCGGGTTCGGTGCCGGCTTGCTCGACGATCTCGAACTGATCCCGGTTGCGGACCCGACTCCCGCACCCGCGCCGGCCTTCCGGATGGTCGAAGAGCCGGTCATCGAATTGGAGGTCGCAATCGAAGCGCCGGCGGAGGTGGACGAAGGCGAGGCGGACGAGAAGAAGCCTCGGCGCGGCCGCGCGAAGCCGAAAGCGAAGGCGGACGATGGCGAGGATGACACGGCCAAGAAGCCCCGCGTCCGTCGCAAGAAGAAGGACGACGAGGGCGACGAACCGCCCGCGTTGCCGGCACCGGCGGCGGAACATCGCACGACCGACGACGGCATGCCGGAACCGGAGATCCAGCCGTTCTTCACCGACTCGACCGGCTTCGACCCGGACGCTCCGAACGACCGTTTCGCGGACGAGCCTCGGGATTTCGACGCGCCGAGCGGCTTCGCCGTGGAGGACGAGACGGAACCGGACTTGCCGGCCTCTTCGGACGATAGCGCCGAACCGGTGGAGCCGGCCGACCCTGAAATGGTGATCGGGCGCGGGTTCAACGACACCGAGGACGGCGAATACGTCGGCGCGGATGAACGCCGCGACCGTCGCGGCAGTGGCGGTCGCGGGGATCGGGGCGATCGTGGCGGCCGGGGCCGTAGCGATCGCGGCGGCCGAGGCGACCGTGGCGACCGTGGCGGCGACCGAGGGGACCGCGGCGGCGACCGGCGTGGCGGACCGAGATTCGGCGGGCCGCGCCGCGAGCGCGAGTTCCCGCGCCTGCCCATCGAGAAGATCTTCAAGCGCGGCCAGGAAGTGATCGTGCAGGTCATCAAGGAAGGGATCGGCACGAAGGTGCCCACGCTCAGCACGAAGGTGAGCATCGCCGGGCGCTATCTCGTGCTGATGCCGAGCCTCGCGCGCGTCGGCGTGTCGCGCAAGATCGAGGACCCGGAGGCGCGCCGCCGCCTGCGGGACATCATGGGTCAACTGCAGACGCCCAAGGGCGTCGGCTTCATCGTCCGCACCGCCGCCATCGACCGCGATGCCGAGGAACTCCAGAACGACCTCGTCTACCTCCTGCGCCTCTGGCAGGTGGTGGCGCGGCGCATCCGCAAGATGTCCGCCCCCGTCGAGGCGTACCGCGAATCCGACATGATCACCCGCACCATCCGCGACATGTTCACCAAGGACGTGGACACCATCTGGGTGGACGACCCGACCGCCTTCCAGCACGCCAGCGAGTTCCTGCAGATCGTGATGCCGAAGTTCGCCAACCGGATCAAACTGCACGAGGAGATCGTGCCGCTGTTCCACAAGTACAAGGTCGAGGACGAGATCGCGAAGATCAACAACAAGCGGATCGACCTGCCGCGCGGCGGTTCGATCATCATCGAGCAGACCGAGGCGCTCGTGGCCATCGACGTCAACAGCGGCACCTTCCGCGCCGACAACAACGCCGAGGAGACCGCCTTCCAGATGAACACGATCGCCGCGAAGGAGATCGCCCGGCAGCTCCGCCTGCGCGACCTCGGCGGCGTGATCGTCAACGACTTCATCGACATGCGCAGCGAGTCGCACCGCCGCAAGGTCGAGGACACGCTCCGCGACGCCCTGCTCCGCGACAAGGCGCGCACGAAGATCCTGCGCATCTCGCAGTTCGGCATCATCGAGATGACGCGCCAGCGGCTGCGCCCGTCCCTGAAGAAGCGCATCTACAACGACTGCGGCCACTGCAAGGGCACGGGCTACGTGAAGACCGGCGAGACGACCGGCATCGAAGTGATGCGGCTGCTGCAACTGGCCGTCCACCGAGCCGGGTCGAACGGCACGGGGCCGTCGAGCGTGCACGTATCGGTCCACCCGGACGCGGCGTTCCAGTTGCTGAACAAGAAGCGGCGGGACATCGCGGCGCTCGAGGAGAAGGGCCGCACGGAGATCACGATCGTGCCGGTGCCGAACGTGTCGCCGGACCATCTGGAGATCAAGTGCCACGACGCGAACGGCAACGAGGTGCGGCTCCTACCGCCCGTTCCGCCGCCGAAGGTCTACGGCCGCCCGCCCCGCGACCGCGGTGATCGGGAGCGTGGGGATCGTGATCGCGGCGAACGGGATCGCGGCGAACGGGATCGTGGCGACCGTGGGGATCGGGACCGCCGGCACGCCGCGCCGATGGAGTGATCCGGATTCCGTTTTGCATTTTTCATTGGTCATTTTGAATTGATTCCAACAATCGGACCAATTCAAAATGACCAATGATAAAACGCAAAACGACGAGCCATCCGAAGAGACGAAGGGCGTAGCTCATTCGTGGAATGAACTGGGTCCCCTTTGCTTATCCGTGGAATGAACTGCGTCCCCTTTGCTTATCTCGCCTTGTTTTCAAGCGAAACCGTCCTTCACGGTACGGCATTCAGCTGCGTCCCCTTTGCTTATTTGATTTTTTCTCTTGAGTTGGCAACCTTCATCCGGGTTCGGCATGCCTTTACTCCTGCCAGATGGTCGCAACTACATGAGGGTGCTGCCCGCGAACCCAGCCGTCCCAACCCCAGCTATTTCCGTTGACATCACGCCAAGCATCAAGCTCATCCGCTTCCTGGGTGAACCCAGCCGTCCGTAGGCGGCGCACCGCCTCATCCTTTGTGATGGCTTGGCTGCTCGCAGACATGAGAACTCCTGTGTTATTCGTGCGGCGAACTGCGGCATCACTTCTTCTTGGTCTTATCTTCGGCGAGTTTGGCGGCCCGCCACTTCTGGTACGCGGCGATCGTCTCCGGGGTGAACTTGCCGGGTGCGAAGTTCATGTCCGCAATTGACCAGCTCCATTCGCCTCTCTCCACCGACTTCACGTAATCCTCGACCGCCACCCACATCCCGCCTTCCATCTTCTTGGCAGTGGCGATCAACTCGGCCCTCGCATCCGCGGCCGACTTGCCACCCGAGCCGCTACACCCGACGCAGCCGATGACAGCCGCGAGAGCGAGAACCGCCACACCCCGAAAGACGCTTCGCATGGTCGTTGGGCTCCTTCTGCCGCCGAACTAGTAATTCTGCCACGCTGCGCTAGATAATACCGTTGGCAACCCGTGGCAGTCCAACACAAATTCTCATTCCGAAACGTGAAAGATTTCCACTCGTTGCCTTCCGTATTTTTCTTGCGAATCCTCGCGCGGAGCGACATAACACTTTTACACCAGCACGGCGCGATAGAACCAATTTTCAGTTCCCACCACTTTGAGTTGACAAATATTCACTTCTCTCGAATCCTCCGCCACCACGCTTCTTGGAGGATTCCCATGCTCGCCACCGCTCCTCAACTTCACAACCGCATCGCGTCGCATTTCGCGCCGACGCCGAATCCCCTGCCGGCAAATCCGGACGTCAAGGCGGCGGCGTGGAGCGATGCGGTCTTCGCGGCGATGATGTTCTACCAGTCGCAACTGACGCACCCGGATGAACGCGTGGCCGAGCGCGCCGCGAAGGCGATCTTCGACCTCGAGAAGACCCGCCTCCGCCATGGGGGCGAACTCGCCGGCGCGAGGGTCCCACGGTCGGAGCCGGAACAGCGATCGTCGATGGAACCGCTGCGGGAGTTGTCGCCGATCGGGAAGCCGTGCGGGGACGACGCGGAAGACGCCGTCGAAGAGGAAGTCGACGACGAGCCGAACGTGTTCGACGAAAAGGAGCGGGCGGTGATCGAGGCGATGGTTCGCCACGAGCGGTACGTGCCGATGATCGAGGAGCTGCGAACGAAGCTGGTTTCGCAGGGCGTCGCGGAGGACGACGCGCGAACGATGGCGACGGAGGCGTTCCGCCAGCACGTAGGCCAGGCGGTCCTCGAACGCCGAAGCCGGGTCGCTTCGCGATCCATCGGCGGACGCCAGGCGGAACATCGGGGCCGCAGGAACTCGCCCCGTCCCGAACCCGCGAATTCGGTTCGCGAACTGGATTCGGCCCAGTAAGTGCTATCCTTACCTAATACCTCCTGCCGACCCGTTCCGGGTTTGAAACGATGCGCACCGCATTGCTACTCTTTCTGTTCGCCGCGCCCCTGCGGGCCGAATCGCCGAACTACCTCGACGAAGTCGTACCGCTGCTGACGAAGGCCGGCTGCAACCAGGGCGCATGCCACGGAAAAGGCGCGGGGCAGAACGGCTTCCGCCTCTCGCTGCGCGGCTACGCGCCGGAACTCGACCACCGCACCCTCACGCGCGAACACGACGGCCGGCGCATCGACCCGGCCGACCCGGAGTCGAGTCTGCTGCTGCGCAAGGCCACGGGGCAGGCCCCGCACGAAGGGGGCAAGCTGTTCGCCGCCGGCTCGCGCGAGTGGACGGTCCTGCGCGACTGGATCGCGGCCGGCGCGCCCGGACCGGCGAAGGATGCCGTAGCAATCGTTTCTTTGAAGGTGGAACCCGACGCGCGGACGCTCAAGATCGGTGAGTCCGTCCCCTTGAAGGCGATTGCCACCTTCGCCGACGGCCGCAATGCCGATGTCACCTGGCTCGCGAAGTTCGACTCGAACGACGCCGCGTACCTGTCGGTGTCCCCGGCTGGCGTCGCCACGGCCCTCCGCCACGGTGCGACGGCCGTGCGCGTGATGTACCAGACCGAAGTTGCCGTCGCCTCGTTCGCCATGCCGTTCGACCGCGCCGTCGATCCGACCCGCTTCGCGACGCGGAACAACTTCATCGACGACCACGCCTTCGCAAAGCTCGCCGAGTTGCGGATCGAACCGTCGGATGTCTGCACCGACGCCGAATTCATCCGACGCGTCTGGCTGGACGCCGCCGGCACGCTGCCGAAACCGGATCGCGTGAAGGCGTTCCTGGCCGACGCTTCGCCCGCGAAACGCGCGAAGCTGATCGACGAGGTCCTAGCGTCGCCGGAGTTTACCGACTACTGGGCGCTTCAACTCGGCGACCTGTTTCAGAACCGCAAGGAGCGCGACCATGACGTACGCGGGGCGAAGGGCGTGCGGCAGTTCCACGCCTGGATTCGCCGTCAGGTGGCGGAGAACCGGCCGTGGGACGCGATCGCACGCGACGTCCTGCTGGCGACGGGAAGCGTGACCGATTCGCCCGCCGTCGGGTACTACATCGTGACGGTCGGCGAGCACCGGCATGCGGAGCAATCGGAAGCGGCCGAGTCGGTCGCGCAGGCGTTCCTGGGCACGCGCATCGGCTGTGCGAAGTGCCACAACCACCCGCTGGAACGCTACACGCAGGACGACTTCTACCACTTCGCCGGGTTCTTCAGCCGCGTGAAGCTGGACCGGAAGGAAGCGAAGACCGGGGGCGCGACGGTGCTGCGCGTCAGCCATCCCGATGCGAACCAGAACAAGCAGACGGTCGGCGTGAGCCAGCCACGCACGGGGCGGTTCCTGAAACCGCAACCGCTGGATCGGTCCGCGGTGGCGATCGCGCCGACGGACGATCCGCGCGCGGCGCTGGCGGCATGGATCGCGAACCCGGACAACCCGTACTTCGCCGGCGCGATGGTGAACCGCGTCTGGAAACACTACCTGGGCGTCGGCCTCGTCGAACCGGTGGACGACCTGCGGGCGACGAACCCGCCGACGGTGCCGAAGCTTTGGGACGCGCTCAAGGCCGAGTTCGTCCGGTCGAAGTTCGACCTCCGGCACCTGATGCGGCTTGTCTTGAATTCGCAGACCTACCAGTTGAGTTCCGCGACCCGGCCGACGAACGAAGCGGACGCGAAGTTCTATTCGCACTACTACGCCCGACGGTTGCCGGCCGAGGTGCTGCACGACGCGATCGGCGACGCCGTCGGCGTGCCCGAGCGCCTCGACGGCTACCCGTACGGCATGAAAGCCGTGCAGATTGCCGATCCGAATCTGAACTCGTCCTTCCTCCGCATGTTCGGCCGGTCCGACCGTGTGACGGCGTGCGCGTGCGAACGCGGCGGGGAAGTGACACTCCCGCAACTCCTGCACCTCCAGAACAACGAGGCCCTGCAAAGCCGCATCACTACGGCGGCCGGCTGGGTCTATTCGACGCTTGCGAGGGAGAAGGACGACGCGGCCGTGTTGGAGGGGATCTTCCTTCGGACGCTAGCGCGACGGCCGCGCGAGGATGAACGCGCCGCCGTGACGAAGTTGCTCGCCGAGGGCGAGAAGCGCCACGATGTCTTCAGCGATCTGATGTGGGCGCTCTTGAACTCGAAGGAGTTCGCGTTCAACCATTGAATTCGTGGGGTGGCCATACCATGCGATTCCTCTTTGCCTTCTTCATTGTCATTCCGTCCCTCGCGTGCGCGCAGACGCCCGAGGAGAAGGCGGCGTCGCTGAAGTACCTCGCCGGGTTGCGGCAGGAGAGCGGCTCGTACAAATCCGATGCGAAGGGCGGGCCGAGCCTGCGCGCGACGTCCGCGGCCGTCCGGGCGATCAAATACTTGGGCGGCGAACTGCCGAACCCAGTGCAAGTGAAAGCCTATGTGCTGTCGTGCTACGACCCGCCGACCGGCGGCTTCGCGGAGGCGGGCGAAAAGCCAACGGTGCTGGTGACAAGCATCGGCATCATGGCCGCCGTGGAACTGGGCATTCCCGAATCGAAGTTTCCGATGGCGATCGATTTTCTCGAATCCGAGGCGAAGACCTTCGAGGACGTGCGGATCGGCGCGGCCGCGATCGAGAGCCTCAAGGCCAAGCCGAAATGGCTCGACAAATGGAACGTCATCGCCAACAAGCAACTCAACAACGACGGGACCGCCGGCAAGGGCGACGGCCGCGCGCGGGACACCGCGTCCGTGGTGGCGATGAAACTGCGACTGAACTTCCCCGTGGCGAACAAGGACAAGATCGTTTCGATGATCCGGGCGAGCCAGGGTGCCGACGGCGGCTGGAAGAAGGATGGTGCCGGCGGCAGCGACCTCGAAACAACTTATCGCGTGATGCGTGCCCTGATGTTGGCGAAGGAACGACCGAAGAACACCTATAAGCTGGGCGAGTTTCTGAAATCCTGTCGCAATGCCGACGGCGGCTGTGGCGTCGCCCCCGGCGAGCCGTCGAGCGCGAGCGGGACTTACTACTGGGCGATCGTGTCGAAGTGGATGGACGGGAAGAAGTAACGGATCGGGAACCGCTTCGCGATTCCCGATCCGGGTTGCCCGAGCAAACTCATTCCGGCAGCGGCTTGCCCTTTGTTTCCGGCAGGAACGGTAGCACAAGAAGCCCAAGAAGGAAGACGGAGCACATCGTCACTCCGGCGTAGCGGAAGGCCTCCGCTCCGTAGCCGGCAAACACGGTCGAGGTCAGGTGCGCGAGCGTGAACGGGCCGGTCGCGGCCAGGAATCGCCCGGCGTTGTAGCAGAAACTCGTACCGGTGCTTCGGTATTTGGTCGGGAAGAGTTCCGGAAGGTAGATCGCGTATCCGCCGAAGAGCGCCAACTGGCAGAACCCCATGATGGGGATCATCCAGAGAATGTCTTCGCGTGTTTGCAAGTTGAAGAAGGTATAGGACGTTGCAATGGCTGCCAGGATGAAGAAGAGGGCGAACGCGGGCCGGCGGCCAGTTAGACCCGTGACCCAACTGAAAGCAAAGATACCTAAGAACGCACCGAGGTTTTGAAGGAGCGAAGTAATGCCGCGCCACCAACCGAGTTCGCCACTGAGTGCGGCCCCTTCCAAGCCTTCGGCTTTCAGCGTATTCTCGAGGGCGAGCGTGGTTAGTCGTGGGGAGAAGAAGCCGATGCCCCAAAGGCCGATCACGCCGGCGCTCGTGAGCAGAAGGCCAAACAAAACCCGCTTCGACCACGGCGGCGTGACGAGAATCGAGGTGAGCGTACCGAAAAACGCCTTCCAGGGGGAGGGGCGCACGCCGGCCCGCTCGGCATCGCGCATCGCCTGCCATTTGGCCGGCTCCTTCAGGGAGAATTGCACGATGGCGAGGAGGATTCCAGGCAGGATGCCGATCAGGAACATGACGCGCCAGGGAGTGAGCCATTCGCCGGGCGTGAAATAGTTTTGTTTCTGGAGCGAGCCGAGGTACATGCTGATGAACGCGGCCCCGCAGTTGCCGATGACGCTCGACGCCTGGAAGAGGCCGAGAATGTAAGGTCGGGCGTTGTCCGGCACGGACTCGGCAAGGAGGACGACTGCGGCAGCGAAGGCTCCGCCGACGCCAAGGCCCGTGAGCAACCGGTAAAGCATGAAATCGTTCACGCTCGTGGAGACGGCGCTCAGTCCCGTAAAGAGGGCGTACAAGCCGATCGTGGCCGTAAGGGTCTTCACGCGGCCCAAGCGATCGCCGAGGACTCCGAAGCCGATGCCGCCGATCGCCCAGCCGATCATGAACACGGCAGTTGCATAGCCACCATATTTACCCACTTCCGGATCATTCACCGGCTTCCCCATCAATGAGGCGATGGCCGGATCGCGGGCTAGCACAAACAATTGTTGATCAAGGCAGTCGAGATCCCACGCGAGGCAGCAAATGACGAACACGAACCACTGATATCGGTTAAGGTCCTTCAGGCTGGCCCAGCCGGTACGGGGGGCGACGGGTTCGGTCATATCGGATCTCGACAGGCAGGTTGGGAGGGCTTCGCACTGATATATCCGATCGGCCCTGTCAATGCCAGCATTTCCCTCATTGAACCGGAATCGCTATATTGTCTGTTTCCCGATTTCTCCCCCGAGACCGCACCCATGGCGGCTCCCGCACCACTCGCGATCGGTTTCCTTGGCGCCGGACAGATGGCGACGGCGCTTGCCCAAGGCTGGCGCGCGACCGGCCTGCTCGATTCGACGAAGAGCCTCGCGAGCGATCCGGTGCCCGCGGCCCGCGAGAAGTTTCAGACGGCGACCGGCCTGAAGGCGACCGCATCCAACTTCGAAGTCGTGACGGCGGCAGACGTGCTCGTGCTGGCGGTCAAGCCGCAGACCATGCACGCCGTGCTCGGCGAAGTCCGGTCCTCGCTGATGGAACGGCAGTTGGTCGTGTCGATTGCAGCCGGGATCACACTCAAGCAACTCGCCGACAACCTCGGAGCCGACACGCGATTGATCCGCGTGATGCCGAACACGCCGTGCCTCGTTGGTGCGAGTGCGGCGGGGTTCGCCGCCGGGCCCGCGGCAACGCCGGCGGATGCCGAACTCGTGGCGAGGCTGTTCAACGCCGTGGGCAAGGCGTTCGCGCTGCCGGAGCACCTCCTCGACGCGGTCACGGGATTAAGCGGCAGCGGTCCGGCGTTCGTCTACGTCATGATTGAAGCCCTTGCCGACGGTGGTGTCCGCGTCGGCCTGCCCCGCGACGTGGCGCTTGCCCTCGCTGCGCAGACCGTGCTGGGTTCGGCCAAAATGGTATTGGAGACGGGCACGCATCCCGCCGCGCTCAAAGACGCCGTCGCCTCGCCCGGCGGCACGACCATCGCCGGCCTGCACGCCCTCGAGCGAGCCGGCGTCCGCGCCGGCCTGATAGATGCCGTCGAAGCCGCCGCCAAACGATCCACGGAACTGGGAGAAAAAAATAGCCACAGATGAACACGAATGAAAACAGATCAGAAACAATCAATTCTTGGTTTGATCTGTTTTCATCCGTGTTCATCTGTGGCTGATTTCTTTTGAGTGACACCATGACCAACGAACTCGTTCTCGTCTTCGACTTCGGCTCGCAGTTCGGGCAACTCATCGCGCGGCGCGTGCGCGAGCAGCATGTCTTCTGCCAACTCGTTCGCCACGACATCACGGCCGAGCGCGTGAAGGAACTGAACCCCAAGGGGATCATCCTCTCGGGCGGCCCGTCGAGCGTCTACGAAGACGGTGCCCCGAAGTGCGACCCCAAAATCTTCGACCTCGGCATCCCGGTGCTCGGCATCTGCTACGGCATGCAACTCGCCTGCCATCTCCTTGGCGGGCACGTCGCCCCCGCGCACTCCCGCGAGTATGGCCGCGCCACCCTAAACGTCACCAATGCGAATCAGCTCTTCCGCGGTTATCCGGTCGAATCCACTGTCTGGATGAGTCACGGCGATCAGGTCCACGCGATGTCCGGCGACTTTGAACCGCTCGCCAGCACCGACACCTGCCCCGTCGCGGCGGTGAAGCACAAAAGCCGCCCCGTCTACGGCATCCAGTTCCATCCGGAAGTGAGCCACACGCCCCACGGCGGACAGATCCTCGCGAATTTCCTCCGCGACGTCTGCGGCTGCCAGGGTCTCTGGCGCATGCAGACGTTCATCGACGAGACCGTCGCGAAGATCCGGGCGCAGGTCGGCGACAAGCGCATCATCTGCGGGCTGTCCGGCGGCGTCGACTCGGCCGTGTGCGCCGCGCTGCTCGTCAAGGCGATCGGTCCACAGGTCGCGTGCATCTACGTCGACAACGGCATGATGCGCGAAGGCGAGACCGACCTCGTCCGCCACACCTTCCGCGACTGGTTCAAGGCCGACCTCACTGTCGTCCACGCGGCCGAGCACTTCCTCGCCGCCCTGCAGGGAGTCACCGACCCGCAGGAGAAGCGCAAGATCATCGGCCGTGTCTTCATCGAGATTTTCAAGAACGAGGCCAAGGCGATTCCGGACGCCCACTTTCTGGCGCAGGGTACGCTTTACCCGGACGTGATCGAGTCCGGAGGTTCCGCGGACGGACCCGCTGCAACCATCAAGCTCCATCACAATGTCGGCGGGTTGCCGGCGGAACTCGGCTTCGAACTCGTTGAACCGCTACGTGATCTCTTCAAGGATGAAGTGCGCCGGCTCGGCCTCGAACTCGGCCTGCCGGAAGAGGTTGTCTGGCGGCACCCGTTCCCCGGCCCCGGCCTCGCGGTGCGCTGTCTTGGCGAAATCACGGCCGAGAAGCTCGTGGCGCTCCGCATGGCCGACACGATTTTCCTGGAGGAACTTCACAAGGCCGGCTGGTACCGCAAGACCTCACAAGCCTTCGCCGTGTTGCTTCCGGTGCGCAGCGTGGGCGTCATGGGCGATGGCCGCACCTACGAAAACACCATCGCGATCCGCTGCGTACAGACCGACGACTTCATGACCGCCGATTGGAGTCACCTGCCGCACGACCTACTCGCTCGCGTGTCGACGGCGATCATCAACCGCGTCAAAGGTGTGAACCGCGTGGTCTACGACATCAGCAGCAAGCCGCCCGCGACGATCGAATGGGAGTGAGGAAGAAGTGCGGAGTGCGGAGTGCGGAGTGCGGAATTCAGAACAATCCCGTTAAGCGGCGAGGCGGAGTCTTCGGAGCCGAGCGCGGGCGGTCGCGACCACTTAATTCCCTAACCATTCCACCAACGCCCCCGCGTCCTGGTAATCCGGCACGATGACATCCGCGCCCAATTCAATCAACATCGCGCGCTTCACGGCATTCACGCCATCCAGTGGCGGCTCGACGCTCGCGACGCCGATGGCGGTTCCGCCGATCCGCTTCATCTCGACCGTCTCGGAATAGCCGTCGCCAAAGCCGAGCAACTGCTCGCCGGGGATTCCATCGCGGATCAGACCCTCGATCACGTCCCGCTTGCTGAAATTCGGCGTATTGTTCGCCGGGGCATGGACGCGGTCGCCGAAGTAACGGGCGAGGTCGAGCAGTGCCAGGTCGTGCTCGACGAAAGCGCGATCGGTGCCACTGGCGAGGACGAGCAGGATGCCACGCCGCTTCAGTTCGTCGAGCAGCGCGTGCGTGCCGGGGACGGTCCAGTCGGCCGGCCGGCACTTTCCGGATGTCACATCGTCGATGCGCGATTGGATGTTCGCGAGCAGTCGGCTGAGAAACTCGGCGAGCAGCTTGTCGGCGACCGGCGGGGTTCCGCCGCGCGTCGCGACTTCCTCGGCGAGCCGGCGCATCTGGAAAATGCTCGGCTTGCCGCTGAGAAGGAGCATTTCCCGCTCGAAAAATGCCAGCAAATCTTCGTCGGGTTCCCGGTTGAGCTTTTGTTCGGCCAGGAGTTCGCGGCCCATCTCGGCCATGATCCGCGCCCAGCCTTCGCGCAGCAGGGAAATTGTGCCATCGAAATCGAATACGACGGCGCGGTAGCCCCCTCGACGGAGTTTTGGGTTCACGATCTCGAAAGGCTGTCGCATGGTGGGCGATTCCGCCGTTTAGGCTTTATGAATGCCGGATGATAGCCGCGCGGATCGCGCGTGACACCCTGGCGGTGGGAAGGCTAGTATACCGGTGCGGTCATCCGTTCGAGGCGTCCCGTCATGCGTCTTCTCAAACTCATCAAACTGCTCGCTCCGATCGGCCTCGCGGTCGTCGTGCTTGGCACGAATCCCGAAAGTTCGAGCGGCCAATTCCCGGGCGGCGACCGCGGGCGGGACCGCGGCGGTCGTGGCGACCGGGGTGGTGACTCGGCGGCTCCTGGCGCGATCCAGTTCCAGGTGCCCGCAGGCGGTTCGCCGATGGGTGGCAGTCCCGGCGGATTCGGAGGGTTTGGTGGTCGGGATCGCGGCGGCGACCGGGGATCGCGCGGCTTCGGCGGCTTCGGCGGTTCCCCGATGAGCGGCGGGCCGCCCCAGGGAGGCGGTTTCTCCGGCTTCGGCGGTGGCGGATTCAATTCCAGTTCCATGGCCGACGGCAGCTTCTCCCGCCTCCAGGCGTCCTATGGTGGAAGCGGAGACACCCTCGATTATTCCCGCATTCCACAAGCGACGCGCGACCAGTCCAATGCCATGGCGCAACGCTTCGGCGGCGAACCGCTGCCGACCAGTGGTTCCATTACCAAGGACCAGTTCCGCGATCAGTTCGCCAAGCGGATGGAGGCGATGCGGTCGGGTGGCGGCCGTGGCGGCTTCTCGATGACCATGACGACCCCGACCCCCGGTGCGCCGACCGCAGCGGTCTCGTTCGACGCGACGACTACCACGCCGGGCGCGCCCCCCGGCGGGATGCAACCGCAATGGGGTTCCATGCAACAACCGGGCGGATTCAGCGGCCGCGGCGGCTTTGACCCCAGCCAGATCACCGACCAACAAGTCCAGGAACGGTTCCGCCGCTACGACCGGGACAACGACGGTAAGATCACCGCGGCGGAAGCCCAGCAATCGGACCGGCTGCGTGGCGTCTTCCAGCAGTACGACAAAAATGCCGACGGCTCGATGGATTTCGCGGAATACAAGACCTATTACGTGGACGCGATCAGCGGCCAGAGTTCGGGCGGTTCCAGTTCTTCAAACCAGGGCTTGCCTCCTGGCAGCCCCGGCGGCTGGGACGGCTCCGGCGGGCGCGATCCGCGTCAGCCAATCGAGGAACCCAAGCCGGTCGTCCTCCGTTACGGCAAGTTGCCCAAGGAACTGCCCAGCTGGTTCAACAGCCTCGACACGAATCAGGACGGCCAAATCGCACTCTACGAATGGCGCAACGATGGCCGTTTGGCAACGGACTTCCTGCCTATGGATCTGAATGGCGATGGACTTGTCACGGCGGAGGAATATCTCCGTTTCAAGAACCCGAGCCTGTCGGGTGGTACCTCCGGCGCATCGGGGGATCCCCGCGGCGGCGGACGTTCCTCCGGCGAGGCTCCGCGAGGCGGTAGCCCGTTCAGCGGGATGTTCAATCGCGGGGGCAACGGCGATACTCGCTCCGATTCCCGCAGCGAATCGGGTCGGGATCGCGGAAGCGACCGTGGCTCCGATCGTGGTCGCGGCGGACCGCCGAGCGGTGGCGACCGCGGTTCCTCCGATCGGAGTCGTGGCGGTCCACCAAGTAGTGGCGGCAACCCGTTCAATCGCGGCGGTCGTTAGAGCATTTTGCGTTTCATTCTGTCCTGTAGCCTGC
>JAHBXO010000027.1 GCA_019636445.1 Gemmataceae bacterium | reverse complement strand
CTGATATTATTATTTCCGGTGGCATGAGGGACGAGCCGAACACGTTTGATTGCGGTGGCCTTACAATTTCAAGCGGCGAATGCGACGCATTGGACTGGGACGAGCTTTCATTGATCAATTTATCGCTCATCGGCTGCGTCATCCATGACTTATACTTACCAAAGACTCCCCCATTAGGTATACGCCTAGAGAAGTGTTACATCGTCACAGTAAGAGGAGCAACTGGTCCCGCGGGATTGCCTGGTTGGATCGTTGATCCGGACATCGAAATCTTTGACCCAACTGGAAACTCATCGGCACTTATGCAACTCGATGCTAGTTTGACTGTTCGGCTTGGCTTAACTATCTTACAGAAAGTATATAAACAACGAGGTAGTGGCCGCAAGCAGAATGCATTTTCTCGGGGAGTTGATCCAGTGGCAGTAAAATACGTGCCCGCTGTATTGCGAGTTCTCGAATCGGAACGCTTATTGGTCCCATCAGAAGTAAAAACCGAGACCATCTGGCGCGGAGTTCCAGAAAAGCGACCGCGAGTCGAGGGTATTTTATCCGCTGCAGGCAGAGGCGACGATCCAATCATACATATGCTTGATGCAATAGTTTAATTGCATATATGACTAATTGATGTAGCAGTATTTGCGCATAGTTTTTTTTGATTGTTATTAGTTTTTTATATATGCTTTTACAAAGGTGCTTCGAATGTCGTCACGGGAAAAGGGTATTTGCCTTACTGGCGAGCTGAGTAGCTACGAGGGACGCGGAACAGAAAGGGATCACGGCTTCTTGTTGCTTGCCGCTTAACTCTCCTCCATTCACTCTGCCACCCACGACTCCGGGCCCGTCATCTTCTACCAGTGCGTCACCGCGCACTTTGCGTCGTCGGTGTCTGCGTATAGACGAGCGGAGGGGCGTCAGCCCCCTGATTCTCGCTGACGTGGTTTGAGAATCAGGGGGCTGACGCCCCCGGCTCGCCAAAGACTCACTCCCCCATTTTCGCCTTCGGGTACGTCATCTTGTACCGGTGCTTCACCGCGTTCGGCGTGTCGTCCGGCGGCAGCTCGAACGGCAAGGCCTTCAGGAACTCCACCAGGTCGTCCACCTCGGCCGGCTTCAGGTGGCTCGTCTTGCCGTGCTTGTCCCCCTTGTTGCACGTCGTCAGCACGTCCGACAGCGTCGCGGCGCGGCCGTCGTGGAGGTACGGACCCTGACGGTAGACGCCGAGCAGCGTCGGCGTGTCGTAGAGCGGGCCGATCTTCTCGGCGGGATGGTCGCCGGTGCCGACGTCGTGGCGGACGAACGGCTTCTTCATCGAACTGTCCGAGTAGTACGCGCCGGTGTGGCAGCTCGCGCAGTTCGCCTCCTTGCTCGTGAAGATCGCCTGGCCGCGCTTGGCGGCGTCGCTCAGCTTCCCCTCCGGGGCGTGCGGTGAGAGGCGGAACGTGAAGGCGTTCGTGTAGAGCGCGAGCGCATCCAGGTCGGCGGACTTGTCCGAGAGCGGCTGGTCGAGTTCGGCGAATTCGGTGAAGGTGGTGCGCGGCTTGAGGCGGTCGGACGCGAGGCCGCGGCCCTGCATGAGTTTGCCGCGGATCGTGTATTCGAAGTCCTGCACCTCGTCGCGGTCGGCAGACCAGTGGAGGGGGTGCGTGTGGGCGAGGCCGAAGAGGTGGGGCGTGCGGCGGTGGCCTTCGGGGTTCTGCCAGACGCGGCCGTCAGTCAGGCCGTCGGGGTGGCAGGAGGAGCAGGAGACCCAGCCGGTGCGGCCCATCGGCGGCTTGGCGGTGACGAAGAGTTCCTTGCCGCGCCGCCATTCGGGGCTGTGCGCGGGCGTGGCCACCTTGATGGCGCCGCGCTGGCGCAGGTCCTCGTTGTGGATGGTCACTTCGTAGTCGAGCGTGTTGTAGATGTAGATTTCGCCGGATACGGGATTGGTGCGGATGGCGCGGGGGTGCTTGCCGACGAGAACGATGTTGAGGCGTTCGAGTTCGCGGTAATCATCATCCAGCACATTGCAGATATTCGCATCGTTCGTGCCGGCGTAGATGGTGAAGAGTTTGGAGCCGTCCTTGGAGAAGCACGATTCCCAGGGGTTGGCCATGACGCGGACGCCGTTGAAGGTGTCGAGGTCGATGCCGCGGCGTTTCTTCTCGCCGGCGGGGCGTTCGAAGAGGTCGCAGATGGCCATGTGGGGGAAGATGGAGCCGCGGGCGTCGAAGTGGGTGACGCGGCTGCGGAGGAACGGCAGGTACGCCTTCGGTCGCTTGGGATGGTGGACGACGTGGCGGGCCATGTTGTCGGATTCGTAGCCGGTCCAGGTTTCCTTCACTTTGCCGGTGGCGATGTCGACGGCGTGGAGCTTGGCGGTGTAGTACTCGGTGACGTAGAGGGTCTTTTCGTCGGGCGCGATCGTGATGCCGCGGGCGAAGGGGCCGACCTTGAAGGTGCGCGTCACTTTGCGGGCGGCGACGTCGATCTCGCTGACGGTGCCGGGGTAGTCGTGGGTGAGGTAGGCGAACTTGCCGTCTTTGGTCGTCACGAGTCCGTACGGTTCGTCGGCGACGGGGAGGATGTGGGTGATCTTCTTCGCGTCGGCGTCGAGGAAGAGGAGGCGGTCGTCGCCCCAGACGGCGACGAGGCCGACGTTGCCGCCGGCCCAGGCGGCGGCTTCGGGGTGGTCGCCGGCGGGGAGTTCGCAGTGGACGGTCTTGGATTTCAGGTTCACGACGGTGACGGTGCCGCTGTCGGTGTTGGCGACGAGGAGGCGGGAACCGTCGGCGGAGACGTCGAGGAGGGAGTTCGAGGAGCCGGCGAAGGCGGGGACGGCGAGGGCCAGAACGAGTACGGCGGGAAGGACACGCATGATTGGCTCGTACGAGGAACGAACGCGGTTGGGATAGTTTATCCGGCGGCGGCGCCCTTGACTCGTTTTCGGATCGCGTGAGAATTGGGGAGAGGGAACCGCCCCGTCACCGCTCGCGTCCAATCCGGTATTGGTCATTCCCGTCGGAGTCTCCACCGATGATCCGCCTGTCCGCCGCGTTGGCTCTGGTTGTCGCGTTTCCCTTCGTTTCGCGGGCCGACGCTCCGAATCCGTTCGACCTCGTGCAGGGCCTGCGCGAGAACGGCATGTCCGACCTCGCGATCGAGTATCTGGACGAATTGGGGAAGAAGAATCCGACGGCGGAGATGAAGATCCTCATTCCGCTGGAGTCGGCGAAGACGCGGCTGCTGCTGGCGCAGCAGGAATCGGACGAATCGGTACGGGACGCGGCGATCGCGCTGGCGAAGCAGGATTTCGGGTTGTTCCTGCTGGATCACGCGAAGCACCCGCGGGCGGCGGAGGCGTCGCTGGCGCTGGCGCGCGTGTTGTCGCTGCAGGCGAAGACGGCGCTGAACCGGGCGTCGCGGATTGAAGTGCCGGTTGGCGAGGACGGCCGGCCCGACCGGGGCAAGATGCTGGAGAAGAAGGCGGCGTTCGTGGCCATCCGGCCGCTGTTCAAGGACGCGACCACGCGCTTCGGCGACGCGGCCAAGCAGATGAAGGCGCTGATCGACAACCCGATGACCGACGGCTTCCGCAAGCGCAGCCTGCAGCGCGAGGCGATGCTCGCCGAGATGGACCGCGGCATCAACCAGTTCAGCTTGTCGGAAACCTATCTGGCGGCGGAGGGGAACGAGGCGGTGGAGCGCGGCGAGGCGCTCAAGCAGGCGCGGCAGATCTTCCTCGACCTCAGCCGGCAGGACACGGCCAACCCGATCTGCTGGGCCGCGCGGGCCTGGATCGGCGCGTGCGAACTTGAAATCGGCGACATGGGCAAGGCGAAATCCGAGTTCGCGAGCCTGCGGGCGGACATTTCCAAGAACCCGACGGCGGCGGCGGACGGCGTGCGCATGGTCGAATTCTTCGAGGCGCAGAACGATTACCTCGGCGGTCGCGGCGGCGACCTCGGCGCGGTGCGTTCGGCGAAGGTGAAGGCGAAGAACTGGCTGGACAAGGACAAGTACAAGCCGCGGATGACGCCGGAACGGCTGAGCATGACCTATTACTACGCGGTGCTGACGCAGCGCGAAGCCGAGATGGACAACGGGAACATCTACGAGAAGAAGGCGACGAAAGACGAGGGGCCGCGGAAGTTGCTGAACGTTTCGACCAACGCCCGGCTGTTGCTGCAGGAGTCGGCGCGCGAGTACAAGCGGCTGATGGAGTTCGACAACGACTACACCGACCGCGCGACCCGCGCGCGGATGCGCGCGATCCGCTTCATCGTGGGCGATGCGAATCGAGTCCCCCTGCAATACACGAACTTCGAGGAGTGCCTGATGGCCGCGCAGGTGCGGCTGGCGTCGCTCGACGAGAAGCTCGACGCGATCGACAAGCTCGACAAGATTCCCGCGACGGCGAAGGGGGCGACGGATCTCGAGGAGTACAAGCGGACCGAGAAGGACAAAGCCCGCACGGCGGTGATCGCGCTCTTCGAGCGGTCGATCGGATTGGTGGGTCCGACGACGCTGCCGAAGGACGCCACGGAGGCGCGGCTGTGGCTGGCGCGGGCGTACTACGTGTGCGATCAGCCGCACCAGGCGGCCGTGGCGGCGGAACACGTCGCGCTCACGGCGCGGGGAAATCTCGCGGCCAAGGCGGGCGTGGTGGCGATCGAGAGCTACCTCGCCGCCCGCGCCAAGCTGGACGGCAACGACGCCGACGCCCGCAAGGTCGACCGGGAGCACGCGATCGAGCTGGGCCTCGCCGTGGACAAGCTGCTCGGCAGCGACCCGGCCACCGACAACGTCCGCTTCCGCCTCGGCCAGTTGTACCTCGAAGACAAGGAATACCTGGAGGCGTTCAACATCCTGAGCAAGGTGAACCTGAGCTTTTCGGCGGTTGCCGTGGCCCGCACGAACATGGGTCGCGCGGCCTATGCGATCGTCCTCGGCAAAGATTCGAAAATCACTCTCGAACAGAAGGCCGAAATCCTCCGCCGCGCCATGACCGCCGCCGAGGCCGTGCCCGAACCGACGAACCCGAACCAGCTCAAATCGTTCTTCATCCTCAAGAACATCCTGGCGAATCTGTACCTGCTCCAGGGCGGTGGAGGATTCGTCCGGGCGGAGGCGATCGCCGCCGACACGGTGAAGCGGACGGACGCCGCGACCATGCCGGAAGCGGACAAGAAGCTCCTGCGCTTCTCCGCGGACGAGATCCGCCTGCGGGCGGTCTACGGCCAGTGCGCTCCGCTCTACAAGGATGGGAAGTACAAGGAACTGGCGGACAAGATGACGCCCTCGCTGCTGGCGCTCAAGCAGGCGGGACCGGCCGCGAAGGAAGTGGAGAAGTACCGGGGCGCCGAACCGGACGAGGCGCTCGGCGATACCGGCAACGCCGTCGTCGCCGCGGACGGCCTCGACCGCTTCCGCCGCGAGTTGATCGTGCTCGGCCTGCAGGGCCGCATCCGCGAGGGTGCCGTCGATCAGGCCGCCGAACTCTTCAAACTCCTCGAACAGCTCGGCGGCAGCGTCGAAGCCACCACCGACGCCCTCGCCCGGCTCGTCGTCCTCGTCCGCCCGCAGATCGACGAACTCAAGAAGCAGATGAAGGACGACGAGGCCCAGAAGCTGACCGACGTCGTCGGCAAGCTGCTCGGCGAACAAGCCGCGAAGGAGAAGCTCTCGGCCCGCGCGCTCGCGTTCCTCGGCCGCTCGCTCCGCGACCTCGGCCTGTACGAGAAGGCGCTCGAAGTCCTTGCGAAGGTTCCCGCCGTGGACGAGGCGACGCTCAAGCTGCCGACCGCGAGCCTCGACGCCGAGAAGCGCGACGCCGTGATCGCGTACCAGATCGCCCAAATCGAACAGATCCGCTCGTACCGCCTGACGAAGCAGTTCGACAAGGCGGACGAGTTGCTGCTGCCCGCCGTGGGGAAGGACGGCAAGAGCGGCTGGGCGAAGTCGCTGGAGTTCCGCCGCGAGCGTGTCTTCGTGATGGAGGACCGCGCGACCGAAGCCCCGAAGGACAAGAAGGGCGATCTTTGGAAAGAGGCCTACGCCGGTTGGACCGACGTGCTCCGGCCCTACGTGGCGAACGTGACGGCGCGCATTCCGAAGGACGCGAACGTCGAGCGCGTGAAGCAGGACCGCGAGAAGCTCTACCCGGTCATTCTCGATCTCTACGTCGAGGAGAAGCGCTGCCTCGCCAAGGCGAACACGGAATTGCTCGCCGCGAACCCGATGAAGCTCGCCTCGCAGTTGAACGCCTTCGGCAAGCAGATCGCCACGCTGGAGAAGGGCTACGCGAAGGGCCTCGCGACCGACGTGCGCGAACGATTCAACACGCTGCTGCAAGAGTTTCCCGACATGATGGCGGGCTACAAGGAGGCCGGCGGCGTCGCGTTCCTCGACCCGACCGCCGACCTGCCGACCGCCGCGGTGCCGATGGAAGAGAAAAAGTGATGCTTGAAGGCGAGCGGGGGGCGTAAGCCCCCTGATTCTCGCCCGAGTCGATTGAGAATCAGGGGGCTTACGCCCCCCGCTCGCCAAAACCGAATCGCTAAACCAACCGGAGTCATCATGCTCGTTCGTCGTCGCATCCTATTAGCCCTCGCCTTCGGGTTCGCCGCCGTTTCGCTCCCGTGGGCCTTCGGCCAGGGGGCCGGCGCCACCGACCGCGTCCGCTTCCGCAACCCCAAGAAGGACTACGCGGAAGAGGTGATCCTCGGCACCGTCGCCGAGTCCGCCGGCGGCCTCAAGGTCACGCTCAACAACAAGTCGGTCGTGGACATCGCCGCGCCGAACGTCGTGTTCGTCGAGTACGGCAGCCTGCCCGGGCTCGACAAGGTGAAGCTGGACCTGAACTCGGCCGAGAACCAGGGCGCCGCCGCCAAGGCGAAGGACCTCTACGCCGCCGAGGTGAAGAAGAACCCGACCGACCCGAAGACGAAGCGCTACCTCGAATACCGCGAGGCGTTCTGGACCGCCAAACTCGCCGACGCCAAGGTCGGCAAGGACTTCGAAGCCGACGCCCCCGCCGCCATCGCCAAGCTCACCGGCTTCGCGCAGGAGTACGCCAAGAAGAACGCCTGGGAAGTGTGGCCCACGTCGCGCACGGCCGCGCGGATGAACGCCGAACTCGGCAAGTTCTCCGAGGCCGCCACGGTCTATTCCTTCCTCGCGAAGGTCGACGGGCTGCCGGCCGACCTGAAGTGGGAAGCCCGCCTCGGCGAAGTCGAGATGCTCGTGCGCAGTGGCAACGCCCTCACGTCCGTCCCGCTCGTCGACGAAATCAAGAAGGCGGCCGGCTTCCCCAACAGCGGCCCGATCGCCGAGAAGATGACCGTCCTCGCCGCCGTCGCCAAGGCGCTCTCCGAGAAAAAGTCGAAGACCAAGCCGGCCGCCGAGGTGAAGGCGATCGAGGACGTGATCGCGAAGACCACCGACCCGGTCGTGCGGGCCTACGGGCACAACCTGCTCGGCGAGTTGTACCTGCAACTGGACCTGCCGCGCGAGGCGATGTGGGAACTACTGCGGGTGGAGGTGGTGGACAACCTGGACCACGAGGAAGTGGTGAAGGCGGTCTGGCGTCTGGCGGACGCGTTCCAGAAGCAGGGCGACGAGAACCGCGCCCGGGCCTATCGCGAGAAGCTGCCGACCGTGAAGGGTTCGTAGTCAAAACCATGACCCGCGGATGCGCGGGTGGACCGACGCGGATCGAACGACGCGAATCGAACGACGCGGATCGAACGAGCGGATCGAACGACGCGGATCGAACGAGCGGATCGAACGAGCGGATAAACAGGTTCGGTCGGGCGTTGTTTTTGCCGCCCCGAAGGGGCGACCGACAATAGCCAGGGGTGGAGCGAAGCGCAACCCCTGGAATCGTCGATCCGGAACATCGTAGCCCCAACGGGGCGACCTTCAACACGAAGGTCGCCCCGTTGGGGCTACGGTTGTTTTCGCATGTCTTTCCAGGGGTTCCGTCGCTTCGCTCCGTCACCCCTGGCTATTTCCGGTGGCCCCGTTGGGGCCGAAGAGCGTTGGTTCGTATATCCGCCATCGCCATCGACCTGGCGTTTCCACGACCCCTGCTTCCTGTCTCCTGCTTCCTGTCTCCTGCTTCCTGTCTCCTGCTTCCTGTCTCCTGCTTCCTGTCTCCTGCACTCCGCTCACTTCTTCGCCACGCGGCCCATCGCGGCGACGCGGGCCGCCATCTTGGCCTTCGTCGCCCGCTCGACCTCGTTCGTCGCCGGCAGCGCCTCGGCTTTCGTCTTCTCAGCCGCGATCAGCGCGTCGGTCAGGTCGTCCTTCTTGCGGGCGAATTGCGTCAGCACGTTCACCACGTTCTTGCCGACCTGGGCGAACCCGCCGTCGATGAAGAACCGTTTGGTCTCGTCGCCATGCTTGACGCGCAGCTCGCCCGGCCCGAGCTGGCCGACGAACGGCGAATGGTTCGCCATCACGCCGAACTCGCCGTCGAACAGCGGCAGCACCACCATGTCGGCCGATTCATCGAGCACGGCGCGCTCCGGCGTGACGACGACGACCTGAATTGTCTTGGCGGAGGTTTCGGCCATGTTGGTCTCGAGAACAATGACTGATTCGAACCGTCACAGGTCTTTCTGACTCGGAACTCACACCTCAGAACTCACAACTCATTATTGAAAATGAGTTGTGAGTTCTGAGGTGTGAGTTCCGAGTTCCGAGTCGGATCACTTCCCGCCGGCCTTCTTCGCCTGCTCTTCGGCCTGGGCGGCGGCTTCCTCGATCGTGCCGACGTACATGAACGCCGACTCCGGAAGGTGGTCCCACTTGCCGTCGCAGATCTCCTTGAAGCTGCGGATCGACTCCTTCAGCGGTGTCACGTTGCCGGGCTTGCCGGTGAACGCCTCGGCCACGATGAACGGCTGCGACAGGAACCGCTCGATGCGGCGGGCGCGGGCCACGACCTGCTTGTCTTCTTCCGAAAGCTCATCGACGCCGAGGATAGCGATGATGTCCTGCAGTTCGCGATAGCGCTGGAGGATCCGCTTGACGCGGTCCGCGACCGTGAAGTGCTCCTCGCCGACGATGGCGGGGTCGAGGAGACGGCTGTTCGAGTTCAGCGGGTCGATGGCGGGGTAGATCCCCTTTTCCGAGATCGAGCGCTCGAGGTAGATGAAGGCGTCCAGGTGCTGGAACGTGTTGGCCGGGGCCGGGTCGGTCGGGTCGTCGGCCGGGACGTACACCGCCTGCACGGAGGTGATGGCACCCTTGGCCGTCGAGGTGATCCGCTCCTGCAACTCGCCCATCTCGGTGGCGAGCGTCGGCTGGTAACCCACGGCGCTCGGCATCCGGCCGAGGAGCGCGGACACTTCCGAGCCGGCCTGGCTGAAGCGGAAGATGTTGTCCACGAACATCAGCGTCTCGGCACCGGTCGCGTCGCGGAACCACTCGGCCATCGTGAGGGCCGAAAGGGCGACGCGAAGGCGGGCACCCGGCGGTTCGTTCATCTGGCCGAAGACCATCGCCGTGCTTTCGAGCACTTGCTTGGCGTCGGCGCCGACGCCGGTCTTGGTTTCCTGCATTTCGAGCCAGAGGTCGTTCCCCTCGCGGGTCCGTTCGCCGACGCCGGCGAACACCGAGTAGCCCTTGTACACCTTCGCGATGCGCGAGATGAGTTCCTGGAGAATAACCGTCTTGCCGAGACCGGCCCCGCCGAACAGGCCGGCCTTGCCGCCCCGCGCGAGCGGCGTGAGGAGGTCGATAACCTTGATGCCGGTCTCGAGGACTTCGGACTTGGGCGAGAGTTCGTTGAACTTCGGGGGTTCGCGGTGGATCGGGCGCTTCTCGTCGGTCTTGACCGGTCCGCGGCCGTCGATCGGTTCGCCGAGGAGGTTGAAGACGCGGCCGAGGGTGCCGTAGCCGACGGGCACGGAGAGGGCGGCGCCGGTGTCGTGGGCGAGCATGCCGCGGACGAGGCCGTCGGTGGAGCCGAGGGCAACGCAGCGGACGCGGCTGCCGCCGAGGTGCTGCTGGACTTCGCCGGTGAGGGCGATGGCGACGCCGCGCGAGGCGTCTTCGATGCGGAGGGCGTTGTAGATTTCGGGCAGGTGGCCGTCTTCGAATTCGACGTCGAACGTCGAGCCGATGATCTGCACGATCTTGCCGGATTTCGCAGCGGTGGCAACCATGTCGTCGGTCCTCGATTAAGCCTGTTTCGGTATCAGGAAGCTCAGGTGGTGCGCACAATGCACCTGTTGCAGTTTCCGGTTCGTGTCCTTGTCCATCGGTCCGAAGAACGGGGACGGCACAATGGGGCCGTCGTGGGCTTCGAACCGGGCGACGGCCGTCTTCAATTTCTGGACCGCCGCCGCGTCGTTTCCGTCGGAGGGCTTCACCGAGGCCGGGTCGGTCATGCCGCCGGGCGGGAAGCCGTTCGCCAAGATCTTCTTCAACTGCCCCGGTCCGACCGTGTTGCGGGCGAACCAGAGGAACGCCTTCGCCACCAGCGGCGCTTTGCCGAACCCGTCGATCGGGCAGGTCAGCCAGTACGCGAGATGATTCGCGCACTGGGCCAGGTCCCAGTTGCCGGCCTTGTCGTAGCCGTTCGCCAGCAGGTTCTCCGCGTCGCGGACGACTTCGGCGAGCGAGTCGAACCGAAGCGGGCGGCGTTCCGGCATTATTTCAGCGCCTCGCTGCCGGCGATCAGCTCGCTGATTTCCTTCGTGATGTTCGCCTGGCGCGTCCGGTTGTACTCGCGGGAAATCTCTTTGATCAGGTCGCCGGCGTTCTCGGTCGCGGCCTTCATCGCCACGCGGCGGGCGATCTGCTCGCTGACGGCCGCGTCGAGGAAACACTTGAAGAGCCGCACCTTGAACGCCACCGGGACGAGGTTGTTCAGGATCTCGGCGGCGTCCGGGAGGAACTCGTAGTCGGCCTTTCCAGTGCCAGTGTTAGTGCCAGTGGCTAGGGAAGAATCCGGTTTTGCCTGACCACTCACACTGACACTGGCACTACTCAGCGGCAGCAGTTGCTCGACTACCGGAGTCTGCCGGGCGGCGCTCACGAACTTCTGGTACGCGACGAACACCGCGTCCACCTTGCCGCCGACGTAGAGGTCGATGTACTTCTGCGCGATCTCGTCGACCTGCTCGAAGGCGGGCTTGTCTTCGAATTGCTGGTACTGCGCCGCCATCGGCACGCCCTGGAACTTGAAGAAGGTCGCGCCGCGTCGGCCGGAGACTTCCAGGTCGAACGGGATGTTCTCCGCCTTGAGCTGGCGGATCTTGATCTGCGCTTCGCGGAGGATGCCGCCGTTGTACCCGCCGCAGAGGCCGCGGTTCGAGGTACAAACCAGAATCAACGCCTTCTCGATCTTGGGCCGCACGGCGAGCAGCGGGTGGCTGACTTCGCCGGCGCTCTGGCTGAGGTCCGACGCCAGTACGGCGATCTTCTTCGTGTACGCTTCCGCCTCGGTCGCGCGGTCGAGCGCCTTCTTGAAGCGCGCGGTCGCGATGAGTTCCATCGTCTTCGTGATCTTGCGGATGTTCCGCACCGCCTTGCGGCGTTTCACGAGTAAGCGGAGGTTAGCCATGGGTCTCGTTTATCCCGTGTATTTCGCGTAGTCTTCCGGGAAACAGATGAATCCAAATCCCTGGTAGAAGGTCAGGACCCGGAACGGTACGCTCTCGATCCTCCGCACGACTTCGTTTCGGAAGCCTTCATCGTGCGGCACCGACTCGACCGTAACGGTCCCATTGCGATGTTCCGCACGGGTGATGCGAAACACTTTCCCGTTCCAGAGGAACGGCGTATCCAGTCCCCCGATCGCGATCGCGTTGTTCGCGACCCCGACATTCGCCGCCGCCAGCGCTTCGCGCTCGTCGGTGGCTTCCGGAATCAACCAGCCCGTCTGCGGATCGACGACGACATATTGTTCGTGCGCCGCAGCGATCGCTTCATCCGCCCGAATGCGTTCCGGCGTCCGGTATTCCTGTGCCAACGTCGTCGTGGCCATGGTCGTTCCTCCTCGATCAGAAGGCGGTGATGACGAAAATCTTCGCGACTCCGTCTCGGTCTACATCATACCGCCAAACGATTCGAATCGGCCTCCCCGAAGGACATCGACCCGAGCTGACACTATAGGGTCCGTTGATCGGGTCCACATCCTTGTGGATGACTCGACCTTTCCGCCAAGCGTGTTCCACTTCCTCCGAATCCAGCGAGTGTGCGTCGATTTTCGCCAAGTTCCAATCGATCCAGATGAACTCGTCCACCGGCGAACTCCCGCACGGCTCACGCCTTGAACTGCGGCTGGAAGGTCGCGATGGCGTTGTCCAGCTTCTTCACCACGTCGTCCGTCATCTTCTTGTCCTTCGCCAGCTGCTCGCGGACTTCCGGCATCTGCTCGCGGACGAACGTGAGGAACTGCGATTCCCACGCCTTCACCTTCTTGCGGTCCACCTTGTCCAGCGCGCCGCTGTTGCCGGCGTAGATGATCATCACCTGATCCAGCACGTTCATCGGCTTGTAGGCGTCCTGCTTCAGAATCTCGACCATGCGATAGCCGCGGTCGAGCTGCTGTTGCGTGACCTTGTCCAGTTCCGTGCCGAGCTGGGCGAACGCCTCCAGTTCGCGGAAGGCGGCGAGGGCCAGCTTCAGACCGCCAGCGACACGCTTGTCCTTCATCGCGCCGATCTGGGCGTTGCCGCCGACGCGGCTCACGGAGATACCGACGTCCACGGCCGGCAGCACCCCGGCGTTCTTCAGGTCCGGTTGCAGGTAGATCTGGCCGTCGGTAATCGAGATCACGTTCGTCGGAATGTAGGCCGACACTTCGCCTTCGAGCGTCTCGATGATCGGCAGCGCGGTGAGCGAACCGCCGCTATTCGCGATCCTCACCAGCTTGTGGCCGGGGAAGTTCTTGAGGTCGACGTGCTCGGCATGCTCCTTGTCGAGCGGCCCCTTGTAGACCTTCCCCTTCTCGCCCGGCTCGCGCTTCTTCGTCGGGTCGTTCTCGGCGTTCACGCCCCAGTCGTCCTGCACCTTGGCGGCGTCGGCGCTTTCCGGCACGATCACGTAGCGCTCGGCCATCTTGGCGGAGCGTTCCAGCAGGCGGCTGTGGCAGTAGAACACGTCGCCGGGGTAGGCTTCGCGGCCGGGAGGACGGCGCACGAGCAGCGAAAGCTGGCGGTACGCGGCGGCCTGCTTGGACAAGTCGTCGTACACGACGAGCGTGTCCTTGCCTTCTTCGTACATGAAGTATTCGGCCATCGCGCAGCCGGCGTATGGGGCGATGTACTGCAGCGGGGCGGCGTCGGAGGACGACGCGACGACGACGATCGTGTAATCGAGCGCGCCCGACTCGCGGAGCTTCTCGACGACGCCGGCGATCTTCGATTCCATCTGCCCGCACGCGACGTAGACGCAGATGACCTTTTCTTCCTTCTGGGCGAGGATCGCGTCGATTGCGATCTGCGTCTTGCCGGTTTTGCGGTCGCCGATGATGAGTTCGCGCTGGCCGCGGCCGACGGGGGTCATGGCGTCGACGGCCTTGAGGCCGGTCTGGAGCGGCTGCTTCACCGGCTGGCGGTCGACGATGCCGGGGGCCGGGCTTTCGAGGGCGCGGCGCTTGTCGGTGATGATCGGCCCCTTGCCGTCCATCGGGTTGCCGAGGGGGTCGACCACGCGGCCGATCATGGCCGGGCCGACGGGTACGCTGAGCAGTTGCCCGGTCGTGCGGACCTCCATCCCCTCGCGCACCTTGAGGTAGTCGCCGAGGATGATGACCGACACGGAGTTTTCTTCGAGGTTGAAGGCGAGGCCCTTCACGCCGGCTTCGGGGAAGTCGATCATCTCGCCGGTCATGACGCCGGAGAGGCCGTAGCAGCGGGCGATGCCGTCGCCGACTTCCAGCACCTGGCCAACCTCGCGCGATTCGGACTTTTGGCCGAATTCGCCGATCTGTTTGGTCAGGACGCTGATGATTTCGCCGGCGTTAATTTTGGAGGACATAACTCGTGCCTCGCTCCATCAGTTGTGCGCGGAGGGTTTGAATGCGGGTGCGGACGGAGGTATCGATGACCCGGTCGCCGATCTGGACGATCAGGCCGCCGATCAATTCCGGATCGACGACCGAGACGATCACGGGACTCTTCTTCAGGCTCGTTTGCAGTTGATTCTTGAGTTTGTCGGATTGCTCACCGGTGAGCGGCACGGCCGACTTGACGATCACGCGGACGCGCCCGGCCTGCGTGTCGCGGAGGTCGCGATACACGGCCGCCACGGAACGGATCAGCGGCAGCCGGCCGTTCTCGTTCAGCACGCCCAGCAGGTTGCGAACCGGCTCGGAACAGGAGGCGAACGCGGAGGCGATCACCGGGCCTTTGTTCCGCTTGCTCACGGTCGGGTTCTTCAGGAACGCTTCGACTTCCGGCTTCGCGGCGAGGACACCGCGGATCAGGTCGTCGAGCTCCGCGCCGACCTCGTCCTGCCGGCTCGCCTTCGCGGCCACGGCCAGCAAAGCCTCGGCGTACACGCGCGCGAGCCGGTTCCGGGTCACGCCCTCGTCCAGCACGGTATCGGCAATGTCGGCCATGAGAATTTCCGTTCGGCAATGACGGCCCACGGACGTTCGTCCGTGGGCTTCGCCCCAGGATCAGTTCCGCGAGGGTTCCTTGCTCAACTCGGCGATCGCCTCGTCCACCAGGTTGCGGTGGTCGGCGGCGGTCAGGTTCTTCTTGATCGTCTTCGTGGACAACAGCGTCGCGAGTTCGACGGCCTTCTGGTAGATCTCCTGAAGGGCCGCGTCCTTCGCCGCGCCGATCTCGCGGCGAGCGCGGTCGCGTTCCGTCGCCGCTTCCTTCTGGCCGATCTCGCGCTCGGTCGCCCGCAGGGCGTCCGCGTCGCGGCGGGCTTCCTCGAGCATCGCCCGCACCTTGTCGTTCGCGGTCGCGAACTCCGCCTTCAGCTTCGCGGACATCTCCTCCGCTTCCCGCTTGGCCTTGTCCGCCGCGTCCTTCACGGCCGAGAGCATCTCTTCGCGCTTCTGCAAGCCCTTCGAGATGTTCGGCCACGCGAAGACCGACAGCACCAGGAACAGCAGCACGAACACGGCGAGCGTGTAGATCGTGAGGTCCCAGCGCTTGGGCAGGTCGATGAAGGCGGTCGGGTCGTGGCCGTCGTCCTTCGCGGCTTCGGCCTTCTTCTCGCCGGCGGCCGCGGCGGCGTGCGCCGACGGCGCGGCGGAGCCGACGAACGCGCCGACGAACAACGCCAGAAGCAGCGGCGCGCAGATTCGTGCAAGCATGGTCCTACCTCCGATGGCCGCGCGGGTCGGCGAGTTACGCACCCATGAACAGGGTCGCGAGGCAGAGGATGAGGCTGAGAATCCCGGCCCCTTCGACGAGGGCGGCCACGAGGATCATCGCCGACTGGATCGTGCCGGCTTGTTCCGGCTGGCGGGCGATGCCGCTCATGGCGGCGTTGCCGATGAGGCCCAGGCCGATGCCGATGCCCAGCACGCTCAGGCCCATGCCGATGGCGGCGGCGTAGCCGGCACCCGTGGCGGCGGAGGCCAGGTTCGCGGAGCAGAGGACCAGGAGCAGCGCTCCGAACAGCGGGAGGTTGCGGCGTTGCATGATTCGACTCGTCCTTTCGAGGAAAACGGTGGAGGGTTCTCGTTTGACTTCCGAAGTCCGGCTCCGACTGCGGAAGTCGAAGGGCCGGAATCCGCTGGTTCGATCTCGGCTTCTGCACTCGCAGGGACTTCCGAAGTCGAAGCCGGACTTCGGAAGTCGGGTATCCTAGTGGGCCGGGTGCTTCGCCAGGCCGATGAACGTCGAGGTCAACAGTGCGAACACGAAGGCTTGCAGGCCCGCCACGAGCAACTCGAGGCAACTCAGCGCCACGGAGAGCGCCACGCTCACGGGGGTGATGAGGTAATACAGCCAGCCCGGCGCTTCGTGCAGGTAGCCGCCCATCGGATCGGAGATCGGCCGCGAGACGTACTGGATGAAGAACAGGATGATGAACAGCGCCGTGTGCCCGGCGAGCATGTTCGCGAACAGACGAATCGCCAGCACCGCGAGGCGGATGAACGCCGTTGCGTATTCGAGTACCGCCAGACCGATCATGATGCCGAAGCCGAGCGCCTTCATGAACGCCCCGCCTTCCAGGTGGATGTGCGGGATGAACGACTTCATGTAAGGTCCGAAGCCCATCTCCTTCACGCCGCTGACGTGGATCACCACGAAGCTACAGAGGGCCAGCGCGAAGGTCACCGCGATGCTCGCCGTCGCCGAGCCGAAGAACGGGATCATGCCGAGCAGGTTCACGACGAAAATGAACAGGAACAGCGTGGTCAGGAACGGCACGTACTTGTCGGCCTCGTCGTGCAGGCCCGGCTTCGCGATCTTCTCGCGGACGAAGTACAGGAGCGATTCGAGGGCGTTCCACAGCTTGCCGCGCGGGTTCTCGCCCGTGGCCATCTTCTTGCCGATCCAGATCATCGCGACGGCGACGATGGCGGCGGACAGCGCGAGGAAGACGTGGAACTTCGTGATCTGGTAGCCGGCGATTTTCGGCAGGTCGATCGCCAGGTGGAGCGATTCGAACAACTCGATCTTCGGACTGTCGATGACGTGGTGGAACGGATCGATGGGGAGCGGTTGCCCGGCGGGAGCGTGTGCGGCCATACGAAGGTCACCCCTTCCGGCCACCACCTCCGCGTCCGACCCAGCCGGGCTTCGCGAGAACGAAGACCTCGGCGGCCAACGAGGAGAGGTAGGCCACTGCGATCCAGAGCCAGTACGTCCAACCCGCGGCCTTCGTCCAGTCGGCCGCGAAATATACAAGAACCGATCCGGCCACGGCCACCACCTGCCGCAGCAGACCCGCCGCGATCACCACGATGGCGACCATCCGGCGATCGGTCCGGCTGCCCACCCACCACAGGGAGAACAGCGCCATCGGCCAGGTCAGCAGCATCGCCGCCGTCGCCGACATCAGATGCCGGCCACCGATCGCGAACTCGACCGCCGGAGCGGCCGCGAGCACCGCAAGGCTTGGCAGCGTCACCCAACCGTAGTCCCGCGCCGTCATCGCTTCATCAGCCGGAACAGGTGGACGAACGCGGCGAGGACGCCGAGCGGCCCGAGGATCAAGGTCGCCCAGGGCACGCCGTCGAAGCCGCCCCGTGCATAGTCGATCGCGAGGCCGACCATCGCGAATCCGAACATCTCGGAACCGATCACCGCGAGCCGCGGGACGTTGAGCGTTCGACGATCCGACGGGGGATCGTTCATTCGGCGGCATCCGTTGCTATGGGGGACATTCTGGGTATTGCCCCAAGATCGTCAACCAGACAATGTGAAAAAATACACAAAGTCTTGACCCGATGCCTTACGAACCGAATCGGAGCCGTGGGAACTTGAAGGCAACTTGGATTTCCAATGAAATTTCACGCAGCACGCGAGTCGGATTCGTTGAATCGGGCCTGAGGGAAAGATCTGTTACGATGGCCGGAATCGCCCTAACCAACCGGCACGACGGGATTTTCGCGGGCAGGAAATCCCTTAAAGTCTGCCTAGTAACCGAATTCGCGTTGACAGGGACGGTCGATAGTTTTTACATTAGAAGGGTGGAGGGAGTGGAACTTCCTCCGGAAAACCGTTGGCGCCGGACGCCCCGCCCGAAATCCTGGATCGCCGCTCTGCGGTTCCAGCGTCTCTCGATATCGTTTCGGGTCAACGGTTTGAGTACGATCGTCCGCGAACCAGACTTCACTTTCGGGACGGACCCCGGGGCCGGAGCCAAGCTGCGGATTCGTTGAACCGGAGTCCGAGCGACATTCGGCGCGACGGCGATTCGGAATAATTCACCGACGCCGGCGAAAGCCATATGCAGCGATCCCACGAGATCCGAACCGAGCGAACCGTGAAACCGAAAGCCATACCCGCCCCATCGGTCGCGAAGTCGACCAAGAAGCCGAAGCCGGCCGCGAAGCGGTCGCCGGCCCCGAAGCGGATCGCCTCGTCCACGGCGGCGAAGGCGCGACCCGCCAAACCGGTGCGAGCCGCCAAGCCCGCGCGGCCGGTCAAACCCGCCGCCAAGCCGGTCGTCCCCGCCGCCAAGTTCCGCGAGAAGAAACCGACCGCCGCGCCCACGGTCGCGAAGCCGATTGATAAGCCGACGACCAACGGCACCCACAAGACCAAGCCCTCGGAAAAATCGAACGCGCGAACGGCGCCCCCGCCGCTCAAGGTCATCGAAACCCCGATCCCGGCCGACAAGGACCTCTCCATGAAGTCCAAGAATCCGGTCAAGGATCGCATTTTCCTGATGGTGCCCGATCCGCACTGGCTCCACGCCCATTGGGAACTCACGCTCCAGTCGGTCCAGCGCGCCGAGGCGTCCCTCGGCCAGGACTGGCACGGCGCCAAGCCGATCATCCGCCTCTTCGACGTGACCTCGCAGGACACCACCAGCACCAGCGAAGCCCACGTCCGCGACATCGTCATCCGCGGCGGGTGCAGCCACTGGTACATCGACATCCCCCAGCCGCCCCGCAGCTACCGCGCCGACATCGGCTACCTCTCGCGCCGCGGCGACTTCAAGGTCCTCGCCCGATCCAACGTCGTCACCCCGCCGAAGTCCGGCGCCAGCGAATCCCTCGAAGAGGGCTGGCAGGCCGAAATCGACGACATGACCGCCGAGCGCCTCCTCGCCATGTCCACCGGCTTCGAGTCCACCGACGGCCCGCCGCAACTCCGCGAACTGTTCGACGAGCAGATCCGCCGCGGCAAGGAGACCGTCTTCGGCACCGGCGCCGTCCTGCCCGAGAAGCTCAAGAAGTTCGACTTCACCATCGACGCCGAACTCATCGTGACCGGCCGCACCGATCCCTCGGCGCACGTGACGCTCCAGAACGAGCCGGTGAAGTTGCGGCCCGACGGCTCCTTCACGATGCGCTACGCCCTCACCGACGGCCGGCAAATCCTCCCCGCCGTGGCCGAGTCCGCCGACGGCATGGAGGAGCGCACCATCGTGCTCGCCATCGAACGCAACACCAAGCACCTCGACCCGACCACGCACGACATGTACGGCGAAGTCTGATCGACCCCGAACCTCCTACAACAGCCCACGGTTTCCGTGGGCTGTTTCGCTATCCCTCTCCGAGCGGTGAGCCATGGCCAAAGCCCGGCAGATCGACCCCCGCGACTACATCGAACCCGGCACCGGGTTCCAGCAGACCATCGGCTACATCCTCTTCTTCCTTTCGTCCGTGCTCGGCCTCATCGTCATCACGGTGGCCACGTTCGGCATCGCGCTGATTCCGATCATCATCGGCCTCATCATGTACTTCTACCGCGTGCGGATCGCCCTCGCGCAGCTCCGCGGCTCCGCGCTCAAAGTCAGCTCGAAGCAGTTCCCCGAAATCCACGAATACGTCGCCGAACTCGCCGACGCGATCGACATGGACCCGCCGGACGTCTACATCATGGAGAGCGCCCAGCAGAACGCCTTCGCCGCCAAGATCGGCGCGAAGAAGAACGTCGTGCTCTTCGATTCCATCGTGAACGCGGCGATCCAGCTGAACAAGCCCGACCTCTTGCGCTTCATCATCGGCCACGAACTGGCGCACCACGCGCTGGGGCACACGGGGCTGATCCGCTCGCAAGTGAGCATGATCTACAAGCCGCTGTCCCGATCGGACGAATTGAGCTGCGACGCCGTCGCCGCGGCGCTGGTCGGCGAACAGGCCGGGAAGGAAGCGCTCACGCTGCTGTTGATCGGCCCGCACCTGTTCCCGAAGCTCAACGTGGCGGCGCTGGACCGCCAGGCGCTCGCCGTCGAAGAGGACCGCTACACGAAGAAGGCCGAGAAGCAGATGCATTATCCCCTGCTCCTCCGCCGGATCGCCCGCATGATCCCGGACGAGGACGACGCCTACGAGGAGGAACGCCCCTCGAAGGCCAAGCCCAAGTCGAAACCGAACCGCTACGACGACGAAGAGGACGACGACGCCCGGTGACTTGTAGATTCGTAGGGCGGGTCGGCGCCAAGCCTTGACCCGCACTACCGGAACGCCACCGCGTCACCGGTCCAGGTCGCCTCGACGGTGCGGCCGGCGTGCGGCGTGTCGAGCATCCACTTCGCCAGCGCCGCCACCACCTCGCGCTCGATGGCGCGCTGCAAGGGCCGGGCGCCGTATTTCGCGTCGAAGCCCACCTGCGCCATCCGTTCCACCAGCGACTCGGCCCAGACGAGCCGGATGCCCGAACGCGCGATGCCGTCCCGCCGGGCGATCGCTTCCAGTTCGCGGCGCGCGATCGCCTTCACCGCCTCCGGCTTCAGCGGTTCGAACGTCACCACCGCGTCCATCCGGTTGAAGAACTCCGGCCGGAAGAATTTCATCGCCGCGTCGCGGTAGTTCGGCCCTTCTCGCTCGCGGCCGAAGCCGACGGCCGAGCCGCGCCCGGCGCCGAGGTTTGACGTCATCACCACGATCGTGCTGCGGAAGTTCGTCACGCGGCCGTAGGTGTCGGTGAGCCGGCCCTCGTCGAAGACGCCCATGAGCGTGTCGAACACGTCGGCGTTCGCCTTCTCGATTTCGTCGAGGAGCAACACCGAGAACGGCTGCCGGCGCACCTGGTTCACGAGCGGCCCCGGATCGCCGTCGGGCGGGCCGAGCAGGCGCGCGACGGCGTCGAACCCGCCGTACTCGCTCATATCCAACCGGATGAGTCGAGTGCGGAATTCGGAATTCGGAATTCGGAATGAAAGGCCGGAATCCGTCTTGGTTTTGAATTCCGCATTCCGAATTCCGCATTCCGAATTGCCAAAGAAGTACTCGGCCATCGCGAGGGCGAGGTGCGTCTTGCCGACGCCGGTGGGGCCGCAGAAGAGCAATACGGCTGGCGGGCGGCCGGGGTCGTTCAGCCCGGCCTTGAAGGTGAGGACGACATCCGTGGCGGCGGCGCAGGCGTCGGGTTGATCGAGGACGCGCGACTGGAACCAGTCGAGCACGGCGGCGCGCTCCAGCGTGAGTTCGTCGCGGAGGAAGAGTTCGGGCAGGCCGGTGCGGCGGCGGAAGCGGTCGACGGCGTCGTCGGGGTCGACGGTCTTGCGGCCAGCGCGGCTCTGCGCTTCGACGAGTTCGCGGGCGAAGCCGGAGGAGGGGCCGGGGAACGGCGCGTAGGGCTGGAAACGGCGGAAGAGGCGGGCGATCCGTTCGCCGGTGCCGCGGGCGACCTCGATGCCGCGGCCGGACGCGGCGGCATCGAGTTGCTTGTCGAGGACGACGAGCGCGGTGCCGCGGTCGAAGCCGTTCACGGGGACGATCTGGAAGAGGTCCGCGAGGCCGGGGAGCAATCGACGGCAGGCGTCCAACTCCGGGGGCGTGGCCTCGGCGACCATGCGCAGCTCGCCGCGCGCGAGGTACGGAATCAGGAAGGCGGCGATGCTGTCGGCGGGGCCGAAGCCGCCGCGGCGGACGAGTTCGAGAAGCCGCTCGACGCAGAGGACGCCGCCGATCTCGCCGAGTTCGGCAATGAGTTCCTCGACGCGTTCCTCCCACTGGCCGAGGTACCTCATGCCGGCGACGATGCGCCCGGCGGACGTGAGCCAGTAGCGGCGGCGGTTCCGCTTCTCCTCGTCCTCCTCGCGCGCCAGTTCTTCGGCCGCCTTCACGGCGTCGACGAGCAGCGTCGTCTTGCCGACGGCCCCCTCGCCGACCAGCAGCACGTTGGCCTTCTCGCGGTGCAGCTTCGCCACGAGGGCCGCGACTTCCGCTTCGCGGCCCCACGCGCGGGCGAAGCTCTTGCGCACGGCGCGATCCCCGACCGGTTCCGCGACTTGCTTGAGCGTTGGCGGCACCGACTCCGCCGCGAGCGCGCCGTCGTCCTTGGGAATTCGTACGGCCAGTTCGACGAGTTCGACCTCCGGCGGCGGCAGGTAGCGGTTGAGGTCGTGCGGCGCGAGGCCTTCAAGCTTTTGCAGCACGTACCGGCGCACGAGGTCGGGCACGTCCTTCTCGTTCGTGTAGTCGAAGCGGATGCCCAGAAGCGGCAGGTCGGCGGTGGGTTGGCCGCTTTCGCGCGTGCCGAAGACGCCGGGGACGCGCACGGCGACTTCGGTCTCGCACGGGTAGAGGCGGTCGTTGGCGCGGTATTCGGGGCGAACGGCGACGGTGTGCCAGACGAGCCGGGGTTCGCGGACGTCCGGCCCGGCGAGCCAGGGCTTGCGGCGATGGAACCAGGCCAGGTACTCGCGCAGGTCGTCGCGGGCGTCGGCGGGCGTGGCGGCGAAGCCGACGGCGTTGGCGTCCACGGCGACGGCCGAGACGCCCCGCGCCGCGTCGCGGCACAGCAGAACGGGATAACGGTAGGTGGGCATGGCAATCGCTGTTGTACCGAACGGAGCGGTTCGCTTACACTGCCGGCCCGCGACCTTCGGAACGGACGCCCATGCGCTGGTTGTTGAACGCACTCTACCTGTTCGCGATCGTGCTGCTGTCGCCGTGGATCGTCTGGCGCGCCGTGCGCACGGGGCGCTACCGGCGCGGCCTCGGGGCGAAACTCTTCGGCCGGAACGCGCTCCGCTCCGAAGACTCCGCGTCGCGGCTAAACGGTCCAGTGGTTTGGTTTCACGGCGTCAGCGTCGGCGAGATTCACCTGCTCGTCACACTGGTGGCGGCGTACCGGAAGCGCCACCCGAGTGCGCGCTGCGTGATCTCGTCCACGACCGACACGGGGCTGGCGGAGGCGCGGGCGAAGTTCCCGGACTGCGACATCGTCGCGTGGCCGTTCGATTTCTCGTGGGCCGTGGCGAATGCCCTCGATGCGGTGAAGCCGGACCTCGTGGTGCTCGCCGAGGCGGAATTGTGGCCGAACTTCCTCGCCGCCACGACGGCGCGGAACATCCCGGTGGCCGTGGTGAACGCGCGGCTCAGCCCGCGCAGCTTCGACCGCTATCGCCGTGTCGCGGGGATCGCGCGAAGGCTGCTCCTGCGCCACGTGCGTGTCATCGGCGCGCAATCGAGCGAATACGCCGAGCGCTTCCGCGAGCTGGGCGTGCGGGATGTGCGCGTGACCGGTTCGGTGAAGTACGACGGCGCGGTCGGCGAACGGGACACGCCGAAAGGCCGCGAATTGAAGCGATTGTTGAATGTACCGCTCCTGCTCGTGGCCGGCAGCACGCACGCGCCGGAAGAGGCGATCGTACTCGCCGCGTTCCGCAAATGTCGCGAGCGATTCCCGCAACTGCATCTGTTGCTCGTGCCGCGGCACCCGGATCGCTTCTCGGAAGTGGCGAAGCTGGTGGAGGAATCGGGCCTGCCGTTCGTCCGGCGCAGCGCGATTCGCGAGCCGTTGGAGAATCCGCCGCCGGTGATCCTGCTGGATACCGTGGGCGAACTCGGTGCCGCCTGGGGCCTCGCGGATGTCGGCTACGTCGGCGGTACTCTGGATGGCAAGCGCGGCGGGCAGAGCATGATCGAACCAGCGGGCTATGGCGTACCGACGGTCTTCGGCCCGCACGTCTGGAACTTCCGCGACGCCGCCCGCCGGCTCGTCGAAGCCGGCGGCGCGACGATGGTGCGCGACGCGAGTGGACTCGTTCCTGCACTCGAAGCGATCCTCGCCGACGCCGCGAAACGCGCCGCGATGGGCACTGCCGCGCGGCAACTCGTCCGCGAGCAACAGGGTGCGACCGCACGCACGCTCGATTTGCTGGACGAAGTGCTAAGTGTTCCCCACCCCGCACAGGCGGCTTGAGTAAGCTGAATTCATGTCCGTTCCGCACACCTATCTCAACGGCCGCATCCTCCCCGCGACGGACGCCACACTGTCGCTCGCGGACGCCGGGTTTGTCTCCGGTGCCACGATCGTCGACAACGCCCGCACCTACGGCGGCACGCTCTTCCGCTGGGCCGAACACCTCTCCCGCTTCCGACGGGATTGCGAACGCTGTTTCGTTCCCTTGTTGGCGAGCGACGACGAACTGACGCGACTCGCCGGGGAACTGCTCGCGCACAATCGGCCGCTCGCGGGCATGCAGGACCTGCATGTGGTCACCGTCGCGACGCCGGGACCGCCGGGCGGATCGCCGACGCTCGCGATGAGCACGTACCCGATCCGCGTCGAGCGCTATCGGCCGTTCTTCACGGACGGCGTCACGCTCGCGGTGGTCGGAACACAGTCGTTCAAACCTTACGACCTATTAACCGCTTCGGTGAAGCACCGCAGCCGGCTGCACTGGCACATCGCGGAGCGCGCCGTCGCGGCGAAGCATCCCGGCGCCGTGCCGGTCGTGCTGAATCACGGCGTCGGCGACACGGCGATCGGCGCGATCGCGGCGGTCCACGCCGACGGCACGCTGCTGCTTCCACCGCCGGAACTCGTTCAAGACAGCATCAGCTTGAAAGTCCTCACCGAACTGACCGGACGGTCGCGCGTCGAACGTTTCTCGTGGTGGTCCGACGACGTGGTGGAACTCCTGCTGACCGGTACCGGCTTCGGCGTCGCGAGCGTGAAGACCGTCCACCACGGCGATACGCGAACTTTTGACTGGCCCGGTCCGATGTACCGGCGACTCGCGAAAGCCTGGTCCGAACTCGTCGGCGTCGACTACGAGAAGCAATTCACGGAAGTCCCGTAAGTTCGGCGAGGCCATGTGCCCGACTTCCGAAGTCCGGCTTCGACTTCGGAAGTCGATCGCGCTCGCCGACTTCCGAAGTCGAAGCCGGACTTCGGAAGTCGGGTCCTTTCCCTCCCTATCCTGTCCCCATGAACGTCAACATTGTCTTCGCACTCCTGGCCGCCGGGGCCGGGGCGTGCATCGCCCTTCAGGCCAGCGCGAACGCCCGCTTCCGCGAGAACCTCGCCAGCCAGTGGTACGCCGCGTACTTCTCCATCTGCGGGACGATCCTCACGGCCTCGCTGGTCCTGCTCGCCCTGCGACCGTCGGCACCGTCCGGCGAACAGATCCGGCAGACGGAATGGTGGAACTGGATCGGCGGACCGCTCGGAGCGCTGATCGTGCTGGCCGGCGCGGCGCTGACGCGGGAACTCGGCGCGGCCGCGTTCATCGCGCTCGTCGTCGCGGGGCAACTCATCTGCTCGCTGGCGCTCGACCATTTCGCCCTGATGGGCCTGAAAGAGCAGCCGATCACGCCGGCTCGCGTGCTCGGCGCGTTGCTCGTGGTGGCCGGAGTCGTTTGCATCAAGTATCTGTGAACGCATGAATCCGATCGATGCGCTGTTCCGCGATCTCCGCGCCGCGGGGAAGAAGGCCTTCCTGCCGTTCCTTACCGCCGGCGACCCGGACCTCGCCTTCACCGAGGCGGCGCTGGCGGCGCTGGCGGAGTCGGGCGCGAGCCTCGTCGAAGTCGGCTTCCCCTTCTCGGACCCGATCGCCGACGGCCCGGTGATCCAGGCGTCGTACACACGCGCCCTGAATGCGAAACTGAAGATCGCCGACCTGTTCGAGTCGTTGCGGCGGGTCAATGCCCGACCGGGCTGGAACACCCCGCTGGTGGCGATGGGGTCGTACTCGCTGATCTACAAGCGTGGCCCGGTCGAGTTCATCCGGCAGGCGAAGGCGGCCGGCCTGAGCGGCGCGGTGCTGCCGGACCTGCCCGTCGAAGAAGCCGACGAGTTCGCGAAAATCGCCGCCGATCAGGATTTCAAACCGATCCTGCTCGTGACGCCGACAACGTCGCCGGCGCGGGCCGAGAAGATCGTGAAGGCGTGCGGCGGGTTCGTGTACGTCGTGAGCATCGTCGGCATCACCGGCGAGCGCGACCGCCTGCCGGTGCAACTGACGGGCATGCTCGCGCGGCTGCGTTCCCTCACCGACCTGCCGCTGTGCGTGGGCTTCGGCGTGAGCAAGCCCGAGCACGTCACGGAACTGCGAACCATCGCCGACGGCGTCATCGTCGGCACCGCGCTCGTGCGCAAGCTCGAAGCCGCCGGCGATCCGGCGAAGCGGGAATCCGCCCTCGCCGATCTCCGTTCCAACGCGTCCGCATTGGCAGCCGCACTCAATCCCGTACCTTAATGAGAACATTTTCATCTCGCTGACCGGAGCCAATCTCCATGGCCCGTTCACTCGTTCTCGTTCTGGCTCTCTGCGCACCGCTCCGCGCCGCCGACAAAATCCCCGACGACATGCTCACCCGACAAACGGGCGAGCTGCCAATCCTCCTGTCCGCACCGCATGGCGGTCGCAAGCCGATCCCCGATTGCCCCGTGCGCGCCGGCAAGAACGTGCCGTTGTTCGTGACCGTGAACGACACGAACACGGACCTGCTCGCCCGCAAGGTGGCCGACGAGATCGAAAAGGCGATGAAGGCGAAGCCGTACCTGGTGATCGCGCACTTCGAGCGGAAGTACGCGGACGTGAACCGGCCGGAGGCGAACGGCGTCGAGCACGCGGCCGCCAAGCCGTACTATCGCGCCTACCACGAGTTCCTGAAGGACTCGCGCGCCGCGATCCAGAAGGACTGGGGCCGCGGCCTCGTGATCGACCTGCACGGCCAGGCGGCGGACGCGAACGCCATCTTCCGCGGGACGAACAACACGCAGACGACCAAGCACCTCGTCGACCGCTTCGGCAAGACCGCACTCACGGGGAAGACGGGTTTCTTCGGCCTGCTCGCGAAGGCGGGCTACACCATCACGCCCGCCAACGACGCCGACGCGAAGGAAGACCCGCGATTCTCCGGCGGGTACATCGTCGCGACGTACGGCAGCAAAACCGACGGCAGCGTCGACGCGATCCAGTTGGAACTCGGCGGACAGGTCCGCACGCGGATCGGCATGGACCCGTTCGCGAAGAACCTCGCCGCGGCGATCGCGACCTTCGCGAAAGAATACCTTCCGGCGGAGAAAAAGACCAAATGACGCGTCACGGTTTCCGCGGGAACAGCCCCCACTTCGCCGCGAATTCGTCGATGGGCTGTTCATTCACCGACTTCAGCGATTTCATCCGGCCGAAGGAATAGAGATTCTTCTGGATGTGCATCGCCGAGTCCGGGATGCGCACCTCCTCGATCGGCAGGTCGACGAGCTGGTGGAAAAGCGGCGTGTACGACATGTTTTCGAACACGATCGAGTTCAACTTCGGGAACACACGGAGAAACGAAAGGTCCCAGCAACTACTCAGCGGGTCGCTGCCGGTGAGGTCGATGGCGACGACTTCGCCGTCGACAATGGTGGGGGAAAAGGCGGAAGTCTTACCCTCGTTTTGCTTCTCGAAGCGGGCGCGGGCGGCGGCGATGCGATCCAGCACCGGCTTGTCCTTGTGTTCGGCGACCCACTCGTCGCGACGGGCGCGGAACTCCTCGCAGTTGCGGAAGTACTCGGCCGCCGGGATCGGTGCCGAGTTGTACGCCCCGACCGTCGCGAGTTTCGGCAACGTCCGCAGGAACGACTCGTACTGCACCGGATCGAAGCCGGAAAAGTCCTCGATGCTCGAACCTTCGAGGGCGGCGAGGTCGGGCTGGGCGGTGTAGTTCATCGCGAACGATTTCAACGGGCAACGCTTCAGCGGGGCGAGGTTCATGCCGCGGCCCCACTCGATGCGCAGATGCTCCAGTGGGCACTCCGTGAGCGGCGCGAGGTCCGGTCCGGTGTCCGGGTGGCCGAAGTGGAACACGCGGAGCGGCAGTCCGGCGAGGGGTCGGAAGTCGGGCACGAACAGGTTCGGGATTTCGAGTTTCTCCAGCGGCATGCCGCGCAGGGCGTCGAGCGATTCGATGCCGCAGCCGCGGATCGTGAGCTGTTCGATCGGCAAACCCTGGATCGGGCCGAGATCGGTCAGGCGCGTGTGGAAGTCGATGCGCAGGCAACGGAGCTTGCGGAGGCCTTTCAACGGCGCGAGGGAGGTCAGCCGCGAGGGTTCCTGTCCGATGGCGAACAGCGAGAGGCTTTCGAGGTTCGGCACGGCGAGCAACGGCATTAGGTCCGCGATCTGATCGGACTTCACTTCGAGCGCCGATTTCGTGCCCGTCAGCGGGTCGTTGATCCAGGCGAGCCCTTTGCCGTCGTAGTCCGGGTTGCGGCGTTTCAGTTCCTCGTTGATCGGCCCGAGAATGTCGGTGTGGGGCAACGCCGCGACCGTCTTGAGCCAGGCGGGATCCAGTTTGGGAAACGGCGCGGAGTCGATGACAACGGGGGCGTCGGGCTTTCGGGCGGGCTTGGCCGGTTCGGCGGTCTTCCGGGCGGGTTTCTCTTCGACGGCGCGCGGCTCCGGCCGGGAACCGCCCAGCAGCGCGACCAGCAATCCGACGCCGAGGAGAATGGCCGTCAGCCCGCCGGCAACGAGGGCGTAGGGTCGGCGCGATGGGGGCGGAGCGTGTCGGCGCGAGCCGTTCGACGCCTGTTCCGTCTCCTCGATTTCCAGTCCTTCGAAGGCGTTGCCCGATTCGATCATCGTCACGGCGACCGGGACGTAAACGACCGGACTGGCGACGGGGTCTTGGGGCGACGCGACGATCGCGTGCAGGCGAGCCGCGACCTCGTCGGCGGTTTGGGGCCGTCGCGCCGGCTTCTTCGCGAGCAGTTCATGGATGAGCTGCGCGAGCGCCGGCGGCGTTTGCGGATTTCGTTCGAGTACGGGCGTCGGTTCCTCGACGGCGAGGGCTGTGAGCATGGCCATCACGTCGGGGCCGTCGAACGGAAGCGAGTCGGTCACGAGCCGGTACAGCAGGGCCCCGAGGCTGAAAAGGTCGGCACGGCCGTCGACCGGTTTGCCGCGCGCCTGTTCGGGGGACATGTAAGCGGGCGTGCCGACGACGGTGCCGCTTTGGGTGAGTTCGCCCTCCGTGGTCTTGGCGGGTCGGGCGAGTCCGAAGTCGAGGATCTTGACGCGGCCGTTCGGGGCTTCGAGCCAGATGTTGCCGGGCTTGATGTCGCGGTGGACGAGGCCGAGTCGGTGCGCGGCACCGAGGCCGAGGGCGATCTCGCGGGCGATGCGCACGATCTGGGCGAAGGACGGGCGGCCCTTCTTCGCCAGGTATTCGTCCAGCGGGTAGCCCTGCAGGTACTGCATGGCGATGTAGGGCAGTCCGTCGGCTTCGTCCGCCTCGTGGATGGCGATGACGTTGTCGTGGGCGATCTGGGCCGCGGCGCGCGCCTCGCGCAGGAAGCGTTCCTTCGACTGCGGATCGGCGGCGGCGTCCGGCAGCATCACCTTGAGCGCCACCTTCCGGCGCAGCCGTTCGTCGAAGCCGAGGTAGACGGCCCCCATGCCGCCCTTGCCGAGCTGTTTCAGGACGCGATAGCGGTCGAGCCGGCCGAGGTCGCCGGCGTGCTCCGAGGGGCGAAAGACCACCGTGCGCATCGTCAGCGCGGTGGCGATCGCCAGCGGCGCGGCGCCACCGTTGGGAATGGTGCGCTCGTCCACGGCGCGCGGCGGGTTGGTGTCCTCACCGACGCCGATCAATTCGGGGCGTGTGGCCGGCAGCAGATCCGATGTCGCGCTCACAGGGGCTCCGAAGGGCGGTGGTCGAAGCGGGAAACTCTACTGCGCGTTCGGCGGCATCGCCGGAAAGAAACCGGTTGGAACATCCGGGGCATTCCCGCGAGGGCCGAGATTTCGCCGGACGACGGAATCGAATCGGGAACCGAAGCCATCGACCCGGTATCGAAGAATTGACCCGGCGCAGTTTGCCCGAACAGAATAGATTGACATTCCGACGCCCGCCTCCCCCGGAGCGACTTGGCTCATGGCATATCGCACGCTCGCGCTCGTTTTCCTCATCTCGTTACCCGCCGCCGCGCAGGTGCCGCCCGACCAGCAGGCCGAGATGGCGATCAACGCCGCGCGCAAGCTCTACAACGACGGCAACCTGCCCGCCGCCCGCGAGCAGTTCAAGCAGGTCCTCGCCAAGTTCCCGAACCAGCAAGGCTCCGCCGCCCGGCACGGCCTCGCGCTGACCTTCATCAACGCCCCCGAACCCGATTACGCCGCCGCCGTCGAACCGCTCACGCTCGCCGCGAACGACGGCGGCTATGCCGACCGCGGCTGGGTGCTCTACCAACTCGCCGCCACGCAGCGGTCGCTGGGGTTGCGCAGCGCCGACCCGAAGGCCGCCCCGCCCAAATACGAGGACGCCCTGCGCCGCTACGGCGAGGCGGCCGGCTGGTTCGACGGCAAGAAGAACGCCGAGATGGCGCTCCGCTGCCGCTGCGACGTGGCGGAGATGCAACTTCGACTGAATCGCCCGCGCGAAGTCCGCACCGCGCTCGACGCCGCCCTCAAGGAGCCGACGCTCGCGAAGAGCGCGCACCGCCCGCTCGCGCTCTACTACCACGGCCTCGCGTGCTTCCTCGAAAAGGACTACCCGAACGCCGGGCGCTCCCTGAACCAGATCGCCCCGTTCACCGACCCCGGTGTCGGCCTCGCGGCTCGCTACCTCGTCGGCCGTGTGCTCCACCTCGGCGGCGAGACGGCCGAGGCGTCCGTCCACTACGACACCGTCCTCGTCGAATACGAGAAGCAGAAGAAGGACGCCGTCGAGGCGCTCAAGCAGCCGGACCGGTTCAAGAACAACCCGGACGAAAAGGCCCGCGTGCAGGCGCTCGCCACCGGCGCAGCGCCGGATCACGTTGCCGGCTCGGCATTCCACGGCGCGACGCTCAACTACGAAGCGGGCAAGTTCACCGACGCCCTCACGAAGTTCCAGGGGTTCGCCGCCGCATACCCGGCCTCGCCGCTGCACGCCGACGCGGCCCTGCGCGTCGGATTCTGCCAGGTGCAGTTGAAGCAATTCGACGAGGCCGCCAAGACGCTGCCGCCGCTCGTCGAGAAATTCCCGAAGCTCGCGGACCAGGCGACGCACTGGCTCGGCAAGGCGCAGCTGGGAATCGCGGCGGCCGCCGACCCGAACAACGCCGCCGACCGGGACGCCAAGTACAAGACGGCCATTGAGACGCTTCGCAAGGCCGCCGAGCGCGCCCAGCAGCTCGCCGGGCAAGGCGACGCCGACGCGCGCGTCCGCCGCGGCGACATGCTGCTGGACCTCGCCGACGCCCTTCAGACCACGAAGCAGTTCCAGCCGGCGGCGCAGACGTACGAGGCGGTCTGGAACGAACGACTGCTGCCCGAACGCCGGCACGAGGAGATCGTCCAACGGCTCGCCTCCGCGTGGGGTGCCGCCGGCGACCTCAACCGCTCCGAGCAATGGTGCAACGAGTTCCGCACCAAATTCCCGCAAGGAACGCTCTTGCCCGCCGTCGCCTACCGGACCGCCGAGAACGCCTACGCCCGCGCGCTGGAGGTGGCGAAGGACCCGAACCCGAACCGCGCCGCCGAGCGGAAACAGCGTTACGAAGAGGCCGCGAAGAAGTACCGCGAGGTGGTCGATCGCTTCCCGGAGTTCGACCGCGCGAGCTACGCCCGCTACGGCGTCGGCGTCTGCCTCGTGCAGTGCGGCGACCTCGACGGCGCCGCCAAGATTCTCGACGCCATCCCCGCCCCGGACCGCAACGGCGATCTCGCCGGCGCGAGCTACCTGCTCGCCGATTGCCTCATCCGACTGGCACCGACGAAGGCGGACGACGCGCTCGCCGAGAACATCATCCGCGAGAAGCTCACGAACGCGTCCGGCCTGCTCGAGAACTTCGTCGCTTCCAACCCGAAATCGCCGGATGCGCCCGATGGTTATTTGAAACTGGGCCTGTGCCTCAAGCGGCTCGGTTCCACGCTCGCCGACGCCAACGAGCGGAACACGCTCCTGAACAAGGCGCGCGAGTTCTACGAGAAGCTCGAGAAGACCTACCCGACCGCCCCGCAGGCGGCGCACGCCCGCCTCGAGATGGCGAAGGTGCGCGCGATGATGGGTGACCGCGGCGGGGCCATGAACGACCTCCGGCAGTTCGCCGGCGGCGAGCGATCGAACTCCCCCGTCGCCCCGCTGGCGTACCTGCAACTGGCGGCGCTGCACCGGGAGCAGAACCAACCCGCCGAGGCGGTGAAGGTGCTGGACGAGGCTCGGAAGAAATACGAGGCCGCGCTCGCGCAGGACAAGGAGCGGGCCGAGTGGGCGCATCTGCTGAAGTTCCACCACGGCGTCGCGCTTTTCGAAAGTGCCAAGCTGCCCGAAGCGAAGCAGATCTTCGACGAACTCGTGAACGCCGGGCGCGGCAAGCCGATCGGCGCGGAGGCGGCGCTGCGGGCGGGTCAGACGGCGCTCGCCGTGGCCCGCAAGCAGATCGAAACCGGCCAGTTGGAACGCAACAAGCCGAACCTGAAACCGGAGCAGATCCAGACCGCCGAGCGCACGATGCAGCAAGGTCGCGAGGCGATCCTGCAGGCGTGCGACGCGCTGGTGCAGCGGAGCGCCGAGTTCGCGTCGGCGATGCCGACGGGCGAGGGCCGCGCGCGCATGCTCTACGACGCCGCGTGGGGCTATCGTTCGATCATGGACCACGAAGTGCAACAGGCGCGCGGCACACTCCAGCAGCAACGCATGGACAAGTGGATCGAGGAGACGAAGAAGCCCCGCCCGGAGGGCGTGCGGCCGCCGCCCGCGCCGTCGGGCGAGATCGCCTTCGCCGAAGTGCCGGTGCAACGGGCCGAGGAACGCGCCGTCGGCGCGTACCGCAAACTCGCCGACGAGTTCGCCGATCTCGCGCTCGCCATCGACGCCCGGCTGGAACTGGCCGAGATGTTGGCCGAACGCGACAAACACGACGATGCGATCAAACTGCTCAAGGACGCGCTGGATCGCGAGCCGACCGACCGTGCCGTCTCACCGGATCTACTCGAACGGATCCGCCTGAAGCTCGGCGGTTGCCAGTTCGCCAAGAAGGACTACAAGGCGGCTGCGACGCAGTTCGAGGTCGTCGCCGGGAACGAAAAATCGCCGCACCGGGCGCAGGCGATCTACCGGCACGGTGAGGCGCTGTTCGCGCAGGGCGAGTTCGCCAAGGCGGCCGAACGGTTGGCGGTCTTCCGCGACAAAGGCGAGTACCACAACGTCGGCGGCATCAGCGATCGCGCGATGCTGCGGCTCGGGCAGGCGCTCGCGGCGGCGAAGCAGTGGGAGCCGGCGCGCGTCGCCTTCGAGGCGACGGTCGCGCGCTACGGCAACAGCCCGTTCCTGCCCGAAGCCCGCTACGGCTGGGGCGGCGCGCTCCAGGCGCAGTCGAAGTTCGACGAGGCGATCGGCCAGTATCAGCTCGTGATCGCCGCGACGACCGCGGAGGTCGCCGCCCGGGCACAGACGCAGATCGGCCTGTGCAAGCTCGCCCAGAAGAAGCCCGCCGAGGCGGCCGCGGCGCTCATGCTCGTGCCGTACACCTACGACTACCCCGACCTCGGCTTCGCGGCGGCGTTGGAAGCGGCCCGCGCCTACGACGAGGACAAGCAACCGGAGTCCGCGACCTTGGTGCTCCGGAAGATCGTGAGGGACGCGCCGGCGGGCAGTGAGTGGACGAAGGCCGCGCAGGAACGACTGGAGAAGCGCAAATAATCCGGATCAGGAATTCGGTCCGTTCGTCGTCACCAAATACTTGTCGCCGGCGACACAGGGGAGCTTCACCACCACGGTCACCGTATCTTCTAGCGCCTCGAAGGCGGTCGCCTCGCCTGGCTCGATCGTGACGATGTCGTTGGCACCCCACTCGCGGCCGAGCATGCGCACGCGGCCCGACACGATCACGGTCAGCTCCGTCGCCACCTTGTGGAAGTGCGCCACCTCGCGGTCGCCGGCCTTGTAGACCTTGATGCCCACCTCGACAGCGTCGGCGGCGAACGCCGTCGGTGCGAAGTTGCCGACGAACCAGCCCTTCACCATTTCGTCCAGTCGGTGGTGTTTCATCGGGTTCTCAGGCGGCGGCGAGGGTGTCGTCCATCGGTCGGCCGTGATAGCCGACGCGGGCGTCGTGCAGCGCCAGCTCGCGCAGGAGCGAGTCCGCGGAGAACTGGCCGTTCCAGCGCGCATCCTTGCGGATGACCTGCTTGGCGGCGTCGACGAACAGATCGGTGGTGCGGTACCAGGCGAGCGCGGGTGTCAGGCCGTTGGTCAGGTGCAGGAGGGTCGTCACGTCGGGATCGACGACGAAGCGGCCGGGGCCTTCGGCTTCAAAGGACAGAAACACGTCGAGCCGCGAGGCTAGCGCCTGCGGGATCCGCTGGAAATGCTTGGACCATTGCGCGGCGTCGGCGGCGACGATCGCAAGTTCGTCTTCGCCCGCGAATTCGTCGACGGCGAGGAGGACGGCGGGCACGAGGCCGTCCGGCTCGCGGCGCGTCCGCACGAGTCCGTCGCCGGGAGCGAAGCGCAGCTTCCAGCTTGGCGGACCGTCGGAGCCAAGCGCCCGCGTCATGCGGCAGACGCGGCAGCTCCGGCCGGCGGCCGCCTCCACGCGCGCCGCCGCGTCGGCGGCCGTCTGGCGGTCGGACGGATCCAGCAGCACCACGTTCATCAGGCGGCCCTCCGCGCCGGGGCGGATTCGATATCGCGAATCCGCGCGAGGATGTTGTCGAGGTGCACGTCGTTCACGTCGTGCACGACCAGCACATGCGCGCCGGACGCCGTCGCGGCCTTGATACCGTTCTCGTTGTCTTCCACCACCAGGCATTCCGCCGGCACGCAGCCCAGCGTGCGGATCGCCTTGAGGTAGATTTCCGGGTGCGGCTTCGCCTGGGCCACATCCTCGTTGCTCAGCTGCAGGTCCAGGTATTCCGCCAGGTGCGCCTTCTCCATCATCACGCGCACGGTGTGCCGGATGGAGTTGGACGCGACGGCGAGCTTGTAGCCGCGGCGCTTGAGGCGCGAGAGGGCGAATTCGTGATGGAAGGTCGGCTTGCAGAGCTGGTACACGAGGTCCATGGTGTACTGCTGCTTCATCTCGTTCAGGAAGGCGTGCAGCTTGCGCGGCAGTCCGAAACGATCGGTGAGCATGTCCAGTTTCTTCTTGGTCGGCAATCCGTCGAAGGCGGTCTCGTGCTCCTCGCGCGTGATGGTGAAGCCGACGAGTTCGAGCGCGCGGTTGAGCGCCTCGTAATGCCATTCCTTGGCGTCGATGAGGACGCCGTCCATGTCGAAGATCACGGCGCGGATCATGGTCCGCCTCCCTGCCGCGCGGCGGCGTCTTCGGGTTGGTCGGTGCAGAGCAGGACGCGGTCCGGGCGGGAGAACTGCGCGGCGCGCAGTCGCGCCCACGCCGGCTCCGGATCGCGCTTGTGCAGGTCCGGCGAGACGACGCAGACGGTTCGGCCGCGCGTCGTCCAGGTTTCGATCAGGTCGGTCGTCCACCAGTCGTCGTGGAAGCCGTCGAGCCAGATTCCGGCGATCCGGTCCGCGAGTCGATCCGGAATCGCGGGCTCGTATTCGCTGAGCCGTGCGAAGGTCGGGTTGCCCCGCGCCAGTTGCTGGAGCGTATCGGGCACCGACATGTCGAACACGAACCAGCGCGTGAGTCGCGGCCGTTTCGCGAAGGCGTCGCGGATGGCATCCGCCAGGCCGTCGGCCTTCACATTGATCGCCAGCGGGAGGTCGCGGTCGCCGAGCAGGTCGAGGAAGGCGTCGAACGCCAGTTCCCCGCCGCGGGGCATGTCGTGGGAGATCACCAGTTCGCCGAACCGGTCGCGCACGTCGGTCTCGGTGCCGAAGCCGAGGTCGAAGGATCGGCGGAACGCCGCGACGGTGTTTTTCTCGTCCGGCGTCTTCCAGTAGCCGCGGTGGCTGAGAACGATCACGCGGCCACCCGCCCGCGGACGTGCCGGGCGATCGGCAGCGACTCGAACAGCGCGAGGTCTTCGGGCACGCCAAGGCCGTACATGCCGGCACCGAGCGAGCCGATGGAGTGCACGCCGATCCGGGCGCCGTCCTCGATCAGCTGGTTGTAGGTCGGAGCGACGTAGAACTCGCCGTTGACGCGCAGGTCGCGGGCGATCATCCGTTTCGCGGCGGCGACGAAGTCGCGGCCGCGGCGGAAGTTGTAGATGCCGACCGTGGCCGAATCGGAGATCGGCTGCTTCTCGACGACGCGGTTCACGCGGCCGGCGGCGTCGTAGCCGACGAAGGACCACTTCGCGTCGTGCGCGGTCATGGTCATGATCAGGCCGTCGAGTTGGTCCCGCTCCATCGTGGCCAGATACTCGTCGATGTCGGTGTCGATGTACTGGTCGCAGTTCGCGATCATCAACGGTCGATCGGTGTCGATAATGTGCTCGGCGAGGAGCACCGTGCACGCGGCCCCTTCGGTCACGCGGTCGATCGCGATGACGTTCGCGCCCGGCGCCCACTGGCGCAGTTTCGCGCCGAGGTCGTATTCCTTCAGGTGCGACCGCTGGCAGATGAACGTGAACGCGTGAGGACCGCGCGGCCGCAGATTTTCGATGACCAACTTCGTCATCGGCACGCCGCAGACCGGGATCAACGGTTTCGGAAGGGCGAATCCCTTCTCCGCGAAGCGGCTGCCCCGGCCGGCCATCGGTATGACAATATCCAACACGCGAATCCCTCCATCCAATGGCCGAAATCCACAGCGAAGCCACTCGCACGCTTCTCATCGGCGGTTCCGTCGCCGCATCTTTGGTTTTCTTCGCCCGTTCCCCCGTCCGCCGAAAACCCCGACACTCGGCACAGATTGCCCAGAGCGCCGATCGGGAAAATTCCGTGTACTTCAAGGGCCGCGCCGGCGGACGACCGGGCCGCGCTTTGAAAAAATGACCGATCGCCTGACGGTTGTGTCGATTCTGACGAATCCTCCGGCGCGATTCCACAATTCGAATCGTCTACGGACATCGCATTCGGCCCGCGTGGGGACTAAAACCGCAACGTAAACATCCATACACGACTCGACCGGCGGCGGGCGTCCCGTCCGCCGGCGCGTCGCCCCTCGCGGAGAGTTCCCATGTCGATGCTGCGTTCGTTCGTCCTCGTCGCCGCCGTCGCGATCGTCGCCGGCCCCGTCGCCCACGCCCAGGAACCGGTCAAGCCCGGGCCGGAACACGACATGCTCAAGAAGTGGGAGGGCACCTGGGACGTGACCATGAAAATGGAAGGCACCGAGGCCAAGGGCACCTCGACCTTCAAGATGGAACTCGGCGGCCTCTGGCTCGCCAGCGCCCTCGACATCGAACTCTTCGGCACCAAGTTCGCCGGCAAAGGCATGGACACCTACGACGCCAAGAAGAAGAAATTCGTCAGCATCTGGTGCGACAGCATGTCCACCAGCCCGATGATCCTCGAAGGGACCTACGACAAGGAAACCAAAAAGCTCACCATGTCCGGCGACGCCCCCGGACCGGACGGTAAAATCCAGAAGCACAAGACCGTGACGGAATGGAAGGACGAGAACACCGCGACCTTTGCGATGTACATGGGCGACGGGAAGGACCCGATGTTCACCGTGACTTACAAGCGGAAGAAGTGACCCCGACCGAGGGGGCGCGGCCGGCCGCGCCCCGTCATTCCAGAACTTTCCGCCGTCGACACACGTCCACGTAGGCTTCCTCCAGATCGACCGGGACGAATAATTCGCCCGTCAAACGCAAGGGCATTTCGGGTAATTGCTCCCCGACCGCGAATGTGCGTGTCCAAAAATCCAATAACGGTTGACCACCCAGAAGAGTCGGCCGGTACGTCACCGCGTAAAGTTCCGTGTCCGCGGGAAGACGCTGCTCGGCGGGCAGGTCCAAAATCCGTGCGATCTCGTTGTGAAGGTTCCCACGGCGCGAAGTAACCACGTCCACGACGAGGACGCAAATCCCCGATACGAGATAGTTGCAAACTTTCGCGGCGAAGGCCTCCCGTTCCGTCGGCCGGTCCTTGTTGCTCGGGCTGACGAGTTCGATCGCGGCCACGACTTCGCGGATGTCCGACCGCAGGATGCGAATCTCGAATTGTCCCGGATACTCGATTTCGACGCGCCAGGTTCGCGGAGGTGGCACCCAACTCGTCCGCTCCTCTTCCGTAAGATCGCCGGAGTTGTTGCGATCGCGGACGGTTGCCACGTCGATCTCAACCCCGCCGGGGAGTTTGATGTGCTCCTCAGCACGGAAGTCCGGGGGCAATCGTTCACAGAGCTGATCCGCCAGGCGAGTCGCCCAGGCGGAATGGAGCGAATTCCATTGGATTCGCTTTGAGACCGGCGGACGGAAATGATCGAGCAGCGGCATGGCGGTATTCCTTATTCGCCATTGTAACCGCCCCGATCCAGCGCGCCTACAATGTCGCATCGACTCCGCACCCGAGGACGCGACCGTGACCGCTCGCCCGACCACCCTGAAGCAACTCCGCGAATCCGGCTGGCAATCCAAGACCGTCAAGGACGAACTCCGCGACAACTTCCTCGCGGCCATGAAGAACAACGACGAACTCTTCCCCGGCATCGTCGGCTACGACGACACCGTCATCCCCGAAATCAATATCGCCATCCTCGCCGGGCACGACATGCTCTTCCTCGGCGAGAAGGGGCAGGCGAAGAGCCGCATCATGCGATCGCTCGTCCGCTTCCTCGACGAGTATGTCCCGTACCTCGCCATACCCGGTTCGCCGGTCCATGAAGACCCGTACCACCCGATCACGAAGGCGGGCAAGGACCTCGTCGCGAACACGCCGGAGGATCAGATTCCCATCGCCTGGTGGCACCGCAAGGAACGCTACGCCGAGCGGCTGGCCCCCGGGACCAAGTTCGCCGATATCATCGGCGAGATCGACCCCGCCAAGCTCGCCGGCGGCACCAGCATGAGCGCCGAGGACGCCCTGCACTTCGGCCTCATCCCGCGCATGCACCGCGCCATCTTCGCCATGAACGAGATTCCCGAACTCGACGACCTCATCCAGGTCGGCCTCTTCAACATCCTCGAAGAGCGCGATGTCCAGATCCGCGGCTATCCGATCCAGTTCGACCTCGACGTGCTCATCCTCTTCAGCGCGAACCCGACCACCTACAACCGCTCCGGCAAGGTCATCCCGCAGTTGAAGGACCGGATCGGCTCGCTGATCCAGACGCACTATCCGCGCGAGCGGCAACTCGGCATCGAGATCATCGAAGCCGAGAACGGCCTCGACCTCGCCGGCGAGTTCCCCGTCTTCGTGCCGTACTTCATGAAGGAGATCATCGAGCAGATCAGCGTCTCGGCGCGGAAGTCGAAGTACGTGGACCACGCCAGCGGCGTCAGCGCCCGCTTCAGCATGGCGAACTACCGCACGATGGTTGCAAGCGCCCGGCATCGCGGCGTGAAGCTCGGCGAGAAGCCGGCCGTGCCGCGCATCAGCGACCTCGGCCACCTGCCCACCTCCTCGCTCGGCAAGCTCGAATTGGACCTGATGGGCACCAACCAGATGTCCGAAAAGCAGGTGCTGGAGGCGATCATCGCCGATGCGATCCGCGTCGTCTTCGCCGAGTACGTGGAGAAGCACGGCCTGGACGAGATCGCGGAAGTCTTTGGCAAGGGTGTGAAGGTGGAGGTCGGCGATATGTTGCCAAGCGCGGAATACGCGAAGCGGTTGAAGCGCGTGCCGAAGGCGTGGGACAAGGCGTTCGAGGTGAACGCCGGCGAGAGCGACGCGATCCGCGCCTCCTGCGTGGAGTTCGTGCTGGCCGGCCTCTACGCCGGCGACCGCATCAGCCGCGCCAGCAAGCACGGCCGGATCGTCTACGAGACGTGAGACGAAGAGAGAAGGCCACAGATGAACACGGATCAACACAGATAAACCGATCAAAAGAATCCCATCAGGATCGGCAGCCTGTAAATTGTCTTCCTCTTATCTGTGTTCATCTGCGTTTATCTGTGGCTAAATTCCATGATCCGCGTCTATCGCTGGGAGCCGGACACCGACGCCGCTACTTGTCCGGTTTCGGCCGAACTGCCGGCCGGGGCGACAGCACTGACCGGCGAGTCGATGATCTGGATCGACCTGGAGAACCCGACACCGGAAGAAGAGGATCGGGTCTTCAAGGGGTTCCTGCCAATCCACCCGCTGACGCGGGATGACGTGACGCGGCCGCGGCGCCTGCCGGAGGAAGGGGCGCACCTGCCCAAAGTGGAGGAGTTCCCGGACTACCTGTGCGTCATTGTGAACCCGCTGCCCGTGGAGATTTGCCAGCCCGAATCGGGCACGCCGCCGGATTTCACCGAAACGATCGAGCCGGGGCTGCCGAAGCGATCGGTCATGCGCATCGGGTGGAAGCGACCGCAACTCAGCGGCATCCTGACGCGGAACGTCCTGATCACGCACCACTACGATCCACTCCCGTGCGTGGCGGCCGTGTGCGAGTTCGTCCGCCGGCACGGCGACACGACGCGCCGCGGGCCGGACTTCCTGTTCCATCTGATCCTCGACGAAATGGTGGACGAGTACGCCCCGGTCGTGGAACGCTTCGGCGAACGGCTGGACAAACTCGAAATCCGCCTCTTCTCGAAACCGACCCGGCAAACCCTCACGCACCTGCTGCGGCTGAAACGTCAGGTGATCTTCCTGCGGAAGACGCTGATCCTCGAGCGCGAGGTGCTGGCGCGACTCGTGCGCGGCGAGTTCGCGCTGGTGCAGGCGGACGAACGCGTCTACTACCGCAACGTCTACGACCACCTCGTGCGCTACACGGAACTGATCGAGGGTGCCCGCGAGATGGTGAGCGACCTGATGCAGACGCATCTCGCGGCGGCCTCGAACAAGCTGAACGAGATCATGAAGGTGCTGACGATGATCTCGACGATCATCCTGCCGCTGACATTGATTGCCGGCATCTACGGGATGAACTTCAAGCACATGCCGGAGACGGAATGGCCCAACGGCTACTACTACGCGCTGGGCCTGATGGCGATCACGGCCATCGGCACGTTGGGCATCTTCCGCTGGCGGAAGTGGATCTGAAGTGACGCGCTCCGCTCCGAAGACTCCGCGTCGCCGCTAAACGGTGGGTGGTTGGACGAACGCCCAGCGCTGCGGCGGCAATCCGTCCTTGATCGGATTGTTCTCGACGTACCGAATCGCGCGATGCACATCCTCCGGCGAATCGAGGAACACCTTCCACTCACCCTTCGCGAAACACTTCGGTGGCGGGCCGTCGGATGATTTCATGCTTTGAAATGGATGAATGCCTTCCTCCACGAGATGCCGCGTCGCGGATGACTTTAACTGAATCACGAGTTGCTCGACATGCAATCGATGCCGGGCGGTGACAAGGTGGATGTGATCCGGCATGATGCTGCACGCCCAGACTTCGAGATTCGAATTTTGAACATACTCCGCGAAGCCGCGGCCGAGGGCGCGGGCCTGGATGCCCGTGAACTTCACCGGAGGCAATGAGAGCGCGTTATTCGTTGCGAGGCGTTTCGCGCGGTCGTGCGGATCGTAGGCGAGGGATCGAGTCTCGTTTGTTTTGGTCGCCTTGCCACCGGCGAGGAAGAGTTCCCATTTGCGGACGAATTCGGACCACGACCCGCGCGGGTCATTGGGTAACCAGAACCCGTAGGCCGAAAAGATGACGTGTGAGGCAATGACCATCACGCAACCTCGTTTAGCGGCGAGGCGGAGTCTTCGGAGCCGAGCGCGTAACGTCGTTGGTACGTGATGGTTGCTGAGTTTTGTCCGACGCTCTCCGCGCTCGGCTCCGAAGACTCCGCGTCGCCGCTAAACAAATGCAATCACTCCCCCAGCATCTCGCGCCGTACGTCGGCCGGAGCGGGTTCATAACTGTGCGGCTCCAGACCGCTCGCGGCACGACCCTGGCTCAAGCTCCGCACGCGATCGGCGTAGTCGAACAGCAGCCGCAGCGGCACGAACGCCTCCACCTCGAACGTGTCGCCGGCGCCGATCGCCTCCTGCCGCTCGATGATGCCCCGACGCTGCGTCAGGTCGCCGATGATGTTCCCGAGGAATTCGTTCGGCGTCGTGACGGTCACGCGCATGATCGGCTCCATCAATTGGATGTTCCCGTCGATCGCCTCGCGGTACGCCTGGGAGGCCGCCTTCAGGAACGCGTCTTCGCTGCTCAGGTTCGGGTCGATCTTCGCGTCGGTGATGGTCGCCTGCACGTTCATCATCGGATAGCCGAGTTCACCGGTCTGGAGAGCGTCGGCAAGGCCCCGCTCCGCCGCCGCGGCGAAGAGCGCCGGCAGCGCCTCCGGGCCGACGGAGTTGTTCACGATCACCGGCCGATCGACCTTGAAGTTCGTGAACGAAACCCGCAGCTTCGCATACGCCGGCTTGTCCCCCATCCGGTCCACTTCCACTTCCACCGTCTTGCCGCTCATGAGCATCTCGCGATAGCTCACACGCGGCTTGCCGACGCGCACCTTCACGCGGAAATCGCGCTCCAGCCGGTGCCGCTTCACTTCGAGGTGCAGTGTGCCCATGCCGCTCATCACGGTCTGAGCGGTATCCTTGTCGAGCTTCACCTTGAAGGTCGGGTCTTCGAGCTGGAGCAACGCCAGCGAGGATGCGAGCTTGTCCTTGTCCGCCCCGCTCTCCGGTTCGATGGACTGGCTCACCACCGCTTCCGCGAAGCTGATCGGTTCGAGCAGGATCGGGTGCGCCGTCTCGCAGAGCGTGTCGCCGGTCGCGGAGTCCTTCAAACCCAGCACGCACACGATGTCGCCGGGCGGTGCCGACTCCACTTCCTCCAGCCCCTTCGCCGGGTCGGCGTGGACGTGGAAGAGTTTGGCGATGTTTTCCTTCACGTCCTTGCCGGCGTTGAAGGCTCGCATGTTCGGCTTCATCACGCCCGAGTAGACACGCACGAAATAGCGGTTCCCGTTCGGGTGGCCAACGACCTTGAACAGCAGCCCGCAGAATGGTTCCTTCGGGTCGGGCTTGCGCTTCTCGTCCTTCTTGCTCTTGGGATTACTGCCGACGACGGGCGGCCGATCGAGGGGCGACGGCAGGTAGTACGTCACGGCGTCCAGCAGCGGCTGGATGCCGATATGTTCGCGGCCGCTGCCCGCCAGTACGGGATAGATGCGCCGGGCGAGCGTCTGCTCGCGCACGAGTTGCCGCACCTTCGCCGGCTCCGGTTCCAGCCCGTCGAGCAACGCCGAGGTGATGAGGTCCTTCTCGTCCGATTCGCTCAGCACGTCCATCAGCTTCGCGCGGTAGTCCAGGGCTTCGAGCAACAAATCCTCCGGCACGGACTCCACCTTCACCGTCTTGCCGAGGTCGGCGGGGTCGAAGACGAGGGCTTGCATCTCGATCAGGTCGATGACGCCCTTGAACGGCGTCGGGCTGTCCTTCGGCGAACCGTAGCCGATGGGAATGACGATGGGCACTGGCCGGCCCTGTTCGGCGGGGTTCGGCGTGAGGCGAGCGCGGATCGTCTCGAGCGTGTGGGCGAAGTTCGCGCCGACGACGTCCATCTTGTTCACGAACACGATCCGCGGCACGGCGTACTTGTTCGCCTGCCGCCAGACCGTTTCGGATTGCGCCTCGACGCCCTTCTGGCCGTCGAAGACGCAGATGGCGCCGTCGAGGACGCGCAGGCTGCGTTCGACCTCGGCGGTGAAGTCGACGTGGCCGGGAGTGTCGATGAGGTTGACGTTGAAGCCGCGCCAGGTGAACGGCACGCAGGCGGAATAGATGGTAATGCCGCGAGCCTGCTCTTCGGGGTCGTAGTCGGTTTCCGTCGTGCCCTGGTCGACGCCGCCGAGCTTGTGCTTGACGCCGGCGTAGAAGAGCAGGTGTTCGGTGGTCGTGGTCTTGCCGGCATCGATGTGGGCGATGACGCCGATGTTGCGGATCTGTTTGAGGTCGTCGGTGGGGGTCGATTTCGCCATGGCGTCGGCTCGCAGTAACCCATCAGCGGACCGCGAAGCGCGACGCCGAGAGCAAGACGCTATTTTACGGACGGGGGAAGGGGGCGCGCGCCCTCACGGCGTGGGCAGTTCCGGGAGGCCTTCCCAGAGGATTTTTCCGTCCGGGCTTTTCACGACGATATTCTTGAACTCGACGACGGCGGCCTTGGGCTGGCGCGGATAACCGATCCCGATTTCGACCTGACCCGACTGTGGCATTTTGACAGCCCGCGAAAACACCGGAGTCGTTTGCGGAGTCCCGGATGGTCCGACGAACGACTGGAGTTGATTGTTCTTGACCAACACACGCAAGGTATTCCAATCCTGAAATCGAATCGGTTTGCGAGTGAAATCGAGAGGTTCCTTACCACCGTCTTCCCACAGATCGATCGTCCGCGCCTCGGTACCGACTTTGACCGACGCCCCGCGCAGCCCGAAGAACGCCTGACGGCGAACGGCCATTCCGATCTCCGGCGGACCTTCCAGCACCCGAAAGTCCATCTGACACTCGTAGTCGGTCCACTTCGGATCGCCGAACGTAATCGCGGAACTGCTGGCTCGACCTTTCAGTATTTCCCCGTTGATCGTCCAGAAACCCACACCGCGAATCTTCGCCGTGCGATCTTCCTCCGGTGCGGGCGGATCGACGGGCTGAAGGACTTCCGGAGCCGGCTCCTTCGCGTTCGGAGCCGACAGGTCCTGAATCTCGATCTTCTGGTACCGGACCCGCGTGGCTTTCTTGGCCCGGAGTCGGATCGGCCCGCGCGTCGGGGACGGATCGGTGACTTCGTGAACCTTGACGCCATCGATGCTCGTCGAAATCCGGTTGCCCACCGCCATGATCTCGATCGTGTACGGTTTGTTTCGGATCGGCTCGACCGGCCGGAACCCCTGCGAGGTCTGTGCCTGATCGTCGTCGTCGTCGTCGTCATCCTCTTTCGACGTCTTGTATTGAATCTCGCCCGGGCTGATCCAGTTGCCTTTCTTGGAGAATCCACCACCCGAGATGTAGTATCCGACGAAAGGTTGGCGGGAGGACGTCAGCCGAACGATAATCGGCATGGATCGGTCTGTTGGCTCCAAGGGTGCATGTTCGATGCGAAGGACGAAATCGCCATAGGATCGCGTGCTTTCCAGAACGCCCGCATTGGCCGGCGCCGGATGGGTGCGCGGATTCCGGATGCCCCGCAGCACGAGCAGATCGTTTTCAATGGCCCACGTGCCTTTGTAGCTCGGGAAGCCTCGCAACCCGGTAACTTGTTTGCCGTTGAAGAGGGAGACGAACTTCGGAGCGGGTGCCGGGGCGGGGAGTTCCTTGAACTCGACGCTCTTGAACCGGACCGTCGCACCGCCGGGGCAGCCGAGCGTGAACGGCCGACCTTCCGGCGGAAGGTCCGGGTCGGTGTAGTCGGCGCGACGGGTGCCGTTCACGTCCACGGTCACGCGCTGGCCGAGCACGATGATGTCCATCGTGTACCATTCGTTGCTCGCAATTGGCATCGGTCCGCCCAAGAGCGCGGCCGAGTCGCGAGAGTTGCCCGCGACGTACGCGAGCCGCCCGACTTCGTAGTCCGGCTTGGGGGTGGTGCAACCGGTGTAGACGATGTACCGCCCCGGTCCCGGTCCGCCCCACGGCCAGACGCCGGGGTTCTTGTTGTTTGCCGTGTACTTCATGTCGCAGAACAGGGCGATCAGCGCGGCCCATTCGTCCGATTTCTTCAGCACCAGCCGCAGGTGATAGTGCCGGGGGGCCAGGCCCTTCGGCCAAGTCAGGATCGTGCCGCCGCCATTCTTCACGAAGCTGCCGACCAGGACGCCATTCTCGACGCGCCAGCTTCCCGGTCCCATGCCGGAGGTTTCCCAGCCGGTGAGGTCCTTGCCGTTGAAGAGTGGAGTGAACTCGGACTTCGGCGGGGGTGGACCGGTCCCGGGATTGGGCACGGGCGGTTTCTCGGGGAGCGGTTCGATCTTCTGCCGGGCGGACAGGACCTTGCGGCCATTGGATTCGACTTCGACCGTCTCGCCGAGGACGGTGATATCGCCCTGTTTGACTTCGATCTTGCGCGTGCCCGGTTTGGCACGGACTTCGGCGATTTGTTTCCCGTCGGCCCACTTCACCGTGACCTTGTCGCCGTCGACGTATACGGCGGCATCGGGATCGAGGTCGGTCAGTTCGATGGTGCCGTCTTTGGTTTTAATGAAGAGCGAGCCGACCGCGGCCGCGCCGACCGCCAGCAACACCAGCCCCAGCGCCACCGCCGGCCAGCGCTTCCGAGAAGGTGGCGGGTAATCCGTCCGCGTGATGATGGGTTGCGTCTGGCTCGCCACGTCCGTCTCGGCCTGGCTCGCCGTCGTCACGACTTCCGACGGCTTCGCCCCCGGCCGGATGAACGGCACCAATGCCTTCGCCACTTCCGCTGGCGTCTGCGGACGATCCTTCGGGTCCTTCGCCAGCATCTTCGCGATCAGCTCCGCCAGCGCGGCGGGCACATCGGCGCGCAGCTCGTTCGTCGGCTGCGGCACCTTCTCCCCGTGGGCGAAGATCAACGACATGATGTTGTCTTCGACGAACGGCGGTCGACCCGTGAGCAGGAAGTACAGCGTGCAACCGAGCGCGTAGATGTCGGCGCGGATATCCACGCTCTTCGCGTCGCGGATCTGCTCCGGCGCCATGTACGCCGGCGTACCAAGCGACTGACCGGTCTTCGTCTGATGGTCGACATCCGAGATATCCGACGGTTCTGTCCGCGATTTCGCCAACCCGAAGTCCAGGATCTTCACCTGCCACTTCGCGCCGTTCTGCAGCACCATGAGGTTGCTCGGCTTGATATCGCGGTGCACCAGCCCCTTCTCGTGCGCGAACTGCAACCCGAGGGCCGCCTGATGGATGTAATAGCAGGCGCGCGCCACGGGCAGCGGGCCGCGCCTCTCCAGATGCTTCGCCAGGTCCTCGCCGGCGTATTCCATGCTCAGCACGACGGTATCGCCGACCTGCTGGACGCCATAGGTGGTGACGATGTTGGCGTGGTTCAACTGGCCGACGGAGCGGATCTCCCGCCGGAAGCGCGCCGCCGCACCGGACCGCTCCATCATCGACTTGCTCATCACCTTCAGCACTTCCTCGCGGTCCATGTGGACGTTCCGCGCCAGAAAGATCTCCCCCATCCCGCCGTGTCCGAGCCGGCGGACATCCTTGTACATCGAGAGCGTCAGCAGGGCGGCCGGGATGTTCGCGTCGTCGCCGCTGAAGACCGTGCTCTTCTCGACCGGCGGCTGGGACGCCTCGAAGCCGCTCATGGCCTCCGGCTGCGCGGCCCGCTTCAGGCGGTCCAGGAAGCCGTCAGCCGAGAGATTCGCCACGCGCTGCCGGCAGTCGGCGCAGGTGGTGATGTGGGCTTCGACCGTCTCCACCGCCGCGCCGGCGAGTTTGCCTAGGCCGTAGTGGGAAAGCTGTTCGTCCGAAGGGTGCTGCGCCGCCGTCATGTCCGTCCCTCGATCGCTCGTGGGCGAGCCGATGTCTTGTTATTGTGGGCACGCAATAGGAAATGTCGCGACCGTCGTCGACCTGACTCGAAAACCGGATTTATTCCAGGATACCGGCCGACTCGTGGCGGAGCCGCTTGAGAATGCGCGATTTGGCCTGCAAAACGGCCGCTTCAGTCAGACCGAGGTCGCGGGCGACTTCCGCGGCCGGTCGACCGTCGATGGCGAAGCGTTGGAAGGCGGTCCACGTCGCGGGGGCGAAGTCCGGCCGGACGATCTCCAGCAGCTTGTCGAAGACGCTCCGGTCGTGGTCGCGGTCCCACTGGTGCGTCAGGTCGCTGTTCGGGTCTTCCAGTTGGGACAGGATTTCCTCGTTCGGGCCGACGGCGCGGGCCTTGCGCCGCCAGTTGCGGACGAGGTGCACGGCCAGTTGCCGGAGCCAAGCGCGGAACGCACCGTCGCGCCGGCGTTCGAAACTGGGGAGCTTTTGCAGGACGACGAGCCAGACTTCCTGCGCGAGGTCGTCGACGTCGGTGGGCGGGACCGCGAGCCGGCCGAGCCAGTGGCGCAACAGCGGCACGTAGATGTCGTGCAGCCGCCGCCAGTCCGCCTCGGGTGCGTCCGGTGCCTTGAGGCGTTCCAGCAGACTCGGCGAGGTCGAAGCGATGGCGGATTCATCCTCGGGAATGCGTCATTATAGGCGCACGAAGATCTTGTTCCGATACATCCACCACAGGATCAGCCAGTAGACGGCGAGCAGCGCCACGCCACTGACGAACGGCTCGTACTCCTTGCCGAATCGCTGGAAGACCTCCGCGCCGAGGTGTGTCTTGAAGGACGCCAGCACGAAGCCTTCGACGAGATGCGAGCCGACGTAGGCGACGATGGAATTCGCGCCGATGACGCGCAGCGGGTAGCTCCAGCCGGGGCGGGCGATCGTGTCGGTGCTGGCCGTGAAGAGGCCGAGGAGCAGGAAGCACCAGCCACCGCTGAAGAGAACCCACGTCGGCGTCCAGATGCGTTTGATGCTGGGGGCGTAGCCGGAGTGGTCGAGTCCGTAGCCGACGCCGAGGAGGACGACGCCGACGGCGAGGAAGCGGCCGACGATGGGCCAGCCGTGGGATTGCTTCAGCCATGTGCCGGCGATGAGGCCGAGGAGCATCGTGGCGAGCGTGGGGATGAAGCTGAGGGTCGCGTAGCCGCCGCGGTTGTGCTGGTTCGCCCGGGGCAGGTACTGGTACAGCCATTGCTCGAAAGCGTAGGCGGGGTTCGAGTTCTTGTCCCAGTGGGCTTCGAAACCGGTCTGGCGATGTTCCCAGTTGGGTACGGCTCCGACGGCTTTCCAGTCGAAGTCCGGCCCCGGCGCGGGCCATGCGGCGAAGAGAAACCAGTAGGTGACGAGGATCGCGCCGACGGCGACCCAGTGCCAGAGCGAGTGCCAGATCGAGTGCACGAAGCCGAACGCGAAGAGGAAGACGTAGCCGAGGCCGATCTGCGAGAGCGTGTCTTCGAAGGTCCAGTTGGTGGTCTTCTGGCCGACGGAGCGGAGGAAGACGCCGAGCAGCACGAGGAGCGCGGCGCGGACGATCGCGTGGCCGAACATCGCCCGAACCGATTGGCCCTTCGCGTACCGCGACGCGATGGAGAACGGCACGGCCACGCCGACGAGGAACGAGAACGACGGCTGGATGAGGTCGTGCAGCGTGCAGCCGCGCCATTCGACGTGCGACTGGTGCCATCCCAGGAACTGCCAGACGGGGCTGTCGGGGAAGGTCTTCGCCATCCGGCCGAGGTGGAGCACTTCGGCCATCATGAGGAACATGACGAACCCACGGTACGCGTCGATGGAAGCGAGCCGGGGAGCGGGCGGCGTTGCGGACATGAATGGTTCCTGTTGAGCCGCGAGGCGGAGTCTTCGGAGCCGAGCGGAAGGATCGACTACTTTTCGCGGATGCGCACGTTGCGGAACTCGGCGCTCGTGCGATAGTGCTGCAAGCCGACGCGGCCCTTCATGCGGGGGAAGTCCACGTCGGCGTCGATGCACTTCACGCCGCCGATCGTCACGGTCACGTGCTTGCCGACGACCTCGATCCGCCCCTTGTTCCACTGGTTCAGCTTGAACGGCGGCACCGGGTTCGGCGCGACCTTTTTGAAAACCGATCCGTGGCGCGTGTTCGGGACGGTCATGGGCAGATACGCGGCGTCGTGGAGGAGTTGGATTTCCACGAACTCGGCACCGGTCGGCTGGCCGTTGTCCCAGGCGCGCAGGAAGACCCCGCTATTCCCTCTCAGCGGCAGGCGGAACTCGAACTCGAATTCGAAATCTTCGTACTCCTTCTTGGTGCCGACCCAACCTTGGGCGCTGCCGTCGGCTTCGAGCATGTTGTTCTTGAGCGTCCAGCCGGCAGTCTGGAACTGATCCCACGCGGCGAGCGTCTGGCCGTCGGTCAGTTCGACCCATTTCGCGACTGCTTTGGGCGTCGGCGGAGGGGGAGCCGGTACCGGCTTCGCCGGCTCGGTCGTGACCGTCGGTGCGGGGGGCGCGGGAGCCGGCGGCGCGGTCGTGATGGTTCCATCCATCCGCAGGACGTAGACGGTGCCGTGCTGTTCCAGCATGAAGTGCCGACCGTCGGGGGCGAATCCGAGGCCGGACGGCTGCACGCCGGTGTAGCCGCCGATCCGCTTGAACGGGAACTCCGTGGCGTCCCACCACTCGATGCCCCCGAACGAATAACTCCCGGAGGTGACGGCCCGTCGGCCGTCGGGGCTGACGAGAATGGCCCAGAAGCCCCCTTCCGGGCTGGTCGCGACGATTTCGGCTTGCAGCGTCGACGATGTCAAATCGACGCGGAACAGCTTTGTACCTGCCGGGACATACAGAAACCGATTGCCGGCCGAGAACGCGATCGCCCCGAGATTGACCGGATCGAGATCGGATCCGAGGTCGAGCTTCGTGCGGCGCGGGGCCTTCGGGTCGGCGATGTCGATGAGTTCGACACCTCGTTCGTGGCTCGCAACGGCCACGATCTTGCCGTTGGGCGAGACCTGAAGTTGGCCGATGCGACCGTTCAACGGATATCCGAGTTCCAGTAATCTCTCGCCGACGGAGTCGGTCTCGTGGGGATTCCAGCGAAAGAGGACGTTTTGATCGTTGACGAGGCAGATCGACCTGGAATCGGGGCCCCAGGCGAATTGAATAACGTTGCCGTGGGTCGATTCGCTCAGAGGCCAGAGGCTGGTGTTGATCACCTTGAAGGCGACGAGCCGGTTGTTGTCCAGCCCGGCGACGGCCATGCCGTCGGGCGACGTGGCGGCGCGCGTGAATGGATTCAGGGTGTTGCCGCGCAAAGCCTTCGGCGCTTCGGGCTGGAACGTGCCATCCCGCGCCGTCCAGAGTCGGACCTTTTCGAACGGATAAAACGTCATCACCGACTGACCGATCGCGGGCGAGCCGTTCCCGGCGGCGACGGCCTCTCCGGAGTACGCGATCACGTTACCGATCTCGTCACGGACCTTGTGGACGGAAGCATCGTCATTGTGGAGCGAGCGTCGGCCGTCGCCGGAGACGGCGACGGCGTTCTGAACCAGGTCGCGGCCACGTTCCAGTTTGTTGCCGAACCGACCGAGTGCGGGTTTGGTGAAGTTGGTTTGCATCGCGAAGAATTCGTCCCGGTCGTTCTCCAGCGAGCGGACCCACATCCAGGGTTCGATGAGGGAATCCTGAATCACAGGGGCGCGACCCGCGACGTTCCACGCCACGAGCCGATTCGCGTGTCCGGTGAGCACCCGCTGGCCGTCGGCGGACAGGGCGAAACTCCGCGCGCCTTCGTCGGCGGAGATCGTGCAGCGATGCGCGGCCGAGGTCGGGTTCACGTCCCAGACCAGCACGGAGGATGCGGGGTTCTCGGCGCTTCGGTTCTGCAACCGTGCCGCGATCGTCCGCCCGTCCCGCGCGATCGCCACCTGCACGACATCGGCATCCGACTTGGGAATCGCGAACAGCGGAAGATCGCCCACCAGCGGAATCGTGACTTCCGGCACATCCCCCGGGCCGTTCAGATTCCAGACACAGGCCGCGCCTGGCAATTCGCCCGTGACGAGCTTTGACCCATCGCCGGAAAACGCCAGACAGGTGAAATGGATTTGCGGTCGTCCTGTCGCCACGGAGCGGATCAGTTTGGGTTCGACGCGCGCGTCGTAGAGCCGAACCTCCGACTTTCCACCGGTATCGTTCGACGGCACCGCGAGCCAGCGCCCATCGGGCGAGAACGCGCAGACTGCCGACGGATAGTCCACCGACCGATCCCAGAGCTTCAGGGCGAGGGTGTCCGCGTCGACGACTTTCAAGCCGAAACCGGGGCTGATCATCGCGATCAGCTTGCCGTTCGGCGACATCGCGTAAAACGTTTCCAGCTTGCCCAAGTGGCTGCCGACGACGGCGACGAGTTCCTTTGGCTGCCACGGGAAGCGCTCCGCCGCCGGGATCTTCGCCGGGTCGAGGTCGTCGAGCGGGCCGCGCGGGGCGTTCGGAATCGAGGTCAGCTCGTTCACCGGCTGCCACGGGACGTAGTTGATCTCGACGGGGGCCGGTTTGGGAACGGATGGTACCACTTTCACCACACCGCCGCCAGTGCCCTTCGGCGGGTCAACGGGGGGCTTCACCGGCTTATTGTCAACGACCTCCGGCGCCTTCGCCGGGCCCGACAGCATCTTCGCGACGAAATAGCCGCCGACCGCGATCGCGAGGACGCCGGTGGCGATCGCGACGAACATCGGTACCTTGGACTTCGGAGCTTTGATCGCCGGCTTCGGCTGCTTGATGCGCGATTCCCGCTCCGTCGGTTCGTCGGCGTCGATGTCCGCGAACGCGCTCGCGGACACCATCGTCACCGGCACCGGCGCGTACGAGGGCACCTGCGGCTGCGACGCCGTCGACACCGGCGCGAGCGACACGTCCGCTCCCGAAGTCCCCGGGTTGTCCCGGATCGCCGCGAGGCGCTTCGCCACCTCCTTCGCCGACTGCGGGCGCAGGTCGCGGTTCTTCTCCAGAAGTTGATGAATCAGCTCCGCGAGCGCCGAGGGTACCTCGGCATTGAACTCCTCGACGCGCGGCGGCGGCTCGATGGCCAGCGCCGTGAGCAACGCCATCATGCCGCCGGGGCGCTCGAACGGCGTCTTGCCCGCCACGAGCCGGTAGAGCACCGTGCCGAGGCTGTAAAGGTCCGCGCGGTGATCCACCTTGTGCCCGGCCGCCTGCTCCGGCGCCATGTACGCCGGCGTGCCCATCACGGCGCCGCTGTGCGTCAGCTCCTTGCCGCCGGCCTCCTCGTCCTGCGGCTTCGCGAGGCCAAAGTCCAGGATCTTCACGCGCCCGTTCGGCGCTTCGAGCCAGATGTTCCCCGGTTTCACGTCCCGGTGGACGACGCCGAGGTCGTGCGCCGCGCCCAGCCCGTTCGCGATCTCCCGCCCGATCCGCAAGACTTGCGGGATCGCCGGGTTCCCCTTCTTCTTCAGGTACTGGTCCAGCGGGTAGCCTTGCAGGAACGGCAGGGCGATGAACGGCACGCCGTCGATCTCGTCGGCGTCCAGGATGGCGATGACGTTGTCGTGGCTGATCCGCGCCGCCGCCCGCGCCTCGCGGATGAAACGATCCTTCGCCGTCTGATTCACGGCCGCCTGCGGCAGCATCACCTTGAGCGCCACCTGCCGTTCCAGTCGCGTATCGAGCGCGAGGAAAACGGCACCCATGCCGCCGCGGCCGAGTTCCTTTTTGATGCGGAAGCGGCCGAGCGTGCCGATCTCGCCGGGCGCGGCCGGCGGGCCGAAGCGGATGCCCGTGCCGTCGCCGCTCGGCTGCGTCCGGTCCGGCGCGGTCGCCGGCGGGTTCGTGTCCGATTCGGGCACGTAGGGCGTCGTCTGCTGGCGCGTCTTGTCGTCCTGCGGTGGCACGGGAGTCGCCGCTCCGGGGGAACCGACAGTTTACCCGATGGGCGCGGACGGGAGAACGGAGAAAGCGCAGCGGTTCACTTCACGATTTCGTGGATCGGCTCGTCGCCGCGGACGACGGGGTAGAGGCTGAACGGGCCGGACCAGTGCTCGCCGATTCGCCAGGTGCCGGCGATCTTCCCTTCGCCGTCGACGGCGCCCTCGTAGTCGACAGAATGTCGGCCGAGGTATTGTTTCGTCATCCGAATGGAACCGGCTGCAGGGTCGTAGGTTCCGCGATAGGTGAAGACGCCGACGACGTCGGTGCCTTGCCCGCGTACGGTGCCGCCGGGTGAGAATTCGAGTTCGAACTGGTCCATCTCCTGGCAGCCGTAGCCGTCCTGGTGCCAGAAGCCTTTCCACGGTCCGCTGGGAAACATCGGCGGCCCTCCGCGACGCGTCAGCACAATTCCCGGATCGGTTGGCCGCCTTCGGCGACGATCGGGATCGGCCGGCCGGTCGGGTCGATCCAGTTCGCATCCAGGGGAATGTCGAGGTGGTGGAACACCGTCGCCGCGAGGTCGGACGGCGTCACCTTGCGGCTCTTGATCGTGCCGCCGCGGCTGTCGGTGCTGCCGATCACCTGGCCATGCCGGCCGCCGCCGCCCGCGGCGAGCATCGACATCACCGGCGTCCAGTGTTCGCGCCCGGCGTCCTTCGTCATCACCGGCGAGCGGCCGAACTCGCCCATCATCAGGATCAACGTCGAGTCGAGCAGGCCGCGCGTGTCGAGGTCTTCGATGAGCGCCGTCAGCGCCCGGTCGATGGTCGGCAGGATCGGCGTGAGGCCCTTCTGGATGCCGCCCCACGGCGGGACGTTGTCGCCGTGGTGGTCGAAGTAACCCCACTTGCCGCTGACGAGGACGAAGGTGGAACCGGCCTCGACGAGCCGGCGCGCGAGCAGCGCCTTCTCGCCGACGCTGATGCGGCCGTAGCTGTCGCGAACCTTGTCCGATTCGCGCGAGAGGTCGAAGGCGCGGCGGACGTCTTCGGACAACACCATTTCGCGAGCCATCGCGCCATAGCGGTCGGTGTCCTGCATCTGCGACTGGCTGTCGAGTTCGCGGCGCATCGTGTCGAAGTGGTCGCGGAGTCCGGCCCGATCGTTCAACTGCCCCAACTCCAGTCCCTTCGGCAGCGCCAAACGGCCCGGCAGTTCGTTCCCCTTCACCGGTTCGTAGGCACTGCCCATGTGGCCCGCGCCGTAGACGTCAGCCTTCCACGAGTCGGCGAGGCCGAGAAACGCCGGCATCCCCGGCACGTTCGGGCCGCGGAACTTCGCCGCCACCGATCCCATCGACGGGTAGCCGCCGCCGTCCTTCTTGTCGTCGGTCCGCCGCGCGAGCGGGTTGCCGGCCTGCATCGTGATCGGCGTGTGGTTGCTCGCCGAACAATCGACCGCGCGGAGGACGCTGAGCTTGTGCGCGAGCTTCGCCTGCCGTGGCAGGTGCTCGCAGAACTGAATGCCCGGCACGCTCGTCGCGATCGGCTTGTATGGCCCGCGAATTTCCGCCGGCGCGTCCGGCTTCGGGTCCCACGTATCGATCTGGCTCGGCCCGCCGGAGAGCCAGAACAGGATGACCGCCTTCGGATCGCGATGCCGGCTCGGCGTACTGGCCCGCGCCGTCGACAGTCCAGCGAACCCGGCCATCGAGGTTTGCAGGAACCAGCGCCGCGACACCACGCGCAACGGCGCGAGTGGCGGAACCCAGGAACAGCCTCGATGGGGCGCGGCGTGGGACATCGACCGACTCCGGCGAAAATGCGTGGGGGAAGGCCAGTTCACTGTAACCACAACCGGAATCGAATGCCAGCGATGATGGCCACGAAAAGGCACAAAAACGCGAGCAGAGTAGTACCCGACCTCCGAAGTCCGGTTTCGACTTCGGAAGTCGATTTGGCGCGGGAACATTCCCGGACCAACGATTGTTCAGGCATCGTTCGACTTCCGAAGTCGAAACCGGACTTCGGAAGTCGGGGGCTTCTTTTTGGGCCTATTCGTGGCTATTCCTTTTTCGCCGCCGCGTCGAGGAACGCTTTCAATTCGCGGTAGAAGTCCGGCGTGAAACGGTCGTTATGCTCCTGACCTTCCATGCGATGGAAGGCTTTCGGTTCGTTCGCGGCCGCGAAGAGTTCCTCGCCGTGGTGGAACGGAACCAACCGGTCGGCGGTGCCGTGGGCGATGAACACCGGCGTGTGGATGCTTGGCAGCTTGCGGATCGTCTCGTACCGGTTCGTCATCAGCCAGTCCGTCGGCAGGATCGGGAACAGGATCTTCGCGGCCGCCGGCAGGCTCGTGAAGGTCTTCGTCAGCACGAGCGCCTTGTGTTCGTGGCGCGTCGCCAACTCGGCCGCGACGCCCCCGCCGAGCGATTCGCCGAAGAGGATCTGCCGGTTCTTCGGAATGCCTTTCTCCCGTACGAGCCATTCGATCATCGCATCCCCGGCGGCGGTGCAACCCGCTTCCGACTGACGGCCATCGCTCTTCCCGTAGCCGGGGTAATCGAACAACAACACCGAGGCCTTGAGTACCTCGCGGAGTTCGATGGCGTACGTGGCACGGTGCGAGAGGTTGCCGCCGTTGCCGTGGGCGAGCACGACGGCGTCCGGCCCGGGGCCGGGGAAGTACCAGCCGTGGATCTTCGTACCGTCCGCGGAAACGGTCCACACGTCTTCGTAATCATCGACGGGGCACGCCGCCCACGACTCGGCCGCGGTGCTGCCTGGGTAGACGAAGCGATTTTCGAGCCATTGCATGACGAGAACCGCACCGAGCGAAAGGATGGCGAGGATGACAACGCCGCGAATCAACCGGCGCAATCGTCGCCGGGGAGCGGGAGGGCCGGTCATTCGGTTGTTGAAGGGATTCGATCAAACCGGACCAATGCAAAATGAAGAATGAAAAATGCAAAACGAATACAGTCCTTCGTTTTGCATTTTTCATTCTTCATTTTGCATTGGTCCGACCCTGTTATTCGCTTGCGATCGGGATGGCCGGAACGCCAGCACGATCGCCCCGTGAATCATGCCGATCAGCCAGCCGAGGAGAAGACAGAACCAGCCAAAGCCATCCGATCCGAATCCAAGTTCGACTTTGAAGAGAAGCGGACCCAGTGGTCCGCCGATCGCGAAGGTGCCGAACGCCCACCAGAAGACGTAGCGGCCGTGGATGCGCCGCTTTTCGGACTCGGCTCCGATCGCCCTGCGCAGGGAACGGCCGATGAAGAAGACGAGGACGCACGCGAGGGCGTGCGTCTTGAGATACGACAGGTACTGTTCCCAGAACGGGTTCACACGAGTTCGCGGATCCGCTCGCCTTCGCAGACGTGCTGCGGGCGGCCGGTCGGGTCGGGCACGGTCGTTTCCGGTGTCAGGCCGAGCGAGTGGTACAGCGTCGCGAACATGTCGCCGAAGGTGACGGGGCGGTCCTTGGCGAACTCGCCGAGGCGATTCGTCGAACCGACCACCTGACCGGTCTTGATGCCGCCGCCGGCGAGCACGGCACAGCTGACCTGCGGCCAGTGGTCGCGGCCGGCTTCCTTGTTGATCCGCGGCGTGCGGCCGAACTCGCCCCACGCGATCACGGTCACGTCGTCCAGCATGTCCAGCCGCTCGAGGTCCCACACGAGGGCCGAGAGGCACTGGTCCAGCTTCGAGCCGTGGTCGCGGACGAGGTCGAAGTTCTTGCCGTGGCTGTCCCAGCGGCCGTAGCTCAGCGTCACGCAGCGGGCGCCGGCCTGCACGAGGCGCCGCGCAACGAGCAGGTGCTCGTTCACCGTCGGCGCGCCGTCGTACTGGAACTGGTACGGCTTGCCGTCGCCGTAGCGGTCGCGAATCTTCGGGTCTTCCTTCGATACGTCGAGCGCCTCGATCAGGCGGCTGGACGTCAGCACGTTCATGGCGCGCTCGGTGTGCGAGTCCATACCCACGAGCGCGCCGTTGGCGTCCAGCTCACGCTTCAGATTGTCGAAGCCGGCGAGGAGTTGCTTGCGGTCGCCCATGTGGACGGCGTTGGTACCGTTCATCTTCATGTTGGCGATGTCGGGGCCGTTCGGCTTGAACGCGCCGAAGGTGCTGCCGAGGAACCCGGTTTTGCCGGGATCGCTCCAGGGGGCGTGCGAGGTCTTTTCGGCGAGGCCGACGAACGGCGGCACGCTCGGGTCGACGGGGCCGTGCAGCTTGGCGAGGACGGAGCCGATGCTCGGCCGGCCGCCGAGGGCGCTGAGCGATTCGTTGCGCCAGCCGGTGGTGCACTGGTAGGCGTCGTGGCCGCCGGAGGCGCCGACGACCGAGCGCACGATGGCGAACTTGTCCATCATCCGCGCCATCTTCGGGAAGACTTCGCAGATTTCGATGCCCGGGACGCTCGTCTGGATCGGCTTGAATTCGCCGCGGATCTCGGCCGGGGCGTCCATCTTGAGGTCGAACATGTCCTGGTGCGGCGGGCCGCCGCCGAGGAAGATGTTGATGACCGCCTTGTGCTTGGCGAGGCTGGCGACCTGCGGGCTGGCGGCTTCCGCGCGGTACACATCCGCGAGCGAGAGCGACGCCGCGCCGAACGAGAGCGCGCCGACCTTCAGGAAGGATCGTCGGGGGAGGCCATCGCAATAGCGGCTCGTGTCGCCGTAAAAGGTCAGCATCGAACGGCCTCCAAGCGAAAGGGGAGGTATGGGGTCGCGCCCCGGTAGGTGAGTGGAGTCTACCGTGCCGATTCGGTTGGGACAAGAAGAAAAGGGCGTTTCGGGCTGTGATGTTCGTTGGATCGCCGAAATTTGATGAATTCAAAAGCGATTGTTTGAAATAGCGCCCCGACTCACCGCGAACGGACCGGTAGACACCGAGGGAGGGCGAACCGATGACACGTACCGCGATCCTCTCGTCGATGCTGCTCTTCGCGGCGGCGGTCGGCTGGGCGAAGTACCCGCCGCCGATGGGCCGGGAGAGCCGGACCGTGCAGACGATCCTCAGCACGGACGGCGCGCGACGGCTGCGCGAGCGGACCATTCCGATGGCGTGCGCGATCCTCGGCTTCGCGGCGCTGGTCTTCGGCTGGAAGAAGCGGGAGTTGGAACCGGCGGGGTGACCGCTCACCCGGCCGGCGGACGGCTGATCTTGCTCGGCCCCTTGCCGATCACCTTCTCGTACTTGCCGTTGTCGCTCTTCACGTACTTCGTGAAACCCATCCGGTCGAGGTTCTTGTCGGACAGGTTCGCCTTCATGTTCTGCCCGGTCCACTTCTTCGGGGCGTTCGCGGTCGTGAAGATCCGGCGGACCGGCACGCCGGATTCGGGATGGACCGTCAGCGGCGCGTCCGCCATGCCCTGAACGACTTCAAAGATTTCGCCCGTGTCGTCGTCGGTGACGACCTGATAGCGGTAGAGCGGCATTGGATCATCCGAAATGTTCAGGAAGCGTTCGATGACCGTGTTTTCGTGGCCCCAACGGGGCGACCGACAATAGCCAGGGGTGAAACCCCTGGAACCGGACCGTCGAGATTTCGTAGCCCCGACGGGGCGACCGCGCTGCTGCAGGTCGCCCCGTTGGGGCTGCAAACTTCTCGTGCCATCGATACCAGGGGTTCCGTCGCTTCGCTCCGTCGCCCCTGGCTATTGTCGGTGGCCCCGTTGGGGCCGAAAACTGGCCGAAAGTCGTTGGTCCGTCGAAGGTATCATACCGCGCCGCTCGTCGCCAAGCGTTACACCACCGAGGCCGAAAGTCGTTGGTCCCCTCGGAGGTATCATACCCCCTTGGGCGCGAAGAGGCCGCGCACGCCGGGGAGAAATCGCAGCCATCCGAAGAATCGCGCGAGCGTGAGCGAACCGAGCACGCCTTTCGCGGGATCGGCCGGGGTCCCGCCGACCGTCACGGCGTAGGCTTTCCCCTCGCCGGGTTCAAACGAGACCTGGCCGTCGACGTCGGCGGCGGCGGTGTTGGCCGCGGCGCGCAGGTGCTCCTCGCGTTTCGGATCGAACGCGACCACCACCGGGGCGAGGTTCGAACCACCGCGGAGCTGGCTGCGGATCGCGCACCCCGGCAGGTACGACAGCAACAGCGTCATCATGAACAGGCCGAAGATGTTGAGGCCCATGCTGAGCGAGATGCCGAAGTGGAACAGGCAGCCGAGCACGACGAAGTACGGCCGCAGGCGCGTCCAGACGAGGATCGGCAGGCCGAGTTCCATGACGAACGTGAAGACGACCATGAACCCGGCCATGCAGGCGTAGACGAAGCGTTCATTGACCATGAAGCGCAGCCATTGCTCGTACCACGAGAAGTGGATCATGGTGAATTCGGGGTTGGCCATGGTGTCCCAGAAGGCGTTGGTGTTCCACCAGGAGGCACCCTTCAGTTTCGACATGCCGGCGGCCATGTAGATGATGCAGAAGTGGACCTGCGTGAGGCGCAGGGCGAATCCGGCGGCGACGGACTTCGGCGGCGCGGCGAGGAACGTCTTGGTGGCGTCGTCGAGGGTGCCGGTGCGGCCGAGGCTGGCGCGGGCGGCGCGGCGGCGAGCGAGCAGGCGGTCGAGGGAAAGGGCGGCACCGCAGTTCCCCACCATCAGGTAGAGCAGCAGGATGTTCATCATGGTGTCCATGCCGAACAACACCTGCTGCGTGCGGTGGATGTAGCTGACGGCGGCGAGCCAGGTCAGCACGGCGGTCACGCGGGTGAACAGGCCGAGCGTGAACAGTACCATGACAAGCAATATCGCGCCGTGCGCCACCGCCATCTCGGTCGGGTCGCTGATGTGGAACCAGAGCGAGAAGGTGTGGTTGCCGACCCGGAACGCCTTGCGCTCCTCGCTGTTCCACTTCTCCAGGTAGTTGATCTGCCGATTCCGCTCCGCGTCGTCGGCCGGAAGGTCGAGCAGGAACTCCAGCAGCGCGTGCCGGTTGATCAGGCTCGATTCGAGCAGGTGGTCCAGCACGTATTTCCGCTGGGTCGACTCGGCCGGCAGCACCGCCAGCAGGGCTTCGATCTCGCGCCGAACGACCGTGTGCTCTTCGGCGGACAACTCGTCGAGGAACGCCGGCGGCACGCGGTCCCGCGGGGAGCGCAGCGCCGGCTTCTCGTACGCGTCCAGTTGCGCCGCGCGCTCCTTGGGGGCGGTGTAGAAGCCGGCGAGATAATCCAGCCCCTCGATCGGTGCGCGCATCCGGTCCCGCGGCACCACCGCGGTCGGGTCCATCGACACGAGGCCCGTGCGCGGGTTCTTCTCGCCCGGCGGGTTGGCGCGCTCGAGCGCGACGTTGTGCAGCCGGATGAGATACGCGAGTTGCTCCCTGCGCTTCGCCGGATCGCCGTCGAGATTGCGGATGAACGTCATCGCGGCGTCGAGCCGGTGCGGGAAGATCGGCACGTGCGCGTTCGGGATATGCTCCACCCACGCGCTCTTGCCGAACATCGGCGCGAGCACGCTCGGCGCCTCGCGCCGCTCGCGGTTCACCTCCGAGAGCGAGTACCAGCCCTGCTTGCCGAAGTACGCGCTCAGGTCCAGGCTGTAGACGGCGTGGACGTAGAGCATCACGAGGCCGGTCATGATCCGCATGAAGCCGAGCGTCGTCGGGTCGGTCGGCGCGAACCAGAAGCGCGTCCAGCGATTGGAACCGTTCACGGGGTCCTCCCTTCCCAGTCGAAGGCGTACTTCGCGTGCTTGCTCATGAAGTCCTCGAACTCGCGGCCGTCGGACCCCTTCACCTTGGGCAGGATCGGCACGAGCCAGTAGAGCATCGGGTCCTGCTTGTCGGTCAGGACCGCGTCGCCGTCGGCGGCGAGGGCGAACTCGCCATAGTAGAACGGCTTGAAACCGAGCGGATGGTGCGGGTTCCACCCCCGCTGGCTGAACTCGAACAGGCTCGGAATCGGGTGCTCGAGGCGATAGATGCGCACCGTCTTCGCCTTCCGTTCGGGCGTCGAATGCCGGTGCAGCAGGTGGGCCGCGTACGACGGCAACAGGTAGCGCGAAATGTCGTACCGCGGCATCTTGTACTGGATCGGGTCGAACTCCCGCGGCGAGTAGGGGATCGCCGGCGTGTTCGGATGCGCCCCCTGCGCCACCGCCGCCCGCCGCGCGTCGATCTCCCGCCACTCGGCGGTCTGCTCGCTGATCCCCGGCATCGACTGGCTCGCCTGCTCCGTCAGCGAGAGCCGCCGGAAATACGCCAGGCCCATCGGGTCCTTCCAGTGCGCCTTGCGGTCGGGCATCGTCACCCATTCCGCCTCCGGCTTGCCCGTCTTCGGATCGACCTTGTCGTAGACGATCAGGAAGAACATGTGGCTGGCGGACCCCGGTTCGGGGGAATAGAAGTGGTAGGCGTTCTTGAGGTAGACGAACTGGATGTAGGGCAGGACGAAGCGCGTGCCGACCTGCTGGGTGAACCACGGGGTGGGGTCGGGCCAGGTCGTGGCCATGAAGATGCAGAAGAAATGATAGGCGATGGCCACGGAACCGATGGCGACGCGGAGGGCGAATGGCAGCGCCGCGAGCAGTGCCCCCGCGAGGGCCGCGCCGGCGGCCACGCGCGCCATCATGCGGATCGAATCCCAGTGTCCGGGCAGGCCGAGGGACGCGACGCCGGCGGCGAGGGCGGCGAGGAACCAGGCGCTGGGCAGGTTGGGCCGGAGCGAAAGAGCCGACCCGGCGAGCAGTGCGCCGAGGGCGACGAGCACCAGCCGGACGGTGGCGAGGGGGGACGGACCGGTCTCGCCGGTGGCGAAGCCGAGTCCAGCGGCGACCGCGGCGAGGACGATCCCGAGGCCGGCCAATCGGTGGACGCGGGCGGGATCGGGCGGTGGCAGCGGATCGGCGGGGAGCGGTTCGGCCATGATGGCGGCACTCCGTGGGTCACGGGGCCGGCCGGAACGCGGCGGGATCGCGGCGGTCCGTGCCGGCGAGACTAGGATACCCGATGGTGCGGCCGGAACATAGGATAGAACTATCCGATTTGGGATTCGTTGGTGCCGGGCGCGGTCTTTACGGACAAGTCCGGGAGAATCGTCGTAGGATACACAGATTCCGCCATCGGCGACAAACTACCCAAATTCCTATTGACTGGGTTTTGGGGCGCAATACCATCCCACTACGCCAGCCTACCCCGTTTGCGGCGAACGACTGGATTTCCCAGTTTGACGAACCGCTCGGCTTGGCGCAATGTCTTTTCACACCGAGGGTTCTGCACATGTACAGCATGGTCATGATGATGGCGGTCGCTTCCTCCGGCGATGCCGCGTCGTTCGGCGGTCGCAATGGCTGCGATGGCGGCGGTTGCAATGGCCGCGTCGGCCTCTTCGCCAAGCACAACAGCTGCGATGGCGGCGGCTGCAGCGGCCGTGAAGGCCTGATCGCCAAGTGGAAGGCTCGCAAGGGCTCCTGCTGTGGCGAAGCGGCCCCCGCTTGCTGCCCGGCCCCGGTCGCCTGCCCGGCCCCGTGCCCGGCTCCGGCTCCGGTCGCCTGCCCGGCCCCGTGCCCCACGCCCTGCGCCGACCCCTGCGACCCCTGCGCCAAGAAGAAGCTCTTCGCCGGCCTCTTCCATCGCAAGAAGAAGGATTGCTGCGAACCCGCTTGCCCGACGACCTGCAACACCGGTTGCGCCACGTCGGCTTGCGCCGCCCCCGGCGCTCCGGTCGCCGCTCCGGCCGCCGCCCCGAAGACCATGCCGAAGGCCGAAGCTCCAGCCCCGAAGAAGGAATCATAAGCTCCACTTGAGCTGAACGGGAAACGGGGGAACCGATCGGTTCCCCCGTTTTCGTTGGATCTGGCTCGTCGAAGGGTATAGTGCACTGCGGGGACGACCCCGCGCGGAAACCATCTCGGTGGGGACGACCCCGCCAACAACGCCGAGGTGCGTTATGGCGTGGGCAATTCTGTTCCTGGCCGGCCTGTTCGAAATCGCCTGGGCCGTCGGCCTCAAATATTCGCAAGGCTTTTCCCGCTTCTGGCCCTCCGTGGGCACCGTCCTCGCGATGGCCGTCAGCCTCGCCCTCCTCGGTCTCGCCCTGCGGACGCTCCCCCTCGGCACCGCCTACGCCGTCTGGACCGGCATCGGCGCCGTCGGCACCCTGATCCTCGGCATCCTGCTCTTCGGCGAAGCCGCCACCGCCGGACGCCTCGCCTGTGCCGGCCTGATCGTCGCCGGCATCGTCGGCCTCAAACTGCTCACACCCCCCGCGCCCGAACCCGTCCCGCCAACGAAAAACGAGCGGGGTTGAACCCCGCTCGCTCGTAAGCTCCCGCACCGCTTACTTCTCGGTGAAGCACTTCGGGTCGAGGCTGAGCGCCCGCACGGCGAGCGCCTTCGCGTCGTCGGTGCGCCCTTCGGCGCACGCCTTGCGATATTCGGCAACCAGCTCGCACGCGGTCGGTCCCTTCGTCGGCTGCGGCAGCGCGGCCACGAATCGAACCGGCATCGACTTCGGTTCCGGCTTCACCATCGGCGGCATCGCCACGGCGTTCGGGCCGGCCTCGCAGGCCTTCATCGCCCGGGCACGCTGCTCCGGCGTCAAGCAGGTCGTCTTCGCGTCGAAGCCGAGCTTCGCCAGCGCGCCGGGGGCGCAACGGATCTGGTCGATCGACACCGACACCGTCGGCCGGGAGGCATCGCGCAGCCGGTCGATCCAGGTTTCCACATCTCGAACGATTCGCTCCTCGTTGTTCACGACGAGCGTGTTGTTCGTGGCGAAGTAGACCATCGACCCGCGACCGCCGGCGCTCGTCCAGCTCGCCGGCGCGACGAAACCTTCGAGGAGGTTCGTCAGCCGTTCGGCGCGGTCGACGAGCGCGGACTTCGTGCCGCTCGTACCGGGTTGCAGGATCACGTCGCCGATCGAAATCACTTTCGTGACGAGTTGCGCCGTCGCGGGGGGCGTGGGGGTCCACTCCGCGATCGGCGTCGGCAGCACCGTCGGCGGCGGCGCGGAGACCGGCTGTACGGTCAGGGTCGGCGGGTAGTAGGCGGCCGGGATCGGCATCGCGGCGGGTACGGTGGTCGTTGGCGGAATCGTCAGTGGTTCGGGCTTCGAGGGCGGCGACTGCGTGAAGCCGTTCGACACGAACAGCGCGGCCGACGCGAAGCCGGCGAGGCACAGGGTCTTTCGCATGGATCGTCCTTGACGAAGGGGGACGGGGGGAATCCGCGGGCGAATTCAGTCGGCCGAAAGGTACCGACCGCTGCCTTTTTCAACAAGCCGAAACCCGTTCGGCTCTGGCGAAGTATCCCCTTCCAGTCCGTTCCCGTTGCGCAACGAACCTGTCACAACCCCGCGCCGCGGCCGGACCAACCCGCACGCCCGTGCGTATCGCTCATCATTCCTATCTCTTCGGGAGGTTTCCCATGTCCCGGCACCGCTCCGCCTTCACGCTCATCGAACTCCTCGTCGTCGTCTTCGTCATCGCCTTGCTCATCGGCCTGCTGCTCCCGGCCGTGCAGAAGGTGCGCAGCGCCGCCATGCGGCAGAAGCTGGCGAACGAACAGCAGTTCGGCGCCGGCCCGCAGTTCGCCGCGCAGAACCTGCAGCAGGCGGCGAACGCCGGCGAGTCCGCCAGGCCCCGCCCGCACGCGAACGTCAAATCCTTCACCGCCGCCATCGAACTGACGCCCAAGCTATCCGTCGGCACGGCCACGCCGGAATCGATCTACGAGGCGAAGTTCGAAGGCAAGCTCCAGGCCGTGCGCTCGCCGCTGGCGAAGGATCAGGAGGAGTGCGAACTGGAAATGCCGCTGCCGCCGCAGGTGATCTCGCTCGCGGACCTCTCCGTGACCGTCGGCGGGAAGGAGAGCGACCGCGTGGCGATGCGCGGCGGCAAGCTCGTCTGGCGCGGCCCTCTCGCCGCCGAACCCACCGCACTGGACATCACCTACACCGCCGTCGGCAAGGGCCTCTACGAACTCTCCGTGCCCCCGGGCGGCATCCTCGACCAGTTCCAGATCGCCCTCGCCGCCAACGGCTCCGACATCCGCATGCTGGAACTCTCCCTCCAGCCCACCAAGCTCGAACGCGCCTCCGGAGTCACCAACTACACCTGGGACTACAAGCGCCTGCTCTTCGGCCAACCCCTCCGCCTCGACGTCCTCGGCATCGCCCCCATCGACCGCCTTGGCGAACTCACCTGGCTCGGCCCCATCAGCGTCGGCGTCTTCGGCCTGCTCATCGGCCTCATCGCCCGCGCCTACGGCGGCGAGTCCTTCGACCGCTGGCTGCTCCTCCTCACCATCGGCACCTTCGCCGCCACCTATCCGCTGCTCTACTTCGCCCAGGAGTACGTCTCGTTGCCCGGCGCCATCGCCCTCTCCGCCGGCACCGCCCTCGCCATCGTCGGCGGCAGCACCGTCCGCGCCCTCGGCTTCCGCCTCGCGATCTTCGGCCTCGTCATACCCGCCGCCGTCATCTTCGCCCTCACGCTCTCCGCCGCGGTCTGGACGAACCTGCAAGGCATCCTGCTCACGGCGGGCGGCCTCGCGAGTTTCGTCGTGGTGATGCGCATCCTGCCGAAGATCAAGATCGCCTTCGCCCCGACATTCCCGCCGGCTCCGGTCGCGATCGAATCGGCCAGCGCCGAACCGCCCGTGCCGTGAGCAAGAAGAGACGATTCACCAGTCGCGCGGTTCCTGGTGAGCGTGGGGTACCGCGACGACGGTGATGGTCTTGGTCGTTGGTTGGAATCGGTAAACCAGGAGGAACTGCGACTTGCGAATGGGACAAATGCGATGCCGTTCGTCGATGCGCGCGTAGAGTTCGGGGAATCGGGCAATGCGATCCAACGCCGCCGCGACCTCGACCTCGAATCGACGGGCGGCACGGTGGCTGCGGTCCTCGAACCACGCGATGGCCGCTTCGAGATCGAAATCCGCTTTCACGAGGAAACGGATTTCAACCACGGTTGCCGTTCCGTAGTCGCCAACGGGCTTGGATCTCCGACCAAGCGACGGTCGTCGTGGCTTCCGCGTCGAGCTCGAGCGAACGCTTGGCGATTTCGGCCATCCAAGCGTCGCTCAATTCCACCTTCTCGCTCGATTCCGGCAAGCCTTCCAAAAGGCGATCGATCAACTCGTGTCGCTCGGGCACGGTCAATGATTCCGCGACCGATAAGACCGAATCCACATTGGCATTCATCGTGCGTCCTCCCAAACCCATGATAACCGACTCTCGTCGCGGTGACAGCACGAAGCGGCGCGTCCACTCGTCGGCCGCCGCGTATCGTGACTCCATGAACTCCGGCCACGATTTGCCGCCCGTGACCGCCGACGCCGCGCTGCTGCCCTGGCTGCTCGCGGCGCTCGCGCCCATGAACCGCACGCGCGTCAAGGACCTGCTCCGTTCCGGCCGCGTGCTCGTCAATGGCGAGTCCGCCACGCGGCACGACCGCGCGCTCCTGCCCGGCGACCGCGTCTCCATCGCCCGCGAACGACCCAATCGAACAAACCTGGCGATCCTGTATCAGGACGACGCCCTCCTCGCGATCGACAAGCCCGCCGGCCTGCTGACCGTCGCCACCGACTCCGAGAAAGAGGACACCGCCTTCGTCCGGCTCGCGGCGCAAACGCGGGACCGGCCGTTCGTCGTGCATCGCCTCGATCGCGGCACGTCGGGCGTGCTGCTCTTCGCGCGTACGGCCGCCATGCGCGATCGCCTGCAAGCGAACTGGGACGCGATCGAGAAGTCGTATCTCGCGATCGTGGAGGGTGAACCACCTCACGAACGCGGGACCGTCGACAATTACCTGATCGAGGGGGCGAACCTGCGGGTGCGGGCCGTCGCGGCCAGTTCGCCGGGCGCGAAGCGCGCCGTCAGCCGGTATCGGGTCGTCGCGCGGCGGGGCGGTTATTCACTCGTGGAAGTCCTGATCGAGACGGGTCGCAAGCACCAGATCCGCGTGCACCTCGCCGGGCTGGGCTGCCCCGTGATCGGCGACGCCGACTACGGTGCCGCATCCGACCCCGCCCACCGTCTCGGCCTGCACGCGGCGCGGCTCGCATTCCCCCATCCCGTCCACAGCCGGCGCATCGAGATCGCCGCGCCCTGGCCGTCGGAACTCGCCCGCATCGTGCCAATCGGCGGGACGACGCGATGACGGCACCCAACGCCATCACGCCTTCGACTGCCGCGCGAGCCACGCGAGAAACCGCTCGAAGACGCAATAGAACACCGGCACCACCACCAGCGTGATGACCGTAGCCAGCGCGCTGCCGCCGATGATGCTCCGCGCCAGCGGCGCCCGCGTCTCCGAGCCGGCGCTGACGCCGATGGCCAGCGGTACCGCGCCCGCGATCAGCGCAATCGACGTCATGATGATCGGCCGCAACCGCACCCGCGCCGCCTCCAGCATCGCGTCCCGCGCGGTCAGGTTCTTCTGTTTCCGCATCCGGTTCGCGTAGTCCACCAGCACGATCGAATTCTTCTTCACCAAGCCCGCCAGCAGCACCAGGCCGATCATGCTCATCATGTTCAGCGTGTCCCCGTACCACCAGAGCGTCGCCAGCGCCCCCGTGACGCCGAACGGCACCGCCAGCAGCACCGTGAACGGGTGCAGGAACGACTTGAACTGCACGCCGAGGATCATGTACGCGAAGACGAAGCCGAGCACGAGGCACGTGAACAGCGACGACATCGTTTGCGCCATCGCCGACGCGTTGCCGAGCGTCACGACGCGGTAACTTTCCGGCAGGCCCAGCTCGACGCGCGACTCCTCCGCCAGCGCGAGGCTCCGCGCGATCGCTTCCCCTTGCGACACGCCCGGCGCCATGTTCGCCGTCAGCTCCACCTTCCGCGCGTGGTTGTAGCGGTGGATCGTCGGCAGCGTGGAGATCACCTTCACCGTCGCCACATCCCGGATCGGGATCAGCTTGCCGTCGTCGTTCTTCACGAAGTCGTCGAGGATCGCATCCGGCGAGGAGCGCTGGCCCTCGAGGTAGCGCAGCCGCACATCGTACCGGCGCGCCGTGCCGCTTCCCTCCACCGGCGGGGTGAAGCGGCCGTCGCGGAAGCCGCCCGTCCCGACCGCCAGCACGAACGCCAGCCGCCGCATGCTCACGTTCCGCGCCGCCGCCTTCTCCCGGTCCGGCACGATCTGCACCTCCTGCATCCCCGGCCGGAAGTCCGAGTTCACGTCCGTCACCACGCCGCTATCGATCATCTTCCGGCGGACCACTTCCGACAGTTTCGTCACCGTCTCGAAATCCGGCCCCTGGATGGCGAAGTTCACCGGGAAGCCCCGCGTCGGCGTGAACCCCTGCGTCGACAGGTCCAGCACCACCGGCCGCATCCCCGCGATGGCGCCCATGCGCTTGCGCACCTCCGCCATCGCCTCCGCCTGCGTCATCTTGCGGTCGCTCGACGGAATCAGCCGCACGAAGACCGTCCCCTCCGTGATGAGCGAGCCGGGGCGGAACGAGATCGTCGCGAACATCGACGCGACCAGGTCCGTATCCGTGCCGGGGTCCTTCAGCTCCGCCAGCACGGTCTCGCACTGGCCGACGATGTCCTCGACGTACTCGATATTCGTGCTGATCGGGCAGATGATGTTCACGACGAAGCGGTTCTGATCCTCGCTCGGCACCAGTTCCCGCCCGATCGGCCGCACCGTGAACCGCTCCTGCCCCGACAATTTCTGCATCCATGAGGGCAGCGGTTGATCGACGCCCACGGCGAAGATCCCCGCCGCCGCCGCGATCGCGACACCCAGCAAGAGCCACGGCCACGGCCACCAGAGCGCGAACCGCAGCGTACGGATGTAGACGAAGCCGATGGCGTCCAGGGCTTTATTCGTCGGCCAGACGACGAGCGCCTTCAGCAGAGTGAGCGGGAAGCCGACGATCCGCCGGAAGATTGAATGCTTCGGCTTCGGCGCGCCCTTGTGCTCGACCCGCAGGAACAACGAGCACAGCATCGGCGTGACCGTCAGCGCGATGACCAGCGACAGCAGCACCGCCACCGTCACCGTGATGCCGAACTGGTAGAAGAACGCACCGATTGAACCTTGCATGAACGCGACCGGCAGGAAGATCGCCACGATCGACAGCGTCGCCGCCCCGGCCGCGAAGCTGATCTCGCGCGCGCCGTTCAGCGCCGCGTCCCGCCGCTTCTCCCCCAACTCCATCCGCCGGTGGATGTTCTCCAGCACCAGGATCGCATCGTCGACCACCACGCCGACCGACAGCGAGAGCGCCAGCAGCGTCATGAAGTTGACCGTGAAGCCCAGCAACTTGATGGCGATGAACGTGCCGATGAGCGACGTCGGGATGGCGATGCAGACGTTCAGCGTGGTGCCGAGCGAACCGAGGAAGACGAACGTGACGAGCGCCGTCAGGATCACGCCGAGGACGAGCGCCTCCTTCACCTCCGCGATATCGTCCTTGATGAACAGCGAGAAGTCGGTGCTGACGCTGACCTCGATCCCCTCCTGGGCGGCGAGTTTCTGCAGCATCGGCAGCTTCGCCTTCACCTCGTCGCAGACCTGCACGACGTTCGCACCGGTGGCGCGCATGACGCCGACGCCGACCGTCGGCTCGCGGTTGAAGCGGGCGAAGTTCCGCTTGTCCGCCATGCCGTCCTCGATCGTGCCGTACTCGGTAAGCTTGACGATGCGCCCGTCGCGGTTCATCGCCGCGATCTCGGCGAACTCGCCGGCGTCCTTCGCCTCGCCCATCGTGCGCACGTCGGCCTCGCGCTTGCCCCCGTCCAGGAACCCCGCCGGCAGCTCCACGTGCTGGTCCCGGATCGACTGGAACGCGTCCAGCGCGTCCTGCCCCCGCGCCCGCAGTTGATCCCGGTCCAACCAGATCCGCATCGTCCGCTGCCGCAGCCCGCCGTACATCACGCCGCCGGAGCCGGGGATCGATTGCACTTCCTGCCGGAGTTTGTTGTCCACGAAGTCGTTGAGCGCCTTGAGCGGCTTCTTGCCGTGCACGCCGAGCCAGATGACCGGGAACTTGTTGAAGTTCAGCTTCGACACCACCGGCGGATCGATGTCCGTCGGCAGCCGGCCCGCCGCGGCCGACACGGCGTTCCGCACGTCCTGCATGCAGATGTCCACGTTCTTGTCGAGCCGGAAGTAGACCGTCACCTGGCTCACGCCGTAGGTGCTCTGCGATTGAACGTAGTCGATCCCCTCCACCTGCGAGATGGCGTCTTCGATGACGTCCGTCACGTCGTGGTCGATGACGTCGGGGCTGGCGGCGTCGTAATAGGTGGTGACGCTGACGACGGGGAAATCGAGTTCCGGGAACTGGCTGACGCCGAGCGTGCGGTACGCCAGCGACCCGAACACGAGCAGCGCCGCCGCGAGGACAACGGCGAAGACGGGATTCCGGATGGCGAGGTCGGAGAGGCGCATCCAATCAGTCTAATCCGCCCGCACCCGAGGAAGAAGAGCGGAGCGCTACGCACATTGCATAGTGAACTTTAGTACATAATAGTGCTCCGAGTGGCTCCACCGCGCCTGCGCCACCCCTCCGTGGAATCCCATCACTTTCGGAAGCACCCATGCCCGTCAACGACTTACGTCCGATTCCCATGGACGCGCTCGCCGCCGCCGGGCCGCCCCCCGCCGACCGCTGGCTCTGGCACGGCTACCTCGCCCCCGGCGACGTCACCCTCCTCACCAGCCTCTGGAAGACCGGCAAAACCACCCTCCTCGCCGGCCTGCTCCAACACCACGGCACCGGCACACCGTTCCTCGACCGCCCCGTCGCCCCCGGCCGCGCCTGGATCGTCTCCGAAGAATCGCTCGAACAATGGCGCGAACGCATCGCCCGCCTGCCGCTCGGCCCGCACGTCCAGCTCCTCGCCCGCCCCTTCCGCGGCCGCCCGACCGTCGACGAATGGCATCTCCTCCTCGACCGCGCCGTCGAGGCCTGTGCCGCCGGCGAACTCGATCTGTTCATCGTCGATCCGCTCGCCTCGTTCCTGCCAGGCCGCTGCGAATCGGACGCCGCCTCGCTGCTCGAAGCCCTGCAGCCGTTGCACCGCCTAACCACGGCCGGCGCGGCGGTGGCCCTGCTGCACCACCCGCGCAAGCGGGCGGCCGAACCCGGCCAGTCCGCGCGCGGCTCCGGTGCCCTGCTCGCCTTCGTCGATACCTCGCTCGAGCTGACGCGCTACAGCAAGCTGAAGTCCGACGCGAACCGCCGCCTGATCCTCGCCCAGTCCCGCCGGCCCGAAACCCCCGCCCGGCTCGCCTACGAGTGGAACCCCGCCACGGGTGTCTTCCGCCCCGTGGCCGACCCGCGCGAGCGGCAGTTCGAGGAGAACTGGCAGACGGTGCTCACGCTGTTGCAGGCTCGCCAGGTGGCGATCACGCACAAGGAGCTTCGCGAGATCTGGCCATCGGACCTGGATCGCCCGAGCGCGACGACGCTTTACGAGTGGTTGAACCACGCCTTCGCCCGCAAGCTCCTCCGCCGCGAGGGCCAGGGTACGAGCAAGAATCCTTGGCGCTACCGGCTGGAGAACGAAGACGACAAGTACTGGGATAGGAACGAGTTGCCGCCGATTCGGTTGCGATAAAGGGCGGGTGGAGATAATGTCGAGAAGAATTTTTGTCGTCCGGACCGACTGAGTATTAGCTGCCTTGCCTTTTCGGTTCCTTGATTTTCGGCCCCGGATGGGGCCGCCGATTGTCGCTGCGTTGCCTTTTCGGTTCCTTGGTTTTCGGCCCCGGATGGGGCCGTCGATTGTAGCTGCGTTGCCTTTTCGGTTCCTTGGTTTTCGGCCCCGGATGGGGCCATCGATTGGAACTGCGTTGCCTTTTCGGTACCTTGGTTTTCGGCCCCGGATGGGGCCGTCGATTGTAGCTTTTCGGTTCCTTGGTTTTCGGCCCCGGATGGGGCCGTCGATTGGAGCTGCGTTGCCTTTTCGGTTCCTTGGTTTTCGGCCCCGGATGGGGCCGTCGATTGGAGCTGCGTTGCCTTTTCGGTTCCTTGGTT
>JAHBXO010000026.1 GCA_019636445.1 Gemmataceae bacterium | reverse complement strand
AAAAGCGGACGACCGCGACCAAATCGGCATTGAACACCACGCCCCGCGCCCCGGGGTTCACCACGAAGCCGTCCGCCCGCGCCGCTTCCAGTAGTTTCGGCGGCAACGCCGTCGACATACGGAACAGGAGCTTCGAGTAGGTATCCAGCAGCAGACTCTCATCATCGATGAAGTAGATCGGGGGCTTCGGTTCTGCCGACAACAGCAGGTTGAAGATCATCACCGGCCCGTCGGCGCTCGCGAGTTGCTTCAACCGCGTGGCGACCGGCAAAGGGTTCGCATCACTCGGCTTGCCGTCGGTGATGTTCAGGATGATTGGTGGATACGATTCCGGATACGAGAGGATGAAACTCGATACGATCAGTTCCGCCGCCTCGAACGCCGCGTGCATGAGCGTTCGCCCTGTTGCGACGGGGTCGTACCAGACGGGGAACTTGATCGTCTGCTCGATCGTGCCGCCGGCCCCGTCCTCGACGAGCCGGCTGCGATTCTCGACGCGGAGCGGTTTGTCGGCGAGTTTGCTGATCGGCACGAGTACTTCATCCGGCAGTTTGCCGCCGAGGCCGGTCGTCAGCCTGCCGCCGTAGCCGATGATGCCAACGTGGAAATAGTCGCGCACCCCGTCGATCTTCGCGCACTTGAGCACCATGTTCTGAATCAGCCGATTGACCGCGTCGGCGACCCCTTCGCTCTTCAATTTGTCGGGCTGCCCGGCGAACGGTTCGTCCATCGATTTCGACTGGTCGATCAGGATCAGGATACAGGCCGGGTTCGTCCGGCTGATCTCGGCGGAATATGGCATGGACGGCACTCGCGCGATTCGGGATAACTTGAGTCTACCGCGAAGCGGACCTCGCGGACAAACGATTTGAAGGGAAGCGAACATGGCTGGCCCGATCGCGTCCACCGGCGGCCCGAACGACGTCGTTCCCGGCGCGGGCCGCGCGCTGGCATTGCTCTTCGTCATCAACCTCTTCAACTACATCGACCGTCAGGTCCTCTCCGCCGTTCTCCCGAAACTCCAACTCGACTCGACACTTTTCGACCCGACCGATCCGTGGCTGCAATTCAAGCTCGGTCTGCTCACGAGCGCGTTCCTCGTTTCGTATACGCTCCTGTCACCGGTCTTCGGCTGGTTCGGCAATCAGGGCCGACGCTGGTGGGTTGTCGGCTTCGGCGTCGTCGCCTGGAGTCTCGCCTCCGGCGGTTCCGGCCTCGCGACCGGCTACGTGATGCTCCTTCTGACTCGCTGCCTGGTCGGCATCGGCGAGGCCGCCTACGGCCCCGTCGCGCCCTCGATGCTCTCGGATCTCTATCCCGTCTCGCGGCGCGGGAAGATCATGGCCCTCTTCTACCTCGCCATTCCCGTCGGCAGCGCCCTCGGCTTCGTCGTCGGTGGCCAGGTCGAAGCGCTTACCAACAACTGGCGCATGGCGTTCCTCGTCACCTTCGGCGGCGCCATTCTCGGAATCCTCTGCTTCTTCATGCCGGAGCCGCCGCAGCCGAACGTGGCGACGGGCCCGAAGCCGAGCTACGGCGCCGTCCTTCGGGAATTGAAGACCATTCGCTCGTTCGTGCTTTGCTGCCTCGGCATGACCTGCACGACGTTCGTCCTCGGCGGCGTCGCGGCCTGGGCTCCCTCCTACATTTTCCAACGCGAGTCGCAGTTCGCCGTCACCGGCGAATCGTTCAGCCGGTGGGACCAGGAACGCACGTCCGACGGCCGGCCGGTCGTGCCAGACGCCGTGACCGAGAAACTGAAACCGCTCGCGGATGGAACGACGCGCACTTATTCGGATTTCAAGGCGAAGCTCCGCGAAACCCTCGGCGATGCCGACCTCGCCCAGTACGGCGAACGGATCTATACCGCCGCCACGACCACCGACTCGATGTCGCTCGGCAAGATCAACTTTCTCTTCGGCATGATCGTCGTCGTCTCCGGCTTGGGTGCCACGCTGCTCGGCGGCTATGTCGGAGACCGGCTGCGCAACCGCGGCGTGAAGGGGGCCTACTTCCATACCATCGGCTGGAGTACGCTGCTGGCGTTCCCCTTCTTCATCGCCATGTTGCTCGTTCCCTTCCCTTATGCCTGGGGCTTTTTCTTTGTCGCGGTCTTTTTCCTCTTCTTCAACACTGGCCCGGCCAACACGATTCTCGCAAACGTGACACGCTCCGATATCCGCGCCACGGCTTTCGCCATCAACATCCTCGTCATTCACATGCTGGGGGATGTCATCTCGCCGCCGATCATCGGGCTGATCGCCGACGTCGCCAGCCTGCAGACGGCGTTCCTCGCCGTTTCGGTCGTCATTCTCCTTGGCGGTACGCTTTGGGTGCTGGGCGCGAAGTCGCTCGACGCCGACACGGCGAAGGCCGGAAGCTGATCAATCCCGCAGGGCGTGGCCGGTGAGATGCAGGAAGACCCGTTCCAGCGTCGATTCGGTCACTTCCATTGACGTGGGCGTCAGTCCGGCATCCCGGCACGCCTCCGCCAACTTCGGCAACAGCGGACCAACCGCGGTGGTCTCGATTGCGACGCCGTCCGATGCCATCGCGGCGGAAGTCACGCCGGTTAGCGACCGCACCCGATCGGAAAAGCCTTCCGGCACGCCATCAATCCGGAGTTTAATCCCGCTCGGCCGGAGCGTCAGCAGGTGCGCGAGCGTATCGCAGGCGATGACCTGACCACCGTCGACGATGGCGATGCGCGGGCAGAGGGCCTGCACTTCCTCCATGTAGTGACTGGTGTAAACGACGGTCATCCCTGCGGCGTTCAGCGACTTGACGATGCCGAAGATGAGTTGCCGCGACTGCGGGTCGACGCCCGTCGTCGGCTCGTCGAGCAGCAAGAGCTTCGGCGAATGGACGACGGCGACGGCGAGGTTCAGCCGGCGCTTCATGCCGCCGGAGAAGGTGCCGGCCCGGTGGTCGGCGCGGTCGTGCAGGCCGACGGCCGTCAGCAGTTCCTCTGTCCTGTGCGCGAGATGGCTTCGTTCCAAACCATAAAGGTTTCCAAAGAAGACGACGTTCTCGCGAGCGGTCAGGTCCGGGTAGACGGCCAGATCTTGCGTACCGATTCCGACCAGTCGCCGAAGTTCGCGATCGTGGCGCGTGAATCGTTGGCTATCGACTTTCACGGTTCCGCCGTCTGCGTCCAAAAGCCCAGAAACAATCGAGAGGAGCGTCGTCTTGCCGGCACCGTTGGGGCCGAGCAGACCGAAAAGTTCGCCGGCGTTCACGGTCAGTGAGACGCCATTGAGCGCGGTCGCGGCACCGTAGCGCTTGCGGAGTTCTTCGATTTCGAGAATGGGAGTGGACATCCCGGCTATAGATATGACGATTCCTTGGAGCAGCCGTGCCAGAATTCAACGATGCCCGTGTCCGCAAGCTGAACGCCGAACCGGTGCGGCAGCGCGGTCAGTACGTTGTGTACTGGATGCAGATGTTCCGCCGGCTGAACCACAACCACGCTCTCGATTATGCGATCGCGGCGGCGAAACATCTGAAGAAGCCGCTCGTCGTCTACGAGGCGTTGAAGCTGAACTACCCGTGGGCGAGCGCCCGGATTCATTCGTTCGTTCTCGAAGGGATGCAGGCGAACGCCGGTCGGGCGCGGAAACTTGGACTGAACTATTGGCCGTTCGTGGAAACGCCAGACAGTGCAGGCCGAGGGCTCGTCAAGAAACTCGCGGCCGACGCGGCGATGATCGTGACGGACGACTATCCGGCGTACATCGTGCCGGCGCATAACCGGGCGATTGCGAAACTCGACCTCGCGGTTCATGCCGTCGACGCAAACGGCGTTGTGCCATTGTCGCTGTTGGGGAAACCGGTCGCGGCGGCGGCGCACCTGCGGCCGCGCATCCACAAACTCTTCGCCGAGTCGTGGGCGAACCGCTCGAAGGTCGAGCCAGAGTTCGATGGTCTTGCAAAGACCAAGCTCGAAGCGCCGTTACCGATCTGGGACCTCCCGGCCGATCTTCCTCGGTTCGTGGCGGGCCTGCCGATCGACCAGTCGGTTCCGCCCGTACTCGCCGATGTCGGCGGCACGGAGATCGGCCGACAACGGCTTCATGAATTCGTCCGCGACAAGCTCCCCCGCTATGCTGCGGAGCGCAGCCAGCCGGACGATCCGGAACGCAACTCCGCCAGCGGCCTGAGCGCCCACCTGCACTTCGGCCACCTCGGCATCGAAGAAGTCATCGACGCGACGCTGAACGCGAACGGGCCTTGGGATGCCGAGATGATCAACCCGAAGACTCGCAACAAGGACGACTTCTTCTGCCGCGATCCGAACGTGAATTCCTTTCTCGACGAGGCGATCACGTGGCGGGACATCGGACACCATTGGAGTGCAGAACGCGGAGTGCAGAACGCGGAGTTGAAGACGAAGAGTTGGCAAACGGGCGAGACTCCGAGTTTCAATTTCGAGACGATGGATTTTTCGCCGCTCAGCCGCGGTACGCTGGAGAGGGTGCTGCCGCCGTGGGCGTGGGCGACCTTGAACAAGCATGCCGGCGATCGACGGGAGTACGTCTATTCGCTGGAACATTTCGAGAATGCCGACACGCACGACGAACTCTGGAACGCGGCCCAGACGGAACTCGTGAAGACTGGCCGCATCCACAACTACCTGCGGATGCTCTGGGGGAAAAAAGTGCTCGAATGGAGCGCCAGTCCCGAAGAAGCCTACCGCGTGCTCGAGCACCTCAACAACAAGTATGCCCTCGACGGCCGCGATCCGAACAGTTACTCCGGCATCCTGTGGTGCTTCGGCCTCTTCGACCGACCCTGGCCGCCCGAGCGCGAGGTCTTCGGCAGCATCCGCTACATGTCGAGCGCGAATACGGCAAAGAAATTCAAACTGGCTGGGTATTACGAATACATCCGCCGGCTCGACGGGCGGGTCAGCGACCCGGCGGGGCAAGCCGGACGGCTATTTTGATTGTCCCCTTCGTCACGCGTATTGGGCCGATCACCTATGGACGGCCGGGGAGGAGTTGCCGATAATTTCCGTACGGACACAGTCCGACGAGTTGTCTCGAATCCAAGCTGTCGGTTCATCACCCGACGAGGGCTCACCAGAGCATAAAGGATCACACCACCCCGCCGAGGGGCGCTGCGACGGGACGCAAGGGCGTGCCTGCCAGGCTCGGAGGAGTGGCTGATACAACGGCGCCCGTTCACCAGTCAGGGGACTCTGAACGTGACCGCTGTACCGCAAAAGTTCTCCACCGCCCGCGACTACCACGTCGCCGACATCTCCCTCGCCCCTTGGGGCCGGCGCGAGATCGCCATCGCCGAGACCGAGATGCCCGGCCTCATGGCCATCCGCGAGGAGTACGCCGCCCGCCAACCGCTGAAGGGGGCCCGCATCACCGGCTCCCTCCACATGACAATCCAGACGGCCGTCCTGATCGAGACGCTCAAGGCGCTCGGGGCCGAAGTCCGCTGGGCGTCGTGCAACATCTTCAGCACCCAGGACCACGCGGCCGCGGCCATCGCCGCCGGCGGCACCCCGGTCTTCGCCTACAAGGGCGAGTCGCTGGAGGAGTACTGGGAGTACACGCACAAGATCTTCGAGTGGGCCGACGGCGGCTTCACGAACATGATCCTCGACGACGGCGGGGACGCCACCCTGCTGCTCCACCTGGGCGCGCGGGCCGAAGCGGACGCCTCCGTCCTCGACAAGCCGGGCAGCGAGGAGGAGCGCATCCTCTTCGCGTCCATCCGGAAGCGGCTTGGCTCCCAGCCCGGCTGGTACGCCAAGCGGTTGGCCGCCGTCAAGGGCGTGACCGAAGAGACGACCACCGGCGTCCACCGCCTGTACCAGATGCACAAGCGGGGCGAACTGAAGTTCCCCGCCATCAACGTCAACGACTCGGTCACCAAGTCGAAGTTCGACAACCTGTACGGCTGCCGCGAGTCGCTGGTGGACGGCATCAAGCGGGCCACCGACGTGATGATCGCCGGCAAGGTCGCCGTCGTGTGCGGCTACGGCGACGTGGGCAAAGGCTCGGCCCAAGCGCTCCGCGCGCTGTCGGCCCAGGTATGGGTGACGGAGATCGACCCGATCTGCGCGCTCCAGGCCGCGATGGAAGGCTACCGCGTCGTGACGATGGACTACGCCGCCGACAAGGCCGACATCTTCGTGACGACGACCGGCAACTTCAAAGTCATCACCCACGACCACATGCTCAAGATGAAGGACCAGGCCATCGTCTGCAACATCGGGCACTTCGACAACGAGATCGAGGTGGCGGCGCTCGAGAAGTACAAGTGGGAGGAAATCAAGCCGCAGGTTGATCACGTCATCTTCCCGGACGGCAAGCGGATCATCCTGCTGGCCAAGGGGCGACTGGTCAACCTGGGCTGCGGCACCGGCCACCCGTCCTACGTGATGAGCTCGTCCTTCGCCAACCAGACGCTGGCGCAGATCGAACTCTGGCAGCACAACGACAAGTACCCCGTCGGCGTGTACGTCCTGCCGAAGAAGCTGGACGAGCACGTCGCCCGGTTGCAGTTGAAGAAATTGAACGTCCAGTTGACCGAACTGACTGACGAGCAGGCCGCCTACATCCATGTATCGAAGGACGGACCTTACAAGTCCGACCAGTACCGATATTGATGGACTATTGCCCGGCGACGTTCGTCGCCGGGCTTCGTCAGGCGACGTTTTTGCGGCCGACTGGCTCCCCGCGATAGATACGGGCAATTCGCTCCCGCGTCAGGCCCAGTACCTTGTCGAAGCGGCTCAGCTTCATCCCGTCGATATTCGGGTTGTGGTCCGCCATGTGCTCCAGCATAGCGATGTCCTGACGCACTTCGCGATCGACTTCCCGTCGGAACAGATGCTTCGCCAGGCGCAATCCGCCCGCCGGGCCGGGATACCGGCTCTTCGCATAGACGAACGACGTCACGTTCGTGCGCTTCTCGTCCACGGGCCAGAAGAACATGTACAGCCGCCAGCGGACCATGGCCTCGCGGTCGCCGTCGGGCGACGTCCACCAGTGATCGTAGACGCTGTAGACGGGTGAAAAGTACGTCGTCCAGTGGTCGTGGAAGAGATCGTTCCTGCGGATACCGAGGAGCCAGCGGAAGAATGGATTCAGGATTTTCGTCGGCCCGACGTTTCGAACCGTCACGCTGTCGTCGGTCTGCTCGAAGTTGACCTTCACTTCGTGCATCCGTGGCAGGTCGTAGCCGAAGGTGTTGTGGACGGTGCCGCTGTGTTCGATCTCGGTGAAGTTGTCGACGGTGAGTTCCAACGGTGCCGGGACGGTGTGCAGGAAGTTGCCGAGGTGGAAGAAGCCGTCTTTGTTGATTTCCGGAAAGTCCGATCGGCTCGCACGCGACTTCACCCAGACGTAGCCGTGCGCTTCGCGGACGTCGTAGCTCTCGGTGCAGGTGTGCATCTTCGGCGTGCTGGGGCTTTCGCCCTCGCCGCAGCCATTGAAGGTCCAGCCGTGATATTTGCACTCGACGCGGTCGCCGACGACGCGCCCGTAGCTGAGTTTGAGCCGGCGGTGGGGGCAGGCGTCGTCGATGGCGGCGGCGGTGCCGTCCGCGGTGCGGAAGAGGCAGATAAGCCGGCTGGCGAGTTGGATGCCGTGGGGCTTCCTCCGCAGCGCGTGGCCGGGCAGCACCGGGTGCCAGTGATCGAGCATCCCCATCGCGAACTCCGCTAATATCGCCGAATAACGGACGCGAATAGCCGAAGGATTTCCAATTGTCGAGAAGAAAGTCGGATTTCGCCCTGTTCCTGCCGGCGGGAACGCAGTGGTGTCGTTCCGCCGCCACCGCGCCACCCTCCGGCGGAATGACGCCCGATTTCCGGAAAGACCATAGCCCGGTAACGACTTGCGTCGATTTCGACGTTGCTCGTGGATCACGGGATCCCGCCAACGGACAGCGTCCCGGAGGAAAACGGCGAGTCAAGATGTGGATTGAGAAAACCCGTGTAGAATTCCCTCATGTTCACCGGACTCGTTCAATCCCTGGGTCGGGTCGCCGCGGCCGTCGACGATGGCGACGGCGGACGCGCGTTGACGATCGTCGAAGCCACCCTCGCGCCGACGCTCGTGCTCGGCGAGAGCGTGGCCGTGAACGGCTGCTGTCTCACGGTCACGGCGAAAGAGACCGATCGCTTCACTTTCCAGGCCGGCCCCGAAACGCTGGCCAAGACCAATCTGGGCCAGATCGCCCCCGGCGATCCCGTCAACCTCGAGCAAGCCTTGCGCGTCGGCGACCGGCTCGGCGGGCATTTCGTCACCGGCCACATCGACGGTGTGGGCACCATCGCCAAAAAGGAAACGCAGGGCGAATGGCTGATGATCGAGTTCACATGCCCGCCCGAATACGACGAGCTGATGGTGATCAAAGGCTCCATCGCCGTCGACGGCGTCAGCCTCACGCTCGTGGCCACCGAACCGGGCCGATTCTCCGTGATGCTGATCCCCCACACGCGGGACCACACGACCCTTGGTTCGAAGGATGTCGGCGCGCCCGTCAACCTCGAGTTGGATCTCCTCTCGAAACACCTTCGCAAGTTGATCGCGAATCTGAACATCACGATCTGATCGGACGCCACGCATAGTTCGTCGCCATTCGGCCAATCTCCGACCGTTCCCGATCGCGGTGCGTCCTAAAATACCAACATGCCGATTCTCGTTGTCCTGATCCTGACGGCCGCGTGCGCCCGGGTGCCGTGGCCGGAACCTCCGTTCGGGTTCGGCGGCAGCGGCAGCCTCGCGCTCACGGCGTTCGCGTTCCTGCTGCCGATCGGCGCCGCCATCGTGCTCAGCCGCTGGGCCGCCGCCGCCGTGCGCCATGAACCCGGCCGCCGGTTGGAAATCGTCCGGACCTATTCCCGCTATCGCCGGTTGCTCGGCTACGCGAATCTGTTCATCGCCGCGCTCGCCATCGCCGGCCTCGGCTGGGGCTGGACCGTCTGGCACCGCGCCGTGCTGCCGGCCGATCGGCCTGTCCTCGCGCCGATGGCGGAACTGCTCGTGCCGGCCCCCTACCTGGTCGCGGTCTTCGCCGTCTGGATCATCCACTACGACGCCGAACGGGCGTTCCACGCGACGGCGGCCACGGTCGATCATCCGTTCTGGTCCCGCGCGGGGCATTTTCTGTTTCAGTTGCGGCCCTTCGCGTTCCTCGTGCTGCTTCCGGTTGTGCTGTTCGCCGCCCAGCAAACGTTCGCACGGATGGCCCCGGAGGCGGCGAACAGTTGGTACACGCACGCGGGCAGCGTGCTGATGGTGCCGGTGCTGTTCGTGGGGATGCCGCTCTTGCTGAAGCCGGCACTCGGGTTGAAACCGATGCCGCCCGGCCCGACGCGCGACCGGCTGGAGGAACTGGCACGCCGGTTCGATTTCCGCTGCGCGGACCTGTTGCACTGGCCGACGCGCGGCCAGATGGTGAACGCCATGGTCGTCGGCCTCGTACCGAAGGCCCGATATGTCGTCTTCACCGATCGGCTGATGGAGACGCTGTCTTCGGACGAAGTGGATGCGGTCTTCGGCCACGAGGTCGGCCATGCGAAGCACTACCACATCCCGTTCTACGTGCTGTTCTTCATCCTGAGCGCGGTCGCTGTGACGGGGCTTGCGGGCCTGGGCATGGTCGCGGCGGCGGAGCAAGGCTGGATCGATGCGGCCGTGTGGGAGCCGTGGGCCGGCCTGCCGCCCCTGGCCGCCCTGATCGCGCACATCTTCCTCTTCTTCGGTCATTTGTCCCGTGTCTGCGAGCGTCAGGCCGATCTCTACGGCTGCCGTGCCGCCGCCGGCGACCGCATCACGCCCGAGGGGATCGACGCCATGATCCGCGCCCTCGAACGGGTCGCCGACCTCGGTGGCGAAACCACCCCCGCCAGCCGACCGTCGCTCCTGCGGCGGCTGTTCGCCCTCCTGCGCTCCTGGCAGCACGGCTCCATCGACGAACGCATCCGCTTCCTCCGCCGCGTCCTCGAACGCCCGGAACTCGAGCGACGGTTCCAGCGCCGTGCCTACTGGCTGAAATGGGCCATCGTCGCCGCGCACGTCGGCGCGATCGTGGCCATCGGTTCGTATTTCGGCTGGAGGGAAGTCGCGAAAGCGATGTGATTCGAGTTGTTCCCGAGAAGGTGGAACTTATCCGGGTTAGCCCGACGCGCCAGCGAGGGCGTTCGTGTTCACCCTCGCTGGCGCGTCGGGCTAACGACGTCCATGTCCAACCGCGATATCCTCTTGGAGACCGCTCGTATACCCGATCGCCATCAGATGTTCACGCTGCAACGTGAACGGTTCGTGCGGGATCGTCTTCCAGTCAAACAGCGGCAACAAATCGCGAGCCGCGACCGGTTCGATCCGGTCGATCCAGCCGCAGGACCACGCCAGCAGGCCGACCAGGAATTCCGGGCGTACGCCGGCGGAGCGCAGGGCACTCAGTCGCGTGTCGCCGTGGCGCTTCGCGAGCCGGCGGCCGTCTTCGCCCACGACGAGCGGCAGGTGCGCGAAGGCCGGCGCAACCGCGCCCAACTCCCGATAGATCAACAACTGCCGGGGCGTCGAGGGGAGCAGGTCGTCCCCGCGTACGACGTGCGTGATCCCCATCGCGGCGTCGTCGACCACGACCGCGAGCTGGTACGCCGGCGTGCCCGTGTTTTTCCAGATCACGAAATCGCCACCCACCTGTCGCAAGTCGATCGCGACTTCCCCTCGGACGAGATCGTGGAAAGCGGGAGAATCGGAGACGCGGAATCGCCACGCGAACGGCTCGGCCGGCGTGTCGTGCGCCGTTCGGCCGGCGCACGTTCCCGGATAGACTGGCCCCTCGTGCTCGGCGTGCGGGGCGCTGGCGGCGTGCGCGATGTCGCTTCGCGAACAGGTGCAGGGATAGACACGTTCCCGCCGTTTCAACTCTTCGAGCGCCGCCTCGTACCGTGGCAGGCGCGCCGTCTGCACCACCGGTTCGCCGTCCCAGTCCAGGCCGAGCCAGCGGAGGTCGTCGAGCGCCTGCTCCCTCGCGCCGGGCTTCACGCGGGGTGAATCGATATCCTCGATGCGCAGGAAAATTTCTCCGCCGCCGGAGCGCGCGAACAGCCAGTTCGCGAGGTAGGTGCGGGCGTTGCCGACGTGCTGCGCGCCGGTCGGCGACGGGGCGAAGCGGGTGCGGACCCTAGTTCCCACGGTTCTGCCCCGGCACCCATTTCACGTCGGCGCGACCGTCGTCGTTCGCGATGCGGGCGAGGACGAAGAGAAGATCGGAGAGCCGGTTCAGGTAGACGAGGACATTGTCGTTGATTGGCTCGGCGACGCGGAGGGCGACGACGGCGCGTTCGGCCCGGCGGCAGATCGTGCGTGCCGAGTGCAGCCACGCCGCCGCCGGCGACCCGCCGGGCAGGATGAAGCTGCGGAGCGGTTCGAGCCGGGCGTTCAGCCGGTCGATCGCGCGTTCGAGCCGTTCGGCCTGTTCCGGGGTGATGCGGAGCATGCCGGTCTCGTTCTCGGCGTTTGGGAAGCACAAATCGCCACCGAGATCGAACAGGTCGTTCTGGACGATGCGCAGGAGATCGCGCTCGGGGGCGTCCGGGCAGTGGGCGTGCAGCAGGCCGAGGGCGGCGTTGAGTTCGTCCACCTCGCCCATGGCGTGAATGCGGCGGTGGTCCTTGGGCACGCGCGAGCCGTCGCCGAGGCCGGTTTCGCCGCCGTCCCCGGTCTTCGTGTAGATGCGCGAGAGATAGACCATGAGCCGTCCCGGTTGGAGTTTCGAACGAGGATATTCTTAGCCATCGCTTGCCCAGATTCCCACTCTTACCGGGTCGCGGGGCGGAACCGGAGAATCCCGGCGTCCCGGCGGAATTTCGGTCATTTCACCCGCCGTTCCATCCGATACAGACGCTACCAACGGACGATCGGGCGTATCCGGCCGAACCCCTTCCTTCGGGGCGTTCGGCGCGAACCGGTTCGGAGTCGGTCAGGGCAGACCCTGCCGGCCCGGGGGAAGACCGGTTCGACGGTGCCCGCGAGTCCGCCGTTTGGAGGGGGAACGATGTCGTTCATTCGTCGCAAATTGCTCTTGCTGGCGCTGGCGGTCGTGCCGATCGCGGCCGGCTGCAACGCGCTCGGGCCGGCCGCCTTGTTGTTGATTCCGAACCCGGCCTGGACGGCCGAACGGATGGAAGAAAAGTACCAGCACACCAACGACACGCGCACGCCCGTGCTCGGCCCGGTGCGGGACGGCTACCCGGCCCCGCTCTGCGAGGACCCGCCGAGCGATCGCGAGATCCTGCGGGCCATGCCCCGCGTCGCCCGCGGCGTGCCGTTCGTTTATGAAGAGTTCCGCGACGACGTGCAGATCGTCAAGAACCGGCTCGTCGACACCATCGACCCGCCGCGATTCTACCCGCTCATCGGCATGGCGCAGCTGCACCACTGCCACTGGGAATGCGTGATTTACTACAAGGAAACGGTGCAATCGAGCTATCCGTTCCCGACTTATATCGTGAAGCCGCGGACGCAAGTGATCTACATCGACAAGGACCACCTGCACCTGTACGTCGGGCCGAATCCCGAGATGCAGAAGAAGATCAGCAACGAAATGCACAAGCATTGAGCGGTGCCTTCGACCGCGATCGTCCCCTCCGTCGCTGAAGGGCGACCCATGCGCCCGGTCTCGCAAGAGACCGGGTGTGTGTGTTTGTGGAGATCTCAAGCCAAGACGCCCTTCACGACTTCGCCGTGGACGTCGGTGAGGCGGAAGTCGCGGCCGGCGTGGCGGTAGGTGAGTTTCAGGTGATCCAGGCCGAGCAGGTGCAGCATCGTCGCGTGCAGGTCGTGGATGTGAACCTTGTCTTCGACCGAGTAGTAGCCGAAGTCGTCGGTCGCGCCGTGGGAATGCCCGGCTTTCGCGCCGCCGCCGGCGAGGAACATCGTGAAGCCGTGCGGGTTGTGGTCGCGGCCGTCCTTGCCCTGCGCCACCGGCGTGCGGCCGAACTCGCCGCCCCAGAGCACGAGCGTGTCCTTCAAGAGGCCGCGGCGTTTCAGGTCCATGAGCAGTCCGGCGATCGGCTTGTCCACTTCCTTCGCGTTCGCCGTGTGGCCCTTCGTCAGGTTCTCGTGCTGGTCCCACTTGTAGCTGTGCGTGCACTGGATGAACCGCACGCCGGCTTCGGCGAACCGCCGCGCCATCAGGCACTGCCGGCCGAAGTTCTCCGTCGCCTTGTCGTCGATGCCGTAGAGGGCGTGCGTCTCCTTGGATTCCTTCGACAGGTCCTGCACCATCGGCGCGGCGGCCTGCATGCGGAAGGCCATCTCGAACGATTGGATGCGCCCGTCCATCGCCGCGTCCTTCGCGGTCCGCTCGCGATCGAGTTCGGCGAGCAAATCGAGTTCGAGGCGCTGCTGGTCCGGCGGGGTGGTCCCCTTCACGAATGGTACGCCGACCTTGCTCGACGGCGTGCCGGCGTTGCCGAGCGGCGTGGCCTGGTAGATCGCCGGCAGGAACGCGGAAGTGTAGTTGTTCACGCCGCCGTGCGTGAGCGTCGGGCAGATCGACACGTACCCCGGCAGGTCGCGGTTCTCGGTGCCGAGGCCGTAGGTGATCCACGACCCCATGCTCGGGCGCACGAAGGTGTCGGAGCCGGTGTGCAGTTCGAGCAGCGCGCCGCCGTGGCGCGAGTTCGAGCCGTGCATCGACTTGATGAAGCAGAGGTCGTCGACGCACTTCGCGATGTTCGGGAACAGCTCGGAGACCCACGCGCCGGACTGGCCGTGCTGCTTAAAAGAGAATGGCGACTTCAGCAGGTTGCCGGTCGCGCCCGAGACGACGCGCGGCTTGGCGAAAGGGAGCGGCTTGCCATCGTGTTCGGTCAGCTTCGGCTTGTAGTCGAAGGTGTCGACCTGCGACGGGCCGCCATGCATGAAGAGGAAGATGATGCGCTTCGCCTTCGCCGGGAAGTGCGGGGCCTTCGGCGCGAGCGGGTCGTTCACTGCGGCCTGCGCCAGCAGGTCGGCGAGCGCGAGCCAGCCGAAGCCGAGGGCGGAGGATTTCAACAGTTCGCGGCGGCCCAGCATCGGCGTCACTCCACGAAGACGAATTCGTTCGAGGCGAACAGCACGCGGCAGAACCCGCGCCACGCTTTCAACCGCTTGGCTTCGACGGTCGCTTCCGCCTTGGCCAGATAGCTCCGAACGCGAACCAGTTCCGATTCCGTCGCCGTGCGGCCGAACGCGCGATGGTAGGCAGCATGGATGCGATCGTCGTCGCTGGCGTTCATCGCAAGAAGCGACTTCGCGAACGCCTCGGTGGTCTCGTCCACGAGCGAGCTGTTCAGCATGAACAGCGCCTGCGTCGGGATCGTCGTGGCGGTGCGCTGGCCGTTCGGCACCGACGGATCGGCGAAGTCGAGCGTCTGCAGCACGTCGTACACGGCACTGCGGACGATCGGCAGATACACCGTTCGCCGCGGCGAGGAGTAGACGTCGTAGTTCACGTTCGCGGTGCTGGTGACGTACTGGCGGGGCTTCGCCTTGAGCATCGTCCCGCCCGGCGTGCGCTCGAGCTTGCCGGCGACCGCGAGCATGCCGTCGCGGATCTCCTCCGCGTCGAGTCGGCGGCGATTGAAGTGCGAAAAGAATTTGTTCTCGACATCGTTCGCGTTCGAACCCACCGACATTTTGTAGGCGTTCGACGTGACGATCAGCCGGTGCATCGCCTTGACGGACCAGCCGGAGCGGACGAACTCGGCCGCAAGCCAGTCGAGCAGCTCCGGGTGCGTCGGGCGCTCGCCGAGCCGGCCGAAGTTATCCGGCGTGCGCACGAGGCCGGTGCCGAAGTGTCCGGCCCAGATGCGGTTGACCATCACGCGCGCCGTCAGCGGGTTGTCCGGGCGCGTCATCCATTGCGCGAGTTCGAGCCGGCCGCTGCCGCTCTTGAGCGAGAGCGGCGCATCGCCAGCCATGATGCGAGGAAGCCTTCGCGGAGCCTCCGCGCCGAGCGTGAGGTGGTTGCCCCGCAGGTGGATCTTCAAGTTCTCCGCCTTCGCGTCCTCGACGGCCATCACTTCATCGACGGGCGGCTTGTCCTTTTCCTTCGCGGCGAGCGCTTCGCGGAGTTTCTCGATCTCGGCCTTGCGCGGTCCTTCGGCATCGAACTCCTTCGACGACCGGAAGAGGGCATCGACATCCTCGACCGCCTTCCCGTCCCGTTTCGCCACGGCCGCGAGCCACTGGCGAAGCAGGGCCGGCGACAGCTTGCGATCCGCCGCCACCGATTCCGGCGACAGCGGCATCTTCGCAATCTCGTCGGCTGTCAGCGGGACAAGGGCGATCTTGTCGAGGTGCGGGATCGCCCCATCGCGCTCGAAGCGAACCACGATCCTACCAGCCGCGAGCGGTACGGTCGCTTCAGGGTGCCACTTCTGCGTATCGGGATTCCACGAGCCGGTCCGTTCGCCGCAGGCGTTCCCGGCCACGACTTTGCCGTTCACGAGGATGCGAATCGGTCGCGGATCGGCGGCCGCGTATCGCACGGCGACCTGAAAGGTGCCGGCTTTCTTGATGTCGATGTCGTGTTCGGTGAAGTTCGGAATCGGCCCCGCGTTGATGATCACGCCGATGCCGGCCCCGTAACCGTCGGTCAGCTTGAGGACGTTCCCACGCGCGAACGCTTCGCTCTCGGCGACGATCGCGCCATCGCGTTTCGCCGGCTCGGCCTCGACGAGCTTCAACGGCCCGCGCCGGTTGTACAGCTCGATGGCCGCGATCGCATACTCCTTCGCCCGCTTCTTCTCCTCGATCAGCCGTTTCTCCGCGTCCGCCTTCGCGGCCTTCTCGACCTTCGCGATCTCCGCCTTCAGTTTGTCGAGCGATTTCTTGTACTCCGCCAGCTTCGCGATCGACTCGGGCGTTCCGATCGGGCGCTCGTTCCAAGTCGCCACGACGTTGTAGTTCACCATCGTCTTCGTCGAATAGAACATGCCGGCGAGGCCGTAGTAGTCGGCGGCCGTGATCGGGTCGAACTTGTGGTCGTGGCAGCGGGCGCAGCCGAGCGTCAGGCCGAGGAACGCCTGGCCGACGGTGTCGAGCTGCTCGTCGATGATGTCCATCCGCATCTTCATCGGGTCGTCCTCGGCCAGCATCTTCGGGCCGATGACGAGAAAGCCAGTCGCGGTCAGTCGCTCCGCGCGCTCGGCTTCGGAGCCGCCCGGCACGAGGTCCCCGGCGATCTGATCGCGGACGAACTCGTCGTAGGGCTTGTCCGAATTGAACGCCCGGATGACCCAATCGCGGTACCGCCAGGCGTTGACGTAGGCGAGGTTCTCGTCCATGCCGTTCGAGTCTGCGTAGCGGGCGACGTCCAGCCAGCGCCGGCCCCACTTCTCGCCATAGGCGCTCGACGCGAGCAGGCGATCGACGAGCTTCGCGTAGGCGTCCTTCGAATCGTCTTTGACGAACGCATCCACTTCGGCGGACGTCGGGGGCAGGCCGGTGAGGTCGAAGGTGATGCGGCGGATCAGCGTCCGCTTGTCGGCCGGCGGCGCGAAGGACAGGTTGCGTTCCTTGAGCTTGGCGAGAAGGAACGCGTCGACGGGATGCGAACCCGTCGCCGGCACCGGCTGCGGACGAACGGGCTGGAACGCCCAGAAGCTCCGCTCCTCGGCCGTGAACTCTCGCGATGCGGCCGCAACTTTCGGAGCCGCGACGACCGCCTTCGAATCCGGCCAGGCCGCGCCGCGCTGCACCCATTCCTTGAAGACGGCGATCTCGGCGGCGGGCAGCTTGTTCTTCGGCGGCATCTTCACGTCGCCGTCGTGGGCCAGCACGCGCACGATCAGGCTCTCGTCCGGCTTCCCCGGCACGACGGCCGCCCCGCGATCCCCGCCGGCGAGCAGCGCCGCCTTCGAATCGACGCGGAGGTTGCCCTTCTGCTTCTCCGCCCCGTGGCACGACTGGCACTTCTCGACAAGCAGCGGCCGGACCTTCTTCTCGAAGAAGTCCGCATCGTCGGCGGGCGACGCGTTCGCGGCGAGTAAGAAGAGCGTCAGCAAGGTGATTGTTTGGCGAACCATGATGGAAGCGAGTTCTGGCAGGATAGCATCGTCGTCTTGCAAACAATTCTATCCCAAATGAAACCACGATAATACATCAGAGTTTCCAATACCCCACCGAGTGCCGAACCGCCGCGACCCCCCGGCCGGGGGCTCTGGAAGAACGCCTCCCACCCCACCCCAGAGGCGGGAATTTCCGACGGACGATTTTTCCCCTCGTTGATGGGTTTCGAGGATTCGGACCAATGCAAAATGAAGAATGAAAAATGCAAAAGGAAGACCCCCGTTTAGCGGCGACGCGGAGTCTTCGGAGCGCAGCGAGTCATCGACACATCGGCGGGATCCCTCTTGTCCCCTCCCCCCTTTGAGGGGGAGGGTTAGGGTGGGGGGCATGCGGGTCCGGTCAGCTATCGCAATCCCCTTCACCCCCACCCCGGCCCTCCCCTTTGAGGGGGAGGGAGAAATCGCGACCCCTCCTCACGTCTCGCCATTCGCCTCGGTTTTCATTCCGCATTCCGAATTCCGCATTTCATCCTCGCACGTTGTACTCCAGCTTCCAGCGCTGCTTGCCATCGCGGCTCAGACACCACAACTCCAATTGGCCCACTTCCGTCACCTTGCTGTGCAGGTGCACCGGCACCACCTGCCGGCCCTTGCCGTCGAGCGTCACGCGCATCGGCGTCAGCTCCTCGATCTGCTCCTCCCACTCGTCCACCACGGTGCCGGCCTTGTCATCGCGGCGGAGCGTCGAGCCAAGGAAGCGGAACTCGGCCTCCTCGCCGACGACGAGGCCGAACTCCTGCTTGGGCAGGTCGGCCTCGGTGCCCTCCTCCATGCCGAAGGGGGCGACGCAGAGCGCCTTGATCGGGGGCGTCAGGCCCGGGACGGCGGGGGCGGCGGTCTCGACGCCGATGTAGTAGGCGCGGGCCGTGCCGCCCCGGATGCGGATCCCCTGGCCCCGGCGCACGAGGCCGTAGTAGGCGGCCCCCTTCGCGACGGCCTGATCGAGGTCCGCGCCGGCGAGGACGCGGGCGGCGTCCGCCTTCGACGACTTCGCCCACCCGTTGACCACCTGCATCAGCCGGTTCCGCAGCGCGTCCGACTTGAACACCCCGCCGTTGAACAGCACCGCCGTCGGCAGCGTGGAATCGCTCTTCTTCTTCTTCCCCGGCCGCTCCCGGTTCGCGAGCGCCTCGGCCTGACGGTGCAGGAAGCTGGCGAGGTGGCGCGTCACGGCGGCGTCGGCGACGTACGGCAGGCCGAGTTCCTGTAGGCCCCCGGCCCGCGCCTTCACCGGCTCGGCATCCCGGGCGCAGTCCGGGAAGAAGCCGTCGATCAGCACCTTCTCCACGTCCGCCCGGGGCAGGTCGTACTTGATCGATCCGCCGATGACGGAGCGCCCCTTGCCCAGCACCGTGACCGGGGCCGACTGGCGCGTGGAGTCGGCGAGGAGGAACTCCTTGGCGGCCCGGCAGCCGTAGGTGAGCTGGAGCATCTGGTTGGCGTCGAGCTTCGTGCCGGTCTTGGCCAGCCCGGCGGCGGCGGTGTGGGCGAGGGCGAGGTCCATGTTGTCGCCGCCGAGCAGCAGGTGGTCGCCGACGGCGAGGCGAGTGAGGGCGAGGTTGCCGGCCTCTTCGCCGACCTCGATGAGGGTGAAGTCGGTGGTGCCGCCGCCGACGTCCGCGACGAGGACGAGGTCGCCGACCTGCACGTCCTTCCGCCAGCCGTCGCCGAGGGAGTCGAGCCAGGAGTAGAAGGCGGCCTGCGGTTCTTCGAGGAGGGTGAGCTGGTCGAAGCCGGCGGCCTTGGCGGCCTCGACGGTGAGGTCGCGGGCCATGGCGTCGAACGACGCCGGCACGGTGAGCACGATCTCCTGGAGTTCGAGGCGGTGGTCGGGCACCTTGGCCATCGAGGCGTTCCACGCCTCGGCGAGGTGCTTGAGGATGCGCGTGGCGGCTTCGACGGGGGAGATGCACTTGACGTTTTCGGGTGCCCGGAAGGGCAGGATGGCGGACTTGCGGTCGACGCCGGCGTGGCCGAGCCAAGACTTGGCGGACGCGACGAGTCGCGTGGGGACTTGCGAGCCGAAGTTGCGGGCGAACTCGCCGACGGCATAGTCCCTGTTGCCATCCCACGGGAGTTTGAGCGCGCCGGCGGGTTGTTCGCCGTCGCCGGGCAGGTAGAGGAACGAGGGCAGCAGTGGGCGTTCTTCGACGGCGCCGGGGTTGACGACCTGCGGGATGGCGAAGGACTGGACGTGGGCCGGTTCGGCGGCGCCGGTGTCGACGTAGGCGAGCGCGGAGTTGGTGGTGCCGAGGTCGATGCCGACGACGAATCGCGAGGGGGCCATGAGGTGGAAGTCCCGAGTGCGGAATCAATCGGGTTATTCTAGGAGCGCGAGGGAATGTTCACCGCCAGCGACGGACGAACTGAGACGGGATCGACGGCAGGTTGGCCTTGAGGTAGGGGGATTGGGGTTCGAGTTTCAGCAGGTGTTTGATCTCGAAGGGGGTGAGGAGGCCGTCGCCGTCGCGGTCGAGGGTGGGGAACTCGCCGAGGGGTCGCTGGCCGACGGTGCGCCATTCGTACAGGCCGACCTGCCCGTCGCGGTCTTCGTCCAGTTCGCGAAACCACTTCGGCAAGGGGATCGGCGGTTCGGGCTTCGCGGCCTCGTCGGTGTTCGGCGTCTCCGCTTTCGGGGCGGCTCGCGGTTCGGGCGGTCCGGCGGCGAGGGATGCCGGATTCTCGCGGTAGCCGCCGAGCCGGGCGCGGAAGTATTCGCGGTACTCCTCGTACTCCAGCGCGCCGTTGCGGTTCGCGTCGAACTGCTCCAGGACGGCCTTCAAGGTTTCGGTCTGTTCGGCCGGTTCGAGCGCGCCGGACTTGTCGCGGTCCATTCCGGTGAAGATCTTCGCGGCGGCGTCGAAGGGGTCGATCTCCACCTTCGGCTCCTTCCACGGGGGCGATTGACCGGCCGAGAGGTTATGGACGGCATAGGCGAGGAACGCCTCGCGGGGGATCGACGGGCTTTTCTCCAGACCGAGCCTCTGGGTCGTGCGGAGGTACAACTCCTTCACCGACTTCTCGCGGATCGACGACATGGCCCACGCCGGCTGGCCCTGGCTGACGGCGTCGAACCAGCGGCCGAAATCGACCTCGCCGCGGGAGTCCGGCACGGTTGCGCCGGGATGAACGTCCGCCATCACCTTCACCCAGCGGTCGCGCTCGGTCTCGCCGCCGAACGTCTGCTTCGCGGTGGCAAAGAGGATCTTCTCTTCCTTTTCGGCCAGCTTCTCGTGGATCCGGGCGAGCTTGTCGGCGGCGGTCGGCTTCTCCGGTTTTTCCGGACGGAGGGGCTTCTCGGCTTTTGGCTTCTTGACCTTGGGTTCCCGTAATTCCTGCCCGGTCGTCACGGGTGGCGCGACGAGGCCGGCGAGCAACCAGGCGGTCAGGAGCAACTTTGAGGCGATTCCCACGGTCCGCACGCGATCTCTCCAGTTCGGCGTTTATCCAACACCGGACACCGGTGTCGGGTTTCGGTCGAAATCGCCGACCGCGTTCGCTGGAATTTCCGGCGGAGGGGCGTGGGTGGCGTTTCTTCCGAGGAACCCCGGCAGGGGGAGACCGGAACGTTCATCCATTTCTCATGGTGTGGGCTGTCATTTCCGGCCGGTACGGGATACCATCCACTTCATGCGGACGGGGCAGTCCCGTCCGTGACATATCCAGGGGTTCTCCCATGCGAATCACGTCTCGTTTGCTCGCATCGATGATTCTGGTGATGGTGATCGGCGTCTCGGCTTCGGCCCAGCAACCTCGACCCGGCGGCTTTGGCGGCTTTGGCGGCGGCGGTTTCGGCGGCTTCGGCGGTGGTGGAGGGCAGAACCTCAAGTCGACGCTGCTCTCGAACAAGGCGCTTCAGGACGAGCTGAAGATCTCCGACGAGATGAAGGAGAAGTTCGCGAAGTTCCAGGAGGCCCAGATGGCCGAGATGCAGAAGCTCGCCACGCTCGGCCAGGAAGACGACGACCAGATCGCCCGGCTGAAGGCGCAGATCAAGGTGATCGAGGACCGCAAGGAACTGCTGAAGGGGCTTTCGGCGGAGCAGACCAAGCGGCTCGACCAGATCGACCGCCAGCGCATGGGGCTGGCCGCGTTCGCCAACGAGAAGGTCGCGAAGGAACTCAAGATTTCCGACGACCAGAAGGACAAGTTCAAGACGATCAACGAGGAGCTGCAGAAGGACACTCGCGAGTTGTTCCAGGCCGGGTTCGGCGCGGACACGCAAAAGAAGATGCAATCGCTGCGTGAGGAGGCGCTGGACAAGTGCGTCGAACTGCTGACCGCGGATCAGCGGAAGCAATGGAAGGAAATGATCGGCGAGAAGTTCGACCTCGCCAAGCTGGCCCCGCAGCGCCCAATGCGCCGGGACAACTGAACGGACATCGAATCGGAATGTGGCGGGCCGGGGAGAGAACCCCCGGCCCGTTTTCATTCGTAGCGGGCGAAGCGGATGTGGGACTTGCCGACGGCCTGCCGCAGCCGGCGCAGGTAGCGGGTGCGGGGGATTTCAATGGCGCCCATCTTGCGGGTGTGTTCGGTGGTCATCTGCACGTCGATCAGTTCGTAACCCCGCGCCTGCAAGTGGGTCATGAGCGCGACGAGGGCGACCTTGGACCCGTCGCTGACGCGGTGGAACATCGACTCGCCGGCGAAGAACGCGCCGAGGGCGACGCCATAGATCCCACCCGCCAGTTCGTCGTCCTTCCAGACTTCGAGGCTGTGGGCGTGGCCGAGCCGGTGCAGGTGCCGGTAGGCATCGATCATTCGGGGCGTGATCCAGGTGCCTTCGGGCCGGCCGACGCCGCACTCCCGCATCACCCGTTCGAAGCACTGGTCGATGGTGATGTGGAAGATCCCTTTACGCATCGTGCGTGCGAGGCTGCGGGAGACGTGGAGCGTTTCGTATTCGATGACGGCGCGGGGATCGGGCGACCACCAGAGGATCGGGTCGTCGTCGTTGAACCAGGGGAAGACGCCATCGGTGTAGGCTTTGAGCAGCGTGGACGCGCTCAGGTCGCCACCGACGCCGACCAGGCCTTCGCCATCGGCGAGTTCGGGTGGGATCCAGGGCCGGTCGTTGGGAAGTATGGCACGCACGGGTCCACGCTCCGGAGCGATGTCATCCTACCACGGAATACGGGATTCAGCTATTTCCCGATCGCGCCGATGATCGCGTCGTCGTTCTTGGGTGCGGACCACGCGGTGAAGGCCACTTCGGCCTTCGCGGCGTCCTTCGGTTCGGGCAGGCGGAGGATCGCCTGCCAGCCGCCGCCGGCCTTGGGGACAAACCGCCAGACGGCTCCGCTCGGCGCGGTGCCGACGACGAGCACGGTGGCCCGGCCGCCGTCGGGCAGCACGACCTTCGCACCGACGGCGGGAATCTCGGGGGCGTCGTCCTTGAGGTTCAGTTCGAGCGCCGTGCCGCTCGGGCCGAACGCGCGGGGAAGGCCGGCGGTCTCGCCCGCGAGTAGCCACGCCGTGCGGGTCGCCGGCTGTTCGATGGCGAAGGACCGGGTCAGCCCCGTGGCCACGGTGCCCTTGGCGGGTGCGATCGTCTCGCGGATGGCGAGTTCGCCCTTTTCGTCCGGGTCCGACACGCGGTAGCGGAAGGTCGGCACGCCGGCGTCGTCGAGGGTGTAGCCCTCGAACCGCGTGTGGCGCGGCCCTTGATAGATCTGCTCGTTCGGCAGCGGCGCGCCGAAGGCCGGATCCTTGGCGCGCTTGGCGAAGTCCGGCGGCGTGCGGCTGCCGGTCACGCCCCACGGGGGCCCCGCCGGCGGCGCGAGGAACTTCGGCCCCAGGAGTTTCGCCGGTGCGCCGCCGCGGTTGTTCCACACCGGCGAGGCGTCGACGAAGTTCCCTTCCCAGGCGTAGGCGACGCGACACGCGGCGGCGTCGAAGACGAACGAACTGCCCGCGAAGCCGACCGCGATGGCTTTGGTGCCGGCGCCGTCGGGCATGAAGGTGCGGAGGATCTCCGGCCGTTCGGTGCCCTTGAGGATCAGCCCCTTCGGCGGCTCCATGCCGGCGGGGAGCGGCAGTCCGGGGCCGAGCGAGAGGTACGCCCAGATGGCTTCGATCTGCGGGTCGGCGTCGCCGTTCAGGAGGTTCGCGAAGGCGGACTTTCCGTTGTTGAAGTTCTGGGGCATCTTGGTGCCGGGGGCGAGGCGTTGCGGGTTGTGCATCCAGCGTTCGTACCAGTCGTAGCGCAGGCGTTCGGCGGTGCGGGCGAGGTCCGGCCCGCGCGTCCCGCCGCCGACGTGCCCGCTGATGTCGTGGCACTTGATGCAGCCGAGGCCTTCCGAGCCGCTGAGCTTGCGGCCGGCGTCGAGGCTCGCGGCGGCGTATTTCACGGGCTTGGTCGTGTCGTCGGGCAGCGTCGCTTCGAGGTGCGCCAGCGCCGTCGGCAGGTGGCCGACATTCGCCGAACCGTACTGCGGCATGCGCAAGCTCATCCAGGGCCGCGCCCGGGCACCTTGCGTCAGCACGGCGTTCAGCCAACTCGTTTTCGCCTTGTGTCCGATGCCGGTGAGCCGTGGCGGAGCGACGTCGTCCGCGTTCTCGGCGTTCTCCAGCTTCTTCATCTGGTCGGCGAGTTCCGTGCCGATGCCGCCTTCGCCGTCGCGGACGTGGCAGTTCAGGCAGTTGAATCGCTTGATCGCCGAGCGAGCCAGGTCGTTCGACGACGGCGCGTCGGCCATAAGCCCTCGACCGACGAAGGCCTTCAGCGACTTGGTTTGCTCGGCGTCCAGCGAATAGACCGGCGTCTTTTCCGCGCTCGGCTTCGCCGACAGGCAGCCGAAGTCGCTGCGGTTGCGCTTGTCGCCGGTCTTGTAGTCCAGCGAGACCGCTTCGCGGGCCGGCAGTTTCTGACCCCCGGGCGCGACCGTGTGGCAGTTGACACAGCCTTTCGAGGTCACGAGCCGCTGGCCTAGTTCCTTCCACGACTTCGCGTCGAAGTCGGCCGGCTTCATCGCCGGCTCCTTCGGGGCGTCGCGCTCGATTTTGTCGTCGGTCATTCGGTACAGGTGCCGGGCCAGGTCGCGGGCTTCGTCGTTGGTCAGTTGCATGTTCGGCATGCGGCCATGCGGGTTCCGCTTAAGGGGATCAAGCAGGAATCGCTGAAGCTCGTCCGGCGTGGTCTTGCTGCCGAGACCGCCGAGCGTGTAGATCGCCTGCGAACCGGTGGCGGTGCCGAATCCGAACAGGCTCGAACTCGGCTCGAACTTCACGGGCTTGTCGTCGTCGTCGTCCTCGCTCTTCTTCACCGTCGCCGCCAGTTGTTTCCCGTGGCACGCGGCGCAGCCGGTCGTCGTGAACAGCTTCGACCCGTTGGTCAGGCTCTTCGACCACTCGTTGGAGATCGTCGGCACCTTCGGCTCGCGGATCGGACCGCCGAGCGAGGCCAGGTATTGCCCGACGGCGTAGCGTTCGGCCCGGCCTCGCTCGTCGTCCGTGAAGAGCTTCGGCATCGTCGTGTGCGGCCGGAGTTTCGCCGGGTCCGCCAGCCACGCGTCCAGCCAGCCGGGGAACACCCGCCGCCCCACGTCGCTCAGGTCCGGACCGGTACGCTCCACGAAGGACTGGTTCTTCGACGCGTGGCAGTTCTTGCAGCCGAGTTCCTCGTACAGGAAGCGCCCGTGCGTGCCCGGCAGATGCTTATCCACCGTGCCCGTGCGTTGCGCCGGGAGGTGGCCGAAGAAGAAGTGGGGGATCGGCTCGCGCTTGAAGCCGGGGCCTTCCCAATGCAGTTCGAACCGGCTTGCCGTCGGATTTCCTCCGCGACCGTTGAAGCGGGCCGTGAACCGGTAGACGCCTGGTTCCAGTTCGACCTCGGACCCGGCGGCCTCGACGGCTTTTGTGGGGAGCTCGGCACTTTTGTAGGCTTCGTGCGAACCCTCCAGGGCGCGCACAATGTTTCCGCCTCTCAGCAGCACAACCTCGGCGGCACCGCCTTGCGCGAGCGCCGTGAACCGATATTTGCCGGCCGTCACGATCTGGATGTACCCGACCCAGCTCGCGGCCGCCGTCGTTCCCTTGGGCGTGGCCCCTTCGCCCTGTGGCAGGAAGAGTGCGACCGTCGGCTCCAGCCGATAGGTCGTCGAGGTCATCGGCCGTTCGGGATACTGTGTGTAGCCGGCGATGAGGCCGGGCTTGAGCAGCTTGCGATCGACTTCGGGTTCGGCGGCGGCGAGGGGCGCGGCGAGAAGGCAGAGCGAAAGCAGGTACTTCATGGCGACGGGCCGTGGGGTGGGAATTCCGTTCCCGTTGATTATCCCGATGCGACGCCCGGCTGCAAGATGGAAGCGGAGATCCGAACTCATTGCTCCTTCACGCTCCCGGCTTTACCATTCCCACATCGATCCTTCACATCCGGTGGCATCATGTCGAGTCGTGTACTGGCCGTGGGAGTGTTCGTACTCGCCGCCCATCCCGCTTGGGCGCAGGAGCCTCCGGTGTTTGGTCACGCGGCCATCCATCAGGTCCATATCGAAGTGAGCGCCAAGGATTACAAGGCGATGGATCCGCCGCCGGTGAACTTGTTCGCCCCGCGGCCGAAGGCGCAGGAAGGCAGGCCCGCGCCCGGCAGCCCCGACGCCGGCGCCGGCAACATGATGTACGAGTTCGAGTACGTCCCCGCGGCGGTGTCGATCGACGGGCAGCTTTTCCCCAAAATCGGCCTCCGCTACAAGGGGAGCGGCACCTACCTCATGTCGCAAACCGGTGCCAAGCGATCCTTAAAGTTCGACTTCGACCATTACGATTCGAAGATCGCGTATCGCGATTTGAAGAAGCTGAACCTGAATAGTGGCGTCGTGGACCCAACGAAGGCTCGCGAAGCGCTGGCGTACGAAGTGTTCCGTGCCGCGGGCGTGCCGGCGCCGCGCACGGGGTTCGCCGACGTGACGATCACGGTGCCGGGAAAGTTCGACCGGGAATTCCTGGGCGTCTACACGATCGTGGAACAGGTGGACAAGTCGTTCCTCAAGGCTCACTTCGGGAACGGGAAGGGGTTGCTGCTCAAGCCGGAGGGCATTCGCGGCCTACCGTACCTGGGCGACACGCGGGCGGCCGTCGAGAAGGCGTACAACGCAAAGTCCGGCGAGGAGGACGAGGCGGCGTGGAAGCGGCTGGTCGAATTGACGCGGCTAATCAACAAGTCGACGGACGCGGAGTTCCGTAGCTCGATCCGCCAGTATCTGGACGTGGACAACGCGACGCGCTTCCTGGCCGCGACGGCGATCCTCGCGAGCCTCGACAGCTTCATCGGCCTCGGGCACAACTACTACCTGTACCTGTCGCCCAAGACGAACACCTTTCATTTCCTACCGTGGGATCTCGACCTGGCGTTTGGTGGTTTCATGATGTTCGGCACGCCCGACCAACAGGCGAACTTCAGCATCGAACGGCCCCACATGGGAGAAAACAAGCTGATCGACCGGCTGTTCGCGATGCCGGAGGTGAAGGTGAAGTATCGGGAACACGTGAAGCGGTTGCACGCGGACCTGTTCGCGTCCGGCAAGCTGGCGAAGGACGCGGCGGCGATCGAGGCGCTGGTGAAGGAATCGATCGTGAAGGAGAAGGCTGCGGCGACGAAGCGGAAGGAGGACTTCGCAGCCGGGAACCCGTTCGCGCCCAAACCGTTCCCGATCGCGGAGTTCATTCAGAAGCGTTCGGCTGCGGTGGGTGAACAACTCGCGGGCCGGAGCCAGGGCATGGTGCCGGGGGCGAACTTCGGCGGCCCGCCGCAGGGGCCGGGTGCGCAGCTGGCGAAGCCGTTGCTCGATTCGCTGGACTCTGACAAGGACGGCAAGGTGAGCGAGGCGGAACTCGAAGCGGGAATGAAAAAGCACTTCCGGGAGTGGGACAAGAATCGGAACGGCACGCTCGACCAGCGCGAACTGGCCGAGGGGTTGCAGAAACTGATGCCGCGGCGGTGACGTTGCTTCAGATCGTCCCGAGCAGTGCGCCGAGGATGTTGTCCTGCGGGTAGCTATGGCCGAGGTGCTGGCGGTAGCCTTCGGCGTACTTCGCGGCCGTGCCCTTCGCCTGCGATGAGGACCAGTCGCGCATCGACTGCACGAGATTGTCGACGCCGTGGTGCTTGCGCAGCCAGGCGCGCTGGCTTTCGTGGCATTCAAGCATTTTCGATTTCAATTCGATGGCGCTCGTGATGTCGATGCGGAACGCCGGTTCGACGTGTCGGCCGTAGATGTCCTTCCCTTCGAGCGGGTCGCAATAGAAGAGGTGCGGGATACGGTCGATCGGCGGGTGGACGTGCCGGCCGTGGAGGAAGTTCGGGATCGGCGCGGCGAAGGTGGCGGCGCGGACAATCTTGCTCGTCTGTTCGTGGTCGAGGTGGTAGTCCTCGGGGCTATGGGTGATGACAACGTCGGCGCGGACCTCGTTAATGAGCCGAGCCGCCTTCTCGACCGATTCCTCATTGTAGATGACGCGCAGGTCGAGCAGTTCGAGGCAGTGGTAGGTCGCGCCAATGGCCTTCGCGGCGGCGGCCCCCTCGGCGCGGCGGATGCGGGCGATCTCCTGCGGCGGGTATTCGGTCGAACCGCAGTCCCCGGCCGTGGACGTGGCGACGTGAATGCTCCAGCCGTGTTCCTTCGCCAGTCGGATCAGGACGCCGCCGCAGAGGAACTCGACGTCGTCGGGGTGGGCCAGTGCCGCGAGGATGACTTTGCTCATCGCCGTCTCGAAGGGGTGGGGAAGGCTCTCCCACCATCGTAGCGACGGGTCGGGAAACGCAAACGCGGACGGGCTCACCCGTCCGCGTTTGTCGGATTCGGAGTCGGTTCAATCGCGGATGGCGTAGAGGTCGTGCTCGGCGTTCACGGCGTCCACCACCCAGTGGTTGATCTCGCGGAGCGTGCTCGCGTGGATCTTTTCGGAGGTGTACTCCGACTTGCGGACGTTCGCGCCGGCAGCGTCGAGCAGGGCGAAGTCCTCGTCCATTGCGATGCGGAGCGAGTCGGGGGCATGGGCGCTCTGGCCGAGGAAGAGGCGGAGTTGGGCGGCGTCGGCGAGGTTGAGGGCCGGGCGGCCTTCGGCGTTGCGGGGCATCGCACCATTCAGGGCGACGACGCCGGCGACCTTGCCCGCGAGGGCGAATCCGGCGCGGTAGGCCGCGTCGCAGCCTTCGTTCACGCCAACCAGGTACACCCGCTCGGAGTGAATGTGGTAGGTGCGGCGGGTGAGTTCCACGGCGAGGCGGACGTATTCGCCGAACATCGTATCGGCGCTCGGGTGTTCCCAGCCGAAACCCTTCTGGCCGCTGGGTCGCCGACCCAGTGGTTGCGGGCCGCGAATGCTCAGGTACACGAAATTCTGTGAGGAGATCTTCGGGCAGACGCGGAGGACCTGTTCCTCGTTTCCACCCCGACCGTGGAACAGCACCAGCAAAGGATAGGCGTAGCCCGGCTCGTAAGCGTCGGGCAGTTTCGTGCGGATCGGCAAGCCGAGCATCGGCTCGTCCGCAACATCATACCCCTCGTGGAGGCGATCCATCCGCCAGTGGTTCATGTTGGGCATGGCAACCTGGTATCCCGTGTTGTTTCCGAACTCCGAACGTCGTCCGTCGAGGGGACTTCGAACGCACGTCGGTAGCGGTAATCGCGGCTCGAATCGGGTGAACCGCAGAAGTCTACGGTGACCCTAGAGCGCGGTCAATCCGAGCCTAGCGGACACTTGAGTCAAAACGGACGAAATCGCGGAATTGCCGCCCGGTTGCACCGGATAAGCCGACTGCACGGGAATGGGCAATCTTTTCCGCGTGCGCAAGAGCGCGACTTTTGCTTGACTTCCGGCTCGCGTCGGATCGATTCCCGGCTGAAATCCCGGCATCTTCGCGCCCGTTGCTTCCTTGATTACGACCCGTTCGCGAACGCGCCGAACGTGTGCCCGCGTGCCGCCAGCCCCTGGCGCAGCCGTTCCGCGAACTCCACCGCTCCAGGTGAATCCCCATGAATGCAGATCGTCCGCACACCGCCATCCCGCACCAGGCGTTCCACCTGATCCACTGCTTCCGAGGGATCGTCGATCAGTGCGTTCGGCTCCGTTCGCGGTACCAACGTGCCATCCGGCCGATAGCGCCGGTCCGCGTACCCCTCCGGTACGAAGGGCAATCCCACCGCCGCGGCTGCGCGCTCCAGTTCCGAACCGGGCAGACCCACGATCGACAGTCCGTAGAGGAACGCTGCGGCCACCAGGGGCTTCGCATAGCCCGGGTCGCGGCACGCCTGGTGGTACAACGCACCGTGCGGCTTCAAGTAGCGCACGTACGACCGGCAAATCCGCGACAACCCCACCAGCGCGCCGATCTGGTGGATCGCGAGAGTGGCCACTTGCCGATCGGTCAGGGATTGCTCGGCGCGTCCGAAGTTCACGCGGTCCGCATAGCCGGGATGCGCACCGACGACGACCCCATGCTGCGCTGCCATTTCCAAGGTGGCGCGCGCGCTGTCGGCGTCGCCGGCGTGGAAGCCGCAGCAGACGTTCGCCGACGTAACGAGGGTCAATAATGCGGCATCCTTGCCGATGCCCTCGCCCAAATCCGCATTCAGGTCGATGAGCATGGGGCAAAGTTTAATGACACGCGCCGAGGCGCGCAAGAGGAGAATCCGAAGAAAACGCGGAATCGGCAAAATCGGTCAAGATGACCGTGCGGGGGTTTCGGTTTCGACCGGTTCCTTGACAGACCGTGCGGCGTTTGCGAACCTATTATCACCCACCCCATGCGGACCGTTCCGGTCCTCGCCGCCGAGCTTTGTTCCCATGCGAATCCTTCTTTCGTTAATTGTCGGCATCGTTCTCGTTGGTCCGACGTGCGCGGCGGACGCGCCGACATTTGAAACCCACGTGCGGCCGATTCTGAAGGCGTACTGCTTCGAGTGCCACGGCGAAGCCGAGAAGCCGAAGGGTGATCTCGATGTTCGCTTGCGCCGGCTTCTGCTGGAAGGGGGCAAGTCCGGCCCGGCCATCGTGCCCGGAAAGCCGGACGATAGCCCGCTCCTTGTTCGGGTGCGGTCGGGAGAGATGCCGCCGGGGAAGAAGAAACTCGACGCCGCCGCGATCGACACGCTCGCACGGTGGGTCGCCGCCGGGGCGAAGACGGAGCGAGCCGAACCGGAATCGCTGGCGCTCGGCATGCCGATCACACCGGAGGATCGGGCTTGGTGGGCGTTCCAACCGGTCACGAAACGCTCGCCGCCACCTGCTAAGCCGGAAGAGCGGGCACGCAATCCCGTCGACGCCTGGCTGCTCGCACCGTTGCGGGCGAAAGGTTTTGGCTTCAACACCGATGCCGACAAACTCACGTTGATTCGCCGCGCGAGCTTCGACCTCACCGGCCTGCCGCCCACCCTCGACGAGATCGACACCTTCCAGAAGGATGCTTCCCCCGACGCCTACGAGAAACTCCTCGATCGGTTGTTGGCGTCCGCGGCCTATGGCGAGCGCTGGGGTCGGCACTGGCTCGACGTCGCCGGTTATGCCGACAGTGAAGGGTTCGATCAGGCCGATCCGATTCGCACCACCGCATGGCGATACCGTGATTACGTCATCGCCAGCCATAACGCCGACAAGCCATACGATCGGTTCATCCTCGAACAGATTGCGGGCGACGAACTCGTGAAACGCCCGCTCGCGAACCTTTCGATGGAAGACCGTGAGAAGCTGTCCGCGACCGGTTTTCTGCGCATGGCCCCCGACGGCTCCGGCAACCCCGGCGCGGACCAGAAGGTCGCTCGCAATCAGGTGCTCGCCGACACGATTCAGATCGTTTCCAGTTCGCTCCTGGGAATGACGGTCACGTGCGCGCGCTGTCACAACCACCGGTATGACCCGATCCCGCAAACCGACTTCTACCGGTTGCGTGCCGTTCTGGAGCCGGCGTTCGACCCGACCGCATGGAAACCGCCGGCGGCGCGGCAAGTGTCGCTCTACACCGACGCGGACCGGACCACCGCGGCGGCTTGCGAAGAGCGAGCGAAAAAACTCGACGCGGAGCGATTGAAGAAGCAAGACGAGTTCATCGCGGCGACTCTGGAGAAGGAGTTCGCGAAGTTGCCGGAAGCCGATCGCGAGAAGGCGCGGGCCGCGAAGAAGTTGCCGACTGCGAAGTGGAGTGCCGAGCAGAAAGCACTGATGTCGAAATATCCGAGTTTGAACGTGAATTCGGGCAGCCTGTACCTGTACGACAACAAGGCGGCGGAGCAGTTGAAGTCGATGGCCGCGGCGGCCGCGGCGGAGCGGGCGAAGAAGCCGAAGGAGGAATTCATCCGTGCGCTGACCGAAGAGCCGGGCCGTGCGCCGCCGACGCGACTGCACCACCGCGGGGACCCCGACCAACCGAAGCAAGTCGTCGCGCCCGGGGCACTGTCGATCCTGGAAGAAACTCTGCCGTATATCGACCGCAAGACGGAAGGGATGGCGACGACCGGCCGGCGACTGGCGTTCGCTCGCTGGCTTACCGATCCGAAGAACCCGCTTGTTGCCCGTGTCCTCGTCAATCGCGTCTGGATGCACCATTTCGGCCGCGGACTCGTCGGCACGCCCGGCGACTTCGGCCGACTTGGCGAACGACCCACGCATCCGGAACTGCTCGACTGGCTCGCCGCGGAGTTCGTCGCCAACGGCTGGAGCCTCAAGAAATTCCACAAGCTCCTCATGACCTCCACTGCCTACCGGCAATCGTCGGTGCGCGATGCTGCGAAGGACGCCGCCGACCCGGACAACCGGCTGCTCGGCCGGTTCACGCTGCGTCGGCTCGATGCCGAAAGTCTGCGCGACGCGATGCTCGTGGTGAGCGGCCAACTGAACGTGAAGGCGGGCGGGCCACCGATCCCGGTCATGGAGGATGATGTCGGCCAGACTGTGCTAGGCATGGCGAACCGCGATGGCGCGGGCTACAAGCTCGGCGACGAATCGCTCGCGCCCGGCGAAGAGTTCCGCCGCAGCGTGTACGTGCAGGTGCGCCGGTCGCGGCCGCTCGCCGTGCTGGACGCGTTCGATTGGGCCGTGGTCGAACCCAATTGCGAGACACGCAACCGGTCGACGGTCGCGCCGCAGTCGCTGTTCCTGATGAACAACGGCTTCGTCCTGGCGCGGAGCGAGGCGTTCGCCCGGCGCGTGATCGCCGATGCGGGATCGGACCGCAAAGCCCAGGCGACGCGAGCGTGGACGTTGGTGTACGGCGCGGCGCCGTCGGATTCCGAAGCCGAACGCGCCGTCGCGTTCATCAACGAGATGTCCGCCGAATTGGCTAAGCAGCCTGCCACAAAACCCGCCGGGGGCGAATCAAAGGCGCCGACGAAGGTGAAGGGCAAATCCGCGCCGGTTCCGGCGGCCCAACCGGTCGACGCCGCCCTCGCCGCCTACTGCCAGGCGCTCCTCGCGGGCAACCGCTTCCTGTATATCGATTGACCCGATAGAGAACCGCATGCGAATACTCGCTTTGTTCCTGGTCCTCATCCTCGCGTCGGGACCGGTATTCGCCCTCGAGCCGATCCCCGACAAGCTTGTCGTACTGACCTTCGACGATGCCAGCCGCTCACATTACACGGTCGCCCGGCCGTTGCTTCAAAAGCACCGGTTCGGCGCGACATTCTTCGTCACGGAAGGCTGGGACTTCGCCTCGAACAAGAAGGACTACATGACGTGGGAGCAAATCGCGCAGCTCCACAAGGACGGCTTCGAGATCGGCAACCACACGAAGGACCACCTGGGCGTGACGGAGAAGACACTCCGCGATCTGTCGGCTCAGTTGAAGGGGATTAGTGATCGCTGCCGGGAGCATGGCATTCCAAAGCCGACCAGCTTCGCCTATCCCGGCAACGCGATCCACAAGGCCGCACTCGCCATCCTGAAGGACCACGGGATCCGCTTCGCGCGCCGCGGCGGCAGTCCGGAGTACGCGTACAAGGATGGCCAAGGGATCGCTTATGAGCCGAACCTCGATCATCCGTTGCTGGTGCCGACGACGGGCGACGCACGGCCGACATGGACGCTCGATAATCTCAAAACGGCGCTGGCGAAGGCGAAACACGGGCGGATCGCGGTGCTGCAGTTCCACGGCGTGCCGGACACGGCCCACGATTGGGTGACCACGAAACAGGAATCGTTCGAAACATTTTTGAAGTATCTGGCCGACGAAAAGTACACGGTCATCGCGATGCGCGACCTGGCGAAGTACGTCGATTCCGAAGTGGTCCCGAACGATCCGTGGGGCGCGATCGAAGACCGAAAGGCCCGCATCGCCGCCGGGAAGCCGCTCGACGATGTCCGATTGGCGAAATCGGATGACGAGTTGAAATTCTGGCTGACGAACATGCTCGTCCACCATCGTTTCACGCCTTCGGAGACCGGCGCTGCGCTCGGCCTGACGGCGGAGGAGGTGAATGCCGCCGCGAAGCGACTGAACATCGATGCGAAGGCGCCTCGTCCCAGCGTGCTACCGTACCCCGGCGGTCGGCATCCGCGCATCGGATTCCGCGACGGCATGATCCGACCGCAGCGCGAGACGAAAGCGAGCGTCTTCGCGCCGTGGCCCGACGGCGGCTACGCCGTCGCCGACACACCGGAGGCAGTCTGGTTCGAGCCGACGCCGAAGAAACCGGAGTTGCTGTACCTCGCCCACACGCACATCCCGACGTTCTGGGACAAGAAGCTAGTCGAGTTGGAGCCACTGGAGTGGACGCGAAAGCCTGACGGTTCGCTCGAACTGAATCGCAAATTGCCGAACAAGGTGGAGCTTTCGTCGCGCATCACACCGGCCAAGGAGGGTGTCCGGATGGAGTTCCGCGTGACGAACGGCTCGGCGGAGATGCTGACCGGTCTGCGCGTGCAAATGTGCGTGATGCTCGCCGGCCTCAAGGGGTTCGAGGATCGCACAAACGCGAACAAAGTCTTCGAGGCCCCGTTCGCCGCGTGCCAGGACAAGACCGGAAAGCGCTGGATCATCACCGGTTGGGAGCGCTGTGGCCGGGCGTGGGGCAACCCGCCGTGCCCGTGCCTACATGCCGACCCCGTGGTTGAGGATTGCCCGCCGGGTGAGAGCCGGCGCGTCCGGGGGTGGCTCTCGTTCTTCGAGGGTTCCGACGTTCGGGCCGAGTTGAAGCGGTTGACGACGGTCGCCTTTCCGGCGGAATAGCCCGGTCGGCGCTTGACGGTAAGGGGGCAGTCGGCGATAATGATTTGAGATTCAATCTCAATAGACGTTGCGCCCATGCTGCTTCCTCTGGACATGATGCGGGCCGGCGAACACGCCGAGGTGGCCGAGGTCGCCGGCGACCCCGCTTGGGTTGGCCGCCTCGCGGAACTCGGCCTTCGCGAAGGTGCCCGGCTCTGCGTCGTCCAGCCCGGCACCCCCTGCCTCTTGCAAGTCGCGAATGGCCGGCTCTGCCTCCGTGGCAGTGAATGCTCGCAAATCCTTGTCCGCCCCCTGTGCGGGGCCGAGTGATGCCTACCCTCAACGACCTTCGCCCCGGCCAGTCGGCCGTCGTCGAAGCCATCGCCGGCGACCCCGCCCTCGTGCAACGGCTCTATGAGTTCGGACTCTGCGAAGGTGAGACCATCGAATTCCTCGCCACCGCCCCCCTCGGCGATCCGATCGAAATTCGCACCGGCAACACTCGCCTGAGCCTCCGCAAGAGCGAAGCCGCGGGAATCCAAGTTCGTACCCCATGACGCCACTACCGCTGACCGTCGCGCTTGTCGGAAACCCGAATGCGGGGAAATCCACCCTTTTCAATGCTCTTTCCGGTCTTCGCCAGCATGTCGGCAACTACCCCGGCGTCACGGTCGAACTGAAAAAGGGACTCGCGACGATCGACGGCCGCGCCGTCGAATTCATCGACCTCCCCGGTACCTACAGTCTCGCGGCACGCAGCCCCGACGAGATGGTCGCCGTCGACCTGCTTCTTGGCCGGCGGCCGGAGGAGAAACGCCCCGACGCCATTCTCGCCATCGTGGACGCGTCCAACCTCGAACGCCATTTGTACCTCACGACCCAGCTGATGGAACTCGGCGTGCCGGTCGTGCTCGCCGTCAACATGGTGGACGTCGCCGCAAAGCAGGGGATCGGCGTCGATATCGAGAAGTTGTCTCAATCCACGGGACTACCCGTCGTCGCGATTCAGGCGAACGCGGGTATCGGTTTGGACAAGCTGAAGGCCGCGATCCTCGCCGCCGCCGGCACGCCGCCCCCGTCTCGCCCCCCGCTTCCCGAAGCCATCGAGCGTGAGACCGAGTCGCTGGCCAACGAATTGAACGGCTCCGTGCCGACATTCCTCGCACGTCGGCTGTTGCTGGACATCGGCGGCTACGCCGAATCCTGGTTGACAACGAAGCACGGCCCCGCGCTTGCCGCGAAGCTCGAAGCCGCCCGCCTGCGACTCATCGGGTCCGGTCACCCGATCCCCGCCGCTGAAGCGAAGGCACGCTACGCCTGGATTCGCCAGGTTGCGTCCGTAGCGGTCAGGAAACCGAGCCAGCGACCCGTCACACGCACCGACCGGCTTGACAAGGTGCTCACCCACAAGGTCTGGGGCACGCTCGTCTTCCTCGCGATCATGTTCGTCGTCTTCCAGGCGATCTTCGTCTTCGCCTCCATTCCGATGGACGCCATCAAGGAAGGCTTCAAAAAGATCGGCGATGGAATCGAATCGGTAATGACCCCTGGCCCGCTTCGTGCCCTGCTCGTCGACGGCGTCGTCGCCGGTGTCGGTGGCGTCGTCGTCTTCCTCCCGCAGATCCTCTTCCTTTTCGCCTTCATTGCCATCCTCGAAGACTGCGGCTACATGGCCCGCGCCGCCTTCCTCATGGACAAGATCATGAGCCGCTGCGGCCTTAGTGGCAAATCGTTCATCCCGCTGCTCTCTTCCGTGGCGTGCGCCATCCCCGGCGTCATGGCCACGCGCGTCATCGAGAACCGCCGCGACCGCCTGGCCACCATCCTCGTCGCCCCGCTCATGAGTTGTTCGGCGCGCCTGCCCGTCTACGGCCTGCTCATCGGCGCGTTCCTCACCAAGGATCGCCCCTTCTGGCTCCCCGGCCTCGCGCTCTTTGGCATGTACCTGATCGGCTTCGTCGTCGCCCCGCTCGTCGCGCTGCTCCTCAAACGTACGCTCCTCAAGGGCGAAACTCCGGTCTTCGTGATGGAACTTCCGCAGTACAAACGGCCTGCGATTCGAGCCATCGTCCGGCGCATGCTCGAAGCCGGCTGGGCGTTCCTCCGCCGCGCCGGCACGCTGATTCTCGCGTCGATGATCCTCATCTGGGCGCTGCTCTACTTCCCGAATACCGACGCCAGCGGCGCGAAGTACGACGCGAAGCTCGCGGAGATCGCCGAGCAGGCCGAGACCGCCGAAGACGACGCGAAGGAGTCGCTGGAGAAACAGGCAAACGAACTCCGCGGCGAGTGGAAGCGGAACTCCCTGCTCGGCCAGTTCGGCCGGTCGCTCGAACCGGTCTTCCGCCCGCTCGGCTGGGACTGGAAAATCGGCGTCGCCGCCCTCGCCAGCTTCCCGGCGCGCGAAGTGATCGTCGGCACGCTTGGCATTCTCTACGATCAGGGCGACGTGGACGAGGAGAAGGAAGAACAACTCCAGGACGAGATCAAGGCCCGCTGGACCGAAGAACCCGAGCGCGGGCGTTACGCCGTGCCGACGGCGTTCTCGGTCATGGTCTTCTTCGCGCTCTGCTGCCAGTGTGTCAGCACCCTTGCGGTGATCCGTCGCGAGACCAAGAGCTGGGCGTGGCCGGCGTTCACGTTCGCTTACATGACGGCGCTGGCGTACATTGCGGCGCTCGTCGTCTTCCAGGTCGGCCGGCTCCTCGTGGACGGAGGCGCGTGATGGACTGGCAGACCCCCGGAGTCGGCATCCTCGTCTTCACCGCGATCGTTTATCTCGCCCGCGTGGCGATCCGCACTGTCTTCGGGAAGAAACCCGGCTGTGGTTCCGGCTGCGGGAAGTGCGGAGCCGAAGCCGATTCGAAGCGCGGCCGTGTTGCCCTGCCGCGGGCGGATTGAATCCCGCTCACTCCTCGTTCGCCGCCGTCGTGCGGCCAAGCGCCACGTCGAACTCGCTCAAGAGGGGCACCAGCATCGCCGCGATCGTGAAGCCGAACGCGCCCGCCAGCGTGAGGAACGGCACCAGCGGGTCGGCCGATTCGTCCGTGCCCGGCTTCGCGATCAGCACGTTCGTCACGCAATAGAACATCGCCAATGGACACGCCACCGAGCCGATCGTCAGCGCGGTTGAGGGCCGGTCGGCGCTGAGCACCCAGACAAGGCCGCCGATCCCCAACACCAGGAAGGCGATGAACGAGAGCCACTGGTTCGCGAAGCTGCCGCCGTTGATGACGATCGTGTAGATGCAGATCAGCGTGCCGACGCAGAGGAAGAAGACGGTGCCGAGCGTGTTGACGATCGCCAGCCGGCTGTTCGTCAGGCGCAGGGCCACGTGCAGGCCGAGGACGATCGCGAAGGCGAACAGCAGCAGGATCGCGCCGGCGGTCGCCACCAGCGGCGCGAGGTTGAAGAGGAACTGCTCGACCGCCCCCAGCGTCGGCGGCGTCTTGGTGAGTGCGCCGACGGCCGCGTAGCCGACGGTCATCAGCAGCGGCGGGACGATGAACTGCCAACAGTTCTGGATCACGCCGAGAAGCTTGCCGAAAACGAACTCGTACGGCGAGATGTCCGTGACGAGGAGAATATCCAGCGCCCCGCCGTCGCGCTCGGAGGTGATCGAGGTGACCGCCTGCGCCGCCACGAGCAGCATGCTCAGCACCACGACGGGCACCAAACCGTAGGCTGCGGCGTAAGCCGTGCGGCCGCCGGGCGCCGTCAGCTCCCCGTAGGCGAAATACAGGATCAGCGCCAGCACGATGCCGAACGCCAGCTTCACCAGCAGCGGCCGGCGGCCGTACGCCAGCGTCTTCGTCTCGCGCCACAGGATCGGGTTCCTACCCACCGCGCGTACCATGCCCGGCGCCGCGTGCGCCTTCGCGCGGAACTGCTTCAATTCGTCCGCGTTCAGGTTCGCCTCGGGGTCGACGCCCGGCCCCTCCCGCTGCATGATCGGCTCGCCGGACGGGTTCCACTTCCGCAGCTTCCAGATGCCGACGGTGTTCAGCACCACGAAGAACCCGCCCATCACGATCGCGAACCCGTACGCCGGCGGCAGCACCTTCCACCCGTTCGCCGGCGGCTCCAGAACCGACTGCATCGCCAGAAACGGATCGAACCAGGCCTGCACCACGGTCCAGTTCACGGCGTCCGTAAAGAGCGCCCCAACCTGCCCGATCGCCAGCGCGAAGCAGATGTAAAGCACCAGCGCCAGCACCGACAGCGCCAGTGCCTGGTACGTACGCTCGCGCCACAGCGCCACGAGGCCGCCGAGCGAACCCGCCGCGTACGCCGCCGTCGCCAGCACCACCGCGGCCTGGATCACCTGCGTCGGGTCGATGCCCCCCAACAGCAGCAACATCGCGAGAACGGGGACGGTGGTGAGCAGCATCGCCGTCAGCGGCAGCAGGCTGCCCAGCAGCTTGCCCAGCACGATCTCGTAATCCTTCATGTCCGTCAGCAGCAGCAAGATGAACGTGCGCCGATCCTTCTCCTGCGAGACCGTGCTCGCCGCCGACAGCGCCGCGAAGAACAGCAGCAGCAGCAGCTCGACGTAAACCACGATCTGGAAATACAGCAGCCCGAACCGCGCCGTCTCGCCCAGCGTGGCGGACTTCGTGAAGCCCACCGTCGCCTGCCACAGCGTCACGCCCAGGATCGCCAGCAGGCCGAGCAGGGCCGCGCGGGTCGGGAAGTGTCCCTTGCGACGCGGCACCGTCGCCAGTTCCCGCAGAAAGATCGGCCCAAGCACGCCATTCTCCCGAACAACACAGGTGTCGCTAGTCTATAACCATGAAGCTCGCCGTCGTCCTCGTCCGCAACCTCGCCGCCCGCTGGCTCGGCGCCTACGGCAACGAATGGGTCGCCACCCCCCACCTCGACCGCCTCGCCGCCGAAGGCGTCGTCTTCGAACGCCACATCGGCGACCGCACCGACGGCCAATCCGAGTCCTACGCCGCCCCCGTCGTTCGGTTCGATGATCTCGTCCCCCCCTGGGCCGTCCCCGCCGACGTCTTCGACACCTACGCCGAAGACTCCGAAGGCCTCGCACCCGTCCGCGAGCCGGCCCCGTTCGCCCCGGACGACCTCGACGCCTGGGATGCCTTGCACTTCAGCTACGCCGCCGTCCTCACCCGGCTGGACGCCAAACTCGGCCGATTCTTCGACGAATGCCGCGCCGACGGCTCCGCCATCCTCCTCACGTCGGACCGCGGCTTCCCCCTCGGCGAGCACGGCGTCGTCGGGCCGAACGGCAGCCCCGCCCACGCCGAACTCTGCCATCTGCCCCTCATCCTCCGGCTCCCCGGCGGCACCGGTGCCGGCGAACGCGTCGACGGATTCACCCAACCGGGTGCGCTGGCGCGGGCGCTCGGGCGAACGAACCTGATTGCGGATGAAGAGGGAAAGAATTGGTCCGATGAATCCGAGATACTGGCGACCGTTCGGTCAATCGTGGCACCGGTCGCCCTCACCCACGACGCCGACGGTACCCTCCGCGCGCTCCGCACCGCCGAATGGACCGCGATCGTCCGGCCCGCAACTCCCGATCAAGCAATGGTTTGCGACCGCCTCTACCGCCGGCCCGAAGACCCCCACGAAGCCAACAACCTCGCCGACCGCCACCCCGAAATCGCCGACGACCTGATCCGCTGGTTCGGTCGCAGTGACGATTATTCCAGCCCGACCGATTGATGGTTCTGAAAAGTTTTCCACAAATTGCTTGAATCGATTTTTGCGCGTCGGTAATCTCTTCGGAGTATGCGGACTGCGTAAGCCTGCGAAAGTTGGCCGACTACGCGGACCGCACGACTTGCACCCGGGACGCGGCTTCCTCCGATTCTCCGACGACCGCCGCGGCGGTTCTCGGATCGGTCTCCCGTCTCGGACAACCCAACCTGAAACCGATTCCTCTTCCTTCCCCTGTGAGTTGCCCCATGAGTTTCACGACCTACCGCCGGAAGTGGACCAACCTGTTCCGTTCGAGCTCGCGGAAGCAACGCCGCGCGGGAGCGAAGCCCGCCCTGCAGATGGTGCACCTCGAAGACCGCATCACGCCGGCGACGCTGCTGGTGGACGACGACAACACAACTTATCCGGTAGCTTTCAACACAATTCAAGCGGCAATCAATGCCGCGATGGACGGCGACACGATCCAGGTGGCCGACGGAACCTACAACGAAAACGTCACGATCACCAAGAACAACCTGTCGCTCTTCTCGGACAACGGTCGGGACTCCACGACGATCATCGGCACGACGGGTGCTTCGCTCGGCACAATCCTCATCCCGACGGGCATCATCGGCGTGCAGATTGGCGACATCAATAAGGGCTTCCACATCGTCGGTATCGACGGCCCCACGGCGGGTATTGAAGCCGGGGCGGTCTACGTCCAGGGCACTGGCCAGATGAACCTCTCGATCATCGGCAACGAGATCGAGGCCAATGGCGATCACGGCCTTGTGAGCGAGTTCGGTGCGACCATCAACGGATTCGTTATTACGGACAACATCTTCTCCGGCCAAACCTTCTTGGGGCCCAATCCGGCCGGAGTTGGATTTGCCGCTCAAAACACGCTCGTCAATGTCCCGCGACAACTTGTCGTGATTGGCAACGGCGGCGGTGGCGGGGTCGGGTCCGTTACCAACCTGACGTTCTCCAACAACCAACTGACGGGCACCGCCGGCGGGATCAGCCTAACGGATGACGCTGGCAACCCGATTGCGCCGACGGAACAGGGCAACACGCTCGCCACGATCGACGTCAGCAATTCGACGATCGAAAACAACTCGTTCGAAGGCACCACCACCCGATTTGGCTCCGCCCTCCGCGTGCGCCGCGGCGGAACGACGATCACGAACAACACCTTCGACGGCGACGGGATGGGGGTAAACACCTCGTTCGTGTTCGTTCAGAACAACTCGCCGCAATCCATCTCGGACATCTTCAATGACAACTCTTTCCCGGATGGCGCGGCTTTTGATGCGGGTACCGGGACGATCGTCACCGTCGGCGGTCTCCAAGGGATCATCAACGCGGCCGCCGTGGGCAGCACGATTATCGTCGCCGCCGGCACATACAGCGGCGTGACGGTGCCCAAGCCGCTCACTCTCGTCGGCGCTGGCGCGGGCCAGACGATCCTCCAAGGTGCATCCCCGGCCCTGATCGTGAACAGCCCCGGCGTTTCGATCTCCGGCATGACGTTCACGACGGCCACCGACGACCCGACCATCCTCATCCAGAACAATGGCAGCCTCACGCTCCGCACCAGCGACGTGCAGGAGAGCACCGGCGGCTTTGACCGCCCCGCCATTCGCGTGGACAGCGGCGGTGCCCTGAATCTCGGCGTCACCGGCGACCTCGGCAACAACACCATCAACATCAACGGCGCCGGCAGCCTGATCGACAATGCCGACGACACCGGTATTTCGGCCCTCGGCAACACGTGGCAGCAGGATGCCGCCACGATCACCAACAACTTCGCGATCGAAGACGAAATCAATCACGCCCTCGACGCCGCAGGCCGCGGCCTTGTGCGCTACGTTGCGCAGAACGTGTATGTCACCACCAACAGCGGCAGCATCCAGCGCGGCGTGAATGCCTCCGTCAACGGCGATACCGTGAATGTATCGGCCGGCAGTTACGCCGGCGGCATCCTCATCGATCGCACGCTGACCATCACCGGCACCGGCTCGCCGACCGTGACGTCCGCCGACCTCAATGGTCAGAATGTTGGCTTCCAGTACGCGGCCAATAACGGGATCTTACAAGGCTTCAACATCGTCGCGGGTGGAACGGGGAATAAGTACGGCGTTCTGCTCTCGGACAAGAACTCCGGCCCCGGTTACACCGGCGGCACGGTCCAGAACAACAGCTTCAACAACCTCGATTTCGCCATCGCGACGGCCGATGGAGCGTTCGACTACTCCAACGCGACCATCCAGAACAACGTCATCACGATCGGTACCGGAACGTGGGGCATTTACCTCACGGCGGGCGGCGGCGGCCACTTCGTCTACGGCAACAACATCTCCGGTGGAGCCGGGACGGCTGGCATTCTTGTCCAATTCATCGATAACGTCACCATCGGCGGAACCGGGGCCGGTCAAGGCAACACGATCACAGGCACAATCGGCGCGGTACTGGTCGCAGACGCCAATAACGTCTCATTCATCGGTAACACGGTCAGCGGTGTGACGAGCGACCGGGGCTCGGTCCGGGTCGAGGGTAACGTCAACGGCTTTACCATCAATCAGAACTCGATCACAGGCGGCATCGTTCCGGCGATCCGTGTTCGTCAGGCCTTCTCGCCGACTCCGAACAGCAACATCACCGCCAACAACAACTTCCTCACCGGCAATAGCTACGCGATCCAGGTGGATGCCGACGGGTTGGGGACGACGCTCGACGCCCGCTTCAACGACATGTCGGGCAACACGACCGGCAGCATCCTGAACAACGATGTCGACAGCATCGTCAACGCCTCCGGCAGCTACTTCGGCAGCAGCGTGCTCGCGACGGTCTCGGCCGGGATCACGGGTTCTGTCGACTACACGCCGTACCTGAACCTCGGCACCGACACGAGCGCCGCAGCCGGCTTCCAGGGGGACTTCTCGGACCTTACGGTCCATGCCGCCGGTGCCCAGGTGGGCGCGACGGGCCGCGTTCAGGAAGGCGTCAACGCCATCGCCGACGGCAGCCTGACGGGCGCCGCCCGCGAACTGAACGTCGCGGCGGGGACGTACACGGAAAACGTGGTGCTGAACAAGCCGCTGACGATGCTCGGTGCCCAAGCCGGCGTCGACGCACGCGGCCGCGTCGCAGCCGAGTCGATCATCACGCCGTTGGTTCCGGCTGTGCGTACACTCGAACTTCAAACGGGTGTCGCTGGCAGCACCATCGATGGCTTCAATTTCGCGGGTGGTTCGCGTGGGATCGAATCGACGAGCGGTACGCTCAACAGTCTCTCGTTCGTGAATAACATTATTTCGGGTTTCACCGGAAGCGCCGTGTTCCTGAACGACAACGGTACCGATATCACGGTCAATCAGAATGTGTTTGACGGTTCGAGCCAAGTCGGGAGCGGGGCAGTCTTCCACCTTGATCAGGATTCCTTCAATGGTTTCGTGTTCACGAACAATAATGTCGTGAACGGCGGCATTGGTAACACAGGGTTCTTTGTTGATGGGAATCACAATGTTGGACCTAGCTTGTCACGAAATCCACTGATCAGTGGTAACCTGATCAGTGGCAATCAAACGGGTATGAACCTCGGTCGTTTTGCTTTTACAGGAGGTTCGATATCCAACAACGTTTTTAGTTTTAATGATTTTGACGGGCTACAAGGCGGTATTCAGAACTCCATAATTGCCCAGAACACGTTCACCGTCAACGGGCGATCTGGTTTGGCACTAACCGGGTTTGGTGGTGCTGGAGACCCGACACGCGGTGCGCAGAACAACACGATTACAGAAAACTTCTTCTCGGCTAATGCGGTGGAAGACCTTCTCTACTCTTCCGGCCAATTCCCGGGCACGATTTCCACGAACAACGCATTCAATAACAGCTTTGGTAGCGCGACTGCCATTACTTACAGTGGCACCGAGATCATCAATAATAGCCGTAATGCTTTCGGTTCGGCGTCGTTCTCGACCGTGTCGGCCAAGATCAATTCGGTAAACAACAAGATCGACTTCACCCCCTACATCACGAACAGCGCCGACGCGAGCGCCGCGGCCGGCTTCCAGGGCGACTTCTCGGACCTCACGGTCCACGCGGCCGGGGCACAGGCCGGCATGACCGGGCGCATCACCGAAGGCTACAACGCCCTCGACGCGAGCGGCATGGGCGGCGGCGTCCTCCGCGTCATCGCCGGGACGTACACCGACGACATCGACCTCACGGCGATGGGCGATAAGGAAGTCACGCTCGCCCCGGGCAGCAGCCCCGGCCAGGTGACCGTCAACGGCAACCTCACGCTCTCCGCCAACGACACCCTCGAAATCGAGATCGGCGGGCTGAACGCGGCCAGCGATTACGACAACCTGATCGTCAACGGCACCGTGACGCTCGGCGGGGCCACGCTCGACGTGCAACAGTTCGCGGGCTTCACGCTCAGCACGTTGGTGGCGCAGTCGTTCACGATCATCGACAACGACGGCACCGACCTGGTGATGGGCGAGTTCTTCGGCCTGCCGGAAGGCGAGCAGATCGTGTACGCCGGCGGCATCCTGTACATCACGTATCAGGGCGGCGACGGCAACGACGTGGTGCTGAACAACTACCCGGTCATCAACGGCACCGCGAACGGCGACACGGTCACGATCACGCCGACGGCGACGGGCTACGACTACACGCTCAACGGGAATCCAACCGTGAGCGTGGTGGGCACGATCCCATTCGCCTTCAACGGCCTCGGCGGCGACGACACGATGATCGTGAACCTGAACGCCAACCCGATTCCGACGATCTTCTACGACGGCGGCGATCAGGACACGCCGGCGAACGCGGGGGCCAATACGGTCTTCGGCGACGTGCTGGTCGTGGTCGATACGGCCATGGTTGGCACGCACACCGTGACCTACACCGGTGCGGGAACGCTGCCGATGACGGGCGGCTTCGCGGGCACCGTGGCGGTGATGGGCGAAAACACGATCAACTTCACCGGTCTGGAGCCGGTTGACATTGTCAACATGGCCGTGGTGAACATCACCTTCGCCAACGCCGACGACGCCATCACGATCGCCGAGGGCCTGGACTCGGCGACGAACTCGCTGGCCGCGCTCGTGGTGAGCGGCACGTCGGGCGGCGTGGCGTTCGAGCAAGTCCACTTGCGGAACAACGCGCAGGTGAACATCGACACGACCACCGTGGTTGGCAACGACACGATCGAGATTACGGGCGCGGCCAACACGCACGGGAACGCGAACCTGTCGATCACGACCGGTGGCGGCACCGACAGCGTGAGCGTGACGGGCGCAGCGACGTTCAGCGGCACCTTGTCGATCGCGACGGGGGCCGGCGCTGATACCGTGACGATTTCGGCGGCGATCAACGGGACATCGGCGAGCGTGTCGACGGCGGGAGACGCCGACAGCATCGTGGTGAGCGCCACGGGCACCGCGCCGCTGACGCTCGATGGCGGCGCCGCCGGCGACAGCTACACCGTCAACGTCGGCACGCTGGTGGGCACGGTTGCCGTGGCGGACACCGGGGCCGGCGTCGGCGACTCGCTGACCGTGAACGGCACGAGCGGGGTGGACACCTTCGAGGTGAACACCGCCACGGGCGGCAACGCCACGGTGGCCGTGAATACGACGCAGATCGTGACGTACACGAACACCATCGAGACGCTCAACCTCGACGGCGGCGACGACGCCGACACCTACAATGTCTTCTTCGCGCAGGGCGTCGGTTCCTTCCTGCCGGCGACGGTGAACATCGCCGACACGGGCATGACGGCCGGCGACGTGGCCAACGTGTCGGGCACGGACAACGCCGATTCGATCGACGTGAACTTCACGGCGACGCGGACGACGACGCTCGGCGGCGAATCGGTCCGGTACGTGAACGGCAACCTGGAGACGCTGAACGTCTTCTCGAAGGCCGGCAACGACGTGGTATTCGCGAAGGCGGTGTCGCTGCCGGGCGGGCCGGTGGTGAACCTGAACGGCGGTTCGCCGAGCAACCCGACGCCGCTGCCGGGCGACATCCTGGTGCTGGACGTGACGGGGATGATGGGCCTGAACACGTCGAACATCAAGACGCCGGCGGGCAGCGTGACCTCGTCGTCGCACAACGCCCTGAGCTGGGTGGACTTCGAAACGATCCCGACGCCGATCGGCCTCGGGGGCACGTTCGACTTTGGCACGAAGACCTCGCCGGTGCAGGTCGGGCCGTACGTCGTGCCGCCTCCGGGCAGTTACTGGGTGGGCGTGTCGAACACGGACACCTACGCGTCGAAGGGTTACTACGGCTGGACAAGTCCGGTGAACAGCACCGATCGCGGTGCGGCTTCGCCGAACCCGACGCTGACGACGTTCCACAACGTGCTGCGGGACAGCAACTGGTTCGGCCCGCTGAACGTGACGGGTACGTTCAACGTCGCCGTGGCCGCGGGCGACTACCAGGTGAGCGTGACGATCGGCGATACGGCCGTGGTGATGGACAGCATCTTCGTGACGATCGAAGGCCTGGCGACGCCGATCGCGGTGCAGAAGGGCCTGCAGGGCCAGTTCAGCACGGTGACGGGGATCGGTTCGGACGCGAACGCCGACGGCAAGATCGCGATCACGATCGTGGACAAGGCCGGCACGCACAGCTACTGGCACGTGAACGCGATCGACGTGCGGCCGGTGGGCCTGGTGTCGCCGGTGACGATCACGCCGGTCGGTGGCGTGGGCACGAAGGTGGCCGACGGTCTCTCCACGACCTCGTACACCGCCGCGGGCTTCTTCCCGAACGCGATCGTCACCATCGACACGACGGGCGGCAAGATCACGACCACGGACGTCGATCCGTTCCTGCTTGGCGTGCAAGTGAAGGCCGACGCTTCCGGCGTGGCCACCTTCGACCTGCAACACCCGACGGGCAACGCCGATGTGACGCTGACGGCGAGCGCCGCGATCGTGGTGGACGCGAAGGGGACCTTCACCCAGTCGTTCACCCTCACGCCGTCGCAGAAGATCGACTTCAACTCGGCCACGTCGCCGACGGAACCCGGCTACCTCGGCGTCTCGAACGCGCTCTACGCCGGAACGGCGTCGAACGGCCTCGGGTGGCAGGGTCCGGTGTCGCTGGGCGACCGGGGTGCGGCGTCGGGCACGGCCTTGTTCCGCGACTTCGTGTTCAACCTGCAAGGGGCGGCGAACGCGGGCACGTTCGTCATCGACCTGCCGACGGGCGCTCCGCACGTGATCACCGTCTACCTCGGCGACCCGGCCACCGCCCGCGACCGGATGCAAATCGAAGTGGCCGACAGCCCGACCACCTTCGCACCGGTGTCGCAGGCGTTGACGGAGATCCGCTCGCTGAAGACGAACAGCCTGAGCTTCACGGTCACGCCGTACGCCAACGGCGGTACCTTCCAGACGCGGCTGCGGTTCAGCGACCTCGGCGGCACGCAGAACGGCTGGAGCGTGCAGGGGATCGAATACCGCACGCTGGCGTCGCAGGGCGTGCTTGGTGTCACGCCGGTCGCCCCGGTCATGGGGAACGGCACGGCCGTGACGAACTACGTGATCACCGGCGGCGCGGTCGGCGGCCTTGTGACGCTCTCGTCGCAGTTCGGTGCGATTCAGGGGACGGACGCCTCGGCACTCTACGATGGCTTCCAGGTGCAACTGGATGGTTCGGGCGGCGGGTCGTTCACGATCCAGTCGCCGGTCGTGGCGGCCGGCACGCTGGCGTCGAAGGTTAGCCTCGTGGCGGTCAACGGCTCGCATGCCGCGACCTTCACGCAGGATTACATGGGTGCGAAAGTTCGTTACGACTTCGGCTCGTCCGTTCTCGGGAACGTGGCCACCGGCTTCACCTACCTGAGCGGTTCGCAGATCGCCACGGCCCAGAACGGCGTGGGCTTCAAGGCCGTCGCCGGCGAGTACGACCGCAACCCGACGACGTACCCGAACGTGAGCAAGACTTCCGACCCGGCCCTGTTCCGCGACGCGGTGTCGGGTGCCGGTTCGGGGACGTTCCGTGTGCTTGTCGGGACCGGTGCGACCGACGTCCCGGTCAAGGTTTACTCCTACGACGCCTTCAGCAGCCGCGGACCGATCACCGTGACCGCCGAAGGCGGCACCAAGCAGACGCTCACGCCGAGCATGACGACTCCGGCCGTGTACAACGTCGTCGGGAGCGACACCGACATGGACGGCTTCCTCGACATCACCGTCTCCGGCAACGCCATCTGGATGATGAACGGCATCGAAGTCGGCTAACCGATTCCGATGGGAACAACCATCCGGCGGCGGGCTTCGGCCCGCCGCTTTTTTCTTTCGTAGAACGATCCGCAACGGAGGCGGTCATGACGCAGCGGGCAACGGTGATCGTGGGTGGCGGAGTGGTCGGCCTCGCCTGTGCGGACGAACTCGTTCGGGCCGGCCGGCGCGTCATCCTGATCGAACGGGGTTCCGTCGGCGGCGCCTGCTCGCACGGGAACTGCGGCTATGTCTGCCCGAGCCACGTCCTGCCGCACGCCGGGCCGGGCGCGGTCTGGAGCACACTCAAGACCCTCTTCCAGCGGAACTCGCCGCTCAAGGTCCGCCCCGGCACCGTCCTCGCGAACCTCGGCTGGTTCCTCGGCTTCGCCCGAAAGTGCAACGAGCGGGACATGCTCGCCGCCGCGGCGGGCATCCAGGCACTTCTGAATTCCTCGCGTTCGCTGTACGACGACCTGCTCGCCCGCGAAGCGATCGACTGCGAGTGGGAGGCGAAGGGCCTGCTGTTCGCGTTCCACTCGAAGGCGGCGTTCGAACATTATTCGCACGTGGACGAATTGCTCCGCGACCGGTTCACAATGCCGGCCGAGCGATGGGAGGCGGCCGAACTACTGGAACGCGAGCCGGCGCTGAAGCCGGGTTCCGTATCGGGTGGCTACCTGTATCGGTCGGACGCGCAGTTGCGGCCGGACCGGCTGATGCGCGAATGGCGCGCGGTCGTCGAGCGTGCCGGCGTTTCCATTCGCGAGCAGTACGAGTTTGAGGGCTTCGTGGAGCGGAACGGGAAGGCCGTCGCGGCGAAGACCTCGCGCGGGGAGATCGAAGCGGACGAGTTCGTGGTGGCGACCGGCGCGTGGACGCCGCAACTCGCCGCCATACTTGGCTGCAAAGTCCCGATCCAACCGGGCAAGGGCTACTCGATCACGATGCCCCGGCCGAAGGTCTGCCCGACCTACCCGCTAATCTTCGAGGAGCACCGCGTCGCGGTCAGCCCGTTTCCCTCCGGCTATCGCATCGGCTCGACGATGGAGTTCGCCGGCTACGACGAGTCGATGAACCGCGACCGCTTGAAGTTGCTGCTGGACGGCGCGGCGTTCTACCTGAAGGAACCGGTCGCCGACGGGCCGCGCGAGGAGTGGTGGGGATGGCGGCCGATGGTGTACGACGGCAAGCCGATCATCGACTTCGCGCCGAAGCGGCCGAACGTGCTGATCGCCGCCGGCCATGGCATGCTCGGCCTGTCGATGGCACCGGGCACGGGCAAGCTCGTGCGCGAACTCCTGACCGGCGAGCCGCCGCACGTCGATCCGAAGGCCTATTCGCTGTCGCGGTTCTGATTCCGCGATGGTAAAATGATTGAGTTCAACGAGGTCCGGTTCCCATGACTGCGACTCGCATTCCCAACCTGCAAACCGCGACGACGGTCGCGGATCTTCTTCACGCGCTCGGCGACATCCCGCCCGAACGGGTTCGCGTCGTGCCGCCCATCGGTCAAGCCACGTTGGAGGATCTGATCAATGCGAACGAGTCCGGCGACGGTCCCGTTTGCGAATGGGTCGACGACACCTTGGTGGAGAAGGCCGTGGGATACTTCGAATCGTGGGTCGGAACGATTATTAGCCACAAATTCATGGACTTTCTCGAAACGAATGATCTCGGGATGCTATTGGGTGAAGCCGGCGTGTTGCGAATCCTTCCGAAAGTGGGACGAGCGGGCGATGTGACATTCGTCGCATGGACGAGCCTGCCGGGCGGCAAGCCTCTCCCGCGAGAGAACAAGGTGCCGGAGGTCGTACCGGATCTGGTCGTCGAAGTCTTGAGCGCGAGCAACACGCGCCGCGAGATGGAACGCAAGCGCGGAGAATATTTCACCGCCGGTGTCAAGCACGTTTGGGAAATCGACCCGGTTTCAGAGTCCGCCCGCGCCTACACGGGCGTCGAATCGGTTCGCGTAATCTCCAAGGGCGGAACGCTTGCGGCGGAAGACGTTCTTCCCGGCTTCACACTGTCGCTCGAACAGCTTTTCGCCCGCGCCAACCGAGCTCGCGGCGGGGGCTGATCCGTCATTTCGCCAGTTTCACCGTGGGCGTCTGCACGAACCCCGCCGCCAGCGCCTCGCACTGCTCGCCGGTCATCTCGCCTTCCTGAATCCAGACGCGGTACTTCAGCTTCAACGGGTTCGACGGCGTCAGGTCGTATTCGAAGTAGTCGCCGAAACGGCCGTAGTCGCGCTCGCTGCCGCGGGTCTCCTTCGGGTTGTCCGGGTGGTTGATCCGCAGCACCGTGTAGCGCTGGCCGCCGATCACGCAGCTCATCGCATTCCACGGCAGGTTCACGGTCGCCGGGTTCTTCCCCTTCGCGTCCCAGTTGCGGGTCGCGCCGGGCTTGTCCTTGCCATCGGGGCGGAGGTAGTAGGTGTTCGCCTTGCCGTTCTTGCTGACCTCCATGTTCGCGCGGAAGTGGAAGCCGGCGTGCTGCGGGTCGCCGTCGAGTCGGACCTTCGGGCGGTCGGTCTTGAGTTCGGTAACGAAGTCGAGGAGCGTGCCGCCGGGGACGTTGTATGTCGTTAGTTCGCGTTCTTCGGTGGCGAAGGTCTTGCCGTCGCGGCCGTGCCAGGTGAGGAGGGCGCGGTGCCGGGCGAAGACTTCGCCGGCCTCGGTGGCGAGCATCTTCTCGTGCAGGGTGTACTCGCCGTTGCGGCCGTGCCAGGTGTCGGACTCTTGCTTGTCGCCGGTGTTGATCCGGTTAAACGCGAAGAACAGGCCGCGGTGGTGCGGGAAGAGCAACTCCTTGTTCGCGGCGAGGCCCGCGCCGTTCGTCAGCAGGGTTTGGCCGGTTTTGGGGTCGAAGACGTGGTGGAACGGCTTGAACGAGAGTTCGTGCGTGTCCTTCGTGGTGCCGTCGCGCGGCTTGTTCATGTAGCGCAGTACCGGCCGGTCGCCGAAGAGGACGTCCACGTGCTCGCCGGCGGTCTCTTTGAACTTGTATTCGGTCGGCGGCTTCCGCTTCACCTGGATGAACTTGTAATCGATGGTCTGCCCGGCCTTGAGGGACGGGATGACGAACACTCCGCCGGCACCGGACGATTGAATCCAGGAGCCGTCTTCGCCGTGCACGGCGCGGTTGCCGGGGAGCTTATCGTCCGTCCGCAAGACGACGTTGGTGGCGTCCGCCTTGCCGCCGGTGACGGAGAGCGTCTGGGCGAAGGCGAACGATGGAATCATCACCATCGCGAGGGAGAGGAGTCGTTTCATGGCGCTCACTTGCTGAATACAAACTTTTTGGGGTTGCCCGAGCCAAGCGGACTTCCGCCGGCCGGTCGCCACAATACTACCGCTTCGATTTCCTTCGCCAATGCGAAATCCTTATCGGTGATGCCGCCGGCGTCGTGGGTCTTGAGCTTCACCCAGAGCTTGCCCCAGGTGATGCTGAGGTCCGCGTGGTGCCACGCGGCCTCGCAGAGGTAGCCGATGGCGTTCACGGCCATGAGCGTCTGCGGCCAGCCGTCGGTGTTGTACTTCCGGCGAATCCAGCCGTCTTCGAGGTGCCATTCGGTTAGGCCGTGCTCGGCGAGTTTCGCGGCGACTTCGGCGTCGGTGTAGGTGTGCTTGTCCATGACGATGGGTTCGTGAGTGGTGGGCATTGAATAGTATATCCTTCTCGACCCACTCCTCACGAACCTCCCGATATGACTTCCCGCGACCGCCTCCAGCAACTCTTCCGCGAACGGGCCTTGCAGTTCGGCGACTTCACGCTCGCCAGCGGCAAGAAGTCCAGCTACTACGTCAATTCGAAGAAAGTGCTCTTCCACGCCGAAGCGATCACGCTGCTCGGCGAACTGCTTTACGAGGCGTCGGCCGATCTGGATTTCCAGGCGATCGGCGGCCTCGAAGTCGGCGCGATCCCGATGGCGGCGGCGGCGCTCACGGCATTCCATCGCCACGGCCGTACGATGGAGGGGTTCTTCGTCCGCAAGAAGGTGAAGGAGCACGGCGGCAAGGAACTCGTCGAAGGCCAGGTGCGCGCCGGCGACAAAGTCGTGGTAATCGACGACGTGCTGACGACTGGTGGCAGCGTCGTGCAGGCGATCGAAGCCGTCGAGGCGCTGGGGGCGACGGTGCTGCGCGTGGCGTGCATCTGCGACCGGTTGCAGGGCGCCCGCGAGGCGCTGGCGAAGTACGATTTCCGGCCGATTTTCACGATCCGCGATTTCGGCATCGAACCGCCAACGGGTTGAGGAACAGTCATGTCGTTCGATCTCGCGGCCGAGGAGGCGACCATCCGGCAGGGCGGCGGGGCGAAGGCGATCGCCCGCCAGCACGAGAAGGGCCGGCTGACCGCACGCGAGCGGATCGCGAAGCTCCTCGACGGCGAACTCTTCGAACTCGGCCTCTGGGCCGCTCATGGGATGTACGCCGAGTGGGGCGGCGCACCGTCGGCCGGCGTCGTGACGGGGATCGGCACGGTCGAAGACCGGCGCGTCATGGTGATCGCGAACGACGCGACGGTGAAGGCCGGGGCGTTCTTCCCGATGACGTGCAAGAAGGTGCTGCGCGCCCAACGGATCGCGCGGGAGAACCGGCTGCCGCTGGTGTATCTCGTCGATTCCGCTGGCGTCTTTCTTCCCCTTCAGGACGAGGTCTTCCCTGATGAAGACGACTTCGGCCGCATCTTCCGGAACAACGCGGTCATCTCGGCCGAAGGGATCCCGCAGTTCGCGGCGATCATGGGCAATTGCGTCGCCGGCGGCGGCTACCTGCCGGTGCTCTGCGACAAGCTGCTGATGACGGAGGGCAGCGGTTTGTATCTCGCCGGCCCGGCGCTCGTGAAGGCCGCGATTGGCCAGCAGGTCGACCATGAAGAGTTGGGCGGAGCGAAGATGCACGCCGCGATCAGCGGCACCATCGACTACCGCGAGAAGGACGACGCGAGCTGTCTGGAGAGATTGCGACGATTGATTGGAAATTTCCCACTGAGCGGGGGGCGTCAGCCCCCCGATCGCTCCGACATCCCAGAAGCGATTGACACCGCAACACAAGCTGCGACGTCCGAACACTCGGGGGATTTACATCCCCCGCTCGGAAATACGGACGACATCCGCGATCTCCTCAAACACCTCCTCGACCCCGTCCCCTTCGACGAGTACAAGGCCGAGTACGGCGAGACCGTCGTCTGCGGCACCGGCCGGCTCGGCGGGCGGCCCGTCGGCGTCGTCGCGAACCAGACTGGTCGCGTCAAGACCGCGACCGGCGTCCTGCAGTTCGGCGGCGTCCTCTACGTCGACTCGGCCGAGAAGGCGGCGCGGTTCGTCATGGACTGCAATCAGACGCGCGTGCCGATTCTGTTCCTCCAAAACGTCAACGGCTTCATGGTCGGCCGCGATTCGGAGCAGGCCGGCATCATCAAGGCCGGGGCGAAGCTCGTGAACGCGATCAGCAACTCCGTCGTCCCAAAGATCACGCTCATCACCGGCGGTTCGTTCGGTGCCGGCAACTACGCCCTTTGCGGCAAGGCGTTCGATCCGCGCTTCATCTTCGCGTGGCCGACGGCCAAGTACGCCGTCATGGGCGGCGACCAGGCCGCAAATACGCTGCTGGACATTCAGGTGCAGGCCTTGAAACGGGCTGGGCAGGAACCCGAAGCGGCCGAGCTGGCCGAGCTGCGGGACAAGGTGAAGCGGAGCTACGACGAGCAGACCGACATCCGCTACGCGGCCGCCCGGATGTGGGTGGACGCGATTGTGCCGCCGGAGCGGACGCGCGCTGTGCTGCTGGAAGCGTTCGAGATCGCGGCGCGCCACGACGACGGCCGCGAGTTCAAGACGGGGGTGTTCCAGGTGTGATACGGTTCGTTGTCCGGTCGTTCGATTCGTGAACTCCGTACTCAGAACTCATCCCTCAGAACTCACGACTCAAATTTGAAAATCGAGTCATGAGTTCTGAGGGATGAGTTCTGAGCCAAGAGAATCGACTCGAGCGGCTGACTGTACATGGAAACCGTATGACTCAACCGGTCGTCTCGGCGGCTTTCTGCTCCGCCATCATCCGGTTGAATCTCGACGCGATCGGTGCGTAGATCGCGAGAATCGCAAGCATCGCACCGCCGAGCATGGCGAAGTAGATGCCGGGCGGCATCATCGGATAGAGCTGCGTGATCGGCGCGTTGATCAGCAGGTTCGCAAGGAACACGACCGCAAGCCAACAGGCGGTGACGAAGCTCTTCATCGTCGCCGGCGCCGCGACGAACGCGAGCTCGAGGCCGGTGATCGAAACGAGAATCTCGGCGATGGTCAGGATGAGATAGGCGAACACCTGCCACCAGACGCTGATCCGATCGGCCGGCTTCACCCAGTCGATCTCTTCGATCGTGACCTTGGCCAATTCGGGTTTCACGTCCTTCAATTCGTCGCCGTATTTCATCAGCGGTTCGAGCACGCCGCCGGCGGACAGGTCTTCGGGCTTCGGAACGGCTTCGACGTGGCCGCCGTTGACCTTGATCGAAAGGTTCTTGCCGAACGTGATGCCGCCGTTCGCGAATTCCAGCTTCTTGTTGTCCTTGTTGAAGTTCCAATCGGTAGCTTGGATTTTCAGGTCGCCGAGCGTAACTTCGCCGGACTTCACTTCATCGAGTTTCACGTTCCCCTTCGGGACGACCAGACTGCCTTCGGGGAAGGTCACCTTCAATTGCTTCTCGGCCGTGCCGGACATGAAGCCGGACAGGCTCATGATCACCATGCTGAGCGCCGTCAGGACGTAGCCGATGGCGATCTTCGTCGTCGCCTTCACCGGGTAGGCTTTGAACAGCGCGACGCTGACCGGCACGAGGAGCACGATGAAAAGCGGATTGAACGCCTGGATCGCGTCCGGCGGCGTCGGGACGCCGAAGAGCGTGCAATCCATGTAGGTGTTGGCGAAGAAGATCCAGGTACTTGCGGACTGGTCGAAGATCGCCCAGAAGAACATGACCGTGAGGAACAGCGCGCCGATCTTGCCGAGCGTCTGGAGTTTGAGCTTCGTATCGGCGGCCTTCTCCTCCGGCGAGACGAACTTGGTGTAGACCGGCAACCCCGTGACGGTTCGTCCTTCGGTGGGTGCCGTCGACGGATCCCCGACGACTTTGCGCGTGATGCTTTCCCGGGCGTAGTACCGTTTCCCCGCCGCGAAGATCATCAGCGCGAGGGCCATGAGTCCGGCCGGGAACAGGAACGCGATCTGATAACCGTAATTCGTGCGCAGGAACGGCATCGACACCTGTGAGAGGAACGCGCCGATGTTGATGGCCATGTAGAACCACGAGAACGCGCTCGTTCTCAGTTGGTCCTGCCCGGGCCTCTGCTGGTCGTAGGTGAGACCCATCAATGTCGAAATGTTGGGCTTGATCACGCCCGACCCCATCGCAAGCAGCACGAGTGCGCCGAAGACGAGATACTTGTTCTCGATGCCGACGAAAAACTGTGCCGCGACGTAGGGCACGCTGAACAGGACGATGGTCCAGTATTTGCCGAGGAAGTTGTCCGCGATCCAGCCGCCGATGAGCGGGAAGAAATAGCAGGCGGCAATGAACAACGACATGAAGGTGCCGGCGTCGCCTTTGTCCACGCCGAGTCGTTCGGTCATGTAGAGCGCGAGGATCGCACGCATGCCGTAGTAGGAGCACCGCTCGGCGAACTCGCCCCAGAAGAAGAACCAGAAGCCGGTGGGGTGGCCCGTCGGCGAAAGCGTTGTCGTCTTCAATCCGTTCGTTTCGGTGGACACGGCGGAGTACCCCTTCCGAGACAATGTGCGTGTAGGTGGGAGGGAACCGATCCTACCATTCCTAGCTGTCCGGTCCAGCCCGGCTAGCGGAAAACGTAGGAACAGAATCCGCTTGTCCCGCCCGCCGTTCGCGTTACGATGACTTTCGCCGCCGGACGACCGCACCATTCCTCCCCGATCCGCACGGCCCCACGGAGCCAATACCCATGTCTCGCCGGACTGTCTTGAAATCCTTCCTCGCCGCCGCCGCCTTTGGGCCTTCCGCGATCAAAGCGTTCGCCCAGGAAGACCCCAACGGCCCCGCGCCCGCCCGCGCCATCGAACGCAAGGACCCCAAGTTCGACGACCTGATCGCCAAGGACGCAAAGATCGAAGAACTCGCGGCCGGGTTCACCTGGTCCGAAGGGCCGGTCTGGGACAAGAAGAACGCGCAGGTGCTCTTCTGCGACATCCCGAACAACCGCGTCCACAGTTGGTCCGCGAAGAAGGGCCTCCACGTCTTCCTCGAACCAAGCGGCTACACCGGCAAGGCGAAGTTCACCGGCTACGAGCCCGGCTCGAATGGCCTGACGTTCAACAAGGACGGGCATCTCGTCCTCTGCCAGCACGGTGATCGACGCGTCGCGAAGCTCGTCGACGGTAAGTTCGTCACCCTCGCCGACAAGTACATGGGCAAACGGCTGAACAGCCCGAACGACCTCGTGTACCATCCGAACGGCGATCTCTACTTCACCGACCCGCCGTACGGCCTGCCGAAGATCATGGAAGACCCCGCGAAGGAACTGGACTTCCAGGGCGTCTATCGCCTGAAGCCGAGCGGCGAACTGACGCTGCTGACGAAGGTCATGACTCGGCCCAACGGCATCGGGTTGTCGCCGGACGGCAAGACGCTCACCGTCGCCAACTCCGACCCCGACAAGGCGATCTGGATGAACTTCCCCGTGAAGGACGACGGCACCCTCGGCGAGGGCAAGCAACTCCACGACACGACCGACCTCGTGAAGGCCAAGCGCCCCGGCCTGCCGGACGGCCTGAAGTACGACCAGAGCGGCAACGTCTGGGCGACCGGCCCCGGCGGCGTGTTCGTCTTCGGCCCCGACGGCAAGCTGCTCGGCACCATCGTGACCAACGACAAGACCGGCAACTGCTGCTTCGGCGACGACGGCAGCTACCTCTACATCTGCGCTAACCACCACCTGATTCGCATCAAGACGAAGGTGAAGGGGATCGGGTTTTGAGTGACTCCCCGCGGACGTTCGTCCGCGGGCTTCGTGGTGGGATTACCCGCGGACGTTCGTCCGCGGGCTTCCGGATTGGGGCGAAGCCCACGGACGAACGTCCGTGGGCAGTGGGGCAACCGATGGACGAGCGCATCTGGTTCCACTGCACGACCCACACCTATGCCGCGTGGCTCCACGGCGACCCGCGCGGCTTCCGCACCCGTCACCACCGCCAGCACGTCGAAGGCGACTACAAGAACCCGCCGCCGCCTGGCATGTATCAAAGTCTTCACCAGCGAAGCCTGAACTTGATGAAGCAGGCGCCCGTGACGATCGAACGCGACCTGCGTGAAGTTGTGGCGCTTGCGATGGTGGCGAAGCTTCAAGAATACACGGCTCAAGTCCTCGCCCTGAGCGTCAGCAGCAATCACGTGCACCTCCTGGCGAAGATGCCGACGGGAGACATCCCAAAGCTCTGGGTCGGCTACGCGAAGCGGGAAGCGACGTTTCAGTTGAAGGAACTCGGCTGGACCGGCAAACTCTGGGCGAAAGGCGGCAAGGCGAGCCGCATCCGCGACCGGCAGCACCAGTTGAATACTTACAGTTACATTCTGCGACACCGGGACGACGGCGCGTGGGTGTGGGATTTCAAGGATTACCAAACCAAATGACTCCCCGCGGACGGTCGTCCGCGGGCTTCGCCCCGATCAGACCCGGAAGCCCGCGGACGAACGTCCGAGGGGGGAATCGGAATGCGCTGTGGACCGGCACGGGGCATTCGGACATACTAGACTTGTCCGAACAGTGGTTCGAGGGACCGCGATGCGTCACGTTCTGCCGATACTCTGCCTGGGTGCCTTGTGTGCGCTGTTGCCGGCTCCCGGCAGTCGTGCGGCCGTCGATCCGGAGAAGAACAACGCTGCCATCAAACGCGGTGTGGAATTCCTGAAGAAAGCCGCCTTCCAGGACACGACGCACGGCATCGGCGCGACGGCGCTGGCGGGCCTCGCGATGCTCGAGGCGGAACTGCCCGCCAACGACCCCGTGATCCTCGCCATCGCCAAGGGGGTGCGCGAGACGGGACTCGGTGAAACGAAGACGTACAACCTCGCGCTCGGCATCTTGTTCCTGGACAAACTCAACGACTCGCGCGACGTACCGCTCATCCAAGTGCTGGGTGCCCGGCTGCTGGTCGGGCAGAACAACTTCGGCGGTTGGTCCTACTCGTGCGGAGAGCCCATTCCGGCGGCGGAGCAACTCCGGTTGGCCGGCGCCCTCAAACCGATCGGCACGGGACTCCACCCCGAAGCCCAGAAGATTCTTCGCGGGGGCCGGCGGAACTTGGGGGGCGGAGTCGGTGAAGGGATGATGATGGGGGGCGATGACAACTCGAACACGCAGTTCGCGATCGTCGGCACCTGGGTGGCCCAGCGCCGCGGCGTGCCGGCCAGTGCGGCGATCAACGCGATCGACAATCGCTTCCTGCGCACGCAAAGCCCGGTCGATCATGGCTGGGGCTACAACGTCGGCACCGGTGGTTCGTCCACGCCCGCGATGACCTGCGCCGGGCTGCTCGGCCTGGCCGTCGGCAAGGCCAACGACGAAGCGCGAAAATCCGGCAAGAAACTCGTCGGCGAAGGCAACCCCGACAAACCCCGCAAGGTCAAGGACGACGATGCCTTCTTCAATCCCCCGGGCAAGGACGAAAAGCCCAAGGAGGAAGAGGACGAAACCGACGAAGAGATGGAGGACGACGAGGATAAGCAAAAGAAGAAACCCCCGACCGTGCGCGACATGGCGATCGACCGCGCCCTGCTGGCGCTCGGGCGAGTCATCGGATCCAAGGCACCGGGCGGCAACGTCCCGCAAGGGGGCCACTGGGGCGGCACCGGCGACCTCTATTTCGTCTGGTCCCTCGAACGCGTCGCCGTGGCGTACGGGCTGCAGACCATCGGCGATGTCGACTGGTACGACTGGGGCGTGAAGCGGCTTCTGCCCGAGCAGAAAGCCGATGGTTCATGGGGTGGGAGCCACGGCCCCGCCGTCGAAACGGCCTTTGCGGTGCTCTTCCTCAAGAAATCCAACCTCGTGTCGGACCTCACCCGTCAGATCGACGGCAAGGTGAAGGACCCGGGCGCGGGCGAATTGCGCGGCTCGCGCGGCGGGCCGATCGCGATCGCCGCCATGGGGCGCAAGATCGACGTGAACACCGAAGGTCCGCCCGACCCCAAGAACCCCGAAGCCGCCCGCGTGCGCGGCCCCTCGGAGGCGGACCGGATCGCCAACGGCTTGATCGCGCGCCAGACCGATGCGAAGTGGGACGCGAAGTTGAAAGCCGCGCGCGAGAACAAGGGGGGCCAGTGGACCGCCGGACTCGCCCAGTCGATCCCGTTCCTGTCCGAAAAGCGCTCGATCATGGCCCGCGAAGCCCTCGCCGACCGGCTCGTGCGCATGAACTCCGAGACGCTCGCCCGCCTCATGAAGGACCGCGACGCCGAACTCCGCCGCGCCGCCTGCCTCGCCGCCGCCATGAAGGACGATCGCACCCTGACGCTCGACCTCATCGAACGGGTGACGGACATCGACGACATCGTCGTCCGCGCCGCGCGGGCATCGTTGAAGGCGATGTTCAACAAGGATTTCGGCCCGCCGACCGGCGCGAACGACGACCGTAAGCGGATCGCGCTCGACGAGTGGAAGTCGTGGTACACCATCGACGGGCCGAAGAACTGATCGCGGCGGATGCCGATTCTTACGGCACGGCTTCCAACTCGACCGTCAGCGGCGCTTCGCCGAGGTCGGTCTTGATCTTCAGCTCGCGCTTCCACGAGCCGATGCCGACGGGCTTGAACTTCACGGTGACGATCTGAACCGGTGCCGCCGCGGGGAACGGTTCGACCGTGAGGCCGTCGCCGGAGTCGGCGAGCGCCTCCACCTTGAACGACTTGGTGGATCGCAGGATCACCTTTTTGGTCGCCTCTTCGCCGAGTTTCACCCCCTCGAACTTCACCTTCTCGGGCGCGACGGAGATGGGGGCCTGGACGACGGCGGCCACGTTGAACTGCAACTGTGACGCAGTCGGGTCGTTCGTCTTCAACGTGATCGGCTCAAGGATCGCGCCGGGGGCGGCGTCGGCTTTCAGACCGACGGTGATCTGGAAGTCCGATCCTTTCCCCGCGGCCAACTCCACGTCGAACGGACCGCTCGGCTTCACCACTTCCGTGATCTTCCAGTCCCGCTTCGTGCCGACGTAGCGCACCGTCACCGCCTGCGACGACTTCGTGCCCTGTGGCACCACGCCGAAATTCACGTAGCCCGGCGTCAACTGCACGTCCGCGCGGCTGTTCGCCTGCACGCGGATCACCGCCGTCGACACGTACTGCGGCCCGAAGGTCAGGTAAAAGGTCTGCGCGTTCGGACCGTTGAACTTCGCGGCGTTCATCGTCAGCACGATCTCGGCCGACTCGTGCGGCTGGAGGACCTTCTGCGGCGGGTCGGCGTCGAGGCAGGTGCAGCTCTTGCGCACGTCGATGATCTGCATCGGGACGTCGTAGATGTTCGTGAAGGTGAATTTGTGCGTGAGGAGCGTGCCGTGGGGCACCGTGCCGAAGTCGTGGACGATGACCGCGGGCGGATTGTCCTTCTTGAACAATTTGTTGGCCCAGGGCACGAAAACGCCGGGTGTGCCGGCCGACGGGTACGGTTGCGCCGCGAGCGCCAATGGTACCAGCCCTAACGTGACGAGTCCGATCCAGGTGCGTGCCATCCGTATGCCTCCGGTGCGTGCATCTCCCGCACGCCGTACCGGGAAAATCGGCCGGCGCTTACGGGGAATCGCGGGGTTCCGGGCAAGGGACGGAGGAAAGGCGGCGCATCCGCCTTTGCCATCGGCGAGACGGGCGCGACCGGCGGGACGGGCGCGACCGGCGCAGTTTGCCGCGCGCCGGTCGTGCCAACGTCACGCGGACGCGATTCACCGGGATCACGCTTCCCCCCATTGAGATCCGGCGATTTCTCGGCTAGGGTAGAGAGTACCCTCGGAGGCGGACCCGTGGCACTCACACCGGTCGACCGTGATCTCCTGCATCGCTGTCTCAAAAAACAGCCCGGCGCGTGGAACGATTTCGTCGACCGCTACCTCAGCCTCATCTATCACGTCATCGGATACACGGCGCACCTGCGCAGCGCGAAGATCAACGCGGAGGACGTGGAGGACATTGCCGCGGAGGTGCTGCTCCAGATCGTCGCGGACGACTACAAGGTGCTGCGGCAGTTCCGAGGCAACGCCAGCCTCTCGACCTACCTGACCGTGATCGCCCGGCGAATTTGCGTCCACGAACTGACGCGCCGTCAGGCGGTCCGCGAGGCGATCCGCAAGGGCGAGGCCCGCATCGACGACGTCCCCGATTCGGCCGAAGGCTCCATCGCCGAAATCAAGAGCCTCGAACGGCTCGACGAAGTCGACCGCCTGCTGCGCAAGCTCTCCGGCAAGGAACGGGAGATCGTCCGGCTGTTCTATCTCGAAGGGCGTACCTACGAGGAGATCAGCACCGAGACCGGCGTACCGGTGAACACCATCGGTGCCGTCCTCAGCCGGGCGCGCGAGAAGCTGCGCAAGTACCGCCGGCACAGCGGTACCGACATTCCGGTCCTGTCCGCGAGCGACCTGCGCGAGGCGCGGCGGACGGAAGTGAAGACCGGCGAATCGAAGTAAGCCGTCGGGCGACTACAATTCCCGCATGCACGCGATCCTGATCGCCACGGCCGCACTCGTCGGGTTGCCGGTTCTGCTTCACCTCATCCTGAAGCAGGAACCGAAGCGGCTCCTGTTCCCCGCCATCCGCTTCCTCGAAAAGCGCCGGAAGATCAACCAGCGCAAGATGCGCCTGCGACATTTCCTGCTGCTGCTCCTTCGCATGCTCCTCATCGCGTTGTTCGGCCTCGCGCTCTACCAACCCCAACTCGCCGGCACGCTGGGCGGGCTGAATTTCGGCGGCGAACAACCCGTGGCCGCGGTCTTCATCCTCGACGCGTCGCCGAGCATGGGGTACGTCTCGAACGATCGGACCCGACTGGCCGAAGCGAAGCGGCGCGCCCTCGAGTTGCTGGACGATCTGCCGTCGACCTCGCGCGTGGCCGTGCTCGATCCGGCGGAACCCGGGGGCGGATGGGAACTTTCCGTCGCGGATGCGCGACGGAAGATCGAGGATCTGAAGGAACCTCGCGGCGTCGCCGTGCCTGTGACGACGGCGCTGGCGACGGCGTACCAGTTGCTCCGCACCGTCGATGCCGAGTCGGATGCGTCCGAACCGATGCCGCGCCTCGTCGCGGTCTTCTCCGACCGTACGGCCGCATGCTGGGATGCGACCCGCGGCGAGGACCTTGCGAAACTGCGGGACACGATCCCCGTGCCGCCGGTGGCGCACCTGTTCCTCGACGTGGGGATCGACGCGCCGTCGAACGTGGCGATCGCGGCCGTGGAGATGAAGCCGCAGATCGTGCCGAAGGACGAGCCGGTGACCGTGAACGCGACGGTGGCGGCGGCGGGCGAAGGCGTCGAGGCGACCGTGATCGCGAAGGTGTCGACCGTCGAGAACCTTGTCGAACGGAAGATCGTGAAGGTGCCCGCCGGCGGTGCCGCCGCGGTCGCGTTCACGTTCGACGGCCGCCGGCTCCCGCCCGGCCTCCACCAGATCGAGTTCAGCCTGGAGACCCCGGACAACCTCGAAGCCGACAACGTCCGGTACTTCGCGTTCAAGGTCGCGGAACCTCGCCGCGTTCTCGTGCTCGCGGACGACCCCGCCGACGCGAACTTCTGGAAGGAGGCGCACGACGCGAAGGGCGAGTTCGCCTGCGATGTGCGCAAATCGACGGACGAACTGCCGCCGCTCGCCGGCTACGAGGCGGTCTGCGTGCTGGCCGTGCTGGACCCGACCGCGCTGTGGCCGAAGTTGTTGCCGTACGTGGAAGCCGGCGGACAACTGCTGGTGATGCCGGGCATGGCCGTGAAGCCGGATGCCTACCGCGCGACCACCGAGGCCGCCGCGCGCCTTCTGCCGGCGGCGCTCAAGGCACAGAATTTTGAAGTGTCCCTGGCCGACCGGCCTGCCGCGGATCCCCGTCGCGCCGGCGCGACATGGCTGCTCGACGACGCGGCCCTGCGCCACCCGATGCTCGCGCCGTTCCGCGATTGGAAACTCAAGGGCGGCGTCGACGTCATCGTGAACCCGCGCCGGGCCTGGCAATTCTGGGACTTCGAACCGCTTCCGGAAGGCACGGTCGTCGTCCGATACGACGACTCCGACGAACCGAACGCCCGCCGACCGGCCGTGTTGGAACGGAGCATCGGCACCCGTCGTGGCCGCGTACTGCTCCTCACCACCCCGCTCGAAACGCCCGTCGAGGGGGGGAAGACCTGGAACAATTACTGGGCGTTCGACACGTCCTGGATCGTGGTCTATCCGAACCTGCTGCTGCGGTACCTCTGCGGCGATCCGTCGGACGCCAACTTCAACTTCGCCACCGGCCAACCGATCGCGGTGCCGCTGCCGAAGGGGGACGTGAAGAAGGGGACGAAACTGCTCTTCGAAGGACGCGGGATCAGCGGTCGCGACGCGGAGTTGGAGTTGGGCGAGGGGCAGACCGAGGTGCGCCTGCCGACCAACCGGACCGCGACGCCGGGGCCGTTCGCCGTGGCGCTGGAAGGTGGCAACTGGCGCGATGGTTTCGCGCTCAACGTGCCGACCGAGGAATGGAACCTGACGAAGGTGCCCGAGGAGACGATCGAGGGCGTACTCGGCCCCAAGAGCGTCGTCCCCCTGGCGAAGGACGTGAAATTGCGCGAGGTGCTGACGACGAAGTTCAACCAGCCGCTGGACCTGTTCCCGTGGCTGTTGATCGCGGTGCTGTTTCTGCTGTGCGGCGAAAGCTGGCTGGCGAACCGGTTCTACCGCCGGCCGGGCTGAGCGGCCTCAACGGCCTTCGCCGAGCCGGTCGCCGAGGAAGTTGTCGAGGTCGGGAATGGCATAGATCTTGTCGCGGGTCTTCTTCCAGTCGTATTCGACGCGCCGGAAGTTGATGATGTTGTTTTCGAGCAGCACGTAGCAGGCCTTCGGGTTGCCGTCGCGTGGCTGGCCGACCGACCCCACGTTGCACAGCGTCTTCTTGTCGTCCAACTGGTAAGCCTGCCCGACGTCGTCGGGGCTGAGGAACTGCATGTTCTCGGTGAAGATGCCGGGCACGTGCGTGTGGCCCTGGAAGCAGTACTTCTCGACGAGCGAGAAGATGCGCTCCATCTTGCGGGCGTTGTAGATGTCTTCGGGGAAGACGTATTCGTTGAGCGGGTTGCGCGCGGAGCCGTGGACGTAGAGGAAGCCGTTCTCCTTGATGGAACGGGGCCGGTCGGCGAGGAACTCCCAGCGTTTCTCGCGGGTGGTGCGGGGTTCGCTGCCGGCTTCGAGTTGGGCGCGGGTCCAGAAGATCGCCTTTTCCGCCGCCTGGTTGAATCCGTCCGGGTCGAACATCGCGCCCTGGTCGTGGTTGCCCAGCAGCACCTGCTTGCAGTCGCGCATGATCAGGTCGATGCATTCGCGCGGGTTGGGGCCGTAACCGACCACATCGCCGAGGCAATAGATCTCGGTAATGCTCATGGACTTGATATCCGCGAGGACCGCCTCCAGGGCTTCCAGATTACCGTGGATATCGCTGATCAAAGCCTTCTTCACGCCGGGCTACTCCCGCGACGGGTCGGTGCGCAGTGGTGGGACAATCGCTCAAGTATACGTTACGAACCGGAATCGGGAAACCCAACAATTCGGATCGGGGCGAAACGCCGCGCGGCCGGGGTGGACCCGGCCGCTTGAACGCATTTGACGGTCTGATCGCGGGTCAAACCACGTCCTTCGTGAACGGGTTCGGCTTGTCGACGAGCTTGATCGGCCGGCCCGTCGGGGTGATGTTCTCCTTCGCATGGTCGATGCCGAGGAGTTCGCACGTGGTGGCGAGGAAGTCCTGGACGGAGGTCTTCCGTTCGACGACTTCGGCGCCTTCCTTGTCGGTTTTGCCGATTGTCCGGCCCCCCTTGAGGCTCCCGCCGAACATGGCGAGGCTCCAGGCCCGCGGGTAGTGGTCGCGGCCGGGCTTCGCGCCGCGGGTGTTGATGTGCGGCGTGCGACCGAACTCGCCCATCCAGACGACGAGCGTGCTGTCAAGCAGGCCGCGGTCCGCGAGATCGGCGAGCAGGGCCGCGAGGGCGGCATCGACTTCGCCAGAGAGCTTTTTGACGCGGTCGAAGTTGTCCTGGTGGGTGTCCCAGCCGCCGAGGCCGACCTCGACGAACGGCACGCCGACTTCGACGAGACGGCGCGCCATGAGAACGCCATCGGCGAACTTGCCGCTGCCGTACTTGGAGCGGGACGCCGACGGTTCCTGCGTCAGGTCGAAGGCCTTCGATTCCTTCGACTTCATGAGGGCGACGGCGCGTTCGTAGGTGGTCTTGTGATCGTTGGCGGGGTCCACCTTGTATTCGCGATGGAAGGCGTCTTCCATTTCCTTCAACAGGCCGACCCGCTTCTCGAATTGGGTGTTCGACACGAGGGCCTTGAGGTCTTCGACGCCGGCCGAGGCGTTCTGGACCTGCAATGGTTGGTGCTTGGGGCCGAGGAAGCCGGAGCCGTAGGTGCGGCCGGCGATGGAGACGAAGTTGGGGACGGTGGCTTCGGCTTTGCCGAGTTGCTGGGAGACGATCGAGCCGAGGCTCGGATACACGACGCCGCCTTGTCCTTCCCGGAATCCGGTGTGGGCGAAGTATTTGGCGCGGCCGTGGGCGCCTTCGGGGCTGCTCATGCCGCGAACGATGACGCCGCGGTGCATGTGCTGCGCCACCTTCGGCAGGTGCTCGCTGATCTCGATGCCGGGCGCGGAGGTCTTGATGGGCTTGAATTCGCCGGCGCCCTTGCTCTCGGGCTTGAGGTCCCACGTGTCCTTGTGGGTCGGTCCGCCATCCATGAAGAGCAGGATGCAACTCTTGTGCTTCTTCACCGGCGATTTCGCCGCCTCGCGTGCGAGCAGCGGCATCCAGCCGGAGAGCGAGCCGGCGAACACGCCGGCGGAGGTCAGTTGCAGCACTTCGCGACGGGTGCGCTCGGTCAGTCGGGACGAAAACATGGTATACCCCGCATGGGAATATCGGATGAATCGTTTAACCGCGGTGCGGGCGCGATTACCGGTTCAGGGTGAATTCGCTGCTGTTCAGGACGGCCCAGACCACGTCGCCGAGGGCGTCCTGCGAGAGGCCGCCGCTGGTATCGAGGTACTTCGCGAGCCGGTCGGACTCGGCCGGGGTCGGCCGGCGGGAGAGGGCGGCGAGGTAGATCTTTTCGATGGCCTCGGTACCGCGCGCCGTGCCGACGACGGCGCGGACGATCGCGGGGTTGGCCGCGCCGGTCTGGCGCGAGTTCATGAGCTTGAGCGCCTGCGGAATACCGGCCTCGTACTCGACCGGATTCACCATCTCGGCGCCGGCGAGGAAGAAGTTGACGAACCGCTCGCGGGCACCCGCCGGACCGGCTTTCATGCCCTTCTCACGCGCCTTCGCGTTGTCCTGGAACTTTGTGACCGCGGCGAGGCTGTCGAAGAGTTGTTCGGCCGAGAGCACGCGGACGGACCGCTTCGCGTACAGGTGCGGCGCGGCCGTTTCATTGCCGCCCACGGATTTGCTGGATCGGGCGTAGGCGGCGCTGTTGCAGATGCTTCGGATCAGGTGCTTCACGTCGAAGCCGTTGGCGGCGAAGTCGGCCGCGAGTCCCTCCAGCAGTTCGGGGTGCGACGGCAGGTTCTGGCCGACCATGTCGTCCACGGGGTTCACGATCCCACGGCCGAACAACTCCGCCCAGACGCGGTTGGTCATCGCCTTCGCAAAGAACGGGTTCGTCGGAGCGGTCATCCACTTCGCCAGCACGGGGCGGTACGGCTCGCTCTTCGCGACCGTCGGATGCTCACCCTGAAGGAACTTCGGTTCGACGGACTTCGCCGATTCCGGCAGCGGGTTCATCTTGTTCCGGCGGACGTTCTGCGTCTCCTGGATGCCGGGCGTCTGGTCCTTCCCGAGGCCGCCGACCTGGACCTTCATGAAGAACTGCGCCATCGCCCAGTATTCCGTCTGCTTCCAGTCGTTGAACTTGTGGTCGTGGCACTGGGCGCACTGGAGTTGGACGCCGAGGAACGCCTTGGCGGTCTCGTCGGTCATCTTGTCGACCGTGTTGTTCGAGAGGAAGAAGCCGACGGCCGGGTTCTTCTCCTGATCGCCGGTCGCGGTGAGGATGTCGCTCACCATCGCGTCCCACGGCTTGTTGGCGGCGAATTGCTCGGTCAGCCACTTCCGCAAGGAATCGAAGTTGACCCGCCGGTTGTCGGAAGTCCGCTCGACGAGAATGCCCATCCAGAGATCGGCGCGGTGGCGGCCGTAGTTGGGGGATTCGAGGAGTTCGTCGACGAGTTTGGCGCGCTTGGCGGGATCGTGCGAGTCGAGGAACGACTTGGCCTGCTCGGCGGTCGGGATGACGCCAGTGATGTCGAGGTACGCGCGGCGGAGGAATTCCTCGTCGGTGCTGGCCGGGGAGGCGGGGACCTTCTCGGCGGCGAGTTTGGCGTCGATGTGCGAATCGATGAACCGGGCGACGCCGATCGCGTCCTTGTCGCCGCCGATTTTCGCCGGCTTGAACTTCGCGACCGATTCGCCCTTGGCTTCGCGCTCCTTTTGAATCTTCTCGGCGGCGGCGCGACGGGCCTCCGCTTCCTTGCGTTCCTTCTCGGCGGCGGCCTTTTCGTCCGCGGCCTTCTTGGCTTCGGCGGCCTTCTTCGCCGCCACGCGCTGTTCCTTCAGTTTCGCCTTCGCCTTGGCCTTTTCGGCTTTCTCGTCCGCGGCGCGGCCGGGCAACGACACGGACGCCAACAAGATGCCGGAGAGCAACATCAGGCCTAACAAAGGTTTGCGACGCATCGCGGAGACTCCGCTACGGACGGGATTCGACAGCTTACGGATACTAACACGCAAACGATCCTGCAGTTTCGTGCAGGATCGGCGTTTCAGAAAAAATGTCGCCGCAACCGCGATCACTCGGCCGGCTTGTCGTCCGGCTTGGGTTCGGGCGCCGGCTCGGCCGGCTTCGGCGGTTCGGGATCGCGCGTCTTGAAGAACGCCGACAGTTCGGCGAACGTGTTCAACGCCGCCTTGCCGCTCTTCTTTTCGTCGGTCAGGTTGACGGCCGGTCGCGGTTTGGGCGGTTTACGCGGCGGCGGGGGCGCGGCGGGGGCCGCCTCGGCGGCGGGTGCCGGCGCGGCGGGACGGGGTCGATCAAACCGGCGGCCACCGGGCACGCCGGGCGCTCCGGGGCGCGTGCCGCGGGGCGGCCCCATCGGCCGGGGTGGGCGATCGCCTTGCGGCGATTGCGGGCGAGATTGCGGACGGGGTTGTGGGCGCGGCGGCGGCGGTTCCGGTGGATGCGCCTGCCGTTCCTGGCCTGGCGGAATCATCGAGAGCGAAATCTTCTTGTCCCCGGCCTTCACTTCCATCACCCATACCGTGACGGTATCGCCAACCGACACGACTTCGTACGGCGACTTGATGTAGCGGTTGGCCATCTGGCTGATGTGCACGAGACCGCTTTCCTTGACGCCGATGTCGACGAACGCGCCGAACGGCACGACGTTGAGCACCGTGCCGGTCAGTTCCATGCCGGGCTTCACGTCTTCGAGCTTGAGGATCCCCTTCTTGAACGCCGGGGGCGGCAGTTCGTCGCGCGGGTCGCGGCCGGGGCGGGCGATGGCGCGGAAGATGTCGATGAGCGTGGGTACCGCCACGTCGAGCGTCTTCGCGATCGCTTCGGGGTCGGCGGCGTTCAGCTTCCCGCGCAGTTCCTCGAGCTTGGCCGCGTCCCGCAGGTCGGCCGGGGCCAACTCGAACGTCGCCAGCACCTTGCGGGCGAGGTCGTAGCTTTCGGGGTGGACCCAGGTCATGTCCAGCGGTTCGTCGCCGTCGGCGATCTTGAGGAAGCCGGCCGCCTGCGTGAAACGCGCCTCGCCCATCTGCGGCACGGCCTTCAACTGCTCGCGGCTCTTGAACGCGCCGTGCGCCTTGCGATACTCGACGAGTTCGCGCGCGGCGAGCTGGTTCAAACCGGACACATGGCGGAGCAGGGGCACGCTCGCGGTGTTCAGGTCCACGCCGATATGGTTGACGCACGACTCGACGACGGCCTCGAGCGATTCCTTGAGGTACTTCGGCCGGAGGTCGTGCTGGTAAAGCCCGACGCCGACGTGCTGCGGGTCGATCTTCACGAGTTCGGCGAGCGGGTCTTGCAGGCGTCGGCCGATGGAAACGGTGCCGCGGGTGGTGGCGTCGCGGTTCGGGAACTCTTCCTTGGCCACCGGCGACGCGGAGTAGTCGCTGGCGCCGGCCTCGTTGACGATGACGTAGGCCAGGTCGGTGGGTGCGTCCGGCAGGCCATCGAGCACGATCACTTCCGCCGGCGGCGGAGGCGGCGCGGTCGGCGCGGCGGTCACCGCCGTCGCGGTCGCTTCCGTCGTGGTCACCGATTCCGCGGTCGGTTCGGCGACGGCGCTCACCGTCGTCGCCTCGCCGGGCATCGCCGTCATCGTGCTCACGCTCTCGGCGATGATCGCCGGAGCGATCACGACCGACTCGACGATCGGCGCAGGCATCTCGATCGTCGCCGGGATCGCGGCCGTGGCTTCGACCGTCAGCGATTCGGAATGCGTGACGGTCGGCTGCGGGTTCAACCGGCGGTTTTCCAACTCGGCGATCAGGTCCGAGACCAGTTGTTCCGTCTCGCGGCACGCGGTGCCGTTCCCGATCGCGATCACCGTAGTCTGGTATTTGCGAATGTACTGTTCGAGCTTCCGCTTCGCCTCGTCGACTTTCTTCTGGGGCTGGTGGGGATAAATGACTCCGTCGTCGAGCAGTGCGCCGGTCTCGTCGAGGGCCGCGATCTTGCATCCCGTGCGCAGGCCGGGGTCGATGGCGAGAATCCGCTTGCCGCGCAACGGCGGCTGGAGGAGCAAACCGCGGAGGTTGCGGGCGAACACGTCGACGGCATGATCTTGTGCCCGTTCCGTGAGATCGCGCCGGATTTCGCGTTCGAGGCTCGGCAGCACCAACCGATCCACGGCGTCGGCCACCGCCGCCAGGAGAATGTCCTTGTGGGGATGGTCCGCGATCGGCAGTAACTCGGACGCGATCCCCTTGGCCCGATCCGCATCCAGTTCGAACTTGAGACGGAGGATTCCTTCCTTCTCGCCGCGATTCACCGCCAGCACGCGGTGGGGCGGGATCATCCGCACCGGCTCCTTGAAGCTGAAGTACTCCCGGAACTCCTTCCCTTTCTCTTCCGGCAAGCCATCGACGCGGTTGCTGGCGAGTACGGCCGTGTCCCACGTGAAGGCGCGCAACGGGCCACGCACGTCGGGGAATTCGGAAATCACTTCGGCGAGGATGTGGCCGACGCCCTGGAGGATTTCCTCCGTCGAATTTAGCTTCTGCTCCGGGTTCACCATCCCCGGCAGGACCTCGGCGAGATTCGCGACGGCCGGATCGCGGTTCCAGATCGCCTGCGCGAGCGGTTCGAGGCCTTTCTCGCGCGCTTCGGCCGCCAGCGATTTCTTCTTGGGCTTGTAAGGGAGATACAGGTCTTCGAGCCGCTTGGGGTGATCGGTTTCGAGAATGGCCGCGACGAGCTCGTCGTTCAGCTTTCCCTGGGTTGCGATCGTCTTGAGGATCGTCTGCTTGCGGTCGCGCAGGCTGCGCAGTTGTGCGATTCGGGACTGGATCTTGCGGATGACCGTCTCGTCCAGGCCGCCGGTGCGCTCCTTGCGATAGCGCGTGATGAACGGTACGGTGTTGCCTTCGTCGAGCAATTGAACCACGGCTTCGACGTGGATGCGTCGGATCTGCAGGTCCTGCGCGAGCCGGGAGAGGTCTTGCGATTGCGGGGCCGGCGGGACTTCGGGCACGGGCTGCGCGGCGACGGCCGGCGTGGCGGTGGCCTCAACCGGCGGCGCGGGCGGCGCTTCAGCCGTTGGGGCTTCGGCAGGCGGGGCCTCCGCCGGAGGCGGGGACTCCGCCACGGGGGCATCGGTCACGACCGGGGTCGTTTCGGCTACGGGTTCGGAAGGAGTCATGGCGGCTTCCGCAGGGTGACTGCGCGGGTCCGGCCGAATCGTTCGGCGGGCAGGGAGATTGGAATCTTCGTGATTTAGGGCGATTCCGTTGTGGAGTCAAGAATTCCCCGGCGAACCCGTCCATCCGAATCGCCATAGACAATCGTGCCCGTGCGGAGTAACTTGCCGCGATTCAACGCGGAATCATCCGGGAGCGGTTCATGGACGAACTGTGTCTGGTCACGGGCGGAGCCGGTTTCATCGGCTCGCACCTCGTGGACGCCCTCTTGAAACGTGGACGACCGGTGCGGGTTTTCGACGACTTCTCGACCGGTTCAATGGACAACCTTCCCGGTGGCTACGACCTCATCGAAGGCAGCCTGGTCGATCCGTCCGCCGTCGCGAAGGCGATGCACGGTGTGGGGACGGTGTTTCACCTCGGTGCTCTCGCTTCGGTGGCGCGGAGCGTGGAATCGCCCGCAGTCAGTCACGCCGCGTGCGCGACCGGCACTTTGAACCTGCTGGACGCCGCCCGCAAGGTCGGGGTGCGGCGCGTCGTGTATGCGGGCAGTTCGAGCGCCTACGGTGGAGCGACGGGGGAAGGGGGCCAGTCCGAGAATCTGCTTCCCGTGGCCAAGTCGCCCTACGCCGCCGCCAAACTCGCCGGCGAATTCTACATGCAGGCCTTTGCCGCCACGTACGGGATCGAAACGGTCCGCCTTCGGTTCTTCAATATCTTCGGCCCCCGCCAGCGCCACGACAGCCCCTACAGCGGCGTCATCGCCCTGTTCACGGCCATGATGGCGCGCGGCGAAGCCCCCACCGTTCATGGCGATGGCCTCCAGTCCCGCGATTTCACCTACGTTGGTAACGCCGTGCAGGCGCTCCTTCGCGCGGCGGAAGTGCCCGAGATCTCCGGGAACGTCTACAACGTTGGCACCGGTCGTTCCGTCACCGTCCTCGATCTCGTCGCCGGGCTGAACGCCATCCTTGGCACCAACCTCGCGCCCCGGTTCGCGCCGCCCCGCGCCGGCGATGTGCGATTCTCGCGTGCCGACATTCGCCGGACCCGGCGGGACCTCGGATACGAACCGGTCGAAACGTTTGAGGAGGGCTTGCTCAAAACGGTCCGATGGTATCGAGAGGAACAGAAGGAGCGTCAAATAGCCCACAAGTTCGCGCCGGATCGCTAGGAGGTTCACGCGAAACGTGAAACCCCGGGATCGGACCCCTCATTGTTTGCCAGTCCGGCAATTCGTGCTAGGGAACTATGGATATTCGTTCTCTCCAATACGTTCCCTATGTCTGAACGGTCCCTCGAAACGCTCGTCACGACACGCAAGGAACTGCTGCAATCGGGCGGCAGCGAGGCGTGCTTGGTGCACATCTATCCGACCGGTCCGTCGATGGGGAAACGAAGTCCGCTCGGGATCGCATCGCTCTATCTGGGCCGTGGCGAAGACAATGATATCCGCATTCAGGATAATTCGGTCTCCCGGCGGCACGCGGTCGTGCAACCCGTCGGGGACGGGTTCCAGGTGTCCGACCTCGGAAGCACCAACGGCACGTTCATCAACGACGTGCCGGTCGAACGCCCCACCATCATCCGCGATCGCTCCTACTTGCGCGTCGGGAACTGCATCTACAAGTTCCTCACCGGCGGCAACATCGAAGCCGACTATCACGAAGAAATTTACCGGCTGACGATCACCGACGGTCTGACCGAGATCAACAACCACCGCTTCCTCGTCGACTTCCTCGACCGCGAACTGGCGCGTTCGATCCGCCACGAGCGACCTCTTGCCGTGGTCATGTTCGACCTCGACCGCTTCAAGTCGGTGAACGACACCTACGGCCACCTGTGCGGCGATTACGTACTGCGGGAATTGAGCGGCCGCATCCGCAAGTTCGTCCGCCGCGAGGATCTCTTCGCCCGCTACGGTGGCGAGGAGTTCTCGCTGGTGCTGGTTGAGACGGGATTGCCGAAGGCGATCGACGCGGCCGAGCGCATTCGCAAGACCATTGCCGACACGCCGTTCAAGTTCGACGGCGCGAGCCTGAACCTCACAGTAAGCCTTGGGGTTGCAGTGACCTGCGGCGAGGAGGGGTTGACGCCGGCGGAATTGCTGAAGCGGGCCGACGGATTCCTGTATCAGGCCAAGCAGGGTGGACGAAACCGCGTGGTCAGCGGTTGACGCGCCGAACGGAACTCGAACAATACGCGGGGCCGGGAGTTTCTCCCGGCCCGTTTCATTTCGAGGCGCGTCATGCGAGCCGTCGTGTTCGACCGGGTCGGCGATCCCGCCGAAGTCCTGCAAGTCCGTGAAGTCGATCGCCCCGTGCCCGGGCGCGGCGAGGTGCTGGTGCGCATGATCGCCAGCCCGGTGAACCCGTCGGACTTGATGTACATTCGCGGCGAGTACGGAATCCAACCGAAGTGTCCCGCGACGCCGGGCTTCGAGGGCGTTGGCGTCGTCGAAGCCAGCGGGGGCGGCATCCTCGGCCGGTTCCGCAAGGGGAAGCGCGTCGCCGTCGTGAACGATCGGCGCGGCAACTGGGGCGAGTACGCGATCACGACGGCGCGGCAGGTGATTCCCGTGCCCGCGGACATCCCGGACGCACATGCGGCCACGTTCTTCGTGAACCCGGCCACGGCGCTCGCACTCACGCGGCACGTGTTGAACGTCGCCCCCGACCAGTGGCTCGCGCAATCCGCCGCCGCCGGCGCGCTCGGCACCATGATCGTCCGCCTTGGCCGCAAGTTCGGATTCCGAACCGTCAACGTCGTCCGCCACGAACGCCAGATCGAACCGCTCAAGACACTTGGTGCCGACGTCGTGCTCGTCGACGGCGCCGACCTGCCGGAACGGATCCGCCATGCGACCGGTGGCGGTGCCCCGTTCGCGATCGATCCCGTGGGCGGCGAGACCGGTACACGCATGCTCGATGGCCTCGCGCCCGGCGGCCGGCTCGTCGTCTTTGGTTCGCTCTCCGGCCGACCGATCGCCGTCGATCCGCGGCCGCTCATCGCCCGCGATCTGCGCATCGAGAACTTCTGGCTTGGCCGCTGGGCCAAACAGCAGCGCGTCCTGACGATGCTCAAACTCTTCAAGACGATCCGCTCGCTCGCGCGCGAGGGGGTGCTTTCGACGGAGCGGGTGGAAGAGTTCCCGATGGATCGTGTGACCGAGGCGGTGAGCCGCGCCGCCGAGCCGGGCGCGGGCAAGGTGCTACTGCGGATCGCGGGGGAGAAGTCCTAATACGCTTCCCAGTAATTATTTGCCTTCCATCG
>JAHBXO010000025.1 GCA_019636445.1 Gemmataceae bacterium | reverse complement strand
ATCTTGATTAAACAAACATTGAATCGCCGTAATGATTCTTGAGTTTAGTCAAATAATTGACGGAAATCCCCTCGTTCCCTCTGAGGTCGAGCGTGACGAGTTCCTTGGGGGGGATCGCGGCCAGGAGCGCGCGGGCGGCTCCGTCGTCGAGGTCGTTGTGGCTCAGATCCAGCTCGACGAGGAACGGCCAGAACGTCGAGTCGACGATGGCCCCAACCGTCCCTTCGCCCAGCCGGATGCCGGAGAGCCTCAGCGAGCGAAGGCCCACTTTCAGCTTGCGGACAAGCGACGGGATTTGTTCGCGGAAGCCGTAGCTCTTCGTGAAGTCGAGCTGTCGGATCCTGGGGAACCGGACTCGGTTCGCGAGCGGCACAAGCGCGTCGGGGTCGTTGGATCGAAAGCCCACATCTCGCAGGGCGAGCCGTTCGATTCTCCGCAATCGGCCGTTCAGGATGGAAAGGAGTTGCGCGTCGGCGAAATACATGTTCGCGAACTCGAGCGAGCCGAGCGTCGCCAGAACCGGCGATGCGCCAAGACGGTCGGCGGCGGGGGCGTCGAAGCCCATGTTGTCGAATGTCAAGCGTTCGAGATTCGTTTCGCCGCCGGATTCGAGTGCCTCGACGAGGTCAAGCTGCGATCCGTCGCCGACGCGGAACGAAAGTTCCTTCAATCTCCGGCCGATCGGCGACTGGAACAGGCTCTCGACGAGGAACGACATGCCGGGTCCGCTGGCCTTCTCGAAGACGATCGACCGCAGGCCCGTCGCGAGTGGCGACGCGCTCAGGGCGAGCACGGGGAAGTTCGGCGACGCGAGGCTCCAGAACCGCACCGACCGGACGCGCGACAGCCACGGCCGGCGGGCGAACTCCTCGTACTCCTGCATGGATCCGCCGGGCAGGTGCAGCTCACCGATCGGTGCGGACGCGAACAATGCGTCGCCGTGTTCGAGGAGGTGCCGCACGGCGTCGGTCTTGATGGCGTAGCCGAGGCCGCGGCGGAACGGATGCCGGGGGCTCCAACTGTCGTGCCACGGGAGCGTCGAGCGCCAGCGGTCCCCGGCTTGCTCTTCGAGGGCGCGGCGGCGCCAGCGCGCGGCGATCGGCTCCCACTCCGGCGTCTTCGCGAGTTCGATCTGATCGCGGATGAACGCCGCGCGATCCTCGTCCCCCGATTCCTGAACGTAGTCGGCGAAAACCAGTCGCGGCGCGTCGTCCTCGGGATTTTCAAGGATGGCGAGCAGGAGCGCGTCGTGGTCGGACATGACCGGCATTCTATTCCGTGGGCGGCGCGGGTACGCGGACCTCCTCGGCCGGCGGCTCGGTCGAACGTGGCACCAGCAGGTTCCAGAGCATCGGGGCGGAGAACACCGATTGGACCATGGGAAGCGGCACGACGAGTTCCCGGCGCAGTTCCTCCGAGATCACGAGCGGCCTCGGGAAGCCGTCGGGCCACAGGATGAGGCGGATTTCCGTGGCGAGTTCGACGGCGAGTTGCAGGAGCGGCCGCACGATCGCCGGTGCCGAGACATACCCCTCCCGGCACTCGCCACCGGTGTAGAGTCCGGGAAAGCAGGCTTCCAGCCGAGTACCGTCGGGCGCGACCAGGTGAACCCGGTCGTCGACTCCGGGCCGCCAGGCGCCTTTGCGGGAAAAGAGCGCCATCGCGGCGCGGCGTTCGACGTCGGACAGGCCGAGATCCCGAAAGCTGGGCAGACTCCAACCCGTGACCGGTTCGGTTTCGAGCTTGCGGAGCTTTTTGAAGTTCGCACTCTGGAGCCGAATGGTGAAGGACATCGCAGTTACCAAAAAAAAGCCCAACCGCGAACGGTTGGGCGAGGGCGGACTCGGGTTCAATCGCGGTCGCGGAAGCCACCGCGGTCGCCGCCGCGGTCACCGCCACGGTCACCGCCACGATCTCGGCGTTCGCGCGGCGGGCCGCGATCGTCGCGGCCGGGGCCGCGGTCGTCGCGCGGCGGACCACCGGCGTCGCCACCTTCGCGCGGCGGCGGGGGCGGGAGCAGCACTTTGCGGGAGAGCTTCACGCGGTCCTGATCGTCGATGGCGATGACCTTAACCTGCACGCGGTCGCCGACGCGGACCACGTCGTCGACGCGGCCGACGTAGCCGTGATCGAGTTCGCTGATGTGGCAGAGGCCGTCGCGGCCGGGCATGATCTCGATGAAGGCACCGAAATCCTTGATGCTCGACACCTTGCCGTCGTAGACCTTGCCGACTTTGACTTCTTCGCAAAGCGCCTCGACGCGGCGCTTGGCCTCTTCGGCACCGGTGGCGTCGGAGTGGGCGATCTGCACCGTGCCGTCGTTGTCGACGTCGAGCTTGGCGCCGGTCTCCTCCTGGATGGCGCGGATGGTCTTGCCGCCCGGGCCGATGAGCAGACCGATCTTCTCCGGGTTGATCTTCACCGTGAGGAGACGCGGGGCGTTGATGCTGATTTCCTTGCGGGGCGAAATCAGCGTCTTGAGGATGGTGCGGAGGATTTCGCGGCGGCCTTCCTTCGCCTGATCGAGGGCGGCGCGGACAATGGCCTCGTTGATGCCGTCGAGTTTGATGTCGAGTTGGATGCCGGTGATGCCGTTCTGCGTACCGGCGACCTTGAAGTCCATGTCGCCGTAGTGGTCCTCGTCGCCCTGGATGTCGGTGATGAGGATGTGGCGGTCCTTCTCCATGACGAGGCCGATGGAGATGCCGGCGACAGGCTGACGGATCGGGACGCCGGCGTCCATGAGGGCGAGGGTGCCGCCGCAGACGCTGGCCATCGAGGACGAACCGTTCGACTCCAGAATTTCGGAGACGAGGCGGATGGTGTAGGGGAATTTCGCCGGGGGCGGCAGGACCGCCTTGAGGCTGCGTTCGGCGAGCATGCCGTGGCCGATTTCGCGCCGGCCCGGGCCGCGGATCGGCTTGCACTCCCCGACCGAGAACGGCGGGAAGTTGTAGTCGAGCATGAACTTCTTGCTGTACTCGGGCAGCAGGCCATCGACCTTTTGCTCATCCTGCATGGTGCCGAGAGTGGCGATGACGAGTGCCTGGGTCTCGCCGCGTTGGAAGAGGGCGGAGCCGTGGACGCGGGGGATGAGGCCGACGTCGCAGGCGAGGGGGCGGATGAGCTTGGCGGGTCGGCCGTCGATGCGCGTGCCGGAGAGGGTGATCTCGCGGAAGATCTTTTCGCGAAGCGCGGAGAACGCGGCCGAGACCTGCGCCTCGGTGTACTTGGGGGCGGCGTCGCCTTCGGGGGCGTAGGCCTTCTTGATTTCGGATTTCAATTCATCGAGGGCCGCGTAGCGGGCGAGCTTGCCTTCGGTGAGGTAGCGCTTGCGGAACTCGGCGCCGTACTTCGCGTGGATCTCGCCGATGAGCGGATCGGCTTCCGGCGCGGGCGGCAGCACCTTGGCGGGCAGGCCGGCCTTCGTCCGCAGTTCCTCGATCACGCCGATGATCTCGACGATCGACTTGTGCGCGAACATGATCGCGTCGCCCATTTCCTGTTCGGGCATTTCGCGGGCGAAGCCTTCGATCATCGTGATCGCGTCACGCGTGCCGGCGACGATCAGGTCGAGATCGCTCTCTTCCATTTGCGCGGCGGTCGGGTTGAGGACAAGCTGCCCGCCGACGCGGCCGACGCGGACGCCGGCGATGGGGGCGGTGAAGGGCATCTCGGAGATGTGCAACGACGCCGATGCGCCGATCATCGCCAGCATGTCCGGGTCGTTCTCGCCGTCGAACGAGAGCGTGCTCGCCATGACCTGGACTTCGCGGGTGAAGTCGGCCGGGAACAGCGGGCGGATGGGCCGGTCGATCAGGCGCGAAACGAGGGTTTCCTTGGTCGACGGGCGGGTTTCGCGTTTGATGAATCCGCCGGGGAACTTGCCGGCGGCGTAAGTCTTTTCGCGGTAATCGACGGTGAGGGGGAAGAAATCGCGGCCGGGAATCTGACCGCCCATCGTGGCGGCGACGAGAACCATGGTTTCGCCGTACTGGACGGTGACCGCCCCGTGCGCCTGTTTGGCAAGTTTGCCGGTCTCGATGATGAGGTTCGCGTGGCCGATTTGCCGTTCGACTCGTGTAACGGGCACTGTTCGGATCCTTTCGTACGTGGTGTGAGCCTGCGATTCGCGTGGTCGGGAAATGGGTTCAGCCGCACGGGTTGACCGGCGGCTGATGGCGAGGGAAGGAATTCGGTTCGCGTTGCGTTACTTCCGCAGCCCGAGCTTGCCGATGACTTGCAGATAGCGCTCCCGCTCGGTTTCGCGCAGGTAGTTCAGCAAGCCTGCCCGCTGACTGACCATCTTCAGCAATCCCCGCCGGCTGGCGAAATCCTTCGAGTGCGTGCGCATGTGCTCGGTCAGCTCGTTGATCCGAGCCGTGAGAATCGCGATCTGCACCTCGGGCGAGCCGGTGTCGGACTCCCCGCGTCGGAATTGCTGGATCAGTTCGGTCTTGCGGTCCTTCGTAATCGCCATCGCACCAGTCCTCTTTCTCTGTTCGACCTCCGCCGCGTCGCTCCTGCTCACGGTGTCCAATCATTCATGGTACGCCAGCTATCTGTTTATATCCGCAATGGGCAACGACTAGGGCACGGCGGGGTTTTTCAGAACCGGCACCCGGATTCCATCCCGGCCGCCGGTCGGCCCGGCACGTCAGATCATCATGGTACGGGCGAACCGGTTCGCGTATCATCGACCGTGTCTCTCGCGGGAGGAGCGACCGGGCATGCCAGCACGAACGATTCTCTTTCTCACGGTCTGGATCGCCGGTACGGGCCTGACCCCCGCCCAGGACAAACCCTATGCCGGCGCGGCCTGCGCCCGACCCGTCGACGATTTCTTCAAAGACGACGTCTGGGGCAAGGTCGGCTCGCAGAAGTGCCTGACCTGCCATCAGAAGGGTGGCGACGCCGAGGAAAGCCAGTTCATCCTGAAAGACATCGCGAAGCTCACAGGCGAGGCGAAGGAGACGGCCCACCGACAGAACCGGGACGCCTTCGCGACGATGGCCGAACGAAAGCACAAGGACCAATCGCGATTGCTTCTGAAGGTCGTCGGCGAACTCGACCACGGCGGCGACGCGGTACTCAAAGCCGATTCCGAAGCGTACAAGATCCTCGCGAAATTCGTCGGCCGGGTGAACGCCCCCGCACCGGCACCGGCGATCGACCCGAAGGCGCCTCCCTTCTTCGAAGGCGTCGCGATGGCCGAACCGCGCAAGCTGCTGCGCCGGGCGACCCTCTCGCTGGCGGGCCGATTGCCGACGGAGGCGGAACTGAGGGCCGTCGAACGCGACGGGGCGAAGGCGCTGCCGGCTATCCTCGACACTGTCATGACGGAAGACGCCTTCTACGACCGCCTCCGCGAGGGCTTCAACGACATCTTCCTCACGCTCGGCATCGACGGTAATGCGGACGCATCGGTGCTCTCCTACGAGCACTTCGAGAAGACCCGGCTCTGGTATCAGAAGCACGACCTTAGCCACATCAAGGACGAGAACGCACGCCGGCAGGCCGGATACAAGCTCGCCAACGATTACCGCAAGGCCCTGCTCGGCGAGCCGATGAAGCTGATCGAGCATATCGTCCGCAACGACCGGCCGTTCACGGAGATTGTCACGGCCGACTACATCATGGTCTCGCCGTACTCGGCCCGTGGGTACGGCGTCTTCGATCAGTTGAAGGACCGGTTCAAGAACCCCGACGATCCATTCGAGTATGTTCCCGTCAAACTGCAGGCATTGAAGGGTCGGTCGAAGGAGAACCATCAGGAATCGCCGACGGGATTCTACCCGCACGCCGGGTTGCTCGCGCAGTTCCAATACCTCGCCCGCTATCCGACCACCGAAACGAACCGCAACCGCCTGCGGGCGCGGATGTACTACCAGCACTTCCTCGGCATCGACGTACTGGAACTGGCCGCGCGCGTCTCGGATGCCGCGGCGGCGCAGGCGAAGTTCAAGGTGCCGACGATGGAGGCGGCCGAGTGCGTCGTCTGCCACCGCACGCTCGATCCGGTCGCCGGGCTGTTCCAGGACTACTGGCGGTTCGATTCCAACTTCGCCCTCTATGGCAAGCGCAAAGGCGGCTGGTTCACCGACATGTTCCCGGCCGGTTTCGAGGGCGAGGACCTGCCGAAGGAAGACCGCTGGCGTGCCCTGCAATGGCTCGGCGAACGAACTGCGAAGGACCCCCGCTTCGCTGTCGCGATGGTCGAGCATGCGTGGTATCTGCTGAGCGGACGCAAGGCGCTGCTGCCGCCGAAGGACCTGGACGATCCGCTGTTCGCGGCGAAGTATCGGGCCTATCGGGAGCAACGCAAGACGATCGAGTTGATCGCCGCCAAGTTCTCGCAGTCGAACTTCAACTTCAAACTCGTGCTCAAGGAATGGATCGCGTCGGACTTCTACCGCGTGGACGGACTCGCGACGGAACGGAAGGACCCGAAGCGCCGGGCCGAACTGGACGACCTCGGCATCGTGCGGCTGCTCGCGCCCGAACAACTCGAAAGGAAGGTCGGCGCGGTCTTCGGCGCGAAATGGAACCGGCTCGACGGCGAGATGGCCAAGCTTTACGGCGGCATCGACTCGCAAGAAGTGACCGAGCGCGCCGCCGACCCGAGCGGGGCGATGGGCGCGATCCAGCGCATCCTTTCGAACGACGTCGCCTGCCGGAACGTGGCGAAAGATTTCACACGACCGGCAAAAGAACGCCGACTGTTCCCCGGTGTTGAGCCGAGTCATCTCCCCGAAACCGACGAGAAGACGATCCGCGCCGCGATCGTCCACCTGCACGAGCGCATCCTCGGCCGGCACGACGCGCCCAATTCGGCGGAGGTGGATCGCACCTTCAAGCTGTTCGCCGGCATCGTCGCCGACGCGAAGGAGCAAAAGGGCCTCGACAAGCGCGAGAGCTATTTCTGCCGCCCCGAGCGCGACACGCCCGGCGCAAACGAGAAAGCCGCCGACCCGCACTACACGATCCGCGCCTGGCGCGCCGTCGTGACGTACTTGATGCGACGACCGGAATTCCTGTACGAGTAGGTGCCGTCAGATCGTGACGGCCCGAATCACGATATTCGCGCGGTTGAGCACATCCACCGGCGCGAGTGCATCGACGGCCACCGGCTTTGCCCAAAAGCGCCCGTGGCCGATCCAGTGGCGTGCCTGCAAACATTCGCGAAACTGACCGATGAGATGATTGTCCAGCACCCCGACTTGTTTGATGACCGTAAGTATGCCCTGTTCGTCGAAATCCGGGCGGAGTTGCTTCCTGCCCGACAAGGTGTCAAACCAATCTCGGTAAGCCACAGACAGCCGATCTTTCAATCGATTTCGCACGCGGTGGAAGAAATCGACGCGTATCGTCGCTTCGGCGCTCGCAACCAGATTCAAAACTGTCAGCCGGTCCAATTCGCGACGTTGCCGTTGAAAGTAGGACTCGATTTCATTCTCCGTTGGAAACGCGAGCGGGACGTTCACCCGCGAACCGCTCTGCAATGCGTGGAGAGTGACGGCACGCTGTTCGATCAAGGCTCCGACTTGTCCGCTATGCCAATCGAGGATTTCATCCAGCGATTGCGGTTCGGCCGTCTCGTCATTCAAGTTGGGCACGGGCACGGCGTCAGTCTCGCATGACCAACTGCAAGATTTCGCCCAGCGTCGCTTCGCTCAGGGGTTCGGTCTGCAATATCGGTTGCCGGGAGCGAACGAACTCCCAATTGCCGCCCCCCCCCAGAATCAGCATCGCTTCGCCCCGTTCCCCAACCACATCAACGCGACCGGCCGCCCCCAAAACGTTGCGCCCCCGGGGCGAAAAACGAACCTGCTCGTTACCGACCAATAAGATCAAATCATCCACGGAATACGTTCCAATAAAGTTCTCGGACAACTGCTTCGGCCGTTGCTCGAGGGAAACGGTCTTCTGTTTGAGGGGACCTGCCAATATCGTTCGAATTTCACGGTAGAGCGCTTGTACGGCCGCTAAATAGGTATCGCGTCGGGCGTCCCAGTCGATGGGCGCGGCGTTGGCCGCGTGCGATTTCTTCTCCAACAACTCGGCCAAATTTTGAGCCATGACAAGATTCCCCCGACCGTCGGATCATACCGCATTAACATTGTACTGGAGTTGATCGGCACCTCGGTAGTAGAGTATTCCGATATGCGACGCGACTTCCTCAAGCTCTGCGGCTTCGCCGGCCTCGGCTTCGCCGTGCCGTTCGTCCACCCCAAGACGGCCTCCGCCGCGCCGAAGGACGAACCCTACGCCGGGCCATACTACGTCGTCTTCAACGCCTCCGGCGGCTGGGACACCACGTACCTCATGGACCCGAAGGGCGTCAACGAAATCAACCGCCTCTACAAGGAAGGCGACATTCTCACGAAGGGGGCGCACAAGTACGCACCGACGGCCAAGACCGCGAAGGGCGGCATGACCAACGAGGACTTCTACGCGAAGTATGGGAACGAACTGTTCACGTTCAACGGCCTCGACTACTCGGTGAACAACCACTCGCCCGGTGCCCGGTACATGGCCACGGGCAAGCTCGACAGCCTCGCGTACCCGACGTTCGCGGCGCTCGTGGCGGCGTGCCGGGGGCCGGATTGCCCGCTCGCATTCCTGACCTTCGGCAACTACTCGAACACGGGCAACCTCGTGGCGATGTCGCGCGTGCCGTACCTGCCGTCGCTGCAGAAGATCGCGAACGCCGACGCCGTCGAGGGAAATCTGCGGGCACCGTACCACGACCCGTTCGCGCTCGACCGGATCGAACAGGCCTTGAGGGAGAGCCAGGACGCGCGGAACCAAACTCCGCGCCTGCCGCGCGAGGAGCGCGGCGAATCGATGCTGTACGCGGCCCAAGTGAACTCGAAGGCGCTCGCGCGGGTCACGCAGTACATTCCGAAGACGACGCCGAAGGAACGGATGGCGCAGCAGGCGGAGATCGCGCTGGCGTCCTTCAAGGCCGGCGTCTGCGTCTCGGCGAACCTGACCATTGGCCAGTTCGACAGCCACGCGAACAACGACGCCGACCAGATGAAGCTGATCCCCGAATTCCTCGCCGGCATCGACTACTTCCTTCGGCGGGCCGAGGAGTTGAAGATCCGCGAACAACTCGTCGTCGTCGTGCAGAGCGAGATGGGCCGCACGCCGACGTACAACTCGGGCAACGGCAAGGACCACTGGTCGATCGGCTCGATCCTGTTCCTCGGCCCGAAGATCCGGGGAAACCGCGTGTTGGGTGCAACGGACGACAAGCAGTTCGCCGTGCCGTTCGATCCGAAGTCGCTCGTGCTGGACAAATCGAAGGGTATCCGCGTCCGCCCGGAGCACGTCCACGAGGCCCTGCGCGATTACGCTGGCATCGCCGGGCACGCGATGGCGAAGAAGTTCCCGCTCGGTGTGTCCGAGAAGGAACGGCTGCAGAAATTCTGGGGCTGAAGTCAGATCGCGCCGAAGGCGAGCGAGCAGTTGTGGCCGCCGAAGCCGAAGCTGTTCGAGAGGACTTTCGTCACGCGGCGTTCGCGGGGGGAAGCCGGGATGTAGTCGAGGTCGCACTCGGGGTCGGGTGCGAGGTGGTTGGCAGTCGGGTGCAGGATGCCGTGGCGGAGGCTCAGCGCGCAGGCGATGGCCTCGACGCCGCCACTGGCGCCGAGCAGGTGGCCGATCATGCTCTTCGTGCTGGAAACCGCCAGCTTCTTCGCATGGTCGCCGAAGACTTGTTTCATCGCCTTCGTCTCGGCCACGTCGCCGAGACCGGTGCTGGTGCCGTGGGCGTTGACATATTCCACTTGATCGAAGTTCCAGCGGGCCTCGCGGCAGGCGGCGCGCATGGCCTCGGCGGCGCCGATGCCGTCCTCGTGCGGGGCGGTGATGTGATAGGCGTCGGCGGTGTTGCCGCAGCCGAGCAATTCGCAGTAGATGTTCGCGCCGCGGGCTTTGGCGTGTTCGTACTCTTCGAGCACGAGGATGCCGGCCCCCTCGCTGAGGACGAATCCATCGCGGTCCTTGTCGAAGGGGCGGGAGGCGTGCGCGGGGTCGTCGTTGCGGGTGGAGAGCGCGCGGGCGGCGATGAAGCCGCCGAGTCCGGTCGGCGTGATGGCGGCCTCGGCGCCGCCGGAGACGATGACGTCGGCGAAGCCGTACTGGATCTGGCGCATCGAGTCGCCCATGGCGTGGGCGGCGGAGGAGCAGGCGGTGCTGACGGTGGTGTTCGGGCCGCGCAGGCCGTAGCGGATGCTGATATTGCCGCTGGCGGCGTTCGGAATCATCTTGGGGATGACGAACGGCGACATGCGATCCGGCCCCTTGGAGAGCAAGGTACCGTGGCCGTCCTCGAATTCGGCCAGGCCGCCGATGCCGCTGCCGATGATGCAGCCGGCGCGGAACGGATCGAGTTTGGCGAAGTCGAGGCCGCTATCGGCGACGGCTTCGTGGGCCGCATAGAGCGCGAACTGCGTGAAACGATCGAGCCGGCGGATCGACTTCGCGTCGATGCACGTTTCCGGGAGGAAATTCTTGACTTCGCCGCCGAAGCGGACTTTGAATTTGGCGACGTCGAAGAGGGTCAACGGCGCAATGCCGGAGCGGCCGGCGAGCAGGCCGCGCCAATACTCCGGGACCGAATTGGCCAGCGGATTGACCGTACCCAGACCGGTGACGACGACACGGCGGGTCATCGCGACTCCCGAGGAAGAGGAGGCAAAACGCCTCAGGCTTTCGCGCCGCCGTCCTTGCTGCGAACGGCCACCTTGATGTGCTCGACCGCTTCGCCCACGGTCTTGATCTTCTCGGCCTGATCATCCGGGATCTGAATGTCGAACTCTTCTTCGAGTTCCATCACCAGTTCCACGATGTCCAGCGAATCGGCGCCGATGTCTTCGATGAAGCTGGTCTTATCCGTGACCTGATCCTTGTTCACGGCCAGGTGTTCGCAGACGATGTCGATCACTTTCTGGCGAATTTGCTCGTCGGACACGCTCGGTTCCTCCAGGGCGGCACGGCTCGCAGGTCCACCGGTGTTCCGGTGCGCTCCGCCGCCGGTCTTGTTTCGGGGGTCGGCCGCCGACGGCTTGCGCGGGCGGTTGCAGGGTCTGGCTTCCAGTCCGTGGATAATACTTACGGAGGTCCCGCCGAAAAGAAAAGCCCTTTCCCTCCACGAAACTCCGCCCACTCGCCCCTCAGGATACGATCGACTTCCGACGCTGGATATAGTCCCAGACGACAAACCGTTCCAGACTTCGACCGGCACTGTAAATGACCCGGCCCTTGGTGCTCTCCGCCATCGTCCGCGCGAACCGGATGTCGTCCTCCGTCTGGCTCCAGGTCGAAAGCAGGAAGATGTTGATCGTGATCCCCTCCCGGGCGCACAGCTTCGCCTCGCGCAGCGTCGCCTCCTCGGTGCGCGGATCCGGCGGATAAAGCAGGAACAGTTTTGATCCTTCGAAGTGCGCCGTCGGCAGGCCGTCGGTCACGAGCATCACCTGCTTGTTCGGCGTGTCCTGCGCCGCCAGATAACGCCGCGCCGTCTGGAGCGCGTGCTGGATGTTCGTGAAGTGCCAGTGGACGTCGGATTCGACGATCTTCGGGTTGGCCATGTCCGCCATGATGCGCACGACCGGGGCGTGCGTGGTCACGGCCTTCGGCATCAGTTCCGCGATCTCCGCGAGGTGGCGCGGCTTCGCGAAGGTGTACATCTCGATGAACTGCAGGAAGTCGCCGGGGTATTCCGAACGGATCAGCCCATCGAGCGCGAGGCCCATGCGTTTCACATTCGTGTACAGCCCGTCGTACCGCATGCTGCCGGACATGTCGAGCAGCACGCAGGTCGCCGCCCGAGGCGTGTTCTTCGTCTCGTGCACCACGATGTCGTCGGGCCGCATTCGGACCCGGCCGCCCGTCGCGCCCTCGCGCAGCATCGCGTTCACGAGGCTGCCGGGGATGTCCATGTGCGCCACCGAATCGCCGAACTCGTACGGTTTCGTGCGCGGCGATTCCACGGCACCCTCCCCGACCACCGCGTCCGGGTGGCGGCCCGTCCGCGACGCCTGGAGATCGCTGAAGATCGTCGTCAGCACCTTCGACTGGAACAGCCGCAGCGCCTTGGGAGTCATCCGGTATTCGCCCGATTCGGTCCGCTCCAGCCCCTGCTCCTCGGCCTGCCGACGGATGTAGCGCTCGATCGCCTCGTTCAATTCGCGGAGGTGCTCCATACCTTCCTGGTCGAGGTACTCCTGCAATTCGCCGAGGTCTATGTAGCCGAGCTGGCCGGTCTTCTGCACTTGGTCGAGTTGTTCGAGCAGCTTGTCCAGTTCTTCCAGCTCGGCCTTGATTTCCAGCGCTTCCGGTACGGTCATCGATTGCTGGCCGGTGAACTCGTACTTCGCCGCGAGTTCGTCCACCTGGTACTTGTCGCCGAGCGCCTGCACCAGCCCCGGCAGCTTGCGGATGAATTCGCGGTCCTCGCGGCCGGCGCGGTAGTAGAGGTTTTCCAGTTCGTAGAGTTGCTCGTCCTTCACCGCTTCTCGATAATCGCGTTCGAGCGCCTTTGGCGGCCGAAGGTCGGCGGCGCGCGATCGGAACTCCTTCCCGGCCTCGCGCACCACCTTATCCGTCTCGTACGTCTCCAGAATCTGCTTTTTGCGATCCTTCAGCTTTTGCCGGAGGAAGTCGATGTTCGCGATCATCCCGCCGATCTGGCTGGGATCGATGCGCACCATTGACGCCAATTCCTCGTCCGTGAATTCGCGCCGTTCGCCTTCCTCCAGCATGCGCTCGAACGCGGCCGAGACGAGATCCGGCGGCGGTTGCGTCGGACTGGGAAACGTCAACGGATCGTACTTCTGATACGTATGGATGACACCGCCCAGATGGTCCCGTCGACTCATGACTTGCCCCCGTCAGGGAATCGCCTGTTACACAATAGTCGCTTGGCGGCCCCGACTTCCCGCGAGTACGATGGACGATTGTACGCGAGGGGAGAGCGAGCCATGCGGCGATTCCTGGCGGCGATGACCTTGGCGGGCGGGGCGCAGTTGGCCGCGGCCGAACCGGACGAGCTGGTCCGCCGGCTGGCGGATCCGAGCTTCGCCGTTCGCGACGCCGCCGCCAAGGACCTGCTCAAACTTGGCGGCGCGGCACTGCCGGCCGTACGCGCCGCCCGCGACACCTCCGACCTGCCCGCCCTCCGCGAACGTGCCGAGGCGATCCTGCCGCGACTCGAACGACTCGCCGAATCCGAACGCGTTCTGTCGCCGACCCGACTGAAACTGGACTATCGTGAAATCCCGTTGTCCCAGGCCGTCGCGGACTTGAAATCCCGTACCGGCATCCCGCTCCAGCTGATTCCAGAAAACGTCGCGAACCCGGCACGCCCGGTCTCGCTCGCCGGCGAGTTCGCGCCTTGGGTAGCAATCGAGAAGCTCTGCGCCGCGGCCGGGTTGAAGGAGGATCACCGCGCCGAGCTTCCCCTGCCAAAAGGAGCCGCCGAGAATCCGAACCTCAACATCTACAGCAGCCAACCGGTGTACTTTGGCTCGCCCGGCCCGCAAACCGCTTTTTACTCGCCGTCCACCGCACCCGTGTTGCTGGTCGACGGCCAGTCCGCGCCGCTCGCCGGGGTCCGCGACAAGACCATCCGCGTGCTGATGCTTCCGGCCGGGCACTCCGCCAATCGCGTCGTTCGCGGTGCCGGCACCGTCGTCGCCCACCTCGATGTCGCCCCGCTGCCGAAGCTGAACTGGGCCGGCGCGAACCGGGTGCGCGTGACCCGCGCCGAAGACGAAGACGGCCGGCCGATCTTTGCCGACCAACGAACCGCGGCCGCCATGCCCAACGCCTCGCCATACTCCGCCCTGCAGTGGCGCGGCGGCGGAATCTGGATCGAGGACGGAACCGCCGGCATCCTTCCGATCAACTCCGCCGCCCACAACCCGCGGCTTACGCCCCTCACCCTGCGCACCGACGACCGCGCTATCAAGACCCTGCGCCGCCTCGAAGGAATCGTGGTGGGGGACGTGCGCCGGCCCAACGAAACGATCATCCAGATCGACGATATCCAGGCCGCCGTCGGGCAGGTCCACGAAGGACCGTACCAACTCAAACTGGCGATCACGGGCTACACGGTCGCAGCCTCTGGTGCCGTCACCGTCAAGGTCCGCGCCGAACTGCCGCAGCTCTGGGCCATCGCCGGCGCGGGCGCAAACCGCGATCCCGTGCTGGCCCAGGAATTGAACATCGGCACGATCCAGAATCGGCTCGCGTTCCACGACGCGACCGGGAAACGATGCAAGGCCCCGCAGCAACGGCGTTCTTCCTACTCCGGCAATAACTGGAGCCAAAGTTACGAAACCGAACTCCATTTCCCGCTCACCGATCCACCGGTCGCCGGCGCCGGGCCGCCGGTCAAGGTCGTGCTGACCGGCACCCGACTGGCGACCATCGAAATCCCCTTCTCGATGGAAAACGTCCGCCTGCCGTGAGCCGGACGATGCACCGGAAATTCACAATCGGCCGTTGTTAGTCGAACCGCGATCGCGTAAACTGAATTTGGTATTACCTCGTTATTCTTCGAGTCGGGGCGGCCCCATGAACCGTCGCATCTTCCTCCGTTCCCTTTCCGGCCTCTCCGCTCTCGGCGTGGCCACGCTCGCCGGGTGTACGCCGGCGGAACAAGCCTCGACCTGGGAAACCACCCGGCCCGGCCCGAAAGTCCTCGCCTCGTTCGCTCCGATTCAGTGTTTCGCCGCCAACGTCGCCGGCGAAGATGCCACGGTCCGCGTCGTCTTCGGCGATCAGGGGCCGCACCACATCAAGGATAACCCGGCCCACGTGAAGATGTTCGCCGGCGCCGATCTGGTGTTCATAAATAGTCTGGGACTCGAAGACCGGAATGTCAAAACCATCCAGCGCAGCCTGTCGAAGAAGGTCCCGGTCGTCGCGCTCGGCAAGTTGCTCCCCGAAACCCTACTCATTGAAGGCAGCTGTGCCTGCTGCAAGGAGGAAGAGGGTGCCGAAGAGCACGACCACGACCATGGCGACCACGACCCGCACGTCTGGATGGGTCTCGATCAGGCCGTGAAGATGGTCGAAGCCATTCGGGATGAGCTGGCGCGTCGCGATCCGGCCCACGCGGAGGGCTACGCGAAGCGTGCGGAGGCCTACAATGCGAAACTCCTCAAGCTCAAGGCCGACGGGATCGCGATGCTGAAGGACAAGTCCGAACGGCAGTTCATTAGCTTCCACGAATCGTTGAACTATTTCGCCAAGAATTTCGGCCTGCGTCTGCCCGAAGTGATCCAGACGAATCCGGGTCAGGAACCGACGCCCAAGGAACTGAAGCAATTACTGGAACGATGCGAGAAGAAGGGGATCCGCGTCATCGCCATCGAGCCGCAATATGGTTCGGGCACGTCGGCGAAGGCGGTCGCGGAGGCGTTGAAATCCAAGGGGCTTGCCGATGTCCGCACCATCGTCATCGATCCGCTGGAAACGGCCGTCGAAAGCGAGTTCAACATCGACTGGTATGAAACGAAGATGCGGGCGAACCTCGAGACCCTCGCCAAGGCGCTGAAGTAATGCCGATTTCCCTCGCCGTTCGCGATACCGGCCCGCCGATGGTCAGCATCCGCGGGCTTCGCGTGCTCCGTGGCGGTCGCCCCATCCTGTCCGATCTCTCCTGCGACATCGGCCGCGGGAAGATCACCGCGATCGTCGGCCTCAACGGCTGTGGCAAGTCCACCCTGCTCCGTACCCTGGTTGGCGAATTCGCCTATACCGGCTCGATCACGTTCGCCTGCGGCGAGGACCATTCCCGTCCGCGGCCCGATCATGTCGGCTACGTCCCGCAACGGCTGAGCATCGAGTCTTCCCTACCCATCACGGTGCGGGACCTGATCGGTCTGGCCCAGCAACGCTGGCCGATTTTCTTCGGCGTCTCCCGCCGCGCCGTCCGCAAGCTCCAGCCCGCCCTCGAACGCGTCGGCGTTCCGCCCTCCCTGCTCGATGTCCCGATCGACGGCCTCTCCGGCGGCCAGCTCCAGCGAGTCATGCTCGCCCTCGCACTCGAACCGAAACCCGAACTGCTTCTGCTCGACGAACCGTCCTCCGGCATCGACTTCAAGGACCAGCAGGGGTTCAACAGCCTGCTCGCCGAAATCAACAACGAATCCGGCACCACCATCGTGCTCGTCTCACACGACTTGAACACGCTGAACCAGTTCGCCCACCATGTCCTCTGCCTGCGGGGCGGACGGATCATCGCCGAAGGCGCGCCCGCCGACGTGCTGACGCCCGAGGCGATCGCGCAGACCTTCGGCCCGGCGGCCGTCGCCGGATAACGCAAAAAGGGGACGCAGATCGCGTCACGGCGTCTCCTTGGCCATCTCGATCAGCTTGTTCTTCAACACCGCCGCGGCCTTGACGGCCTGCGCGTCCGACCGATAGCGCTCGTTCCCGGCCGAGTCCGGGCGGATCACCGCGCCATCGAATGACACTCCCGCGAATAATCCGCGACTACGCGAATACGACAGGATCTCCGCTTCGAGCTTGGCATCGGTCGCCGCGGCCGCCACGCGCCCCACCGGTCCCGCGGCCACGGCGACATCCGCGCCGAGGGTGATCTTCCCCTTGCCGTCCAACAATCGGTCCAGGCTCTTCCGCTGGCGAAAGACGAGCACCACATCGGTCGATTCGACCCCAGCCTGGAAGCCGATGCTGGCCGCCCCGAAATTCACGAAGACCGGATCGCCCCAGGTTCCGTCCTTCTCGCGCGCCATCACGAGGCCGCGACCGCCGCGCCCCGCCAGCACGAACCCCACCTTCACCACGCGCGGGATGATCGCGATGCCGTTGGCCTCGGCGAGCAGTTTCGGCGGGATGCTCTTGAGCGGGATCTTGCTCAATTCATCCAGGACCTCCGTGGCATCTTCCAGAGTCTGCACATTCGTCGGCGGGAGCGCCGGCAGCGGCGCGGCCGCGAGTACCAGAATCAGGACGGCGAGGAATATTCGGGTCATGGGTTTCTCCTCGAAAGGTTACCGGCTTCTCGACCAGGAATGCTAAACCGGAAAACGGCGAAGCGCATAGGCCGACTCGGATATTGGGGACGTCCGACATGCTCCTTTCCTTCTCCTTGGCGATGCGTTATCGTTGGTGTTCCCACCGAGGAACCGCAATGTACCGCTTTCTGTTTCTGCTGCCACTCTTCGCGATGGCACCGCATCCCGGCGCGGCCGAACCGCCCGCGAAGAACGCCGATGCGAGCTGGATCAAGCCCGCCCTGGCGGCCGTCGACGCCAAACTCGACGGCGAGATGAAAAACCTGCTCGATCTGTATTTCCACCTGCACACGAATCCGGAGCTTTCGCTCAAGGAAGTGAAGACCGCGGCGCGGATGGCGGAGGAACTCCGCACGCTCGGCTTCACGGTCACGGAAAAGGTCGGCGGCACCGGCGTCGTTGGCGTGCTCAAGAACGGCGCGGGGCCGACCGTGCTCGTCCGCACCGACCTCGACGCCCTGCCCGTGACCGAGCAGACCGGCGTCGGATACGCCTCGAAGGTGCGCACGCTCAATCGCGACGGCACCGAGGTCGGCGTCATGCATGCCTGCGGGCACGACGTGCACATGACCAGTTGGGTCGGCGCTGCGCGCGTCCTCGTGGGGTTGAAGGACCGCTGGTCCGGCACGCTCGTCTTCATCGGTCAGCCCGCCGAGGAGATCGGCGTCGGCGCCAAGGCGATGCTCGACGATGGCCTGTTCCAGCGATTCCCGAAACCCGACTTCTGCCTCGCCCTCCACGCCGACTCGCACGCGAAGATCGGCACCATCCGCTACAGCGAAGGCCTCGCGCTCGCCAACGTCGACACCGTCGACGTGACCGTCCGCGGTAAGGGTGGCCACGGCGCGGCCCCGCACACCACCGTCGACCCGATCGTCCTCTCCGCGAAAATCATCCTCGATTTGCAAACCATCGTCAGCCGCGAGGTGAACCCGACCGACCCGGCCGTCGTCACCGTCGGCTCCATCCACGGCGGGACCAAACACAACATCATCCCGAACGAAGTGAAACTGCAACTGACCGTCCGCAGTACGAAGGACACGGTCCGCGATCAGGTATTGAAGGCTATCGACCGGATCTGCAAGGCCGCGGCTGAGGGGGCGCGGGCGCCCGCGCCGACGGTGAAGGTGAACCTCGACGAGTACACCCCCTCGACGATCAACGACGTGCCGCTGGCGAAGAAGACCGTCGCCGTGTTCCGCGAGGTGTTGGGGACGACGAACGCGATCGAGCGGCCGCCGATCATGGGCGGCGAGGACTTCGGCCGCTTCGGGAAGGAAGGCGTACCGATCTTCATGTGGTTCCTGGGCACGGTGCCCGACGACCGCTTCAACGAATCCGAACGGCCGGAGGGCAAGCCGTTGCCGTCGATGCACTCGGACAGCTACGCACCGGCACCCGAACCGAGCGTGCGCACCGGCGTGCGGACGATGAGTATGGCCGTGCTGAACCTGATGAAAAAGTGAAATGCGAAGCGTGAGCCGATTCCAATGCGGAATCGGCCCCCGCCATTCGAGCTTGCGGCTTACGCCAAGACTTTCTTCACGTCGTCGGCGGTGATGAGACGGGCGGGCTTGTTCAGCTTCACGCTCAGCCAGCTCATGACGGACGGGATGTACGGCAGCGAACCCTTCTTCACCAGTTCGACCATCCGCTTGTCGCGGCTGGCGCGTTCCTTGCGCTTCAGAGCGCCGTTGACGGCGCGCGAGATGGCGGCATTGTCGCGGGCGCGGTCCATGCGGCTCGCGGTGGACATTCGGTCGGCCATGTCTTCCCCAAGGTCTGGAATCCGAAAATCGAACTGTATTTGTAGTACCGGTGGGATTTTCGACCATCCGGCACCGGCGATTTTCAAATCGCGTAGTCCTGTTCGGTCGGCGGCGCCCCGAAGAACTTCGCCGTCTTCGGCGTCACGAACACCGGCTCGCCCACGCGCAGGTTCAGTTCCCGGTGCCGGTCCGGCGTGACGTCGATGTTCAACATCAGCCCGAAATCCTCCGCCTCGACCCGCACCTTCACCACCGAACCCGCCGCGTTGATGTGCACCACCTTCGATTGCAGCGATTTGCCAACCTCCGCCCGGCGCGACAGGTCCAACTCGTGCGGCCGCACGAACACCGTCGCCTCGCCCGACGCGGCGCGGCCGACGCGCCCCTGCGCCACCGGCATCTCCACGTGGCCCAGCAGCACACGCCCCCCCTCCAGCCGCGCCGTGATGACGTTCACGTTCCCGAGGAAGTCCATCACGAACTCGTTCGCCGGATGGTCGAAAACCTCCTCCGGCGTGCCCGCCTGCTCGATCCGCCCCTTGTTCATCAGCACGATCTTGTCCGCCACGTCCAGCGCCTCCGACTGGTCGTGCGTCACGAACAGGCTCGTGACGTGGAACTGGTCGTGGAACTTCCGCAGCCAGGTGCGCAATTCCTCGCGGACCTTCGCGTCCAGCGCGCCGAACGGCTCATCGAGCAGGATCACCTTCGGCTCCGGCGCGAGCGCCCGCACCAGCGCGATCCGCTGCTTCTGGCCCCCGGACAGCTGCGACGGGAACCGCTCGGCCATTTCATCCAGCCGCACGAGGTGCAGCAGTTCGTGCACGCGGTCGCGGATCTTCGCCTCGCTCCACTTCCGCACGCGCAGGCCGAAGGCGACGTTCTCGTACACCGTCATGTGCTTGAACAGCGCGTAGTGCTGGAAGACGAACCCCATGTTCCGGTCGCGCGGCGACCGGTTGGTGATGTCGTCCTGTTCGAATTGCACCGTGCCGGCGTCGGGCGTCTCGAGGCCGGCGACGATGCGCAGGAGCGTCGTCTTGCCCGAACCGGACGGACCGAGCAGCGCAACGAGCGAGCCGGACGGCGCTTCGACCGTCACGTCGTCGAGGACTTTCGTACTGCCGAAGCTCTTGGAAATGTTCTGCGCCAGAATGCTCATCGCGGGAAAACCCTACGAATCCAGTCGTGTTTGCGGGTCCGTACAACAAGGATGTTGTACGGGATGCCGTCGGAACCGTAGCGAGTCGCCGCCCGATGAACCAGCCGAATCCGCTCGTCGCGCTCCGCGGCGTCTCCCTCACGCGCGGGGACTGCTCGCTCCCCCATCTCGATTGGTCGATCCGCCCCGGCGAAGTCTGGGCGCTGGTCGGCGCGTCCGGTTCGGGCAAGACGACGCTCTTGGAACTCCTCGCCGGCACCCTGCGCGTCGACGCGGGCACCCTCGATCGCGCCATCCCCGCTACCGCCATTGCGTTCGTCGCCTTTCGCGAACAGTCCCGCGCGTTCTCCTACGCCGGCCACTACTACCAGCAGCGCTATGAATTCGCCGATAGCGAGGAACCCTTTGTTCTCCGGCAATTCCTGAACGCGCCGACGGAAGCGGAGGCGATCCGCGTCGCCGCCGAGTTCGGCCTGGCCGACAAGCTCGACCTCGCGTTCCTCAAGCTCTCGAACGGCCAGACGCGCCGTGCCCGGATCGCCAAGGCCGTGCTCGCCAACCCGAAGCTGCTGCTGCTCGACGATCCGTTCGTGGGCCTCGACGCCGCCGGCCGCGCCAAACTCGCCGTCATCATGAAAGCACTCAGCGAACGTGGGACCGCGATCGTGTTCACCGCGCTCGCCGACGAGGTGCCCGATGGGGCGAAAACCTTCGAGTTGACGAAGTCGGAACCCACCCCGTCGCCAACTGCGCAAACGCGGACGGTACATCGACCGATCCCGCCCGACGCGCCCGCGGTGCTGGAATTGAACAACGTCACCGTCCGCCACGGCGGCCGCGAGATCCTCTCGGACATTTCGTGGACCGTCCGCGCCGGGGAACGCTGGGCGATCTTCGGACCGAACGGCGCGGGCAAGACCACGCTGCTCGCGCTCGCGTGCGGCGACCATCCGCAGGCGTTCAGCAACGACGTCCGCCTCTTCGGCCGGCGGCGCGGCGACGGCGAAACCATCTGGGACGTGAAGAAACGGATCGGCTTCGTCTCGCCGGAATTCCACCTCTACTTCAGCGAACCGCTGACCGCGTTCGAGGCCGCCACCACCGGTTTCCACGACGTGCTGCTGTACCGCCCGCCGACCGAAGCCGAGGCCGCGCGGGTAGGAGACTTGTTCCGCACGTTCGGCGCGGCCGAGTGGATGCACCGGCCGTTCCGCCAGCTCCCCACCGGCCGGCAGCGCCTCGCGCTCGTCGTGCGGGCGCTCGTGAAGAAGCCGGAGTTGCTGATCCTGGATGAGCCGTTTCAGGGAATGGATGAACGGACCGCGAACACGATTCGCGACTGGCTGGATGGCAACGTCTCGCCGGAGCAAACCCTGATCTTCGTCACGCATCGGCCCGCGGAAATCCCGCGGATCGTTACACAAACACTAAGGCTGGATGCTGGCCGACGTGTGAATGAATTTTAGGTCGGGCCGAGTCTTCGAGGCCCGACAAGGACCTTGGCAAAACGCGTCGGGCCTCGAAGACTCGGCCACGACCTACGAGGCCATCCCAGCGAAGAAGACGGGTCGCGAGGATCCCAAGGCCGGACGGCTTCTCAGGGTTTTGTCCCCTCCCCCTCGAAGGGGGAGGGTTAGGGTGGGGGTGACGGCCGACGCGGGAACTTGCAGCGATCCCCGTCACCCCCACCCCACCCTCCCCCTTCGAGGGGGAGGGAGAAAAGCGCGGATTTCCAAAGGTATCGCGAATCGACCCACCAACAAAACTTGAAATCTCTACTACGAGGAAGCCTCGCTCGGCGGCGTGTCCTTCACCTTGAACAGCAGCATGTTCCGGCCGTACTTGCGCACGTCCCACGTCTCGGGTTCGATCAACTGGCCGGCGGGGAATCCGTCCTCGGCCTGGATCGTCAGTACGCTTTCGTTGGGTGCCTTCTCCAGAAGCGTATGAACCAACGTCAGGAACCCGGGCAGCTTCGCGGGGTCGAGGTCTGGGAACGGCGGACTGAGGAACAGGTTCACCGGTCCTGAATTCGCCGGCGGCACCCAGCGCTCCGCCCAGCGATATCCATCCGCCTTGAGCACTTGGGCGCGGTCGGCGACGTCGAACCGGTCGATCGCCTTTTGAATCTCGGCTGCCTGCTTGCCATTCGCTTCGATCAGCCGTGCGCCGGACGCGCCGCGGCTGACGGCCTCCAGCCCCACCACGCCGGTGCCCGCGAAGATGTCGAAGAAGAGCCGGTCCGGCACCGCGTTGCCGAGGATGCTGAAGAGCGCCTCGCGCACGAGTTGCGGCGTCGGGCGCATCCCCTCGTGAACGAAGACCGTCAGTTTGCGACCCTTGAGCGAGCCGGCAATGATGCGGATCTCCGCCTTTTCCGTCCCTTCCAGTTTTGGTTTCATGGTGTTTTCTTAGCGGAATCGCCGGGAACCGCCATCGCCTCGGCGTTCGCTTGACAATTTCCAATAATATATAAATGTTCACATATTCAACGCGCGGAGGTTTCCCCCATGACCACCACCCTGCCCAACCGGATCGCCGGGCACTTCGACACGCCCGATCCGATCGCCCTCCCCGACGCGCCCCCGGCGCGGAAGGCCGCGTATGAAGACGCGATCCTCGCGGCCGTCCTGTTCTACGCACGCCGGCTGCAAGATCGCGACGGCGCCACCGCCGAACGCGCCGCCGCCGCCCTGCTCGCCCTCGAATCCACCCGGCTCCGCCACGGCCGCAAAATCGCCGGCACCCACGACGACGACTTCGATGCGAAGTTGAAGCCGCTCACACCCATCGACTCCGATCGGTTCCCGGACGACGACGAGGACGCGGACGACTCCATCGGGGACGATCTCGCGAACGAGGAAGAGGACTTCGAAGACGATTTTGACGACGACGAGGAATTCGACGACGATGAAGACGTACCGACTTCGACGGGCCGGGATGTGTTTCGGCCGACCCCGTCGCGATTCTCGCCGGACGAACAATACGAAATCGAGTCGGCCTTCGCGAAGTACACGGCCGAGCGGGACCAGCACGAGCGCCGCCTGCGTGATGAGGCGGCGGCGGCCGAGTCGGCGGGAATCGCTATCGTGCACGAACCCGCGCGGCCGGTCCCCTTCCCGAACTGGGGTGCCGACCGTTGGCCGGACGCCGTGCAGTGAATGCGAGTATTGTCGGCCCGATGCGATCGTGTCCGTTGAATGTCTTCAGGCCAAAGGCCTGGGAGTGCTTAGCCCAGGGCAACGCCCTGGGTCGGTTGTTCGTTTGCCCGCAGCCTGAAAGGTTGCGACACGCTCCATCTCTCGCAGCCTTTCAGGCTGCCTTTGGCTCCAAAGTCGACCCAGGGCGGCGTCGCTTCGCTCCTTGCCCTGGGCTAAGCACTACCGGGCCTTCGGCCTGAGGACTGGGGACGGAACAAGACTCGATGAACTTCGGTATCGTGCTCGGGTACCGTTGCCGGATTCGATCGAATCACGGTCGGGACTATAATGACGGCATCGAACGGGAGGCGGCAATGCGGCGCGCGACAACTCTTTTCGCATTGTTTCTCGGCGTCTCGGCGTGTGCCGGGGCGGAACCGACGGCCGCCGAACGCGGGAAGCGCGCGCTCGAATCGAAGGCGTTCATCCCGTCGTTCTGGCCGCGCGCCGCGTACGACCTCGCATGGAAGCAGTGGGGCATCGCCGAGAAGCCGACGGACTACGCCGCCGCCTTCAACGAACGCTATGGCTTGCACGCGGCCCCTTACGCCAACGATGGCCTGCCGATGGGCCTACGCGCGGCGCCGTACCTGCCGCTCGTGAAGGGGATCGCGCTCGATTGCATGACCTGCCATGGCGGGAGCATCCTCGGTAAAAGCATCGTCGGCCTCGGCAACGCTTCCATGGACATTCAATCGCTCTTCGAGGACCTCTACGTCGCCGGAAAGATTCCCGCGAAGCTGCCGTTCACGTTCACGCAGACTCGCGGCACCAACGAAGCCGGCGCCTTCAGCGTCTACCTTCTCGGCTACCGGAACGACGACCTGAGCCTGCGAGAAAGCCTGCGCGATCTCGGTCTCAAGGACGATAGTTGCGAAGACGTCCCCGCGTGGTGGCTGCTCAAGAAAAAGAAGACCATGTACCACGTCGGCGCGACGGATGCGCGCTCGGTGCGGTCGCTGATGCAGTTCATGATGCACCCGCTCACGCTGCCGAAGGACTTCGAACGCGCCGAGCCGGACTTCCGCGATATCCAGGCGTATCTGCTCTCCCTCGAACCGCCGAAGTATCCGTTCCCGATTAACGCGAAGCTGGCGGCCCGGGGCCAGACCGTGTTCGAATCGAACTGCGCGAAGTGCCACGGCTCCTACGGCGAACACGCGACCTACCCGAACAAGATCGTGCCGCTCGACGAGATCGGCACCGACCGCACGCGATTCGACAATATCGGCGTGAAGTTCGGCGAGGCGTACGCCGCGAGCTGGTTCGCGAAGGAGTCGCCGCCGCGGCCGATCCGCGCGACCGCCGGCTATCAGGCGCCGCCTCTCGACGGCGTCTGGGCCACCGCGCCGTACTTCCACAACGGCAGCGTGCCGACGCTCGAGGGCGTCTTGAACTCCCATACCCGCCCGAAACGATTCACCCGATCCTTCCGCACGAACGAGGAGGATTACGACAAAGATCACGTCGGCTGGAAAGTGACCGAAGTCGAACCGGCAGCAAGAAAATTGTCACCATACGAACGGCGCAAGATCTACGACACGACCGAGCGCGGCCGCGGCAACGCCGGCCACACCTACGGCGACGACCTCAGTGCCGACGATCGACGGGCGCTGATCGAATACCTCAAGACGCTCTGACCGAAGGGTTCCGATGTCCCGCCCCTCCCCCGCTCCCGAATCCCGCTCGCGACCAGCCCTCTGGCTGGCGGCGGTCGCCGGCGCACTGGCGATCGCCGGTCTGGCGTTCGTGTATCTGCAATCGAAGCCGGCCGACCCGAACGCGCCCCCCGGCCCCGCGCCCGAAGGCATGGTCTGGATTCCCGGCGGCACCTTCACCATGGGCTACGACGCCAGCCCGGACCACGACGCACCGACCCACCCCGTCGAGGTCGACGGCTTCTGGATGGACGCGACCGAAGTGACCAACGCCCAGTTCCGCCAGTTCGTGGAGGCGACCGGTTACGTGACCACCGCGGAGCGCAAGCCGCGGGCGGAGGATTTCCCCGGCGCGAATCCGGCCGACCTCGTTCCGTTCTCCGCGGTGTTCCGATGCTTCGAGTGCGACGCGAAGGAATGCGACCGGCTGCGCACGGAGAAACTGAACCGCAACGAACCGGCACCGGGGCCGGAGTGGTGGGCCAAGAGCGTCGGGGCCTCGTGGCGGAAGCCGGAAGGCGAAGGAAGTTCGATCGACGGGAAGGACCTCTACCCCGCTGTGCATATCTCGTGGGAAGACGCGGCTGCCTACGCGAAGTGGGCGGGAAAGCGCCTGCCGACGGAGGCGGAGTGGGAGCGTGCGGCGCGGGGCGGACTGGAACGGGCGCAATACGCCTGGGGCCACGACGCGCAGGGGAAGGACGGGCGGTACTTCGCGAACACCTACCAGGGCCGGTTCCCCGCGACGGTCGAGGACCGCGACGGCTTCAAGGGACTCGCCCCGGTCAAGTCGTTTCCAGCGAACGGCTTCGGTCTTTACGACATGAGTGGGAACGCCTGGGAATGGTGCGCGGACTGGTATGATCGAAACTACTATGGCTACGCTCCGAAACGCAATCCGACCGGACCGGCAAACGGCGAGGAACGGGTCCGTCGCGGTGGATCGTACCTGTGCGCGGACGAATATTGTCGGCGCTATCTGCCCGGAACTCGCGACAAGGGCGCTCCGGAGGACAGCGCGTGCCACACGGGGTTCCGCTGCGTGAAAAGCCCGGAGGGAACTGGGATTGCGGCCGGCGGAACCGGGCCGTAGACTCGCGGGACTTGGGATTCTCATGAGGTCGGCATGGACGCCGTCGGGCCTACCGATTTCACGCTGTATATCGAACGGGTTGTCGAACCCTACACGGGAATGCCGTTGCTCGGCGTGTCCGGCTTTGCGCCGACGCGGGACTGGAAAGTCCAAGTCTGGTACGACGCCGAGTTAGCCATCGCGGTGGACGCGGCGAGCGGCGAGGGCCATGCGTTTTCGACGCAAATCCCGTGGGAACCGGCCGAACGGATCCGCGTCGTCGCCTGTGGCGTTCGCGATGTGGTCTTGTTCGACGGTACGGCTTCGAGCATCGGCGATCGCGCGAAGCCGGCGGACACGCGGGGGACCGGATTTCTCCGCCGCGCGATCCGCAGTGTCACGAGCGGCGAAGTACTCTCCCTCTCGCGGTGGGGAGCGCGGCTTGGGCGGTTCTGGGGATTGTCACGAACGCTTCGGCACAAGTTGCGGAACCGCCGTCTCGACGCGAAGGCTCCGCCCCGCCCGCCGCACGATGCATACGTGGAACGGACCGCGATCGACGCCGCCGTCGAAGAGCAACTGCGATCGCGTGCCGCCGCCCTGCGATACCGGCCGACGATCAGCATCCTGATGCCGGTCTACAACGTGGCGCCGATCTGGTTCCGCCAGGCCGTCGCGAGCGTGGTCGGCCAACTGTACGAGAACTGGGAACTTTGCATCGCGGACGACTGCTCGACGAAGCCGGAGTTGATGGCGGAATTCGCGACGCTGCCGGACGATCCGCGCATCAAGTTCGTGAAGCGCGAGCGCAACGGCCACATTTGTGCCGCGACGAATTCCGCCGCGGACCTGGCGACCGGTGAATACGTCGCCCTGCTGGACCACGACGACTGCCTCGCGCCCGACGCGCTGCTGGAAGTCGTCACGGCCCTGCAATCGCGACCCGACGCGGATCTGATTTACACGGACGAGGACAAGATCGATGTCGCCGGCCACCGATACGATCCGCAGTTGAAGCCGGATTGGTCGCCGGAGCTGCTCCTGAGCTACAACTACGTGAATCATTTCACGGTGTTGCGCCGGAGCCTGTTCGAATCGGTCGGACGCTTCCGGATCGGTTACGAAGGTTCCCAGGACCACGATCTGCTTCTGCGGACGACGGAACGAACCGATCGCATCCTGCACGTACCGCGGATTCTGTACCACTGGCGGGCCCACCCGGAATCGACGGCGGGGCGCGCGACGCAGAAGACGATCGTGCACAGTTCGGGCCGGAAGGCGGTCCAGGACGCGCTCGCCCGGCGCGGGATCGCGGCATCGCTCGGCGTGCCGGCGTTCGCCGAACGACTGGGATTACCGATTCTCGAACTCGACGGCGCCGACGACGGGCCGAGCGTGGCCGTGATCATCTTCGGACCCGACGCAGCCGCGACGGCGCGGACCGTCGCCGAGCGGACCGACTACCGGAAGGCGACGCCGTACCTGGTGCTAGACGCGGACCCACCGGCCGAGGCGCTGAACCGGTTGGCCGCCGCACGAAGCGAGGACCTGCTGCTGTTCCTGCGAGCCGGGACCGAACCGGCGGATCCGCGTTGGCTCTCGCGGCTGGTCGCGAATCTCGCGATCCCCGGCGTCGGCGCGGCGGGCGGCCTGACGCGAACGGCCGACGGCACCGTCGCCTCGGCGGGAACGGTCTTGGGCCTGCACGACGGCACCGCACCGGACCACGCAGGCCGCGGCACGCCTGCCGACGGCGTCAGCTACTACTTCTACGCCGAGACGACGCGCAACGTCGCCGCGGTCGGCGCCGGGTGCCTGCTGACGCAACGGGCCACGTTCGACGAACTCGGCGGCTTCGATTGCGATCGCTTCGGTCGCACGCTCTTTGACATCGAATATTGCACGCGACTCCGGCTGCGCGGCCGGCGATGCGTCCACGTCGGCGGGGCCGCGCTCCAAGTCGCGTTGGACGAAGCGCGAGTCGACGATCCACTGGAATTGCGGTCGTTTCGCGCCGCCTACGGCCGGTGCGCCGATCCATACTCCAACCCGCAGTTCGACGAGGCGCGAGCGTTCCGCCCGTCGGGTGACGTCGCAGTCGCCCTGCCGCCCGGCGATCGGCCGCCGATCCAACTGGCGGTCGCGGCGCACAACCTGAACAATCCCGAAGGGGCACCGCGATACCTGTCCGAGATCGTGTTGGGATTGCGCGAACGCGGTGCCGTCACGCCTCAGGTCTGGTCCCCACTTGGCGGAGCTGGCGAACGGGTTTACTCGCGGGCGGGCATACCGGTCGCGATCGCAAACGAACCGTGGAGCCGACGATTCGTGGATGGACGTTGGACCCGTCGGGAGTACGACTCGGCGCGTCATGCGCTGCGTCGATGGCTGGCCGAGCGGCGGCCCGATGCCGTCCTCGCCAATACGCTCCTGACTTTTCCGATGGTTGAAGCGGCCGCCGGACTCGGCATACCGAGTATCTGGATCATCCACGAGAGCTACGCTCCGGATGTGCTCGATCGGTTGTTTCCCGCGTTCATTCGCGGCCGGATCGAAGCCGCTTTCCGGCTGGCCAGCCGCGTCGTACCCGCTTCGCACGACACCGCCCGGATCTTCGAACGCCTCGACGTGCGGGGGAACGTCCGTGTCATTCATAACGGCATTCCCGACGAACGGCCGCTTCGCCAACCAGTCGGCGATCGCCGCAAACGCATCCTGTCCATCGGGACCGTGTGCGAACGAAAGGGACAGCACACGCTGGTGGAGGCCGCGGCAATCCTCGCGAGGACACGTCGGGATTTCCTCGTCGAGATCGTCGGTTTGCGCGATGTAGTGCCGTATTCGGGGTATGTCCGGCAACTCGTCGAAAGGCGGGGATTGAAGGGTTTCGTCGATCTGGTTTCCGAAACCGACGATGCGGCTCGTTATTACAAGTCCGCGGATATTTTCGCTTGCACGTCCCACATGGAGACGTTCAGCCGTTCGGTGCTCGAAGCCGAGATGCACCGGCTTCCGATCGTTTCGACGCCCTGCCAGGGAATCGGTGAACAAGTGAACTGGAACTGGAATGCCGTGAGATTCGAACCGGGCGACTCGGCGGGGTTGGCCCGCCAACTCGACCGCCTGCTCACGGACGACCGCTTGCGAACGGATATGGGCCGACGATCGCGGGCGATGTTCGAGAACAATTTGGATGTGATGGAAATGCTGGATCGTTACGAACTGGTGATTCGATCGGCGATCGGTCGTGCGAGTTGGGAAACTGGACCGGCGACCGTTCGCGTCCGCCGAGCCGCGTGAGGAACGAAATGATGTCGCAATCGGTCTCGACTCACAACCCTACGCTGTCGGTGTCCCGTTGGCTCCGCAAACTGGGTCGCCTGCCGATGCGGCTGCGCGAACGCACACTCGGCGTGATGAATCCCCACCATTTTGACCTTTTCGATCTCAAGACCCTCAATCCGTTTTTGGTGAAGAGAGACTGTCGGCCGTTGGAGGCAAATCCCTACGACGCCGAAACCGACTTGATTGGGGCGGTTCGTTATGTCTGTTCGCTATTGGCCACGGACCCAAAACTCCGGCGTCGGTTTCCGACCGCCCTCAGCGACGGAGCGGGCGGTGCATTCGCAAAATCACTGATTGAAAATCCCAAACTTTCAGCGTCCGCCCGGGCCAACATCCGTTCGGCGTTCGAGTCGGATCCATCCGCTCGCGTCCGCCGTGTTTTCGAGTTCCGCGAAGATCTGCGCGCGATCTGTCCGCTCGGCCTCACGCCCAAGGATCGGGGCGATTTTCTGAGTTGGCTCATCACATACGGACTCGCGGATTTTCAGCACACGCCCGAGGCTGCGATCTGGTTCCATTTCGAATTGGACGAAGACCCCAGTCGAGGGCTCGCGGCGAGCTACCGGTTGCACCCCGAGTGGCAGGCCGCCGTACCGCACGGGTTGACTCGCTTCGGTTGGGACGAACTCAAGCAATGGGTCCGCACGAAATACGATTTCGATGCCCGCTGGCTGAGGCGAGCGATATTGCCGGAGCAATTCCGGCCGTGCGATGAACTCAAGCTGCTAGCAGTCCGTCATCCTGCGTTTAAGTCCCAAGCGATGGACGATCCCGATCATACCATTGCGTGGGCCAAGTCTCGGCCGGAGATCGCAAAATACGCCGACGCAAAATGGTACGCGGGGCTTGCGGAGGATATTCGAGGGGGAATTGCAAGCCGGCCTGCCGCGAACGTCATCGGACTTTTCCGCTATACTTCGGGGCTCCAGCAGGCGGTCAAGAGTGCCGTGGATTCGTTGACTCGCAACGACGTGCGGACCGAACTACGGGATTTTCCCGTGTTGTTTCTGCGCGAACCGCGTAATCGGGACCGATTCGACGCCATCGAGTTGCACGACGTTACGATTGTCAACACGGGAATCGACCTCTCCATCGCCGATGCTTATCGCAAGAGCGGCCTGCATCCACGTGCAGGCGTCCACCGAATCGGCATCTGGTGGTGGGAATTGGAGGACTTGCCGGCAAAATGGCATGATCGATCCGAAGGTGTCGATGAGATCTGGGCACCAACCCGGTTTATCGCAAGGGCGATGTCGAAAGCATTCTCAAAACCGGTCTACACAATGAACCCAGGAGTCGAGCTACCGAGCTTTGAAACGCTTGGCAAATCGTACTTCGGCCTCTCCGATTCCAAGTTCACATTCGGCTTCGTCTTCGACATGAACAGTCGGATGCAGCGGAAGAATCCCTTAGGTTTGATCGAGGCCTTTCGGCTCGCGTTTCGACCCGATGATGCCGTGGAACTGGCGATCAAGGTCTCGCCGCCGGAATCCTATTATCAAGACCAATGGTCCCGATTGCGCGAAGCGATCGCATCGACTCCCAATGCGACCTTGATCGATCGGGTCCTGACCCGCTCGGAATTATTGGCCTTCCTGGACTCGACCGATTGTGGTGTGTCGTTGCACCGCTCCGAAGGCTTCGGGCTGACCTGTGCCGAGTCGATGCTCCTTGGCAAACCGGTGATCGCCACCGGGTATAGCGGCAATCTGGACTTCATGACTTCGGAGAACAGTTATCTCGTGGATTATCGGTTGGTTGAACTGACGGAAGACATCGATCCATATCCGAAAGGATCGGTCTGGGCCGAGCCGAGTGTCGAACACACGGCCGAATTGATGCGTCGGGTATTTGAGAATCGAGAGGAAGCCAGACGCAAGGGTGAGCGGGCGAAGTTGGAATTGCGAGAGAGTCTCTCGATCAAAGCCGCCGGTGCCAGAATGCGGTCGAGGCTCGAAGCGATCGCAACCTCACGCCGCGGGTAAAGTCACGCGGAAGGTGGTGCCGACGTCGGGTTCGCTTTCCACGTCGATCGTACCACCCAGACGATCGACGTATTCCTTGACAATGGCGAGGCCTAATCCGGCGTGAACACCGGTCGCCGTTCGGGAGGGATCCGCGCGATAGAAACGTTCGAAGATCTTCTCGCGGACCTCGGGCGTCATTCCAATTCCGGTGTCTATGATATTGAAATGCACTCCAACCAGATCCGAAAGCACGTTCAACTCGACTCGCCCACCCGGTCTGTTGTATTCGATGGCGTTATGTAAGAGGTTGGTCAGGACTTCCCGCAGTTTGTCCGGATCGGTTTCCAGAACGACGGGTCGATCGGCCTTCATCGTAAAGCTCAGTCCATGAGCTTCCGCAAGGGGTCGGATCACATTCGCGCAGGTGCCGGCCACTTCGACCGCTTCGACTTTTTGTGGTGTCACCTTGGTCTGGCCGGCATCCAGGTAGGCAAGTGTCATGACCTTTTCCACAAGTTGCCCCAGTTGCCGGGTTATCGCACGACAATCGGATAAGGTCTGGTGATACTGTTCGGCGGTGCGCGGCTTGCGGAGTGCGACATCGATGGTCGCAAGGAGCGATGCCACCGGAGTGCGCAATTCATGGGAAATATCGGCGACGGCCTGTTTCTCCCGTTCGAAAGCCGATTTCAACTGTTCCAAGGTTGCCGCGATCCGCTCATGAATCGGTTGCAGTTCGGTGCTTAAATCTTCCCGTCGGACAGCAAGTTGAAAATCCTTTTCCGATACACGGCTCACCGCATCCGAAAGTGCATTCAGAGGCTTCAGCCCCCGACGAATGAGCCAAGACGAACCCAGCAGACAGGCCAGAAATACCGCGACCCCGATCGCGATCAATGTGATACGAACGCGGCGAATAGTCGTACGGGTCTCGTCCTTGAGCGCGATCTTGTCGTTGGCGGCATCGGCCTGGTATGAGGCGATCCGGCGTTCGAGTTCGGTCGTCGACCGCGCCACGTGGATGAAAATGAGTTGGAGTGGATCGCTCGGAAGCGGGTTTGGGCCGACTTGCTCGTTTCGACCGCTGCGTGGCGCTGGTTGACTGAATCGTCCGAACGCGGGCAAGGGCAAGGGCGTTTTGAACACGACACGTCGGCCCGTTCGTCCCGCAGGCAAATTGACATCGGTGAGTATCCAGTCTTCCAAAACATGGTCGAAAGCCCGGCGATCATGGGGAAGCGAATAACCCGCTGCGATTAGATTTTCCGATCGACTGACTCGACTGGAGAACGGCCCGTTTATCTGAACATAATCGATCTCGCGATCCTCATTGTCAATTGGTTTCAAGAAAAGTTCACTGAGCTGGAGATTCGAGAAGTAGGACCGGACAAGCGACCAATAGAGGGATGGCTGTGAGCCGGCGGGGCCAGGTCCTCGGCGGGGAATTTGAATGCCACTCTGCCAGGTGGCGGCCCAAAGTCCGTGCATGGGACCGACGCCGGAGAAGTAAATCGGGATCAGTTGTTTCTGGAATTGCCGGGTCTCCGCATCGGATTGCGGGAAGTATTCTGTCCGTGCGACGCGACCGATCAAACGAGCATGTGTGAGGAGTTCGCCGTCGAATTTGTCCCGTAAGCTTTTCACGCGTTCGGCGAGTCGGAGATCGATTGCCTCCGCTGCCGCCTTCTCCCGCTCGGCGAGCACTTCACCCACGACCCGGTCGGCAAGGACCGCGCCAAGACCTAACCCGAACGCCAACAGCGCGAGGAAATAGACGATCAGGAGCGAACGTGTCGAACGCATGGTCAGGCCCGATTCGCGTCATCCCTTGCGCTTAACGTCCTTGGGATCCTTAGTAGGCGGCGGATCGTCCTCGCTGCGAAGCATGTAACCTTCGCCCCAACGCGTGAGAATGAGCGCCGGTTCGAATCCCTTATCAATCTTGTTCCGCAAATAGCGAATGTAAACGTCCACGACGTTCGATGTATTCTCGTCGTACTCGTCGTACAGGTGCTCCCAAATCATCGTTCGCGTGACAACCTTCCCGCGGTGGAACGCCAGGAATTCCAGCAAGGCATATTCACGCGGCGTCAAGTGGATCGGCTGTCCGGCACGTGTGACTCGCCGTGCCGCGGTGTCGAGATTCAAATCGTAAATCTTGATCACCGGATCCTTGACCTGGTGGCTCCGTCGGACCAACGCTCGAATACGGGCCAGCAGTTCATCGAGTTCAAAGGGTTTCGTAAGATAGTCGTCCGCGCCGGTATCCAGTCCAACGACCTTGTCGCCCAGTGAAGTCTTGGCGGTCAGCATCAAGACGTGCGTGGAAATTCCCGCGCCCCGCCAACGTTTGAGTAACGTCAACCCGTCCACCTTCGGCAGCATCACGTCGAGCACGATAACGTCGTATTGCGTGCTGCGTGCCTTGGCGTCCGCCTCTTCGCCGTCGAGCGCGGCATCGACGGCGAAGCCTTCCTCCTCCAATCCTTGTCGGAGCGCCTTGGAAAGGGCCAATTGATCTTCGACTAGCAGGACGCGCACACGCTCACCCTCGCCGACTGCACCGTTCCGGTCTCTACTAATTCCTTTATCAGCCCTCCGATGAAGGGGTTATGAGAGTACCGGTCTCGCAGGACGCCCGCACCGATGCGGGCCAGTATTCGGGTAATTGCGCAACGAACGTCATTCGAGTCTTGCGAAAGGGATGCTCGATCTCCAAACGGCGCGCGTGCAACGCGATGACGCGATCGCGAGGAAGTTCAGCGGGTGGACCAAACGGCGGCGCCGCGGCGTACGTCGAATCACCCAACACCGGATGACCACGCCAGGCGCATTGAACTCGAATCTGGTGCATGCGCCCCGTCTTGGGATTCAGTTCCAATAGCGACGCTTCATCCGTATCCGAAACGACTCGATACTCCAGCGTGGCGAGTTTGGCACCGGCAACCCCGCTTTCCGAGCGTACGCTACGGGATTCTTCGTGGAGCTTGATCATCCAGTCTTCCCAAACGCCCGCGCCCGGTTCGACATGGCCGACCACCAGCGCCCAGTAAGTCTTGGTCACCGTGCGATGTTCGAATTGCTCATGCACCCGTTGCGACGCCTTGGTGTTCCGAGTGAAACAAACCACTCCGGAGACCGGACGATCGAGTCGATGCGGGACTCCGAGATATACGCCCGCCGGCTTGGCGTACTTTTCCTTGATGTGGGACTTCACCATCGATTCGAGGCTGGGCAGATGAGCCGGCGCCTGCGTGAGCAACGGCGCCGGCTTGTTGACGACGAAGAGGTGATGATCTTCGAAAAGGATGTCGAGGGGCATCGGATCGCTTTATTAGATCGACCAGCCTTTGCGATATTCGCGGCCAAGGAACGCCTTCGCCTTGGCGGTATTCGTAACGGCGGCGGTCTTCGCGTCCCATTCGATCGCCTCGCCGCTACGGTACGCGACGTTACCAAGCAGAACGGCTTCCGTTAGACGGCCGCTATACTCGAAGTTGCATGTCGTCGGCCCGCCGTTGCGGATCGCATTCAGCCATTCCGCATGGTGGCCGATCGACTTCGCGATCGAAGGAGTGGGGATCGTCACACCCGCCGCGAATGCGTCGGGGAGGAGTTTGTATTTCCCATAGTCGGCGACGAGTTTGCCCTTGTCGCCGACAAACAGGACGGCCGATCCAAAGCCGTCGTACTTCTCTGAACCGTCGAGCGAAGGGCCGTTCACGCCGTGATACCACGTCAGATGGACGCCGGGGAACTGGTAATCGACCTGCATGATATCCGGCGTATCGTTATCGCCTTCGTAGGTCTTCTTGCCGGTTGCTATTACGCTTTTCGGCGCGGTCAGGTCGAGGGCCCAGAAGGGCAAGTCCATGTAATGGCAGCCGAGGTCGGCAAGCGTGCCACCGCCAAATTCCCACCACCATCGCCAATGGAAGTGTGGCCAGGCGAAATTCCAGCCGGACTTGGCGATCGTCGCCTCGAAGTACTCGACGGGAGCGGGGCCGAGCCAGAGGTCGGTATCGAACTGTGCGCTTGGCTTCGCACCAACTCGCTTACCCGCGACCGGTCGGCTACCATTCCAGACGTGCACACGATTCACTGTGCCGAGAAGGCCGGACTTCACGATCTCCACGACGCGGCGGTAGTTGTCGCCGGCGTGAATCTGCGTGCCCATCTGCGTTACGAGTTTTGTTCCTTTCAACGCCTCGCGTACTGCCCGCACTTCGGCCACGGAATGACAGAGCGGTTTTTCGCAATAGACGTGCTTGCCGAGTTTGAGTGCCGTCAGCGTCGGGTGCGCGTGAACGTGGTCCGGCGTGCTGATGACCACGGCATCGATGGCGTTTGACAACTTGTCGTACATCTTGCGGTAGTCGGTGAAGAACTCGGCCTTAGGAAACTGGTTTCGCGCCTTGGCGGCGTTGGCCGGATCGACGTCGCAGATCGCGACGATGTTCTCATTCTCAACACCCTGGAGATTTGCGGCTCCGCGATTCGCCGGGCCGATCATCGCGATTCGAACGGCATCGGTGGCAGCCCACGTCATCGGCGTAAAGATCGTACTTGCCATGGCGGTACCCAGGAAGCGGCGACGCGATACCATGTGGCGACTCCGAAAGAATGAAGTGTTAGTATAGCTGAACTGAAGAGGCACGGGAAGCGACTCGACCGGTGGGCCGGCCGGCGCGTGGGCGAACGCGCCGGACCGGAACCCGCCGGGAGTTCTCCGGGGCGAGCGGAGTCTATGGCGAATGGGGTGTTTCGAGAATTGGGCGAGGCCGTGGGCGACGGCCCCGCCCTTGGTGGGCGATTCTCGGGCGAACGAGTTGGGCGACTCGCGTGGATGACTTAAATGCACGACCGATGCCGAATCGCAGAAATTTTACCGGATTGTTGGCTTCTGCTTTATTCCAAGCTTTTTTACCGGTTGAAGGTATTTGACTGGCGAACGACCCCACTCCGATACGCCGCCGGGAAACCCGACTCGGATCCGAAGAATCCGACATTCGCCCTGCCACCCTTGCCCGACTTGCTCCGGTCGCGAAGATACGAGCAACCCTTCCGAGGACGGATCATGGCCATCGAACCACTCGCCATCGGCGTCTGCAGCTGGTCGCTTCAGGTCACGAGCGTACCGGAACTCAAGGCTTTCATGGACCGGCTCGGCATCGATGTCGTTCAGATTGCTTGTGGCGATCCGCATCACGCGTCCTGGAGCGAGGGCGACGGCATGCCCGCAGCGGCAGTTGCAGCCGGTTTCCGCATGAGCGGGGCCATGCTTGGGTTCCCCGGCGAAGACTACACCACGCCCCAACACATCGAACGCACCGGTGGTTTCGGCGACCCGGCCACGCGGCCCGAACGCCTCGAACGCTTTCGCTGGGGACTCCAGCGCACAAAAGATTTGGGCTTGTCCGACATCATGCTCCACGCCGGATTCATTCCCGAAGTCGGCGCCGAGGGTCGCAAAGCGTTCCTCGATACCCTCGCGCAGGTTTCGGACCTGGCCGCCCGCGTGGGGATAACGGTCGCGTTCGAAACGGGACAAGAGACGAGCACCCTGCTCCGCCGTACGCTCGACGACCTGAAATGCCCGAACCTCAAGGTGAATTTCGATCCGGCGAACATGCTGCTTTACGACAAGGATGATCCGATCCGCGCCGTCGAATTGCTCGCACCGGATATCCGCAGCGTGCACGTGAAGGACGCGAATCGGCCGACCGTGAAGGGTGAATGGGGCGCCGAGGTCCCACTGGGTTCGGGGCAGACCAACACGAAACTGTTCATACAAACGCTTAAAAAAGTTGGTTACCGCGGCCCGCTGTGCATCGAACGCGAAGTCGGAACGCAGGCTGATCGCTTCCGCGATATCGCGCATGGCGTTCGATTCCTGCGCGAATGCCTTGCGTGAAAAACCGGTGGCGGACATTTTCGTACCGGTTCGTACACTACTTAGCTTGGTACAACACCGCAATCTGGGAGCCACGATGGGCATTCAGCACAAGCCGAAGTCGGTCCGCAATGCGAATAAAAAGCGAGTCCGGGCACGAAAAAACAAGCTCCGAGGCGTAAAGAAGAGCAAACGCTAACTTTCCTCCCAGCCCGGCCGACGCCGGGTTGTGTTGTTTCGGTCTCCCATGCTCTTGCTGTCATGCACCGATCTGGCCCGCGGGTACGACGCCACGCCCCTGTTCGAAGGCGTGTCGTTCGAGCTGTTTGCGCGCGATCGCGTCGGGTTCGTCGGTCCGAACGGTGCCGGTAAGACGACCCTTTTGAAGGCACTTATCGATCCGGACCTGCTCGACGGCGGCGAGGTCAAGTTGCACGCCGGTGCCCGGCTCGGTGTCCTCCGACAGGTGGCTGAGTTCCCCGCCGACCGCACCATTTTCCAGGAAGCGAAGTCCGCGTTCGACGAACTCCTTGCCGCGCAAGATGAGTTCATCCGCGTCGCCGAGCAACTCGCCACCGCGACGACCGAACAGGAACGCAAACAACTCTCGGTCCGGTACGACCGACTCCACGAGCAACTCGAATCGCAGGACGGCTTCCAACTCGACAACCGCGTCGAGGAAGTCCTCTCCGGCCTCGGCTTCCCCAAGACAGACTGGCATCGTGCGATCAACACATTCAGCGGTGGACAACAACGCCGGCTCCTCCTCGCGAAGATCCTGCTCGCCGCGCCGGACGTGATGCTCCTCGACGAACCGAGCAACCACCTCGACATCAAGACCACGCGCTGGCTCGAAGACTACCTCGTCCGCCAGCCGCAGGGGATGATCGTCGTCAGCCACGACCGGTACTTCCTCGACAAAGTGACAACCCGCACCTTCGAGCTGCACGACCGCAAGATCAACCTCTACCCCGGCAACTACACTCAGTACGTCCGCCTGCGCGACGAGAAACATGAACGGCTAATCAAGGAGTACGAGGCACAAAAGGAGTTCATCGAGAAACAGGAAGAGTACATCCGCCGGGCGCACTACGGCCAGCTCGCCAAGCAGGCGCAAAGCCGGATGAAGACGCTGGAGGAGGTCGAACGCGTTCAGAAGCCGACCAAAGTCAGCGGTCCAAACATCCAGCTCGGCGACGCCGTCCGCTCCGGCGACATCGTTTTTCATTGCGAAGACCTGACCAAGCGATTTGGCGACAAACTCCTGTTCGAGAACCTCAGCTTCGACATCCTCCGCGGCCGGCGAGTTGGGATTCTCGGCCCGAACGGTTGCGGTAAGACAACTCTCCTCCGTATCCTGCTTGGCGACGAACCACCGACTTCCGGAAAGGTCCAGCGAGGGCACTTGGTTTACCTGGGCTACCTCGACCAGCATCTGAAGATGCTCGACGACGAAAAGACGCTTCTCCGCGCTGTCTGGCCGGAGGATGACGCCACACAGACCGAGCAGAAGATGCGAGACTTGCTTGGCAGCTTTGGGCTCCAGGGCGAGATTGTGGAACAACCGGTCAAGTCGCTTTCCGGTGGCGAGCGTAGTCGGGCGGCACTAGCGAGACTGACGGTCGAAGGCGCAAACGTGCTGGTGTTGGATGAACCAACAAATCACCTGGATATCTGGGCGTGCGATGCGCTCGAAGAGGCCGTGAAAGCGTTCGAGGGGACGCTCATCTGCGTCAGCCACGACCGATACTTCCTCAATCGCGTCGCGGACATGCTGATCGTATTCGATAGCGACCTTGGCCGGCCGGAGATCGTTTTCGGGAACTACGACACCTACGAGTTGTTGCGAGCGAATCGGGAGCAAGCGGCGCGCGAGTCGGGAAAACCGAAAAAGGCCGAGGCAAGGGTTGAATCGGTCTCGAACCGGCCGGAAAAAACGAAGAAGAAGCGGAAGTATCCGTATCGCAAGGCCGCGGAGGTGGAAGCCGACATCGCCGCCGCCGAGGCCCGCGTGACAGAGTTGGAGGCAATGCTCCAGGACGGTGAGATCTATAAGGACGCCCCCCGTTTCCAAGCCGCATTGGATGCGCTGGAAGAGACGAAGGCTAGACTCCCGGCGCTTTACGAGCATTGGGAAGAGGCGGTCGAGTTGAACGGCTGACGAATGCATCGGCGCGGGATGGAAACGGTCACGCGATCCATACTTTGACACTCCTCGTACCGGAGCCCGCGTGAGCGAATCACAAGCCACCGCGCCGCGTCCTTCCGCCGCCGGCGGCGACCTCGAAATCAAAGACGCCCAGCTCATCTTTCCGGCGGTCTGGGCCGATCTCAAGGAACACCATGGGGAGAATCTCGTCTTCCCGCGCGAGTTCATCTGGCTCGGCGGCGCGCCGGGTGCCGGTAAAGGTACGAACACACCATTCATCGCCGAAGCACGCGACATCACTGCGCCGCCCATCGTCATCAGCAACTTGCTCACCACGCCGCAGGCAATCGCCATCAAGAACGCCGGCCAGATGGTCGGCGATCGGGAAGTCATCGGCTTGCTGCTCGAGGAACTCCTCGATCCGCAATATCGCGACGGTGTGATTGTCGACGGATTCCCCCGCACGAAGGTGCAGGTGGAGTGTTTGAAGCTCTTTTATCAGGCGATGATCGATTCGCGGCCGGACGCGGCCGTCGGGCCGGACGACGCAGCCTTCGGCAAACCGATGTTCCGCATCGCCCTGCTCTTCGTCACCGAGGAAGTGAGCGTCGAGCGGCAACTGAAGCGAGGTCGCACGATCCGCGAACACAACCGGCAGGTCCGCGAATCGGGAATCGGCCAACTACTCGAGGAACGAGTCACCGACCTGGATCCGGATCTTTGCCGCAAGCGTTACAAGGCGTTCAAGGACACGACATTCGACGCCCTGCAATCGTTGCGGAAAATCTTCCACTTCCATTTCATCGACGCCGAAGGGGACCTTCCCGAAGTTCAGCGGAACATCGTCCGAGAGTTCACCTATCAAAGCTCCCTCGAACTCAGCCCCGGTGTCTTCGAACTGATTCAGAATATCCCGGTGGCGACGGAACTCGCGCGGCACGCAAGACAGGACCTCGTCAAACGTCTGGAGCAATACCACGCGGAACACCCGGCCGTATTCATGAAAGTGATGGGCTTGATCGAATCGAAGATGATTCCGATCGTGCGGGCCCATGCGATGTCGGGGCACGCACAGATCAACTTCGAGGAACCGCTGCTCGACGAACCGCTCGCGATCCGCATGATGATCGATATTTTCTCCGAACGTGGTTTCCATGCGACCGTGGACATCCATCGCATCGAAATCCCCGAACGGATCGATCCCGAAACGTGGGCGATCCAATGCCGGACGAAAAAAGTCTATCGCATCGAGGTCCGCTATCCCCCATCGGAAATCCGACGCGGGCACTGACGACGATTCCGTTTCTTGATTCGGACCGAGGCTCCGCTAGAACGTCCGACACGTCGAAACCTTTCCCACCGAGGCGACCATGGGCTTCCATCAGACTCCAACGCACAAGAATGGCAAAGGCAGCTTTCACCAGATCGGCCTCGTCCGTGGCCAGTTTGGCAACGTGCCGGAAGCGCAGTGGTTGAAGTTCATTCAGGATGCCGGGTTCGACGGCTGGGAAGAGGCGAGTTGGGAGCTCGACTTGCGTCGCTGCGACACCGACGCCGGTGCGGCTGCGTACGCGAAGGAACGGGTCGATCTCGCCAAGAAGCACGGCCTCGAAATCTTCACGGTGGCGACGCACCTTCAGGGACAAGTGCTGGGGGACGAGCCGAGCGCGAAGACGCTGAATTTCTGCAGTGGCAAAGGCGAGGCGAAGGCCGCTTACAAGGCGTGGCGGGCCAGCGGAAAGAACCCGCCGCGGACCGACCCCTACTTCGTACCGGATGAAGTGGCGAAGCTGGTGCACGCCGAAGCGAAGAAGGATCTGGAAGCGTGTGTTCGCTACGCCGGGCACTTGAGCAAGCTGCAAGGCCGGAAGGTGGCGCTGCCCGGATTCGTCGGCAGCCCGGCGAACTGCTGGAGCCACTGGTTCCTGTTCCCGCCGCTTCCCGGCGAAATCGAAGGGTACAAGCTGCCGGACGTGCGCGAGTTGTCGCTGGAATTGCTCGTCGAGCGATTCGGCCCGGTCTGGAAGCTTTGCAAAGAGTACGGCGTCACGTTCGACCTCGAGTGTCACCCGAGCGAGCGGGCGATGGGCGATATCGAGAGTGCCAGCGATTACATCAACCACATGAACAAGGCCGGCTTCGAGGGCACGGTCGGGTTCAACCTCGACGGCTCGCACATGGAGTGGCAGAACGTCAGCGTGATCGATTTCATTCGGGAGTTCCCCGAATACATCCACTGCGCCCACGTGAAGGGCGTTTGGGTGGCAGGCGAGCATTGCCGCGCTGGACGGCTGGGCGGGCACCGGAACATGGGCCATTGGGCCAACGGTTGGAACTTCGTGACGGCCGGAACCGCCCGCGATGCGAACTCGCTGGAGGAGATCTTTATCGAGCTGAACCGCGTCGGCTTCGACGGCGCGGTGAGCATCGAGTGGGAGGACAACGACGCCGATCAGTTTGCCGGGGCGAAGGCGGCGCTTGCGAACTGCCGCAAGGCCGACCTGCCACCGAGCGGCATGAAACACGACGAAATGCTGAAGGGTTGAAGCGGTCCGACTTAACGGACGAACGCCCATGACAACCGAAGCGAAATTGGCCGCGATACTGGCGGCCGTACAAGTTGATCCCGGCAACCGCGGCCTCGCCGCGGTGCCGGGAGACAATCTTTTCACCGCAACCGCTGAAGACTACGCCGCTGCTTGCCGGAGCATCGCAGGGTGTGCCGGATTTCGCGTCTCGATCGTTACGGGTTTCTGCATTCCTTCAGTCTCACCACCAACCTTTGAAACTGACGGCCCCCTCGGTGCCTATTTCCTGGAACGGGCGTTCGAGGCACTGTCGGGCTTCATCGAAATTATCGCGGACGAACCGGTGATGCGAGCCTTGACGGCGGCACGCAAACTCATCGGCCATCGCGAACGAACGCTTTTGGATGTTCCCCAAACTCACAAGATCATGATCGAACGCCCCGGCCGAGCCGCCGACGGCAAACGGTATTCCATGCGCGGTATCGAGGTCGACGCGCTCCACAACCCTCGCCATACCCACTACGCCGAAACGCCGACACCCGGCGTGATATCCATCGGCATCGGCGATGGCGGCAACGAAGTCGGCATGGGAAAAATCCCGCACGATACGGTCGTCGCGAACATCCCGAACGGCGATCTCGTCCACTGCCGGGTGCCGACAGATCGGCTCATCGTCGCCGGTGTCAGTAATTGGGGTGCCTACGCTCTCGCCGCCGGAATCTTCGTCCTGCGTGGCGTGCGACCGCCAGTCGGACTGTTCGATCCCGACCGGGAGCGCACCATCCTGGACATCATGGTCCGCGAAGGTCCGCTCGTCGACGGCGTCACCGGCAAGCGTACCGCGACTGTCGATGGTCTTACGTGGGGCCAATACATCGAACCGCTCGAACGCATCGCGGAGTTGCTCGCGACATGACACTCGCCACCGGCTCTGCCGTGCGCACCGCATGCCGCGCGGGATTGTTCGCCGGTCCCACGCCCGGCCTTGCACCGGGATTCGTGCAGGCGAACCTCGTGCTGTTGCCGAGGGATTGGGCGTTCGATTTCCTTCTCTTTTGCCAACGAAACCCGAAGCCGTGCCCTCTGCTGGACGTGACGGAACCGGGGGACCCGGTGCCGCGATCGGTCGCGCCGGAAGCCGACCTGCGCACGGACTTGCCAGCGTATCGCGTGTGGGAGAACGGCGAACTCGTTGCCGAGCCGACCGAGATTCGCGATCGCTGGCGCGACGATCTCGTCGGGTTCGTCATCGGCTGCTCGTTCACATTCGAGAACCGGTTGTTGGAAGCGAATATCCCCGTCCGTCACATCGAACAGAGCGCGAACGTGCCGATGTACCGCACGTACATTCCGTGCCGGCCGGCGGGGCGATTCCACGGGCCAATGGTCGTCAGCATGCGGCCGCTGTCGCCGGAGCACGCGATCCGCGCGACGACGATCTGCGCGAAACTGCCGCTGGCGCATGGTGCTCCGATCCACTTCGGCGACCCGGCCGCGATCGGCATCGCGGACATCTCCAAGCCCGACTTCGGCGACGCGGTCGCGATCCGTTCCGGCGAGCAACCGGTCTTCTGGGCGTGCGGGGTCACGCCGCAGGCGGCGTTGATGGCGGCGAAACCGCCGTTCGCGATCACGCACAAGCCAGGGCACATGTTCCTGACGGACCTGCGCGACGGCGACCTCGAGCGGGTTTGAAAAGTCTCCGTAGTAATCGCCGGGAATTCCGGGCGTTTCGGGCATGACAGGCCGGACTCGACTCGGCATAATGATGAAGTCGAACCTTCCACCCTCCCTCATCCTTCGAGGCCGAATCATGGCACAACCCACCTCGCCGACTCGCCGTTCGTTCCTGACCACATCGGCCGTCGCCACCGCCGCTACGCTCGCCCCGGCGGTCCACGCCGCCGGGAACGAATCGCTCAAGATCGCCCTCATCGGCGCCGGCGGCCGCGGAAAGGGCGCCGTCCGCGACGCCATGATCGCCGACAAGAACACCAAACTCGTCGCCATCTGCGACATCTTCGAAGACTTCCTCGGCACCGCACACGATGCCCTCACGAAGCAGTTCAAGAACCGCGTCGACGTGCCGAAGGAACGGCTCTTCAGCGGCTTCGATGGCTATAAGCAACTCATCGACACCGTCGACTGCGACATCGTCTTCCTCTGCACGCCGCCCGGCTTCCGGCCGATCCACCTCGCCTACGCCGTCGACAAGGGCAAACACGTCTTCGCCGAGAAGCCCATGGCCGTCGACGCCCCCGGCGTTCGGTCCGTCATCGAGTCCGCCAAGAAGGCCAAGGCCAAGAACCTCCTTTGCGCCTCCGGCTACTGCTTCCGCTACGAGTTCGCCAAGCGAGAGACGGTCAAGCGCATCCACGACGGCATGATCGGCGACGTGATGAACATCCAGGCCACCTACAACACCGGACCGATCTGGTACCGCGACGTGAAGCCCGACTGGGACGAAATGAAGGTGCAGGTCCGCAACTGGTACTATTATTCGTGGCTGTCGGGCGACTTCATCGTCGAACAACACTGCCACAACCTCGACAAGGCGATGTGGGTGCTCAAGGACGAACTACCGATCGCCGCGACGGGCCTCGGCGGTCGGCAGGTGCGCACCGACCCGAAGTACGGCAACATCTTCGACCACTTTAGCACGATCTTCGAATATGCCAATGGCCAGCGTGTCTTCTCCTACTGCCGGCAGATGCCGAAGTGCCACGGCGAGATCAGCGACATTGTCTTCGGCACGAAAGGGATCGCGAAACTGATGAGCCATTCGATCAGCGCGACGGACGGCGCGAAGTGGCGCTACGAGGGCGAGGACACCGACATGTACGTGCAGGAACACAAGGATTTCGTCGCGTCGATCCGCGCCGGCAAGCCAATCAACGATATGGAAAACGCCGCCAAGAGCAGCCTCATGGGCATCCTTGGCCGCGAGGCGTGCTACACCGGCAAGCGAATCGAATGGAACACGATGATGAATTCCACCATGAGCATGGCGCCGAAGCAATACGAATGGGGTTCGAACCCGGTGCGGCCGATCCCGATGCCGGGCGTCGCGTAATCCGATTTTTTCGTTTCGCATCGCGCGGGCCGAAGGTACCATGCCTTCGGCCCCGTCGTTTCCGACAAGGAGTGTGCACCATGACCCCGATCGGCCGTCGCGATTTCCTCAATTATTCCACCGCCGTCACCGCGTCCGTGCTGGCTGCGCAGGCCGGCTGGACCGCGCCGGAAGCGAAGAAACCGAAACTCAAAATCGCCGTCAAATACGGCATGGTTCAGGTAAAGGGCGCGAGTCACCTGGAAAAGTTCGAGTTGGTGAAGAAACTCGGTTTCAAGGGCGTGGAGATCGATAGCCCCGGCGGCTTGAACCTGGAGGAACTGGTGAAAGCGCGGGATGCGACCGGCATCGCGATCCACGGCGTCATCGATTCGGTCCACTGGCGAGATACGCTTTCCAGCCCGAGCGAGGACGTTCGCGAGAAGGGCCGCAAAGCGCTGGAGACCGCGCTGAACGACGCGAAGACGGTCGGTGCCGACACCGTGTTGTTGGTGCCCGGCGTCGTGAACAAGGATGTCACCTACGAACAGTGCTACGAGAGATCGCAAGCCGAAGTGAAGAAAGTCCTTCCACTCGCCGAGAAGCTCAAGATCAAGATCGCCATCGAGACGGTCTGGAACAACTTCATCACGAAGCCGGAGCAACTCGTTCAATACGTGGACGATTTCAAGTCCGAATGGGTCGCCGCGTACTTCGATTGCAGCAACATGATCAAGTACGGCGTGTCCAGCGCCGACTGGATCCGCAAACTCGGCAAGCGGATGGTGAAGTTCGACTTCAAGGGCTACAGCAAGACGAAACAGTGGTGCGCGATCGGCGAAGGGGACGAGGACTGGCCGGAAGTGCTTAAGGCGCTCGGCGAGATCGGCTACGACGGCTGGGCCACGTCGGAGGTCGGCGGCGGCGGCGAGGCGCACCTGAAGGACGTCGCCGAACGGATGAACAAGGTCTTGGGTTTGGCCTGACCGGTTCCCACAATATCTCCATGGCGAAGAAGCCCGCCCCGCAGCCGGGGCTGCCCGAAACCATCGTCGCGGACCCCGCCGGGTTGCAGGAGTGCCTCCGGCACCTGGCGGGCTGCTCCCACATCGCCTTCGACACCGAATTCGTCGGCGAGCAGACCTACCGCCCGGACCTCTGCCTCGTGCAGGTCGCCACGACGGAACGGCTCTTCATCCTCGATCCGCTCTCCTGCGGATCGCTCGCCGAGTTCTGGGAACTCCTCGCCGATCCATCCCGTGTCGCCATCGTCCACGCCGGCCGCGAAGAGATGCGCATGTGCCACTTCGGCATCGGGCGCACGCCGGCGCACGTCTTCGACGTGCAGATCGCCGCCGGCCTCGTCGGCTACACCTACCCCATCGGCTACTCCGGCCTCGTCGCGGAACTCCTCGGCGTGCGACTTACCAAAGGCGAAACGCTCACCGACTGGCGCCGTCGCCCGCTGACGCCGGCGCAGGAGAAATACGCCTTCGACGACGTTCGTTACCTCGTTCCAATCTGGAAGCGCCTGCACGATCGGCTGCGGCGTCTGAACCGCGAGGACTGGGCCGCCGAGGAATTCGCGGCGTTCGTCCGCCGTTCCATCGGCGAGGACGCGGCGATCGAACGCTGGCGAAAGATCAAAGGGATCGGTGGGCTGGATGCAAAGGGGCTGGCCGTCGCGCGGGAATTATACCGCTGGCGCGACGCCCGCGCGGCGCAGGGGAACCGCCCGCCGCGATCCGTGTTGCGGGATGAACTGCTCGGCGACCTCGCCCGCCGCCCACCGACGAAACTCGACGACTTGCTTAGTTTCCGCGGACTTGCGAAGACCGACGCGCCGCACGTGCTGGACGCAATCCGCCGCGCGAAGGCGCTGCCGCCCGCCGATTGGCCGGAACCGGAGGAGCGCGAGAACGACGCCCCGCATGTCGCACTCCTATCCAACCTGCTTTCCGTCGTGCTGGGCGAGTGGTGCGCGCGGAACCGGATCGCGCAGAGTCTCGTAGCCACGGCGAGCGACCTCAAACGCCTCGTTCGGGCGCGTCAACCCGGCGCAACTCCCGGCGACGCGTCCAGCCTCGCGAACGGCTGGCGGCAGCGTGCCATCCTGCCGGAACTCGAAGCCTTCCTCGACGGCAAGCGCTCGCTCGTCGTCGAAAACCCCAGTTCGCCGCACCCGTTGCGCCTGGCCGCACTGCCCACCGAAGGACCGTGAGCATGCCTGCAGTCTGGAATCCGGTCGAGACTCGCCGGCGATTCGGCCTGACGCTGTCCGCCGCCGACCGCGCGAAGATCGACGTGAACATGGCGCCCCTGGCGCGCGTCGACCAACTCTTCGACGCCGATGTCGTCTTCGAGGGTGGCGGCGTCCTCGGTACCGCTTTCCTCGGCGCAGTCCGTTTGTGCGCCGAAATCGGTATCCGCTGGCACGGCATCGCCGGCACCTCCGCAGGTGCGATTACTGCGAGCCTCCTCTCCGCGGACATGAACATCGATCAACTCGAACAGATCGTCGCACACCTCGACTACATGAGCTTCCTGACCCAGAAGACCAGCCGGCTCATTTTCAACGGCGACCCCAGCGATGATCTCGAGAACCCCGTCCTGCTGCTGACGAACCTCGCGTTGACCGGCGAACTCGGACAGTATTCGTCCGATCCGTTCCGCAACTGGATGGACGAGGTTCTGAAGTGGGCCGGAAAGCAAACGTTTGGCGAGATGTGGGACCGCAGCCGGATCGCGGGCGACCGGCAATTGAAGGTCGTCGTGTCGGACGTATCGCGCGGAGAGATGATGGTGCTGCCCGACGACCTCGAACCGTCTCGGGCTACGGTGGCGCGGCCCGCGGAGGGTAGCGCCCCGACGCTCGCCACGGTCGCGTACCGGCCGCCCCTCACGCCGAAGCAACGGAACTTCTCCGTCGCCGAGGCTGTACGATTGTCGATGAGCATTCCGTTCTTCTTCGAGCCGGGACAACTTGAAGGAAACACGATCGTCGATGGCGGTATCCTCAGCAATTTCCCACTGTGGATCTTCGACGACGACACGCCGGGTGTGCCACCGGGTTGGCCGACGTTCGGCTTCCGCCTCGTCGATCGCGCCGAAGCCGCGCCCAAGAAAATCGACGGCGCGACCGATCTGCTCTCCGCGATGCTCAAAACGATGATGCTCGCCGGCGACCGCCGCTACCTCAGCCAGCGGCATCAGGGTCGAGTTGTGGATATCGATCTGACAGGACTGAAGATCACCGCGACCCAATTCGGGCTGACCAACGAACATAAGGACCAACTCTACGCCCGTGGCTATTTGGCCGCGAAGGATTTCTTCGCGAACCGCTGGAGTTGGAAGAACCACCTGACGCTTCGGGGGTTTTGATTGTCGCCGGCCCGACGGTCCGGTATTTTGGTAACGATGGCCCCGCCCGACTCCACTTTCCCCACCGAACCATGAAATCGCGATACCTTCTCGCCGGCCTCGCTTCGACTTTCCTGGCGTCGTTCGCCGCCGCCGACAACTGGCCACAATGGCGCGGACCGAAGAACGACGGGCACAGCGCCGAGACCGGCCTGCCCGCGAAATGGGACGAAAAGACCAACGTCGTCTGGAAGGCGCCGCTCTCCGGCATGGGCGCGTCCACACCGTGCGTCTGGGGCGACAAGATCTTCATCACCACACAGGAAGGCGCCGACCTTTTCGTGAAATGCTTTGGCACGGACGGCAAACCGAAGTGGAGTGAAAAACTCGGCGTCAGCCGCGGGAAAGCCTACCGTAACGACGAAGGCAACGATGCCTCCGCCTCGTGTAGCACCGACGGCAAGCACGTCTACGCCTTCGCCGGTTCGGGCCACGTGGCTGCCTTCGATTTCGCCGGCAAACGCGTCTGGGGCTTCGACGCCCAGGAAAAGTACGGTGAGTTCTCCATCCAGTTCGGCGTCCACCAGACGCCGGTGCTGTTCAAGGATCGGCTTTACCTCTCGCTCTTGCACCGCAAGGCCCAACTTCTCGTCGCCCTCGACACCGCAACGGGGAACGAAGTTTGGAAACACCAGCGCCAAAGCGACGGCAAAGGCGAATCGCCCGACGTTTACGCTTCACCGTTCGTGTGGACCAACGGCAAGGATGCCTTGCTGATTTCCCACGGCAACGATTATTGCACCGCCCACAAACTCGACACCGGCGAGGAAGTCTGGCGCGTGGCGGAGTTGAATCCCAAATCGAAGTACAACATGGCCTGGCGCGCCGTTTCGTCGCCACTGGTGACACCGGAATTGATCGTGGTGCCATCCTGCAAGCGCGGTGTTACGGTCGCAGTCGATCCGGTGAAGGCGAAGGGGACCATCATCCCCGGCAATGACGCGGAAATCTGGCGGTTGCCAAAGGACACGCCGGACGTTCCTTCGCCGCTGCTCGTTGGCGAGCACGTTTACATCATGGGCGAAGGCGGCACGCTGTATTGCTACGAGGCCAAATCCGGTAAGAGCATCTACGCCGAAAAGGTGACGAACATGCGGCACCGGGCGAATCCGCTTTACGCCGACGGCAAGCTTTACCTCGTCGGACGCGAAGGCACCGTCGTAGTGGTGAAAGCGGGTGCCAGTTTCGAGATCCTCGCCACGAACAAACTGCCCGATACTTTCACCGCGTCGCCGGCCATCGCGAACGGACGGATCTACCTCCGTGGGTTCAACCACCTGTGGGCGATTGGCGGCGACAAGGGATCATGACCTTCACCGCGCCGCCGTGGCTCGAACCGCGCACGGCCTACGTGCACGTTCCGTTCTGCGGCCACCACTGTGGCTACTGCGATTTCGCCGTCTCCGCCGGCCAGGACGAACTCGTCGATCCCTACCTCGACGCCCTCTCGCTCGAAATGCAGTCGCTCGACCGGCCCCGGCCGGTCGAGACGATTTTCATCGGCGGTGGTACTCCAACGTATTTGCACCTCCCTCAACTCCGGCGACTCCTCGAGACGATTAACGTTTGGCTCCCCCCAACTCACGACTCGCATATCGAATACTCGATCGAATCGACTCCCGAAAGCCTCGACGCGGACAAGGCCGCGCTCCTGCACGAGTTCGGCGTGAACCGCGTGAGCATCGGTGTTCAGTCGTTTCACCAACGCACGCTATCGTCACTCGATCGGCGGCACGGCGTCGAGCAAATCGCAAGAAGCATCGAGACGGTCCGTGCCCGCATCCCCACGATCTCCCTCGACCTGATCTTCGCCGCGCCGGGGCAGACGCTGGCGGACTGGGACCGCGATCTCGAGGCCGCGCTCGCATTCTCGCCGGAGCACATCTCCACCTATGGGCTGACTTACGAAAAAGGTACGCCGCTCTGGAAACGTCGCGAACGCGGGCTTCTTCCGATCGTCGGCGAGAATGACGAACTGGCCATGTACGAACGCGCGATCGACCGACTCGAATCCGAAAGGTACGAACACTACGAGATCTCAAACTTCGCCCGCCCCGGCCATCGATGCCGTCACAATGAACGCTACTGGGCGAACGACGCCTACTACGGCTTCGGCGTTGGAGCGGCACGATACGTCGACGGATTGCGGGAGTTGAACATCCGCGATACTTCACTCTATATTCGGCGCGTATCTGCGGGTGAATCGCCGACCTTCCAGAGCGAACGTTTGCCGCCTCGCGAACGGGCCTTCGAAACGCTCGCGGTACAACTGCGGCGATCCGACGGTGTCGATCGGGGCGAATTCCGCGTGCGCACCGGTTTCGAGTTGGACGATTTGATTCGCGAACCGCTCGCGGTTTTCGTCGGCGATGGATTTCTATTTGACGACGGACGAAGAGTGAAACTCACGCGTCGCGGGCGCTGCCTCGCCGATGGCATCATCCTTCACTTCATGAAATCCAGTTGAGCCGCCGCGTCAGCCGGCGACCTGTTTGTACGGCTCCCCTTCGTTGAGCGTTGGGCGTTCGGGACGGCCCTTGTACTTGTAGACGAGGTCCATGTTGCCGAGGCCCATCAGCCAGAGGATGGTGGCGTGGAAGTCGTGGACGTGGAGTTTGTTCTCGACGGCACGCAGGCCAAGTTCGTCGGTGGTTCCGATCGCTTGCCCGCCCTTCACTCCGCCGCCGGCCATCCACATCGTGAAACCGGTGGGGTTGTGATCGCGGCCTCCGCCCTTCTCGCTCATGGGCGTGCGGCCGAATTCGCCGCCCCAGACCACGAGTGTATCCTTCAGCAATCCCCGCGCCTTCAGGTCCGCGAGTAATCCGGCGACGGGTTTGTCCATGCTTCGACAAAGGCCGGAATGGTTCTCCTCCAGTTTGGTGTGGGCATCCCACTTGCTGCCGGCGCCATGGTAAATCTGGACGAACCGCGTGCCTCGCTCGACGAGCCGACGGGCGAGCAGGCAGAGCCGGCCAATCGTTTGCGTCTCCTTGTTGTCCATGCCGTAAAGCGCTTGCGTCGCGGCCGTTTCCTTGGAAACATCGACGGCTTGCGGCGCTTCGGCCTGCATGCGGAACGCGAGTTCGTAGCTCGTTAGGCGCGCATCCAGTTCCGTCTGATCCGGGTGCTTTCGAGCGTAGTCACGGTTAAGTGCGTTCAGGAGTTCTAGCTTGCCACGCTGTTCCGCGTCGGCGATGCCTTCGGGCGGGTTCAGGTTCGGGATCGGCTCCGCCCCACCTTGGATGCGAGTCCCCTGATAGACGGCCGGCATGAATCCGGCGCTCCAGTTCCGTGGCCCGTTCACCACCGTACTCTGGTTATCCTGCATCACGACGAACGCGGGGAGGTCTTGGTTGACCGTTCCGAGGCCGTATGTGACCCACGCGCCGAGCGATGGCCGGCCGCCGAGGATCGAACCGGTGTTCATCTGGCAGACGCCCGCGGAGTGGTTGATGCCGTCGGCGTAGCAGGAGCGGAACACCGCGAGGTCGTCGGCGTGTTTGGCGATTTCGGGCAGCCAATCGCTGACCCAGAGGCCGCTCTGGCCGTGGCGCTTCCACTGGCGTCGCGAGCCGAGCAGCGGAGCATGGTTCTCGCCCATCGCCAGGATCACTTTGCCGAAACTCGCGGGCAGCGGCTGACCGGCCAACCTGTCCAACTCCGGCTTCGGATCGAACGTGTCGATGTGGCTTGGACCGCCTTCCATGAACAGGAAGATGCACGACTTCGCCTTGGGAGCGAAATGCGGCTTGCGCGGGGCGAGCGACCCGGCCGTGGCGTCCAACGCCGCAAGCGCCAGCGCGCCGAATCCGCCGCCGGCGGCCGCCAGCCATTCGCGTCGCGTGCGGGCGGGGCTATTCCACATAGAGAAACTCCGAGCTATTGAGGAGCACGTGGCAGAAATCGGCCCAAGCGGTCTGGCGGGCGTCCCGAGGAGCGGTCATCGGCTTCGCTGCGGCTGGCCGGATATCCAAACCATGGCCCGACCCGTCGACGAAGGCGCCGGGTTTCGGCTCGAACTGCCAGTAGCCGAGCGTGTGCTTGTTGATTCCCTCGCGCGTGAAGAGGAGTTCGTCCACGCCAAGCGCCGCGCCGGACAGTCGCACGTCGTCGAGCAACCCGTCGAAATCAGCACCGGCCGAAGCGCCGCGCCGGCCGAGCGTCATCGGCTGCTTGTGGTCGAACCCACCGACGATTGCATGCGGCAGTTTCGCGGTCAGCAGCGGTTCGTCGTCGTTGGAGAGGTCTTTCAAGTAGAAGGTGATACTTCCCGGCGCGTCCTTCGAGGCGAGCCGCACCGCTGCGGCGAAATAGTACGGCTTGTTCAGCGCGACGTGCTGATCGCTGAAGACCGCTTCTTCCCCAAACGTGCCGTCCCGCTTCGCGCCGAACAATTGCATCACGAGTGTCTGTGGTTTTCGACGCGACTGCTTGCCAGTGATGCCGAAACTCCATCCGATCGGTTTGGGTGTCGTCTCGAAGTGCGCCGCCAGGGTGCGGACCGCTCCCGTCTCCGCGACGCTGCGCGGGGATGCGAACGTTTCGATGGTGAATTCGCCGGCCGGCAGTTTATCGCCCGCAAGTTGAAAGCCCGTGGAAACGCCCAGTTTCAAGTCGGCCGCCTGACCATCGCGATAGGGAAGTTTGGCACCAACGAACTCCGCCTGCGCCGAGCCGGATTTCTTGGGGTCGATCCGCCGGGCCTGGGTGTCGAGGAACGCGAGAGCGGCAACGGTTTCCTTCGAACTGGCCGGACGGCCGTACGCCAGACGGTAGGCCCGATCGATTCGCTTCGCCTCATCCGGTACCTCCCGTGCCAATCGGGCCGCAAACGCTTTTCCACGGGCGATCATCGATGGGCTATTGACAAGAAGAAGAGATTGGACGGGCGTGGTCGTGGTATCGCGCGAGGCGGCGCTGCTGATCCAGTAGGGAGCGTCGAACACATCCAGTAACGGGTCGCGTGTATTCCTCATGATCTTGCAATAGAGGCTGCGGCGCGGCTCGCTCGCCGCCACGCCGGGACCACCTTCCTTGAGAGAAAGCTCACCAGTCACCGCGTAGATCGCATCACGAATCTGCTCGGCCTCGAGGCGACGCACCGGTGCCTTCCAGAGCCATTTATTCTCCGGATCAATCAGCTTTCCCTCGGCGGCCTTTGGGTGTTCGGACGTCAGGCGATAAGTCGCACTCAGAACGATGCGGCGATGCAACGACTTGAAACTCCACCCGTCGGCGACGAACCTCGCCGCCAACCAATCCAACAATTCGGGATGCGTCGGTGGTTCGCCAAGACGACCGAAATCGCTGGCGTTGGCGGCGAGTCCTCGGCCGAAATGCTGCTGCCAGACCCGATTGACCATGACGCGCGCGGTGAGCGGATTGGCCGGATCGACCAGCCAATTCGCCAGCGCGGCACGGCGACCGGTGCTGCCGGCCAACGGGGCGATCGAAGCGGGCCGTTCCTGAATGACCGTGGGGAAACCGGGTTCGATCGGAGTGTCGCCCCGTTTTGGAATCGTGATCGGCGACGCGGCGGGGCCGACGTCCGTCGCGGCGAACGCCATCGGCAGTGGAGCGGGCTTCAGCGATTCGAACGGCACAAGTTGCCGACGCAGGGCCAACAACTCCTCCTTCCGCGCCGACGGGACGTGCTTGTCGATGCGGCCGAATTCGTACTCCACCTGTCGATAGGCCAAATCGTTAATCTGCTGTTCGTACGGCGTACGCGCCTTCGCCGGCTTGCGCATCATCGCCTGCACGTCTTCGGGGAAAATGCCGATCGCACCGGCCGCGGCCTTCTTCCTCGCCGGCCCTTCAATCGCTTCGATCTTTTCGCGGATCGCCGCGGTCTTCTCCTCCCACTCCTTGCTCCTCCGCGCCTGCTCCGCGATCTCCGCCTCCGTAGCCGCAATCAAATCGTCGCGCGGATTGAGGGCGGCGAAGAACGCCTGCAACCGGAAATAATCCTTCTGAAGCAACGGATCGAACTTGTGGTCGTGGCAGCGGGCGCATTGCAAACCGAGGCCGAGGAAGACGTCGCTCGTCGTGTCGGTGATGTCGTTGAGAATGGTGTTCCATTGGCCACGAGCGTCGCGGTTGTTGTACTCGTAGATCCAGTGTCGCAGGTAGCCGGTGGCGATGCGGGCATCAACGTCGCCGGGGTAGAGTTCGTCGCCGGCGAGTTGCTCGCGGACGAACCGATCATAGCCCTTGTCGGCGTTGAAGCTTCGCACCACGTAGTCACGGTAGCGCCACGCGTGGGGGCGGTAGTCGTCGATGCGGTAGCCGTCGCTATCGGCATAGCGGACGAGGTCGAGCCAAAGCCGCGCCTGGCGTTCTCCGTAGCGCGGTGAGGCGAGTAGGCGTTCAACGAGATCTTCGTATGCGTTGGGTGACGAATCTTTGGCGAACGCGTCGATCTCGGCGGGCGTGGGCGGCAGGCCGTGTAGATCGAACGTCAACCGACGAATCAGGGCGAGCCGATTTGCTTCGGGGGCTGGCGCGAGTTCATTCGCGGCGTGCTTCTCGGCGACGAACCGATCGATCTCGTTGCGCGCCCAGCCGTCGCCGGCCTTTGGCGGGGGGTTCACCTTGATCGGCGCGAAGCTCCACCAGCGCCGGTCCTCGTCCGTGATCGTGCCGGGTTTGCGTTTCCCGCTCGCCTTCGCGTTCGGCCAGACGGCGCCGTCGTCGATCCAGTTCGCGAGGATCGCGACCTCCTCGTCCTTGAGTTTCTCCTTAGGCGGCATCTTCAGGTCGTCGTTCGCATAGCGCACCGCCTCGACGAGTCGGCTTTCCTTCGATTTCCCGGGCACGATGGCCGGGCCGAGGTCGCCGCCGGCCAGCATCCCCGCCAGCGTGTCGAGAGTCAAATTCCCTTTCGTCTTGTTCATCGCTTCGCTGTGGCAGCCGAAGCACTTGTCCGCGAGCAGCGGCCGGACCTTGTTCTCGAAGAAGTCGCTCTGCGCTTTCGTCGGCTCGGCTGCGCGGATCCAACTCCACGAGAGCATCATCGCGAATATCGCAAACATTCGCATTGGCGGCTCCTTCGATTCCAGAATCAGAATCCTGTGTCTTTTTTAGCTTCTCGTCGCGAAGACCGCCATCGGGAAGCGGAATTAAACGGCCGAAGCGCCGTGTAGGTGTCACGATTGAACAATGAAATCGCACCCGCCGCAGGGTCGTATAACGGACGGTAATCGGGTATTCGATTCCGCACCTTACCGCGAGAGGATCACCCCGTGCTTCGCATCGTCCATGCCGCACTTGCATTGATCGGGTTGGCCGCGACCGCCTGCGCCGCCGACCGGCCGAACATCGTCCTCGTCTTCACCGACGACCACGCGTATCAGGCCATCAGCGCCTATGGCGACGCGCGCAAGCTGATCGAAACGCCGAACATCGACCGGCTCGCGAAGGAGGGCGTTCGCTTCGACCGCACCCTCGTGCCGAACTCGATCTGCGGACCAAGCCGCGCCACGGTGCTCACCGGCAAGTACAGCCACGCGAACGGCTTCTACAACAACACGAACAGCCGCTTCGACGGCGCGCAGACCACCTTCCCGAAGCTGCTGCAGAAGGCCGGCTACCAAACCGCCGTTATCGGCAAATGGCACCTCGTCTCGGAACCCACCGGCTTCGATCACTGGCACATTCTCCCCGGCCAAGGCCGATACTACAACCCGCCGATGAACCTCAACGGCAAGCAGGTCCAACACAAGGGCTACGTCACCGATCTCATCTCCGAATTCAGCACCGAATGGATCCGCAAGCGGGACAAGTCCAAGCCGTTCCTGCTTATGACCCAGCACAAGGCACCGCACCGGGAATGGTCGCCGGCGCTGCGCCACCTCGGCCACGACAAGGACCGCAAGTATCCGGAACCGGCGACGCTCTTCGACGACTACGCCGACCGCGGCCCCGGCGCGAAGGACCAGGACATGACACTCGAGAAGACCTTTACGCAACTCGACGCGAAACTCGTGGCCCCGCCCGGCATCGACGCCGAGCAACTGAAAGAATGGAATGTCTATTATGAACCGCGCAACAAGGCCTTCCGGGACGCGAAGCTCACCGGCCGCGACCTGGTCCGCTGGCGCTACAACCGTTACCTGCACGACTACCTGGGTTGCATCAAGTCTGTGGACGAGGCGGTCGGCAAACTCCTGCAGACGCTGGAAGACGAGAAGATCGCCGAAAACACCCTCGTCGTGTACTGCTCCGATCAGGGCTTCTACCTTGGCGAGCACGGCTGGTTTGACAAGCGCTGGGTGTACGAGGAATCGCTGCGGACGCCGATGCTCGCGCGCTGGCCGGGCGTGGCGAAGGCCGGACACGTGGACAAGAACCTCACAAGCATTGTCGACCTTGCGCAGACGTTCCTCGGCGCCGCCGGGGTCGCCGCCCCGAACGACATGCAAGGCGCGAGCCTCGTGCCGCTCCTGAAGGGCGAAACGCCGAAGGACTGGCGCAAGAGCTTCTATTACGCCTATTACGAGTACCCGCAGCCGCACCACGTCATCCCGCACTACGGCGTCGTCACCGACCGCCATAAACTCGTGCGGTTCTTCGTTCCCAAGGCCGACGGGACCGCCAGCCAGGATTATTGGGAACTGCTCGACCGCGAGAAAGACCCGAACGAGACGAAGAACTTCGTCGACGACCCGGCCTACGCGAACACCGTGAAGGAATTGCGTGCCGAACTCGATCGGCTCCGCAAGGAACTCAAGGTTCCCGAGACGATGCCCAAGGAAGCCTATGGCGGCCTATTCCAGGCACCGAAACCGAAGAAGAAATAACTGGATTGCGATCACCGACGGCGGAGTTCGAGCCAATGTCTCTCCGCTGCCACCGCGCCACCCTTCGGCGGAAAGACACCCGATTTCCGGAAGCGCCATAGCCCGATAACGACTTACGTCGATTCGGCGGTCTCCGATCCGTCGAAAACCGCTTCAGTATCTAATGATCCAATAATCGTTCGTTCAGGCAGGCTTTGCGCCGGGCCGGCCTGCCTCCACCACGAACGACGCTCGCGTCGCCACCGTGCCGCCCGGCTTCGTCACGTCCTCCGCAACCACGTAATCGCTCGTCCAGCGATCCGGCGTCACCTCGCAACGAACGTAGCCGCGCTCCCGGTTGTGGAATTTCACGCCGGGGTTACCCGCCAGCAACTTCTCCAGCCCGGCGAACTCCTTGGAACCGTTTCCGCCGCTCGAAATGCTCGTGCCGACGAACTCCGTCGCGACCACCGGCGTCTCCGGCATGCGGTCGTCGACGCGCAGGTCGTTCACCCAGTTCGTGTGGATGTCGCCGGTGAGCACGACCGGGTTCGGAACCTTGCGGTCGGCAAGGAAGCGCATGAGCGAGACGCGCTCGGCGAACGCCCCCGGCCACTGGTCCATCGAATAGCCGGGTTTCGGATGGTAGTTCAACTCCACGAGCGCCATCATCACCTGTTGCGCCAGCACATTCCAGGTCCCGGTCGAAGCGATCAGCCCGGCGTCGAGCCAGTCGCGTTGACGCTTTCCCAGGAGGGAGTTCGTCGGTCGCAGCGCCTCGCCGACGAGCGGCTTGATTCCGTCGCCGTTGGGCTGGTCGGTGCGGTACTGGCGGGTGTCGAGGACGAAGAACTCCGCGAGCCGTCCGAACGCGGCCTTGCGGTACAGGAGCATGTCGGGGCCCGTCGGCAGGGAGCGCGGACGCAGCGGCATGTACTCGTAATAGGCCTGGTAAGCCGCGGCGCGCTGAGTCAGGAACTCCACCGGGTCGGCCTTCACCTTACCCTTCGGCTGGTCTTCCTGGATGGCACCGGCGTAGTTATTGTCGAACTCGTGATCGTCCCATGTCACGAACCACGGGCAGCGAGCATGCATGGCGCGGAGGAGTTCATCCCCGCGGTAGAGCGAATACCGGCCGCGGTAGTCGGCGAGCGTCTTGAGCTTGCCGTCCTTCGGGCCGGTGTGCTTGCGGACCGCTTTCTTGTTGTCGGGGCTGTTCGGGTACTCGTAGATGTAATCGCCGAGGTGGAAGACGAGATCGAGTTCATCCTTCGCCATCTGCTCGTAGGCGGTGAATAGCCCTTGTTCGTAATGCTGGCAGGAAGCGAACGCGAAGCGCAGGCGGTCCGGTTCGGCGTCGGGTGCGGGCAGCGTGCGAGTCCTGGCGACGGGGCTGACGGCGTCGCCGGCCGTGAAACGGTACCAGTACCAGCGATCGGGTTTCAGCCCGCGAACTTCCGCGTGCACCGAGTGTCCGAGTTGCGGCGTGGCGATCGCGGTCCCCTTCGCGACAATCGTCTTCATCGTGTCATCCGTCGCCACTTCCCAGCGCACTGCGATCGATTCGGGCTTGAGGCCGCCGTCCGGGTCGGCCGGTTTCGGCGCGAGTTTCGTCCAGAGGACCACGCTCGTGGCGTCCGGATCGCCGGAGGCGACGCCGAGGGAAAACGGATCGGCAGCGAACGCGACCTTGCGGTCGGCCGCCGAGGACTGCGTAGCCAGTGCGGGCAGCGCGGCGAGCGCCGCGCCGTAGGACAGGAACAGCCGCCGCGACAGGCCGCCCTCGCTGCGCACTGCTTCCGGGATTCGGGAGAGATCGAACATGTTCGCTCCGTTGACAGCTTTGGAGAAAAGTCTGGTCATGACATCGGGAATGGCGGATAGTCTAACCGCTACCCACGGCGTTTCACGCGAAGTTTCCATGAATCCGATACGCGCGTATTCGCGGGATCGAGTCATGCCGCCGTTCGGCTTCCTTCTCGTACTGTCGATCCTCGCGATCGGGACCGCGCACGCGGCCGAGCCGGCTCCGCCACGCCTGCGCGTCGTCGTCGAGACCGACGCGGGCGGCGACCCGGACGACGAGCAATCGCTCGTGCGCTTCCTGCTCTACTCCAACGAGTGGGACGTGGAAGCGATCATCGCCAACCGACCCACGGCGCGCGACCGCGAAAACTTCAACCCTGCGCGCACCGGCCTGGGCATCGTCCACCGGCTCGTCGACGCGTACGGCGCGTGTCATGCGAACCTCGCACGGCACGACGCCCGCTACCCAAGCGCGGATTCGCTGCGCAAGCTCTGCGTCGCCGGCTACGACGACACCGACGCGGCCGTCGATCGCCTCATCGCCATCGTGGACCGGCCTGATCCCCGTCCTGTCTGGTATTCCGACTGGGGCACCGACCACGGCGCCGCGAAGAACAACCTCCAGCGCGCCCTCGATCGCGTGCTGCGGGACCGCGGCCCGACCGGTTACGCGAAGTTCAAGGACAAGCTCCGGCTCGTCTCGGCCGAGAAGTTCGGCGACCACACGACCAAGCACGAGCCGCCGTTCCGGCTGCTCGTGGAGGCGTCGCGCCCGGAATTGGAGGGGAGGCGCTGGTATCATCGTTTTTCGCCGCTCACCGCGAAGGCCGGCGGCTTCGACTTGAAACGCGATGTGCTGACGAGCCACGGACCGCTCGGCGCACTCTACCCGGCCAACACGAGCCTGCCGCAAAAGGAAGGCGACTCGTTGTACTTCCTGTATCTCGTCCCGAACGGACTGAGCGATCCGGAGGAGCCGACTTGGGGTTGTTGGGGCGGCCGGCACGGTCGCAACGAGAACCACAAGGACAAGCCGTATTACTGGGCCAACCAGAAGGACACGATCGCTGGTACGACAAGCCGGGACCTCACGCTGGCGCGTTGGGCGGTCGACCTGCAGAACGACTTCCGCGCCCGGTTGGACTGGTGCGTGAATCCGAAGGAGAAAGCGAACCATGCGCCGATCGCCATCGTCAACGGTTCGCGCGATCGGTCGATCCTGCGCCATTCGGCGAAGCCGGGCGAGCGGATGGAATTCGACGCGAGCCGTTCGACCGATCCGGACGGGGACAAACTCGCATTCGAATGGTTCGTTTACTCCGAAGCTGGAACGTATCGAGGTTCCGTGGAACCGACGGGTGCGGGGACGGCGAAGGCTACGCTAACCTTTCCGTCCGACGCCGTTGGCTTGACGATTCACCTTGTGCTGGCCGTACGCGATTCCGGTTCGCCCGCGCTCGCGGCCTACCGCCGGATCGTCGTGACCGTCGAACGCTGATCGAAACCGATGGAGATTCCCTATGCGCGCCGTTTTGCTGCTCGCGTTCCTGACCACACCCCTGACGGCCGCCGACCGTCCGCCGAACATCGTGCTCATCGTCGCGGACGACATGGGCTACGCCGACGCGGGATGCTACGGAGCCAAGGATATCCGAACGCCGAACCTCGACCGAATGGCGAAGGAGAGCACTCGCTTCACCAACTTCAACGTCGCGCAACCGGTCTGCACCGCGTCCCGCGCGGCGCTCATGTCCGGCTGTTATCCGAACCGGATCGGCTTGGCGGGCGCGCTGAACCATACGAGCGTCACCGGCATCCACCCGAACGAGACACTGCTGCCGGAGTACCTGAAACGACAGGGCTACGCGACCGCCTGCTACGGCAAGTGGCACCTCGGCACGCGAGCGATGTTCGACCCGACGAAACACGGTTTCGACGACTGGTTCGGCCTTCCCTACTCGAACGACAACGGACCACTTCACCCGGTCATTCGCACCATCCCCGCCCTGCCTCTCATCGAGAATGGCAAGACTATCGAACTCGACCCGGACCAGTCGCAATTCACGAAGCGATTCACCGACAAGGCGACCGCGTTCATCGCCGCCAACAAGGCGAAGCCGTTCTTCCTCTATCTGCCGCACGTCATGCCGCACGTGCCGATCTTCGCGTCGAAGGCATTCCGGGGCCGTTCGCAGCGCGGCCTTTATGGCGACGTGGTGGAGGAACTCGACTGGTCCGTCGGTGAGGTAATGAAATCGCTGAAGGAGAATGGCGTCGACGAACAGACGCTTGTGCTCTTCCTGTCGGACAACGGACCGTTCCTGAGTTATGGCAGCCACGCGGGTCGGGCGGAGCCGTACCGCGAGGGGAAGTTGACGACATTCGAGGGCGGCTTGCGCGTGCCGTTCATCGCCCGCTGGCCGGGCCGGGTGCCGCCGGATACCGTCTCGAACTCGTTCGTGACCGGACTCGATCTCCTGCCGAGCCTCGTTTCGCTGGCGGGAATCGCGAAACTCGACCGCCCCATCGACGGACTCGACCTTTCGGAACTCCTGCTCGGCAAGGTCGGCGCGAAGACCCGCGAGACATTCGCCTATTATTCCGGCTCGGAACTGCACGCGGTCCGCTTCGGCCGCTGGAAGTTGCATCTGGCGCACGATTACCTCACCGTGAACGGCCCACCGGGGCGTGACGGGAAACCGGCCAACTACGCGGCGATGAAGCCGCTCGCGATCGAGGAGTCCGGTATCCGCGGCATCGCCAGCCGGCACGGGTACAAGGTCGAACGGATCGCCCAATCGCTCTTCGATCTGGATGCCGATCCGGGTGAAAGCAAGGACGTATGGACCACGAATCCCGCCGTCGTCCGGCGGCTGCTCGTACTCGTCGAGTCGTATCGCGCCGATCTCGGCGATGCGATCATGAAGCGAACTGGCGAGGGGCTGCGCGAAGTCGGGCGCGACCCCGCGAAGTGACGGCGGTCGTTCCGTACAACGACTTCATGTCCCTACTTCACCTGCGAAACGGACGGGTCATTGATCCGTCGCAAAACCTCGACGAAGTCGCCGACCTCTGGATCGACGACATCCTCATCGGTGGTATCGGCCCGCCGCCCCGCGCGGCCGACCGCGTGCTCGATTGCTCCGGGATGATCGTATCGCCGGGCCTGATCGACATGCACGTCCACCTGCGAGAGCCGGGCCGCGAGGAGGACGAGACGATCGTGACCGGCACGGCGAGCGCGATCGCCGGCGGCGTCACGTCGGTGGCGTGCATGCCGAACACGGAGCCGCCGCTGGACACTCGCGACGCGGCCGAGTTCGTCATCCTCCAGGCGAAGCGGGCCGGGAACTGCAACGTCTTCCCGATTGGCGCCGTGACGAAGGGCCGCGAGGGCAAGGAACTCGCCGAGATCGGCAAGCTCGTGGATGGCGGCGCGGTCGCGTTCACGGACGACGGCGCGCCGGTCTTCAACGCCGAGATCATGCGCCGGGCGCTCGAATACGCGAAGATGTTCGACAAGGCGATCCTCGTCCACGCCGAGATCCTGGAGCTGACGCAGGGCGGCGTGATGAACGAGGGCGAAGTGTCCTTGCGGCTCGGCCTGCGCGGGATGCCGGGCGTCGCCGAAGACATCATGATCGCCCGCGACATCATGCTCGCGGAACTGACGGGCGGAAAGGTCCATATCCTTCATGTTTCGACGGCCGGCGGCGTGGAGTTGCTTCGGAATGGGATCAAGAAGGGCATCCAGTGCTCCGGCGAAGCGTGCCCGCACCACTTCATCCTGACGGACAAGGAACTGGAGCGGTTCGACAGCAACTACAAGATGTCCCCGCCGCTGCGGACGCAACGGGACGTGGACGCCATCCTCGAAGGTCTGCGCGACGGCACGCTCTCCGTGCTGGCGACTGACCACGCCCCGCACGCCCCGGAGAAGAAGGCGAAGGAACTCGACCAGACGCCCAACGGCATCGTCGGTCTCGAGACGTTCCTGCCCTTGTGCGTCACGCACCTCGTCGAGAAGGGCATACTCACCTGGCCGCAGATGATCGAGAAGATGACGATTAATCCCGCGAAGATCCTCGGCATCCCGCGCGGGACGTTGCAGGTCGGTCAGAAAGCCGACGTGACGGTGATCGATCCGAAGGCGCAGTGGACGATCGACGTGAACGCGATGAAGACGAAGAGCCGGAACAGCCCGTTCCATGGCTGGCCGGTGACGGGCCGAGCGGTGGCGACGATCGTGCGGGGGGTCGTGAAGATGAGCCGGATGGGTTAGAATGACAGCTCGTCGCCGCATGCCTTGCAAAGCGACCCGGAAATTCGTTCGGGATTGCGGCACGCGGATCGAGGTCTGCGTGCCTTTTCCGATGCATGCATGAATTCGATGGCTATTCGAAACCCCCTCGCGGGTCGTCCTTCCCGGCAATTGGGATTGTGACGATCGCACGGATCGGTGCGGCCGAGTGGATCGAACATCGCCCGGCGGGTCTCGATTGCTTCGACGGAAGCAATTTCCCGAATGCGAGCCAACCGGAACCGCCGAACATTCGTCTTAACTACACGATAGATCGCTTCTCCCTGAGGTGCGTCGATGCCGTTCCGAGCCTTGTCGCGTTGGCTGAAGCCCCGGACTTCCGGGAACGCCCGTCCCACCGCTCGCCTGTCCGCCGAAGCTCTCGAAGGCCGTGAAATGCCGGCCGTGACGCTGGCCTCGATCGCGGACAACACTTTCGCGAACAACAAGCCGCTGTTCGTGCCCGTCCAGAACACGGCGACGGTGAACGGCACGACGACGTTCACCGCCTCCAGCGCGAACGCTGGCGTCAACGTGAGCGTGCTGCCCGCCGGCCAAACCCTCAAACTCGACGTCAGCGGCGTCGACAACACCGGGACCGCGTTCACCGGCACGATCACGATCCGCCTGTTCGCCGACGCCGCGCCCCTCGCCGTCCAGCGCATCGTCGATCTCGCGAATGCCGGCTTCTACGACGGCAAGACCTTCTTCCGCACCCAGGACAACTTCGTCATCCAGGGCGGCTCGTCCAACAACACCGCCGCCGACCCCGGCACGCAGCCGAACCTCGTGGACGAATACAACGCCGAGTTCACCTTCAACAGCCACGGCATGGTCGCCTTCGCCAACGCCGTCGACGACGCCAACGGCACCCAGTTCTTCATTACCGACATCGACCAGCCCCTCGCCACCCGGCCGCAGTTCCTGAACTTCAACCACACGATTTTCGGCCAGCTCACCAGCGGCTTCGACGTCTTCGAAAAGATCATTCAGGGCACCGTGAAGTCCGGCACGACCGATCAGGCGCAGAACCCCGCCGTCATCACCGACGCCACGATCATCACCGACAAGGCCAACAGCGTCTTGAAAGTGACCGCGACGGGCGGCTTCACGGGCAATTCCGACATCACCGTCAGCGCCGTCGACGGCGACGGCGTTTCGAAGGAAATCAAGTTCCGCGTCACCGCCGCACTCGATCCCTCCGACGACCGGCCGTTCCTCAATCCGATCCCGGCCATTACGGTCGAATCGGGTTCGTCGAAGATCGTCACCCTGCCGCTGGTGAACCTGGACGGCGACAACGCCAACCTCACCTACCGCGTCGGCGTCCCCGGCAACCTGTTCGGCACCCCCGCCAACGTCTCCGCCAGCGTCAACGCCGCGACCGGCGAACTGACGGTCACGGCCAATTCCGGATTCACCGGCTCCGTCCAACTCCTCGTCGGCGTCCGCGACAACACCGATCGCGTCGGGTCGCTCGGCAGCGCACAGAACTTCGACACCGAAGTCGTCACCGTCAACGTCGTCGCGCAAGGCCCCACCTCGGTCCTCCTCGGCGCCTCGCGCACCACCGCGCAGACCAATCGCACCGTGCTCCTCACCGCGACCGTCTCGGGCATGAACAGCTCGAGCGGACAGGTTCGCTTCCTCGATGGTGCCACCGTCCTGGGCACCGTCCGCGTCCTCGACGGCCGTGCCCTGCTTACCACGAGCTTCGCCACGGCCTCGACGCACGCAATCACCGCGGAGTTCACTCCGACCGGCAGCAGCACGCCGACCACGTCGAACACCGTCTCGATCATCGTGGCCACGGGCACCGCGCCGGAACAACTCACGGCGCAAGCGATCCCGGCCGGAAACCTTCCGGTCGTCATCGCCAAAAACGCCGACGGCAGCCAACGATTCACCGCTCAGCCGTTCGAAGTGAGTTTCACGGGCGGCGTCCGCGTCGCCGTCGCGGATGTCACGGGCGACGGCCAACGCGACGTGATCGCCGTGCCCGGCTTCGGCGGCGGCCCCTTCATCAAGATCTACGACGGCGTCGACGGCGCCCTGCTCCGCACCGTGCCGATCTTCGAGGAAACTTTCCGCGGCGGCCTTTATGTCGACGTGAAGGACGCGCTCGGCACCGGATACGCCCAGATCCTCGTCGGAGCCGGCTTCACCGGCGGACCCCGCGTCAGCCTCTACGACTTCGTCCAGAACAAAGTCGTCCTCAACTATTTCGCGTACGACTCCTCGCTCCGCAGCGGCGTCGTCGTCTCCCTCGCCGACCTCCGTGGTGGCGAGCAATTCCAAATCCTCACGACGCCCGGCACCAATGGCGGACCGGTGGTCAGCGTCTTCAACCCCCGACGCACCGACGGGTTCCCGATCCCCAATACGATCGGTTCCTTCTTCGCCGGCCCCGAAACGGACCGCGCCGGTCGCCGGATCGGTGCCGGAGATATCGGAACCGACGGCAACCGGAAGATCCAGGTCTTCGCGTTCGCCGACAGTTCCACGACGGCGCTCGCGGAATTCGACCCGATTCAACAAGGACTTTTCCCGGCGACGTGATCAACCCGAGAGAAACGCCAAAGCCTCCGCGGAATCCGTTGTGGATTCGGCGGAGGCTTCTTTTATTCGCGGACGAGATACAACCCGCGTCCGCAGACCGGGCATAAGACGAACTTGCCGGCTTCCAACTCGAAAAACCGCGATTCGCCGATCACCGACCGGCACTGCCCGCACACGGTCCCCTTGACGCCCGCCAGGCCGTCCGGGCCGTGCGCCTTGATGAGTCGTTCGTACTGATCGCGCATGTCGTTCGGCAGTTCCGCTTCCCGGCGTGCGAGTTCCGATTCCGAAAGCGTTCGGTCTTCGAGCATTCGCTCCATGCGTTCCTTGGCATCGACCTGATATTGGGCGAACTCGGCCTGGGCATCCTTCCATTTCTTCTCGACATTCGGCAGGTTGGCCGTCCGCTCTTCGATTTCAGTCATCGCGCCCAGGATCGCGTCTTCGAGAAGCCCCTTCTTCGCGTTCGCCTGCTCCGTCTCGTGCTTGACGGCCTCCATCTCCTTCATGGTGGTCACGGTCATGGCCTTGGTGCCGAGCTTGTCCAGATTCGCCTCCACGACCTTGAGCGAACCCTCGTCCTCCTTCTGGCGAAGCTTGAGTCGTTTGATGATCTCGTAGGCGTCTTTGTGCTCCTGCTCTTCGGCGGCGAGCCGGGCCTGCTGCGCCTTGAGCACGCGGGGGCCTCGCTCGATTTCCTCTTTCAAATCGCGAAGGTGCCGCCGCAGGCGGTGGCATTCGCGCAGGATGGACGGGATATCGATGGGCATCGCGGTGCTGCTCCGGCGTCGTTTCCGACGATTTTACGGGACCGCCCGCGAAAGCCCAACGACATCCGACGCGGTCAGTTCGTCAGATCCAGGGCGATCTCGTTCGTGCCTTCCTTGATTTCCACGATCAGCGGCGTCGTGGCGGCCTTGGTGTACTTCTCCGGGACGGGCGATTTCGCGGGCTTTTCGCCGTCGTAATAGCCGCGGCCCGTCTTGTTAACCGTCACCTTGTATTTGCCGGCGGGGATACCGTCGAACTTTTCGTAGGTGCTGACGACGAACGCGCCGTCGGCGCCCGTGAGGCCGTCGGCATTGGCGACACGGAAGCCCTTCGGAGCCTCCTGTTGGGCAAACGTTACGGTCACACCCGCGAGCGGCTTGCCCTCCAGGGTCAGTGTTCCTTTCAGGGAATGCAGCGGTTGCTTCTTCACGACCGTACCGGCTTCGTTCACCTCCGGCAGCCGCAGGTTCTCCGGAAGAATACCGTCCATCATGATGTTTGCGATTACTGGACCGTCCGGCTTCATGGTGATCCAGACGAGATGGTCGAACTCGCCGTATTCGGTGCCGCGGAGCCTGCTGCCGCCACCCGTCGTCGCGAGTTGATAGTAGTTCATGCCGTTGCGGACATACTTCTGGTAGCGGTGGACGTGGCCGCAGAAGACGGTGTAGTTGCGGCCGGCGAGCAACTTTTCGACGGCGAGCCAGCCGTTGGCCTCGGGATCCTTTTCGGCCCAGAGCGGCTTGTGGAGGAAGACCATCGTCCAGCGGACGTTCTTGTTCTCGTCGAGAGCCTTGGCGATCGACGCGGCCTGCTCCGCCGTGACCATAGACGCCTTGCCGTCCTCGCTGTTGATGTTCAGGAACAGGGTGTCGCGATAGACGAAGTGATAATAGCTCTTGCCGTAGCGGCCGCCCCAGTAGTCGATCAACTGCTTGTTCGCGAGGTCGTGGTTCCCCGGAACGTAGAAGAACGGCATTTGCAGCTTTTTGACGTACGAATCGAACTCATCCCACTGCTTCGTGTACTCTTCCTCCTTAGTCGTGTACCCTTCGATCAGGTCGCCCACGGACATCACGAAGTCGGGCTGGAGTAGGTTGATCTGGTGCACGGCCTTCGAGAAGATGTTGGCGCGATGGCCACCCGTACGGTCCGAGACGACGACGAACTGGAACTGTTTGTCGGACGGAGGCGTCTTGAGGTGGGTCCACGGGTTCTTTTCGCTTGTGGCGATCTGGAGCGGAGCGGACGAACCTGGGGTGCCATCGGCGGGGAGTTTGGTCGAGAAGGCGACCGCCGCAGCGAGTGAACCAATCGCGACGGCCAAAAGGAGAAGGCGGTTCATGGTGGGAGTATCCTCGGGAAGGAGATGCGCAAACGATAATCGGCCGGCCGGGGCTTGAAAAGCCCCGGCCGGCCGGTTTCGCGAATTCTTCGGCAAATCGACTTATTGATCGAGCGGCACCGATTCACCGCCGTTGCGGGAGATGAACGCCGCCAGGATCGGTCCCGTGATGCTGTCTTTCATGAAACTCACCGAGCCATCGCAGCGAAGCGTGTTCACGCCACCGGTATGGAACGAGTACGGCGCTCCGTGATTGGTGGCGTTGACGACTTGGCAGCCCTGGGTCGGATCGACGGCGTTATTCGTCGCGTTGACGAGATACCCGCGGAGATACGACACGCCAGCCTGATCCGCCCACGCACCGCGGGCGTAGAGCGAAATATCCCCCTGACCAGACGTCGGAGCGATCGGCTGAGGCGAAAGACTGGCCAACGAAGCCACGTTGGACGGAATTGGGGCGATCGACCGGCCGCGGATGTAGAGGTTCAGTCCTCGGCCGCCGATTTCGGTGAAGAACAACGTGTTGCTCGTGCCGTCGGTGATCGACACCAACGAATTACCCTGATTCGGTCCAATTGGCGTGCCCGTCCCAACGGAAAGAGCCCCGGAATTTCGAGCCTGCGCCTGTGCCGTTGGGCCGTTGTAGGGATTGCCATTGCATCGAGTGGTGACCGTCAGCAACGTTTCATCGTAACCCGTAAACGGCCAGTAATCGGTGCGAGAGTATCGGTTGCCGGTCGGGAAACCATACGAGGTCATGATCGAGTCGTAGTTGGCAAGATCCAAGGAGTTGGGAACGGACGGACAGACAAAGACTTTCACAGGAGTCATACCGGCCGGGTTGGTCGATCCGGGAGCCGGCGGCGGCAGATTGAGCGGATCGAGAATCGAAATGCTCGTGTTGATTTGGTTCTTAAGGGGGCCTTGTTCAATGTAATCGGCGATCAGCACGAGCGCCGTCCAGCCTTGCGTTTGACTGCCGTACGGATTCGCCGGCCGGGGATTCGTCGCGAAGTTAAAACCCCACGTCGGCAGCTTCCCGTTGGTGCTTTCGTAATTGTGTAGCGCCAACCCCATCTGTTTCAGGTTGTTCGTGCAGGTCGAGCGGGCGGCTGCCTCCCGGACCTTCTGCACGGCGGGCAACAAAAGCCCGATCAGGATCGCGATGATCGCGATCACCACAAGGAGTTCAATGAGCGTGAACCCCTTGCGTGGACGAATTCGAGACATGCGCACCTCCGAAAGGGAATCGACGGCCGGAGAGGACAGAAAAATAGCGTTAGGCACGTCGGCGAGAATTCCCTGCCCAGATTATGACGAGATTGACAAGCCGAATCATCCCAAATCTTTACGGATTTCATCAAATTTCCACCGTTCAAACACGAATCCCACTTTTTGCCGCCTTCTTTCTGAATCGACCGATTGCGAAATGATGAAGAGCCTCCGCCCGCACAACCGATACGGTTTGACATCGGAACCCGGAGGCGGCTATGACGAGCCACGAAGTCCTTGCACCCACCGCCGAATTGGATTCGCTCCGCCAGCAACTGTTGCAGGCGCAACGGCTCAGCAGCGTTGGCGAATTGGCGTCGAGCGTCGCACATGAATTCAACAACATCCTGACGACTATTCTCAATTACGCCAAAATGGGACTCCGCGGACAGGATCCCGCCGCCCAAACCCAGGCGTTCGAACGAATCATCCGCGGCGGTCAGCGAGCCGCGACCATCGTCAACAGCATGCTCGGCTTCGCCCGGAACAACTCCACCCTTCGCGAACAGACCGACCTCGTAAAACTGATCGAGGATGTTCTCATCCTCACCGACAAGGACCTTTCCAAACACCGCGTGCAGGTCGAGAAACGCTTCCATGGCCGACCGACCGCACTGGTCGTCGCCGGCCAGATTGAACAGATTCTCGTGAACCTCATCATCAACGCGCGGCAGGCGATGCCGAACGGCGGCCGTCTTCGCATCGAAACGCGGGAACTCCCGGACGGCGAAACGTCCGAGATCAAGATCGCCGACACGGGTTTGGGGATCGCGCCCGAAAACCTCCGGCAGATCTTCGAGCCGTTCTTCACCACAAAACTGCCCGACGAGTACGGCCGCGGCGGCACCGGGCTCGGCCTCAGCGTCTGCCGCCAGATCATCGAACAACATCAAGGGCGCATCCGCGTCGAAAGCGTCGTCGGCAAAGGTTCGACCTTCACGATCAAGTTGCCGAAGAAGCGGATCGAAGAACTGTAATTCAGCGGCACTCGTTCGATCGGGCACGGATCCGGGACAATATCCGCTGTTCGTAGGCGTAATCGCGGCCGGCGGGAATCCAGTTCCGCTCGGCCGAGGATTCGACGCCCACCACGTCGAACCGGCGGTCGACGGTTGGCGCTTCGCTGAAGACGGCAGCGCCGCCGATGGCTCGGATCGGTTGCTCCTGATCGAGCAACTCCCGCCACACCTCGACGTAAACGCGGTAGCCGCCGCGATCGCCGGCGTTGATCCAGATCTTCGCCGTATTCCGGACGGTCTGCGCCGTGGCGATGAGACGTTCCCGGCGGTCCGGCGAGCCGGACTTCCAGGGTTGTTCGTACCCCGGTGCAATTCGCGGCACCGACTCCAGATATCCGGCATAGCGGGATGGCGGTTTCAGTTCGAAATCGTCATCCAGCACGTCGATCACGTGCTCCCAGAGCTTCGCGTAACTATTGGCATCGGGCGTCACGGGCGCGATCAGGGCCGGGTTTTCTTCGACGGCACGGACCGTCAACGGATTGTCCAACGGCGGCACCGTCGCGCACCCGGCCGCGAGCAAACCGCACAGTCCCACGAGTCGTTGCATGATCGCCCCCGGACGGAACCGTCCCTCGACCGGGGATATGCCGTGTCGGCGCGGTCCTGTCAATCTCGCACCGCCGACGCGGACCGCGCAGATTCGCCTTTCCAGCCAGTCCTCGAATCGGTTAGCTTCTCGCGAAGTACCCTGCGGCAAGGACGTCGCCCGTGTTCAGTCTCGTGCTGCCCGCCTACAACCCCGGCCCGACGATCGCCTCGACCTGGCACGCGCTCACCGACTTTCTGGACGGCCAGCCCGATCCGTGGGAAGTCGTGATCGTCCTCGACGGATGCACCGACGACACGACGACGCAACTGAATCGCCTGCCCCCGGACGATCGGATTCGGGTCGTCTCCTACCCGGGCAACCGCGGCAAAGGGTACGCGGTCCGGACGGGCTTGCTCGCGGCCTGCGGCGAATATCGCATCTTCACCGACATCGACCTAGCCTACGGATTCGACGATATCCTCCGCATCGCGGACACGCTCCGCCAGGGCGCCGTCGCCGCGATCGCGTCCCGTACCCACCCCGACAGCGAACTGGTCGTGCCCCCGCACCTTCTCGGCTACGCGTATCGCCGGCAGTTCCAGAGCGCCGTCTTCGGCTGGCTCGCCCGGCGCGTCCTGCCAATCCGCCAGATCGACTCCCAGGCCGGCTTGAAGGGCTTCACTGCCGAAATCATCCATCACCTTCTCCCGCGTACGACCTGCGACGGATTCGGCTTCGACTGCGAATTGCTCCTCGCGTTGGATCGCAGCGCGATCCCCGTCATCGAGGTTCCCGTGCGGGTCCGTTGCCGCGATCGGGTTAGTACGACCGGATTCCGTTCCGCCCTGACCATGCTTCGGGAACTTTACCAGATCCGCCGCAAGTGGAAGCGGATCCTGATGCCTCCGTTTGTCGCCATCGGTCGCAAATCGACACTCGCGCGGGAAGCCGCGTGATGCCCGATCGACTGCTCCTGATCACGGCGGACGACTTCGGCATCGGACCGGAAACGTCCCGCGGGATTCTCGACCTCGCGGAATTGGGCGTCGTCCGATCGACCGTTCTGCTCGTGACATCACCCTTCGCCCGCGACGGCGTCCGCCAGTGGCAGCGGCGCGGCTGCCCGGTCGAGCTAGGCTGGCACCCCTGCCTGACTCTCGACAGCCCGGTCTGTTCGCCGGATCTCGTGCCGTCGCTGGTCGACCGGCGCGGTCGATTCCACACCCTGGGGCGTTTCCTGCTGCGTCTCATGCAGGGTCGGATCCGCGAGTCGGAAATCGAATCCGAGTTGAGCGCGCAGTACATCCGTTTTCTCGATCTCACGGAGCAGTTGCCGCGCAATGTGAACTGTCACCATCATCTTCAGGTCTTCGCGCCGGTTCGTCGCGCACTAATGCACATCCTTGAAGGTCAGGAACCCGTGCCGTTCGTCCGTCGCGTGGTCGAATCGCGCGCGACATTGAACGGCGTTCCCGGCGGGCGGCTCAAACGACTTCTGCTCTCTCGGTTCGGCCAGTCCCGAAGCTATGCGTTTCCGGGCAACGATGAATTGATCGGCGTCACCGATCCGCCCTGCGTGCACGATCCTCGGTTCTTCATGAACTGGCTCGCGGCGAGCACGGGCCGGACCGTCGAACTCACGTGTCACCCCGGGCATTTCGATCGCACGTTGGTCGGTCGGGACGGCAGCCTCACCGATGGTCAGATTCAAAGGCGGGTCGTGGAGTACGAACGCCTTTCCGATCCGGGATTGGATCGGGCGATTCGCGACGCAGGATTCCAGCCGATCGACGCGGCCGGGATCACCACCGGGGCCGCATCGGCAGGAATCCCGTTGTCTTCGGTTGCCTGATTTCCTCGCCGATCGACAAAACTCGTTTGTACTCCGTTCTCCGTCGGCGGTAGGATGTCGCCGATGTCCGATACCCCCACACCGAACGCCGACGACTCGCTCGAGTTGATCCGCCAAGCCGTCGCGGGGGATCGCGGCGCCTGGAACGTCATCGTCCAGGCACATGGCCCGCGACTACGCCGGATCGTGCGCCTGCGCCTCGACCCCCGGCTAGCGGGCCTCGTCGATCCTTCGGACGTCCTTCAAGACGCCTATAAACTCGTGCTGGATCGATTGCCGCAGTATCTCGAACAGCCGAAGGTCTCGTTTTTCCTCTGGCTGCGCTACCTGGTCGGCGACGCACTGTCGCGCGTGCACCGCCGGCAACTCCGCGTCAAGAAGCGCCGACCGGCCAACGGCGTGCATCCGTTTCCGGAGGCGTCGTCCGTCAATCTAGCCGGCCTGCTGGTCGGTAGGGAAGAATCCCCCGTCTCGGAGGCGATCCTCGAAGAGCGCCGCCGTCGCGTGATCGCGGCGCTCGACTCGCTCGCGACCGACGACCGCGAAGTGCTCGTGCTCCGACACTTCGAACAACTGACCGCATTGGAAACGTCCACGGTCCTCGGCATCACCGAGGCCGCCGCGCGCAAGCGCTACCTGCGGGCATTGGAACGGATCACCAGTCTTCTCAAAGGAATCGACGCGGACCGCGAGGTCGTCTCATGACCCCGGACGATCCGCCCGACGACGACTCGACACTCGACCGCATCGTCGATGAATTACTGGTCTGCGCCCGTCGTGGAGCGTCGCCGAATATCGAAGTCCTGGCGTCCCGGCATCCGCATCTGGCGGACCGGATCCGGCGGCTGGTTCCCGCCCTCTTCGCGATGGAGCACGCCGCCGAAAGCGCACGCGACAAAACCGTCCACCTGCCCAATCAACTCGGCGAGTTCCGGATCGTTCGGTTTCTCGGCGGCGGCTCGATGGGCATGGTCTACGAAACGGTCCGCGAGACCCAAAGCTCCTCACCCGACCGCCGCTATGCCTTGAAGATCCTGCTTCCCGGTCGCACCCGACAGGATCTGGATCGGTTCCGCCAGGAGGCCTCGACGACCGATCGATTGCGCCACCCCAACATCGTCCCCATCCATGGCATTTTCGATACGAACGGCCTGCACTACCTGGTGATGGATCTCATCCCGGGCGACGGGATCAACCGCGTGCTCGCCGATCTGCGCACCCGACGCGACGAAGAACCCGAATCGCCCACTCCTCCGATGGCCCACGATTCCTTCTTCGGTATCCCCGAAACCAGCAACCCGGAACCGGACCAACCTAGCATCGCGGATCTCCTGCCCGCGCCGGGTACGGCGGACTGGCATCGGGCGGTGGCCCGGATCGCCCTTCAAGCGGCGGACGGCCTTTCGCACGCGCACCGCAACGGCGTGGTCCACCGCGACATCAAACCCTCGAATCTCTTGATCGATCGAAACCTCAAGACTTGGATCGCCGACTTCGGCCTGGCGAAAGTCGAGCGCGCCGACAATCTCACGCGCCGCGGCGAAGTCGTCGGTACGCTCCGTTATCTCGCACCCGAACGGTTCCGCGGTGAATCCGAACCGGCCTGCGACATCTACGGCCTCGGTGTCACGCTATACGAATTGCTTACCCTGCGGCCGGCCTTTCCACAGACCGACTTGCCGGAACTCCAACAAGCCGTCCTCACGCAATCGCCGCCGCCGCCCCGGGTCGTCGATCCGTTCATTCCCCGCGAACTGGAAACAATCGTTCTCAAGGCGATCGAACGAGAGCCCCGTCGACGCTATGCCGGCATGGCCGCGTTTCGCGACGATCTCCAACGATTCCTCGATGGTCTTCCGCCGCTCGCCCGTCGACCCACCCTGCGCGCCCAATCGTGGTGTTGGATCCGTACGAACCCGGCCCTCGCCGCGGCCTGTTCGCTGATCCTCTTCGGAACCTTCCTCGTGACGGCGTTCATCGCGCGTCAGAACTGGCGAATGGCGACGGCGCTGGCCGATTCGAAATCGCAACTGCAGCACATGCAACGGAACCAACTGGACCTTCTCTTGCTCCAGGTTCGTGCCCGGGTCGCGAATCACGGTCCCGGTCGTCGATTCGAAACGCTGGCCCTGCTCGATCAAGCCGATCGTTTCGCAAGGGAAATCGGGCAGCGAGACTCCATCGAGCAGGAATTACGAGACCTGACCGTCGCGGCGTTGGTGAATCCGGACCTGCAGGCCGAACCGACCGGTGACCGAATTGCCTCCGGAGCGAAAGACCTCGAGATCGACCCGGATCACCATCGATATGGACGGATCGACGCGGCAGGCGAACTAATGATTTACCGGTTTGGCGATGCCGAACCGCTCGCGCGATTCACGGACGGGACCTACATCGACTTCCGGTTTTTGCCCGGCCAACAAGTTTTGGCACGGACGGCGGATCGCGAACTGCGACTCTTGCCATTCAATCGCTCCGATGCGGATACACCCGTCACGATCCCCGATGTCGCCGAATGGTCGGCGGCACCGGGCGCCGAACGATTCGTCGTGCTGCAAGGAAATGGCGAACTGGGTTGTTATCGATCCGAGGATGGTGTTCCCATCTCGCGGGTGCAAACCGGGCTGACGAACCGAACCACCGCTAATCCCGTTCTGGCGTTGCACCCGACACGGCCGATCGTCGCCATCGGCCATGATGGGTCTTGCCACCTCCTCGACGCACAAACCGGTCACCGCCGGCGAATCGACGCCAACTTCGGTCGCATCACCGCGATGGCGTGGCACCCCGACGGCCGGGGATTGTTCATCGCCGATCGGGATGGCAACCACGACGATTCGCGGCACCGCATCCGGCAATTCGACGCGAGCGACTCACCGGCGAAACTGACGGAATGGACCAGCGCGACACCCGTTACCGAACTCGCCGTGCACCCGTCCGGGCTTTACCTCGCCGCGATGGGACCAACGAAGGCGACGGTCTTCGATGCGGAATCGGGCCGAGTCCTCGTCGAGGAGCGGTCCGCGAACCCGACCGCGCGGCTTCGATGGTCTGGAACGGGGCAACGACTGGCGGGCTTCTCCGACACCGGTGCCCTTCACGTTTGGCGATTCGAAACCGGCCGCGAGCGGAGAACCATCCGGTGTTACGAGAACGGCGTTCCGCTGGGACTTTCCAAGCCGCATCTCCAAGACCAGGAGCGCATCGTCGCCGCGAACATTCCCCATCGTTTCGTCTTTTGGGATCTTGCGTCCGGTCGCCGGATCGCATCGATTCCCACCGGTCCGTCGTTCATTCTTTCCTCTTCACGCGATGGTGAGCTTTTGCTTCAGCAGTCGGAGGGATCCTTCCCGACCGAACGGCTCACCGCCCGTTTCGGCAATCGAACGGATCCCCGAATCGAGGTCGCCTACGATCGAACGGTACGCCTGCCCGCCCCGCTGCTCGCTCAGTCGCGCGACGGCCGCGTTCAGGTTGGCGTCGGCACCAAGCCGTCGCACTACTGGCTGGCGCGAGACGACGCCCTGACGGATTGGCCGGTGCCGGAGGGAACGACCGGAGTCGTGCTCGATCCGCACGGCCGAACCGCCGTCACTCGCAACGGGGATCGTTCCCTGACGATCTGGATTCTGGAACAACTGACTCCGATCGCCGAATTCGTCGAACCGATTTCGACGACGCCGCAATTCAGCCCCGATGGTCGATGGTTGTGGACCGGTTCGAGCGCGGGCGACATTCTCGAGACCGAACGATGGCAGCGGAGCGCGAGACTGGGCGGTAGCCACTGCGCAGCCGCATTCGCGGGCGACGGTTCGTGGATCGCGCTCTCGCAAATCGATGGTCGGATCCGTTTGTGGGATACCGAAACCGGTCAAATGCTTGTCACGCTCGAGCACCCGGAGCGTCGGACCACCGTCGAATTGCTCGCGACGAACGGCCCGTATCTGATCGGCGTGACCGACCAACTCGATTCGGGATTGGACGTCTGGGATCTGGCACTGATCCGCAGACGGTTGCGGGAACGGGAACGGGACTGGGGAATGAGACGGTAGTCGAAAAAATTCGCCCGCTGCAATAATCGCATTGGCTTTTGATGCCGTTTCGAAACCATTTCTTGACAGTTTTCACACGTTATCGAATTCACAACCATCGTTTCGTTCGTGATTTACGGATTATTCCGATTTTGGGTGTCTCATTTTTGTGGATTTGGGTTGTG